>CAXBJB010000001.1:0-543843 GCA_963976055.1 uncultured Alphaproteobacteria bacterium
TTGCGCATCGGCCCCATGATAACCCCCAAACCGAGTTATCTGGGACAGCCCCAAATCCATATTGACGGAAGGTCCGGTTCGGCGCCAAATCCGCGTCTGAAAGCGGCCGCGCGCCCGGTGCCGGGACGGCAGGGCCAACACGGGCCGCAACGGATTCATCGGAGTTAGAGAAGATGCGTGTCGCATTGCCGGGCGCGGCGGTTGCCGTGATGCTGTCGTTTATCGCCGTCACCCCGGCCGCCCAGGCCCAGGCCCTGGACCAGAACTGCATGGCCGACCCCAAGGCCACCATCAAGGCCGCCGAAGGCGAATTCAAGAAGGTGAAGGCGGGCCTGGACAAGGCCGCGTCGCGGGGCTTCAATAAGAACATCGACAAGGCGAAGATGGCCGCCAAGACGCAGATCAACGATGTTGCCTGCGACAGCGTGGCGAAGGCCCTGGGCTTCCTGGCGCCGAGCAAATAAGGCCGGCGGGGATAGCGCCCCGTAGGCGGCGTGAGTCGAAACGCCGAAACCGGAATACCGAAACCGAAATGCCGACGGGGGCATGCCCTCGTCGGCGGTTGGTCGTCGCGGCGACGAAAGCCGATTCGCCCCCTTTTCTCCCGTTCGGTTATCCACAGAACCCGGCGCACGCTGTGGAAAACCCGAATTCGAAAATCCTGAAAACGTCAGTTTCCTGAAAGTTTTATCGCGTATCCTTCCGATCGCGCTGGAGCCGGTGTTTTTGCCCGCCGGTTTCACTATCGTTTTGGTATCATTCCCGCGCTGGATTTGCCGCGTCTAAGGGGGCCCGATGGACAAGTTCATGAAAAGCCTGTTGATCGGCGTCGCGGCGTCGATCCTGGTGATCGGTGGCATCGCCGGGATCGGCATCTGGGTCAGCTCGGAGCCGAGCGCCGGGACCCCGGCCGCCATGGTCAAGGACGACAAGCTGCATACGGTGCGCATGCGCCCACAGGCCGTGCAGGTCGGCGGCTACAGCCTGAAAAGCAAAGAGAAGGCCCGGCAGCTTCTGGTTTCCGTCGGGATGCGGGTGACCGGCGGACACAACGCTGCCAAGGTGTGCCAGCTGATGCCGCGCCTCGTGTCCTCCCTGAACACGGCCTTCGCCAACCTGGTCAACTATTCCGGCAATGCTCAGGACGCGATTCCCAAAAACCTGACCGACCAGTTGCGACAGCGCTTCAACAAGGCACTGGGGGGCCGTGTGGTCGATGACGTGTTCCTGACCGCCTATCAGGACAAGAAGGACATCCCGCCGACCACCTGCCCGGACGCGACCTGACCGCCGTCCGCCGGTGCCGCGTGGACGGACGGGTTGGCGCGCGAAACCTAGACCTTTGGCGTGCTTGTCAGCGGGGCTAAGCGAAGTATTCTCAGGGCCACGTTGGGTAAATGAGCGCCCGCGCGGTCCATCAAAAAAACAAATCGTGGGTGCGGCCGAATTTCCGAAGATCTTTCGGAGAGGGAAGGATGCCCGGTTTCATCAAAAGCGTTCTGATCGCCAGCACCGTCGCGGCGGGCACGGTGGGGTCGGTTGCCGCCATCGGGACGGGGTTCGACGTCTCGCTTTCGGGGATCGGGGGCCGTGTTTCCGACCGGGGACCGTCAGTGGTCCGCATGGCGCCGATCGCGGTCCATATCGGCGGCTGGACGCTCAAGAAGAAAAAGAACGAAGACAAGGTTGTGATCGTCTCCATCGCCATCGACGTGCCGAACGGCGATGCGCGGGACGCCGTCTGCCGGCTGATGCCGCGGCTGGTTTCGGCGGTCAACGGCGAGGTTTCGCGCAACGTGCTGTATCAGGACACCTGGAAGGAAGCCCTGACCGGCAGCCTGAGCCAGCG
This sequence comes from uncultured Alphaproteobacteria bacterium, assembly GCA_963976055.1. Taxonomy (GTDB): domain Bacteria; phylum Pseudomonadota; class Alphaproteobacteria; order Rhodospirillales; family Casp-alpha2; genus UBA1479. The sequence continues at coordinate 1,850 of CAXBJB010000001.1, forward strand.
CCTGACGGGACGTTTCAACCGCGCCCTGGGCCGCACCCTGATCAATGACGTCCGCCTGCAGGCCCATGGCAGCAAGACCGAGGCGCCCCCCGCCACCTGCGCCGCTGCCGTTTAAGGGCGGCCACAGCGCCGGGTGAAGGACGGGCCGTCGTCGACATCTTCGAGTTCGTCGATCAGGGCGATGCTGAGGCCCGCGAGGTTGGCCCGGCTGTCGGCCAAGGCTTGGTCCGTGGACCAGCGCACGCCGCCGAAGGGATCGGTGAAGCGCGGCCGGCGACGCAGCCCAACCAGCCAGTAACCGCCGTCGGGGGCCGGGCCGAACACGGCGTCGTGGTTGCCCAGCAGTTTGAACGCGCGGGCGATCATCTTGGGCTGGATGCCCGGAATGTCCGATCCGATCAGCACCACCGGCCCCGGCGGCAGCAGCGCCATGACCCGGGCCATGCGCGCCCCCAGATCCCCGCCGCTCTGGCTGAGGAAGGACCGGCATCCCGGCGCGGCGGCATGCCACAGGCCCCGGTCGAAAATGCTCTGATCCGGCGACACGGCCAGCCAGCAACGCCAGCGCGGGTCGCGGCCCAGCCGTCGTGTCAGCCCCGCCAACATGCCCCGGTAGAAGGCCCAGGCGCCGACGCCGCCGATATGGCGCGCCAGGCGTGTCTTCACGCGGCCCAGGCGCGGCGCCTTGGCGAAGATGACCAGATGGTTTTGCAGGGCTGGTGTTCTCACTTGTACAATCGCGCGATCCAGCGCGGCGGCAGGCCCGCGTAGTACAGGCTCAGGCACAACAGATTGCGCAGCGGACGCAGCCACCAGCCACCCTTGCGATAGCGCACGGCCGAGGTCGTGACGGCCGAGGGCAGGGTGGTCAGGCGTTTGTTGCCGATGCGGCGCACCAAGTCCACGTCCTCCATCAGCGGCAGGGGTTTGTAACCCTCGAGGAAGTCGTAGAACGGCCGCGAGATCACCAGCCCCTGGTCGCCGTAAGGCAGGCCCAGATGCCTGGCCCGCCAGTTGGCCAGGTCTTCCACCCGCCGCGCCTGCGGCGCCGGGTCGTCCAGGATCAACTGGAAGTATCCGGCCCGGAAATGGTTGTCCCGGTTGCCGGTGAAGCCGCGCAGGATGATCTGCCAGCCGCGCTGAAGGGCGCTGTCCGCGTGCAGGAACAACAACCACGGTCCCGCCGCCGCCGCCGCCCCCGCAGCCAATTGCGATCCCCGTCCGCGCGGGGCGACGACGACCTTGGCGTCGAAGGCACGGGCGATGCGTTGGGTGCCGTCGGTCGAGCCGCCGTCGGCGACGATGACCTCGAAATCGATGCCGCCGCCGGACAGGCTGTCCAGGGCGCGGCCCAAATCCGTGGCCGCGTTCAAGGTCGGGATGACGATGCTGAGGGTCGGCGGCACGGCGACGCGGTCGGCGGGGGATGGGGCGTCCGGCGCCCCGTCGGCCGGACTGTCCCGGGCCGGGTCTTCCGTCGGCTGGCGATCGGGGGGCAGGTCGCTCACGGCGTCGGGCTCCGATGGCGGCGCGTCATCGGTGGGGGGCATGACAGGCGTCGGATAGACTGGGCGTCAGCGCCGGGGGCGCTGCTGCGGGCGGTTGCGCACGGGGATCGGCACGGGTGCCGGCGGCGGGGCCAGCAGTTCGGCCAAGCCGTCGAGGATGCCGTCGATGATTTCCTTGATCTTGCTCATGTACCCATGCCCAGACCATTTATTCCGCGGCGGGCCGGAAAACGCCCGGCCCGTAACCTTAATGAAACTCTAACAAACCATGACGGTTCTGTCACCGGGACTCTTGTCCAGGTGCGCGGGGCGGTGGTCTGCCGTGTGGGGAGGCCGGCGGTTTAGCGCTTGGTGATGGTGATCGGGCGGCCCTGCTGGTGATAGATCAGCCCATGGGGGGGGGATTTCTGGTCGTCCTCCTCGCAACGGTATTGCGACGCTTCCGTCGCGTTGGGGGCGCCCGGCACGTTCAGGGTGATCAGCTTGCGGGCTTCTTCGCTGCTCGAGGCCTTGACCCAGAACGAATCCCCGTCGGTGACGGGATAGATGTGGAAATTGGGCAAATCGGTCTCCTTGCTGCCGGTGGCGAGCATATAGGAGTTAGCAGGCGCAAGCGAGGGAACTCGGCGGCTCTCGTGTGATATTGCCTTCCATAATCATCGGCATAATGTTCTTGTTTTGTTCTTATATCGCGATATCCTCATTCCATGTCCGCATCTCTCAAATTCGGCGGTGCCATGAAGGGGCGGGGCGCCGTTTCCAACCAGGACGGCCGCTTCGAGCGCCTGACGCGGGAAGCCGTGGACGACGGATGGGGCGATGATGACGGCCTGCCGCCGCTGCGCACCCAAGTCCTTCCCGATACGGCGCGCAAGGTGATCGCGCGCAACACCTCGCCCGACATTCCCTTCGACCGTTCGCTCAACCCCTACCGGGGGTGCGAGCACGGCTGCGTCTACTGTTTCGCGCGGCCGAGCCATGCCTATCTGGGGTTGTCGCCGGGGCTCGATTTCGAAACCAAACTGTTCGCCAAGCATGACGCGGCCAATCTGTTGCGGGCCGAACTGGCGGCCAGGTCCTACCGCTGTCAGACCTTGCAATTGGGCGCCAACACGGACCCCTATCAGCCCATCGAACGGCGGTTCGGCATCACCCGCGGTGTGCTTGAGGTTCTGGCCGCCTGCGACCATCCCGTTTCCATCACCACCAAATCGGATCTGGTGCTGCGCGATCTCGACATCCTGGCGCCCATGGCGGCGAAGGGGTTGGCGTCGGTCGCGGTTTCCGTGACGACCCTGGACCGGGGGCTGGCGCGGCGGCTTGAACCGCGGGCGCCGACGGCGGCCAAGCGTCTTCACGCCATTGCCGGCCTGGCCGGGGCGGGCGTGCCCGTGACGGTGCTGGCCGCGCCCATGATCCCGGCCCTCAACGACATGGAACTGGACGCCATCATCGCCGAGGCCGCCGCCGCCGGGGCGACGGCGGCGGGCTATGTCCTGCTGCGCCTGCCGGGCGAGGTCGCGGATCTGTTCGGCGAATGGCTGCAGGCCCATTACCCCGACCGGGCGGAGCGGGTCCTGAACCGCCTCCGATCCAGCCGTGAGGGGGCCCTTTACCGCGCCGATTGGGGAACCCGCTATACCGGCACGGGGGTCGAGGCGCAGTTGCTCGCGGCGCGCTTCAAGGCGGCGCTGAAGCGCGCGGGCCTGGACCGGGCGCGGTCCGGCAGCCGGCCGCTGCGCTGCGACCTGTTCCGCCCGCCGGTGCCGCCGTCGGCGCAGATGTCCCTGTTCTAAAGGGTTAAGCCCAATCACCATCTGGCGCGGTTGCATGGAAATGTTACCCTGTCCCGATGGACACCCAGGCACCCCCGAAAGAGCTTCCGGAAAAGATCGCCGAGATCGGTGCCGCCGCCGTCGATGCGGTGGCCGAGGTCACGGAAAAGGCCATGACCGCGTCGGACGCCGCCCACGGCAACGACCTGACGGGCATCGCCATCGTCGTCCTGGCGGCATTGCTGTGCGGCATGTTGATGACCCGCCTGCGCCAACCGGCCATCGTCGGCTACATCCTGGCGGGGGTGATCCTGGGCCCGTCGGGACTCAGCGTGGTCAAGGATCAGGGCTCTCTCCAACTGCTCGCCGAAATGGGTGTGCTGCTGCTGCTGTTCCTGGTCGGGCTTGAACTGTCCCTGCGTTCGTTCCGCCGCATGTGGCGGCTCGCCGTGTTCACCGTGGCGTTCCAGATCACGGCCTCGGTCGCGGTGACGCTGTTGTGTTCGCAGATATTTGAATGGTCGACGCCGCTCTCGGTGCTGCTGGGTTTCATGGTCGCCCTGTCGTCGACGGCGGTGGTGGTCAAGATGCTGGAAGACCTGGGCGAACTGCGCACCCGCACGGGGCGGGTCACGGTCGGTATCCTGATCGCCCAGGACCTGGCCGTGGTGCCCATGCTGCTGTGGGTCGATGCCATGAAGGGCGGCGATTTCGAATGGACGACGATCCCCAAGATCGTGTTGTCCATCGGCTTCCTGGCCTGGCTGGTCTGGTATCTGTCGCGTGGGCGCAAGGTCGTCCTGCCGTTTTCCGACCGCATCCTGCCCAACGTCGACCTGCGCCCCCTGGCGGCGCTGACTTTCTGTTTCGGCTGGGCGTCGATCGCCGGCGTCATGGGCCTGTCGGCGGCCTACGGCGCCTTCATCGCCGGGCTGATCGTCGGCAACTCGACCCTGCGCCACCCGATCACCGAGACGGTGGTGCCGATCCAGAGCATCTTGATGATGGTGTTCTTCCTGTCCATCGGCCTGCTGCTCGACATGGCCTATATCTGGGACAACCTGGGCCGAGTGCTGCTGCTGTTCTTTCTGGTCAGCGTGTTCAAGACCGTCATCAACGTGGGCTTCCTGCGCGCCCTGGGGCAGCCTTGGGATCGCGCGTTCCTGTCCGGCGTCATGCTGGCGCAGATCGGCGAGTTCTCGTTCCTGCTGTCCGTGGTCGGGGTTTCGTCCGGGGTGCTGAACGCCGCCGACTCGCGCCTCGTCGTCTCGGTCACGGTGATGTCGCTGGCGCTATCGCCGCTCTGGGTCGTCACGGCCCGGCGCATCCAGGCCATCGCCCATGAAGGGGTGTCGTCGGGCGGCGAACTGGTCCGTCTGGTCTATGCGCCGGAGACGGAAATCCTGTCGGAAACCCTCGACACCGCGCGCTCGCGCACCATGCGCCAGTTGCGCAAGGGGGCCTTGCTGCTGCGCCGCGGGCGCCTGCGCCGGGCGCGGCGTAAGAAGGCGGAGGCCGTGGCCGCTACCCCGCCGAAGGATGCCGTCCCGGCGGCGGATGACGCACCGCCCAAACCCGCGCCGAAGGCTCCGGCAAAATCCAAGCCCATACCCAAGCCGAAGGCCAAGTGACGGTGGGGTGCCGTGCCTGATTTCGTGCACGAGGACCGGGCGCGGGCCGAGGGTCATGCCGCCGTCTGCGGCATCGACGAGGCCGGGCGCGGACCCTGGGCCGGGCCTGTGGTCGCGGCGGCGGCGATCCTCGACCGCGCGGGCCTGCCCCTGTCCCTGGCATCGGAACTGGACGATTCCAAGCGCCTGAAGGCCGCGGCCCGCGAGCGGCTGTTGGCGGAACTCGTCCCCCATGCGGCGATCGGCGTCGGCCAGGCCTCGGCGGCGGAGATTGATGCTCTCAACATCTTGCAGGCGACGTTCCTGGCCATGGACCGGGCGGTGCAGGCGCTCGGCCAAGCGCCGGACATGGCCCTGGTCGATGGCAACCGCCCGCCGCCCCTGCCGTCCGCGCCGGGCTGCGTTATCGAATGCCTGGTCGGCGGCGACGGGCGGTCGCTGTCCATCGCCGCCGCCTCCATCGCGGCCAAGGTGACCCGCGACCGCCTCATGGCGGGCCTCGCGGATCGGTTTCCCGGATACGGCTGGGAGCGCAACGCGGGATACGGTACGGCCACGCACAAGGCGGCTCTGGACCGCCTGGGCGTGACGCCGGAGCACCGAAAAACTTACAAGCCGATCCTCAATATCTTGCGCGGCGGGGGGGGCTGACTCCCATATATGCCCTCAAGACTCTCCTCTAAGTATTTGAATCCAAATACTTCTTGACCGCGACTCCGGCCCTGGCCATGCTCCCCGAATACTGGGGTCCTGGGAAAGTCTGACAATGACGAGAAAGCCTGCCACTGCGCGCCGCAAGGCGGCCGCTGCCGAACGTGAGTCCGCCGCCAAGCAGGCTGAGGCTTATGCGGATACCATCCATGTCGGCGACTGTGTCGAGTTGATGAACGCCATGCCGGAAGGCAGCGTCGACATGGTCTTCGCCGACCCGCCCTACAACCTGCAATTGGAAGGGGAACTGCACCGCCCCGACAATTCGCGGGTCGACGGCGTCGATGCCGACTGGGACCGCTTCTCGGGTTTCAAAAGCTATGACGAATTCACCCATGCCTGGCTGTCCGCCGCGCGCCGGGTGCTGCAACCCAACGGTACGCTTTGGGTCATCGGCAGCTATCACAACATTTTCCGCGTCGGCGCGATCCTGCAGGATCTGGGGTACTGGATTCTCAACGACATCGTATGGCGCAAATCCAATCCCATGCCCAATTTCCGCGGCCGGCGCTTCACCAACGCCCATGAAACCATGATCTGGGCGGCGCGGGACAAAGACGCCAAGTACCGCTTCAACTACGAAGCCATGAAGACGCTGAACGACGATCTGCAGATGCGTTCCGACTGGACCATTCCGCTGTGCACGGGGGCGGAGCGTCTGAAGAACGCCCAGGGCAAAAAGGCCCATCCGACGCAAAAGCCGGAAGCCCTGCTGTACCGCACCATCCTGTCTTCGACGGACGTGGGCGACGTGATCCTGGATCCGTTCTTCGGCACGGGCACCACAGGGGCCGTGGCGCGCATGCTCGACCGGCGCTACGTCGGGCTGGAGCGGGACCAAGACTACGCAGCCTTGGCCAAGGAACGCCTGGCCGGGATCGAGCCCTTGGCGGAGCCGTCGCTGCTGACCACGCCGGCCAAGCGCGAACAGCCGCGCATTCCCTTCGGCTGGGTGGTCGAACGGGGCTTGCTCAAGGCCGGGCAGACCCTGATGGACCAGCAGCGCCGCCACACGGCGCGGGTGCGCGCCGACGGCACGTTGACCGCCGCCGATTTTCGCGGTTCCATCCATCAGGTCGGCGCCCATGTGCAGAAGGCCCCGGCCTGCAACGGCTGGCAGTTCTGGCATGTGGAGTTGGGCAACGAACTGGTGCCCATCGACCTGTTCCGCCAGAAGCTACGGGCGGAACTCCACTAGCTTTCCGCTTTCCATGGGGATGTCGTAGACCCGCCGCCAATGGGCGCGGGTCACGCCGGTGCTTACCTTGTCGTGGCAATGGGCGGCCAGCGCCTTGCGGCCCGCGAAATCGCGGGCCTGCACCGGCGCGTGGAACGTGACCTCGACCATGGCGCCGCGCAGCCCGAACACGGAAACCAGATGCGGCAGCAGGGTCATGTCGCCGTACCAGGCGTAAAGGGCGCGCAGGCCGCGGTCGAGCGGCCGCCCGTCGGCGTATCGCGTATAGGCGATGGACACGGGCTGCACGCGGGGCTGATCCGCCCCGGGAGCCGCGTCGGCCACGGCGAACAGCGCACTTTTGAACGGCAGCACATGGATGCCGTCCGACGACGTGCCCTCGGGAAACAGCATCAGGCTGTCGCCGGCGGCCAGCCGCTCGGCCATCTCGGCCCGCTGGCCCAGGGCTTCGCGGGCGTCGCGGCGGATGAACAGGGTGCGGTAAATTTTCGAGCATAACCCGAACAGGGGCCAGTCCTTGACGTCGTCCTTGGCCACGAAGGCGGCGTCGGTCAGCAGGGCCAGAACCGGGATGTCCAGATAGGACACATGGTTGCAGACGTAGAGCGTGCCCGTCTGGCCCAGTGGTGCGCCATGGACCTTGATACGCAGGCTGGCCAGCCGCGCCACGCCCCGGAACCAGACCAGGGCGACGCGCCGGACAGCGGCAGCACCCAACGGATAGGCCGCCACCGCGAGCGGCAGCAGCGCAGCCGTCAGGGCAAGGAAAAGCGAAATACGCCCGGCGGACCTAAGGCCCGAGGCGGCGACGGGACCGGCGTCGCCTAGCGCGTCCCACAGGGCTTGTAGTGGCGCTGGTATTTCTCGGTGATGTGGTCCGTAGGTACGATGATGCATACGTCCGTCGTGTTGAACTGGTTGTCGATAACCGCGCCGTCGCCGATGAAGCCGCCGACGCGCATGTATCCCTTGATAAGCGGCGGCAGCATGGCGCGGGCCGCCTTCTGATCCAGCCGGGTCAGGGGCACCCGGTCGATCTTCACGTAAAGCTCGTCGAGCGCCCGCGCACGGATGTCGCTGGGCGCCATGTGGAAATGATGCAGATAGCTGAGGGCCGGCATGAGGGCTTCCGCGTCCGTGCCGGGAAGCGAGCCGCAGCCGAACATCAGCTTGATGTCGTAGGCGGCGAGGTATTCGGCGATGCCGCCCCACAGAAGCTGCATGACCGCCCCGGTGCGGTAGTCTTCATGGACGCAGGAGCGGCCCAGTTCGACCAGTTCGCCCGGATGGCGCAGCAGGGCCGTCAGGTCGTATTCATGGGCTGAATAGAACCCACCGTTCGCCTTGGCCACGGCGCCCCGGATCAGCCGATAGGTGCCGCAGACGAAGGGCCGGCCGGGCTGCGAGCGGTCCGTGTCGAGCACCAGCAGATGGTCGCAGACATCGTCGAAGGGGTCGGCGTCGCGCTCGTGGCGCGCGGCCTCCACGGTCGGGATGGCGCCCATCTCGCGGTAGAACACGTTGTAGCGCAGGCGCTGCGCGGCCTCGACCTCGGCCGGGGTTTCCGCCAGGCGGATTTCCAGGTTGCGGGCCCGCACGTCGACCGGGCGTGGCGGGGTGGGGGCAGGCGTCTTTTTTCGGGGGTATGCAAACTTGGGCAGCACCCCTTTGGGAACGGCCAGCTTGGCAAGCATGTTCATGATGTCGCGGTCCCTATTGCCGGTCCGGCATATCGTGTGTGGTCAGGTACGCATTCATCGCCCAGGGACAATTTCACATCTGATGACAGACGCCCTTGCCGAAGACAAAAGAAGCTTTGTTAACGGCGGCGTGACGGTTCCGTGACAGGCGGGGTCCGTTGGCATGCCTTTGTCGTGGCCCATCCGCCCGCGATATGGCAACCTTCGGCGGGACGGGATTGTGCAACGGGGATGAACGGGGGATCCGACGATGAGCGAGAAATGGGATATTCGATTCCTGCGTCTGGCCAAGGAGGTCGCGACCTGGTCCAAGGACCGTTCGACCCAGGTCGGCGCGGTGATCGTGGGCGATGACAAGACGCCGGGACCGTATGGTTTCAACGGCTTTCCCCGCGCCATCGACGACGCGGTCGAGGACCGCCATTCCCGCCCCCTGAAGTACAAATGGACCGAGCACGCGGAACGCAACGCCATCTACAACGCGGCGCGCATCGGCATGTCATTGAAGGGCTGCACGATCTACGTCACGCATCTGCCCTGCGCCGACTGCACGCGGGCCATCGTTCAGGTCGGCATCAAAAGGGTGGTGGTTGATGCCGGCAGCCTGTCGGACGCCGGCTTCGCCGAGCGCTGGTCCGAGGACGAACGCATCACCAAGGACATGCTGGACGAGGCCGGGGTCGAACTGGGCCTCGTCGCGGCGAACCAGCCGGCCCCCGGCGATGACGACTGACGCCGCCGAACACGCCGTCGCCCTGCACCGCGACGCCGTCGTTATCGACGGGGTCTGTCCGCTGTTGATGGACCCGGCCAACGTCACCTACTACATGGACGGCGGACTGACCGCCGTGGTCCCCACCATCGCGATCCGCGAGACGGCGGAACAGGCATTGCGTATCTTCGGTCGCTGGCACCGTTTCATTGAGGGCCACGACCGTCTGCGCCTGGCCCATCGCGCCGCCGACATCGAGGCCGCCAAACAGGCCGGCGACATGGCCATCGTGTTCCATTTCCAGGGCACGGACGCGGTCGAGGACGATCTCGATCTGCTCGACGCCTACAAGGCGCTCGGCCTCGGCATGGTGCAGTTGACCTACAACGTGAAATGCCGGGTCGGTGACGGGGCACTGGAACGCACGGACGCGGGGCTCAGCCTGTTCGGCCAGGATCTGGTCCGGCGCTGTAACGAACTGGGCCTGATCGTCGACGGCAGCCATACCGGTTTCAAGACCACCATGGACGCCATGGAAATCTGCGACGGCCCCTTCGTGTTCTCCCACGCCAATGCCAAGGCCCTGTACCCCTCGCCGCGCAACATCACGGACGACCAGATGAAGGCCTGCGCCCAGACCGGCGGGGTCGTCGGCATCAACGGATTCCCCAGCTTCCTCGGCGACGATCCCAGGCCTTCCCTGGACCGGTTCATCGAATTCATCGATTACGCGGTCGAGCTCATGGGCGTCGATCATGTCGGCCTGGGCATCGACTATTACATGGGGATGGACCCCATCATCCCGGCGGACAAGGCGCGGGCGCGATATGATGACGCGATCAAGACGGGGCGCTGGGATGCCACGGTCTATCCGCCGCCGCCGCATTATTTTCCGAAAGGGATCGAAACGCCGTCGGCCCTCGGCAACCTGACCGCGGGCCTGTTGGCGCGCGGCTACGGCGATGCCGACGTGCGCAAGATCATGGGGGAAAACTGGCTGCGCGTGTTCCGCCGGGTGTGGGGCGGCTGACGCACGGGATTTACCGCGTCGGAACGGGCGTGTCCGTGGAATAGTCGTAGAACCCGCGCCCCGTCTTGCGGCCAAGCCAGCCGGCTTCGACATACTTCACCAGAAGCGGACAGGGCCGGTACTTGGAATCGGACAGGCCGTCATGCAGCACGTGCATGATCGACAGACAGGTATCCAGGCCGATGAAGTCGGCCAGTTCCAGCGGGCCCATGGGATGGCGGGTGCCGAGCCGCATGGCCGTGTCGATGGCATCGACCGAACCGACGCCTTCGTACAGGGTGTAGATCGCCTCGTTGATCATCGGCAGCAGGATGCGGTTGACGATGAAGGCGGGGAAATCCTCGGCGTTGACCGGCTTCTTGCCCAGGTCCGTGGTCAACTCGCGGATTTGGGCGAAGGTTTCTTCGTTGGTCGCGATGCCGCGGATCAGTTCGACCAGATCCATGCGCGGCACCGGGTTCATGAAGTGCATGCCGACGAAGCGCTCGGGCCGGTCGGTCTGGGCCGCCAGGCGGGTGATGGAGATGGATGAGGTGTTGGTGGCGATGATCGTATTTTCGCCCAGGTGATCGGCGAGCGAGCGCAGGATCGCCTTCTTCACTTCCTCGTCTTCCGTGGCGGCCTCGATCACGAGGTCGCAATCCTTCATGCCGGCATAGTCGGTGCCGGTCTTGATCAGCGCCAGGGCGCTTTTCATCTCGTCGGCGGAGATCGTGTCGCGCTCGACCTGACGGCTCATGCCGCGTTCGATGGTGTCCATGCCCCGTGCTAATGCATCGTCGCTGACGTCCAGCATGTAGACGGCGCGTCCGGACAAGGCGCACACATGCGCGATGCCACTACCCATCTGGCCGGCGCCGATGACGCCGATCTTCTTAATCTTATCCGACATTATTTTCTAATCTCCACACTCCGGTGCGCACGGCCCCGGTCCGATCTTTATGCCGGAATTGGGCTGTTCGCACTCGCACAATAGGCTTACCCCCAGGGGTGGTCAAGGCCCGTTCGGTCCTTTGGTATACATGATTCCAAGGTAATGAACGGCCCGGCTGCAAAGGCTCTCCGGCGGGCTCAGCGGGTCGCCCCGGGGACCCAGAGAACATCCGCGCGACCGCCGTCATTGAGCCGGCGGGCCAGCACGAACAGGTGGTCGGACAGGCGGTTGACGTACTTCACGGCCTCGGCGTTGATCGCTTCCGCTGCCGCCAGTTCGGTGATCAGGCGTTCGGCCCGGCGCGCCACCGTGCGGGCGTGATGCAGATGCGCCGCCGCCGCGCGTCCGCCCGGCAGGATGAAGGATTTGAGCGGTTCCAGATCCGCGTTCATGGCGTCGATTTCGCTTTCCAGGCGCGCGACCTGCGAGGCCTGGATGCGCAACGCCCCCTCGGACCGCTTGCCGTCCTCGGGCGTGCACAGATCGGCGCCCAGGTCGAACAGGTCATTCTGGATGCGGCTTAGCATGGCGTCGGCGTCGGCGTCGGCGGCGTCATCCGCGCCGCCCGGGCCCGTGTAAAGCCGCGCCAGGCCGATCACCGAATTGGCTTCATCGACGGTGCCGTAGGCGGCGACCCGGATGTCGTGCTTGGGCCGCCGGTCGCCGGAACCCAGCGAGGTTGCGCCCGCGTCACCGCCCCGGGTGTAGATCTTCGACAAGGTAACCAAGGAATGCGTCCTCCCGCGCCGGATGCGGCGCCTATTTGCCGCTCAGCAGCATGAGAACGGCGAACAGGATGATGGCGATGCCCTGCATCAGCACGCGGGCGCGCATCAGCTTGTTGGCATATTTCGCGTTGAATTTGCCGCCCACGGCGAAGGCGCCGATGCCGACGAACAGCACCAGCAGGGTCAGCGCCAGGGCGATGACGATGAGGATCGTGAAGAACCCTTCCATTTCCGAGATATAGTCCTTTCGTGGCGGGGCGTCACCGGTTTTCCCGGTTGTTTTTCGATTGCTGGGGCTAAGATGCCGGACATATCCAGCCCCAAGGAGTCCCGCCATGGACGCAGAAACCCGCAAAAACCTGGAACGCATTTCCGTCGCCACCGTGTCCATGCAGTTGCTGAAGCGGGGATTGCGCCGGGTCGTCATGGCCGGGGTTCGGCCCTTGAACGCGCCGGTCAAACCGCTGTTGGGCGAGGCTTTCACCCTGCGCTTCATTCCGGCGCGGGAGGATCTGTCGGCCCCCGCCGTTTTGGGGGCGGACGGCTATGTGCCGCGCCACGCCATCGAGGAGGTGCCCGAGGGCGCCGTGCTGGTGATCGACGCCAGGCGCGATGCGGAAACGGCAGTGCTGGGCGACCTGATCCTGGAACGGCTGAAGGTGCGGGGCGTCGCCGGAGTGGTCGCCGACGGCGGCGTGCGCGACGCGGCGGAGGCGATCGCCGTGGGCCTGCCCGTGTTCGCGGCGGGCCCGGCGGCCCCGGCCCATATCGTCGGCCTGGCGGCCGGCGACACGGGAACCCGGATCGGCTGCGGCGGGGTCGCGGTCATCCCCGGCGACATCATCAAGGCCGACGGCGACGGCGTCGTCGTGATCCCCCGCGACCTGGCGGCGGAGATCGCGGCCGACGGTGTCGCCCAGGAACGCTTCGAGCGATTCGCCAAACAGAAAATCCAGGCGGGTCAGCCGATCATCGGTATCTATCCGCCCAGTCCGGAAACCCAGAAGGAATACGAAGGCTGGCGCGATCCCGAAGACGCCTGATCTCAGGCGGCGATGGTGTGGACGTTGGCGAGGATCTGGCTGACCAGATTCTGGGACCGCTCGACAAGGTTCCGTACGGCGACCGGAACGGGCCGGGCAAGACACTCGCGAATGTCCGCCGACGCCTTGTCCAGCGTGCCCAGAATCCATTGTTCGCTCTCCGCATCGTAGTTGCGGGCATCGGCGCGCATTATGTGAATGGTCGCGTGATGAAGCAGATTGATCAACGCGCGATGCAAATTGAAACGATGTCGCAACTCCGCGCGGCTCAATTCGCCTGGGATGATTGTAAATTCGGGAGACTGCCGAATCTCCTGGCTTAGGGTGTCCAGCGCGTTCAAATAACGGCGAACTTCTTCCATGCTCATGGCTTTAACCTCGCTTTTGCCGGGCCGCCGGCCGAAGGATGGTCGAAGGCGGTTACACGAATACTCATCGTGAAAAAGCAAGGACCGTGCCAACTTGCGGCAACGGGCCGCAAGGACGGGAACCGGCGGTTGAGCGGGGAGTCCTAGTTACGCCCGGACATCAGGCCACGGGCGATGACCTGGGCCTGGATTTCCGCCGCCCCTTCGAAAATGTTGAGGATGCGGGCATCGCACAGCACGCGCGAGATCGGATATTCCATGGCATAGCCGTTGCCGCCGTGAATCTGCAGGGCGTTATCGGCGTTGGACCAGGCGGTGCGCGCACCCAGCAGCTTGGCCATGCCGGCCTCGATGTCGCAGCGCCGGTCGGAATCCTTCTCGCGGGCGGCGAAATAGGTCAGCTGCCGGGCGATCATGGTCTCCACGGCCATCCAGGCCAGCTTGCCGTGGACGCGCGGGAAGGCATGGATGGCGCGGCCGAACTGGTTGCGCTCCAGGGCGTACTTCAGGCCCAGTTCCATGGCGTTCTGCGCCACGCCGACGGCGCGCGCCGCAGTTTGGATGCGGGCACTTTCAAATGTCGCCATCAACTGCTTGAAGCCCTGGCCCTCCTGGCCGCCCAACAACTGGCCCGCGGGCACCTCGAAGCCGTCGAAGCCGAGCTCGTACTCCTTCATGCCGCGGTAGCCGAGCACCTCGATCTCGCCGCCGGACATGCCCGGGGCGGGGAAGGGGGCGTCCGCCGTGCCGCGCGGCTTTTCCGCGAGCAGCATGCTGAGCCCCTTGTAGCCGGGCTCGTCCGGGTTGGTGCGGACCAGCAACGTCATCAGGTCCGAGCGCGAGGCATGGGTGATCCAGGTCTTGTTGCCGGTGACCTTGTAGACGCCGCCGTCCTTGACCGCGCGGGTCTTCAGGGACGCCAGGTCCGATCCCGTATTGGGTTCCGTGAACACCGCCGTCGGCAGGATTTCACCGGACGCGATCTTGGGCAGATAATGGGCCTGCTGTTCCGGCGTGCCGCCGAGGCGGATCAGCTCCGCCGCGATTTCCGAACGGGTGCCGAGGGAGCCGACGCCGATGTAGCCGCGCGACAGTTCCTCCGTCACCACGCACATGGCGATCTTGCCCATGCCCAGGCCGCCGCCTTCTTCCGGCACGGTCAGGCCGAACACGCCCAGTTCCGCCATCTGGTCGACGATCTCGATGGGGATCAGGTTATCGGCCAGATGCCATTCATGGGCATGGGGCATGACCTGATCTTCGACGAATTTGCGAAACTGGTCCCGCACCATGTCGAGCATCTCGTCGTCGAGGCCCAGGGCGCCGAAATGTCCTTCGGCCATGATCTCGCCCATGCGCGCACGCAAGGCCGGGGTGTTGCCGCCCGCGATCAGGGTCTTGACGGCGGCGGTTTCCAGGGGGGCCATGTCGCTCTCCGTCAAGCCCAGGTCCGCCGGACGCACGATCTCGACCTGGCTGAGCGCGATGCCGCCCTTGATCTGGGCCAAGTATTCGCCGAACGCGGCCTGGACCATCAGTTGCTCCATCTCGCCGAACTGGCCGCCGGCGTCCAGGCGTTCGGCCCAGCCCAGCATCTGGCGCAGCCCTTCGACATAGGTCGCCAGCCAGGACAGGCCGTGGGCCGCAACCTGGTTGGCATCGACCAGGGCGCCCGACACCTTGCCGTTTTCGCTGCACATGTCGGTGACCCGGCGGCGGGCCGCCGTGAACACGTCGTCGGCGGCGCTCTGCGCCGTGCGGCAAAGGGTCAGAAGGTCGGGCAGCAGAATGCCGCCGCTGGGTCCGCTGGCGTCCATGACGCGTCTCCTTAAGTCATTGGGCGGCTTTGCCGCCAGTGGTATTCATCCGGCGGCTTGGCCGCCGGTAGGGCTTCAAGCCGAAATGCAGTCCTCGAGGGTTCGGAAGCCGGGCCGTTTGGCCTGGACCAGAACCGCCATGTTACCGGGTTTGTGCTGGTTGGCGCGCATCTTCATATGGGCGGCCGGAATGTCGTTCCAGGAAAACACTTCGGACATGCAGGGATCCAGGCGCCGTTCGATGACCAGCTGATTGGCCTGCGACGCCTGCAGCAGGTTGGCGAAGTGGCTGCCCTGGATGCGTTTCTGGCGCATCCAGACGAAGCGCGCGTCCATGGTCAGGTTGTAGCCCGTGGTGCCGGCGCAGAACACGACCATGCCGCCGCGCTTGACGATGTTGCAGCTGACGGGGAACGTCGCCTCGCCCGGATGTTCGAACACGAAGTCGACGTCGTTGCCCTTGCCGGTGATGTCCCAGATCGCCTTGCCGAACTTGCGGGTCTCGGCCATGTATTCCTTGAAACCCGGGCCGTTGACCTCGGGCAGCTGGCCCCAGCAGTTGAAATTCTTGCGGTTGATCACACCCTTGGCGCCCAGGGACATGACGAATTCCCGTTTGTCCTCTTCCGAGATCACGCCGATGGCGTTGGCGCCGGATACGGCGCAGAGCTGCACGGCCATGGACCCCAGCCCGCCGGACGCCCCCCAGATCAGCACGTTCTGGCCCGGCCGCAGGATATGCGGGCGATGGCCGAACAGCATGCGGTAGGCGGTGGCGAGGACCAGGGTGTAGCAGGCACTTTCCTCCCACGTCAGGTGGCGGGGGCGCTTCATGCACTGGCGATCCTGGACGCGGCAGAACTGGGCGAAGGATCCATCCGGCGTCTCGTATCCCCAGATGCGCTGCGAGGTCGAGAACATCGGGTCGCCGCCGTTGCATTCCTCGTCGTCGCCGTCGTCCTGATTGCAGTGGACCACGACCTCGTCGCCGACCTTGAAACGCTTGACCTTGGAGCCCACGGCCCAGACCACGCCGGCGGCGTCGGAGCCGGCGATGTGGTAGTCGGCCTTGTGGTAATCGAAGGGCGAAATCGGCGTGCCGAGCGCGGCCCACACGCCGTTGTAGTTGACGCCCGCGGCCATCACCATGACCAGCACGTCGTGGCTGTCCAGTTCGGGCACGTCGACGACCTCGACCAGCATGGCGGTGTCGGGCTCGCCATGGCGCTCCTTGCGGATCGCCCAGGCATACATCTGTTTCGGTACATGACCCAGCGGCGGGATTTCGCCGACTTCGTACAGGTCTTTCGTGGGCTGGTTCGGGTTCAATTCGATCACTTCGGCGGCATCCGTCATTGTTGCCTCCTTCTCCACACAGTTACGCCATCCCCAACGGTCCGCGTTTTCGCCTGTATCTTATTGTTCGGCATGCGGCCATTTTTGTTGTCCTATTGGTCATATCCGCTTTACATTTTCTTCGCAATGCACAAAATTCTATCTTTCGTTTTATGATTTATACACGAAACAAAATTACAATAATTTTTAGAGAATGGCGAATTTCTGTCATTTTAAGGAGAAGGCGATGAGTGGCGAATTAGCAGGCGCAAAAGGCGGTTCCGCTGCGACGCAACAGGCGGCGGCGCGGGATAAGCCCTGGCTGTTCCGAACCTACTCGGGCCATTCCTCGGCCAAGGAATCCAATGCGCTGTACCGTTCGAACTTGGACAAGGGGCAGACGGGCCTGTCCGTCGCCTTCGACCTGCCGACCCAAACCGGCTATGACGCCGACCATCCGCTCGCCAAGGGCGAGGTCGGCAAGGTCGGCGTGCCGATCTCGCACCTGGGTGACATGGAACAACTGTTCGACGGCATTCCGCTGGCCCAGATGAACACGTCGATGACCATCAACGCGCCGGCGGCCTGGTTGCTGGCCCTTTATATCGCCGCCGCCGAACGCCAGGGGGCCAAGCGCGCCGATCTGGCCGGCACGACGCAGAACGACGTGCTGAAGGAATATCTCTCGCGCGGCACCTACATCTTTCCGCCGGCGCCGTCGCTCCGCCTGACGTCGGACACCATCGCCTTTACCTGCCGCGAGGTGCCCAAGTGGAACCCGGTCAACGTGTGCTCCTACCACCTGCAGGAAGCGGGGGCCACGCCGATTCAGGAACTGGCCTATGCGCTGGCCAACGCGCAGGCGATTTTGGATACGGTCAAGGCCTCGGGCCAGGTCTCCGACGCGGATTTTCCGCGTCTGGTCGGGCGCATCAGCTTCTTCGTCAATGCCGGCATGCGCTTCATCACCGAGCTGTGCAAGATGCGCGCGTTCACCGAGCTGTGGGACGAGATCACGCGCAACCGCTACGGGGTCGAGGATGAAAAGTATCGCCGCTTCCGCTATGGCGTGCAGGTCAATTCCCTGGGCCTGACCGAGCAGCAGCCGGAAAACAACGTCTACCGCATCCTGCTGGAGATGCTGGCCGTGACCCTGTCGAAGAACGCCCGTGCGCGGGCCGTGCAACTGCCGGCCTGGAACGAGGCCCTGGGCCTGCCGCGCCCGTGGGACCAGCAATGGTCGCTGCGGTTGCAGCAGATCGTCGCCTACGAGACGGACCTTCTGGAATTCGGCGACATCTTCGACGGGTCCAAGGAAATCGACGCCAAGGTTGCCGACCTGAAGGATCAGGCCCTGGCGGAACTGGCGCGCATCGACGCCATGGGCGGCGCCGTCCACGCCATCGAGGCCGGCTACATGAAACAGCGCCTGGTCGAAGCCAGCGCGAAGCGCCTGGCCGCCATCGAGGCGGGCGAGCAGGTCGTGGTCGGCGTCAACAAATACAAAGAGGCCGAACCCTCGCCCCTCGTTGGCGAGTCCGGCGCCATCGTCACCGTCGCCCCCGAGGTCGAGGCGGCGCAGATCGCGTCGCTCAACGCCTGGCGCGAGGCGCGGGACGGCGCCAAGGTGCAGGCCGCGCTTAAGGCCCTGACCGAGGCTGCGAAGTCCGACGCCAACATCATGGAACCTTCCATCCAATGTGCCCATGCCGGCGTGACCACGGGCGAATGGGGCCAAACCCTCAGAAACGTCTTCGGCGAATACCGCGCCCCCACGGGCATTTCCGGCGCTGCCCTGGGGGCGGCCGGCGACATCACGGCCGTGCGCAAGCGGGTCGAAGAGGTATCAGCCGCCCTTGGCCGCCGCATCAAAATCCTGGTCGGCAAGCCGGGGCTCGACGGCCATTCCAACGGGGCCGAACAGATCGCGGTTCGGGCCAGGGACGCGGGCATGGAGGTCGTCTACGAAGGCATCCGCCTGACCCCGGGCCAGATCGTCGCCGCCGCGCGGGACGAGGCCGTGCACGTGGTGGGATTGTCGGTGCTGTCGGGATCGCACGTGGCGCTGGTCACGGACGTCATGGATCTGATGCGGGCCGAGGGCCTGGACGACATTCCCGTGGTCGCCGGCGGCATCATCCCGCCCGCCGACGCAGAGGTCCTGAAGGCCGCCGGCGTCGCCCGCGTCTACACGCCGAAGGATTACGATCTGACGGTGATCATGGATCAGATCGTCGATCTGGCGGCGGAAGGGCTGAAGACGGCGGCGGAGTAGGGCGGCCGGGCCGGGCTCAGCCGTCGAGAAACCTCAGATAGGTGTCATAGCAGGACATCAGGGCGTCGATGGCCGTGCCGCCGCGGTTCAGGGCGGCCATGCCCTGCTCCATGGTGAACAGGGCCATGGCAAGGTCGGCGGCCGGGATGTCTGTGCGGATGTCGCCGGCCCGCTGGCCGTTGCGGATGACCTGTTCGAACAAGTCGCGGACCTCGGCGTGAAGCCCCCGCAGATACTCGGCCAATTCCGGATGATGGGGGGCGAGTTCCGCCGCCGTATTGTAGACCATGCAGCCCTTGCGGCCTTCGTCCGAGGATACGAACGCGTCGATATCGCGGAAATAGGCCTCGAGCGCCTGCCGCCCGGCGCCCGGTTTGCGCAGGGCCCGGCGCATGTCGTCCTTCTTGATCTGGATATAGCGCATCAACGCCTGATGATAGATCGCGTCCTTGTTGCCGAAGGTGCCGTACAGGCCATAGCGGCTGACGCCCGTGTGACGAACCAGGTCCTCCATGGAGGTGTGCTGAAAACCGCGTTCCCAGAACAGGCGCATGGCCTTGTCGAGGGCGTCGTCGGGATCGAATTCGCGGGTGCGGGCCATATAATCAGAATTTTCGTTCTGGTTCGTCGCGTCAATGGATTTGTTGAGAAAGGCGCGGCAGGATTGGGTTAAAGGGGGATCAAACGGTCGGTTTGGCGCCCGGCAGCATGACGGGGATGGCATCGACGGCGGCCGACGGCGCCAGCGGGTTGTCGACCTGCGGCTTGGCGACCTGGATCAGATAGCGCGCGGCGCCGGCCTGAAATTCCTTCTTGATGTAGCACCAGCTGACGAACAGTCCGCCGAACCGCTCGAAATACAGGATGTCCTCGTTCTCCTTGCACTCCTGCAGGTCGCGGGCCAGATTGCGCGAGGTGCCGACATAAACCCAGGCGGGCCGCACGCCGCCATGCCAGATGATGAACACGGCGGTTTGTCCCTCCAGGTTCTGTTCCTGGGGGTTTAGGTTGATGAAGCGGAAAAACTTGCCCTTTTCATTGCGCACCCAGTTGGGATCAACCGGCTTGCCCAATTGGCTCATTTTCTTTGCTGTATTAAAAAAGAACATGTTTTCTTCTCTGGCTTCGGAAATCCGGCTGAATTCCGAAGATGATCCTAATATGGGCCGGTAATGTGACGGCGAAAAGGGGCCCTGTCGATGGAATTTTTAGCCCTTTTCCTGGCGCTCGCCGCCATTGTTCTGATCCTTGCCGGGACCGTGTGGACCGGGGTTCCGCCGATGCCGACATCGCCCGCCGTCCGGGCCCGCATGTTCGCCATGATCGAGGGCCTTGAACCGCCCTGTATTCACGAACTGGGGGCCGGATGGGGCGGCCTGGCGGCGGCCCTGGCCCGCCGCTTTCCGGGGGCCCGCATCGTCGCGACCGAGGTTTCGCCCCTGCCCTGGGCGGTCTGCCGCCTGCGCCAAGCCCTGTTCGGCCCGGCCAATCTGGAAGTCCGCTTTGGCGACGTCATGACGGCCGATTTCTCGGATGCCGATCTCGTGGTCTGCTTCCTCTGCCCACCGGCCATGGCCCGGCTGGCCCCCCGGCTGGAAAGCGGCCTGAAGCCGGGCGCCTGGGTGCTGTCCAACGCCTTCGCCCTGCCGGGCTGGACGCCAGTGAAGGACGCGCGGGTCGACGACCTGCACCGCTCGGCGGTTTATCTGTATCGAAAGTGACTAACCGGCGAGCGGCGCCGTCGCCCGTTTCAGCCAGGCCCGGGTTTTCGCATCGACCAGCGGCGACAGGGCCTTGCGGACCCGCGCGTGATAGGCGTCGAGCCAAGCCCGCTCGCCCGCGTCCAGCAACGGCGCGTCGATCAGGCTGCGGTCGATGGGCGCCAGGGTCAGGGTCTCGAACGCCAGGACATCGCGCTCCGCCCCCCGGGGTGGGGTGGCGGCGGTGACCAGGATCAGGTTCTCGATGCGGATGCCGTAGGCCCCGGTCTTGTAGTATCCGGGCTCGTTCGAGATCACCATGCCCGGTTCCAGCGCCACCGTGCTGGGGGCCTTGGAAATGCGCTGCGGGCCTTCGTGGACGCTGAGGTAGCTGCCGACGCCGTGGCCGGTGCCGTGGTCGAAGTCCAGGCCCTCTGCCCAAAGGAATTGTCGGGCCAGGGGGTCCAGTTGGGATCCCGTGGTGCCCTTGGGAAAGCGGGCGCGGGCCAGGGCGATATGGCCCTTGAGCACCAGGGTAAAGCGCGTGCGGGCCTCGCGGGGCGGGGCTTTCGGGCCGATGGCGACGGTGCGCGTGATGTCCGTGGTGCCGTCCAGGTACTGGGCCCCGGAATCGACGAGATAGACGTCGCCCGTCCGCAGCCGCCGGTTGGACGCCGGGGTCGCCTTGTAATGCACGATGGCGCCGTTGGGCCCGCTGCCGGAAATGGTGTCGAAGCTGAGGTCGCGGATCAGGTCGTTTTCCTTGCGGAAGGCATAGAGCCGGTCCGAGGCGTCGATCTCGCTGATCCCGCCCCGGGGCGCTTCCGCCGCCAGCCAGGCGAGAAATTTCACCACCGCGGCGCCATCGCGTAGATGGGCGGCGCGCATGCCGGCGATTTCCGTGCCGTTCTTGCAGGCCTTGGGCAGGATGCACAGGTCCGGGCCGCGCTCGACCACGGCGCCGCTGTCAGCCAGGCGGGCGGCGATCCACATGGGGTCGGCCATGGGGTCGATTCGGACTTTTGCGTGTTTCGTGGCCAGACGGTCGAGCAGGGGGCCGAGGGCGTCCGGCGCCTTGATCCGCACGTCCTTGCCGAGATGGCGCGTCACGGCCGCCGGCACCTTGGCCGGATCGATGAACCAGTCGACGGCGGCGTCCTTGTGGATCACGGCGAAGCTGAGGGCCAAGGGCGTGCGCGGCACGTCGGTTCCCCGCACGTTCAACAGCCAGGCGATGGAATCGGGGGCGGACAGAATCTGGGCGTCCTGGCCCTGGGATTTCAGCATCATGGCGAGGGTCCGCCGCTTGTCCGCCGATCCCAGTCCCGCGTATTTCAGGGGATGGGCGCGCACAGGCGCGGCGGGGCGCGCGGGCTGGTCGGCCCAGACGGCGTCGATGGGGTTGCCGTCCACGGGCACCAGCTCGCCGCCGGCCTGCTGGCAGGCCTCGCGGAACCGGGGCACCTGGGTCGGCGTCAACAGCCAGGGATCGTATCCCAGTTTGCCGCCCTTGGGCAGGGTCTCGGCGATCCAGTCGATGGCGGGCTCCTGCGTGATGTGGCGCAGGTCATACAGGCCCTCATCGACCTGTTTCGCCGCCTGTAGGGTATAGCGGCCGTCGCTGAACACTGCCGCCCGGCGGGCCAGCACCACCGCCATCCCGGCCGATCCGGTGAACCCGGTCAGCCAGGCCAGGCGTTCGGAGCGGGGGGCGACGTATTCGCCCTGATGTTCGTCGCCGCGCGGCACGATGAAACCGTCGAGACCCCGTTTCGCCAGTTCGGCGCGCAGCAGCGTCAGGCGCTCGGCGGCGGGCGGCGGGATCGCGGTGGTCTTGGAAGTACCCCGGCGGGGGGGAGGTGATTTGGCGTCCATGGGGACAAGCTAGGAAGCCCTGGCCCGGGTGGCAAGCGGAGACATGCGGGGCCGGAGTCTGGCTGTGATATTCGGCACAATCAGCCATGCGTTTAGTGCAATGCTGCGGTGCAGCATTTGTGGTTTTAGCATGGAGAGGACAGGCATAGGTTCCGCTCAACTCGTCGCCGGCAATGTCCATACAGGGCCCGCCCACGGCATCAATTCAGGAGTAACGACCATGGCGCCCTACAGCCAAACCGACCTGTCCGTTCAGGACCTCATCGAACACGCCCGTGTGCTGCGGGCGCAAGCCTTCGCACGCGGGATCAAGAACGCGATCCAGGCCATTTCCCCGGCCCGCTCCAAGGCGGCGTCGGACGTGGTTCAACCGGATCTGTTCCAGCAGCCCGCCCTGATGCAGGAAGACAGCTATTTCCTGCCGCTGGTCAACGGCGTGCAGTCCCTCATCCAGGGTTTGATCGTCGGCCTGCGCCGCAGCGCCATGCGCCGCCAGCTGCTGGCCCTCGACGACCGCATGCTGCGTGACATCGGCATCCGCCGCGACGACATTTCCGCTCTCGTCGCCGGCGCCTTCTCCGGTAACGACCGGGTGCCGAGTTCTAGCCGCAGCGCGGCCGAGCTTTATTACCTCGTTCCGGCGGCGGCGCAGCCGACGGGCCGTGGCAACGATCGCCTAGCCGCCTAAGTCAGCGCGAATCGCAGACAAGAAAACGGCGGCGCCCAACGCGGGGCGCCGCCGTTTTTGTTTGTCCGCGCCGATGGCATGAGCCGCGCGCTGGGTCCGTCAGCCGATGCCTAGTCGAACAGTGACCGGCTGGTCCGCCGGTAGCCCCGGTTTTCCATGCAGGACACGAACATCCGGTCGGTTTGGCGCGACAGGTCATAGCGCGCCATGGCGGCGTCGTATTCGCTGCCGATCAGGGGGCCGGTGTCGGGCTGCGGCAGGGGTTGACGTTTCAGGATGCGGTCGGCCTCCCGGCGCGCCAGGGACCGGCATTCCTGGCGGTCGAAGGCAAGCTGGTCCTCGGACCCGCCGGGCAGGGTCCATTCGGTGACGCTGCACGCGCTCAGGCCCAGCACCAGGGCCCCCGCGCAAATGAACTTCAGGCTTTGTGTTGTCATGGCTTTATCCTAGCGCGTTCGCCGTGGGCGATAAACCGGCCTGACCGGACCGGTGCTCAGCCGCGGTTCGAAGCGGGCAGGCAGGCGCGGATGAACGCCTTGATCTCCGGAGCGTCCCATTCGGCGATGCCTTCCACGCGGCCCTTCTCGCGGCCTTCGGCGTCATAGACGATCGTGGTCGGCAGGCCGCGCACCTTGTTGGCGCGGGCGAAGGCGCCCTTGGGGTCCAGGTGGATCGCCAGGTTCTTATATCCCTGCTTGTCGAAGAACGGTTTGACCACCTCCAGGCCGCCGCGGTCCTGGCTGACCGCGATGACCGGAATCCCGTCCTGGGCCAGATCGGCCTTCAACGCGTCCAACTGCGGCATTTCCTTGATGCAGGGGGCGCACCAGGTGGCCCAGAAATTGACCACCACGCCCTTGCCGCGGGCCAGTTCGGCGACGGTGACAGGTGCCCCCCCGGCGGTCTGCAGCGGCGCCGTCACGGGCGCGCCCGCCGGTTCCGCCGCCTTGAACTTGGCCAAGGCCGGCGGCGGCGCGGGGCAGGCGGTCTCCGCCCCCCTTGCAATGCCGCCGGGAATGATGAAAATCGCCCCACTCAACAAGACGGCGGTGGCCAGGGCCCGCAGGCACGCGGCGGGCGCAAGGGCATTACGGGTGGTCTGGATGTTGGTCCGGGTCGTCATGCGGGTTCACTGTCCGTTTACGTTGATCGTCTACACCATCGCCTTGGACTTAAGGAGATAGCCATGGCGCGCACTACGGGCAAGTCCGGATCGGGCGGAAACGACGTTTCCGGCGCCTCGACCATCTGGGGCGGGCGCTTCGACGCCGGTCCCGACGCCATTATGGAGGAAATCAACGCCTCCATCGAATTCGACAAGCGGCTTGCCGGCGAAGACATCGCCGGATCGACCGCCCATGTCCGCATGCTGGCCAAGCAGGGCATCGTCACAGACGCCGACGCCGACGCCATCGCCGATGGGCTGGCCGCCGTGAAGGCGGAAATCGCCGCGGGCGACTTCGAATTCAAGCGCGCGCTCGAAGACATCCACATGAACGTCGAAAGCCGCCTGGCCGACCTGATCGGCGCGCCGGCGGGCCGCCTGCACACGGCGCGGTCGCGCAACGATCAGGTCGCGACGGATTTCAAGTTGTGGGTGCGGGGCGCCATCGACGCCCTGGACGCGGGCATCAAGGACCTGCAGGCCGCGCTGATCGAACGCGCCGAGGCCGAGGCGGCGACAATCATGCCCGGCTTCACTCATCTGCAGGGCGCGCAGCCGGTGACCCTCGGCCATTATCTGCTGGCCTATGTGGAAATGCTGGGCCGCGACCGTGGGCGTCTTGCCGACGGCCGCAAGCGCCTCAACGAATGCCCGCTCGGCGTGGCGGCGCTGGCCGGAACCTCGTTCCCCATCGACCGCCACATGACGGCGGCGGCGCTGGGCTTCGACCGGCCGACGGCCAATTCTCTGGACACCGTGTCGGACCGCGACTTCGCGCTTGAATTCCTCTCGACCGCGACGATCCTTGCCGTGCATCTGTCGCGGTTTGCCGAGGAAATGGTCATCTGGTGCTCGCAGCAGTTCGGCTTCGCCCAGTTCACGGACGCATTCTCGACGGGATCGTCCATCATGCCGCAAAAGCGCAACCCGGACGCGGCCGAGCTGGTGCGCGCCAAGGTCGGGCGCATCGCCGGGGCGTTCCAGGGCTTGGTCATCGTCATGAAAGGCCTGCCCCTGACCTATGGCAAGGACATGCAGGAAGACAAAGAAGCCGTGTTCGACGCCGCCGACAACGTCGCCCTGGCCGTGGCCGCGGCGGCGGGCATGGTGCGCGACGTGAAGTTCAACAAGGCGCGCATGGCGGCCGACGCC
Source organism: uncultured Alphaproteobacteria bacterium (assembly GCA_963976055.1). Taxonomy (GTDB): domain Bacteria; phylum Pseudomonadota; class Alphaproteobacteria; order Rhodospirillales; family Casp-alpha2; genus UBA1479. The sequence continues at coordinate 27,195 of CAXBJB010000001.1, forward strand.
TCGCGCGGTTTTTCGACCGCGACCGATCTTGCCGACTGGCTGGTCCGGGTGCTCGGCATGCCGTTCCGCAACGCCCACCATGTCACCGGCTCGCTGGTTGCCATGGCCGAAGCCAAGGGCTGCGAACTCGAGGGCCTGACCATCGCCGACATGCGCGAAGTGGACCCGGCCATCACCGAGGACGTATATTCGGTGCTCGGCGTCGAGAATTCCGTGACCAGCCGGACCAGTTACGGCGGCACGGCGCCGGACAACGTGCGCGCCCAGGCCAAGGATGCGCGTGCGCGGTTCCTGGGTTAGGGTCCGGAACGCGGATGGACATTCGGGAAGATCGGACGCGATGACACGCAGACAGTTCCTTTCGACGCTTCTTGCCGGCCTGACGGTCGCCGGGCTGTCGGCCTGCGGGCGCAAGAACCAGCCCAAGCACCCGCCGGGATCGGAATTTCCCCACGACTATCCCTATTTCCCGCCGGACAAACGGGGCCCCGTGCCGGTCACGCCGGCAGAGGGAGAGGCCGAGCCCGTGGACAGGTCCCAGTTCCTGAAACTCGACACGATCCCGGACCGCACCAGATAACCCGGCCGTGCCCGCCCCATCGGGCCCGCCGTTGAACAAAGACCGGAAACCGACCCTTGGACCATTTCACCTACAAAGACGGGCTGTTGTCAGCCGAGGACGTGAGCCTTGCCGACCTGGCAGACCAGGTCGGCACGCCGTTCTATTGCTATTCGCGGGCGACGCTGGAGCGCCACTTCCAGGTGTTCGACGACGCCCTGGCGGGCCTCGACCACACCATCTGTTATGCGGTCAAGGCCAACGGCAACGTCGCCGTGATCAAGACCCTGGCGCGGCTGGGGGCGGGGGCCGACGTGGTGTCCGGCGGCGAACTGATGCGTGCGCTGGCGGCGGGCGTGCCGGCGTCGAAGATCGTGTTTTCCGGCGTCGGCAAGACCCAGGCCGAAATGGCTCAGGCCCTGGACGCCGGGCTTTACCAGATGAATGTGGAGTCCGAACCGGAACTGGTGGCGCTGTCCGAAGTCGCGGCCGCCAAGGGCATGACCGCCCATGTAGCGATCCGCATCAACCCGGACGTGGACGCCAAGACCCATGCCAAGATCACCACGGGGCGGGCGGAAAACAAGTTCGGCATCGATTGGGACCGGGCGCCGGAGGTTTACGCCAGGGCGCGCGACCTTCCGGGCATCGATGCCGGCGGCATCGCCGTGCATATCGGCTCGCAATTGCTCGATCTGGAACCTTACCGCCGTGCCTATGAGCGGCTGCGCGACGTCGCCCTCGACCTGCGCGCCCAGGGCCACGACATCCGCCGCCTCGACCTCGGCGGCGGGCTCGGCATTCCCTACAACGACGAACAGGCGCCACCGCCCGCCGACTACGGCGCCATGGTCAGGGACATCGTCGGGCCGCTCGGCTGCCATGTCACGGTCGAACCGGGGCGCCTGATCGCGGGCAACGCGGGCGTGCTGGTGACCCGCGTGCTCTACGCCAAGCAGGGATCGACCCGTCGCTTCGTCATCGTCGATGCGGCCATGAACGACTTGATCCGCCCGGCCCTCTATGACGCCTATCACGCCATCGTGCCGGTGGCCGAGCCGGCGCCGGGCGGCGACCGTTACCCTGTCGATGTCGTTGGACCTGTCTGCGAAACCGGTGATACATTTGCGGTGCAACGCCATCTTCCCGCCGTAAAGCCGGGGGATCTTCTGGCGATCAGGTCCGCAGGTGCCTACGGGGCCGTCATGGCTTCGACCTACAACGGCCGGCCCCTGGTGCCCGAGGTTCTGGTATCGGGCGGCGACCATGCCGTGGTCCGCCGCCGCGTCGAAGCCGAGGAATTCATGGCCTTCGACGCGCTGCCGCCCTGGCTGGAGGATTGATCGCCGGGTTTCCGGCGTCTCCGGCCCCCGTGCGGTCGGTGGAAAACGGGTTGCGGGGTGCCTTGGGCGGCCCCACCTGTTTCAGGTGAACCTGCCCGACGTTGGGTGAAAGGAACCCGCCGCATGCTGGATGTTCCGCCGCCGGCAACCGGCCGGACGGACACCGGATTGGGTCTGCGCTACCGCCTGCTGCTGCCGCTGGCGCGGGGCGTGGTTTTCTTTGAAAAAATCTGGCCCCTGGTTTGGTCCATGCTGGCCGTCCTTGCCCTGTTCGTGGGCCTGGCGCTGCTCGACATCCTTCCCCTGCTGCCCCACTGGCTGCACGGCATCGTGTTGCTGGCCTTCGCCGGGGTGCTGGCGTTGACCCTGCGCCGGGCGTGGGAAAACCGGCCCGTGGTCAGCCGCGCCGCGGCCCGCCACCGGCTGGAGGACGACAGCGGCTTCGATCATCGCCCCCTTGCCACCCTGGACGACCGGCTGCTGGCCGGCATGGACGACCGCCTGGCCCGCCGCCTGTGGCAGCGCCACCGTGACCGCATGGCCGGACGCATCGTCGGCATGCGCCTGGGCGCGCCATCGCCGGATGTGCCCGGCCACGACCCCCGGGCGTTCCGCGCCCCCCTGCTGGTGCTTCTGGTGCTCGGCATCGTCGTCGGCGGACATGACGCGGGCGGGCGCTTGCTGCGCGCAATGACCCCCCTGGGGGCGGCGGCCATGGGCCAACAGCTCAGCCTGTCCGTGTGGATCACGCCGCCCGCCTATACCCGTCAGGCGCCGATCTATCTGGAATTGAACGGCGGCGGCAAGGTGCCGCCACCCGGCGACCGGCCGGCCGCCGCCGCCATATCGGTGCCCCAGGGCTCGACCCTGCTGGCCCAGGCCAGCGGCGTTGGACGCACCCCCGACCTGGCTCTGGGCGGCGTCGAAACCCCCTTCACCCCGATCGGCAGCGGTCACGAGGCCGGCAGCTTTCGCCTGGAAACCCTGCTCGACACGCCGGGTGTCCAGGACATCAACATCACCGTTGCCGGACGCGGGCTTGCGGCCTGGCCCCTGATCGTGGTCGCCGATACCCCACCGACGGCGGAATTCGTCGCCAAGCCGTCACAGGCCGGACGGGCGTCGTTCAAGACAGAGTTCGAAGCCAAGGACGATTACGGCCTGGCCTCCGTGGAATTGACCATCCGCCATCCCAACGGCCGCCCCGTTCTCGGCGGTGAGGAGATCGTGCGCCTCGCCCTGCCGCTGGCCGAGCCCGGCACCGTGCTGACCCAGGGCGTCGGCGTCCACGACCTGAGCGCCCATCCCTGGGCGGGGATCGAGGTCGTCGGCCGCATCGAGGTCACGGACGGCCGAGGTCAGGTCGGCGCCAGCGAGGACCTGAAATTCCTGTTGCCGCAGCGCACCTTCAATCACCCGGTCGCGCGCGCCCTGGTAGAACAGCGGCGCCGGTTGTCCGACGTTTCCCCCGACGTGATCACCGAGGTGGTCGAAGTTCTGGAAGACCTGCTCCACAAGCCCGACCATTTCTTCAACGATACGGTGGTGTTCCTCGCCATCAACGTGGCCGGCGCGCGGCTGCTGCACAGCGGCGACAAGGACACGGAGATCGCCAGTGTCCAGAAGCTTCTGTGGGACACGGCGCTGCGCATCGAGGACGGCGATTTCGCCGTCGCCGAACGCGAGCTCATGGACCTTCAGGACAAGGTCATGAAGGCCATACGGGACGGCGCGGATTCCCAGGAAGTCCAACACCTGATGGAGCAGTTGCGCCAGGCATTGGATGAATACCTCAAGGCGCTGACCGAACAGCTGACGCGCCAGGACCTCAAGGACCTGCCGGCCTTCGACCCCAACATGCAGTCGCTGCAAAGCCGCGACCTGCAGGATATGCTCGACCGGGCCCACGAACTGGCCAAGAACGGCGCCATGGACGCGGCCCGCCAAATGCTGGCGCAATTGCAGAAGGCGCTCGACCAGATCCGCCGCGGCATGGCTATGGCGCCCCAGGAACAGCAGCAGATGTCCGAGGCCAAACGTCTGATGGACGGGCTCCGCGAGCTGACCGAACGCCAGCGCGGCCTGCTTGACGAGACCTTTCAGCGCGCCCAGCAGGACCGTCTGTCACCGCGTGGCCGCCAGGGTCCGGAAGGCGCCATGCCGCTGCCACGGGATGGTGAGCAAGGCCAGGGCGAAAGACGCCCCGGCCAGGGGCCGCAGCAAGGCCAGGGCCAGCAACCGGGCGACGGGCAGGCTGAGCGGCAACAGGCCCGCCCCGGCGGCACGCCCCGGCCGGGCATGGGCGGCGATCCCAATCTGCAGGGTCGGGCCCAGCAGGAAGCCCTGCGCCGGGGGCTCGGCGAACTGATGCTGCAAATGGACGAAATGCTGGGCAACATCCCGGGTGAACTGGGCCAGGCGGAGCGCGCCATGCGCGAGGCGTCGCGGGCCCTCGGCAAGGGGCAGCCGGGCAACGCCGTGCCCAATCAGACGGAAGCCCTGGAACATCTGCAGAAATCCCAGGACCAGATGGCGCAGAAGATGGCACAGCAGTTCGGCCCGCAGCTCGGCCTGCGCCCCGGACAGCAGGGTCAACGCGGGCCCGGCCGCGGCCAGGACCCGTTCGGCCGCGGGTCGGGCGGGGCCTTCGGCGCCTCGGTCGACGGCGACGTCGAGGTGCCGTCACGCATGGAAATGCGCCGGGCCCGGGAAATCCTCGACGAACTGCGCAAGCGTTCGGGCGAACGCCAACGCCCGCCGCTGGAACGCGACTACATCGACCGCCTGCTCAAGCAGTTCTGATTTCCGGGATAAACGGGGCCGACCGGCACTTAATTCTTGGCCGGTGCCGCCGCGTCCTTGGGATCGATGAAGGTGACCGTGATGCGCCGGCGCAAGGGCGACGGCTCACGGACCCGGATCTTGAAGGACATCTTGTCGCCCTTCGCCAGTTCGCTCTTCAACGGTGCCACGTCGGTGTGCTGGATCGGCTCGCCCTCGGCGTCGAACAGGATCGCGCGGACCATGGGAACGGGGCGGGGGCCGTCGGCGACGTTTTCGATCTGGCCGCGAATGACCAGGACTTCCAGGCCCTGGTCCGTTTCCTGGGCATGTTCGACGCGCTGAATTTGCAGACCATCGCCGACCTGGTGGAAGCCGACCATCTTGAACACGTCGTTCAGTTGCGGAACCTTGGCGACCAGTTCGTCCTTGAAGAAGAAGGTGCCGGCGACCAGCCCGCCGATCAGCAGCACGAAGAACAGGGCGATGACCTTGCCCAGGATGCTTTTCTGCGGCAGGTCGTCGTCCGGGTCCTGTTCCTCGGCCGAGAACACGTCGGGAATGTAGTCCGGGTCATCCATCTGGTCCGGGGACTCGATGGACTCCAGGTCGTCTTCCTCGTCGTCGTTGTTGATCAGGGATTCGAACGGCTCAATGTCGTCGTCGTCCTCGAACATGTCGTCGATGTCATTGGGCAGCACGCCCATGTCGCTGTCGTCGTCGGCGATCGTGGGGGTGGGCTCGATGATGGGATCGGGCGCGTCCGCCGGTTCCGGCGCCGGCGGCGCCGGCACGGGGGCCGGTTCGGGCGGTGGCGGCGGTGCGGCCTGCGGCACGGGGGGCGGCGCATATGCCTGCGGCGGATAGGGCGCGGGTGGCGCACCGTAGCCGGGCTGCGCGTACATCTGTTGCTGGGGCGGATAGGCGGCCGGCGCCGCGGCGTGGCGGGGCGTGGGGACCGGATCGGGCAGCGCATCGCGCGGGTCGGCGAACCACACATGGCTGCAATTCGAGCAGCTCACGTTTCGCCCCGGCCCAAGCTGCGCGGGTTGCAGCATGTAGCGCGTGCGACAATTTGGACAGGTAACCAGCATATTTACCCCGATTCCACCCACGGACTTTATATGCGTCGGCAAATAGGAAAGCAAGCCGAGCAAACCCAAGGGCTTCGGTCCCTTCCCTGGACGCCGACGCGACCCCATGGCATTGTTCCCTAAAGGGAATAGCCGATCATTGATGAATTTTTCCCTAAAGTCCCCGAGAGCCCGATCAAGGTGCCCCCAAAGGTGAGAGACAGCGATCCCGAAAGCATCGTCCGCTTCGAAAACGTCGGACTGCGCTATGGACTGGGGCCCGAGGTGCTGCAGGACATCACCTTTTCCCTGGGGCCGTCGTCCTTTCGCTTTCTTCTGGGGGAAAGCGGTGCCGGTAAATCCTCCCTGCTGAAGCTTCTCTACATGGCCCTGCGCCCGACGCGGGGGCAGATATCGCTGTTCGGGCGCAACGTCGCCAGCATGTCACGGGGCGAATTGCCGCGCCTGCGCCGCCGGGTCGGCGTCGTGTTCCAGGAATTCCGCCTGCTCGATCATCTGTCCGCCTTCGACAACGTGGCCTTGCCTATGCGCGTGGCCGGGGCCCGGGAAAGCGACGTGCGCCGCCATGTCGAGGAACTGCTGTCCTGGGTCGGGCTGAAGGACCATCTGAATTCACGCCCGCCGACCCTGTCCGGCGGCCAGCAGCAGCGCATCGCCATCGCGCGGGCCGTCATTACCCGGCCCAAGCTTCTGCTGGCGGACGAGCCGACGGGCAATGTCGACGATAAGATGGGCCTGCGCCTGATGCACCTGTTCGAGGAACTGAACAAGCTGGGCACCACGGTGATCGTGGCGACCCACAACCTGGGTATCGTGCGCCAGATGGCGCATCCCGTCATGCGTCTGGAAAACGGACGCCTGAATATGGACGAGGCGGAAATCATTTCCGACCTGGGCCTGGACGAACCGGGCATCGGCGCCGGCGCCGCTCCCGCCGGCCCCGGCTTCTCCCGCATTCATTGACGCTGACCGTGATGCTCCGCCGCCGCTCCGACCTGCCGATGAACGAGGACACCCTGGGCCGCTTCCTGCCCTGGCTGATCGCCTTCATGGTCTTTCTGTCGGCTCTGGCGCTGGCCGGGATGCTGATCCTCAACGACGCGGTCAAGCGTTGGGACACGGGGCTCAACGCCACCGTCTCGGTTCAGGTGCCGCCGGGTGCGAACGCGCGCGAGGATGAACAGCGCCTGAGCCAGGTGCTCGCCGTGCTGGCCGCCAAGCCGGGGGTCGAACGCTACGAGACGCTGTCCAAGGACCGCCTGCTTGATCTGCTGAAACCCTGGATCGGCGAGGCCGGACAGGCCCAGGACCTGCCGATCCCCATGCTGATCGACGTTACCGTGGACCGGGGTGCCGTGCTCGACGCGCAAAGCCTGGCCAAGGAGCTACAGGCCCGCGTGCCGGGGGTGTCGGTCGACGACCACCGGGTCTGGCTCAGCCAGCTCGTGCGTCTGGTCACGGTGATCCAGGTCCTGGCCTGGGCGGTGTTGGGCCTGATCGGTCTGGCGACCGTCGGCACCGTCGTGTTCACCACCCGCACGGGCCTGGCCATCCACAGGGAAGCCATCGAGGTTTTGCACCTGATCGGCGCCCAGGATGCCTATATCGCGCGCCAATTCGCGTCCCGCGCCCTCGGCCTGGGGCTCAAGGGCGGGTTTCTCGGTCTCGCGCTCGCCGTGCCGACCCTGGCCGGGATCGGCTACCTTGCAATGGAAACGGGGGCGACCATGGTGCCCAAGCCTGACCTGGGGGTCTTCAAGGCCCTGGGGTTCCTCGTCCTTCCCGTCGCCGTGGCGCTGCTTGCCATGATGACCGCGCGGTCGACCGTCATGCGCAACCTGAAGCGGATGTCCTGATGAGTCGGCGTCCACGCCGCGGCACCCCGGTGGGGGCGGGCCGGCTGCTGGCCATGGCGATCATCGTCGCCGTGATCTGGGGCGTCGGCCTGTTCCAGTTCGCCGATACCATTCCGGCCAAGGTCGAGGACCCGGGCACCCGCACGGACGCCATCGTGGTCCTGACCGGCGGCAGCGGGCGGCTCGACGAGGGCTTGGACCTGCTGGCCCGCGACCTTGCCGGGCAACTGTTCGTGTCGGGTGTCTATCACGGGCTCGACGTGGAACGCCTGGTGCAGATTTCCAAGCGCGAGCCGGAAGGCCTGGAGCCCCGCATCGGCATCGGCAACGCCGTCAACACGGTGGGCAACGCGGCGGAAACGCGGGTCTGGATGGTCAAGCGCGGGTTCACGTCGCTGCGTCTGGTGACCGGGGCCTATCACATGCCGCGCTCGCTGGCCGAATTCCATTTCTTCATGCCGGGGGTCGAGATCATTCCCAATCCCGTATTTCCCGAGCATGTGAAGCAGAAGTACTGGTGGGCCTGGCCCGGCACGGCCAGCCTGATCGTTTCGGAATACAACAAGTGGCTGTTCGCCCGTGCCCGGCACTGGGTGTCCAGCCTGTTCGCGCCGCCCCGCCCGGCCCTTAAATGAGGGGGCCGGCCATGATTCTCGTCCGCTCGATCCTGTTCGGGGCGCTGTTCTTTCCGTGGAGCGCGCTGTGCTCCATCTTCGTGCCGATCTCGCTGATCTTTCCGCGCAAGTTCATGCAGACCATCGTCAAGGTCTGGGGCATCGGCGTGCGCTTCTTGTTGAAATGGGTGGTCGGGCTGACCTGGCGGGCCGAGGGCCTGGACAACGTTCCGCCGGGCCCCTGCGTGATCGCGTCCAAGCACCAGAGTGCGTGGGACACGATGGTGTTCCACGTGCTGCTGCCCGATCCGGTCTATGTCGTGAAGAAGGAACTGACGCGCATCCCGTTCTGGGGCTGGGGCTTCTACAAGGCCGGCTGCGTCGTGGTCGACCGCAAGGCGGGGGCCAAGGCGCTCAAGCATCTGGTGGTCGGCGTGCAGGTCGCATTGGCGCGCGGCAGCCAGGTCGTGATCTTCCCCGAGGGTACGCGCACCGCCCCCGACCAGAAGGTCGATTATCACCCGGGCATCGCCGCCATCTACCGCGACGCCAACGTACCGGTGGTGCCCGTGGCGCTCGATTCCGGTCTGTTCTGGGGCCGCATGGCGGCGCTCAAGTACCCGGGCGAGATCACGATCCGGTTCATGGAACCGATCCAGCCGGGCGGCGACCGGCGCGAATTCCTGGGCCTGTTGCAGGGCCGGGTCGAAGGCGAAAGTGCGAAACTGATGGCGGAAAAGCGCGCGCGCTATCCCTGGCTGCCCGCCCCCCGGCCAACCCCGCCGTCTGCTGTGGAAAACGGGTAAAACCTCCCAACCGCCCGCTCAGCACCGCGCTCCGGCCCCCTGTCCTGTGGGCCGTTCTGGGGGCTTTTTGCCGCTTCCTGTGGGAAACATAAAGTGAACAAGCGTTTGACCGGATAGCGGTAAACACTTACATTTACTGAAAATTCCCCAGCACAAAGGATTACGGGCCCGTGTCTCAACCGCCTGCCACGCCGAGCGTGCCGATCGCCGCCATTTCCCAGCAGATCTGGGACATGAAGTACCGGTTGAAATCGCCGGACGGACGGCCCGTGGACAAGACCATTGACGACACCTGGAACCGGGTTGCGGCGGCCCTGGCGGCCAAGGAAGCCGATCCCGAAGCCTGGACGCCGCGCTTCAAGGACGCCCTCTCCGGGTTCAAGTTCCTGCCCGCCGGGCGCATTATTTCCGGCGCCGGGACGGAGCGCATGGTGACCCTGTTCAACTGCTTCGTCATGGGTGAAATCCCCGACGACATGTCGGGTATCTTCGACAATCTGAAGGAAGCGGCCCTGACCATGCAGCAGGGCGGCGGCATCGGCTACGACTTCTCGACGCTCCGGCCCAAGGGGTCCTTGGTCAAGCGCGTGGGCGCGGACGCGTCCGGGCCGCTGTCGTTCATGGACGTGTGGGACAGCATGTGCCGCACCATCATGTCCGCCGGTTCGCGCCGGGGCGCGATGATGGCGACCATGCGCTGCGACCACCCGGATATCGAGGATTTCATCGCCGCCAAGCGCGAGCCGGGCCGCCTGCGCATGTTCAATCTGTCGGTTCTCGTCACGGACGCGTTCATGCGTGCGGTCAAGGAAGACGCGCCGTGGGAACTGACCTTCGGCGGTACCGCCTACCGCACCCTGCCGGCCCGCGAACTGTGGGACAAGATCATGCGCGGCACCTATGCCTATGCCGAACCCGGCGTGATCTTCATCGACCGCATCAACGCGCGCAACAATCTGGCCTATTGCGAGACCATCCACGCCACCAACCCCTGCGGCGAACAGCCGCTGCCGCCCTACGGCGCCTGTCTGCTGGGCTCGGTCAATCTGGCGCGGCTGGTGGAAAACCCATTTGGTGAAGATGCCGGGGTCGATGCCGAGGCCCTGGACAAGCTGGTCCGCACCGCCGTGCGCATGATGGACAACGTGGTCGACGCGTCGAACTTCCCGTTGGAGGCCCAGCGCCACGAGGCCCAGGCCAAGCGCCGCATCGGGCTCGGGGTCACGGGCCTGGCCGATGCGCTCATCATGTGTGGTGCCCGCTACGGCGGCAGCAAGGCCGTGCGCCTGACCGAACAATGGCTGCGCGCGATCCAGCGCTCGGCCTATCTCGCCTCCGTCGATCTGGCCCGTGAAAAGGGCGCGTTTCCGCTGTATGACCGGGATGCTTACCTCGCCGGTGAACACGTCCAGACCCTGGACCAGGACGTGAAGGACGCCATTGCCGAGCACGGCATCCGCAACGCGCTGCTCACCTCCGTCGCCCCCACGGGCACGATCTCGCTGTTCGCCGACAACGTGTCGTCGGGGCTGGAACCCGTGTTCTCCTTCAAATACACCCGCCACGTGCTGATGCCCGACGGCACCCGCCGCGAGGAAGAAGTCACCGATTACGCCTACCGCCTGTTTAAGCGCCTGCGGGGCGAGGACGCGGTGCTGACCGACGCCTTCGTCGATGCGCAGAGCCTCAGCCCCAACGACCATCTGGTCATGCAGGCGGCGGTGCAGAAGTATATCGATAGCTCCATTTCCAAGACCATCAACGTGCCGGAAAGCATCGCCTTCGACGACTTCAAGGACATCTACATGCAGGCCTACGACCTGGGCTGCAAGGGCTGCACCACCTATCGGCCCAACGACGTCACGGGCGCCGTGCTGGAGGTCAAGAAGGAAGCCAAGGCGGACGAGCCCGAACTGCCGCTGGAACCCGCGACGCGCAAGGTGCTGCCGGTGGACGAAGGCGATTCCGGCTCTGTCGTGCGCATGTTCCAGCCCCTCGACCGGCCGGGCGAACTTCCCGGGCGGACCTACAAGGTCAAATGGCCGGAAAGCGACCACGCGCTTTACATCACCATCAACGACGTGATGGACGACAGCGGCCGCATCCGCCCGTTCGAGATTTTCATCAATTCCAAGAACACGGAACATTACGCCTGGACCGTGGCCCTGACCCGCATGATTTCCGCCGTGTTCCGGCGCGGCGGCGACGTGTCCTTCGTGGTCGAGGAACTGAAGGCCGTGTTCGACCCGCGCGGCGGGCAATGGATGGGCGGGCGCTACGTGCCGTCGTTGCTGGCCGCCATCGGCGGGGTCATTGAACAGCACATGATCCAGTCCGGCTTCCTGCCCAACCCGGACAAGGACAAGCAGGACCGTGACGCGCAGGAACTGCCCAAGGCGGTGGGCCACGACGGCCCCTTGCTGTCCGGCGCCGCCCCCTTCCGGCAATGCCCGAAATGCGCCCAGGCCTCCCTGGTGCGTCAGGAAGGCTGCGATACCTGCACAAGCTGTGGTTATTCAAAGTGCGGGTGACCTAGCCATCCCCGACTTGGCGTAATATCTGCTCCAGCCCCGCATCGCGAATGCCCATCTCGCGCAGGTGGGCGACGGTGTTCTTCAGGTAGTCGACGCAGGCGCCGCGTTTGCCCTGGCCCTGGGCGACCATGCGGGCGGCCTCGTCCACGGGCCGGGCACCCGCGTAATAGTCGCTGCCGTGATTGACGACGAAGGCGGCCCCCGTCACGGGCTCGCCGCCGACGGCCATCTTCAGCCAGCGCAGGTGGTATTCGCCCTCCGACGTTTCGCGTTCGTGCAGATGGGCCATCACGGCGTCACGGTCACGTCCGCGAATGCGGAAGCCGAGCCCCCGGCACGACCCGCCGCGGTCGAGGCCGAGCACCAGCCCCGGTATCTCGCGCGTGCCCCGGTAGTCGAAGGAATAGAGGCAGAGGGCGCGGTGATAGCCATGGAGCCGCGCCGGGCGCGTTTCCGCGAAGGGGAAATCCGCGTCCCACATCAGCGAGCCGTAGGCGAACAGCCAGAAATCGTCGGTCGGTGTCGGCATGGGCCATTGTTAGCCGCAGTGTCCGTCGGCCGCCAGGGAGAATCCCGCCCGCTCCCCCTCACCCTGACCCTCTCCCCCAAGGGGGAGAGGGAACCGCGGCTATAATCTTCCTCCCTCTCCCCCGCCGTGGTGGGGGAGAGGGCCGGGGTGAGGGGGCTGCCTCGCCCCTTTCGTGTCCTTGCTCATTGCGCCTATAACCCTTCATGGCTTTCACTCCGCGCCGATTCCTGGACCACCTGCGCACGGCACCGCCGCTGGCGCGCCGCATCGCCGTGGCATTGCCGCTGGTGGCGATCCTGGGTTACGCCGTGTTCTGGTTCACGGTCGCGGGCGTCGCGGAAAAACAGGTCCGCGCCTGGACCCTGGCCCAGGCGGCGCACGGGGTCACGATCACCCATGGCGCCTTGGCGACCGGCGGCTTTCCCTTTCGTGTCGATATCCGCATCGCGGCCCCCGCCGCCGCCTGGCCCGGCGGGACCTGGCGCGGCCCGGAGCTGATGCTGTCGGCGGCGCCCTGGGACTGGCGGCGCCTCAATTGGCGGGCCGACGGCGTCCATGACGTGACCTGGACGGGCAGGGACGGCGCGGTGCATCAGGCGGCGCTGACCGCCCGCCATCTGGAAGGCTGGGGCGAGGCGGGCAGGGGCGGCCTGCCCCGTATCGAAGCCTGGCTGACCGATGGCTCCCTGGCGCTTGCCGGCGGCCCGGTCACGGCGCGGGGGGTGCTGGTCCAGATCTTGCCGCCCGGGCCCGATGACGCGGAGGCCGCCGGAGACGGCACGCCGCGCCTGCCTATTTCCGTCGATGCCAAGGGCGTCACCCTGCCGCCCGGCCTGGGCACGGCGCTGGGGCACGACGTCGATCGCCTGGCCCTGGAAACGTCCCTCAACGGCCCCATCGGCAAAGGCCCCTGGCCAGAACCGGCGCTGGCTTGGCGCGATGCGGGCGGGGTGCTGGAAATCAAGCAATTGGGAATCGTTCACGGCCCCCTGAACCTGACGGGGGAGGGCACCCTGGCGATTGATCCTGCGGGCCAGCCCGAAGGCGCCTTCACCGCCCGCGTCACGGGTTTCGCGGAAACGGTCGAGGCCCTGCGCAAGGCGGGCATCGTCGACAACCGCGCCGCCGACGCCGTGCAGGTGATTCTGGGGTTGCTGTCCAAGGGGCCGGCGGGCGGCCCCCGCACCCTCGATGTGCCGATGACCCTGCAGGACCGCACGCTCAGTCTGGGGGCCGTGCAACTGTTGCGCCTCAAGCCCGTCGACTGGTTCATACCCTCCGGGTCGTGAGCGCCGCCGGTTCGAAATCGGCGGCCCGGTCTGTTATGCTTGGTTCCATGATCCGCGCATTGATCCTGACCGTTCTGCTGACGGCGGCATCCCCGGCCCTGGCCGGCGACGCGACCAAGGCCGGCGCCCCGCCCGCGCCGCAGTACGGCCCCTACTATTCGGGCCAGCTTCTGGTCGCCGGGCCGACCATGCCCGACCCGCGATTCCAGGGGGCAGTGATCTATCTCGCCGACCATGACGCCGAGGGGGCGTTCGGGCTGGTCGTCAACCGGCCCGTGGGCGGGGGGCCCGTGCGCGACTTCCTGCTCGGCCTCGGCATGCAGCCGGACCCGGCGGAAAACATCACAGGTGACGTGCGCATCCATGCGGGCGGCCCGGTCGAACCGGGGGCGGGCTTCGTCCTGCACACCAACGACTACCAGACCGAAACCACGGGCATGCTGCGCGGCAAGGTCGCCGTGACCGCCAGCCTGAAGGCGGTCAAGGACATCGGCCTGGGCAAGGGACCGCGCCGCTACCTGATCCTGCTGGGCTACGCGGGCTGGACATCGGGGCAGTTGGAGGCCGAAATGCGCCGGGGCGACTGGATGATCGCGCCCTATGACGAAGGCACCGTGTTCGGTGCGGACGACGCGGGAAAATGGGATCGGGCGCGGAAATCCGCCGGCATCCCCATGTAGCGGCCCGCCCGGCGTTGACTCGCCGGGGACGGGGAACTAGCGTCCCCGCAGACCGAACAGGAAGCCGCCGGTGACAGCAGGCACGAACACTTTCATCTCACACAAGCGTCGCCGGCGCGCCACGGGTGCCCTGCTGCTCGCGGGCCTGTGGCTGAAGGTCTTCGTCATCGCCCTGGGGCTGGCCCAGCCCGCGCAGGCGGCCCACGATGGGGTCGGTTCGCCGGAACGGGACCTGCTGGCCGCCCTGCACGTCATCTGCTCCTCGGACGGGATCAAGGTTATTGGATCATCGGACGGTGACGGCGACGGCATTCCGAAGTCGGCCGGCATGGACCTGCTCGATTGTGCGCGGTGCTGCTGCACGCCCGTCCACGGCGCGCCGCTGATACAGGGCGATTGCACGGTCCAGGCGGCGGCACATGCGGTCCTCCTGCCCGCGCCCGCATCCCTGATTTCCGGGCAGGTTGTTGAGCGTGCGGCGCATCCTCGGGCACCGCCGGTTCGGGGCCGCGCCTGAACCGACCCGACCCATTCCGGGGCCTCCGCTTCTTCCGATTTCGAGGACATATCACCATGAAGACCAAGACCAACCGCCGCATGGCGGCGCTGTTCGCCGCTGTTTTGAGCCTGTCCCTGCCCGCCCTTGTATGGGCGCACGACGCGAAAAGCCATGAGGCGGCGGCCCAGCGCGGCATCACCGTGACCGGCGCCTGGGCGCGCCCGACCATCGCCAAGATGCGCATTTCCGCCGCCTACTTCCAGGCCGCCACCACGGGCGGGGAGGACAAGCTGATCGCCGCCAAGACCCCCAATGCGGACAAGGCCGAACTTCACCAGCACATCATGGAGAACGGCATCGCCAAGATGCGCCCGGTCGACAGTGTCGCCATCGCCCCCGGCACGCCCGTGGTGTTTCAGCCGGGCGGCTACCACGTCATGATCATGGGCCTGAAGGGGGCACTGAACGAGGGCGACAGCTTTCCCCTGACCCTGACCTTCGAGAAGGCGGGCGACGTGACCGTCAACGTCATGGTGATGAAGAAGGCGATGATGGATCACGGCGCCCATAAGCATTGATGCCGAGACGCCGTCGCCGGAGTGTGGGGATTACGCCTGCTTGGCGTCGATCACGCCCCGGCGCACGGCGCGGGTGCGGGTGAAGACCTCTTCCAGCCCGTCGCCGTCGCCCTTGCGGATCATGCGCTGCATGGCGGTCAGGTCCTCGGTGAAGCGGCCGAGGATTTCCAGCACCGCCTCGCGGTTGGTCAGGAAAATATCGCGCCACATCACCGGGTCCGAGGCCGCGATCCGCGTGAAGTCGCGGAACCCGGTGGCCGAAAATTCGATCACTTCCTTCTGCAAATCTGCGGACAGCTGCGTCGCCGTGTCGACGATGGTGTAGGCGATCAGGTGCGGCAGGTGCGAGGTGATGGCCAGAACCTGGTCGTGATGGGCCGGGTCCATGATCTCGACCTTGGAGCCGGCGCGCTGCCACAGCTCGGTGACCTTGGCGACGGCGGCTTCGTCCGTCCCGGTCTCGGGCGTCAGCAGGTGCCAGCGGCCTTCGAACAGTTCGGCGAAACCTGATTCCGGGCCGGAATGCTCGGTCCCCGCAAGCGGGTGGCCCGGCACCAGATGCACGCCCGCCGGCAGGTGCGGCTTGATGGCCTCGATGGCGGCGCGTTTCACGGAGCCCACGTCGGTCACGATGGCGCCCGGCTTCAGGGCCGGGGCGATGGCCTCGGCCACGGCGGCGTAAGCGCCCAAGGGCGTGCAGATCACGACGATGTCGGCATCGCGCGCGGCCTCGGCCGGGTCGGTCGTGACCTGATCGGCGAGGCCCAGCCGCACTGCGGCGTCCAGGGTTTCCTGGCGGCGCGCGGCCACGGCGATCTCGCCGGCCAGGCCGTCGCGGCGCACGACGCGGGCCAGGGACGAGCCGATCAGCCCGATCCCGATGAAGGCCATGCGGTTGAACATCGGCCCATCCTTTTCCGGGGCACTCATGTGTCGGCCCCCATGAATTCGCGCAGCGCCGCGATCACCGCTTCCATTTCGTCCGCCTTGCCGATGGTGATGCGCAGGCAGTCCGGCAGGCCGTAGCCGGCGACCCGGCGCGCGATGATGCCGCGGGATTTCAGATGGTCGTCGGCGGCCTCGGCGGCCGCGACGTCAGGGAAACGAACGAGCACGAAGTTGCCGACGCCTTCGGGCACGAACAGGCCCAGTTGGCGCAGCGCGTCCTGCGTGCGTTTCAGCCACTCGTCGTTGTGCGCCCGGCACATGTCGGTGAAGGCCGTGTCGTTGAAGGCGGCGAGGCCCGCCGCCTGGGCCGGGACGGACACGTTGAACGGCCCGCGCACGCGGTTGAGCACGGCGGCCACGGCTTCCGGCATATAGGCCCATCCCAGGCGCGCCCCGCCCAGGCCGTACATTTTCGAGAACGTGCGGGTCATCACCACGTTGTCGGCGTCCCGCGCCATGTCCATGCCGTCGGTGTATGTCGGCGTGCCGGTGACGTATTCCGCATAGGCGGCGTCGACGATCAACATAATATCGTCGCGCAGGCCGTCGCGCAGGCGTTGCAGTTCGTCCGCCGTCAGGAAGGTGCCCGTCGGATTGTTGGGGTTGGCGACGAACACAAGGCGCGTGTTTTCCGTCACCGCCGCCAACAGGTTGTCGACGTCCGCTTTCAGGTCCGTTTCCGGCGCCTTCACGGGCGTCGCACCCGCGGCCATGGCGGAAATGCCGTACATCAAAAAACCGTGCTCGGAATACAAAACCTCGTCGCCCGGGCCGACATAGGCCTGGCACAGCATGTTGATGATCTCGTCCGATCCCGCGCCCAGCACGATGCGCTGGGGTTCCAGGCCGTATCGCTCGGCGATGGCGGCGCGCAGGTCCGGCGCATGGCCGTCGGGATAGCGGTGAATGGTCAGGGCCGCTTCCTCCAGTGCCTTGACGGTGGCCGGACTGGGGCCGAAGGCGCCCTCGTTGGACGACAACTTGATGACGGTGTCGGTGCCCGCGATCTTGCTTTCACCGCCCTTGTAGGGGGCGATGTTCATGATGCCGGGCTGCGGGCGGGGCGTGGTCATCGTTTTTTCCCCGGGTCCAGTTCCTGCGGGCCCAGCGGCGTGGCGCAAGTGCCTAAGTGAATGACCCGGCTGATCCGGCCTTTCACGTTTTCCTTGAGCGCGTCCAAGTGGCCCTTGTCCGGATCGACGAAGCCGAACACCTCGACCAGATGGATCCAGGCCGCCGGGCGCGCCGGTTCGTGCCAAAGCTGATTGTACACGGGCGAGAAGCCGAGCCCGTTCAGCACCTTGCCGATCGCGCGGAAGGGGATGTCCTCTTCGCATTCGACCGCCAGATAGGTGCGGTCGCGGCCCGTCGGTTCGGGTTTGACCAGCGGGCAGATGACGAGCGCTTCCAGGCCCTGGGCCTCGAACCCGTTGCCGGGCCCGGCGAAGGGCAGGCGGGCGATGATGCGGGGCGCGTCCTCGGCCGTTGACACCAAGTGGCGCCACCATTGGTCGGAGTCCTGATCGTTGCGCGGCAGGGGCAGCACGCCGAGTGTGTATTCCTGGCGCTGCACGGCCTCGACCACCCGGGCAGAGGTGGCGAACCGGCGCATGGGCGTGAAGCTGCCGTACTGGTCGCGCGTCATGTCCCAGTATCCGGTCTGGTTTTCCGGCACCATGACGGCGACGGAAAAGGGGCCTTCGAAGCTCAGGGTCGCGACGATCAACTCGCGCCAGATGCGCGTCAGTTCGCGGCGCGGAAACGGGCCCTTGTGACGTTCCATCAGGCGATAGACGATTTCCGCCTCGCGGGCCGGGCGAATCTTGACGCTTTCGCCCTTCTTGATCTCGCGCACGTTCTCGACCACCTCGGTCCGCTGCATGATCAGGTCATGGAGCTTCTCGTCGATGTCGTCGATCTGTTGGCGCAGGTCGGCAAGCGTGGGTTTGCAGGGCTTCGTCATGATGTTTCGGGTCGTCGGTGATGGCGGGGAGCTGCGTAGTGATACTGGGATGGCGGGCGGAAATCAAAGGCAAATCAGGTATTAACGCGCCCCCGGCCCCGGTTTCAGGCGGACCCGCCCGGCGGCGGCGCCCCGCCCTTGCGGGATGGCAAGGTAGGCACGCCGGCCGCGCGCCGGATGGGCCGGGGTCGCGGCATAGATCTGTTTGACTGCCTCCATGACCACGACGCCGGCGAACGATCCCCACAGCACGGCGCCCGCGCGCTCCCACGCCGGGGCCGAGCGGACCAGAAGCGCCGTGCGGAACGGCGGCATGTAAAGGGCCTGGTCCGTGGTCAGCGGCGTGAACATGGATTCCCTGAGCAGGCGCGACAGTTGGCGCGGCGAGAACGGCCGGCCGTGGCCGAAGGGCGTGCGCTCGAACCGTGCCCACAGGCCCGACCGATTGGGCACGACCACCATCAGGCGCCCGGAATCGGTCAGCACCCGCCAGATTTCCCGCATCAGCGGTTCGACCTGTTCGGCGCATTCCAGGGCGTGGACCAGGATGATGCGGTCCATCGACAGGTCGGGAAACGGCAGGTCCAGTTCGTCCACCAGGGCCGCCTGACCGCCGCCCTGGGCGGGCCAGCGCAGGACCCCCTGGCGTGCGGGCATGGCGGCGATGACGCGGTCGGCCTCGTCGCGGAAACCTTCCAGATAGGGGGCGGCATAGCCGATGCCCAGAATACGCTGGCCTTTTATGTCGGGCCACATGGCGCGCATCTTGCGCCGGATCATGCGCCGTGCCGCCTGCCCCAGGGGGGCGGCGTAAAAGTCGCGCAGGTCTACAACGTCGATCCACATGGGGCAGCAGCATAGAGCATATATGCCCTGCTCAAAACGCCGTGTATCGGGCCAGCAAGCCGTGGCGCGGCCCGGGAACGGGTGTTAAGGTCGCAGCCAAACGACCACCACCATCCCGGAGACATCCATCCATGAAACTGCGCTTTTCCGCCACGTCGCCCTTCGTCCGCAAGGTCACGGTGACCGCCATTGAAACCGGCCTGATTGGGCAGATCGAAAACGTCGCGACCAACGTCTGGGCCGCCGATACGGACATCGGCACGGACAACCCGGTCGGCAAGGTGCCGACTCTGGTCACCGACGGCGGCGAAATCCTCTACGATTCTTCCGTCATCTGCGAATACCTGGACAGCCTGCATGACGGCCAGAAGCTGTTTCCCGCCGTGGGCGGAGCGCGCTGGCGGGCGCTGCGCCTGAACGCGCTCGGCGACGGCATGGCCGAAACGGGCATCCGCCGCCTGCTCGAAGGGCGGTTCTGGAAGGAAAGCCCGCGTCAGGACTGGATCGAGCGCGCCAACAAGGTGCTCGGCCGCTGCTTCAAGGCGCTTGAGGACGATGTGGACGCCCTTTCCGGTCCGGTCACCATCGGCCAGATTTCCGTCGGCTGCGCCATCGGCTGGCTCGACCTGCGGTTCAGCGATTTCGGCTGGCGCGACGACTGCCCGGCGCTCGCCGATTGGTACGCCGGGTTCTCGGCCCGCCCGTCCATGACGGCGACCGAGCCCAAGGAATAACCGGAACCGGACGGAGACAAGGGGGGCGACGTGCAGGCAGCCGACATCATCAAGGCCCTGAACCTCGCCCCCCATCCGGAAGGCGGCCATTTCCGGGAAATCCACCGGGACGCGCCGCCGGGCGGCGGGCGCGGGGCGGTGACCAGCATCTATTATCTGCTGGCGGCGGGCGAACGGTCTCACTGGCACCGGGTCGATGCCGTGGAAATTTGGAACTTCCATGCCGCCGGCAGCAGCGGGGCGGGCCTGGACCTGGCCTTGTCGCCGGACGGCAAGTCCGTTCAAACTCACCGGCTGGGCGAAAACCTGACCGCCGGGCATGTGCCGCAGGCCGTCGTGCCCGCCGGCTGCTGGCAGGCGGCGGGTCTGGCCGATGCGGCTGCGGGCGGCTGGGTTCTGGTCGGCTGCACGGTCGCCCCGGCCTTCGATTTCGCGGGGTTCGAAATGGCGCCCCCCGGCTGGGCGCCGGAAGGCTGGAAATCCTAGGGGGCTGGCGTTACCGTAAAGCCGGTTGACAATTTTCCGGTGGAGATCGCCATGGCTGCGGACACGACCTTGCACGGCGCGGGCAACCTGGGCGCTCTTCTGGTCCGGTCCTTCCGCTGGTTCGAGGAAGGACTCGCCGGCGATCCCGACACGGCCCATCTGCCGCGCCTGTCCGGCACCCAGTTCATGACCCTGGCCAGCCTGGACGACGGTGGCACCTCCATCGCCGAACTGGCGCGCCGGGTCGGCGTGACCCGTCAGGCCATGCATCAGCAGGTCGGCGAGATGGAAAAGGCGGCCCTTGTGGAATTGGTTGATTCGCCTACGGACCGGCGGGTCAAGCTGGTGAAGTTGTCCCTGCTCGGCCGCACCCTGGATCGGAAGGCGGCCCAGGCCATTGACGCGCTGGAGCGGGACCTGGCGATGCGCATCGGCACGGATGCGATGGCCGGCCTGCGTGCGACCCTTTCGGCCGATTGGGGGACGCCCGGCAAGAACGGACGGCGCTAGGCACCGCCCGCCTGCCGTAACGGTTACGCGATGTCGAAGCGGTCCGCGTTCATCACCTTGCTCCAGGCATCCACGAATTTGCGCAGGAACTTCTTTTCCGCGTCGTTCTGGGCATAGACCTCGGCGAGGGCCCGCAGTTGGGAATTCGATCCGAACACCAGATCGACCCGGGTGGCGGTCCATTTCACCTTGCCGGTGACGCGGTCGCGGCCTTCGAACACATCCTTGGACTTGGCGACCGGCTTCCATTCCGTGCCCATGTCGACCAGGTTCACGAAGAAGTCGTTGGACAGAACGCCCGGGCGGCCGGTGAACACGCCGTGCTTGGATTGCCCGTGGTTGGCGCCCAGCACGCGCAGGCCGCCGATCAGGGCGGTCATCTCCGGCGCGGTCAGGCCCAGCAACTGGGCCTTGTCGACCAGCATTTCTTCCGGCGACACCTTCAAGCCGGCCTTCACGTAATTGCGGAACCCGTCGGCCAGCGGCTCCAGCGGCGCGAAGGCCTCGGCGTCGGTCTGTTTCTGCGTGGCGTCCGTGCGGCCTGGGGCGAAGGGCACTTCGATCTTGTGCCCGGCCTTCTTGGCCGCCGCCTCGATGGCCGCACAACCGCCGAGCACGATCAGGTCGGCAAGCGAAACCTTGCGCTTGCCGGAGGATTTATTGAACGCCGCCTGGATCTTTCTCAGGGCCGTCAGCGTCCGCACCAGGCGGGCCGGCTGGTTAACCTCCCACTTCTTCTGGGGCAGCAAGGCGATGCGGGCCCCGTTGGCTCCGCCGCGCATGTCGGAACCGCGGAAGGTCGAGGCCGAGGCCCAGGCGGTCGATACCAGATCGGCGGCGGTGAGGCCCGAGGCGAGGATCTTCTTCTTCAGGGTCTTGATGTCCTTGCCATTGATCGGGGCGTGGTCGGCGGCGGGCACGGGGTCCTGCCAGATCAGTTCCTCCTTCGGAACCTCGGGGCCCAGGTAGCGTTCGCGCGGCCCCAGGTCGCGGTGGGTCAGCTTGAACCAGGCCCGGGCGAAGGCGTCGGCGAAGGCCTCCGGATTCTTGTGGAAGCGCCGCGAGATCGGCTCGTAGATCGGATCGAAGCGCAGCGACAGGTCCGCCGTGGTCATCATCGGGCGGTGTTTCTTTTTCGGATCGTGGGCGTCGGGGATCATGTCCTCGGGCGCCGGGTTCTTGGCCAGCCACTGATGGGCGCCGGCGGGGCTTTTCACCAGCTCCCATTCATAGCCGAACAGCATGTCGAAATAGCCCATGTCCCAGGTCGTCGGATTGGGCTTCCAGGCCCCTTCGATGCCGCTGGTCGTGGTGTGCAGGCCCTTGCCGGAGCGGAAGCGGTTCTTCCAACCCAGGCCCATCTGCTCGATCTCGGCGGCTTCCGGTTCCGGGCCGACCAGTTTGGCGTCACCCGCGCCATGACACTTTCCGAAGGTATGGCCGCCGGCCACCAGGGCCACGGTTTCCTCGTCGTCCATCGCCATGCGGGCAAAGGTTTCGCGCACGTCGAGGCCCGAGGCGACCGGGTCGGGCTTGCCGCCCGGGCCTTCCGGGTTGACGTAGATCAGGCCCATCTGCACGGCCGCCAAGGGGTTGTCCAACTCACGCTTGCCGGAATAGCGCTTGTCGCCCAGCCATTCGGTCTCCATGCCCCAGTTGATGTCTTCCTCGGGCTCCCAGATGTCGACGCGCCCGCCGCCGAAGCCGAAGGTCTTGAAGCCCATGGATTCCAGGGCGCAGTTGCCGGCCAGGATCATCAGGTCGGCCCAGGAGATTTTGTTGCCGTATTTCTGCTTGATCGGCCACAAGAGGCGCCGCGCCTTGTCGAGGTTGCCGTTGTCGGGCCAACTGTTGATCGGCGCGAACCGTTGGTTGCCGGTCGCCGCCCCGCCGCGGCCGTCGGCGATGCGGTAGGTGCCGGCACTGTGCCAGGCCATGCGGATGAACAGGGGGCCGTAATGGCCCCAGTCGGCCGGCCACCAGTCCTGGGAATCGGTCATCAGCGCGTACAGATCCTTCTTCAGGGCCTTGTACTTGAGCTTCTTGAACTCCTTGGCGTAGTCGAACCCGGGGCCCATGGGATTGGACAGCTCGGAATGCTGATGCAGGATGCCGAGGTTCAACTGGTTCGGCCACCAGTCCCGGTTGGAGCGGCCCGAGAAGGTCGCGTTGGACGGGGCGTTGTGCATGACCGGGCATTTGCCCGCCGTGTTCGTGGCTTTCGCGACCATGTGATGTCTCCCTGATGGCTTGCGTTCAATCTCAACCTGAACAGTTTGTGTTCGTATTCTTGCCGTTTTATGGCAGCGCCGCGTTGACCCGTGTCAAATGGCGCATATTAGAGTCATTCTAAAAAGAATTGTGCCACGGCGCGGCACCGGACGCCAGACGCCATCGGAAAAAAACGGAGCTTACGGTTTTGGGGCGGTGGGGCCCGGGACGCGGCGCGTCAGCATCGCTTTCGACGCCAGCACGGCACCGCCGACGATCAGCAGGCAGCCGAGCCCCACGGAAAGCGAGGCGTCGCCCTGGCCGAAGGCGATCAGCAGCACGGTCGAGATCAGCGGCGCGGCATAGGCGAGCGCCCCCAGCACCTGGATGTCGCCGTGCTTGGTGCCGAAATCCCAGGCGAAGAAGGCGGCCCCCACGGGGAGCAGGCCCAGGCCCAGAACGGCGAGCCATTCGCCCCCGCCGGCGGGCCAGACCGTCGCCTCGAAGGTCAGGTGGCTGGCGGCGGCCAGCACCGCCGTGGCGGCGCAGAACCCGCCGACCGTATCCGTCGGGACATGGCCGAAACGCCGGTTGGCGATGGAGTAGGCCGACCAGGTCAGGGCGCAGGCCCCGGCCATGACGTAGCCGAGGGCATGTTCGGATTTGAACCCGCCGACACCGGCGCCGTCGGTGACCAGCACGACCGTCCCGGCAAGGCCCGTCAGCGCACCCACGACATGCCACCAGCGCAGCCGTTCCCCCGGCAACAGGGCCGAGAACAGCACGATCAACAGCGGCCACAGATAGGCGATCAGCCCGGCTTCGACCGGCGGGGCGTTCCTGAGCGCCATGAAGTAGAAAAAGTGGTAGCCGAACAGACCGCCGACGCCCAAGGCCCAGGCGCCCCAAGGCTGGTGCAGGAAGGCCCTGGGCCGTTCGACTTTGACGATCCATTTGAGCACGATCATCGCCGTGGCGACGGTGAAGCTCATGGCGACCAGCTGGAACGGCGGGACATGGCCCGTCAGCGTGGTCAGCAACGCCAACATGCCCCACATGAGGACCGCCGTGGCGCCGATCAGGGTCGCCCGTGTCCGCGCCGTGGCGGCGGTCATGGCAGGAATTTCACGACCTTGAGCCGCCCGCCCGGTGCGATCACCGCTTCGGGGCGGCCGTCGCCGTCCAGGTCCTGGACCACCACGGCAAGGTCGATGGTGTCCGTGTTCACGACCTCGGCCAGTTGGCGGAAGGTCCCGAAGGCGAAGGTGACGACGCGCAGGTTGCGCCGGGCCGCATCGGGGACGATCAGGTCGGGGATGCCGTCGCCGTCCATGTCGGCGACGTCCGACAGGCCCAGTTCCCGGGATCCGATGGCATGGTTGGAAAAGCCCTCGGCCTGATGCTCAACCTCCAGCCGCTCGCCCCGCCATTCGTAAAGCTTGAGCACCGCGCCGACATGGGGCGTGACGACGGCGGCGATTTCCTTGCGTCCGTCGCCGTCGAAATCGCCGACGCCGACGGGGTTGAGCCAGCGGAAGGGCTGGCCGATGGGCTCCGATTCCGCGGCCTGGCGCAGGCCCCGGTCCGAAGTCTCGATCACGGCCAGCGCGGCGCCCGCCTTGGTATAGCTTTTGACGGCCAAAATCTCGTCGACCCCGTCGCCGTCGATATCGACGATACGGGGCGCGCGGTCCTCGAACACGGCCTGGGTGGTCAGGTCGAGGGTTTCCAGATAGCCGCCCCGAAGGCGCAGGGCCAGCCCCCCGGCCTCGATGGCGTCGCCCAGCACGCCGTGTCCGTAGCGGTCCGTCGGCTTGCGATACCAGGCGGCGCGGATGTTGCGGGTTCCCGTCACCACCACCTCGTCGGGCATCGGGGCGCTGTCGTTCGATCCCACGGGGGGCAGGGGTTCGGGGCGCGGCGACAGTGTCACCCCCTGTTCGTCCAGACCGACCGCATGGTGGCTGCCGTCGGTAAGGCGGATCACCGCCGCACCGTCGATGCGCCCGACCCAGGTCACGGGGGCCGGCAGTTCGGCGCCGAACTCGCGCGCTTCCATCGCCTCGGCGGTCGAGGCGGCGGCGGAAAGGACGGCACTGAGGGCGAAAAGAAAAACGGCGCGTACCATGACGCGCCGTCTTATCAAAACTGCCTGACCTGTGCCAGGAGTTACACCATGTACTGCCCGCCGTTGGCCGACAGCGTCGAGCCGGTGATGAAGCCGGCTTCGTCCGAGGCCAGGAACACGACGCAGCGCGCGATTTCCTCGGCCTGGCCCAGGCGGCCCACGGGAATCTGCGGGATCACCTTGGTGTCCAGCACCTCCTTGGGCACGGCCATGACCATTTCGGTGGCGATGTAGCCGGGCGCGATGGCGTTGACGGTGATGCCCTTGGACGCCGTCTCCAGCGCCAGAGCCTTGGTGAAGCCCAGGTCGCCCGCCTTGGCGGCGGAATAGTTGGTCTGCCCGAACTGGCCCTTCTGCCCGTTGATCGAACTGATCGAGACAATCCGCCCGAAACCGGCACCCCGCATGTCGTCGATCACGTTGCGGGTGAGATTGAACAGACCCGACAGGTTGGTGTTGATGACCGCGTCCCACTGTTCCTTGGTCATCTTGTGCAGGGGCACGTCGCGGGTGATCCCGGCGTTGTTGACCAGGACTTCGACCGCGCCCACGTCGGCCTTGATCTGGGTCAGGGCGGCGGCCACGGCGTCGAAGTCGCCGACGTCGAACTTGTAGACGGGGATGCCCGTCTCGTCCTTGAATTTGGCGGCGGCCTCGTCATTGCCGGCATAGTTGGCGGCGACGGTGTATCCGGCATCCTTCAGGGCAACGCTGATGGCCTTGCCGATCCCGCGGGTGCCCCCCGTAACCAATGCGACGCGTCCCATGTCACTCTCCCTTGAACTTTATGGCGAAAAGGGGCGCCGTCTCCCCTGCCGACCGGCGCCCCGTTGTTTTCTGCGTGTTAGTCCCGTTCGACGCACATGGCGATGCCCATGCCGCCGCCGATGCACAGCGTGGCCAGGCCCTTCTTGGCGTCGCGTTTCTGCATTTCATACAGCAACGTGGTCAGAACCCGCGTGCCGGACGCCCCGACCGGGTGGCCGAGCGCGATGGCGCCGCCGTTGACGTTGACCTTGGAGGTATCCCATCCCAGGTCCTTGTTGACGGCGCAGGCCTGAGCGGCGAAGGCTTCGTTGGCTTCGATCAGGTCCAGGTCGTCGACGGACCAGCCGGCCTTTTCCAAAGCCATGCGCGAGGCCGGAATCGGCCCGGTCCCCATGACGGCGGGATCGACGCCGGCGGTGGCCCAGGACACGATGCGGGCGAGCGGCGTGATGCCGCGTTTTTCGGCATTCTTCAAGGTCATCAAAACGGTCGCGGCGGCACCGTCGTTGATGCCGGACGCGTTACCGGCGGTCACCGTGCCTTCCTTGTCGAAGGCGGTGCGCATGCCGGCGAGGGCCTCGGCCGTGGTGCCAGGCTTGGGGTGCTCGTCCGTGTCGACCACGGTTTCGCCCTTGCGCGACTTGATGGTGACGGGGCAGATCTCGTCCTTGAACCTGCCGGCTTCCATGGCGGCGGCGGCCTTCTGCTGCGACGACAGGGCGAAGGCGTCCTGTTCCTCGCGCGTCAGCTGCCAGCGCTGGGCCACGTTTTCCGCCGTGTTGCCCATGTGATAGCCGTGGAAGGCGTCGGTCAGGCCGTCCTTGATCATGCTGTCGATCATTTCGGCCGAGCCCATTTTGGTGCCGCCCCGCAGATTGATGACATGGGGTGCCTGGCTCATGCTTTCCTGGCCGCCGGCGACGATCACGTCGGCATCGCCCAATTTGATGGCCTGAAAGCCGAGCGCCACCGTGCGCAGGCCCGAACCGCACAACTGGTTGATGCCGTAAGCCGTGGCTTCCGCCGGGATGCCGGCGTTGACGGCGGCCTGACGGGCCGGGTTCTGTCCGGCGCCGGCCTGCAAAATCTGGCCCATGATGACTTCGTTGACGTCCTCCGGCGCGACGCCGGCGCGCTCAAGCGCGGCGCGGATGGCGACTTCGCCCAGGTAATGGGCGGGGACGGAACTGAGACCGCCGTTGAAGGCGCCGATGGCGGTGCGCGCGGCGCTGGCGATTACGACTTCAGACATTCTTCTCTCTCCTCAACATGAATACATCCCCCAGGCGTGGACATAAGGTCCCGCGAGGCGGTTGCAAGTACGCGGTTTTGCGGTACCGCGCCGTATTGAAACCGTTTGGATGTTTGCCCTAGCGGGGCCGCTTCAGGCGGCCTTCGTCCCTCTGTCGGTTATATGGCGCATCCCTGATAGATACAAGGATGATCCCCGGGTCACCTTGACGCAGGTCAAGATGTGGGCACGGCGGCGGACAAAAGCCAGTCCGCCAGCGGCGCGAACAGCGCCTGATGGGCGCTGCCGCCGGCGACCAAGCCGATATGGCCGGCGTTGACGGACAGAACCTTGGCGTCGGGCAGGCCGGCCGCCAGGGCGCGGCTTGATCCCGGCGGCACGAGATGGTCCTTTTCCGGCACCACGACCAGGGCGGGGCAGGTGACCCGGTCCGGGCGGATCGCCTGATCGGCGACGACCCATTCGCCCCGGGGCGGCGTGTTGTGCAAGTGCCAGTCGCGGAAACATTCGATCGCCACCGGCCCGGCCAGCACGACGCCGTCGTTCAGCCAGTCTTCCAACTGCACGAAGCGTTTGGCCTCCAGGGTGTCCGGGGCCGTGTCCGCGAAGCGGCGGAACTTGGCGGGCGTCATATAAGGGTCGAGGCTCGCGAACATCGCCTGCATCATGTCGATGGGCAGCACGCCGGCCTTGGCCACCGTGTCTTCCAGCCGGGGCATCATGCCCGCCAGCACGCGCACCAGGTCGCCCCGGGCGATGTGAAAATCCCAGGGGGTGGCCATCAGAGCGAGGGCGCGGATGTCCTTGATGCGAAGCTGCGTCAGGGCCAGGGCCAGCAGCCCGCCCATGCAGTAGCCGGCGAGCGCCACCGGCCCGCCGTTGAGGGCGCCCGCGGCATCGAGCGCGCGGGCAAGCCGCCCGGCGATGTAATCGGTGAGGGTGAAGGCCGTTTCCGCCCCCTCGGGCGCGTCCCAATCGATGACCAGAGGGCGCAGACCGCGTGCCGCGAGCGATCGCAGCAGGCTTTGGTCATGGTCCAGGTCGAGGACCCAGAACCGATTGACCAGGGAGGGAATAACCAGGACGACAGGGCCATCCGGGGCCGTCGCCTCGGGCACGGCGCCATAGTCGAGCAGACGGGTCGAGCCCTCGCGCCAGATCACCGGCGGTTCAATCGGGCGGGCCGTGCGGGGGGCCATGCGGTACTTGCGCACGCCCCGGGTGAATTGGTCCAGGCGCTGGCGCGCCTCCTCCGTCACGGCCTTGTAGAAGGCCTCAGGCGGGACGTTTTGAAGTGCTTTTTCGAGATCCCTTGCGCGCGCCGCCAGTTCCGGCCTCAAGGGCGGCAAGCCGCCGTTCGAGGCCGTCAAGGCGGCGAGCGAGCTCAGCCATGTCGAGGTCTGCACCGCCATGTGCAGCGCCAGGGGCCGGGGCCCCGGCACCGCCGGGGGCCGGGCCGGTCGGGCCGCGTCCGTCGTCTGCTTGGTCATGGGTCTGGGTTTCCCTGGTCTGGCCGGGGGGCTTTCCCGCGTTGAGCGCCTGCTGCGCCAGGGCCGCGAAGGCCGTGGCCGAGCCGGTCATCATCTGCGTCATCTGCGACATGGTTTCCGTGACCTGGGGATCGGCGGCCATGGACTGCATGTGGTCCTGCCACAGGTCCAGGTACTGTTTCGCCAGTTGGTCCAGGTCCGGTTGGTCGGCCATGGCGGCTTCCTTGTCTCCGCGCGTGTCGCTGGGGCTCCCGATGGGCTCACTATACCGCCGGCCCCGGGGGCGGGGAAACTTTCATTGCGGCGCAGCAATGGACGCGGTATTTTGCCGCGTCGCAACGCGTTTACCTGGGGGAGACCCATGGCGGAAAAAAAGCCTGCCGAGGGCGAGCCGATTATCATCAAGAAGTACGCCAACCGGCGGCTCTATAATACGGCGACGTCAAGCTATGTGACGCTCGATTACCTGTCCCAGATGGTCAAGGATGGTGACGAGTTCGTCGTCAACGACGCCAAGACCGGCGAGGACATCACCCGCCAGGTCCTGACCCACATCATCGTCGAAGAGGAAGGCAAGGGCGTCAACCTGCTGCCCATCGGCTTCCTGCGTCACCTCATCAGCTTCTACGGCGACAGCCTGCAGGCCGTGGTGCCCAATTACCTGGAACAGACGATGCAGTCCTTCGCGACCAATCAGGAAGCACTGCGCAAAACGATGGAAGACGCCCTTGGCGGCTTCAACCCGTTCGGCCAGTTCGAGGAAGTGTCCAAGCAGAACATGGTCCTGTTCGAGAACGCCATGAAGATGTTCTCGCCGTTTCCCATGCCGACGCAGCCGCCCGGCACGCCGAAAGGCGGCGCCGCGCCGCAAGACGGCACCGCGCCTCAGGGCGGCGCCGACATCGACGACATGCGGGCCAAGCTGGAAGAGATGCAGCGACAGCTCGATACGCTGTCCAGCGACAAGAAGTAGGCTTTTCGGGAACCTCCCGCCTCAGTCCAATTCCCGGACGACCCGGAAACTCAGCCAATAGCTTTTTACCGCCGCGGCGTTCTTGGCCCGTGACGACGAGCGCGACTGGCGGGAGAAATAATACCAGGACCCGCCCCGGATCACCCGGATGTCGCAGTCCCCTTCGGTGCGGGCCGAGCCGTCGCGCGGCGCCCCCTTGTAATGGGGGACCCAACAGTCGCTGACCCATTCATAGGCATTGCCGTGCATGTCGTAGAGCCCGAAGGGATTGGGCTTGTACTGGCCGACCGGGCCGTTGCGGTGGCCGGGCACGGCACCGGCGCATTTACGGCAATTGATCAGGCCGTCGTCCGGGTTGTCGCCGAACCAATAGGCCGTGGTCGACCCGGCCCGCGCACCGTATTCCCATTCCGCTTCCGTCGGCAGGCGGTATCTGTGCCCGGTCTTCTGCGACAGCCATTTGGCGTAACCCTCGGCCATGTGGAAATCGATGTTCATGATCGGCTGACGGCCGCGGCCCCAGTTGTGGTCGTGGGGATTGTGCGTGCAGCCCCGTTCGGCCAGGCAGGCGTCCCAGTTGTCGAAGGTGATCTCGAACCGGCTCATGGCGAAGGGCTTCTTGATGAACACGGGATGCTTCGGTTGTTCCGCCGGCAGCAGGTCGCTGCCCATGATGAAGGCCCCCTTGGGCAGGACGACCATTTCCGGGCAGGCGTCGCAGTCCTTGAACACCTTGGGTGCGGCGGGCGCTGGTTTGACCGCCGATTTTGCTGCCGGTTCCTGGGCCAGGGCCGGGACGGCAAACAGGGCCAACAGGAGGGCCGCGATGCGCAGGATGGAAAGAGAGCGGAAGATCATGACGTGTTGATTTGCCCAAAAATGGAATCCGGTTCTGTTAGGATAATCCCATACGACCGTGCGGTCGATGGCGGCAGGAGATATCCTGCGATGGCTGCTAAACGATGAGGTCTTGAGGGCATGACGGCTGCGAGCGACGAAGGGTTTGTGTTCACCGGGGTGTTGGACGGTGAGGGCGGGGCGCGCCTGCTCGAGGTCGATCAGTTGGCCGTTCAGCAGGAACAGGGCCGGGTCGAATGGGTGCATCTGGACATCACCAAGGAACCCGCCCGCCAGTGGCTGCACGATCAGCCGGATCTGCCGGAGCTTGCGGTCGAGGGGCTTCTGGCGCCGGATACGGAGCCGCGCTACGCCGAACTGGACGACGGCATTTTGTTGATCCTGCGCGAGGTCAACACGCATGAGAACGCCGCTCCCCAAGACATGATCTCGCTGCGCTTGTGGATCGGGCCGGCGCGCATCATTTCCGCCCGCCTGCGCCACTTGGCCGCGATCGAGGACATCAAGGTTGCGTTGGCCAAGAAATCGGGGCCGGGATCGGTGTCCGAATTTCTCTGCGCCGTCGGCCGCAACATGGCCAAGGAGAAGGCCCAGATCATCGCCGGCGTCGTCGAGGACCTGGACCAGATCGACGAGGACCTTGCTCAGGCCGATAACACCAAGACCCTGCGCCCGCGCATCGCCAAGTTGCGCCGCCGGGCGATTCAGCTGCACCGCTTTTTCAAGCCCCAGCGCGCCGCCTTCGCAGACATCGCCGAACGGCGCCCGGCCTGGGTCGATGATTCGGCGGCCGACGAACTGGCCGAACTGTCGGCGGAATTCGGGCGCCTTGCCGCCGACATCGAAGCCATCCTGGGCCGCGCCCAGGTCACCCAGGACGAACTGCGGTCCCTGGAAAACCAGCGCGCCACGGACATCACCACGACCCTGACCGTGGTCGCCGCGATCTTCCTGCCACTCGGCTTCGTCACGGGGCTGCTCGGCATCAACGTGGGCGGCATTCCGCTGGCGGAATCAAAGGTCGGATTCTGGGCTGTCTGTGGCGGGCTTTTGGTCCTCGGCATCGCCCTTTGGCTCTACTTCCGCAACCGCCGCTATCTCTAGCCGTTCGTCCCGGTCAGGCGGGCCTGGGCCCAGCGGGCGGCCCCCGCGACCAGGTCCGAGGCATCGCCGCATAGGTCTTCCGCCACCGGCGCCAGCGCCGGATCGCCTGAATTGCCCACGGCGATCATCACATTCCGCACGAACCTGTCGCGGCCCGTGCGCTTGACCGGCGAGCCGGCGAACATCTCGCGGAACGCCGCGTCGTCGAGCCGCGCCAGATCGGCGAGGCGCGGCCCGTCCAGCCCCGGGCGGGGGGCGAAGGCGGGCTCGTCCGTCGGATGCGTGAACTTGTTCCACGGACAGGCCGCCAGGCAATCGTCGCAGCCGTAGACATGGTTGCCCATGCGGGCCATCAGGTCGGGCGCGATAGCGTCCTTGTGTTCGATGGTCAGATAGCTGATGCAGCGCGTCGCATCCAGCCGGTAGGGTTCGGGAAAAGCGTCCGTCGGGCAGGCCCGGAGGCAGGCGTCGCAGGATCCGCAGTGGTCGACCTCGGGCCGGTCGGGCGGCAGTTCCACCGTGGTCAGAATCTCGCCCAGGAACAGCCACGACCCGTGGGTCCGCGACACCAGGTTGGTATGCTTGCCCTGCCAGCCGATCCCGGCACGCTGCGCCAGGGGCTTTTCCATGAGCGGTGCGGTATCGACGAAAACCCGTACGTCGGGCGGGCCGCCCCTGTCCCGGGCCGCTTCGGCCTGGAGCCAGCGGGCCAGTTGCTTCAGGCGCTTCTTGATGACGTCATGGTAATCCTTGCCCTGGGCGTAGACGCTGACCGCCCCCTTGTCCGGCTGCCCGGGAATGTTCATGGGATCGCCCGGGGGGGCGTAGTTGCGGGCCAGCACGATGGCCGTGCGGGCACCCGGCACCATGGCTTCCGGATCGCCGCGCACCGCCCCCCGGGGGCCATCGGCCATCCAGGCCATATCGCCGTGGTGTCCGGCCTTGAGGAAGGCCTCCAACGCCTGTCGGTCGCGGGGTTCCGCCCGCGTGTCGGTGACCCCGACGGCGTCGAAGCCGAGGGCCCTGGCCTCGTCGATCAGGCGGCGTTTCAGAATATCTGGTGCAGTCGGGCTCATCCGGTTCTCGTGCGCGTCGCGGCAATATGCTAGGCAGGGGCACACTACCACACAGACATACCTGGAGAATGACCCCGTGATGAACGGTGAAACAGCCGTGGTTCTGTTGTCGGGCGGGCTCGATTCCACGACCGTCCTAGCCATCGCGCGGGACAAGGGCTACCGCATTCTGGCCCTGTCGTTCCGTTACGGGCAGCGCCATTCCGTGGAATTGGACATCGCTGCCCGCGTCGCCCGGCGCATGGGCGTGGCCCGCCACGCCGTCGCCGACATCGACCTGACCATCTACGGTGGATCGGCCCTGACCGCCGACATCGACGTGCCCAAGGACCGCGACGCCGACGCCATGGCCGACGGCATTCCCGTGACCTATGTGCCCGCGCGCAACACCATCTTTCTGGCCCATGCCCTGGCGCTGGCGGAAACGGGCGGGGCGCGGGACATCTTCATCGGCGTTAACGCGCTTGATTATTCCGGCTATCCAGACTGCCGCCCGGCCTTCATCAAGGCGTTCCAGCGCCTGGCCAATCTGGCGACCAAGGAAGGGGTCGAGGCCATGGCCCGCGGCACGGACGGCCCGTTCCAGGTGCAGGCACCGCTGATGGACATGACCAAGGCGGAAATCATCCAACACGGGATGGCGCTGGGCGTCGACTACGCCCAAACCTGGAGCTGCTACGACCCGCAGACGGGCGCGGCCGGCGCGCCGGTCCATTGCGGGCGCTGCGATTCCTGTCAGCTGCGCAAGAAGGGGTTCGCCGAGGCCGGGGTCGATGACCCCACGGCCTACGCCGTCTAGGGCTGGGCGCCGCCGGCCGAGAAGGCGAGCATCAGGCCCAACAGGGCGCCGATACCGAGAAGCACCACGTTCAGCGCCTTGCGCAGGGTGGACGGCTTGAGGACGGGCATGGTTGTCTCCGAAACTCAAACGGGACAAATCATATCTTTCTAAATTAGATATGGGTAGGGTTGCGGTCCGTGACCAGGGTCACAAAATTTGCATATTTCACGCCGGGAAGCGTATAGCAACGCGGCCCGGCACGGTGCCGGGGCGGCAGCCGGGAACGGGCGATGGTCTATAGCGTCAAGGAAATCTATTTCACGTTGCAGGGCGAGGGTGCCCAGACCGGCCGCCCGGCCGTGTTCCTGCGCTTCGCCGGCTGCAACCTGTGGTCCGGGCGCGAGCAGGACCGCGCCACCGCGCAATGCCGGTTCTGCGACACGGATTTCGTCGGCACGGACGGTCCGGGCGGCGCGGCGTTCAAGGAGGCCTCCGCCCTCGCGGCGGCGGTGGCGGCAAGTTGGCCGGGTGGGGGCGAACCCCTGGTCGTCTGCACGGGCGGCGAGCCCTTGTTGCAGGTCGACGAGGCGCTGATCGACGCCCTTCACGATGCAGGTTTCCGCGTCGCCGTGGAAACCAATGGCACGATCCAGGCTCCCCAAGGGCTCGACTGGATCTGCGTCAGCCCCAAGGCCGGAACCGAGGTGGTGCAGCGCGCCGGGGACGAATTGAAACTGGTGTTTCCCCAGGCGGGTGCCGAGCCGGGGCGGTTCGAAGATTGGGGTTTCGCCAACTTCCTGCTGCAGCCCATGGACGGCCCGGACCGGGACGCCAATACGGCCGCGGCCGTGGATTACTGCCTCGCCCATCCCAAATGGCGGTTGTCGCTGCAGACCCACAAGCTGCTGGACATTCCCTGACCTGCGGCCCGGCCGCGTCCCACGGCCGGCAGAACGACACAACGCTATGAAATCACGGTGCTTTATGATTACCTGATGAAGGGGGGCATGGTTTCTAGGCTGTTCGGCCATGCCTGATGATGAACTGGGGTCTTTCTCTTCTGACCCGGAAGTAAAGATAAAGCGGCGTGTTTTCAGGCTTCCCATGGCGTGGAGTCTGATTCTTGCGTTTGTCCTGATCACGCTGGCAGTGTTTTCCGCCATCATCTACTTCAATCACTATCACAACGCGGCTCTGACCTACGGCTACACGGCCAAGGCGATCAGCGATGTGGCGCAGCGGATCAAGGTCCGGGTCGACGCGACACTCAGTCCGGCCCTGGCCCTTGCCGCCGACGCCGAGGATCTGGTGTGGTCGGCGGCGGGCGAACCCTTCGGCCCCGAGGCCAGGCGCTATGTCGCCGGCTTCATGGAGGCCAATCCCCAGATCTCCTCCGTCTTTTTCGCCGCCGGGGATACGGACTTCATCCAGGTCTACAATGCCATTCCCGGCGAAACCATTGATTGGGGCAAGGTCGCGGTGCCCGTGGGCACGCGTTTCGTCGTTCGCCATCTGCGGGGGCCCGCCGACCAGGTGCGCGACGAAACCTGGACGTTCCTGGACGCCGCGAAACGGCCGGTCGGCGAACCGTTCCACCGCAGGCACCGGTTCGATCCGCGTACCCGGCCCTGGTACAAGGCCGTCGCCAACGAGGACGGCGTCAAATTGTCCATGCCCTATGCCTTTGCGACGCTGAACACCGTGGGGATCACCGCGTCAAAGCGCGTCGACCGCGGCGTATTGGGGGTTGATATGACTCTGTCGGGGGTGTCGCGGGTGCTGGAGAAATTGGATATCGCCGGCAAGGGCAGCGCCATCGCCTTCACCCGCGACGGCATGGTGATCGCCCATCCGGACAAGCGGAAGATCGTGGTCCGTGACACGAATGGAACCCTGCGGCCCGCGCGGATCGGGGATCTGGACGATCCCATCGCCGAGGCCATGTTCGATGCCGCCCGGATCGGCGCGCGCCTGGTTGCCCGGGTCCAGTCGATGGATGCCTTCATCGGCGCCGAACCGCTTGCCTTTCTCGACGACGAACCGGACCTGATCTCGTTCGATGTGGGCGGAACGCCGTTCGTGTCGCATATCGTGCGCCTGGAAACCCAGATCGGCGCGGACGCCTTCCTGGGGATCGCGTTGTTGAAGGCCGAGGTCCTCAAGGGCGTCGCCGGCCTGACCATCAACAGCCTGGCCCTGTCGCTGCTGTTTCTTCTGGGCGGCACCCTGCTGATCGTCCTCGTCGCCCGCAACATGGCGCGGCCGATCGCCGATCTGGCGCGGGAAACCAACATCATTCAGCGCCTCGAGTTGGACGAACCGGTAAAGACCCGGTCGCGGGTCGCCGAGGTGCAGGATCTGGCGGCGGCGATCGGGGCCCTGAAGACCACGCTACAGGGGCTCGGTCGCTACATCCCCCGGGGTGTGGTCCACAACCTGATCAAGGAAGGAAAACTGCCCGAACTGGGCGGCCAAAGCCGCCAGGTCACGGTCATGTTCACGGATGCGGTCGGCTTTACCAAGCTGGGCGAATTGATGAATCCCCAGGACCTGATGCGCAAGCTGTCGTCCTATTTCGAAGTTCTGTCGGCGGAGGTTCTTGCCGAGGGCGGCAACATCGACAAATACATCGGCGATGCCGTAATGGCCGTGTGGAACGGTGTCGAGGACGACCCCGAACACACCGCGCGCGCCTGCCGGGCCGCCCTGAAATGCGCTGCCGAAAACGACCGCCTGAACGATATGTGGCGGTCCTACAAATGGCCGGAAATCCACACCCGGTTCGGATTGCACCAGGGCGAGGCGGTGGTCGGCAACATCGGCTCGCGCACGCGTATGGACCACACCACCATCGGCGCCTGTGTTAACACGGCGTCGCGCCTGGAAGGCCTGAACAAGGCCTACGGCACCCGCATCCTCATCAGCGACGTCGTGCGCAATAGGGTGGTGGACCGCTTCCTGGCGCGGCCCGTCGACCGGGTCCGGCCGGCCGGCAGCACGCAGCCGATCATGATCTATGAACTTCTCGGTGCGTTGGACGGTGACGATGCCATCGCGGCATCGCCCGAGGCGCACCGGCGCTGTGCGCGCTGGGCCGAAATCTACGACGCCTATCTGGCCCGCGACTGGACCGGCGTGGGATCCCTCATCGACGCCTTTCTGGCGGATTTTCCCGATGACGGCGTCGCCCTGGTGTACCGGGAACGGGCCCGGCGCTATGCGTCGGTGCCGCCCGCCGACGATTGGGACGGGGTCGAGGTTTCCGACCGGAAATAGGCCCGCGGCAAAATTTCATCGTCCGGTAACTTGAACGGCCGGGTTTCCAGGACCATCTAGCGAAAGATACCAGAACAGACGTTCTGGTGGCGGGCGGTTGCCTGCCCGGATGCCAACGGGGGCGCCGGTACGGGGCGGCGACAAATCAAATAGGGAAGTCGAAAAATGCCGAAACTGAACATTAACGGCGTCGACCATCAGGTCGATGCACCGGACGATATGCCGTTGCTTTGGGCGATCCGCGATCTGGTCGGGCTGACCGGGACCAAATTCGGCTGCGGCCAGGCATTGTGCGGGGCCTGCACCGTGTTCCTGGACGGCCAGCCGTCGCGGTCGTGCCAGACCTTCGTCGGCGATCTTGCCGGCGTCAAGGTCACCACCATCGAAGGGATCGGCGGCAAGGTCGCCGACACGGTTCGCCAGGTGTGGACGGACATGGACGTGCCGCAATGCGGTTACTGCCAGTCGGGCCAGGTGCTGGCCGCCGTGGCGCTGCTGACGGAAACGCCCAGGCCCACGGACGACGACATCGACGCGGCGATGGACGGCAACCTCTGCCGCTGCGCCACCTACCACCGCATTCGGGTCGGCATCCACGAAGCCGCCCGCCGGCTGGAGGCATAAATCATGTTGCCCAAGATCATTGACCATCTCGCCCCGGCCGCTTCGGTGAAAACCAGCCGCCGGGCCTTCCTGGTCGCCTCGGCCGCCGCCGCGGGGGCCTTCGTCATCGGCTTCGGCGCCGTGCCCGCGCGGGCCGCGGGCGGGGCCGCCGTGACCGCCGTACGGGCACCGTTCGACGCTTATCTCAGGATCGCCGCCGACGGCACGGTCACCATCCTGTCGTCCCAGTTCGACATGGGGCAGGGCTCCTACCATGGCCTCGCCACCCTGGTGAACGAGGAACTGGGCGCGGCCTGGGACCAGATCACGGTCGAGGGTGCGGCCGGCGACACCAAGTTCTACGGCAACCTCAACTGGGGCGGCGCCGTGCAGGGCACGGGCGGCTCGTCCTCCATCACCACGTCGTTTGACCGTTACCGCCGGGCCGGCGCCGCCGCCCGCATGATGCTGGTCGATGCCGCCGCCAAGGACTGGGGCGTACCCGCGCCCGAAATCACGGCGAAGGATGGACGTCTGGCCCATGCCTCCGGCAAGTCGGCCGGGTTCGGCGACATGGCGGCCAAGGCCGCGCAATTGCCGGCGCCCCAGGAGGTTCCGTTGAAGGATCGCCAGGATTGGACCTTGATCGGCAACGGCGACCTGCGCCGTTACGACAGCCGGGCCAAGACCGACGGGACCCATCCCTTCACCATCGATGTCAAACTCCCCGGCATGCTGACCGCCGTGATGATCCATCCGCCTAAGTTCGGCGCGGTGGTGAAATCGTTCGACGCGGCCAAGGCCAAGGCCATGAAAGGCGTGGTCGACGTGGTGGCGACGCCGCGCGGCATCGCCGTGGTCGGTGAGCACATGTGGGCGGCCTTGGCCGCCCGCGATGCGGTCGCCGTAACCTGGGACGAAGGCAAGGCCGAAACCCGGGGCTCGGCGGCGATCCTCGCCGATTACGAAAAGCGCGCCGCCGATAAACCACTGGCCACCGCCCGCAACGACGGTGACGCGGCCAAGGCCATGGCGGGGGCCGCCAAGACGGTCGAGGCGACCTTCCGGTTTCCCTATCTTGCCCATGCGGCGATGGAGCCGCTCAACGCCGTGGCGCGCATGAACGGCGACGGCACCCTGGAGCTTTGGGCCGGGCATCAATTGCCCGGCCTGTATCAGGGCATCGCCGCCGGGGTCGCCGGGATCAAGCCGGAACAGGTCGTCCTGCACATCATGAAGACCGGCGGCGGCTTCGGCCGCCGGGGCACGCCCGACGCCGACATCGTGGCCGAGGCGGTGATGGTCGCCAAGGCTATCGGCTACAAGGCCCCGGTCAAGGTGCAATGGACCCGCGAGAACGACATGCGGGGCGGGCGCTACCGTCCGGCCTATGTCCATCGGCTCAAGGCCGGCATCGACGCCGGTGGCAAGCTGGTCGCCTGGGACCACCATATCGTCGGCCAGTCGATCGTCGCCGGCACGCCGTTCCAGGGTCTGATCCGGGACCGTGTCGATCAGACTTCGGTCGAAGGGGCGTCCAACCTGCCCTATGCGGTGCCCAACCTGCATGTCGGCCTGACCACGGTCGATGTCGGTGTGCCGCCCTTGTGGTGGCGGGCCGTGGGCTCGACCCACACGGCCTATGCGACCGAAGTCTTCCTCGACCAGGTCGCGGCGGCGGCGGCGGCGGACTCCCTGGCGTTCCGCCTGGCGATGCTAAAGGATCATCCGCGCCATGCGGCGGTTCTCAAGCTGGCGGCGGAAAAGGCCGGATGGGGCAAATCCTTGCCCCAGGGCCGGTTCCTGGGCCTGGCCGTGCACGAAAGCTTCCACACCTACGTCGCCCATGTCGCCGAGGTCTCGGTCAAGGGCGGCGAGGTGAAGGTGCACCGGGTGGTCGCCGCGGTCGATTGCGGCACCGTGGTCAACCCGGACGTGGTCAAGGCACAGATCGAGGGCGGCACCGGCTTCGGCCTGGGCGCCATCCTGGCCGAGGAACTGACCCTGGGCGCCGACGGCACGGTCGAGCAGGGCAACTACGACACCTATACGCCGCTTCGCATCTCGGCCATGCCCAAGGTCGAGGTTCATATCGTGGCGTCGAAGGCACCTCCGACTGGCGTGGGCGAACCCGGGGTGCCGTCGATCGGACCCGCCGTGGCCAATGCCGTCGCCCGCGCCACGGGGAAATGGATCACCACGCTGCCGCTTACCCGAGGCATGCAAGCGTAGGACCGGAGACCGTCCGCCGTTTGGCGGGCGGTCTTCATCCGGTCCAGAAATCAGAAGGAGGTAAGAGCGCTAGGACGCGCGTTTGATGCCCCGCGTCCGTTAGGACGCACACTTGATACATTGCGCCGCGTGGGGCACGGCCTCAAGCCGCGCAGGGGCAATGACCTCGCCGCAGGTCGCGCATTCGCCGTAGGTGCCGCCGGCGACCCGCTCAAGGGCGGATTCAATCTGCGCGATTTCGGTCAGCGCCGCATTGCCCAGATCTTCCAGCACCTCGTCGCCCTCGTTTTCCGTGGCGCGTTCCTCGAAATCCTGGCTGTCCGGTTCGCGCAGTGTCTGGTCGATGTCCGCGATCTCCTCTTTCAGCACCGCGAGGCGCTTTTCCAGCACCGGCTTCATCTTTTCCCCAAGGCTCATGGACATTCCCTTTCGATTTGGACGCGGCAATCGGCGGCGTGTAGTGATCAGACTAGCATAGTCGATAACATCGGCCAGTGCCGCCTTGAGCTAGGTCAATTATCTGGGGGCGGAACGGCGGCGGCGCAACCGGCCGGCCTCTTCGCCCCGCTTCGGGCTTTCCTCGCCCGGCGGAATGCTCTAGGAAACCGGCCATGGAACGGTTCATGGATTTCACCTTCGTGGCGGCCCAGCGCCTGACCGGCGTGGGCGCCGATCATCCGGCGGCGGCCCTGCACGGCCATACCTTCAACGGCACCGTTCGGCTTACCGGGCGGCTTACCGGCGCGTCCGACACGGGGACGGGTTGGGTCATCGACCCGGCGGACCTGAAGCGCGAAATTGACGCCGTGCTGGCCGACATCGATCATCGATACCTGAACGAGTTGCCCGGTCTGGAAAACCCCTCGACGGAACGCCTTTGCGGCTATCTGCGGGACCGGCTGGCCCAACGCCTGCCCGGCGACGTCGCGGTCGAGTTGTGGGAAAACCCGGCCGTCGGCTGCACCACGAAAGGAATGTCCGCATGACCGCCCCCGGCACGATGACCGTCTATCACGGCTTTTCCTTCGAGAGTGCCCGCCGCCTGCCGCGCCTGCCGGACAGTCATATCTGCTCGCGCCTGCACGGCAACACCTTCCTCTTGCGCGTCGCCGTGACCGGCCCAGTCCGCGAATCGGAAGGCTGGGTCATCGATTTCGCCGAGGTCGCGGCCCGGGTCGAGCCCGTTCTGGCGGACATCGATCATCATTATCTGAACGAGGTTCCCGGCCTGGAAAATCCCACGACGGAAAACATCGCCGTCTGGCTGTGGGATCGAATTGCGACTCATCTTCAAGGGCTTAGCGAGATCGAGATTCGCGAAAACGCCACCACCGGCTGCGTCTACCGGGGCGCCTGACGGGGGCGTTTTTCCCGCCGGGTGACCGCCCGGCGGCTTTCCCCTTGCCCGATTCCGCTTGTTATCTCAAAATCTTGGCCGACGGCATTGCAAATCCGCAACATATCGGGGAATGCCCCAAATGTGCGCCTGCAAGCCGATGCGGCAACGAGGAGACGTCCCATGGAATTCCTGATCCTGCAGTCCAAGAAGGACCCGGATTTCTTCATCATTACCGACGAACGAAACTATCACCGCGCGGTGCAGGAATACCGGGACAATCAGCCCGGCGATGAATTGTCCCCGATTCCCGAAGGTGCCGGCGGCCCGATCTTGTCGTCGATCCCCAACCTGTCCGTGGTCAAAAGCTTCATCGACCTGATCGGCTATTTCGGACATGCGGTCGAGGTCCCCATGGAATGGCCGACGCCGGTCCGACGGGACGACGCGGCGGCGGGCTAGGCACCCGGAAGCCGGGGGATGGTCTGGGCCTCCCCGCATTCAAGTCAGCGAATTTTGGAGCTTTAAGGGCGTGCCTAGCCCCGTCCGCGATAGCCCGCCACTCCCTGATCCGGAATCCACAGCCCCTTGGGCGCCTCACCCGTCTGGTGGAACACGTCGATGGGGATGCCGCCGCGCGGATACCAGTACCCGCCGATGCGCAGCCATTTGGGCGCCGCTGCCTTCTTGATCTTGGCGGCGATATCCAGGGTGCACTTTTCGTGAAAGCCCGCGTGGTTGCGGAAGCTGGCGAGGTACAGCTTCAGCGACTTGCTTTCGACAATCTTCCGCCCCGGCACGTAGTCGATGACCAGATGCGCGAAATCGGGCTGCCCGGTGACGGGGCAGAGCGACGTGAATTCCGGGCAGGTGAAGCGGATCAGGTAGGGCGTCTTGGGATGCGGGTTGGCAGCACACTCAAGGGCCGCCGCATCCGGGCTGTCGGGGACCGCCGATTGGGCGCCCAGTTGGGTCAGCGTTTTTTCCGTCGTCTTCGCCATGCCTAATCGCCCTCAATCGCGGGGATGTCGCCCGCCGCTTCGCCGTCTTCGAACGCCGTCTTGAACGCCGCGAAGGTGCCGTTTTCGATGGCGGCGCGCATGCCCGCCATCAGTTCCTGATAGTAGTGCAGATTATGCCAAGTCAGTAGCATCAGCCCCAGGATTTCCTTGGACTGGGCCAAGTGGTGGACATAGGCCCGGGAATAGTTGGCGCAGGCATAGCAGGAACAGTCCGGGTCGATCGGCCGGGGGTCGTCCTTGTGCCGCGCGTTGCGGATGTTCAACTGGCCCCTGCGGGTGAAGGCCTGATCCGTGCGGCCGGACCGCGTCGGCAGCACGCAGTCGAACATGTCGACGCCGCGTTCCACCGCGCCCACCAGGTCCGAGGGCTTGCCCACGCCCATGAGGTAGCGGGGCTTGTCCTGCGGCAGGTGCGGCGTGGTGACGTCGAGGGTTTGGAACATCAGGTCCTGGCCTTCGCCCACGGCAAGACCGCCGATGGCGTAGCCGTCGAAGCCGATGGCGGTCAGCGCCGTGGCGGATTCCGCGCGCAGGTTGGGATAGACGCCGCCCTGGACGATGCCGAACAGGCCGTAGCCGGGGCGTTGCTCGAACGCGTCGCGGCAGCGTTTGGCCCAGCGCATGGAGAGTTCCATGGAGGTGCGAGCGGCGGCCTCGTCGACGCCGAAGGGCGTGCATTCATCGAGCACCATGGTGATGTCGGCGTCCAGGTCGTTCTGGATCGCCATGGCGCTTTCCGGCGTCAGTGCGTGCTTCGCCCCGTCGATGTGGGAGCGGAAGGTCACGCCTTCCTCCGTCAGCTTGCGCAGGTCCTTCAGGGACCACACCTGGAAGCCGCCGGAATCGGTCAGGATCGGGCCCGGCCAGTTCATGAATTCATGCAGGCCGCCGAGCCGTTTGATGCGCTGTGACCCCGGGCGCAGCATCAGGTGATAGGTATTGCCGAGCACGCATTGCGCGCCCGTCGCGGCCACGGCCTCCGGCGTCATCGCCTTCACGGTCGCCGCCGTGCCGACGGGCATGAAGGCCGGGGTTTCCATGGGGCCATGCGCCGTTTCCAGGCGGCCCCGGCGGG
The DNA here is from genome assembly GCA_963976055.1 of uncultured Alphaproteobacteria bacterium. Taxonomy (GTDB): domain Bacteria; phylum Pseudomonadota; class Alphaproteobacteria; order Rhodospirillales; family Casp-alpha2; genus UBA1479. Next base: position 70,029 of record CAXBJB010000001.1, read on the forward strand.
CCCGGCCGTCGGTCGCGCTGACGGTGAACTGCATCTGTTTGCTCATGGCGCGGACTATGATGGGACCGCCGTCCGCAGGCAAGCGCCCATCCGCCTCTTTTTGTCAGGGCGGATGGGCGTGCCGTGGGCCCCTCAAGAAACCGGATCAGGCGGCGCGCAGGTCGTGCAGCATCCCGTCGATGGCCTGTTTCAGGCTGCGGGCTTGGTCCGACAGGCTGTCGGCGGCGACGGAGACCTCGCCGGCGGCGCTGCCGGTATTTTCGGAGGCGCTGCGCACGGTGCCGATGTTGACCTGAACCGTGCCCGTGTGGCTGGCCGCGTCCTGGCTGGATCGTGCGATCTCGCGGGTCGCGGCGGACTGTTCGTCGACCGCCGAGGCGATGGCCTCGCTGACGGCGTTGATTTCGTCGATGGTGTCGGAAATGCTCTGAATTTCGCGGGCGGCATCCTCGGACACGGCCTGCATGGTGGCGATTTCCTCGGCGATGTCCTGGGTCGCCTTGGCTGTCTGATTGGCCAGATTCTTGACTTCGCTGGCGACCACGGCGAAGCCCTTGCCGGCATCGCCGGCGCGGGCCGCCTCGATGGTCGCGTTGAGCGCCAGCAGGTTGGTCTGTTCGGCGATGTCGGTGATCATTTCCATGACGTTGCCGATCTTGGCGGCGGCGTCCTTCAGGCGGATCATGGTCCGGTCCGTGTCGCGGGCCTTCTTCGATGCGTCCTGGGCAACGGCATGGGCGCGCCCGACCTGGGCGGAAACCTCGGCCATGCTGGCGGTCATCTGTTCCGTCGCGCTGGCGACGGTCTGTACGTTGCCGGTCGCCAGATCGATGGCCGCGGCCGTATCCGTTGAATGGGCGAGCGCCTGAGCCGCCAGATCGGACAGATTCTTCGAGACGTCCGACATGCTGCGCGCGTGGTCGTTGACGTTGATCATGATGGGGCCGACCTGATGTTCGAAGCGGCTCGCCAGATCGAGCAGCAGCTTGCGCTGCTCCTCCTGGTTGACGTGCTCCAGACGTTCGCGTTCCTGGCTCAGCCGTTCGATCTCGGCCTTGGCGGATTCGGCGGCATCAACTGCTTCGGCGCTGTGGCGGAAGCCGGCGACCAAACGGTAGGTCAGCCACATCAGGACGATGGTTTCGACCACGACGATGACGGCGTGCAGGACAACCCGGAAAAAGTCGGCGCCATCCGGGAAGATGGCATAGGGCAGGGTGAAGTTGAGCACCAGATGGTGCACGGCGACCGTCGCCGCGGCGACCAGTACGGTCTGCCAGCAGCAGAAGGCCGCGACCATCGCCAACACGGCGAAGAAATACATATGCACGTCGATCTGCCAGGCGTGCCCTGCGAACAGGTACAACAGGGCGCCGATGTTGATCATGGCGCCGGCGGCGATCAGGAAACGGCTTGCGGCGGCCGTCGGTCGGGTGCGCCACGCGACCGTCGATGCAACGGCGACGGCGGCGATGATGCCGGCGCCCGTGACGATGTCGCCCTGCGTCAGCCAAAACGCGAGACCGGCAAGCGGCAGGTGCGCCCAGGCGAACAGGACGAAAAAGCGGGTTGAATTGATGCGGAGCTCGTTAAGGGCGTCCATGGTCGGGTTCCTTTGAATGACGGGTCAGTTGGCGGCAGGTCGGGTCAGACAACTGCCGAGGGCAAGTGGATTGACGGCGAACAGCGCCCCCTGTTCGCTGAGGCGAACCAGTGTTTCCGGTCTGTCGAGGGCGACGACGGCGATGAACGGCCAGGCCCCTTCGCGGACAAGGCGGCCGCCCGCATCGGCGATGCGGGCCAGGACCTCGGTTCCCGTCAGGGTTGGGGAAAACACGATGCCGACCTGTGTCTGGCCCGGTTGCGGGCGCAGGGTGGCGGCGGCGAGCCACATGACGCAGGTCACCACTAGAGCCGCCGCGGGAAACAGGTCACGTATGCGCATGAAATTCCAGCCCCTCCTTGCGACGCAATGCGCGCCGAAAATCTTGTCGCCCCAATCAACTCAAGAAAAACATACTAATTTATGAATGTGTAGCTTTCCTAATGTCGTACATACATTAGGATAGGATCGCTGGATCAGGCACCGTCGTTCCGGTGCAGCAGGCAGGCGTCGCCGTAGGAATAGAACCGATAGTCATGGGCCACGGCATGGGCGTAGGCGCTTTGCATGCGCTCCAGCCCGGCGAAGGCCGAGACCAGCATGAACAGGGTCGAGCGCGGCAGATGGAAGTTGGTCAGCATCAGATCGACGGCGCGGAATCTGTAGCCGGGCGTGATGAAGATGTCCGTGTCGCCCTTGAAGGGATGGATTTGGCCCGAGGCATCCGCCGCCGTTTCCAGAAGCCGCATGGCGGTCGACCCGCAGGCCACGACGCGCCCACCCGCGTCCCGTGCCTGGTTGATGAAATCGGCGGCTTGTCGGCTAATCTCGCCCCATTCCGCATGCATGACGTGGTGGCGGGTGTCGTCCTCGCGCACGGGCAGGAAGGTGCCGGCGCCGACATGCAGGGTCAGGCTGACGCGCTCGACCCCCCGCGCGTCGAGCGCGGCCAGCAGCTCCGGCGTGAAATGCAGGGACGCGGTGGGGGCGGCGACGGCGCCGTCGCGGGCGGCGAACAGGGTTTGGTAGTCGTCCCTGTCGGCATCGTCGCCCGCCGCTTCCCGCTTGATATAGGGCGGCAGGGGCATGACGCCGAACTGCTCCAGCGCGTCCTTCAGGTCCGGCCCCGCCTTGTTGAAGCACAGGATCACCTCGCCCATGTCCAGTTTCTGCACCACGTCGGCGGAAAACCCGGGCGCGAACACGATATGGTCGCGGGCGCTGAGCTTGCGCGCCGGCCGGGCGAAGGCCCGCCAGCGGCCGTCGTCGTCCCATTTGTGCAGGGTGACCTCGACCTTGGGCCCGCCTTCGGGCGGGCCGGGCCGCGACGCGTCGCCGCGCCGGCCGGTCAGGCGCGCCGGGATCACCCGCGTGTCGTTGACCACCAACACGTCGCCCGGGTTCAACAGCGACGGCAGGTCGCGCACCCCCCGGTCGTGAAGTGCCGCGGGCGTGACCTCCAGCAGGCGCGCGGCATCGCGCGGGGTCGTCGGTTTCTGGGCGATCCGTTCCGGCGGCAGGTCGAAGTCGAACAGGTCGGTTTTCATGGGCCGGGAAAGTAGGTCAACGCGCCGTGATTGTCAGGCGCCAATTGTCAGAAGATTACTGGCGGGGTAACGTTTCGTTCCAGGTGTCGAGGATACGAAACAACAGGGGGTTTCCCATGGTCAGACTGATTCTTGCAATTTTGATTCCGTGGTTCGTGTTCTTCACGATCGGCCGCCCGATCCAGGGCATCATCTGCCTGATCCTTCAGTTGTCGTTGATCGGCTGGATTCCGGCGGCGATCTGGGCCGTCTGGGCGCTCAATAACTATAACACGGACAAGAAAATCGCCCGGGCCGGCATGGGCGCCACGCCGGGCGACGGCGACAATTGATCCCGTCTTCCCAATCGATTTAAGGGCGGGCCAAGGGGTTTAAGGCCGGGGGCCGAAGATGTCGCCGCGCCGGAGCCGCGCCATATGGGCGTTCGCCGCACCGGCGAAGCGGCTCAAGACCATGCGCAGGACGCGGCTGACGATCACGAAGACGACGGGCGGCCAGACGTAGGGCTCCCACCATTCGATGACATGGGGCGCGCCGCCGAACAGGGCGATTTCCTCGCGCGTCGATAGAAATCCATAAACCCCCGCCGCCACGGCGGCCGCCATGCTCCAGGCGACGTAGCGGCCGTAGCGCATGACCTGGCGCATCAGGAACCACATGGCCTTTCGTCCTCCTTGCCCTCGGAGGGGCGGCTAGACGTCCTTCAGCGACACCGGCTGGCCGCTCGCCGCGCCCCGGATGACGGCCTCCAGCACCGCCGTGCCGTGCACGGCCTCGGCCGGGGGCAGGGGATAGGCTGCCTTGCCGGTGCAGGCGTCGGCGAAGGCTTCCAGTTCCGCGCGCTCCATGTCGAAGGCGCCGTATTCGGTGACCTCTTCGGGGCCGGGCACGGCGTCCGCCGAGACCTTACGCACGGTCAAGCGGTCGTAGTTGTGCATCTCGGCCCAGCCGCCGGTGCCGAACACCTGGATGCGCCACAAGGGCGCCGTCGCCGTGAAGGTGCCAAGATAGCCCATGGCGCCCGAGGCGAAACGGAACAGCGTGGCCGTGGTGTCGTCGACGTCGATCTTGAGGAAGTTGCGGTAGGACCGGGCGATGACCTCGTCGATGGGGCCCAGCAGGTTGATCATGGCGTCGACCACATGGATGCCCATGCCGGTCATGCCGCCGGCCGGGCTTTCATCGGCCTGCGCGCGCCAGCCGTCGGCGGCGAAGCGCATGGCGCTGGGGCTGCTCAGGTTGCCCTCGACGTGCAAAATCTGGCCCAGTTCGCCGGATTGAATCATTTCCTTCATGCGCACCATGGCCGGATGAAAACGCCGGTTGTGGCCGAGCGCCAGCACCACGCCCGCGGTCTCGGCCGCGTCGGCGGCGGCCTGGGCGCTGGCGCGGTCCAGGGTGAAGGGCTTTTCGATGAAGATCTGCTTGCCGGCGGCGGCGGCGGCGATCACCTGATCCGCGTGCTGGCTGTGCGGGGTCGCCAGGATCACCGCGTCCAGGTCCCGGTCGTTCAACAGGTCGGCCAGGCCGTCGCGCAGATCGATGCCCTTGTCGGCGCAGAACGCTTCGGCCTTGGCCCTGCGCCCGGTGCAACCGGCGGTAACGGCGATCTTGTCGCTTTTGCCGTGAACGGAGTTGACGAGAACCTGGCCCCAACGGCCCAGTCCGGCGATGCCTGCTTTGATCATGGTGATGGTCCCTTACCCCAAATATTGTATGCAATTGGCCCCAATTCGAGCCGCCGACCTTATTGCCAGAGGGTATCCGCCGTCTATAGTGAAGCCATGGCGACGACCCCAGACCTCAGCGATCAAGTGACACCCGCCGGTCCCCGGGAAGTCGATAACTTCCGGGGCATGCTGTTCATGATGGTGGGGGCGGGGCTGATCGCCTGCCTGCACGCGCTGGTCCGCGACATCACACAGGAACTGCATCCTTTCGAAGTCGCCTTTTTCCGCAACGTGGTCGTGCTGATCGCCCTGACGCCGCTGTTGCTGCGCCAGGACCGGCACGCGTGGAAAAGCAAGCGGCCGGACCTGCAACTGGTGCGCGGCGTGGTCGGCCTGGGCGCCATGCTGACCTGGTTCTATACCCTGTCCCTGGTACCTGTCGGCGACGCGACGGCGCTCAGCTTCACGGTCGTGCTGTTCACGTCCCTGGGCGCCGTGGTCATGCTGCGGGAAAAGATGGGCGTGCGCCGCTGGGGGGCGTTGGTCGTCGGCTTCGTCGGCATGGCAATCATTATCCGCCCCGGGTTCCAGGAAATCAGCGAGGGGTATTTGTGGGCGTTGGGGTCGACGGTCCTCTGGGCCTGGGCGCTGCTGCTGGTGAAAATCCTGTCGCGCTACGATTCTCCGGTCACCATCGTGTTCTATTCCTCGGTCTATTTCACGCCGTCGACGCTGATTCTGGCGCTGTTCGTCTGGGAATGGCCGACCTGGGCCCAGTTCGGTCAATTGCTCGCCATCGGTCTGATCGCGGCGCTGGCGCATCTCGCCATGGCCAAGGCCATGCAACTGGGCGAGGCTACCGCCGTCCTGCCCGCCGACTTCACGCGCCTGTTGTGGGCGGCGGGGCTGGGCTACGTGATGTTCGGCGAATTCCCGGACCTGTGGACCTGGATCGGCGGCACGGTGGTGTTCTGTTCGACCCTCTACATCACCTATCGGGAATCCCGGGTGAAGGGGCCGGCCGAGGGCGTCACGCTGAAGACTACCGAGGGCTAGCGTCCTAGGTGGGCCAGACCGGGGGATGGGTGCCGAGGGGGGCCGCCGGCAGGTCCCAGCGCGGCGGCGTTTCCGACATTCCCACGGCGGGCTTCAGGTGTTCCATGGGCCCCCAGGCCGTGTCGCGGGTTTCCATCAGATCCTTGATGTCGTCGTGGCCGGGCTCCGCCAATTCCTTGACGCCGTCGCCGCCGGTCCGGCCCAGGCTGTCGATCCAATGGCCGCTTTGCGCCAGGGACAGGCGGACCATCCAGCTGCCGCCGATGGTGGCGCGGCGGCGCAGGGCCTCCATGGCGCCGAAGGCGGCCAGGTATCCGGAGACATAATCGAGGGCCTGCGCCGGCAGGTGGCGGGGCGTGTCGATGCCGCCGTGTTCCGCGGCGATGCCCATGGCGCACTGGGCCAGGGAATCGAAGCCCCGGCGATGGGCCCAGGGGCCGTCGTGGCCCCAGGCGGAGAGGCTGACGAAGACGATCCCCGGGCGCAACTGGGCGAGCCGTTCCGGCGCCACGCCGCGCCCGGCCAGGGTGCCCGGCCGGTGGCCCTGGGTGACCACGTCGGCCTGTTTGATGAGGGTGTCGAGGGTTTCCGCCGCACCCGGGTCGCGCAGGTCCAGGTTGGCGGCCAGCTTGCCGTGGCCGGTGTCGCGCAGCAGGTTGTCGTCGTCCGGGCGATCCGCCCGCCCGATGCGCATGACCTGGGCGCCATGTTCCGCCAGGGTGCGCCCGCAGACAGGCCCGGCGATGACGCGCACCAGTTCCAGGGCGCGGATGCCGGAAAGCGGCCGGGCGCCTGCCGGCAGGGGTTCCACGGGCGCGTCGCCGATCTTCTCGATGCTTATCAGCGGCAGGCCCGCGACCGCCTTGCCCTGGGGATGGGCCGCCCATTCGTCCTTGCCGCGGACCATGAAGGCGCAGAGATTTCGTTCCGCCACGGCGGCTTCGAACGCGGCGGTGTCCCAGGCGCCAAGCGCGGCAGCGACCGCCGCGCGGTCGGAGTTGCAGCCCAGGATTTCAAGAATTCCCTCGGCCAGCCACGGGTAGTTGCAGTGAAGCTGGACCCAGCGCCCGTCGGCGCAGCGGTACAGGCCCGAGATATCCGCCCAGGCAGCCCCGAAACCGGTCGTTCCGACACGGACGTGGCGGTTCGAGCGCATGGCCAGCGCCGCCGCGCGGAGGTCCACGGAGATGTCCTGCGTCCGCCCGGTTTTCAGGCGCCACAGGGCGTCGGCAGCCAGCCCGACCGCGCCCAGCACTGCCGCGCCGGCGGTGGCCACGCGGAAAGTTGTGGGCAATTGGGGATCCGCGCCGGTGAAGACGGGAGTGTCGGCGCCGCGCCCGTCCCAGCCCACGGCGCCCAGAATTTCGGCCAATGCGTGCTGGGATGAAGAAGGTGTTGGCGTAGCTTCGAACACGATTTTGGACTCATTAAGTATGCACATTTGAGTACTTATACATCCTTGCATTCGGGCGGCCTATGCTTTGAAATGCGCCCAGCCTCTCATGACAGGGACGGCCAGGATTGCCGGCCAGAAGTTACAAAGGCGTAAGCCACGGGCGGCAGGGAATTGAACCAAGGGAGGGCGAATATGATTCGTCAAATTATGAAGGGCCTGCCCATCGCGGCGGTTGCGCTGGGTATTTGCTCGGGTGCGGCGTTGGCGGGCAAGTCCGATGACACGCTGGTCTGGGCAACAGACCGCGAGTCGGCGGTGGCTGATCCGTACTACAACCGTACCCGCGAACTTGTCATCATCGGTAACACGGTGTGGGACAACCTTCTGCTCCGCAACACCAAGACCGGCAAGTACGAACCGAACTTGGCGAAGTCCTACAAATGGGTCGACAACGTGACCCTGGATTTCGAACTGCGCGATGACGTCAAATTCCATGACGGATCGCCCTTCGGGCCGGAAGACGTGATCTACACGGTGGACTTCACCACCAACAAGGAACACGGCGTCGTCACCCTGAAGAACGTCGATTGGATGAAGAAGGTCGAGAAGACCGGCCCGCACAGCATCCGCATTCATTTGGAGAAGCCGTTCCCGGCGGCCCTGGCCTATCTGGGCCAAGCGGTGCCGATCATCAAGCGCGGTCACTACGACAGCGCGCCGATGACCAAGGAAGGCAAGCCCGATTACGCGGCGGTGAAGCCCAACGGCACCGGCCCCTACATGATCACCGAGGTCGTGCCCGGCGAAAAGATCGTCATGAAGAAGTACGACGGCTATCACAAGAACGGCCCCAAGGGCACGCCGCAGATCGCCAATCTGGTTTACCGGACGATCAAGGAAGGCAACACCCGGATCGCCGAACTTTTGACCGGCGGCATCGACTGGATCTGGGACGTTCCCAAGGAACAGGCCGAAAAGCTGAAGGCCACGGGCCAGGTGACGGTCGAGAACGCCAAGACCCTGCGCATTTCCTACATCGCCTTTGATGTCGACGGCTCGTCCGGCAACAAGGCCTTCATGGATCAGCGCGTGCGTCAGGCCTTCGCCCATGCGATCAACCGCCAGTCCATTGTCACCAACCTTGTCGGCGCGGCAGCGCAGGTCATCAACACGCCCTGCCATCCCGATCAGACGGGCTGCACCCAGGACGTCACGGGATACGACTATGACCCGGCCAAGGCCAAGGCGCTGTTGAAGGAAGCGGGTTACGACAAGGGTTTGGAGTTCGACATCTACGCCTATCGTGAGCGCGAATTCACGGAAGCGGTGATCTCGGATCTGGCCAAGGTCGGCGTGAAGGCCAAGCTGAACTTCATGCAGTACAAGGCCTTGCGCGAAATCGCGCAGAAGGGCTCGACGGCAGTTCACCAGATGACCTGGGGGTCCTACTCGATCCCCGATGCATCGGGCTGCGCCGGCGTGTTCTTCGTGGGCGGCAAGGACGACCCCGCCAACGACCCGAAGGTGAATGAACTGATCACCAAGGCCGGCAACGTGACCGACCTTGCGGAACGCGAAAAGCTTTACAAGGAAGCGTTTCAGATCATTTCCGACAAGGTCTATTGGCTGCCCATGTTCACCTACGCCAAGAACTACGCCTTCAACCAGAACCTGGAAATGACCATCACTTCCGACGAAATCCCGCGGTTCTACACCGCGAAATGGAAGTGACGACGTCCGGGTAACCGGCAAATCGGCCCGGCGGTCCTTAAATCAGGGGCCGCCGGGTATCCGGGCCTAGGGGGGCCGTAGACATGAAGCGCCTGCCGGCGGGTTCGCCATGCTGAAATTTCTGTTGAGACGATTGGGTGTCGCCGTCCTGGTGGCGCTTACCGTGTCTATGATCACCTTCTCGCTGATCTACCTGTCGGGAGATCCGGCGATAGCACTTGCCGGTGAATCGGCCAGTAATGAAGAGATCGAAAACATCCGCCAAATCTACGGTTATGACCGCCCGATCATCGTGCAATACGGCGACTGGCTGATGCGCGCCATACAGGGCGACCTGGGCCGCTCGCACTATCTGAAGTCGGATATTTCCTCGGTCATCGTCACCCGCCTGCCCAACACCCTGATCCTGGCGCTCTGCGCCATCTCCTTCGCGCTGGTGCTGTCCATTCCGCTCGGCGTGGCGGCGGCGATCCGGCCCAATTCCTTGATCGACCGCTTCGCCCTGGGGCTTGCGGTGGTCGGCCAGGCATTGCCCAGCTTCTGGTTCGCGCTGATCCTGATCTTCTTCATGAGCATTCAGTGGCGCCTGCTGCCCATCACCGGCACGGGAAGTTGGAAGAACTTCATCATGCCGGCGGTCGCGCTGGGCTATTACGTGACGCCGGGCGTCATGCGCCTGACCCGCGCCGGGATGCTCGAGGTGCTGCAGTCGGATTACATCCGCACGGCCAAGGCCAAGGGCCTGCGTCCCATGACGGTGCTGTTCAAGCACGCGCTCCGGAACGCCATCATCCCCGTCGTGTCGCTGGCCGCCGTGCAGTTCGGCTTCATGCTCGGCGGCTCCATCGTCATCGAAACCATTTTCGCCATCAACGGCATGGGCTTCCTCGCCTGGGAATCCATTCAGCGCGCCGACCTGCCCATGATGCAGGCCATCGTGCTGGTCCTCAGCTGTTTCTACATCGTCATCACCTTCCTGGCGGACCTGCTCAACGCCTTCCTCGATCCTCGGATAAGGGTGACCTGACATGGCATCGCAAGACGCGCAGACCGTCGCCCACTCAGGCGTCATTCCCGGCGACAAGGTTTTGGAACCGTCGCCCATGGCGCAGCTGCGCCGGCGTGTATTCGGCCATTATGGCATCATCATCGGCGGCGTCGTGCTGTTCGCCATCCTCCTGGTTGCGGCCTTCGCACCCTATCTGACGCCCTATCACCCGATCCTAGACCAGGACTTGTCCAACGCGCTGAAGGTCCCGTTCTGGCATTGCATCGTGGTCGAAAAATCCTTTTGGGCGGCGGTGTTCGACGGCCGGTCCCCGTTTTCCTGGGTCGAACCGGCCAAGTTCTCCTGGGATCATCCGCTGGGCACCGACCTGCAGGGCCGCGACTATTTGACGCGGCTGATCCACGGTTCGCGCATTTCCCTGCTGATCGGCTTTTCCGCGATGCTGATTTCCGGCGTCATCGGCACGGCGCTCGGCGTTGCCGCCGGCTATTTCGGCGGGCGGGTCGATATGGTCGTCAACTTCATCATCACCACGCGGCTGTCGATGCCCGTGGTGCTGGTGGCGCTGGCCGTGGTGTCGCTGATCGGATCAAGCTTGTGGATCGTGATCTGGGTGCTCGGGCTGCTGATCTGGGACCGTTTCGCCGTGGTCATGCGCTCAACCACCATGCAGGTGCGAAACCTGGATTACGTGGCGGCGGCGCAGGCCTGCGGCTGTTCCACCCTGCGCATCATCATGGCGGAAATCCTGCCCAACGTGGTCAACCACCTGATCGTGGTGGCGACCCTGGAGATGGCCCACGCCATCCTGCTGGAGGCGGCGCTGTCGTTCCTCGGCCTCGGCGTGCAGCCGCCGGCCCCCAGTTGGGGCCTGATGATTTCCGAAGCCAAGGGCATGATGTTCTTCGACGCCTGGTTGATCGGCATTCCGGGGGCGGCGCTGTTCGCGCTGATCCTCGCCATCAATCTTCTGGGTGACGGCGTGCGTGACGTGACCGCGCCCGAAAACCGCAACTAGGACAAGGGACCAAGGACGGCATGAGCGATCTGATCCTCGAAGTCCGCGACCTGGTCGTCGACATTCCCGTCGCCACCGGGATGCTGCATCCGGTGCAGTCCATCAGCTTCGACGTGACGCGGGGCGAAACGCTGTGCATCGTCGGCGAATCGGGCTGCGGCAAGTCGCTGACCTCCCTCGCGGTGATGGACCTGTTGCCCAGCACCGCGACCTGCACGGCCACCACGCTCCGGCTTGACGGCGAGGACCTGCAATCGGCCGGCGAAAAACGCATGACCGACATTCGCGGCAACAAGATGGCGATGATCTTTCAGGAACCGATGACGTCCCTGAACCCGGCCTATACCATCGGCAACCAGTTGGAAGAGGCGCTGTTGCGCCACAAGCAGGTCAGCGCCGCCGAGGCCCGGGACCGCGCCATCTACCTTCTGGAAAAGGTCGGCATCACGGCGGCGGCCTCGCGCCTGACGCAATATCCGCATCAGCTGTCCGGCGGCCTGCGCCAGCGCGTGATGATTGCCATGGCGCTGATGTGCGGCCCGGATCTGATCATCGCCGACGAGCCGACGACGGCGCTCGACGTGACCATCCAGGCGCAGATCCTCCACCTGCTGGCGGACCTGCAAAAGGAATTCAACATGGGCATGATCCTGATCACCCACGACCTGGGCGTGGTCGCCCGCGTGGCCGACCGGGTGGCGGTCATGTACGCGGGCCAGATCGTTGAGACGGGCACCGCCAAGCAGGTGTTCGAAAACCCGACCCATCCCTATACCCAGGGCCTTCTGGAATGCATCCCGATCCCCGGCAAGACCGAGCGGGGAGCCCCCCTCGGCTCCATCCCCGGCATCGTGCCGTCCCTGGTGGGCGACCTGCCGGGCTGTCATTTCGCCGACCGCTGCGTTCATGCGATGGACGCCTGCCGCACGGGACGGATCGATCTTCGGGATTCGTTCGAAGACGGCCATGTGTTCCGCTGCCTGCTGACGCCGGACCAGAGTGCCGCCAACCTGAAGCGGGGAGCCGCCTGATGGCCGACCAGGAAGACATCGTTCTCGAAGCCCGCGACGTGACCCGCACGTTCATGATCTCGGCCGGGTTCATGAAGGGCAAGAAGCCGTTGCATGCCGTCAACGGCATCAACCTGAAGGTGCCGCGCGGCGAGGTTCTGGGCCTGGTCGGGGAATCCGGCTGCGGCAAGTCGACGCTGGCCAAGATGCTGCTGGGCCTGCTGCCGCCGACCGCGGGCATGCTGTACGTCGGCGGCACGCCGACCAGCGAGATGGAACGCCTGGACATGGCGCGCAAGGTGCAGCCCGTGTTCCAGGACCCCTATTCGTCGCTCAACCCGCGCAAGACCATCGGCGACATCATCTCACTGCCCGTGCGCGTGCAGGGCGGGGATGCCGCCGCCGGCGGCAAGGACCTGCGCCTGCGGGTCGAGGAAATCATGGAACTGGTCGGCCTGCCGCGCCGGCTCTACCGCAATTTTCCCAACCAGTTGTCGGGCGGCCAGCGCCAGCGCGTGGCGGTGGCCCGTGCCTTGATCAACAGACCCGAAGTCGTGATCTGCGACGAGCCGACCTCGGCGCTCGACGTGTCCGTGCAGTCGCAGATTTTGAACCTGTTGCAGGACCTGCGCTCGGAATTGAATCTGACCTACATCGTCATCAGCCATAACCTGGCCGTGGTCGAACACATGGCGACCCGCGTGGCGGTCATGTACCTGGGCCGTCTGGTCGAGGTCGCGGACACGGACAGCCTGTTCGACAATCCGCAGCACCCCTATACCAAGGCGCTGCTGCAATCGGTGCTGACGCCCGACCCCAACCTGGACGTGCCCGACGCGGGCCTGGGCGTGGCCTATCCCAACCCGGTCGATCCGCCCTCGGGCTGCACCTTCCATCCGCGCTGCGTCGACTGCATGGACCATTGCTCCGTGGTCGCGCCGCGCACCATTCCGACCAAGACGGGTCTTGTCGAATGCCATCTTTATGACGAGAACCAGGGGAGGGGACGCCAAGCGTCGTAAGACCGCCCCGGGCGAAACCATGACCCGCCAACACGCCATCGACGCCGCCCTTGCCTATTTCGACGACCCGGAAGGCTTTTTCGAGGACCTGAAGGCACGCATCGCCGTGCCGACGGAAAGCCAGAACCCGGCCCGTCTGCCCGATTGCTACGTTTATCTGGAAGAAGACATGCGGGGCGCCTTCGAGGCCCTGGGCTACGCCTGTCGCGTCTACGACAACCCCTTCGAGGGCTGCGGCCCGGTCCTGTTGGCGACGCGGTGGGAGGGCGAGGACCTGCCCACGGTGCTGGGGTATGGCCACGGCGACACGGTGTTGGGTCAGGAAGGCCAGTGGAAGGACAACCTGGACCCCTGGCGCCTGACCAAGGTCGGCGACAAGGTCTACGGCCGCGGCACCGCCGACAACAAGGCCCAGCATTCGACCCATCTGGCGGCGTTGCGCGCCGTGCTCGACGCGCGCGGCACCCTCGGCTTCAATCATAAGTTCATCATCGAGACGGGTGAGGAAAACGGCTCCAAGGGCCTGAAGGATCTGGTCGCGCAGGAGAAAGCGGCCTTCGCCGCCGACGTCTATTTCGCCTCCGACGGGCCCCGCTTCGACGTCGCCAAGCCCAACCTGACGCTCGGCAACCGGGGCGCCTTCAATTTCGACCTGGTGGTCGATCTGCGCGACGGCGGCCACCATTCCGGCAACTGGGGCGGGCTGTTGGCCAATCCGGGGATCATCCTGGCCTCGGCCCTCGCCACCGTCATCGACGTCAAGGGCCGCATCCTGGTGCCGGCCCTGCTGCCGCCGCCGATTTCCGACACGGTCAAGGGCCTGCTGGCCGACTTGACGCGCGAAACCTCCACGGGCGGGCCCGCCATCGACGACGACTGGGGCGAGCCGGGATTGACCCGCGCCGAGAAAGTCTATGCCTGGAACACCTTCGAAATCCTTGCCATGAAGACCGGCAACCCGGATAACCCGGTGCATGCCGTGCCGCCCAAGGCGGTCGCCCATTGCCAATTGCGCTTCGTGGTCGGCACGGACTGGCAAAACATCGTCCCCAACCTGCAGGCGCATCTGGATGCGGCCGGCTTCGGGGTCGTCACGGTGCAACCTTCGACCGGCGGCAACGCGGCCTTTTTCCATGCCGCGCGCACGGACCCGGACCATCCCTGGGCCAAATGGGTGCGCGCCGCCGTGGAACGCACGACCGGCGAGCGGTGCCGCATGGTGCCCAATTCGGGCGGGTCCATCTGCAACGACGTTTTTCAGGACGTGCTGGGCATTCCCTTCGTGTGGCTGCCGCTCAGCTATACCGGCTGTTCCCAGCACGCCCCCAATGAACATATCCTGTGGTCGCTGACCCGCGAGGGCATGGAACTGGTCACCGGCATCTACTGGGACCTGGGCGATCCGGAAACGGCCTATAGATTTGAAAGGAACGCGGCATGACACGCGACGCGGTGATCGAAAGCCTTGAACATTATTTCGACGACGGCGGGTTCTGGGCGGATTTGTCGCGCCGTGTCGCCATCAAGTCGTGCAGCCAGGACGAGCCGTTCCGCCCGGAACTGTACCGCTACCTCAAGGACGAGATGACGCCCTATCTGGCCGATCTCGGCTTCGTCAGCGAAATCTTCGAGAACCCCAAGCCCGGCGGCCAGCCCATCCTGGTCGCCCGCCGGCAGGAAGGCGACGACCTGCCGACCCTGATGACCTATGGCCACGGCGACGTGGTGCGCGGCTATGACGACCAGTGGCGCGACGGCATCGGCCCGTGGGAAATGAAAAAGATGGGCGATCGCTGGTACGGCCGCGGCACCGCCGATAACAAGGGCCAGCACACCATCAATCTGGCCGCCATGAAGGCCTGCATGGACGCGCGCGGCGGCAAACTCGGCTACAACGTGGTGGCGCTGATCGAAACGGGTGAGGAAACGGGCTCGCCGGGTCTGCGCGAGTTCTGCCGCGACCATAAGGACCTGTTCAAGGCCGACGTGTTCATCGCCTCGGACGGCCCGCGATTGAATGCGCTCAGGCCCACGGTCTATTTCGGCTCGCGCGGCGTGTTCAATTTCACCATGTCGCTCGACCTGCGCGATGGCGGCCATCATTCCGGCAACTGGGGTGGGCTTCTGGCCAATCCGGGGGTGATCCTGGCCCATGCCATTTCGACCATCGTCGACGCCAAGGGCAAGATTCTGCTCGACGAATTGAAGCCCGATCCCATTTCCAATTCCGTGCGCGATGCGCTCTCCAAGCTCACCGTCGGCGGCATGGAGGGCGATCCGGAAATCGATCCCGACTGGGGCGAGCCGGGCCTGACCGCCGAGGAAAAGGTGTTCGGCTGGAACACCTTCGAAATCCTGGCCTTCAAGACCGGTAATCCGGACAACCCCGTGAACGCCGTGCCGCCCAAGGCCTTCGCCAAATGCCACATGCGCTTTGTCGCGGGCTTCGATCCGGCCGTGGTCATCCCGGCCGTGCGCAAGCATCTGGACAAGCTGGGCTACGACAAGGTCACCTTGACGCCGGATCGGGAATTCATGGCGGCGACGCGGCTGGAGCCCGACACCCCCTGGGCCAAATGGGCGATCCATTCCCTCGCCCGGACGGCGGGGGAAGACCCGGCCGTGCTGCCCAATCTGGGCGGATCGCTGCCCAACGATTGCTTCGCCCATATCCTGGACCTGCCGACCATCTGGGTGCCGCACAGCTATCCTGCCTGTTCGCAGCACGCGCCCAACGAACATATCCTGGAGCCGGTCTCCCGCTCCGCGCTGCGCCTCATGGGCGGGCTGTTCTGGGATTTGGGCGAGACCGCCAGTCTGCCGCTGCAATGACCGAGCCCTGCGATCTTTCCGCCGTTGAATTACGCGCCCTGATCGGGGCGCGCAAGCTGTCGCCGGTGGAGCTTGTGGAAAGCTGCCTTCGGCGCATCGCGGCCGTGAACGGCACGGTCAACGCCTTCGTGGCGCTCGACGAAGAAGGCGCCTTGGCACGCGCCCGGGAACTGGAAGCCGAGATCGCCCAGGGCCGTGATCCGGGGCCGCTGGCGGGCCTGCCCATCGGCATCAAGGACCTGGTCAACGTCAAGGGCGTCCGCACGACCTACGGCTCGCTGCTGTTCAAGGACCATGTGCCCGACGCCGACGACGGCCAGATCATCCGCCTGCGCCAGGCCGGGGCGATCATCCTGGGGAAAACCAACACGCCGGAATTCGGGTCCGGCGCCAATACCACCAACCGGGTCTACGGTGCGACCACCAACCCGTTCGATCCCGCGCGCACGCCGGGGGGATCGTCCGGCGGCTCGGCGGCGGCGCTGGCCTGCTCCATGGTGCCGCTGGCCCAGGGCTCCGACACGGGCGGCTCGCTCCGCGCGCCTGCGACTTGGTCCGGGGTGGTCGGGTTCCGCCCGCGCCCGGGCGCTGTCGCCAACGAACGGCGCCTGCTGCCGCTGACATATTTCTCGGTTCAGGGCCCCATGGGGCGGTCCGTCGCCGACACGGCGCTGTTGTATTCCGCCCAGGCGGGCAGCGCCGATGCGGGCGACCCCATGGGCCTGCCGTTCGACGCGGCCCCGTTCGCGCGTCTGCAATCGGCGGACCTGAGCAAGCTGCGCGTGGCGTTTTCCGAGGATTTGGGATCGGCCCCCGTGGATGACGGGATCAAGCGCGTGTTTCGCCAACGCTCGGCGAAATTCCGGAACGCCTTCGCCCATGAGCGGGACGACCAGCCAGACATCGCGGGCGTGCGCGAGGCCTTCTGGGTGCTGCGCTGCGTCTATTACATGGCCTATCACAAGGACCGCGTGGAAAATCACCGCGACCTGCTGTCGCCGAACATCGTCACGAATACGGAAGCGGGCTACGCCATGTCGCTGGCCGACGTGGCGGCGGCGGAGGTCGCCTGGCGGCAATGGTACGACCGCTTCCAGGCCTTCATGGAAGACGTCGATCTGTTGATCCTGCCGGGCAACGCCTATCCGCCCTACCGGCTGGATACGGGGGCGCCGACCGAGATCAACGGCAAACCCATGGAAAACTACATGGACGCGTCGTTGATCCGCTCCGCCCTGACGCTGACGGGCAACCCGGTGATCGCCGTGCCCTGCGGCCTGGACGAAACGGGGGCCCCCTTCGGCTTTCAGATCGCCGGCAAACGCCACGGCGAAAAGGAGTTGCTGGAGGCAGCCCTCGCCATCGAAACCATTTTGAACGCGGACGCCGAAACCGCCCGCCCGATCCCAGACCTGGAGAAATTGACATGACGAAGCCAACGACGGCGACCGAACTTTGCGACCTGACCGCGACCGAGGCCCGGCGCCTGATCGGCACCAAGGAGATCTCGCCGGTCGAACTGGTGGAAAGCTGCATCGCCCGGATAGAGGCCGTGGACGGCGCGGTCAACTGCATGGTCACCCGCGCCTACGAACGTGCGCGCGAGGAAGCCAAGGTCGCCGAGCAGATGGTGCTGGACGGCGAGGAATTGGGGCTTCTGCACGGCCTGCCCATGGGGATCAAGGACCTGGAAGCGACGGAAGGCATCCGCACCACCTGGGGCTCGTTGATCAATAAGGACACGGTGCCCGAGGCCGATCAGGGTTCCGTCGCCGCCGTGCGCGCCGAGGGTGCGATCATCTTAGGGAAAACCAACACGCCGGAATTCGGCGCCGGCGCCAACACCAAGAACCGCGTGTTCGGGGCCACGGGCAATCCGTTCAACCCGGAACTGACCTGCGCCGGATCGTCCGGCGGCTCGGCCGTGGCGCTGGCGACCGGCATGGTGCCCATCGCGTCGGGCAGTGACTACGGCGGCAGCCTGCGCACCCCCGCCGGGTTCTGCGGCGTCGTCGGCTTCCGCCCGTCGCCGGGCACGGTCCCGGCCGAAGGCAAGGCCTCGGCCCTCATGCCCTGGTCGGTGCTGGGCCCCATGGCGCGCACGGTCGAGGATGTGTCACTGCTGTTGCAGGCGCAGATGGATGACGACCGGCGCGACCCGTTCTCGGGCCTGGTCGATCCGCGTCTGTTTTCCTCCGTGGACGGCCTGGACCTAGGATCGATTCATGCCGCGATCACGCCCGATCTCGGCTGCTGCCCCGTGGACAAGGGCATCGCCGACACCTTCAAGGCGCGCACCGATCAATTCCGGGGCGTGTTCGCCGAGGCCCAGGACCGCGCCCCCGACATGGGTGACATCCACCGGGTGTTCGAAATTTTCCGCGGCATCACCTTCGTCGCCCTGCACCAGGAACGCCTGAAGAACCACAAGGACCTGCTCGGCCCCAACGTCATCGACAACACCACCCGGGGGCTTGAGGTCACGGCGTCCGACGTCGGCTGGGCCCTGACGGAACAGGCCAAGCTGATGCGCAACTTCATCGACCTGTTCGACGAGGTCGATGTGCTGATCTGCCCCGCCGCTTCCGTTTCGCCGTTTCCCCATGAACAGCTGTATGTGGACGAAATCAACGGCGAAAAGATGCCGACCTACATGCGCTGGCTGGCGATTTCCTACGCGCCGACCATGGCCATGGCCTGTTCGGCCGTCATCCCCTGCGGCGTCGACCACAAGGGCATGCCCTTCGGCCTGCAGGTCATGGCACCCAACGGCAAGGACGCTCTGGTGCTGGCCGTGGCCCATGCACTCGAACGGTACTTCGCGGGCAAGGCCGATCTGATGCGGCCGGTCCCCGATCTCGCCAACCTGAAAGCCTAGGACAGAGTCATGACCAAGCGTGTTCTCATCGCCGGTTTCAAGCACGAGACCAATACGTTTTCGAAACTGCCCACCGACATGGCCGCCTACAAAGCCCGGACCTATTACCGCGACGACGAGGTCGCCCGGAAGATGCGCGGCACGGCGACGGAAATCGGCGCGGCGCTCGACGCCGCCGGAAAGCACGGCTGGTCCATCCGCCACCCCATCTATGCCAACGCCACGCCATCGGGCAAGGTGACCAGGGACATGCACGACCATGTCACCCAGGTCATCGTCGATGCCTTGAAATCCGACGGCCCGTTCGACGGCATCCTGTTGTGCCTGCACGGGGCCATGGTGTGTGAGCATGACGAGGACGGCGAGGGCCGGCTGCTGCAATCCGTGCGCGATGTCGTGGGCCCTGACGTGCCGCTTGCCATGACGCTCGACCTGCATGCCAACGTGACCGACCGCACGGCCGATCTCTGCGACATCGTCATCAGTTACCGCACCTATCCGCATATCGACCAGTACGAAATCGCGACCCAGGCCTGCGACCTTCTGGCGCGCACCATGGCGGGGGAAATCCATCCCAAGGTTCATGTCCGCCGCCGCGAGATGCTGGACGGCGCCGACCATGGGCGGACCACGGCGCCGGGGCCGATGACGGAAGCGCTCGCGACCTTGGACAAGCTGCTGAAGGAAACGCCGGGGACCTACGCCGGGTCCATCAACGCGGGTTTCCCCTGGGTCGATATCCATGACACGGGTCCGACCTGCATCGTCACCGGCGAGGGTGACAATCCGGCCCACGGGAAAATCGCCGAACAGGTGATGGATCAGATCTGGCGCGACCGCAACAAACTGACCATCAAGCTGTATCGTATCGACGAGGCCTTGGCGCAGGTCAAATCAGCCCTGGCCCAGGGCGTGCAGGCGCCCATCGTGCTGGCCGATTATGCGGACAATCCGGGCGGCGGCGGTTACGGCGACGCGACGAAACTTTTGGGCGCGATGGTCGAGGCGGACCTGCCCGATGCCGCCTTCGGCACGATCTACGATCCCGATGCGGCGCTTGCCTGCCGCAACGCGGGCCTGGGCACGACGTTCAGGCTGGAACTCGGCGGCAAGGTCGATCCGGCCGTGCAGGGCGGGCCGCTGTCGCTGATGGGCACGGTGACCGCGATCACCGACGGCACCTTCGCCATGGAAGGGCCGATGACCCGGGGGACCCGTGTCGAGATGGGCCCGGCGGCGGTGTTCAGCGTCGGCCGCCTGGATATCGTGGTGGCCAGCGCCCGATATCAGAACTACGACAAGATGTTCTTCAAGTCCGTCGGCATCGATCCGGAGAAGAAGAAGGTTCTGGGGGTCAAATCGGCGCACCATTTCCGCGCCGCCTACGGGCCCATCGCGTCGCAGATCATCGTCGTCGACGACGGCGGCGGCGTGACCTCGCGCAACTACAAGGACTTGGACTACAAGAACGTCCGCCGGCCGGTGTTTCCGCTGGACATCGATTAGACGCCGCGGGGGGAGGCCGGCCCGCCGGGCAGAAATGCCTGGATCAAGGATTTCAGAAGGACCGTCATCACCGTCGAGGCGGGGATGTCGAGGACGGTGCGGAGGGCATCGACGGGATCGATCGCGCCCGGGAGCTTTTCGATAACGTCCTGTCCGAGCGGGCGGAACGTCATGGACCAGTCGGCAAAGATGCGGGCGGTGATGGGGCCCTCGGCGAGCAACTGGACGTCCCGGTGGCGCGAATCCCGCTGGATATTGACGAATAGGGCGTCGATCTCCATCTTCGGGCCTTCCAGGTATTGCGCGAAATTGCCGCATCCATAGATCAGGATGCCGGTGATGCCGTGTTCCTGGTTTGCCCGCCGGGAGACGTCGAGCAGGTCCTGCAGGGCGTCCGGCCCCAGCGGTGAAACCGCGTGACTGAAATAAACCAGGGAATACAGATCCGGTGTCTCAGGCATGGCCATATATGATGTCAAACGACAGGCGTGCGACCGGTCTCAGGGCCGTGTCGGTGCCCGGACGACGTTGCGGAACGTAAGGTTGACGCGGGGCCCGACGGCCGCTTGCGTCTTGGGCACCCGGTGTTGCCACAAAATCTGGCATCTTTCCCCCATCACCAGGACGTCACCGCCGCCCAGGCTGATCTCGATTTTGATTTTCTTATCATTCTTGCGGCGCAGCTGAAAGCGCCGAGGCGTCCCCAGGTTGACCGACGCAATGACCGGGGCGGGCCCTAACGACGCCTCGTCGTCGGAATGCCAATCCATGCTGTCGGCGCCGTCGCGGTACAGATTGGCGAGCACGGAATTGAAGGGGGCCTGGGCGATTTCCGCGCAGCGGTTGCGCAGGTCGGCCAACACGGGCGGCCAGGGACGGGGCTCCAGGCGGAGACCTGAATAGGCATAGGCCGCATCGCCGTACCAGGCACTCAGGCGCGGCTGCGGAATGCGCCGGCCGTAGAGAGTCAGCTCCTCCTGCCGCCAGTCGACGGCGGCCATGACCGCTTCGAATAGGGCGTCGGCGCCGCCCAGGGCGGCGGGGTAGAGCACCGCGTCCGCCGCCTCCAGACGCACGGGCGGAAAGTTCAGGGCCAAGCCGGACATGACAAGGCCGCTCATGGCGTGCCTCAGTGGACGTTGGGGGATTTGTAGAAATCGCCGCGCGCGCAGGACTGCACAGTGAGCGTCATCAGGTCGCCGTCGCGGTAGATGTTCAGGGGTACGTCGATCCCGGCATTGCCCAGCGACCATACGCCGCGGAAGAACTCGGCCATGCCCTCGACCGGCTTGTCGTCGACGCCGACCACCAGGTCGCCGGCCTTGAGGCCCGCGTCCTCCGCCGGGCCACCCTTCCAGGTGCCGACGATGACGACGCGGCCCATGGTCTCGGCCGTGAAGGTGCCCAGCCAGGGCCGGGGCGGGCGCCCGGTCGCCCCCGTGGTGCGCAGGGTCGGCAGGATCGCCTTCACGATGTCGATGGGCACGATCATGTTGCCCTCGGTCTCGCCGCTTTCCTCGCCCCGCACGTAAAGCGACCCGATGCCGCGAAGCCGGCCGTCCTCGCCGATCAGCGCCGCCCCGCCCCACAGGGGATGGGCCGGCGCGGTGAAGATGGCGTCGTCCAGCAGGTATTCCCAGTATCCCGCAAATTCCTTGCGCGCCGACACGCGGGTCTGCAAGGCGTGTTTGCGCCCGCCGCAGCCGGCGACGATCACGTCGTCGCCCGGGATCAGGTCGGCGGACGACCCCAGTTCGATGGCCGGAGCGTCCAGGGGCTGCAACGCCTGGACCAGGCCGAAGCCCGTTTCCTGGTCATAACCCATGACGTGGCCTTCGGCGGCGCGGCCGTCGTTGGTGACCAGCCACACCCGCTCGGCCTCGACCACCAGATAGCCGATGGTCAGCACCAGTCCCTTGGGGTCGATGACCACGCCGTGGCCGCTGCGCTGGGTGCCCAGGGTCGTTGCGGTGAAGGCTGTTTCGGGAATTTCCGTGCGCAGGGAGACGACGCTGCGCAGCGTCTTGTCGATGTCGAAGGAAAACCGGCTATCGTCGGGCCGGTAAGGCTCGGGGATTTCAGGATATTCCTGGTGCGGTTCGTCCATGCGGGAATGGTAGAGCAGTTCGCCCGGAAAGGAAATGCGCCGGGGCGGGATTTTCGTCATTCGCGCGGGCGGGGGCATCGTCTATTGAACGATCGTGCCCCGCGGCGCTAGATTGTACACAATCAAACCGAGCGAACGGATTGGGAGGGTCGGCCATATGGCTCAGGTAATTCAATTGCACGAGGTTCCGAGCCTGCGCGAGAAGGTCTCGGAAGAGGAGTGGGCGCTGCGCGTCGAACTCGCTGCGGTCTATCGCCTGGTCGCCCGGTTCGGCTGGGACGACGGCATTTTCACCCATTCGTCCGTGCGCCTGCCGGGCCGCGAGCACCACTTTCTGATCAACCCCTACGGCCATCTGTTTTCCGAGGTCTGTGCGTCGAATCTGGTGAAGATCGATCTGGACGGCAACGTGCTGGATGACAGCCCCTACGAGGTCATCAAGGCGGGCTTCGTGATCCATTCGGCGATTCACATGTCGCGCGGCGACGCCATGTGCGTGATCCACACCCATACCAATGCGGGCATGGCCGTCTCGGCGCAGAAGGACGGATTGCTGCCCCTGAACCAGAAGTCCATGGGCTTCTATAACCGGCTTGCCTATCACGACTATCAGGGGATCTCGAACGATACGGAGGAACGCGACAGCATCGTTCGCGACCTTGGCAATCATCATTCCATGATCCTGCGCAACCACGGCCTGCTGTGCACCGGCCGGACCATCGCCGAGGCGTTCCAGCACATCCGCTATCTCCAGCATGCCTGTGAGCTGCAGTTGATGGCCCAGGCGTCGGGGGCCGAGCTGATTATTCCGCCCAAGGAGGTCTGCGAGCACGCGGCCAGTCAGTTCGACGGCGACGGCGGCCCCCGAGGTGGCGATCAATTCGCCGCCTTCGTGCGCCTGCTCGACCGGGAAGAGCCCGACTACAAGCACTGACAAGAATCACCGCCTCAGTGGTTTTCTTTTTCCTGACGGTCCGGATTCCGTCAATAGGCTCAGTCGGTTCCACGAGATCGATTGATTGCCAAAATGGCGTCATTTGACATCCCGGCTTCGGGCAACTATCTTAGGTAAATCAACAACTTAATACTGCAGCCATTTGACCCGGCCAAGGATGACCGGGGCGGTGGCTTTTTGTCCGTGCCCAGTGCTGGGCGACGGGCGCCCGCCATTTCGACGGGCGGGACGCGCCAATAGAAATAAAGGAGCTGGATGCGGCATGTGTGGACTTAGCGGAGAAATCAGATTCGACGACGGCTATGCGGACGCACGCGCGGTGGCGCGCATGACCGACGCCATGGCGCCCCGAGGACCTGATGCTTCCGGCCTGTTCCAGCAAAGCCGCTGCGCCTTCGGTCACCGGCGGCTCAAGATCATCGACCTCACGGAAAAGGCGCAACAGCCTTTGGTCGACCCCGAACTGGGCCTGACCATCGCCTTCAACGGCTGCATCTACAATTACAAGGCTCTGCGCGAGGAATTGATCGCCAAGGGCTACCGGTTCTTTTCCACGGGCGACACGGAAGTGGTGCTGAAGGCTTTCGCCGCCTGGGGGCCCGATTGCGTGAAGCGCCTGAACGGCATGTTCGCCTTCGCCGTCTACGAGCGCGACTCGGGCCGGTTGACCCTGGCCCGTGACCGGCTCGGCATCAAGCCGCTGTATCTGGCGGAAAACGGTAAACGGCTGCGCTTCGCCTCGACCCTGCCCGCGCTGCTGGCGGCGGGCGACACGGACACGGACATCGATCCCGTGGGCCTGCATCATTACATGTCGTTCCACGCCGTGGTCCCGGCCCCCTATACGGTGCTGAAGGGCGTGCGCAAGCTGCCGCCCGCGACCTATGCGGTGTTCGAGGCCGACGGCACGCGGAAAGACACCACTTATTGGTCCGTCGATTTCACGCGCTCCGCCGACGACATGAAACTGTCCGCCGAGAACTGGTGCGATCTGGTCTACGACGCCCTGGCCCTGTCCATCGACCGGCGGCTGGAGGCCGATGTGGACGTCGGCGTGCTGCTGTCGGGTGGGGTTGATTCCTCGCTGATCGTCGGCATGCTGGCGCGTGCCGGAAAGACACCGTTGCGCACTTTTTCCGTCGGGTTCGAGGATGCCGGCGGCGAAGCCGGCAACGAATTCAAGTATTCCGACCTGATTGCCCAGGAATTCGGCACCGAGCACTACAAGATCCATATCGGCGCCAAGCGCCTGATGGATCTTTTGCCGGACACCATCCGGGCCATGTCGGAACCCATGGTCAGTCATGACAGCGTGGGCTTCTTCGCCCTCAGCCAGGAAGTCTCCCAGCATGTGAAGGTGGTACAGTCGGGCCAGGGGGCGGACGAAATCTTCGGCGGTTATTCCTGGTATCCTCCCTTGATGGATTCCAACGATCCGGTCGGCGATTACGCCCGGGTGTTCCGTGACCGTGATTTCGCAGATTACAAAAAGGCGGTGTCGCCGCAGTACCACACGGACCGCGACGAAAGCCTGGCCCTCATCGAACGGAATTTCGCCCAACCCGGGGCCGACCGAGCCGTGGACAAGGCCCTGCGCATCGATTCAACCGTCATGCTGGTCGACGACCCGGTGAAGCGGGTCGACAACATGACCATGGCCTGGGGGCTCGAAGCCCGGGTGCCGTTCCTCGATCACGAACTGGTCGAACTGGCCGGCCGCGTGCCGCCGGAACACAAGGTGCGGGACGGCGGCAAGGGGGTGCTGAAGGACGTCGCCCGCAGGGTCGTCCCGGCCGAGGTCATCGACCGGCCCAAGGGATACTTCCCGGTGCCGGCCCTCAAGTATATCGAAGGCCCCTACCTGGACATGGTGCGCGATACCCTGGCGTCGAAGCCGGCGCGCGAGCGGGCCCTGTTCGACCGCGGCTATCTCGACATGCTGCTGGAAGCACCCGCCGATCACATCACGCCGCTCAAGGGCTCGAAGCTGTGGCAGGTGGCGCTCATGGAAACCTGGCTGCAGACCCACGGGGTCTAACGGCGTGAGCCGGCGAAAGGAATACCCGGTCATGGAAGATGCGCTTTCTCTGAAGCATTGGGGGCCCCCGCCCAAGAACGGCAAGGGCACGGTCGGCAAATGCGTCGCCGTGCATTGCGGCTGGGGCCGGGTGTTGTTCGGCCAGACCTTCGACAAGCCGGAACTGTTGGCCGGCCGCCTGATGGAGGAGGAGACCGGCGAGCGCGACCTCGCCATCTACGTGCGCGACCCGCACGTTATCCTGTCCATGGCGCCGCAGACCCTGTTCATGGATCCGTCCCACAGCTTTCGCCTGAACCTGAAGGAGCTGCCGGCCGCCGCCCGAAGTACTGACAGTAATATGTTCAAAGTACGTCCGGCCGAGGCCGCCGACGAAGTGGCGGTCAACCGCATCTATACCTCGCGCGGGATGGTGTCGCTGAAGCCCGGCTATCTGGCCGAACTCGACGACCAGCATTGCGTCACGGTGCTGGTCGCGGAATCGGCCCAGGACGGCGAGGTGCTGGGCGTCGTGATGGGGATCGATCACACAATCGCCTTTGACGATCCCGAGGAAGGCTCATCCCTGTGGGCCCTGGCCGTCGATAGTCAGGCGGCGGTGCCCGCCGTGGGTATCGGTCTGGTGACTGCGCTGGCGGCCGATTTCCGGGCCGCAGGACGCGCGTTCATGGACCTGTCCGTGCTGCACGACAACGCGGAAGCCATTCAATTGTACGAAAAGATGGGGTTCGAACGGGTTCCCGTCTACACGGTAAAGAAAAAGAACCCGATCAACGAATCACTGTTCATCGGCCCACAGCGGGTCGAGAATCTGAACATCTACGCCAAGATCATCGTCGACGAGGCTAGGCGGCGCGGCATCCACGTGGATATCGAGGACGCGGCGGCGGGCCTGTTCACCTTGACCCTGGGCGGGCGGTCCATCGCCTGCCGGGAAAGCCTGAGCGAACTGACCTCGGCGGTCGCCATGAGCCGCTGCGACGACAAGGCGCTGACCCATCGGCTTCTGGCCAAGGCGGATTTGAAGATGCCAGGACAGGCCTCCTTGAACAGCCGCGACGACGTGCGGGCGTTTTTGGAAAAGTACGGACGCATCGTGATCAAGCCCGCCCGGGGCGAACAGGGGCAGGGCGTGTTCGTGGATCTGTGTTCCGAGGACGAGGCGATCGCCGCCTTCGACGAAGTCCGCGACCAGGTTGACCATGTGATCGGGGAGGAGTTCGTCAGAGGCCATGATCTGCGTATCATCGTCATCGGGGACGAGGTCGCCGCCGCCGCCGTGCGCCGGCCGCCGCGCATCACCGGCGACGGAGAGCACAGCATTCAGGAACTGATTCAGCGCCTGTCGCGCCGCCGCGCCGCCGCCACGGGGGGCGAAAGCCGCATTCCCATCGACGACGAAACGCGGCGCTGTTTGCAGGCTCAGGGCCACGGCATGAATTCGGTCCTGGCCGACGGCGTGGTGCTGGAGGTCCGCAAGACCGCCAACCTGCACTGCGGCGGCACCATCCACGATGTAACCGATGACCTGCACCCCGTGCTGCGTGATGCGGCCTTGAAGGCGCGGCAGGTCTTGGGCATTCCCGTGGTCGGGTTCGATTTCATGGTTCCCCGCGTGGATGGGCCCGACTACCGTATTATCGAAGCCAACGAGCGCCCCGGCCTGGCCAACCACGAGCCGCAGCCGACGGCGCAGAAATTCGTCGATTTCCTGTTTCCCGAAACACGTCAGGAATTGGTGAAAAATCCCGCAAGTGGGTAAGGAGTTAACGCGTGAAGTACGAACTTTTCATAGACCGCGACTACATGGTCGAAACCCTGGCCAAGCTTCTGGCCACGCCCAGCCCGACCGGCATGACGGACGAGATCGTCGGCCTGGTCTGCGAGGAGCTGAAGGAACTCGACATTCCCTTCGAGCTGACCCGCCGGGGCGCCATCCGCGCCGACCTGAAGGGCGAGGAAGCCTCGCCCGACCGCGCCATCGCGGCCCATCTCGACACCCTGGGCGCCATGGTCAAGGGCTTCCGCCTGGGTGGGCGGCTCGAAGTCGTGCCGATCGGCCATTGGTCGTCGCGCTTTGCCGAGGGCGCGCGCTGCACCGTGCATTCCGACGGCGGGCGGACTTTCCGCGGCACCATCCTGCCGGCCAAGGCGTCGGGCCATACCTATAACGAGGCCATCGACACCCAGCCCACGGAATGGTCCGAGGTCGAATTGCGCCTGGACGAGCGGGTCGGCTACGAGCACGAGGTCCGCGCGTTGGGCATCAACGTGGGCGACACCATTTCCATCGATCCGATGACGGAATTCCTGCCCAACGGCTTCGTGTTTTCGCGCCACCTGGACGACAAGGCCGGGGTTGCGGCGCTTTTGACGGCGGCGCGGGCGGTCCGGCGCGCGGGCACGGTCCTGCCCATCGACTGCCATCTTCTGTTCACCATCACGGAAGAGGTCGGCGTGGGTGCGTCCGCCGTGCTGCACGGCGACGTGGCCGAACTGGTGTCCATCGACAACGGCACCATCGCGCCGGGCCAGCATACCTCGGAATACGGCGTGACCATCGCCATGCAGGATTCCTCGGGACCTTTCGACTGGCACCTGTCGCGTTCGCTCATCGACATGTGCGTGGGGCATGGGATCGAGCATTCCCGTGACGTATTCCGCTTCTACCGCTCCGACGCGGCGGCGGCGCTGGAGGCCGGCAACGACATCCGCACGGCGCTGCTGTGCTTCGCGCTGGACGCGTCGCACGGGTATGAGCGCACGCATCTTGATTCGGTCATGGCGCTGACACGGCTCTTGACCCTCTACATGCAGTCCAAGCCCATGTTCCTGCGTGACAAGGATGCCCTGGGTCCGCTCGGCGATCTGCCGGCGACGGAACGCGACAAGCCCGCCAAGGCGGCCGAGTAGGGGCTTGCCGGGGTGGCCTGCCTGGGCGAGACTGGCCCTTGAACATCTCTGGAATTCGAATTCCTAAAAAGGGGCGGGGGAAACATGACGCAGGGCATGGTGGTCGCACCGCAGCCGGAACCAGTCGAGGTCGGCGCGGAAATTTTAAGGTCGGGCGGCAACGCCGTGGACGCTGCCGTCGCGACGGCATTGGTCCAGACGGTGGTTGACCCCTTCATGTGCGGCATCGCCGGCTTCGGCAGCATGCACCTTTATCTTCCCTCCGTCGGCCAGCACCTGTGTCTTGATTTCCATGCCCGCGCCCCCGGCGCCGTCACCGACACCATGTGGCAGGACCTTCTGGAGAAAGAGGCCGAGGACGGTTTCGGCTTCATCCTGAAGGGCCGCGTCAACGAGGTCGGCTATCAGGCCATCGCCACCCCGGAAACGCTCCGCGCTCTCGATGCGGCGCTCACCCGGTTCGGCACGCGCTCACTCGCCGATCTGTTGCAGCCGGCCATCGCGCTTGCCGCCGACGGCTACATGATTCGCCCGCACATGCACCGCTTCTGGACGCAGGAAGAGCCGGCCGGCCGGGTGCAGCACATCGAATACCTGCGCGGCAGCCCGGCCACGGCCAAGACGTACCTGAACGCCGACGGCAGCCTGAAGACGCCCGGCATGACTATTACCAACCCGGACATGGCGCACACGCTTGCGCGCATCGCCGAACAGGGCGCCGACGATTTCTATGAAGGAGAGATCGCGAGCAGGATCGCGTCCGACATGGCGGCCAACGGCGGGCTGATCTCGGCGGCCGATCTCGCCAACTGCGGGCCCGAGGAAACCCAACCCCTGTGGTCCGAGTACCGGGGGATCAGGGTGTCGTCCTGCCCGCCGCCGGGCGGCGGGATCATGGTTCTGCAGATGCTGAATATTCTCGAGAACTTCGACCTCGCGGCCATGGGCCACAACTCGCCCGACTATATCCGCACGGTCGCCGAGGCG
Source organism: uncultured Alphaproteobacteria bacterium (assembly GCA_963976055.1). Taxonomy (GTDB): domain Bacteria; phylum Pseudomonadota; class Alphaproteobacteria; order Rhodospirillales; family Casp-alpha2; genus UBA1479. Next base: position 99,307 of record CAXBJB010000001.1, read on the forward strand.
ATGAAGATTTCCACCGTCGATAAGGACCGCGGCGTCGGCGATCCGCGCTTCGTCGACGTGCCCGTCGCGCACTTGCTGGACAAAGGCTATGCGGCGGAATGTGCGGCCCGCATCAAGGCGGGTGAGGTAACCCATGTGCCGCGCGTCGGGCGCGACAAGGAAAGCAAGGACACGACGCATCTCTGCGTGGTCGACAATGCGGGCAACTGCGTCAGCCTGACCCATTCGCTGGGCATGCCGTCGGGCGTGACCACGGACGGCCTTGGCTTCATCTACAACGGCTGCATGGGCGTGTTCGACCCCCGGCCGGGGCAGGTGGGGTCGCTCGCCCCCGGCAAGGCGCGGTTTACCTCCATGGCGCCGACCATCCTGTTCGACGGCGACGCGCCCCGCTTCATCGTGGGTGCGCCCGGCGGCACCTACATCGCCATGGGCGTGCTGCAGGCGATCCTCAACCATGTGGATTTCGGCATGGACGCACAGCAGGCGGTGTCGGCGCCCCGGTTCTCGGCGACCAGCGACATCATCGAGATCGTCAACCGCATCCCCCGCGCGGTCGAGGCCGACCTCAACGGGCGCGGCTACCGCACCCGGCGCTATCCCATCAATTTCCACTTCGCGGGCGTTCATGCCATCCGCCTGAAGGACGGTCAGGCCGATGGTGGCGCCGACCCAGGCCGCGACGGCATGGCGATGGCGGTCTAGGCATTTTGTAATCCCCAGGCTCCAGGCTTCGGCCGGGGCGCATCCCCTCACGATATCTTGAGAACGGGCGCGGGACCCGGATTTCTGCCGTTCAATAAACACACAAAAATTTTGTATGAAAAATATTAATTACATTCCTATTGACGAAATTATAAATCTGAACCACATTTAAACTGTGAATATTGATATAATTCACAAGTAATTTTTGTTAAATATGCGTTGGCGGCCCGGATTCCCCTGGATACCGGCCCCGCCATGCGCAAGACAAGGCGAAGGCGACCCATGCGGCAGTTTCCCATCTTCCTCACGGTGCAGGACCGGCCCGTGCTGATCGCTGGCGGCGGCGAGGCGGCGGCGCGCAAGCTGCGCCTGCTGTTGAAGGCCGATGCCCGGGTCACCGTCGTCGCCCCGGACGCGACCGACGAAATCCTCGATCTCGTCGAAGCGGGCGATATCGACTGGCAGGCGCGGGCGTTCCGGCCTGAAGATCTTATGGGCGCCGTTCTGGCCTACGGCGCCACGGGGATCGACGCCGTGGACCGTCAGGTCTCCGACGCCGCCCGCCACGCGGGTGTGCCCGTCAACGTGGTCGATCGGCCGGAACTGTCCGATTTCATCACCCCGGCCATCATCGACCGCGCGCCGATCACCGTCGCCGTGTCGTCGGGCGGCACCGCCCCCGTCTTGGCGCGGGGCGTGAAGGCGGCCATCGAACGCCTGTTGCATCCCAACCTGGGCGCCCTGGCGCTGTTCGCCGAACGCTTCCGGGGGGCGGTGAAGGCCGTGGTGCCGACCGGCCGGGCGCGGCTGCGGTTCTGGGACGCCTTCTTCGACGGGCCCATCGCGGCCCGCGTGCTTGCCGGTGATGAAACCGGGGCGGCGGAAGACATGCTGTCCTACGTGAACCGGCGGGGCCGTGAACAGGGCGGCATCGTCCATATCGTCGGCGCCGGGCCGGGGGCGGCGGACCTCATCACCCTGCGCGGCCAGCGGCTGCTGGAGCAGGCTGATGTCATCGTCCATGACCGTCTGGTCGGCGATGGGGTTCTTGACCTCGCGCGCCGCGATGCGGACCGCATCGACGTGGGCAAGGCCCCGGACCGCCATCCGGTGCCCCAGGAGAAAATCAACGACATCCTCATCGCCCAGGCCCGTCTGGGCAAACGCGTGGTCCGCCTCAAGGGCGGCGATCCCTTTGTGTTCGGGCGCGGCGGCGAGGAACTTGCGGCATTGAACGCCGCCGGTATCCGGGCCGAGGTCGTGCCCGGCATCACCGCCGCCACGGCCTGCGCCGCCGCCACGGGGATTCCCCTGACTCATCGGGAGCATGCCTCGGCCGTTACCTTCGTGACCGGCCATAAAGGCGATGGCGATGCGCCGGATATCGACTGGGCGGTGCTTGCCCGCTCGGGCGCGACGTTGGCCGTCTACATGGGCATCGGCGGCGCCGGTACCATCGCGAACGATCTGTCCCGCCACGGCCTGGCCGATACGCCGGTCGCGGTGATCGAAAACGGCACCCGCCCGGATCAGCGGGTTTTCACCGGCCATGTCCACGGCCTCGACGCCCTAGTGCGGACGAACGGGATTACGGGACCGGCCTTGATCGTCATCGGCGATGTCGCGGCGCTGGCCGATCTGTCCACCGCAACCGGGGGGCCGGTGCCCCTCGCCGCCGCAATGTGATTTGGAAGTTAGGAACGGAACAATGGTGCAACAGGTTGTCACGGGTAACCGCCTTGCCGACGGCGTCGTCATCTACCTTGGGCAGGACGGGGGATGGACGCCCACGATCGACGCGGCCCGCGTCGCCGCGGACGAGGGCGAGGCCAAGCTTTTGGAGGATATCGCCAAGGCGGCGGAGAAAGCCCGCATGGTGGTCGGCCCCTATCTGATCGAGGTCACGGATGCGGACGGCGCGGTGACGCCCGTGCGCTACCGTGAACGTCTGCGGGCCTACGGTCCTTCCGTTCATCCCGAATTCGGCCGCGCCGACGTGCCGGACCATCTTCGCATGGGCTCGGAAGCCGAGTTCGTGCACCTGAACGGCGTCGCCGGCTGAAGCGCCGGTCACGACCGTATCTCGCAAGGAAAGAAGAAACGACATGTACCGCTACGATGAATTCGACCATGCCATGGTCAAGGACCGGGTCGACCAGTTCCGCGGCCAGATCGCCCGCCGCATGGCCGGTGATCTGACCGAGGAACAGTTCCGTCCGCTGCGCCTGCAGAACGGGCTCTACCTGCAACTACATGCCTATATGCTGCGGGTCGCCATTCCCTATGGGCAGTTGAGTGCCGTGCAGATGCGCAAGCTGGCCCATATCGCGCGAACCTATGATAAGGGCTACGGCCATTTCACCACGCGCCAGAACATTCAGTACAACTGGCCGAAGCTGAGCCAGGTCGCCGACATCCTGGACGAACTGGCCAACGTCGAGATGCACGCGATCCAGACGTCCGGCAATTGCATCCGCAACGTTACCGCCGACCAATATGCGGGCGTGACCGTGGATGAGGTCGAGGACCCCCGCATCTATGCGGAGATCATCCGCCAATGGTCGACCTTCCATCCGGAATTCACCTTCCTGCCGCGCAAATTCAAGATCGCCGTGTCGGGCGCGGTGGGGGCGGACCGCGCCGCCGTGCGCTTCCACGATATCGGCCTGTTCATCGTGAAGAACGACGCGGGCGAGGTCGGGTTCGAGGTCTGGGTCGGCGGCGGTCTGGGGCGCACGCCCATGATCGGCAAGAAAATTCGCAGCTTCGTCGCCAAGGCCGACCTGCTCGCCTATCTGGAGGCGATCCTTCGCGTCTACAACATGCTGGGCCGACGCGACAACATGTACAAGGCGCGGGTGAAGATCCTGGTCCACGAAACGGGAACCGAGGAATTCACCCGCCTGGTCGAAAAGGAATTCGCGGACACCCAGGGCGGTGCACTCGACCTGCCGGACGAGGAAATCGAGCGTATCGCCGCCTATTTCCAGCCGCCGGCCTATGAGGCCCTGTCCGACGATCCGCCCGCCCTGACGGTCCGCCGGTTCGAAGACAAGGACTTCAGCAACTGGGTCCGGGTCAACGTCGCCCGCCACAAGGCGGCCGGTTACGCCATCGCCAATATTTCACTGAAACCGGTGGGCGTGCCGCCGGGCGACATGTCGGCGGACCAGATGGACGCCGTCGCGGAGATCGCGGAGGCGTACTCGTTGGGTGGCATCCGCGTGACCCATGAACAGAACCTGGTGCTGCCCGATGTGCGTCAGGACCAGCTGTACGACCTGTGGCTGGCGTTGCGCGACCAGGGCCTGGCCGACGCCAACCTGGACCATATCGGCGACATCATCTGCTGCCCGGGGCTGGACTATTGCTCACTCGCCAATGCGCGTTCCATCCCCATCGCCGAGCGGATTTCCCAAAGGTTCGCCGACCTGGACCGTCAGTACGACATCGGCGAACTGCGCCTGAAAATCTCCGGCTGCATCAACGCCTGCGGCCATCACCACGTCGGCCACATCGGTATCCTGGGCGTCGACCGCAAGGATCAGGAGTACTACCAGATCACCCTGGGCGGTGCGCCCGGCGAAGACGCGGCCATCGGCACCAAGGTGGGCGCCGCCTTTTCCGCCGCCGAAATCGTCGATGCCATTGAGACCGTGGTGAACACCTATCTCGCCATCCGCCAGCCGAAGGAACGGTTCATCGATACCTTCCGCCGGGTCGGCGATGCGCCCTTCAAGGAGAGCCTCTATGACAAAGCTGCTTAAGGACGGAAAAGTCACGCCCGACACCTGGGTCCATGTCGCCGACGGCGACGTGGTGCCGGAAACGGGCCCCGTGATTGTCACCCTGGCCCGCTGGCAGGCGGAACATAACTCGCTCGCCGGACGCGCGGACGGCCTCGGCATTCGCCTGGCAAGTGGCCAGTCGCCGGAAGCAATCGAGGACGACCTTGCCCGCTTCGCCGTGGTGGCGCTTGAGTTTCCCAAGTTCGGTGACGGCAGGGCCTATTCCCACGCCCGCATGCTGAAGACCCGTCTGGGTTACAAGGGCGAGGTGCGGGCCGTGGGCGACGTGCTGCGCGACCAGTTTCGCGCCATGCACCGTTGCGGGTTCGATGCGCTGGAAGTATCCAGCGACCGGACGGCGGACAAGTTGGAAGCGGACTGGCGGGCGGCGCTTGGCGACCTGCGTCATGCCTATCAGCCGGCGTTGCGTGGGCCGGAGCCGGTGCTGCGTCAGCGCCACCGCGCGGTGGCCGCATGATGGGCGTGGCTCCGGGAAAAGCGGGTCAGCCCGCGGCCTGAAGCTCGGCGCGCCACACGACCTCGTACACCGGGACGGGCTTTTCGATGCCCTTCATGTCGAAGTTGCCGGCTTCGCGGAACTGGATCGAGTGACCGGTCACCAGGTCGCGGACCGACTGGGTGACGAAGATCTGTTCGGCGTCCGCCTTGTCGCACACGCGGGCGGACAACTGCACCGTGGTGCCGAAGAAATCGTCTTCTTCCTGAACCGCCGCCCCCGCATTGAGCCCGATGCGCACCTTGACCGGCAGGCTGCCCTGCGCGCCGTTGTGCTTGGCCAGTTCCTGCTGAATCACCATGGTCGAGGCGACGGCGTTGGCGGCGTTTGAGAACACGGCCATGATGCCGTCGCCGGTGTGTTTAACCTCGCGCCCGTGGTAGGCGGCAAGAGCGTTGCGCACGATGGCGTTATGGGTGCGCACGACCTGTTGGGCGCCCATGTCGCCCAGTTCCTGGGTCATCTTGGTCGATCCCACCAGGTCCGTGAACATCACCACGACGACGCCCTGGGCCGTCGCCTTGGCCGCCTTGTTGGAGGTGAAGCCTTCAAGAACCGCCGGCAGTTCGCCGAAGGCCTTGGCATCGCCGTCGATGAAGCGTTGCATGGCCGAACGGCCGGCGTCGATCATGGCGCGGCTTTTCGAATCCTTCTCGTACTCCGCGAATTTGTCGCAGAATGGTCCGGCCATGGCCTTCTTGGTGCCGATGGCGACGATGGCCTCGGAAATCATGCCGTTGCGCTGCGCCCCTTCCAGGCCGCTGTGCTTGGCCAGCTGGTCGCCGGCCCCGGCGAGATACAGGTTCAGGCCGAACTTGCCCAGCTTGTCGAGCTTGGCCAATTGGCTGCGGATCGCTCCCAAGGCAAGTTCGAGAAATTTGAGCATGGTCTTACGCGGTTCCGCCGGCACGTTTTCCGGGGGATAATCCAGACCGGACGCCATTGTCGCCGCGCCGCTGTCGGCGACGGCTTCTTCTTCCAGGGCGCCCATGGGATCATCGCCATTCGCGTCCTCGCGCCAACTGCCGAGTCCGGAATCGTAGGCATCGAATTCGTCGTCGTCCTGCCCGCTGCTCCGCGCATCCTGAAAATACTGGGTCAGGATTTCCATATCGCCTTTCTTAAGGAGAATTTTGCCCAGGATCAGGGCGGCGATGGCGAACCCAAGGACATATCCCGCAATCATGAATCCGGGAATGTCGAAGCCGGTGGTAACCAATTTTTTGTGCAGGATCTCGAGCGGGAGTTTCCCGGCAAACGTGATGACCGCCGTGATGATGAAGACCGTGACCAGGCGCGTGCCGACGGCGATCATGGGCGATTTCGGCGGCTTGCCGGCCTCGGCCTCGCGCAGGGCGGCTTCTTCGGCTGCTTTCTTGACCGAGTGGGCCCCGCCGATGGCGCCCGTCGCTTCCAGATGCTGTTTGGCGATTTTCTTGTAGGCTTCGCCCGCGCTTTCGGCGCCGCCCTTGCGCTTTTTCCGGCGTTTGTTCCCGGGAGTATTGTTGCTGTCGGCGCCCGTGGCTCGGCCACCGTTCTTGCGGTCATTCCCGCTGCCGTCGCTGCCGCCGCCGCCGCCGTTCTTGCGGTCACTCTCGTCACCGCCACCGCCACCGCTTCCCCGCAGCTTGGCTTTCCCGGCCCGCGGAATGCCGGTCATCCAGGCGATGGTTTCCTGCGGCGGGCGTCCGTCGGGATAGGTGCGCCGGCTCATCAAACGCACGGCCTGCCATTTGGATTGGTCGTCGGCGTCGTGGGCGGAGGTCAGGGCCTCGAATTCATCCGTTTCAGCCCACTCGCCCTGGCGCACCCAATCGCCCTCGGACGCGCGGCAATAGAGCACGAACGTCGTTGTGTATACGACCCTAGCGGCAGCCAACGCAGCAGCTCCTGTCCCGTGCAAGCAACACAAAAACCCCCTCGGCGTCGCGGCGACACTCGCACGCCGAAACTGAATTCTAGGCAAGTTGACGCCGAGTATGGCATTCAACACTTTGGATTTGTACAGATTATCGGCCGTGAACCAATGATTTGTTCGCGATTGATCCAACGCGCGGCATGAGAGTATCCGCGTAAGGAGGTTCGATGAGCAGGCAGGTGACGGATTTATCCTTGATCGCACCCGTCGCAGCGGGGGTTTTGGGGCTGAACCCGTTCTTGCATCCGGCGGTTGCGGCGCCGGCGCCGGATGCCGTGGCGGTGCTTGCCGCCGTCTGCCCTCTGAAGCCTGCCGATACGGTCGGTCTGCGCCGCGTGTTGACGGGCGGCCGCCTGCTCGAGGCGCGCCTGGACGGACCCGCGGATAACCCCTTCAGGACGGTGCATCGCATCCTCATGCCGGAGGGCGGGGAATGGGTGATCAACCGGCTGTCGCCCGGCGGCCGACTGCGCCGCATCAGCCTGGAATGGCATGCCCCGGCGCCGTCCGGCCTGCGTCCGGCTATCGCCGTCAATGGCTCGGGCGATTGCCGGGTAACCGAGGGGCGCCGCCTGATCTACGGCACCGACGGGCGCGCGGAGGCACTTGAAGTTCTGTCCGCCGATCTGGCCGATGTGGTGTTCCGCGAAGCCCTGAACCCGCCCGTCCCGGCGGGCCCGCCGACGGCGCAAGGGGCCGTCCGTGTTGCCGTCATCGACACCGGCGTCAACTATACTCTGCCGTTGTTTGCGGGACGCCTGGCGCGGGATGGCGCCGGGGGCCTGTTGGGATACGATTTCTGGGACATGGACGCGCGCCCGTTCGATGTGGACACGGCGCGTTCACCGTTCTTTCCCCTGCATCACGGCACGGCGGTGACCTCGATCGTCCTGCGCGAGGCGCCTGGGGCGGTGATCCTACCCTACCGCTATCCGCGCCCGGACATGACGCGGTTCGGGGATATGGTTGCCCATGCCGACAGGGCCGGGTCGGTGATCGTCAACATGGCCATGGGCTCCAACGCCGAAGCCGACTGGCGGGCCTTCGCCCAGGCGGCCAAGGCACGGCCCCATATGCTGTTCATCGTGTCCGCCGGCAACGACGGCCGCGATCTGGACAAGACGCCGGTCTATCCGGCCGCCCTCGGCCTCGACAACATCTTGACCGTGACTTCGGCCGATGCCGACGGCCGTCTGGCCCGGGGCTCCAACTGGGGGGCGTCGCGGGTCGACGTCATGGTGCCGGGCGAACAGGTTGCGGTGACGGACCATCGGGGCGCGGCGGGCAAGGCGTCCGGGTCGTCCTTCGCCGTGCCCAGGGTCACCGCCCTGGCGGCGCGGCTGCTGGCCCGGCATCCCGACTGGCGGGGGCCTGAGTTGAAGGCGGCGATCGTCAAGCGCGCGCGCAAGCCGTTCGGCGGCGGCGCTGTCTTGCTGCGCCACGGCTGGATTCCCGATCCGACGGACGATTTCGAAGGCTGACGTGAACCCGGTGCAGGCTTATTTCACCGTCTTGTTACCGCGCCGGGGCGGCGGCGGTTGCTGCATGAAGCGTTCCGCCACGGGTTTCAACTGCGGATGGTGTTCCAGTAGAAGCGCATAGGCCTTTTGCGCCAGGATGTCGTCCCCGCCCCATTTCCCTGCCTGGATCGCCAGACGCAACACCTGCGGATCCGTCGGCAGGGCGTCGATCAGCGCCCTCAAATGGGGGATTTCGTCCTCGTAACGTTGCGCCACATGCAGGGAAATGGCCATGGATAGCCGTGTGTTCAGGCCGTTGGGGTCCTGGTCCAGGGACTTGTTGAACAGGTCGAGCGCCTGGTCAAGGAACTGCTGGCGGCCGAGCGTCCGGCCCGCGTCGTCGTACAACTGGCGATTTCCGGTGGCGAGGCATTGCGAGTAGAGAAATTCCACATTGCTGGGCGCCATGTGCTGGTCGCCGCCGCGCACGGCGTCCAGGGCCTCGGAACATTTGCGGTAAGCCAGGCCGATACGGGCACTGGGCAGCGCCTGATCGGGGCCCGACTGGGTCTTCAGTTTGGCGATCTCGGCGATGGGGATGGCCTCGTTACGGCCCTCGCCGCCCGATGCGATGATCGCCACAAGCGATCCGTCGCGGGCAAACAGGGCGCCGCCTGAATTCCCCGGCTGGCTGCGCGCCGAATGATGGACGCGGGCCAGCGGCTTGCCCTGGGGCGGCACGGCGACCACGCGGCCCGGCAGATAGGCGCGAATGGCGCCGCGGCCCACGTCGGCGCCGACCGCGTAGACCTGCTGGTCGACCGCCGCGGTTCCCAGGGTCAGGGGCTGCTGCACCACCAAGCCGTCCAGGCGCAGCAGAATCAGGTCGCCGGGATAGGTCGTCGGCACCACGTCGGCGATGCGTTGGCTGCCGTCGGACATGAAGACCTGGGCTCGGGAGTTGTCGGCGACGACATGCCGGTTGGTGACGAGAAGCCCCGGTTCGATCAGCACGGCGCTGCCAACCGGATCATAGGACGAAATGGCGAACACCCGCGCCGATGCCTGACACACGGCCGTCGGCGCCTTGCATCCCGGCGCCGGACGCTGGGCCTGGGCGGGGGGGCAGGCGACCGCCAGAACGGTCAGGAAAATCAATGCGAAGCGGATCATCTGGAAGCCCTGGAACATGAGAATGCGATGCCGGATTCCGCAGGGTCTGTCAATCATGTGGCCTTCATGGATTATCATAAAGGTGCATAATATTATAAATTGAGACGATATACTCCTGATTTATGTTGAAATGATGTAAGTCTTGCGTATAATCGGGGCGACGGCGCAAAAACGCCGCAGACCCATGGGAACGGGAATTGATGACAGAACGCGCCTCCGCCCAGCCGGGATACGATCGTTCGGCAATCACCCTGGTGACAGGGGTGATTGGCGCCGACACGCATATTGTCGGCAACCGCATCCTATCCATGGCGTTGGAGAAGGAGGGCTTCAAAGTCGTCGCCCTGGGCGCCCTCACACCGGCGGACGAGTTCGTCAAGGCGGCCATTGAAACCGCCGCCGACGGCATCATGATGTCGTCCCTTTACGGACAGGGCGAATTGGATTGCCGCGGTTTCCGCGACCTTTGTGTCGAGGCCGGGCTGGAGGACATCCTCATCTATGTCGGTGGCAACCTGGTGGTCGGTAAGCAGGACTGGGCCGACGTTGAGAAGCGCTTCCTTGCCATGGGTTTCGACCGGGCTTTCCCGCCGGGCACCCGCACCGACGATGTCGTCCGCGCCCTGGATGCCGATTTCGCCGAACGCACGACGCGGCAGCGTGCCTCATGAGCTTGCAAGTCTGCGAACCGGCGGCGTTGCTGATCGACTTCGGATCGACCTATACCAAGCTGCGCGCGGTCGGCCTGGAAACGGGCGCGATTCTGGGTGCGGGGCAAGGGCCGTCCACGGTGACGACGGACGTCAACCGGGGGCTCGACGCGGCCCTGAAGGACCTGGAAGGCCATCTGGGCGGCCTGCCCGAGTTCCGCCACCGCTTGGCCTCGTCCTCCGCCGCCGGCGGCCTGCGCATGGTGACCGTGGGCCTGGTCAAGGAACTGACGGCCGAGGCCGCCCGGCGCGCCGCCCTGGGGGCAGGGGCCAAGCTGGTCGGTACCTTCGCCTATCGGCTGACCCGCGCCGACCTGGCCGAGATCGAGAACCTGGCCCCCGACATTCTGCTGCTGGCCGGCGGCACGGACGGCGGCAACGCCGAGGTCGTGCTGCACAATGCCGAAGTCCTGGCTGGGGCGGCCCTGGGCGGCCCGGTGATCTATGCCGGCAACCGCGCCGCCGCTGACGAGGCAGCTGACATCCTGGGTCGGGGCGGCAAGATCGTGGTGGTCGCCGGGAACGTGATGCCGGAATTCAATGTCCTGAATATCGAGCCAGCGCGCGCCGCCATCCGCGGCGTATTCATCGACCGCATCGTTCACGCCAAGGGCATCGACCGTGCGGCCGGCCGCTTCGACGCGGTGATGATGCCGACTCCGGCGGCGGTGCTGGAAGGCGCGCGCCTGCTGGCCCAGGGCACGGCTTCGCAGCCGGGCCTGGGCGAGCTTTTGGTCGTCGACATCGGCGGCGCCACCACCGACGTGCATTCCGTCGCCAAGGGCGACCCGTCGCGCGAGGGTGTGATCGTCCACGGCCTGCCGGAACCCTTCGCCAAGCGTACGGTCGAGGGCGACCTGGGCATGCGCCACAACGCCCGCGCCATTGTCGATCTGGCGGGTGCGGCCGCCGTCGCGGCCGACGCCGGGCTGGACGAGGATCGGGTGGAGGTCATGCTGGCTGCCATCGACGCCGACGTGGAACGCCTGCCGCAAACGGACGAGGAACATGCCTTCGACCGCGCGCTGGCCCGCGCCGCCGTGACGCAGGCCGTGGCCCGCCACGCCGGCACGGTCAAGGTGGTGCAGACCGTGACCGGCCCTGCGACCATGCAAGAAGGCAAGGACCTGGGCCGCGTCGAAACGGTCATCGGTACAGGCGGCGCGCTGGCCCACGGGCGTGACCCGGCGGACATGCTGGCGGCGGCGCTGGCCGATCCGGGCGACCCTTCGTCGCTGCGGCCTCGCGCCCCCCGTTTCCTGATCGACCGCGAATACCTGCTATATGCCGTCGGCCTGCTGGTCGAGCCGGCGCCCGAGGCGGCTCTTAAATTGGGCCTTGCCCACCTGTCCGACGTGACGCCACAGACAACCGGGGGGGCGGCTCATGAGCGCGCAATCCATGTCGGCTGACCAACGCTGGAAATTCTCGGCGGACCAGATACCCGCTGATCTGTTTGCCGAACTGCGCCGTGAAAACTTGGCGCGCTGGCCGACTGGGGCGGAGGTCGATATCGACGAAGCGGCCGAATTCCACAAGGCCTTGCCCCGGCACAAGCAGCTTGGCTGGGTCATGCGCCAGGCGGATGCCGAAGGGCGCTGCCTGACACAGCCGCGCGGCGGCTTCGGCACGCTTGAGCTGCAATTGGAACTGATGCGCTGCCTGGACAAGGAAGGGCATGCCGACATCGTGCCGACCACGACCGACAGCTATACCCGCAACGAGCGTTGGGCCGAGGCCGCGACCGGGATCGAGGAATCGAAAAAGGCCGGGCGGTCCATGCTGAACGGCTATCCCATGGTCAGCTACGGCCCGCGCACCACGCGCCAATTGATCGAGGCCATCGATAAGCCGGCCATCGTGCTGTCGGGCACGGCCATGCCGCGCCTGACGTCGGAAGTCGGCTTCGCCGCCGGGTATTCGGGATACCTTGGATCGGGTCTGGCCTATACCACGTCCTATACCAAGGAGACCTCGATCGAGGCCGGCATCCGTAATTACCAATACCTGGACCGTCTGGCGGCCCTTTACCAGGAAAAGGGTGTGGACCTGCATCGCCGTCAGCCGGGGTTCCTGACCGGCACCAACGTGCCGCCCTGCATTGCCATTCTGACCTGCATCATCGACGCCCTTCTGGCGGCAGGGCAGGGCGTGCGCAATTACGGCCTGGAACTGGCGCAGACCCTGCACTTGATCCAGGACGCCGTGGCGATCCGCGCGTGCCGGGAATTGACGCAGGAATACCTGACAGCGGCCGGCTACGACGATGTTTTCACGCCCGTGACCTCGCTGCATTGGATGGGCGCCTGGCCGCAGGACGACGCTCAGTCCCAGGCCCTGGTCGCTTATGGCGGGACGCTGGCCGCCGTCGGGGGCGCCGTCAGCGTGACCACCAAGTCGACGCACGAGGCCTTCGGTATTCCCACGCCGCAGGCCAACGCCGAGGGCCTGCGCACGACGCGCATGGCGATCTATCTGGCGCGTCATATCCGGCTCGACAGCATGACCGAATACCAGTTCGAGCTCGACCTCGTGAAACGCGAGGTCCGCCCGATCATGGACAAGGTGCTGGAAATGGGCGACGGCGACGTCGCCATCGGGACGGTGCGCGCCTGCGAAGCCGGGGTGCTGGACATCCCCTGGTCGCCCAACCGCCATCTGAAATGCCGCATCATGCCGGCGCGCGACGCCGACGGGTATCTCCGCATCTTCGATCCGGGGCTGATGCCGTTCGACAAGGACGTTCTGGCGGTACACGAGGAGCATCTGCGCAAGCGGGCGGAGCGCGACGGCGTGCCTTATGACCACGATCTTGCGGTCTCCAGCGTCTACGAAATTTCCGAGCCGCTGCAGAACCTGATTCCCTTTCCCTGGGCGGCTGAGTAGGGAGGATGCGATATGCCTGATTCCTTTTCCAACGGCACCGGCAGCGCCCTCGGCAAGGCGCTTGCGGTGCTCGAGGTTTTATTGGACGAACCGTCGGCCCTGTCCCTGGGCGACATCGCGGCCCGCACGGACCTGCCGCGCCAGACCGTTCACCGCATGGTCAAGCAACTTGAAGAAAACGCCCTGTTGCGCCGCGATCCCGGCGGCGACAGCTATTCCGTCGGCCCGCGCATGATCGATCTCGGCATGCAGGCGCTGACCGCCGGCACCCGCGCAGCACCCGTGCGCCGGGTTCTGCAGAATCTGGTCGAACGCCTGGGTGAAACCTGCAACCTGGGCGTTCTCGCCCGCGACGAAGTGGTTTATGTGGAACGCGTCGAATGCGACTGGCCGCTGCGCATCCAGTACGGCGTGGGGTCGCGCGTTCCCCTGCATGCCACCGGCATCGGCAAGCTGCTGTTGGCCCATTTGCCGGCCCGCGAACGGCGCCGTCTTTTGCGCGTGCTGCCGTTGACCCAGCTGACCGACCGCACGATCACCGATCCCGACCGCCTGGAGGACGAGCTGGCGGCCATCCGACGCCGCGGTTACGCCGCCAACGATCAGGAGAACACCCCCGGTTTGATCGGCGTCGCCGTGCCGATCCGCAATCCCAAGGGCCGGGTCATCGCCGGTCTGGCCGTGCATGCGCCGGAAGCTCGCCTGCCCATGGCCCGTGCCCTGGAGCATTTGACGCTGCTCAACGAGTCGGCGGCGGCGCTGGAAGCCTTTTTCGCCGAGGACCTGGAAGGTCTTCACCCCCTAACGGACGAGGCCCACAAGGCCAGCGCGCAAGACAACACAGGAAGGATGCAAAGATGACATCACTTGAACAATCGGTTTCCGGCGGTGGCCGGGACGGCGGCCTGCGGCTGCGCCCGGTGTCTGACGCCATCGGTGCCGAGGTTTTGGACGTGGATCTGGCAGCCGTCGACGACGCCCTGTTCGACCAGATCCATGCCGCCTGGATGGACCATTGCGTGCTGTTGTTCCGCAATCAGGTGAACATGACCGACGATGCTCTGGTTTCGTTTTCCCGCCGCGTCGGGACCCTCGATCAGGCGCCGCCCAACGAAAACGGCAAGCGCTTCGTTTCGGGCTATCCGGAAATCCTGGTGATCTCCAACGTGGTCGAGAACGGGGTCGCCCTGGGTTCCCTCGGCGCCGGGGAATCCGTATGGCACACGGACATGAACTATATCGTGGAACCGCCCACGGCGAGCCTGCTGTGGGGCATGGAGGTGCCGGAAACCGGCGGCAACACGGGCTTTCTCAACATGTACAAGGCGCTGTTGGACCTGCCGGCCGATCTGCGCCAGCGCATCAAGGGACGCCAGATCAAGCACGACAATTCAACCAATTCGGCAGGCTATCTGCGCGAAGGGGCGGAAGAGGTCACGGACGTGACGACCTGTCCCGGCGCGGTGCACCCCATCATCCGCACCCATCCGGTGACCGGGCGCAAGGCGCTCTATCTGGGCCGCCGCCGCAACGCCTATATCGTCGGCCTGCCGCTGGAAGAATCCGAAGAATTGCTGGATGCGCTCTGGGCCCATACGGCGCAGGAAAAATACTACTGGCATCACCAGTGGCGTGTCGGCGACGTGTTGATGTGGGACAACCGCTGCGCCATGCACCGCCGCGACCCCTTCGATGCCTCGGCCCGCCGCGTCATGCACCGGACCCAGATCAAGGGCAGCAAACCCGTTTGACCCTGCCTTTCTCCGGCCCATCGGCCGGACCGCCAAGCCTCTAGGAGAACATGAATGACTGCCACCGCAGAAAAAGTGGCCGATACCGGCCCCGAACAGGTAATTGCCGGCCTGATGACCCGCGCCCGCGCCGCCATGGAGGCCTTCGCCGACGCCGATCAGGCCCAAGTGGACGAGGCTGTGACCGCCCTTGCCTGGTCGATCTACGAGCCCGGCCGGGCCGAGGAACTGGCCAGGATCGCCGTCGAAGACACCGGTCTCGGCAACGTCAAATCCAAGATCATCAAGAACCAGCGCAAGACCTTCGGCTGCCTGCGCGACCTGATGCGGGTGAAGACCGTCGGCGTGATCGAGGAAAACAAGGCCAAGGGCCTGATCAAATACGCCAAGCCCGTGGGCGTCGTGGGCGCGGTCAGCCCCTCGACCAACCCGGCCGCGACCCCGGTCAACAAGGCCATGTTCGCCATCAAGGGCAAGAACGCGGTGATTGTGGCGCCGTCGCCGGCGGGCATGAAGACGACGACCATGACCGTCGATTACATGCGGGCCGAACTGAAAAAGGTCGGAGCACCCGAAGATCTGGTGCAGGTGTTGCCGGCACCGGTCGACAAGGCCCTGACCCAGGCCCTGATGAAGGCGGTCGATCTGGTCGTCATCACCGGCTCGCAGAACAATGTGCGCCGGGGCTATTCCTCGGGCACGCCCTGCATCGGCGTGGGCGCCGGGAACGTGCCGGTCATCATCGACGACACGGCCGACTTCAAGGACGCGGCGGAAAAGATCCGCATGTCCAAGATCTTCGACAACTCGACCTCCTGCTCATCGGAAAACTCCGTCGTCATTCTCGACAGCGTCTATGACGAGGCCATCGCGGCGTTGAAATCCGTCGGCGCCTATGTCTGCACGGCGGAAGAAAAAGCCAAGGTCAAGGACACCCTTTGGAAGGACGGGCATCTCAACCGCCGCGTCATCGCCAAGGACCCGGACATCTTCGCCAAGGAAGCGGGCCTACCGGACGCCGCCACCAAGGCCGATTTCTTCATCGTGGAGGAGCCGGCGGAAAACGTCGGCAAGGAACATCCGTTCTCCGACGAGAAGCTGTCCCTGGTTCTGACGGTTTACCGCGTGCCCGACTTCAAGGCCGCCAAGGCGCAGGTGCAAAAAATTCTCGACTTCGTCGGCATGGGCCATAGCGTCGGTATTCACACCAAGACCCAGGAACACGCCGATGAGTTGGCCGCGGACCTGAAGGTCGTCCGCGTGCTGGTCAATCAGGCGCATACCTTCGGCAACGGCGGCAGCTTCACCAACGGGCTGGAATTCACGCTGACCATGGGCTGCGGCACCTGGGCCGGAAATTCGATCTCGGAAAACCTGAACTACAAGCACTTCATCAACATCACCCACCTGGTTCGGGAAATTCCCGAGGACAAGCCGTCGGAAGAAGAGCTTTTCGGAAATCATTGGGCCAAGTACGGCAAATAAAACGATTGTCCCGCTCCCTCGGGAACGGGACCGGCGATCTCATCCTTTCTTCTCACTGTCTCACCGTCTCAGTGGTTTTCCCTGTTTTTGAACCACTGAGACGGTGAGGCAATGAGGAAGGAAGGCTTGAGAAGAATGAAAAGGGACATTCCATGAATTTTGAGGAACATGCAGGTAAGCCGCTTCTGAAGGCGGCCGGAATCCCCGTGCCCGACGGCGGGGTTGCGACAACGGCGGATCAGGCGGCGGACATCGCCGGGCCGCTCGGCAAGGTCGCCGTGAAGGCCCAGGTGCCGACGGGCAAGCGCGGCAAGGCCGGCGGCATCAAGATCGCCGACGATGCGGCCGCGGCCAAGGCGGCGGCCGAGGCGATCCTGGGCATGACCATCGGCGAGCATGTGGTGGAAAAGGTCCTGGTCGAACAGGCGACCGCGTTCACCCGTGAATTCTATGCAGCATGCATCAACGACCCGGAAACCAAGGGGCCGAAGATCCTGTTCTCGACCTTGGGCGGCATGGATGTCGAGGAAGCGGCGGAGCAGGACCCCAATGCCATGCGCTCGCTTAGCATCGATATCCGCCACGGCCCGGACCTGGCGCATGTTCGCGCCATGTTGGACGGCGCCGGTCTGGACGGTCTGGAAGACCAAGTCGCGGGTCTGCTGATGAAGCTCTATGACGCTTACCGGGCCAACGACGCGGAACTGATGGAAATCAATCCGCTGGCCGTGACCGAGGCGGGCGGGCTGATCGCGCTGGACTGCAAGTTCACCATGGACGACAGCGCCCTGCCGCGCCACGAGGAGACGGCCAAGTCCGGCACGCCCGACAAGCTGACGGGCCTGGAAGCCAAGGGCAAGGAACTGGACCTCAAGTACATCGAACTGGAAGGCGACGTCGGGGTCATCGCCAACGGCGCCGGCCTGACCATGACGACCATGGACGTCGTCCGCCATCACGGCGGTACGCCCGCCAACTTCCTGGAAATCGGCGGTGAGAGCTACACCAAGGGCACGGAAGCCCTGTCCCTGGTGCTCGACAATCCCAAGGTGAAGTCGCTGGTCATCAATTTCTGCGGCGCCTTCGCGCGTACCGACGTGATGACCGACGGCATTCTCAAGGCCTGGGAAGAACTGAAACCCACATTGCCGACGTTCTGGTCCGTGCACGGCACGGGTGACGTCGAGGCCGTGGCCATGTTGAAGGAACGGATCGGGGTCGATCCCCTGCCGGACATGTCGGCCGCCTGCAAGGCTGCGGTGGACGCCGCGAAAGCCAATAAAAATAAAGGAGCCGCGAAATGATTATCCGTGGAACGCATCGGGTGATCGTGCAGGGCATCACCGGCAAGCAAGGGACCTTCTGGTCCGAACGCATGATGGAATACGGCACCAAGATCGTCGGCGGCGTGAACCCGAAAAAGGCCGGGACCGAACATATCGGCGTGCCCGTGTTCGGCTCCGCCGTGGATGCCATGAAGGGGCTCGACGGCGGCTTCGACGTCTCCATCCTGTTCATCCCGCCCATGGGGGCCAAGGCGGCGGCGTTGGACGCCATCGAGGCCGGGGCTAAGGCCGTGGTCTGCCTGACCGAACACATCCCCGTGCAGGACGTCATGTACATGATGGCGGCGGCGAAGGAGCGGGGGGTCAAGATCATCGGCCCCAATACCGCCGGCGGCGTGACACCCGGCGAATGCTTCACGGGCTTCATGCCGGCCTTCAACGAGAAAATCTTCCGGCCAGGCAACGTCGGCATCATCTCGCGCTCAGGCTCGCTCGGCACCCTGATGTGCCTGAACGTGGTGCAGGCAGGGTTCGGCATTTCCGCCTTCATCGGTATTGGGGGCGATCCGATCATCGGCACCACCACCCGCGATGCGCTGGAAGCCCTGGATGCGTTCGAGAAGACCGACGCCGTCGTCATGGTCGGCGAGATCGGCGGCGCCATGGAGGAACACGCGGCGGAATATGCCGCGACCATGAACAAGCCCATGGCCGCTTTCATTGCCGGCGGCGCCGCGCCCGCGGGCAAGAAAATGGGCCATGCCGGTGCCATCGTCATGGGCAACAAGGGGACGTACCAGTCCAAGGCCGACGCCCTGTCGGCGGCGGGCGTGGCGATCCTCGACACGCCCATGGATGTGGGGCCGGTGCTCAAGGAGCGGATGGGCTGACGGCCCGAACCGGACAAGACCAGAAACAGGGCCGGGCGGCAGCGTCCGGCCCTGTTCCATTGTCTTCGCCCTATTTCTTCTTTTCTTCGATGGTGATCACCCGGTGCGGGTAGGGGATCTGGATGTTGTTCGCCTGCAGCGCCTGCCAGATCATGAACAACAGATCCGCGCCGACGCGGTTCTTGCCGTCGTCGATGCCCTCCATCCAGAACTCGACCAAGATTTCGATCCCGCTTTCGGCGAACGTGGAGATTTCCGCGTCGGGCCGTTCCTCGATCGGGATATCCTCGCCGGACAGCACGCGCGGATGTGAGGCGACGGTTTCGCGCAAAATCTGGAACAGCTTCTCCAGGTCGGTGCCGTAGGCGACTTCGAAGGTGATCGGATAGCGCTGTTTCTGGTTGTTGTGGGTCCAGTTGACGAAGGCCGTGGTGATGAACTTCTCGTTCGGCACCATGATGTCCTTGCCGTCATAGGTCTCCAGGATCGCCGAACGCATGCCCAGTTCCCGGATTGTTCCGGCGCGGCCGTCCTCCAGTTCGACGTAGTCGCCGATCGTGAGCGAGCGGTCGAGCAGGATGATCACGCCGGAGATGAAGTTGGACGCGATCTGCTGCAGGCCGAAGCCCAGGCCGACGCCGATCGCGCCGCCGAACACGACCAGCGCGGTCAGGTCGATCCCCGCGACCTGCAGGAACAAAAGACTGAAGACGACGACCAGGGCAACCTGGAAGGACTTCAGCGCCAGTTCGCGGGTCGTGTCGTCGAGCGACGCGCGGGTGCGGATCAGGTCCAGCCCCTTGGTGTTCGACATCCGGCCGATCCAGAACAGCAGGATGCCGAAGATCAGGGTCCGGAGTAGCGCGTATAACGAGAACTTGATGCTGCCCAGCTCGAGGACGACACCTTCGAACACGGCGATCAGATCGTCCAGCACGCTGAAGGCGTAGAGGGCGATGATCGGCATGACGATGAAGTTGAGGAAGTATTTCACGTACGGGCTTTGCACGAAGCGCGTGGTGATCAGCAGCACCAGGGTGAAGGCGTAGAAACCCTGCACCAGCTTGACGAGCCAGGCGTGGTGGAAGAATCCGCCCGAGATGGCGACGGCGACCCCCATCAGCGTCGCGCCGATCGCCGGAAACAGGAGGTCGCGGATCGGGTGGAAAGCGGCGGCAAGGCGGCGGCGAATACGCCGAGTGCCGTCATTCTCGGCATTGGCGGCGGCGTCCAGGCGGCGTCTCAGGTTCGACGACACGAGCCAGGCGACGGCAACCGTCAGGACAACCACCAACAGCTGCAGGATGAATTCCTCGCTGGTGACGGTCCGGGCGATCAGGTCGAGAAGTTCTTGAAGGTTGGCGATATCGTCCACGTTGGCGGTTCCTGCTGCCGAAATCGCATGTATTTTCCAATCATAATGTGACGGTCAGAACCTGCAATCGCGATTTGCCGCGCCAGCGGTGTTGGCGGTATGTTAGCGCAAATTCGACCACTGGAGTGACGATATGACCCCGCCTGACGGCCCCGGCCAGACCACCGACCACCCGACCATGTCCGACACCATCCGCGTTTTGGGCCAGCGGCGCTCGATCCGCGCGTTCTCGGACAAGCCGGTGACCGACGATCAGGTCACGGCGATCCTGGAAGCGGCCCGCCGGGCCCCGACCTCGGCCAACCTGCAGGCCTATTCCGTGGTCGTCGTGCGCGACCCGGACACCAAGGAAAAGCTCGCCAAGATCGCCGGTGGGCAGAAGCACATCATGACCTGCCCGGTGTACTTCGCCTTCGTCGCCGACCTGACGCGGATCGAGGCGGCGTTCCGGCGCAACGGCAACGATCTCGACGACAACAACCTGGAAATGGGCCTGATGGCTTCCATCGACGCGTCGCTGGTCGGCATGGCCGCCTATGTGGCGGCGGACAGCATCGGCATCCAGGGCGTGATGATCGGCGCCATGCGCAACGACCCGGAGGCGGTCGCCGATATTCTGGGTCTTCCTTACCGCGCCTATGTGGTGTTCGGCATGTGCCTGGGCTATCCGGCGGAAGCGCCGAAGCAGAAACCCCGCATGGCCGCCGAGGGCATCATCCATTACGAACGCTACGACGCGGAAAAGGCGCTGGCCGTGGTCGATACCTACAACGCCGACCTGAAGGCCCATTACGACTCCGTGGGCAAGCCGACGGCGGACGACTCCTGGTCCGCCGATGTCGACAAGAAATATGCCCAGCGCCCCCGCGACCACCTGCGCGACGCCTTGAAAAAGCATGGGTTCGATTTCCGCTGAGCCCGCGCTCTGTCGACTGATTGCCATTTGCCGTGCCGTTCACCATTCACGATGAACCCGAGGGCCCATGCCGAGCGCGACCGCCACCGCTATCACCTGTTCGATTTCTCGGACATCGACCGCGACGCCCTGTTCGCGCTGACGGAAGCCATCGGCACCGCTCACGCCGCCAAGTCGCGGGAAATCTTCGGCGACCGGGAAAATCCCAAATACACCGGCCTGATCTCGCCGCACGAGAAGATGCAGATGGTCTTCCGGGCCTTTATCGACTCCAATCCGCGCCCGCCGGGTCATATGATCAAGAGATTCACCAACGTGAAGCAGGCGCGGGCCTGGCTGCGGGAATGCCTGAACGGGAAACATTCCGAAAACGTCGATTGAATTTCACGCCCCGTGGGCCATGTTTGAGCCTTCGCGCAGGCCGTCATCACCTCGGGGCAAAACATGACCGCAAGTTTTCTCGTCCAGGCCGCGGTCTTTCTTGCCGCCGCCGCGATCGCCGCACCGATCGCCAAGAAGCTGAACATCTCCTCCGTGCTGGGATATCTCGCCGCGGGGGTGCTGATCGGGCCCTACGGGCTCGGCTTTGTCTATTCCGTCTATCAGGTCGAAAGCATCCTCCACATCGCCGAATACGGCGTGGCGCTGTTGCTGTTCCTGATCGGCCTGGAACTGCGGCCGAAGCGTCTGTGGACCATGCGGCAATCCATTTTCGGCCTGGGGGCCGGGCAGGTCGCCGTTTGCGCCCTCTGTCTCGCCCCCCTGGCCACTCTGTTCGGCATTTCCTGGGACAAGGCCGTGTTCGTCGCTCTGGCGCTGTCCCTGTCGTCGACCGCCTTCGTCCTTCAGGTGCTGGAGGAAAAGGGCGAGTTGACCACCCGCCACGGGCGCGCCGCGTTCTCCATTCTGCTGTTTCAGGATTTGGCCGCCATTCCGCTGATCGCGATGATCCCGCTGTGGGGGGCGGGCGCACCCGGATCTGGCCTGTCCCTGACCGACGCGGGCTTTGCCATCGGCGCAATCCTGGCCGTCGTCGTGGTCGGGCGCTACCTCCTGTCCCGGCTGTACAAGCTGGTCGCCCTGACCGGCGTGCGCGAGGCCCTGACCGCGAGTGCTCTTCTGACCGTGGTCGGCGTGGCGCTGCTGATGGAGGCGGTCGGTCTGTCGGCGGCCTTGGGCGCCTTCCTGGCCGGAGCACTCCTCGCCGATTCGCCCTACCGGCATCAGATCGAGGCCGATATCGCGCCGTTCGAAGGCCTGCTGCTCGGCCTGTTCTTCACCGCCATCGGCATGGCGCTGAATCTCAACCTGCTGGCCGACAAACCCCTGGTGATCGCCCTCGGCGTGGCCGGGCTGGTCGCCGTCAAGGCGGCGGTGGTGTTCGGGCTTGGCCGGATGCGCGGGCTCGACACCCCGGCGGCGCGGCGGCTCGCCATGGCCGTCTCGCAGGGTGGGGAATTTGCCTTCGTGCTGTTCTCCACGGCGCTGGGCGCCAACGTGATCGAACGCGATCTGGCTGACCTGCTGTCGGTCATCGTCACGCTGTCCATGCTGTCGACGCCGCTGCTGCTGGCCGCCGACAGCCTGCTTGCCCGCAAGGGGGCGGCGGCCACCGACGCCCATGACGACATGCCCGAGGAAATGGGCCATGTGGTGATCGCCGGGTTCGGGCGGTTCGGCCAGATCACCGCCCGCGTCCTGGGGGCGCGGGGCATTCCGTTCATCGCCCTCGACAATTCCCCGGAACAGGTCGACCTGGTCGCCCGTTTCGGCAGCCGGGCGTACTTCGGCGACGCCAGCCGTCTGCATATCCTGGAGGCCGCGCAGACGCGCAAGGCGCGGGCCTTCGTGCTCGCCATCGACGATGTCGAGGCGTCGATGCGCACGGCGGAAATCGTGCGCCGCCACTTCCCCGACGTGCCGGTGTTCGCGCGTGCGCGCAACCGCCAGCACGCCCACCGGCTGATGGACTTGGGGGTCAAGCACATCCGCCGGGAGACGTTCCTGTCGGCCCTCGACCTGACGCGGGAGGTTCTGGGCGGCCTCGGCTTTTCTAATGCCGAAGTCACGGGCATGACCGACGCCTTCCGTCGGCATGACGAACAGCGCCTGTTCGAGGATTACGCCGATTACGCGGATCAGCAAAAGCTTCAGGTCAAGGCGCGCAAGTACCAGGAGGAACTGGTCGATCTGTTCAAGCAGGACGCTGCCGGGCTGGGCGGAGAGACGCCGGAGGACGGCAAGGGATGAGCGCCGTCAGGCGCTGAGCGCGGCCGGCCGGTTCATGTTGTCGAACAGGCGGGCGACGATCATCTTGATCAGGTAGAGCCCGAATTCCGGGTTGTCGGCGAACAGCTCCAGCACCCGCTGTTCCGCGATGGCGAGGACCACGCAGTCGTCGCGGCATTCCACGGTCTGCGAGCGTTTGCGGTCCGGCGCGAACATGGCGATCTCGCCGATCAGGTTGCCCGGCCCGATATCGAGGCCCAGTTCGACGATATGGGCCCGCCCCGCCGCTAGATAGAAGATGTCCTGGGCCGCGTCGCCCCGCCGGCACAGAAATTCCCCCTTGGCGACGCGGCGCTCCGTCATGAAGGGCAGCAGGGATTTCACGTCGAATTCCGCATGGGCCATTTCATGGATGCGGCGCTTCAGGCGCACGGCCTGATACAGGCGCATCGCGTTCAGCGGAAACAGGCAGCCGTGCAGCACCATGATCGGCACCAGGTCGCCGTAGACGCCGTAGGAAAAGAACAGGAAATTGCTGGCCAGCCCGACAATCCGAAGCGGGATCATCGACTTCATCCAAAAGGTGACGAAGACCGCGCCGGACGCGACGTAGCCGAGAATTTCCAGTAACTGCATGTGCTCCCCGATCGGTCTTGTTTTTAGACCATACCTTCTAACCACTCACAGGGGGGTGGGAAAGCATTCAATTTTTGGAATGTTCCGGGCGACGGTGGGCCGCCGGCCCGTCAGTCCTTGATGATCTCCGGTGCAGGCGGGGCCTTGCCCAAAATCATGTCTGCCGCCTTTTCCGCGATCATGATGGTCGCCGCGTTCAGGTTGGCGGACGGCATGTTGGGCATGATCGAGGCGTCGACCACGCGCAGGCCTTCCAGCCCGTGCAGGCGCAACTGGTCGTCGACCACGGTCGACTTGTCCGTCGCCGGGCCCATGCGGCAGGTGCCCATGGGGTGGAAGGTGGTGGTCGCGCGGATCTTGGCGGCTTCCATCAGGTCTTCGTCGGACTGCACATGGTCGCCGGGAAATTCCTCGCCGTCGAAGTATTTGGCCATGGGGGCCGAGCGCAAGATGCGGCGGACCAGCTTCATGCCGGCCAGCAGGACCTGGCGGTCCGTCTCGTGCTCCAGATAGCGGGGGTTGATGATCGGCTTGTCGAAGGGGTCGGTGCTGACCGCCTTCACATATCCGGTGCTTTCCGGGCGCTGCTGCCAGGAGGCCACGGTCATGCCGGGAAACTTGTCGAGCACGGTCTGGCGGCCCGAGACGTAGCTGGCCGGGGTGAAGGTCAATTGCAGGTCCGAATTGGCGATGGCGGGGTCGGAGCGCCAGAAGGCGTAGACCATGGTCGCCTGCAGGCCGAGCACGCTGGGCTTGCCCATCAGCCATTTCGCCACTTCGGGCACCAGGGCCAGGCCCTGGGCCCGCTGGTTGAGGCTGCCCGTGTTCTTGACCCGGGCGGTGAAGCGTGGCGCGTAATGGTCGCGCAGGCCCTGGCCCACGGCGGGCAGGGCGTGGCGGACGTCGACGCCCAATTCGCCCAGATGGGCCGGGTCGCCGATGCCGGACAACTGCAAAAGCTGCGGCGAGTTGATGACGCCGCCGGACAGGATGACTTCCTTTCGGGCGGCGATCTCATGCGCTTGGCCGCCGCGCCCGCCCTTCAGGAACCGCACACCGGTCACCCGTTTGCCGTCCATCACCAGGTCCGTGGCATGGGCGCTGGTGATGACGTTGAGTTTACCCTGCTTCATGGCCGGATGCAGGAAGGCCCGGGCGGCGCTCATCCGTCGGCGGTTGTAGATGGTGCGCTGGGTATAGGCCACGCCTTCCTGGTGGGCACCGTTGTAATCGGGATTGCGCGGGATGCCGCAGGCTTCGGCGCCGTCCATGAAGGCTTCGCAAAGCTCGTGGGGCATGTCGGTGTCGGTGACGGTCAGCGATCCGTCGCGGCTGCGGAACCGCTCATCGGCTTCGCCGATGCGTTTTTCCGAGCGTTTGAAATAGGGCAGCACGTCGGCATAGCCCCAGCCCCGGTTGCCCATCTGCGCCCAGGAGTTGTAATCCTCGCGGTTGCCGCGGTTGTAGACGTTGCCGTTGATCGACGACGATCCGCCCAGCGTCTTGCCGCGCGGGACCGGAATCGCTCGCCCGGCGGTCCATTCCGTCGGCTCCGTCTGATAGCGCCAATTAAGCGTTTTGTGATCCAGCAGCTTCATGAAGCCGGCCGGGATATGGATCATGGGGTTCCAGTCGGGTGGCCCGGCTTCCAGCACGCAGACGGAATTCCTGCCGTCCGCCGAAAGCCGATTGGCCAGCACGCAGCCCGCCGATCCGGCGCCGATGATGATGTAGTCGTATGTGTCCATGCGGGGTCTTCAACCTGGATGATATCTGGGGCGGGCTTCGCGCCGCTTGAAGCCCCTAGAAAACCCCATCACGGCGGGGCGCGGCAAGGGGCAATTCGGGAAGATTAATCGGCCGAGGTGGGGCGATCTGTACATATTGCGGCCTTCGGGCGAAGGGTGATAGCGTTCCTGTACCCGCTACGGGCCATGTTATCGGCACCGGCCGGGGCCTTGTCTTGGCGGTGCGATTTGTCGATGCACCGCCTCCTGTGTGGTTTCCTGGGCCTGCGTTCCCGCGGGGTTTTTCTGAAAGGGACTGCGATGAGGTCTGTGCTGTGCCGCTTGGTTCCCGGTCTGGGGTTCCTTCTGATTTTCATTCTGTCCATTCCTGTGGAGGGCGCCGCCGGTGAGATTGCCCAGATGGGGGGCGGTGGGCCGCCTCCGCCGGAGAAAATGATGCGGCGCATGGACGAAAACGGCGACGGCAAGATTTCACGTCAGGAGTTCCTGGGCCCGCCGAACCGCTTCGATATGATCGATGCCGACAAGGACGGCTTTCTGACCGTTGAAGAGATCACGACGTTCCGCGCCAAACGCCAGAATGATGGCGGCATGGGGGGGCAAAGCCCGGCAAAAGGTCCCAACGGCGAAGCTTTTCTGACGGCGGCGCAACTGAGGCTGCTGATCACAGGTACTGAGATTTCCCACACCTCGCCACGCAGTGGCAACGCAGTGCTGATGAAATTCCTGGCCGACGGCACCGTCGACGGTACCGTCGGCTTGGGCACGCCGATTAATGGCACTTGGCAGATCAAGGAGAACGGGCAGCTGTGCTTCGACGTTGCCGTGCTGGGCAACGGCATCTGCTTCTACCTGATACGCAAGGGGGACAATCTGGAGCGCTACAACCGTGATGGTCGCCCGGCCAAGGGGATCGACTGGACCATCTCTAATCCGGGTCCCGACGCAAACAAGGTGCCGTGATCCCGCCCGCAACCGCCATTTTTGCGGGCTTCGGTTCGCAGATTTTCCGCTAACCGGAAGGTGCCGCCGTGCCGCCGATTTCCGACAAAAACACGCCCGTCCGCTTTGCCGATCCGCTTCCGGACGCCGTCGATGTCGTCGTCATCGGCGCCGGGGTGGCGGGCACGGCGACGGCCTATTTCCTGGCCCAGCGCGGGCAGAAGGTCTTGCTCTGCGAAAAGGGCCGGGTCGCGGGCGAACAGTCGTCGCGCAACTGGGGCTGGATCCGGCAGCAGGCGCGCGATCTGGCGGAACTGCCGATCATGATCGAGGCCAACCGCATCTGGCGCGGCCTGGCGGCGGAGACGGGGGAGGCCGACCTGACCTTCACCCAGGGCGGCTGCCTTTACCTCGCCACCACCCAGGCTGAAATGGCGGGCTACGAGGGCTGGCTGGCCCGGGCCAGGGATTATCAGCTCGACACCAAACTGTTGTCGCCGGCGGACCTGTGTGCGCTGTATCCGGGCCTGCCGGGCACCTATACGGGCGGCATGTATACGGCCAGCGACGGCCGGGGCGAGCCCTTCGCCGCCATCCCGGCCCTGGCGCGGGCGGCGCAGCGGCTCGGCGTCGCGGTGATTGAGGATTGCGCCGTGCGCACCCTGGACGTGACCGGCGGGCGGGTTTCCGGCGTGGTCACGGAAAAGGGCCGGGTTTCCTGCAATGCCGTGGTTTTGGCGGCGGGGGCCTGGACGACCCATTTCGCCTCCAACGTCGGGGTCGACGTGCCGCAATTGGCCGTGCGCTGCACCGTGGCGCGGACGGAAGCCGCCCCCATGCTGTTCGCCAACCAGCCCGATGTGCCCAACATCCGCGACGTGGGGTTCTGCCTGCGCAGGCGCGCCGACGGCGGCTATACGCTGGCCACCGGCACCCATGCGGACCATTACCTGTCGGCCAAGTCGTTCAGGTACGCGACCAAGTTCATCAAGGCCATGAGCGCGTCCTGGCGCGACATCCGCCTGCACATCGGCGCGCCCAAGGGCTATCCCGGGGCCTGGGGCATGCCGACGCGGTGGTCCGGCGACGAGATCAGCCCGTTCGAGAAGACCCGTGTGCTGAACCCCGAGCCGACGGCGGCCGAAGTGCGGCGGCTCGAGGACCGAATGGCGAAACGCTATCCGGCGCTGGCCGGCGTCAAGCTGGCCGAGGCCTGGGCCGGGATGATCGACGTGACCCCCGACGTGGTGCCGACCCTGGGTGAGGACCCGATGCTGCCCGGCATGTTCATCTGCACGGGCCTGTCCGGCCACGGCTTCGGCATCGGCCCGGCGGTCGGCCGGGTCATGGCCGACATGGTGACCGGGCGCGACCCGGGCCACGACATGACGCGCTTCCGCGCGGAACGGTTCCGCGACGGCAGCCCCATCGTGCCCGGGCCGTACCTGTAACCTTCCGTGCACTCAGGGCAGGCGGCAGCCCGCCTGCATGCAGGCCGCGATGCTTTCCAGTAGCGCCCGGCTAAGCCTGCCGTCGGCGGCCCCGGAATAGTAGCCGGCCTCATGCAGGCGCACTTGATAGCGCACGATGGTCGCGGGGGCGGCGGCGCGCAGGGCCTTTTCCAGGGCCAAGAACCGTTCCAGCATCGATGGGCCGGACGGCACCGGCGGCGGCGCGGGGGCGGTCTCGACCGGGGTTCGGGGAAGGGCCGGCGGCGTGGGGGCGGTGGGCGTCTGCGTTACCGCGGTCAGGGGGACATCGGCGGGCGGCGGGGAGGTTCGCGCCGGTTCGGGATCGGGCTCCGGTGCCGCGGCCGGTTCGGGGGCGCCGGTCAGAAGGACGGGCGCCTGTTCCACGGCGGTCTCCGGCGGCGGCAGGTCGAGGGTCGCCACCGGCGTCTAGCGCTGCCGGCGTTCCGCCTTCGTGCGGTTTTCGCGCGCCTTGGCGTAGTCGGGGCGCAGCGCCAGGGCGCGGTCGTAATCGCGAATGGCGGCGGCGAAGTCGCCCTTACCCGCATGGGCGATGCCCCGGTTGTTGTAGGCGGCGGCGTATTTCGGGTCGAGCGCGACGGCGGGGTCCAAGTCCCGGATCGCCGCGTCATGGCGGCCCAGCATCATCAAGGCGCCGGCCCGGTTGTTGAGGGCGCGGGGGTCGTCGGGATTGAGTGCCATGGCGCGGTCCAGGTCGGCCACGGCGGCGGCATAGTCTTTCTTGCCATGATGGGCGCGGGCGCGGTTGATGCGAAAGGCCGCGCGTCCGGGCTCAAGGGCGATGGCGCGGCTGAAATCGCCGATCGCCGTGTCGAAGCGGCCCTGACGATTCAGGATGATTCCTCGGTTGTTGACGGCGGCGGCGTCGCCGGGGGTGAGTGCCATGGCCTGGCCGTAATCGGCGGCGGCGGCATCGAGTGCCTCTTTGCGGGCATGGGCGTCGCCCCGGTTCTTGAAGGCTTTGGACAAGGTGCGGGCATCTCGCAGGCCACCGTCGATCAGCACCGTGCAGGCATCGATGCAGCGGTCGGGATTCATGTCACAGGCGCGGCACGCCCCGCCCTGTGCATCGGCAGGAGCCGGCGCCAGGGCCAGCACCGCGCAGAACAGCACAGCCACCAGAAGCTTTTTTCGCAATTTGAGTTGCGAATGATATTCAAAAATATATAACAAAATCAATATACTTGCGGTCATTTTCGAACTGTGTAAATGTAGGGTCAGCATAGGGACGGCACTGGTTCACATCAAAGGAGACGGCAGATGAAGGGCGACGCGGAGGTGCTCAAGCGCCTCAATCTGATCCTCAAGAACGAACTGACCGCCATCAACCAATATTTTCTCCATTCCCGTATCTTCAACGACTGGGGCATGGATGACATCGGCGAACACGAATACAAAAAATCCATCAAGGACATGAAGCAGGCGGACAAGCTGATTGCCCGCGTGCTGTTCCTCGACGGCCTGCCCAACCTGCAGGACCTGGGCAAGCTGCGCATCGGCGAGAATACCGAGGAAATCGTGAAATGCGACCTGGCGTTGGAAGAGCAGTCGATCGCCGACCTGCGCGCCTCCATCGCGTTGTGCGAGAAAAAGGGCGACTTCGTTTCGCGCGAACTGCTCGACGGCATTCTTGCGGACGAGGAAGAGTACCTGGACTGGCTGGAAACCCAGGTCAGCCTGATCAAGGACATGGGCCTGCCCAACTACATCCAGTCGCAAACGTAAGGAGTGCCGCGTCATGAAAGGCAAGAAAACGGTCATCACCGCCCTCAACGGCCTGCTGACCCACGAGATGTCCGCCGCCGATCAGTACTTCATTCATTCGCGCATGTACCAGGACTGGGGCCTGGAAGAGCTTTACGAGCGCATGAAGCACGAACAGGAAGAAGAGTTGGACCATGCCGCCAAGATCATCGAACGCGTCCTGTTTCTGGAAGGCACACCCGACGTGGCGGCCCGCGCCAAGCTGAAGATCGGCAAGGACGTGCCGTCGATGATCAAGAACGATTTGGCCTATGAGGTCTTCGTGCAGAAGGAATTGGTCAAGGTCATCGCCCTGTGTGAGAAAGAGGGCGACTACGTCAGCCGCCAGATGCTGACGGGCCTGCTCGAGGACACCGAGGAAGACCACCTCTACTGGTGTGAAAAGCAGCTCGGCCTGATCGAGAAGATGGGCCTGCCCAACTACATCCAATCGAAGACGTCCGGCGGAAGCTAAGTAACGGGCCTGGGGCCGCCTACTTCTCCAGCAGCGGCTCATACCGCCGGTCGGTCAGCGTTTTCATGAACGCGACCAGGGCATCGATGCGCTTGTCGTCGAGCGCCGGGCCGTGGGCTAACTCCTTCGCGGACAGGGTCGCCGGCACCTCGGGGGCGCGGAACGGTTTGCCCGTTTCCGGGTTGATCAGGCGGTCCGGGTCCTTGGTGTTGTACTTGTTGTAGAACAGCACCGTCGTCCGCAGATCCTTGAACACGCCGTTGTGCATGTAGGGGCCGGTCACGGCCACGTTGCGCAGGCTCGGCACCTTGAACTTGCCGTCCTGTGCCTTGTCCGTCACCGCCGGATTTTCCAGCAATCCGTGGTCCACATGGTCCGGTTTCGTGCCATTGGCCCGGCGTGCGGTGGTGTTCACGGGAATTCCGATGTTGTGGAACTGGTAGTTGGTGAAGGTCTCACCCTTGACCGGCTGCACCGCGTGCAGTTGGTGGCACTGGTTGCAGTTGGTGAACTGCTGGGAAAAGAACAACAGCCGCCCCAGTTCCTCCTGATCCGTCAGCTTGGCCTCGCCCTTGAGGAAGCGGTCGTATTTGGAATCGAAGGGCGCGAACTCGGCCGTCTCCTCGAAGGCGGCGATAGCCTGCGTCATGGCGCCGTAGGCGGCGTCGGTGTCGCCCGCCACCTTGGGCCCGAACAGTTTGGCGAAGGCCGTCACATAGGCCGGGTTTTCCCACAGCCGTTTGACGACGCTGATCTTGTCCGGCATGCCCATTTCGAGGGGGTTGAGGGGCGGGCCCCCGGCCTGACCGGCCAGATCCGGCTCCCGACCGTCCAGAAACTGCCCGCCCTCATAGGCGCCGTCCTTGCGTTGATGGAACCGGGGCGAGAATTTGGCATAAGCCGCCGTCGGCGCGTTGCGATCGCCCAGCGACATGCCGTCGTCGCCCAGGGACACGGCCCGGCCCACGGCGGTTTCCCGGGGGTCGGTGAAGGCGTGGTCGGGGTCGTGGCAGGTCGCGCAGGCCTGGGTGCGGTTCTTCGACAGGTTGGTGTCGAAGAACAGGGCCTTGCCCAGTTCCGCCGGGGTGGCGTAATCGGCTGCCCGGGCGGAGGGCGCCGCAAGCAACAGGCTCAAGACAAGGGCCGTGAAAAAAAGGCGGTGGGCAAAGGAAGTATGGTGTTGCATTTGACGATCCATATTGCGAATGCGACTTGCTATCACCATTTTGCAAGGCTGTGTTGATCAAAATCAAAAGCCCGCGGGTTTTTGTCGGAGACGGGATCAAAGGCCGCTGATCATCACCCAGGCCACCGCCGCCGGGGCGACGAAGCGGCAGATGAATATCCAGACCTTGGCCAGGGCGAAGGGATGGTCGCCCCCGGACTGGGCCTCGTCGACGGCGCGGGCGGCGACGGACCAGCCGACGAACAAGGTAATCAGGATGCCGCCGAGCGGCAGCATGATGTTGGATGCCAGATAATCGACCGCATCCAGGATCCCCTTGCCGCCGACCGTCACGTCCTTCCAAGGGCCCAGTGACAGGGCGGAGGGCACGCCCAAGGCCCAGGTCACGGCCCCGGCCCCCCAGGTCGCGGCGCGCCGGGACATTTTCCGTTCGTCGATCAGATAGGACACCACGGGCTCGATGATCGACACCGCCGAGGTCAGGGCGGCGATGGCCAGAAGGGCGAAGAACAGGAAGGCGAACAGTGCCCCCGCCGGCATCTGGGCGAACACGGCGGGCAGGGTGATGAAGGTCAGCCCCGGTCCGGCCGCCGGATCGAAGCCGAAGGCGAACACGGCGGGCAGGACCATGAGCCCGGCAATCACGGCGAAGCCCGTATCCAGGAGCGTCACCTGGGCGGCGGTCTTGGGCAGGTTGATCTGTCTGTCCAGATAGCTGGCGTAGGTGATCATGGTCCCCATGCCCAGCGACAGAGAAAAGAACGCCTGACCCAGGGCCGCGTTCACTGTGTTCCAGGTAACACGCGAAAAATCGGGGGTCAGGAAAAACGCAATGCCCTTGGCGGCGCCGTCGAGGGTCATCGCGCGGACGGCCAGGACGATGACCAGCAGCGCCAGGATCGGCATCAGGATGCGCGCCGCCCGCTCGATCCCATGGCGCACGCCGCCGGCGACGATCACCAGGGTCAGCACCATGAAGACGGTGTGAAAGCCGGTCACGTCCAGGGGGTCGGCGATGAAGGCGCCGAAGGCGGCGCCCAGGACCTTGGGGTCGTTGGAGGCGAGGGCGCCCGACACGGACTTGACGGCATAGGCCAGGGTCCAGCCGCCGACCACGGAATAGAACGACAGGATGACGAAGCCGGCGATCACGCCGAGCCCGCCCACGGTGGGCCAGGCCCCGCCCTTCAAGGCGCGGAACGATCCCACGGGATTGCGCTGTCCGGCGCGGCCGATGGCGAATTCGGCCAGCATGACGCTGAGCCCGATGGTCAGCACGAAGACGGCGTAGAGTACCAGGAACGCGCCGCCGCCGTTCTGTCCGGTCATGAAGGGGAATTTCCAGATGTTGCCGAGTCCCACGGCCGACCCGGCGGCGGCCAGGACGAACCCCAGCCGTGTGGCGAAATGGTCGCGCGATCTCATGGCGTTCCCCCTTGCCTATGCAATGATCCGGCGTCGGCGACACTTAGAACAGGTGTCGGGCAATCTCAAGGGACTGCCCGCGCCCACTGTCAGCCGGTCCTGGCATCCCGCAGGCGACGGCGTCGGCGCTGGGCCGCCAGGTTCAGGACCTCGACCAGCATGGAAAAGGCGATGGCGAAATACAGGTATCCGCGCGGAATGTGGAAATGCATGCCGTCGGCGACCAGGGCCATGCCGACCAGCAACAGGAAGGCGAGCGCCAGCATCTTGGTCGTCGGATGATCCTGGATGAAGCGCGCCACCGGGCCCGACGACCACATCATGATCACCATGGCGATGACGACGGCGGCGATCATCACCGGCAGCTGGTCGGACATGCCGACGGCGGTGACCACGCTGTCGATGGAGAACACGATGTCGAGCACGATGATCTGGCCGACCACCGCGCCGAAGGTCGCCGCCTTGGCGCCCGCCTCGTGCTCCTCGTCGCCTTCGATGGTGTCGTGGATTTCATGAGTGCCCTTGGCCAACAGGAAGATGCCGCCCGTAAGCAGGATCAGATCGCGCCAGGATACGGTATGGTCGATGAACGGGATGGTGAACACGGGCGCGGTCAGGCCGATGATCCAGGCGATCGAGGCGAGCAGGACGATGCGCATGCCGAGTGCGGCCGTCAGCCCCAGCTTGCGCGCCCTCTCCTGCTGCGAGGCAGGCAGTTTGGCGGCAATCACGGAGATAAACACAAGATTGTCGATGCCGAGCACGATCTCGAGCGCGGTCAGGGTGAAGAGGCTCAGCCAAAGGTTCGGATCTGCGAAGTCCATGGAGCGTCTCCTTCGGAAACGGAGCGGAATATCAGAATAGGGCGCGGCGGATCAGATTCAGGCCGATCAGGAACAGCAGCATGAGCATGGCGCGGCGAAAGGCTTCTTCATTGATGTGCCGGCGAATGCGCTCGCCGGTCAGAATGCCCGCCATTCCGGGAATGCAGGCCGCCGTCGACAGCCAGACGTTCGATGGGTTCAGCACCCCGTTGGACCAGTAGAACGCAGCCAGCGGCACGGCGCCGGTGACATAGACCAGGGCGACGGAGCGTACCCAGACGTCCTTGGGCAGCCGCAGCATGACCAGATACATGATGATCGGCGGGCCCCAGACCGTGGATAGGCCGCCCAGCAGGCCGCCGGTCACGCCGGCCAGCGGTCCGGCCCACAGACGCGTGCGCGGCGTCAGGGGGTCCAGATGCGGCTTCCACATGTTGGACGCGGCAAAGGCCGCGACGATGCAGCCGAGCACCAGGAACACGCCCTTGGTGTCCATGCCGGCCAGCATCCGCGAGCCCAGGAACAGACAGGGCAGGAACACGGCGATCAGCAGCCAGTGTTCCTTCAGCGTTTCCATCCAGCCGCTCGACCGGATCGCCTGCCACAGGTTGGTGATTAGGATCGGCATGACGACGAAGGCGATGGTGTCCTTGGCCGGCAGTAGATCGAACGTGAAGATGATCGACATGGTGATGATCGGCAGACCGATCCCGGAAATGCCCTTCATGATGCCGCCGAGAAAGATCGCAAGCGCCAGCAGGGCCAGCATCGCCGGCGGTTGGCCTAGAATATCCAGCATGTCTAGGCCGCCACCCGAACGGTTTCCGCCGCCAGCGCGTCCAGCGCCGCGTCGTCGATCAGCACGGGCGCCTTGGGCGTCAGGATCATCGCGCCGCGCTCGACCCGGATGGGCTCGGCGAACAGAATCTGGTGAGGCTTGAGGAAGCCGTTCATCTCTCCGGCATTGGAAATATGGGTGCGGGCGATGCAGGCTTCCATCCAGCATCCCGGGTCGGCGGCGACGCCGTTGCCCAGCACCGGCTCCATGCCGAGTTCGCGGATGCGGGTCAACTGTTCCGCCAGGGCGGCGAGCGACCCCGCCTTCATCAGCTTCAGTTTCACAAACCGCGCACTGCCGCTTTCCGCCGCGCGTTCGATCTCGGCCGGGCCGTAGATGCTTTCGTCCAGCATCATGGGCACGGATGAGATGTCGGAAACGGCCTTGGCCGCGTCCCAGTCGTCCATGTGGCAGGGTTGTTCGAACAATTCGATGTGATCGGGTTCGAGTATGCGGGTGAAGGACAGCGCGTCGGCCTGGGAAAATCCCTGGTTGCCGTCGATGCGTAGTTTCAGGGTTCCGGCCGGCATGCGCCCGACTTCGCCCTGGATGAATTTCAGGCGCCTGGCGTCGGATTCCCATTCGAACCCGACCTTGACCTTGACCGTGCCGTAACCGGCCTGGCGGTGGCGCTCCAGCTCTTCTGCGATGCCGGCGTCGTCCGACGCGCTCAGGATCGCCAGCAGCGGCACCGGAGTGTCGCTGGAAATGTCGAGGAAGGGGCAGCCTTCCGCCATCTCGATGGCGGTCACCACGGACGACACGGCGAAGGGGGCCTTCTTGAGATGGGTGAGGGCCATGCCCTTGGCCGTGGCCGCGTCCCGGCCCTTTATCAGGGCCGCCAGTTCCCCCACCTTGGTCCAGGCGCTGTCGATGGTCTCGGCCGTATAGCCGGTCAGGATGGTCGCCTCGCCGAAGCCGTGTTCGCCGCCGTCGCCCCGGACGGTGACCAGAATGGTGTCGAAGGCGGTGACGGCGCCGAAGGCAAGCTTGTACGGCACCTTCAGGGGCAGTGACAGTCGGCGCAGGGTAATCTCGGAAATGATCATGGCGGGCGGCGCTTGTGGATGGCGTGGGCGGGTATCGACGGCAGCCATCATAACGTTTTCCCCCCATGCCGCCAGTCATCTTGCTGACACATCCTGCCGACAGGCTTGAAAAGTGGACCTATTCAGCCATTCCTGCCCCCTGGCCCTGGGGCCGAGGTGCTCTATAATGGTCCCCAAGTCAGGGCGGGAGGCCTTCACATCCATTGCGAGGACCGAAATCCATGAGCGAACAGAACGGCAAGAACAGCACGGCAAAACCGGCGGCCAAACCGGCGCCGAAGGCGGACAGCAAGACGGCGGACAGCAAGACGGCGGCGGCCCCGGACCCGACGGCCAAGACGGCCGCCGATGGCGCCGCCAAGAAGTCCACCTTGGGCGGGCTTTCCGGCGCCATCGGCATGGACGGGTCGGCGGCCACCTGGAAGCGGGTCGCCCTGGCGTTGTTCGTGGTGGCCGGTCTGGCCATCGTCGCCGCGGTCGACTACGCATCCGATGTGTCCCAGGCCCAGGATGACATGTCTCGCTTGCGTGCCCAGGTTGCCGAGGAACGCATTGCCATGAAGGCGGCGCAGGACAAATTCATGCAGGAATCCGCCGACATCGCGGAAGCCGTCGCGAACAAGAAGGAAGAGTTGGCGGCGACCCAGGCCGATATCGACAAGCGCCGGGCCGAGGCTCAGGAACTCGAGGCCAAGCTGTCGAGCCTTTACACGGAAACCAAGACGGCCCTGGAGGCCGCCTCGGAAGCGGCCCGCAAACAGGCCGACGCCCAGGCCGCCCTCGACAAACTGAACGCCGAGCGCGCCAAACTGACCGCCCAGATCAAGTCCGGGCGCGAGAATTTGGGGGCCCTGGAAAAGGACGCCGACAGCATGATGCAGGGGCTCAAGGAAACGATCTCCCGGATCAAGGGTGCGCTCGACAAGCTTTGACCAGACATCCAACCGGCAAGGACTTCACGACATGACGGCATACCGCGCGGCGGTGATCGGCCTCGGCGCCATGGGCATGGGTATGGCGAAATCCCTGGTCGCCGCAGGCATCGATACCGCCGGCTGCGACCTGTCCGAAGACGCGCGTAGTGCCTTCGCCGCCGCCGGTGGCCGGGCTGCCCAGACCCCGGCCGATGCCGCCCGGGGGGCGGACGCCGTCGCCGTGGTCGTCGTCAACGCGCAGCAGGTGGAGGCGGTCCTGACCGGCCCGGATGGGGTGCTCGACGCTCTGGCCCCGGGGGCGGTGGTTTTGGGCTGCGCCACCATGCCGCCGGACACGGCCGTTTCCCTGGCCAAGATGGTCGAAGCCAAGGGGGCGCTCTATCTCGACGCGCCGATTTCCGGCGGGCCCGTCAAGTCGGCGGCGGGCAGGCTGTCGGTCATGGCTTCGGGGTCGGCGACGGCCTTCGCCCAGGCCCGCCCGTTGCTCGATGCCGTGGCGGAAAAGGTGTTCCAACTGGGCGACGGACCCGGTCCCGGATCGACCATGAAGATGGTCAACCAACTGCTGGCCGGCGTGCATATCGCGACGGCCATGGAGGCCATGGCGCTGGCGATCAAAAGCGGCCTGGACGCCAAGACGGTGTTCGAGGTCATCACCGCGTCGGCGGGCAATTCCTGGATGTTCGAAAACCGCGTGCCCCATGTGCTGGACAACGACTACAGCCCGAAAAGCGCCGTCGACATCTTCATCAAGGATCTGGGCATCGTGCTGGCCCAGGGCGAACGCCTGGACTTTCCCCTGCCGATTTCCGAAACGGCGTTGCGCCAGTACCAGCAGGCCAAGGACATGGGCCTGGGCCGTCAGGACGACGCCTCGCTCATCAAGGTCTACCAGCGGGACGGAGGATTCTCCTTGCCCGGCGAGCCCGGGGACGGAAACGCCTGAGCCACCCGGCGGCTTCTTGCCTCTTGCCAGCCGATGGATGAATATTAGCCGAACCGGGGATTGTCAGGGTTCCTGAACCGATCAAGGCAACGGGGGACTTGGGGGTATGCCGCTTTCGACCTATCTGCCGGAGGAAATGGGCTCCGTTTCCATCGCCCCCCTGGGTCCGGTGGAAGCGGGCAGCTTCCAATCCTTCTTCATCATCTACACGGCGGGCAAGTTCGGGATCGACGATTCCGGATCGCTCAAGATCGTGCACCGTTTCGCCTCGGACTTAGGCAGGCTGCAGATGGATGATCCGGAAGGCGCCAACTACGTCTCGGCCCAGGCGTCGAACGGTGCCGTCCTGCACATGGAATACGACCTCAAGCGCAATTTCCGGCCCTGGGACAAGACCCTCTACATCAAGGTCGTGCGTGGGTTTCTCAGTGAAGGCGACCGCATCGTCATCCGTGTCGGCGACCGCCGGTTCGGCGGGCTGGGCGTGCGCATGCAGACCTTCCAGGAAAAGGAATTTCAGTTTCGTATTCTGGTCGATGCCTTCGCGACCTACGACTACGTCGAACTGCCGGACACGCCATCCATCGAGATCGTGTCCGGTCCGCCCGTCCTCTACAAGGCCGTGCTGCCGACCCTGAAGCGGGTGGGGGAGACCTTTTTGCTCGGCCTCAAGGGGGAAGACCGCTGGGGCAATCCGTCGAGCAAGTGCGAGGATACCTTCCGCGTCACCTCGACCCGGCCGGTCGAAAACCTGCCGGACGAAATTTCCTTCTATCCCGGCCAGGCTTCGGTGCAGATCGACGGCCTGCGCGCGGAAGAGGAAGGCGACCTGTGCATCGACCTGGTCGACATGGACGGCAAACTGGCCGCGCGGTCGAACCCGCTGCGCGTGGTGGCGAAGGCCGGCGGCGTCAGCTTCTGGGCCGACCTGCACGGCCAGTCCCAGGAAACCATCGGGACCAACAACGCGCGCTCCTATTTCACCTTCGCCCGCGACAAGGCGTTCCTCGACGCCACGGTGCATCAGGGCAACGATTTTCAGATCACCTCGGAATTCTGGGACGAGTTGAACAGCCTGAGCCGCGAGTTCACCCAGGACAGCCGCTTCATCGTCATCCCTGGCTACGAATGGTCGGCCAACACCTGCCTGGGCGGCGACCGCAACATTCTCTATGCCGAGGAAGGGCGGCCGATCTACCGCTCGTCCCACGCCCTGGTCGAGGACACCGGCGATCTGGACCAGGACGCCAACAGCGTCGAGGACCTGTTCGACCGGCTTAAAGACGAAGACGTCATGGTGTTCGCCCATGTCGGCGGGCGCTATGCCGACATCCGGCGCGGCCACGACCGTAAATTGGAACGCTCGGTCGAGGTCCATTCCGCCTGGGGTACCTTCGAATGGCTGGTTGAGGATGCCTTCGAAATGGGCTACCGCACGGGCATCCTCGCGACCTCGGACGGGCATAAGGGGCGGCCGGGGGCCTCGCACCCCGGGGCCACCCGTTTCGGCGCCTACGGTGGGCTGACCTGCCTGTTCGCGGGCGACCTGACCCGCAAGGATCTGATGACGGCATTGAAGCGCCGCCACCATTATTGCACCACGGGCTGCCGGGCGGTTCTCTCCACCAAGGTCGCGCTCGACCGGCCCGCCGACCGCTTCAATGACGACCCGGCCCTGGGCGGGCCGCCCGACGAACAGGTCACGGAAGCCGTCATGGGCGACATTCTGCGCACCGATGCCGACAGCGCGACCTTCGAGATCGACATTCATGCCGCCGCGCCGATCGAGCGCATCGACATCCGTGACGGCCTGCGCCTGCTGGAAACCTGGCGGCCGTCCGAGGCGGAGGATATGGGCAGCCGCATCCGGGTCATCTGGGAAGGCTCCGAATACCGAGGTCGGGGCCGGGAAACTGTATGGGACGGATTCGCCGAATTGTCCGGCAACGCCTTCACCCGGATCGCACCGATCAACTGGTACAACATCGAAAAACGCCTGGACCGGGTCAGTCCCCAGCGCGTCGAATGGTCGTCCCTGACCACCGGCGGCTTCATCGGTTTCGACGCCTGGCTGGACGACATGGTCATGGGCTGGCTGCGCATCGACACGCCGCTGGTCAAGAAAACCATCGCCGTGCAGGACATCGGGCGCGAGGATATCTGCCTGGAGGCCGGCGGTCTCGGCCGCCGCGTGCGCATCTATCGCATTCCCGAGGAAAACCCCCATAAACGGCTCAGACTGGAGCGCAAAATTCCCCTCAACCCCGATCGCGACAACGCCCTTTACGTGCGCATCACGCTGGAAGACGGCCACGTCATCTGGTCGTCGCCCATTTACCTCGTTCCATGACAGGTTATTCATGACAGGTATCGATCACGTCGTTCTGGCCGCCCGCGACCTCGCGGCGCTGTCGCAATTTTACGAACGGCTCGGCTTCACGCTGACGCCCCAGGCGCAGCATCCCTTCGGCACGGGCAACCGATTGGCCCAATTGCAAGGGAACTTCATCGAACTGCTGTCCGTGACCAAGCCCGATGATGTGCCGGAAGCTGGGCCGGACGCGTATTCTTTCGGCGCCTATAACCGGGACTATCTGAAGACAGGCGACGGCATGTCCATGCTGGCCCTGACCTCGGACGGTTGGGAGGCCGACCGGGCTCGGTTCGAGCGATCAGGATTCAAACTTCACGCCCCCTTCGCCTTCGGGCGCAAGGCGCGTCAGCCCGACGGCAGCGAGGTGAAGCTGGATTTCCGCCTGACCTTCCTGACCGACCCTGCCCTGCCGCGCGCGCCCTTCTTTACCTGCAACCACCGCCACCCAGCGGAAATCTTCTGGAAACCCCAGTATCAGACCCATGCCAACGGCGCGCGGCGGATTGTCGAAGTGCAGATGGTCGCTGAAAATCCGGAAATCCACATCGGCCTGTTCAAGCGTCTGTTCGGGGCCGTGGTGCCCATCAACGGCGGCATTTGCGCGGGGCTGCTGGACGGGGCCGGGTTTTGTGTTCTGGAGCCCGAGGCCTTTGCCGAGACCTATCCCGGGGTGGCGATCCCGACGGTGCCGGAGGGCGAAGTTCGGTTCGCCGGGTTCCGCGTCGCCGTCGACGACCTGGATGCCGCCGAGGCCCTGTGGCGGGAAAACAGTGTCGCATTCCGGCGTGTCGGTGGGCGCATTTACGTTTCCGGCGAAAATGCCTTCGGCTGCCTCATTGCCCTGTCGGTCAGCTGATTCGGCGTGTTGAATACCTATATAGCTATATAGGACTTGAAGGTTTCCGGTCTCTGGGTGTAGGAATCAAGGAAAGGCCGCATTGAACCGGCCGTATCAGGGAACGCATCCATGGTTTTCTCCGCCTTGGCGACGGTGCTTGAGGACGGCGTGCATTCAGGCATGCCGCGCCTGCCCAAGTACCTGCAACTGTCCGATGCCATCGCCCGTGCGATCCTGCAGGGGCGGCTGAAGACCGGCGAGAAACTGCCGCCGGAAAGCGAACTGGCGCGGGTGCTGCCGGCCAGCCTGGGCACCATCCAGCGCGCGCTCAACAATCTCGCCGAACGGGGCCTGTTGGTCCGCCGTCACGGTCACGGCACCTTCGTCGCCGAACCGGCGATGGCGCCCAAGGATCTCTGGCATTTCCGCTTTCTCGCCGACGACGGGCGGTCGCTGCTGCCGGTCTATACCCAGGTCGGCTCCATCGACGTCGTGCGCCGCCCCGGGCCCTGGCGCGATTTCCTGGGCACCAAGGACCTGATCGTCGTCACCCGGCGCATCGACGTGAACCATGTTCATACGGGAATCAGCGAACTGTACCTGCCCGAATCCCGCGTGCCGGGCCTGTTGAAGGTTCGGCCCAAGGATTTGGAGAACGTGAACATCCGCGCCTTTCTGGCCGACCGGTTCGGGATCGCCACGGAACGGGTGCGCGAGATGGCCGCCTGCGGCACTCTGCCGGAAACGGTCACGGCGGCCCTCGGCCTGACGCCGGGTGTGGCGGGCCTGGCCTATCACATGGAAGGCTTCGCGCACCACGACCGGCCCATCAGCTATCAGACCGCCTGGTTTCCGCCGGGCGGCCCGCGCCTGGTTCTCGGCGAGAAACACGAATAGGAAGACCCATAGGGATGGCCATACGGATGGAATACATATGAGCAACGACACCCTTACCGTTGAAATCTGGCGTGGCCGCGAGGACGGTCGGTTCGATACCTTCGAGGTGCCGCGCATGGCCAGCCAGACCGTGCTCGACATCGTCACCTACGTGCAGCGCAATCTGGACCCGGGGCTCAGCTACCGCTTCGCCTGCCGGGTCGGGGTCTGCGGGTCCTGCGCCATGACCGTGAACGGCAAGCCGCGCTGGACCTGCCGCACCCATGTCGACAAGGTCGCGGATGAAGGCACCTTGCGTATCCAGCCCCTGAAGAACATGCCGGTGATCCGCGATCTGGCCGTGGACATGACCGAATTCTTCGAAAAATGGACCAAGGCCAAGGCCCACTTCGTGCCGACGGCGACTCGCCATGACGACTTCGCCCAGGTCTCGCCCAGCGACCCCAAGCGCAAGGAAGCCACGGCGGGGATCGAATGCATCAACTGTGGGGTCTGCTATTCGGCCTGCGACACGGTGTCCTGGCTGGGAGACTATCTCGGCCCGGCCGCCCTCAACCGGGCCTGGACTCTGGTCAACGACGCGCGCGACGGCGGCCAGTCGGCGCGGCTGAAAGCCATCGCCGGGGCCGGCGGCTGCCAGTCCTGCCATTCGCACCAAAGCTGTTTCGAACTCTGTCCCAAGCATCTGAACCCGACGGCGTCGATCGCCGGGCTCAAGCGCGCGACGGTCAAGGCGGCGCTGAAGGGGGAGATCTGATCCATGACTCCCGAACGCGCCGAAACCCTGGAATGGCTGATGCAGCGGGTCTCCGCCGCCGTGCTTGCCGTTTGTGTGATCGTGCATCTGGCCGTCATCGTCATCGCCGTGCAGGGCGGGGTGACATCAAAGGAAATCGTCGCCCGGGTCGGCGGTTCCGTGCCCTGGCTTGCGTTCTATTCCGTGTTCGTGATCGCCGTGGCGCTGCACGCGCCGACGGGGTTGCGCAACATCCTCCGCGAATACACGGCCCTCGGCCGCCGCGCGACCCATTGGATCATGGCCGCCGTCTGCGTGCTGATCCTTGTCATGGGGTTCCGCGCCGTCGTGGGCCTCTATGGATTGGGGGTATAACGGCATGAAGACGCATCGCAACCACGCTAACTACTGGGCCTTTGTCCTGCACCGGATTTCCGGGCTCGCCCTGTTGCTGTTCCTGCCAGCGCACTTTTATGTCCTGGCGCTCGCCGTCGAACAATCGGCGACCCTCGATATGTTCCTGTCGTGGACCGAAGCGCCCCTGGTCAAGCTTTTGGAAACCGGGCTGGTGATCCTGTTGGCCGCCCATATGACCGGCGGGCTTCGCATCCTCGCCATCGAATTCCTTGCCTGGCGCAACTGGCAGAAATCCGTGGTCGCCATCACCGGCGGGCTGTCGCTGGCTGCCGGGCTGCTGTTCCTTCTCAATGCGGGATGACCGGGTCACCATGAACGAGTTGTCGCCCGAACTGATCGTGGTGCTCGGGGCGTTCCTGGCGGCCTTCGTCGCGGGATCGTCCGGGTTCGGCGATGCCCTGGTGTCGGCGGCGTTCTGGCTGCACGTTCTGCCGCCGGTCGAGGCCGCGCCCCTGATCATCCTGACCGGCATCACTCTGCATGTGTTCCTGCTGATCCGTCTGCGCAGCCGGCTGGATTTCTCGCGCCTGCTGCCGTTTCTGGCGCTCGGCGTCATCGGCGTGCCCTTGGGCACCTGG
This sequence comes from uncultured Alphaproteobacteria bacterium, assembly GCA_963976055.1. GTDB lineage: Bacteria > Pseudomonadota > Alphaproteobacteria > Rhodospirillales > Casp-alpha2 > UBA1479. The sequence goes on from CAXBJB010000001.1 coordinate 142,473, forward strand.
TTGTTGCAACACCTGCCGCCGGAACCCTTCAAGCTCGCCGTGGGCGCCCTTCTGGTGCTCTACGGCGGCGGGCTGTTGATCTTCGCCAACCCGCCGACCATCACCCGGGGCGGGCGCGGGCTGGACGCGGCGGCGGGCGGCATCGGCGGCGTGTTGGGCGGCATGGCGGGGCTGTCGGGCATCGTGCCCGCGGTGTGGAGCGGCCTGCGCGGCTGGCCCCGCGACCAGGCCCGCGGCGTGACCCAGCCCTTCATCCTGATCATGCACAGCCTGTCGCTGGCCGCCATGGCCTATGCGGGCCTGATCACGCCGCAGTTGGCGCACAACTATCTTTGGGCCATGCCGGCCATGGCCCTGGGCGGGCTGATCGGCATCGGCTGCTACACCCGTTTGAACGAAGAACGCTTCCGGCGCATCGTCCTGGCCATCCTGGCCGGCGCCGGTTTGACGTTGATTGTCTAGGAGGCGACCCAAGATGAAACTCGATCTCGACGCCGTCGAGGAAACGGCCAAACATCTGTATATCCAGGCGCTGAAAATCCTGCCGCCGGACATCAAGGACGGCTTCAAGCGCCTGGATGCGACGGAGACGGACCCGACGGCCAAGTCGATTCTGGCGACCATGATCAAGAACATCGACGTGGCCGAGGACACGACCAACCTTTTGTGTCAGGACACCGGCATCCCGATCTACAACATCCTGATCGGGCGTGGGGTCGAGGTCGATGGTCACGCCCTGAAACAGGCGATCCGCAAGGGCTGTGAGCGGGCGACGACCGAACATCCCCTGCGCTCCTCCGTCGTCCACCCGATCACCCGCGTTAACGAACAGACGTCCTGCGGCATCAAGGTGCCGGTCATCACCATCGACTTTTCCGACAAGGACGAGTTCTTCGAGATGGAGATGATCCCCAAGGGGTCCGGGTCGGAGAACGGCAGTTTCCTGAAAATGTGCATCCCGGCCGAGGGCGTGGCCGGCATCAAGACCTTCGTCGTCGACAAGGTGATGGAAGTGGGTGGCCGCGTCTGCCCGCCGACCATCGTCGGTGTCGGCGTCGGCGGCACCTCGGACCTCTGCACCAAGCTGGCGAAAAAGGCGGGGGCGCGGCCGCTCGGCTCCGTCTGTGACGACCCGGAGGGTGCGAAACTGGAGAAGGAACTCAGCGCCGCCGTCAACATGCTGGGCATCGGCCCGCAGGGCCTGGGGGGCGATTCAACCGCCTTCGCCGTGCATGTTGAGACTGCGGCCACCCACATCACCATGAACCCGGTTGCCGTCAACATCATGTGCCATTCGGCGCGCCGCGCCCGGGCGACCTTCACGCCCAAAGGCGTCGAGATCGGGTTTTAAATTTTTCCTCACTGCCTCACTGCCTCAGTGGTTCAAAAAATGTTCACCACAGAGACAGTGAGACGGTGAGAAGAAAGGAAGAGAAAAATGGTTGAGCATGTCATTCATATGCCCTGCACCGAGGAACAGATCAGGGAGCTTAAGGCCGGCGACACGGTGATCCTGGAAGACTGGCTCTACGGCATCCGCGACGCGACCCAGATCCACATGTTCGACAAGGGCCGCACGACGCGCTTCGATTTGAACGGCCATGCCGTCATCCACACGGCCCCCAACGTGAAAAAGGTGCCGAAATCCAACTTCTGCCCGGCGGGCTATCAGTCCGTGTGCATCGGCACCACGACCTCGCAGCGCATGGAGCGCTTCACCCGTCCGTTGATGGAGCAGTACGGCGTGCGCATGATCATCGGCAAGGGCGGGCTCGGCGAGGACAGCCGCGCCGCGTTCAAGGAATTCGGCGGCATCTACCTGGCCATCATCGGCGGCACGGCGGCGCTGGAAACCACCTGGATCGAGCAGATCACCGACGTCGATCTGGAAGACCTCAACCCCGAGTGCCTGTGGGAATTCAAGATCAAGGGCTTCGGCCCGCTGCTGGTCGCCATGGACGCCCACGGCGGCTCGCTCTACGACGGGGTCAAGAAGACCGCCGAGGACCGCCGGGCGGAAGCCCTGGCCAGCATGGGAGTTTCCTCGTGAAGCCCGAAATCGACACACAGCAGACCGACGTTCTGATTCTGGGCTCCGGCGGGGCCGGGCTGTTCGCGGCCCTGCACGCCAAGGACCTGGCGCCGCACTTGAAGGTGACCGTGGCGGTCAAGGGCTTGCTCGGCAAGACCGGCTGCACCCGCATGGTGCAGGGCGGCTACAACGTGGCATTGGCCCCCGGTGACAGCGCCGAACGCCATTTCATGGATACGGTCGAGGGCGGAAAATGGCTAAATAATCAGGAGCTTGCCTGGACCCTGGTGACCCAGGCCCAGGTCCGCATCCGCGAGCTGGAGAACGAGCTCGGCTGTTATTTCGACCGCAACCCGGACGGCAGCATTCATCAGAAAGCCTTCGCCGGGCAGACCTTCGACCGCACGGTGCACAAGGGCGATCTGACCGGGATCGAGATCATCAACCGCCTGATGGAACAGACCTGGGCGCGCGACGTCGACAAGCTGGAAGACCACCGCGCGATCGAACTGATCAAGTCGGCGGACGGGTCGCGCATGTCCGGCGTGCTGTTCATCGACATGCGGACAGGGCAGTTCCGCTTCGTCCAGGCCAAGGCCGTGCTGCTGGCCACCGGCGGCGGGCCGACCATGTACAAGTACCACACGCCCTCCGGCGACAAATCCTGCGACGGCATGGCCATGGCCCTGCGCGCGGGCCTGGGCATGCGCGACATGGAAATGGTGCAGTTCCACCCGACGGGCCTGATCGCCGGGTCGGACACGCGTATGACCGGCACGATCATCGAGGAAGGCCTGCGCGGCTTCGGCGGCTACCTTCTGGGCGGTGACGAACAGCGCTTCATGCACAAATACGATGAACGCAACGAACGCGCGACCCGCGACATCGTGTCCCGCGCCATGTTCACGGAAATGCGCGCGGGCAACGTCGCCGCCAACGGCGGGCTCTACATCACCATGAAACACCTGGACACGGCCCAGGTGCGCAAGAATTTCAAGGGCATGGTCGAACGCTGCGCCGATTGCGGGTTTGACCTCGCCGCCGGTCTGGTCGAGGTCGTGCCCACGGCGCACTATATGATGGGCGGGGCCGAGTTCGAGGCCGATTGCTCGACCGTCATCCCCGGCCTGTTCGCCGCCGGCGAGGATACGGGCGGCGTCCACGGCGCGAATCGTTTAGGTGGAAACGGCGTCGCCAACTCCACCGTGTTCGGCGGCATCGCCGGCGACACCATCGCCCAGTGGACGCCCGACCACGGCCAATTCGCCGAGCCGGACCCGTCGGCCCTGGAAGACGCGGTGATGCGCGCGGGCCGCCCCCTGACCCAACCCAAGGGCGACATCGACGGCATCCGCAAGCGGCTCTACGACCTGATGTGGGAAGACGCGGGCATCATCCGCGATCTCGACTCGTTGAAACGGGCCGAGGCCGGACTGGAAACCCTCGACCGCGATCTGGACGCCACCGGCGTTACCGGCACGGACCTCGCCTACAACCTGACCTGGCACGACTGGCTCAACCTGAAGAACCTGATCCTGGTGTCCAAGGCGATCACCGCGGCGGCGACGGCGCGCGACGATTCGCGGGGGGCGCACTACCGCGCCGACTACCCGGACGTCCGCGATGTCGAAAACTCCCGCTTCACCCGCGTGACGCTCGACGGCCACGGCCAGATCAACATGACGACCGAGCCGGTCAAGTTCACCCGCGTGAAACCGGGCGAGACGCTGCTGACGGAAGGGGCGGCGGAGTAGATTGCGTTTTAGAATTGTAGGCCGAGCTGTTTATTCCCATCGACACCTCTAACCTTCTCCCAAAATTCTAGAGCACGTTCATGGCGTGCTGCGAATGCAAGGAGATAGAGACGTTGATTTTTGGTGCCGACGACCAATTCGGCTTGCTCCGTGGTATCCATGCCTTCCGCCTTTAGCAAATCTCTCCAATGCCCAAGTATTCTCGACCGGATAGATTTCGGATCGCGGAACGTGCCTATGTGATCGCGCCAACCTGGTGCAAAGGCATCCAAAGGGGATTTTTCGCTCTCAATGTAGCGTTGCAGGTTTCGCTGTAAATCTTGAATGCTTACATGGATCAGAATGTCCATGCGCTTTAAAGTGGCTAATTTCTGGATAATTTTAAAATCTAAACTTTCAAGATTGTACGGGTCCAAGAACGCAAAGTGCAAACCGTATGGGTTTAATTTAGACACAATGCGATCAACGGTTTCGATCGCTGGGCCAGCTTCTGAATACACAGGTGCGCCGACCGCAGACAACCTAGCTTCAACAGCGTCAGAATTTTCTGGGTTGAGGTCAGCAACATGTATTTCAGAGAAGCCAGCGCCATTATGCGCAGCTTCTTCCCAAGCAATTGCCGGGCTTCCATTGAATGCTGACAGTTCGTCGCGAACCCTTACTCGGCCCGGTCCAGAAAACAGATCAATGTATGTAGCGCCTGCTTTTCCAGGTCCGATGAATCTGGACCGAACTGCTCGGCTTATCCCGATGTATCGTTCGAGACGGGCATGTTTATCTCGAACCCACGGCCCTACGACTTCTCGAAGGTAACCATCTTCATCCATCTCGTAGTTTTGGTCTTCCGAGGATTTAGCCATTGAACGAACGCCATTAAAAATTGGGGAGTCAAAGTCATTAAATTCTAAAAGTAGTTTTTTGGTGTAAATTTTTTTTGTTGTTACTCCGCAGCTACACTCACTACCTCAGCCGTTCGAATGGTGGGAAACCCATCCCACAGTTCACCTTCTAACTCCCGCCCGCCAGCCTTCGGCCGGAAGCCGCCCCATTGCTTGAAGAAGAACGGGATTTTCTGGGCGATGCACTGGTCGCGGACTTCGGTCGCCCACTCCTCTTTCATCTCGCGGAAACCGGGGCCGCTTTCACCGCCGACGATCACCCAATGGATGCCCGTGAGGTCGACCTTGCCGATAGGGCCGATGAGGGGTTCGATGGACAGGAAGCGCGTGCCGGCCTGCATGTCGCGGATGTGCTTGATGCGGGATTTCTTGGAGCCGTCCTCGACAGAGGTGCCGAGCCAGATGTGCAGGGGGGCCGCGCCGTCGCCGTAGCGCCGGTTCACGTAATCCCGCATGCGCGACGACCGCTTGGTCAGCACCTGGAAGGTGTGCCAACGGGCCTGCTCCATGGTGTCGAAAACCTTGTCCACATAGGCGAACGGCACGTCCTTGTGGAACAGGTCGCTCATGGAGTTCACGAAGATCATCTTCGGTGTGCGGATGGTGAGCGGTTGTTCCAGGCGATGCGGGCGCAAGGTCAGGTCGAAGCCTTCCTCATACGGATGACCCGGCACGCCCCGAAATCGCTCCGCGAACCGCTCCGCATAGCAGTTGTCGCAGCCCGCGCTGATTTTTGTGCAGCCCGTCACCGGGTTCCACGTCAGGTTCGTCCATTCGATCTGCGATTCCTGGGTCATCATACATCTCTTGTGAACAAAACAAGAACATTTGTCAATCACATAGAGACTATAGCTTAAGCGGTGAATGAAGCCCTAACGGGCCGCCTTCGGCTTGTTCGGCGTTTTGGCCGGTTTGTCCGGACCCCAGATGCGGGAATAATAGCTGTCCGCTAGGTTCAGGGCGCCGATGGGGTTGTGGGCGAGCACCCGGTCCTTGGCAACCAGGGTCGTCGCTAGGCCTTGCGAATATTTGAAGAACAAGCTGTCGTGGCCGACGCAGAGGCCCAGCACGATGTTGAACTCGCAGCCGACCGCGTTCAGCACCTGGGCCTGCGATACCGGGTTGCACATGCTTTCGTGCTGGCCCGGCCGGATTTTCTCGTCGTCGCGCAGGCCGATGTCCTCTTTCGCCACGCCGCCGTGCTTGCAGGCGGTGGAGACGACCTCGAACCCGTGACTTTCCAGCACGCCGCTCAGAACCTTGGCCTGCTCCAGGAAGCTGATGCAGCTGGCGATGCCGATCTTGGTGAAGCTCATCTGTCTGGCGAACTGGACGATCTCTTCGACCCGCGTCCATTTGCAGTAGCCTTCGGCCTCGATCCGGGCCGAGACCTGGGCGACCTTCAGGATGGTCGGGTCCTGGTAATGGCCGACGGCCTCCTTGATTGTGTCGGGGCAAACCTTGGACGGGCAGAACCCGGGCCCACGGCTATCGCTTTCACCCTGGCGGCAGGCCTGCACGCTGGGCGGGCAGTAGGCACAGCCCGGTTCCTCGTACACGGTGCCTGAAGGTTTCTTGTCGCCGTCCATGGATATTCCTCCCTATCTTCGGGGGGCAGGTCGCCCTGCTGTGCTTGAAATTTAGTTTGCATGGGGCCCCCGGACATTGATGCAGATCACCGCAGGCAGTGCCTAGGCCGTGACAAGCCTGAGACAACCCCCTAGGATTCCGCCATGATTCGGATCCGCTCCGTCGTGGCGCTCGGCGCTACCGTGGTCGTGCTCGCCGGCTGCCTGCAGTTGACGCCGGCGCGGCGCGTGACCGATCCGTCCGCCAAGGCGCCGGCCGATCCGCTCGACGTCTATACTTTCCAGATCGACAAGGCGCGGGAGACGAGCCGGTGGTCCGAGGGCGAACAGTGGATCGCCCAGGTTCCGCCCAATCTGATCGAGGACTACCGCCGCTGGTTCGAACCGCAGGCCCATTACTTTCCGCCGCTGTGGCTATACGCCTCGGCGCGCAAGCTGGAGCAGGACGGAAACGAGCTGAAGGCCGCCTATTGGTACATCGCCGCCCGCGAACGCCAGATCCGCCAGCTGCGCCACTGCCGCGACGACAGCGCCAAGGAACAACTGATCTGGGCCGACGGCGCCTTCGCCGGCCTGCGCCGGGAAATGGGCCGCCACGAGGAGATGACCCGCTACGCCGCCAAGCATGCCTTTGCCTGGCTCGACCTGCATGCGGATACGGACGACGGCCTGCTCGAGGCCTGCCTGCGCGGCAAGGCGGGGGCGGAGCGGGCCAAGGACGGCAAGCTGATCCCCATCGAAAGCGCGGGGGGGCAGGGCAAGACCTTTCGCCTGATGCCGCCGCCGGTGGAGAACCCCGCCGACTGGGTCGTCCCGGCGGCCGAGATTCACGATATCCGCACCTGGTCGCGTATCCTGATGAAGCAGGACGTGGCGAAAATCCTGGGGGAGCCCGAGGCCGAGCCACCGACACCGACCATCACGCCGCTGCGCTAGACGCAGATGATTCCGGGCGTTGACCGGGAATTTATCTGCATTTTTTTATATATATTGTGATGATCGGCACATCCCTTTGCCGCGCGACAAGGCATGGATCAGGCATGAGCAAACCCGCGTTTCCGCAAACGCCGTCGGGCGTGACCGATTGGGAGAAGGTGTTCGAGGACCCGAACGAGGGCCTGATCGCCGTGATTGCCAGCGCGCCCAACGCGGCGGCGCTCCGAAGCTGCCTGGAGGCCGTGACCCGCCAGTTGTTCACCCGCAAGGGGGACGAGCTGGAAATTACCCGGGTCGAGGGCGAGATCGAACGCATGTTCGCCAACGCCGGCGGTGCCACGCCCACGGACGACGCCGTCGCCCTGCTGCGCTCCATCAAGGACCTGCGGACCCGCAAGGCGCAGGAATTCCTGGCGCGCAAGCATGCGGATGCCGCCGACCGCCGCGCCAAGGAAGAGGGCAGCGGCCTGAAGCGTCTGGCCTATCTGGCGTTCAAGGACCCCAAATACCTGATTGGCGCCACGGTCGCCATGCTGGCCCTGGCGGGCTATCTCTACATCGCCCTGAACGACCTGAGCACGGCAACCGCCGAGAACGCCGAAACACCCCCTGCGCCTGAAGCCGCCGCCCCAGCCGCGGACGTCCCCCCGCCCCAGGACGGTGTTGTGATTATTCCCCCGGTGGGGGCGCCGGCCGATACCGTTCACAAGGCCGAAGAGTCCAGGTCCGGCCCGATGTCCGGCATCGCCGCCGCCCTACCGACACAGCGGCGGGCCGCTTCCCCGGAGGAGGACACGCCGCCGCCGACGATCCTGTTCAAGCATGTGCCCATCCCCCGGCCGTTCGTCGGCAAGCGGGGCACCGCGGAGACCGTGTTGCCGGTCGCCATCATGGCCGAACGGAATGCGGTGGAGGATATCTGCGACATCGCGCCGGTGATCTATCACATGGTCAACATCGCGTTGTCCGACGCGGGGTTGGCCGGATCGGACTACAACGATTTCGATCTGGAGCGGATGGCCCGGACCCTGACCCGCAAGGTCAATCGTGAACTGGGCCGGTCCCTGGTGGAACGCATGGTCTTGATCCGCGATCCCGGCCGCAATGTCTTTGCCCGCCACGATTGCGCCCAGGCGCCGAAAGCCATGGTGCGGCGGCTTAAGCTGGACCGTTAGTCTTCCCGGGCGGCCGCGATGGCGGCGATGGCGGTGGCGGCGAAGCGGGCTTCGGGCGGATCGGCGCGGGACGTCAGCACGATCGGCACCTTCGCGCCCAGCACCACGCCCGCGGCCAGGCCGCTCATGAAATAGACCATCATCTTGAACAGCCCGTTGCCCGTTTCGATGTTGGGCACGACCAGGATGTCGGCGTTGCCGGCGACGGGGCTGTCGATGCCCTTCAGCTTCGCCGCCTCGGGCGACACGGCGTTATCGAAGGCGAAGGGCCCGTCGACGAGGGCCCCGATGACCTCGCCCCCCCCCGCGCGCGCGACGATCGCCTTGGCCTGTATGCTCGACGGCATGGCGGGGATCGCACTTTCCGTGCCCGACAGGATGGCAACCTTGGGCTCCGCATTGCCGAGCGCATGGCAGAGGCCGACTGCGTTGTTGGTGATGTCGATCAGGGTGCCTTCGTCGGGCGCCACGTTGACCGCACCGTCGGTGATCATCAGCACCCGGTCCGAGCCCGGCACGGTCATGTGAAACACGTGGCTGAGGCGGCGGCCCGCGCGCAGGCCGGCCTCGCGGTTGACCACGGCGGCCATCAGGGCATCCGTGTGGACGTGTCCCTTCATCAGGGCATCGACCTCGCCGCCACGGGCCAGGGCGACGGCGGCGCGGGCGGCGGCGGCTTCGTCCGTTTCGCCGGTATCGACCAGACGGTAGCCGGAGATATCCCAGCCCGCGTCGCGCGCCAGGCGCCGGATCGCGCCCGCGTCGCCGACCAGGACCGGGTCGATCAGCCCCGCCTCGGCGGCCTGCCGGACACTCTCCATGACCACCATGTTGTCGGCCCCGGCCACGGCCATGGGCACGCGGTCCAGGCCGCGGGCGCGGTCAAGCAGGTATTGAGGGACTTCGTAGGGGATGGTGCTCAGCATGATTCAGCATACACCCAAAAAAAGGGGCGCCCGCAAGAAAGGGGCGCCCGGGAAAAAGGGGAGGGCCGGGAGACGGGCGGTGGTTGCCGCGGTCTCCCGGCCTCTTGCAAGGGCGGTTAGGCCCCTTTCTGCGGGCGCATGTCGCCGGAATTGATCCCCGCGACCTCGACCGGCGCCTTCATGGCGTCGCGGCGGAACGGCTCGCCCAGTTCCTGGTTCAGGATGACCTCGATGAAGGTCGTGGTCTTGTTTTCCATCTGCGCCTTGACGGCGGCGTCCAGGGCTTCGGTCAGTTCCTGCATGGTCGTGACCTGCACGCCCTTGAGGCCGCAGGCTTCGGCGATCTTGGCGTATTGGACGTCGAGGTCCAGTTCCGTGCCGACGAAGTTGTCCTGATACCACAGCGTGGTGTTGCGCTTTTCCGCACCCCATTGGTAGTTGCGGAAGATGACCATGGTGATCGCCGGCCATTCGTCGCGGCCGACGGCGGTCATTTCGTTGGCGGAGATGCCGAAGGCGCCGTCCCCGGCGAAGCCCACGACGGGCGTGTCCGGGCAGGCGATCTTCGCACCCATGATCGACGGGAAGCCGTAGCCGCAGGGCCCGAACAGGCCCGGGGCCAGGTACTTGCGGCCCTGCTCGAAGGTCGGATAGGCGTTGCCGATGGCGCAGTTGTTGCCGATGTCGGACGAGATGATGGCGTCGCGCGGAAGCGCCGCCTGAATGGCGCGCCAGGCCATGCGCGGGCTCATCCGTTCCGGGTGCTTGTTGCGCGCCCGTTCGTTCCAGGTCGTGCCCGGATCGTCGTCTTCGTGGTCCATGGACGACAGGGTCTGCAGCCAGCGCGACTTGGTGGTGGAGATCAGGTCCTCGCGTTCCTTGCGCCCGGCGTCGCCGGCGGTCGGGGCAAGCCCGGCCAGGATCTGTTCGGCGACCTGCTTGGCGTCGCCCTGGATGGCCACGTCAACCTTCTTGGTCAGGCCGATGCGCTCGGCCTTGATGTCGACCTGGATGATCTTGGCGTTCTTCGGCCAGTAATCCATGCCGTAGCCGGGCAGGGTCGAAAACGGATTGAGCCGCGTGCCCAAGGCCAGCACCACGTCGGCCTTGGAGATCAATTCCATGCCGGCTTTGGAGCCGTTGTAGCCGAGCGGACCGGCGAACAGCGGGTGCGAGCCCGGGAAGGCGTCGTTGTGCTGATAGCCGCAGCACACGGGGGCGGACAGGCGTTCGGCCAGCGCCTTCGAGGCCTCGATACCGCCCGACAGCACCACGCCCGCACCATTCAGGATGACCGGGAACTTGGCGCCCGACAGCATCTTGGCGGCGTCGGCGATGGCCTGCTTGCCGCCCGACGGGCGCTCCAGTTCGATGACCTGGGGCAGGTCGATGTCGACGATCTGGGTCCAGAAATCGCGCGGCACGTTGATCTGCGCCGGGCCGGAGCCGCGCCAGGCTTCGGTGATCACGCGGTTCAGGACCTCGGCGATGCGGGTCGGGTCGCGGACCTCTTCCTGGTAGCAGACCATGTCCTCGAACAGGGCCATCTGCGGGATTTCCTGGAAGCCGCCCTGTCCGATGGTCTTGTTGGCGGCCTGCGGCGTGACCAGCAGCATCGGCGTGTGGTTCCAATAGGCGGTCTTGACCGGGGTCACGAAGTTGGTGATGCCGGGGCCGTTCTGGGCCACGCACATGGCCATCTTGCCGGAAGAACGCGTGAAGCCGTCGGCCATCATGCCGGCGTTGCATTCATGGGCGCAGTCCCAGAAGGTGATCCCCGCCTTGGGGAACAGGTCCGAAATCGGCATCATGGCCGAGCCGATGATGCCGAAGGCATGTTCGATGCCGTGCATCTGCAGGACCTTAACGAAGGCCTCTTCCGTGTTCATCTTGGTCATGCTTGGGATCCTCCCGTAAGCAGTTTGGCCGGCCGCCGCGTGGGGCCGGCATGGAGTGTTGTTCCGTACGTTATAGCACCCTTGACGCGGTTGGCGCGCGGCGCCGGGCACGTCCATTGGCCCCTATTCGGCGCGGCGCTCACCGCCGCATGCCGTGACGATGTAGGTAGGCCTTCCCTGGTCCAGAGGATAGGGCCAGTTGCCGCCTTTTGGTCCGGCCAGAAACCGGTTTATGGTGCGATATCGTCCCATTTTTGAGATTTTTATGCGATTTGCCGCTGTTTTAGGCACCCAGGGCGGTGCGCGGGTCCTCGAACGGCAGGCCCTGGGCCTCGGCCACGGCCCGATAGGTCAGCTTGCCCTTGTGCACGTTGAGGCCCGCCAGCAGATGGGGGTCGTCGGCCAGGGCCTGTTCGGCACCCTTGTCGGCCAGGGCCAGGATGAAGGGCAGGGTCGCGTTGTTGAGCGCATAGGCCGAGGTATGGGCGACCGCCCCCGGCATGTTGGCGACGCAGTAATGGACCACCTCGTCGACCACGAAGGTCGGCGCCGCATGCGTGGTCGGGCGCGACGTCTCGCAGCAGCCGCCCTGGTCGATGGCGACGTCGACGATGGCCGCCCCGGCCTTCATGACCATGACCATGCCGCGCGTCACCAGTTTGGGGGCTTCGGCGCCCGGCACCAGAACGGCGCCGATCACCAGGTCGGCGGCGGTGACCTGTTCCTCCAGCGTGTGGCGGTTGGAATAGACGGTCTTCAGGCCCAGGCCCATGCGGTGTTCCAGGCTGCGCAGCGTGGCCACGTTGGTGTCCAGTACTGTCACGTCCGCCCCCATGCCCAACGCCACCACGGCGGCGTTGGCGCCGACCGTGCCGCCGCCGATGACGACCACCTTGGCGGGAGCCACGCCGGGCACGCCCGACAGCAGGATGCCGCGCCCGCCGGCTTCCTTTTCCAGGCAGTGCGCGCCCGCCTGCACGGCCATGCGGCCGGCGACCTGCGACATGGGGCGCAGCAGGGGCAGGCCGCCCCCGGCGTCGGTCACGGTTTCATAGGCGATGGCGGTGACGCCCGTGTCCAGCAGTTCACGCGTCTGTTCGGGATCGGGGGCCAGGTGCAGGTAGGTGAACAGGATTTGCCCCTCGCGCAGCATCCGGCGTTCCTCGGCCTGGGGCTCCTTGACCTTGATGATCAAGTCCGCCCGGGCAAACACGGCGGCGGCGTCGGGTTCGATCTCCGCCCCGACCTGGACATAGGCCTCGTCCGCGGCGCCGATGCCGTTGCCGGCACCCGTCTCGACCAGCACGCTATGGCCCTGGTGCACGGCCTCGGCGACGCTCGCGGGCGTCAGGCCGACCCGATACTCGTGAACCTTGATTTCCTTGGGCACGCCGATGCGCATGATAACTCTCCCGGCCTGTTCAGGGCGTCGATGTTACCACTGCGGGCCGGGGGGGCAACTTGATACGGATCAGGTTCAGATGTCGCGCTTGATGATGTCGGCCAGAAGGCGGATGCCCGGCTCGATCCGCTCCGCCGCGATCGACGAGAATCCCAGGCGGAAATGGTTGCGGGCGGCGTTCTTGGCGGCGAAATTGACGCGGCCCGGCTCGATGATCACGCCATCGTCGAGCGCCCGGTCGGCCAGCTTGCCGGCGTCGAAACCGTCCGGCCCGCTGACCCAATAGCTGGTGCCGCCGAAGGTCGGCGCCTTGGACCAGCCGGGCAGGTGGTCGGCCAGAGCCCGGCCCATGATCTTCCAGCGTTCGCGGTAGGCCTTCTGCAACTTGTGGACCAGGCTGTCGTGATGGCCGAGGGCCAGGAACAGGGCCGCCGTGCGCTGGTTGTTGTTGGGCGCGTGGCGCAGCATCAGGCGGCGCAGGGCGCGGGCTTCCTTGATCAGCGGCGCCGGGCCGACCAGATAGCCCAGGCGCAGGCCAGGGAACAGGGTCTTCGACAGCGATCCCACGTAGATCACCCGTCCGGCCGTATCCATCGATTTGAGCGCCGGCGTCGGTTCGGACACGTAATTGGTTTCCCATTCGTAATCGTCTTCGATGATCACGAAGTCCTTTTCCCCGGCGCGGGCAAGCAGGTCCTGCCGCCGGGCCTTGGGCATGGTCACCGTGGTCGGCGCCTGGTGCGACGGTGTGACGAACACGATGTCGGCGCCGTCGAGCTGCCGGTTCACGGGCAGGCCGTGGGCGTCCACCGGGACCGGCAGGATGTGGTCCGTCTTCAGCCCGAAGATGTTGCGTACGTCGGGATAGCCCGGATCCTCGATGGCGACGCAGGTGCCCTCGCGAACCAAAAGCGCGGCCAGGATATAGAGCGCGTTCTGCGCGCCCAGGGTCACCAGGATTTCATCGTCACGGGCCAGGATGCCCCGGCGCGGCAGCAGGCGCGTCTGAATCTGTTCCACCAGCATGGGGTCGTCGGCGGCGAGCGCGTCGCCGGTCCATACGTCCATGCCCTTGCGGCCCAGCGCCTGGCGCGAGCATTCCCGCCACTGCGCGATGGGGAACAGGGACTGGTCCACCTGGCCGTAAATGAACGGATAGGGATAGGTCAGCCAGTTGCCCGGCTTTTCGATATTGATCTGATCGGACGGATGGACCTGGAACCGCGCGGCCCAATCGGGGCCGTTGCCGGGCCGCGGGTCCGGGGCGGGCGGCGGCGCGGCGGGCTCGTCGGCGCGGCCTTCCATGATGTCGTCGGTGACGTAGAAGCCCGACCGTTCGCGGGATTCCAGATAGCCGTCGTCGACCAACCCCTGATAGGCCAAGACCACCGTATTGCGCGATACGCTCAGACTTTTCGCCAGTTTGCGCGACGACGGTAGGGGGTCGCCCGCCGGCAACTGGCGGCCGAGGATGGCCGAAACCAGCATCTCGCGGATCTGGCCTTGGATCGAGATGTTGGGTCGCCGGTCCAGGTGGAATATGCCGTCGCGCATGGTCGTCCGATGGTCTGCACAAGTGCGAAAAGTGGTCCAGGGAATCGCCGAGTCTGGCTCTAACATGGTGCCAGGAGCGCAGATTACGATGGCGCCAATCAACTGACAAGTCCGGCGGCCCCGCATTTTGCCAGGGGCCGCACGGCATATCCACCGCCAGGAACCGACCTGCAGCGCCCCGAGGAGGAACAATCATGGAATACAACACCAATTCCCTTGAAGAGAACTGGATGCCCTTCACCGGCAACCGAGACTTCAAGAAAAGCCCGCGCATCGTCGTGCGCGGCGAGGGCCTGCATTATTACGATCACAAGGGCGGCAAGATTCTCGACGGCTCGTCGGGCCTGTTCTGCTGCCCGCTCGGCCACGGGCGCAAGGAAATCGCCCAGGCGGTGTATGAGCAGCTTTTGGAAAACGACTACACCCCGCCGTTTCAGCTGGGCCACCCGGGGGCCTTCGATCTGGCCCAGCGGGTCGCCCGCATCACGCCCGAGCCCATGAACCACATCTTCTTCGCCAACTCGGGCTCGGAAGCCATCGACACGGCGCTGAAGATCGCCATGGCCTATCATCGGGTCAAGGGCCAGGGCCACCGCACGCGCTTCGTCAGCCGCGAGCGCGCCTATCACGGCGTCAACATCGGCGGCACGTCCCTGTCCGGCATGGTCAAGAACCGCGAGACGTTTTCCGGCATGATGCCGGGCGTTGTGCACATGCGCCATACCTGGGACCCCAAGCAGACCTTCGTTCGGGGCCAGCCGGAAAAGGGGGCCGAGCTTGCCGACGACCTGCAACGTATCTGCGAGAACGTCGGCGGATCGACCATCGCCGCCTGCTTCGTGGAACCGATCGCCGGGTCCACGGGCTGCCTCGTGCCGCCCAAGGGATACCTGGAACGGCTGCGTGAAATCTGTGACGCCCACGGCATCCTGCTGGTGTTCGACGAGGTCATCACCGGCTTCGGCCGCACGGGGGCGCCCTTCGCGGCCCAGGCCTTCGGCGTCACCCCGGACCTGATGACCATGGCCAAGGCGATCACCAACGGCTGTCAGCCCATGGGTGCGATCGCCGTGAAGGACGAGATTTACGAGACCATCATCAACGCGGCGCCCGAGAACGCGATCGAGCTGTTCCACGGCTATACCTATTCGTCCCATCCGGCGGCCTGCGCCGCCGGCGTCGCCGTACAGAAGATCTACGAAGCCGACAATACCTTCGCGAAGGCGGCCGGCATGGTCGATCATTTCCAGAAGGCGCTGTATTCCCTCGAAGGGCTCGACTGCCTGGCCGACATCCGGGGCTACGGCATGATCGGCGCCATCGAACTGAAGCCCAAGGGCAATCCGGGCGCGCTCGGCACGCAGTTCCAGAAAGACCTGTTCTGGCGCGGCCTGCATGTAAAGTTCACGGGCGACTGCGGCGTCGTGGCCCCGGCCTTCGTCGCCAATGAGTCCGACATCGACGCGATGATCGGCCTGCTCAGGGAAGCGCTCGAAGAGCTCTGATCCGGATCGGAGTATGGAATTCAAGGCCGGGGCCGCGGTGCGGTCCCGGCTTTTTCTTTAGGACGCCAGATACCGGTCGCGGTAAGCGTTGCGCAGGCCCGCGAACCACACGGGCTCGTCCGGCCACCACCACAGCTTCTCGAGCGCGTCGCCCGGATAGGCATCCTTGAATGCCTGGCGGGTCTTCTTGGTCAGCAGGCCTTCGACCCCCTGGACCACGGAATTATAGCCCGAGGCGTTGCTCATCTGGGCGCCGGCGCGGGCGGTGTAGAGCGCATCGACGAAGGCATGGGCGGCATCGACGTTCTTGGCCGCCGCCGTCAGCGACAGTCCGTCCATCCAGGCAAAGGCCCCTTCCTTCGGCGCCATGTAGGCGATCGGCTGGCCGGCCTTGATCAGTTCGATGGCGGGGCCGTCCCAGGTCTGGCCGATCACCACGCCGTTGCGGGTGAAGTTGGTTTTCTGGCTTTCGTGGTCGTGCCAGAACGCGCGCATCCAAGGCCTGTGCGCGAGGGCGAATTTGAGGATGTCGCTCCAGATGGCGCGCATGGCGCTCTCGTCCTTGTAGGCGTCCTGAAACGGCGGCAGTTTTCCCTGTTCGGCCAGCATGCGCCCGATCCCGGACATCAGGGAATGGGCCCGGCCCTGGACCAATCCCTTCATTTCGGGCAGCCACAGGTCGGCCAGGGATAGATTGCCGTAGACACCCATGAAGCGGTCCGTGCGCCAGGCGATGCCTTCCGTCCCCCAGATATGGGGCAGGTGGTGCTGACCCTTGTTCCAGGACCAGTTTTCGGAAATTTTCAGGAACGCAGGCTGCACGTTGGCCAGGTTCGGGATCTTCTTCATGTCCCAGGCCTGGGTCATGTTGAGGGCCAGCCACTGGCTCTTGCGGTGGGCGGAGGGGGAAATCACGTCCCAGGCGCGGCCGTGGGTCGCGGTGACCTGGGTCAGCATTTCCTCGTTGGAGCCGACGGTGGTGATGTTGGCGGTGATGCCCGTTTTCTTCTTGAAGGCCTGGGCGAAGCGGGCGGGGACGTAGCCGGTCCAGGTCAGCACGTTGACGGTTTCGCCCTTGGCGTTGGCCGGGCGGATCAGCATCGGCGCGACGGCCATTCCGATGCCGCCGGCGGCAAGGGCGGCGCCATTTCCCAGCAAGGTGCGCCGCGTGAAAACGCGCGCCAAGCGCGCGGTCTCGCCGGCAGAAGCGCCAGCGGAAGCGGATGTTTCTTGTTGGGGCTTTCGGCCCATGAACGGCGGTCTCAATGATAATGGATCAATCCGCCATTATCGTCGTCTATCTATGCAAAACCAGCACCAGTTTCTAATTTTCACGGTGCCAGTCGTCAGGCCTATGCAAGACATGTGTGTTACTTTTTACCCATTCTAACGTCCAGCATAGGCAATGAAGGGCATACCGCCGTGAGTGAATCCGAGGCCGAGGAGGCGCGTCAGTTCGCTGTGGTGGCGCCGCAGGACGTGTCTTCGCCCAAGCTGGACGCGTTCCTTGCCCATTGCCGCGCGCTGCAAGGCGACCGGGCCATGCCCCGGTGGTCAGACTTCAAGCTCCACAAATTGCCGGCGGACGTTATTCCATACATGGCGGTGGCCGACGTCGGCGACGGGGCCAAGACCTTCACCTACCGATTCTGGGGGACCGGCCATACGGCCCTGAAGGGGGTCGATATGACGGGCCGCATGGTGTCGGAAATCGCGGCGCCCGCGCTGGCTTACATCGGACAGCGCCAATACGAGATGGTATCGGAGGCGCGCCGGCCGCTCATTTTCGTCCATGCGCTCAAGCCGTACAATCCCTGGAAGGATGAAATCCAGGTCGCCGCCCGCGTCCCCCTGTCCGAGGACGGAGAGACCGTCGACAAGGTGGTGTCTTACTCCAGCTATATGGAAGACAGGGAGGCCTGGGCCGACATCTATTGGCGGGCGGTCAACGGCGGCGGCGCGGCGGGCAGGCGTTCCGCTGTTCGCTGAACGCCAAAGAAGGCCGCGATTACAGAATCGACTGGCCGGTCTTTTCCCAGTCCTTCAGGAAGGCTTCCAGGCCCTTGTCCGTCAGCGGATGCTTGAACAATTGCCAGATCACCCCCGGCGGCAGGGTGCACACGTCGGCGCCGATGCGTGCGGCGTCGACCACATGCTGCGGCGAGCGCACGGAAGCGACGAGGATTTCCGTCTGAAAGTCGTAGTTGGAATAGATCTCGGCAATCTCGCCGATCAGGCTCATGCCGTCCTGGCCGATGTCGTCGAGTCTGCCGACGAAGGGCGAGATGAAGGCCGCCCCCGCCTTGGCCGCCAGCAATGCCTGGGCGGCGGAAAAGCACAGCGTCACGTTGACCGGCGTGCCGGCCTGGCTCAGCGTCTTGCAAGCGGTCAGCCCGGCCTCGGTCAGCGGTACCTTGACCGCCACGTTCTTGGCGACCTTGGCCAGCTTGCGGCCTTCCTCGATCATGCCGGCGGCGTCCGTCGCCGTGACCTCGGCCGATACGGGGCCGTCGACCATGGCGCAGATTTCCTTCACCACCTCGATGAAGTCGCGCCCCGACTTGGCGATCAGGGATGGGTTGGTGGTCACGCCGTCCACCAGGCCGGTGTCGTTCAGGCGTTTGATTTCGGCGACGTCCGCCGTGTCGACGAAGAACTTCATGAAGTCGGCTCCCAACCGATGGTGTCGTTGTCGGGCCCCACTTAACCCGTGGACAGCCGGGAAATCAACCGCCCGCCGCTTGCCGTCACGAATTGGCCACACCTATAGTCGCGGTTACGGAGGAAACGCACATGCGGGCATTGCTGCAACGGGTGACGGCGGCCGGGGTTTCCCTGGTCGATGATGCGGGCGCGGAAGCGCCCCTGGCCGCGATCGGCCCCGGTCTGGTGGTCCTGGTCTGCGCCGAGCCGCAGGACACGGACGAAACCGTGCAGTATTTCGCGCGCAAGGTCGCCAACATGCGGATGTTCGAGGACGCCCAGGGCAAGACCAACCTGTCGATCCAGGACGTCGGCGGCCAGGCCCTGGTGATCAGCCAGTTCACCCTGGCCGCCGACTGGAAGCGGGGCAACCGCCCCGGGTTTTCGGGGGCCGCCGATCCGCAAACGGCGGAACGCCTGTACCTGGCGTTCGCGGATCATCTCAAGGCCGAAGGCGTCGATGTGGCGATGGGCCGGTTCCGGTCGCACATGCGGGTGACTCTGACCAACGACGGGCCGTTCACGATCTGGATGGATTCGGATTAAGCGCATAGAAAACGCCGCGCCCTTTGGGGGACGCGGCGTTTCCATGATGCCGCCGCTGGGGCGGGCGGCGGCTGGGGAAGGTTATCTGCGCTCGCCGTGATGGCCGCGTTCGTCGCGGTCATGGTCACGGTCCTTGTGCTTGCGCTTCAGTTCGCCGCGTTCGATCTCGCCGTCGTCGTTGCGGTCGAGGTGCGCCATCATGCGGTCGACCCGGCGGGCGATCTCGGCTTCCGAGACCTTGGCGTCGCCGTCACGGTCGAGCTTCTGGAACATGCGGACCATGCGGTGGCGCATGATTTCGTTGAACAGGCCCTGGAATTCGTCCAGCGACAGTTGGCCGTCCTTGTCGGCGTCGTACTTGGCGAGGGATGCCTTGCGGGCGGCCGTGATCTCGTCCTTGGTGATCTTGCCGTCCTGGTTGGCGTCATAGCGTTCGAACAGCCATTCGGCCCGGTCGCCGGACTTGCCATGATGGCCGCGGTAGTCGGCCTGGGCGGCGAAGGCGGCCCCGCCAATCACGGTCGCGACGGCCAGGGCGCCGAGGACGATCTTGGTGTGGGTCTTCATACGGTGGGTGCGTGCCATCGATTGTCTCCTTGTTTCGTGGCTTTCGATGCCCCCAAGAGACCCTGCAAACGTCGCTCAAATATGGCGGCAAACGCGTCTATTGTCGCAAAACGTGGCGCTCCGCCGGGATGACACAGTTGGTTACAAATTTTTGCCCGCCGCCCCGCGGGCCTTTGGCATAGTGACGTCCTGGAAAGAAATGAGACATGCCCGACAGCGAACACATCCTGGTCGTCGACGACCATCCGGATATCCGGGACGCCCTGGCGCGCTATTTGAAAGAGCACGGTTACCGGGTGACCACGGCCGACCGCGCCCAATCGGCGCGTCAGGCGCTGGACACCAGCGCCATCGACCTGGTGGTTCTGGACATCATGATGCCGGGCGAGGACGGCCTGTCGCTGTGCCGCCACCTGCGCGCGACCACCTCCCTGCCGGTGATTTTGCTGACCGCCATGGCCGACGATACGGACCGCATCATCGGCCTGGAAATGGGCGCCGACGATTACGTGACCAAGCCGTTCAATCCGCGTGAACTGCTGGCCCGCATCAAGGCCGTGCTGCGCCGCGCCGGCGCCATGCCGCCGGTCGAGGCCGAGACGCCCGGCACCCGCTACCGCTTCGGGCCCTGGACCTTCGATCCGGGCGCTCAGGTGTTGAGCGGCCCCGGGGGCGATCCCATCGCCCTGTCGACGGGGGAAAGCCTTCTGTTGGGCGTGTTCGTGCGCCATCCGGGCCGGGTTCTGAATCGCGATCAGTTGTTGGACCTGACCCGTGGGCGCACGGCGCAGTTGTTTGACCGCGCCATCGACAATCAGGTCAGCCGCCTGCGCAAGAAGGTCGAACGCGACGCGCGCCATCCCGAATACATCAAGACCCATTGGGGCGGCGGATACAGCTTTGCCGCCCCTGTCGAAACCGTCCGGCCATGACGGCGCCCCGCTTCAGACTGCCGGCCTTCAGATTGCCCTGGCCGCGGTCCCTGGCAGGACAGCTGATTGCGTCCTTATTGGTCGCGATCACCGTCGCCCAGGTCGTCAGCTTCGTCGTGTTCACGTCGGAACGCCGCGACGACATCGCCAACGCGCGGCGCGAACAGGTCATGCAGCGCGCGGCTTCGCTGGTGCAGATGCTGGACCGTTTGGGGGCGCAACGCGACGCGGCCCTGACCCAGACGATCCTGACGGCGGCGACCTCGACCCGCGTGCGGTTCTGGATCGCGCCGACCAACGCGGTGCCGGCGGACATGGCGGACGTTGTCGACAACGATTATGTGCGCACTCTGGCGGCGCGCCTGGGCGATGACGACAAGCGGAGGATCTTGGTCATGGTCGCGGATTTCGACGGCCGCCGGCTGCTGCCCCTGCCGCCGTTCCTTCACCGCCTCCACAGGCAATGGCATGGCGGTGAGGGGAAAGAGGAAATCAGCCGCCCCGCCGGGCCGCCGCGCCATCCCGTCGGTTTGGCGTTGTCCGTGTCGTTGGGCGGCGGTGAATGGCTGAACGGGGAATGGGCCGCCCCTCCGCCCCGTGTGTGGGGCATCCGCGCCTTGATCGCCATGGTGCTGATGGTGCTGGCCGTGTCCGCCGTCAGTTTCCTGATCGTGCGACGCCTGACCCGCCCGCTGCGCGAACTGGCCGCCGCCGCCGATGCGCTCGGCCGTGGCGACGTGCCGCCGCCGCTGATGCCCCGGGGCCCTGGTGAAATCCGCCGCACGACCGCCGCCTTCAACACCATGCAGGAGCGCCTGCACCGCTTCGTCGCCGACCGCACGCGCATGCTGGCCGCCATCAGCCATGACCTGCGCACGCCGCTGACGTCGCTGCGCCTGCGCGCCGAATTCATCACCGACGATGCGGAAAACAAGCAGAAGATCCTGAACATCCTGGACGAGATGGAACGCATCACCGAGGCGACGCTGGCCTTCGCCCGCGACGAGCAGGCGGGGGGCCAGACAGCGTCCACGGACGTCGCGGCGCTGTGCCGCGATGTGGCCCAGGAACTGAGCGACATGGGGTTGGACGTGACGTTCACGCCGACGGGGCCGGCCGTCATGACCTGCCAGCCGACGGCGATCAAGAGGGCGATCCGCAATCTGGCCCAGAACGCGGTTCATTACGGTGGCCGGGCGCGCCTGGCCGCGCGCCTGGGGAACGGCGAAATCCTGGTCACGGTCGAAGACGAC
The DNA here is from genome assembly GCA_963976055.1 of uncultured Alphaproteobacteria bacterium. Taxonomy (GTDB): domain Bacteria; phylum Pseudomonadota; class Alphaproteobacteria; order Rhodospirillales; family Casp-alpha2; genus UBA1479. Next base: position 164,144 of record CAXBJB010000001.1, read on the forward strand.
GGCCCCGGAATCCCCGAAGCCGACCAGGACAGCGTGTTCGAACCCTTCACCCGGTTGGAAACCTCGCGCAGCCATGAAACGGGCGGGGTTGGGCTGGGTCTGGCGATCACGCGCAACATCGTGCGCGCCCATGGCGGCGACATTCGATTGGAAAATCTGACGCCCCGGGGCCTGCGGGTGACCGTCTCCCTGCCGTTGCCGAGCGACGGCGATTGACGGCCCCGGACGACAGGTCGGGTGGCTATAACTAAAGCCTTGTTGGCAAAGGGTTTTATTTTAAGGCTATACTGCCGCTCGGCGCTGCCGGACGGGGACCGGCGGCTGCCCACGGAGGAGGCGGACCGTGGAAACCCTGAATGCGGGCGCAAACGGCGATCCCGGCGGCGAGATCGGCACGATTCACGACCTGATGGAAACGTTGGACCATTGGTCGGCGCCTGAATCCGACGTCAACCATCTGCTGCTGGTGTCCTTCACGACGCTTGGCATGCCCGATCAGCAGGAAGGCGTGCAGCAGGCGCTTGAAGGCGCCTTTCTCACCTTCGTTCATTCCCGTGGCGGACATGTGTACAAGCTGTCCGATCTGGACACCGCGATCCTGATCAAGCTTGCTGAATTCAACCGCATGGAAGCGATGATGGACCTGAAGGTCGACATCATGCGCGTCATTCAGCACCACCTGCCGGAGCATTTTTCCAAGATCGACCAGGCCCGCCTGATCCGGCCGATCGATCTGGGGGCCCGCCTGGACGCGGCCAAGCGGTTCCTGGACGCCTACGGCGACCGCCGCCGCGAAACCGCCGGCGACGACGGCGGCGAACGGCCGCTCAACATGCAGGACATCCAAAAGCTGCGCGACGCGCTGCGCAAGCTGGGCCCGCGCGAATTCGGCAAGCGTTACATCCGCTCGCAGACCGCGGCCCGGATCGTGCCGGGCAAACCGGCGCAGCCGGTGATGACCGAATATTACGTGGGGGTCGATCTGTTGAAGCAGTCGATCCTGCGCGGGGTCGATATCCGCGGCACCGGCAACGTGTTCAATCAGCTGACCCTGACCTTCGACCAGGCATTGTTGTACTGCATCGGCGCCGTTGCGGGCGACAAGTCCAAGCGGTCCCTGAACATGAACGTGGAGACCGTGTTCACCAACGCCTTCGATCACTTTCTCAACGAAGGTGGCGACGGCGGCCTGGCCGGTGTGGTCATCGAGTTCCGCCAGGACAACATGTTCCAGCATTTCAGCCAGTTCCAGACCGCCTGTGAGCTGATCCACAAGAAGGGCGGCACCGTGGCCATCGACAACGTGCAGCCGGAAACGCTGGGCGTGGTCAATCTGCACCGTCTGAAGGTCAAGATGGCCAAGGTCATGTGGCGGGGCGACGCCGAGGAGACGTATCTTCAGGCCAAGGACGATATCCGCACCATGCAGGAGGGCGGCACGGTTATGGTATTGGCCCATGTCGATGACGAGCAGGCGGTCACCATCGGCCAGAGTCTTGGCATCAACCTGTTTCAGGGCTATCACGTCGACAAACTTCTGGCCGGTGGGGCGGCCTCGAAGGGCGGCGCTTAGGCCGGCCTCGCAGAAACAACGAAACGGAAACGCAAGATGGCATTCGGGGCTTCATCAATGGCGGGGGACGCCACCGATCTGCTCAAGAAACTTCGGGCCATGGGGGGCAGGAAGGGGGATGTGAACACCCTTTTGCTGGTCGATCTTTCCGACCTGGGGCTGTCTGAAGACGACGAGCATCTGATGGACGAAATCGCCGAAATCCATACCCGCGTCGCCCGCGTGCGGGGCGGCGGGGCGTATCAGCTGTCGCCAACCAATATCGCCGTCATCGCGAACCTGACGGAAATGAACAGGATGGAGGTTCCCCAGGAACTGAAGATGAGCCTGTTCAAGATCCTGCAGGAGGAATTCCCCGACAAGGTCGCCGCCGTCGACCAGACGAAGATCGTGCGCACCATCGACATGACGACCCAGATGGCCGGTGCGATCCGCTTTCTCGAAGCGTTCGAGGAGCGCGCCAAGGAACAGGGCGTGATCGCGGGGGCGGACGGGATGCGGATGCTCAACGCGGCCGACAGCCAGACCGTGCGCGCCGTCCATGCCAAGATCGGTGACAAGGCATTCGCCGAAACCTATGTGCAGGGCCAGTCGATCACCCTGATCGCCGAGGGCAAGCCGCCGACGGTGATTGCCCGGGAATACTACATGCGCATGGATATTCTGGGCTCCGACGCGCTGAAGAACGTCAGCATCCATGAGTCCGACCCCCTGTTCCCGCAACTGACCCTGGCTTTGGATCCGCTGATGCTGGGCATGTACCGGCACTACAACCCGGAAGGCGGAAAGTGCGCCCTCAACCTGACGTTGGAATCGGTTACCGGCGCGGCATTCCAGAAATTCCTGGCCGCGAATGGCGCCGCCAAACTGTCCAACGTCATTGTCGAACTGCGTCTGGCGGACGTCTTGCGTGACCTGCGCAAGTACGAAGCGGCACAGACCGCCGTGCGCGCCCAGGGCGGCACCATCGCCGTCGACATCGTCGATCCGGCGTCGCTCGCGGTGCTCAACCTGGCCGGCTTCAATGCCAATATCGCGAAAATTCCTTGGCGCGAGAGCGGCATGGAGACCCTGGCGCGCAACCGTTCGGTCATAAAGCAGGCCCAGGACGCGGGATGCATCGTCGTTCTGTGCCGAGTCGATTCCGAATTGGGGTTGCGGGTCGGGCGCGAGATTGGAATCACGGCCTTTCAAGGGCTGCATATCGAGGAAATGCTGATATAAGGCGGCGGGGCAATTAAGACAGTCTTATCAACTACCTGATATGGATGGTTTGTTCAGGCATTGTTCTTGCCCGGAATACATCGTATGAACCAAAATTAAGCCCATTGACGAAAATGGACCGGAAATTTCATGGCTGATTCAAGCCCAGGTGGCGGCGAGCATCTTAAGCTGCTGACGCGACTGAAGAATTGGAAAGGCGGGACGGAAGAGCCCAATCATCTGATTCTGGTCAGTTTTTCCACCCTCGGCATGACCGAGGAAGAGGATAAGCAGCTTCGCAAGAAAACCGATGAATCCTACGAGCGCTCGCGCGAGCGGCGCGGCGCCGAGGTCTATCGCCTGACCAATACGGACACGGCGCTGCTGATGAAGCTCAACGACTACAACCAGATGGAATGGACGTCGGAGCTCAAGGTCGACCTGATCCGCGTCATTCAGCAGAATTTCCCGGAATATTTCAGCCAGATCGACCAGTCGCGCATGCTGCGCATCATCAATCTGCAGGGCCGCATCGGCAACGCCATCAAGTTCCTGGAAACCTTCGACGACCGCGCCAAGGAAGCGGGCGTCGGCACGGGCGAGACGCGGCCGCTGCGCGAAAGCGATATCCAGGTCGTGCGCGACGGCATGCGCAAGATGGGCAAGAAGGCGTTCACGGACAACTTCATCCGCTCCCAGGCGACGGTCGTGATCACGCCGGGCAAGCCGCCCATGCCGGTCATGAAGGAATACTTCATCTCGGTCGAGATGATCCGCCAGCACATCCTGACCAATGTGGATTTCCGCGGCGCCGGCCTGGTGTTCCAGCACCTGACCCGGTCCCTGGATCAGATGCTCATCGAATGCTTCGACGAGGTCAATCCGGAGCGTTCCAAGGCGTCCCTCAACCTGAACGTGGAAACCGTGTTCACCCACTCGTTCCAGAACCTCCTGGAAAAGGGGGCGAAGGCGCTGTCGAGCCTCGTCCTGGAATTCCGCGCGGAAAACATCCTGCAGAACTGGGATCAGTTCCAGACCGCGTCGGAACTGATCACCTCCCACGGCGGCACCATCGCGATCGACGCCATCATCCCGGAAAGTCTGGGCGTGATCGACCTGCCGAAGCTGGGCGCCAAGTTGGCCAAGGTGTTCTGGCGGCCGGGCACGGAAAACTCCCTGCCGAAGTTCAAGGAAACCATCCAGAGCCTGCAGCAGCGCGGCACGGTTCTGGTGATGGCGCGCGTCGACGATGAACTGGCGATCAAGACCGCCCATGCCTGCGGCATCACCATGTTCCAAGGTTTCCTGATCGACGACATGGTGCGTTAGGCGTTTCCTTGTTAGGATGAGCCATGCGCTTTCCGGCACGCTTTCTGATCATCGCCTGCGCCCTGACGGTCGCCGCCGTCACGGCCGCGCGGGCCGGAGATAACGTTTCCAACACGGACCTGATCAAGGCGTTCGCTGGGGTGGCCCTTGGCGCCGAACACGAAAAGCGCATTCCCCGCGTCATCAAGTGGGTCGCCCCGATCAACGTCGCGATCATCGGCAAGGGCTACCCGCCCCTGTTCGAGGAACTGGTGGTTCGTCAACTTGACGATATCGCCAAGGAAACCGGCCATCCGGTGAAACTGGTGTATTCCGAGGTGATGCGCCTGGAAAAGCGCCTGGCCCCCAACGTTTCCAAAATTCCCATCAACGTCCTGGTGTTTTTCGGGCCCAAAGCGTCGCTGCCGGCGGTCATCGAAAAGCGCACCAAGGGGGCCTACAAGGCGGTCGATGCGGAAAGGATGCTGAAGCTCGGTTTTTGCCACGGGCGCCTGCGCATCAACAAGACGGGGGCCCTGACCTTCGGCTACGCGGCGGTTCCGGCGGAAATCGTGACCCAGGTCCAGTACGGCAACGTTCGGGTCGATCCCAAGATCTTCCTGCGCGCCTGCGTGACCGAGGAAATCACCCAGCTCATGGGGCTGGTCAACGACGTCGACGGGCTGACCTTCTCGATTTTCTCGGACAGCAGCCGTCACGTCGACCTGACCGAGGCCGACCGCTGGATGCTGCGCATGCTCTACGATGAGCGCATGAAGCCCGGCATGAAGGCGGATCAGGCGTTGCCCATCGCGGCCCAGTATCTGGCCCTCAAGCGGCCGGGAAAATAATCGGCCGCCTGAAGGCTTCCTAGAACGCCCAGAACAGATCGCGCAGGTCGAACATGGCTTCCGCGGCCAAGGCCGTGAGCGTCAACGGCAGGGCCACGGCGAAGGCGGCAAGAGGGGCTTTCATGGTTTCCATAAGAGGTCTCCTTTCTCCGTCCAAGCGACGAAAAGGAGACCACGAAACCAGGGCCGCCCGAGGGCGGGAATCGGGCAAATCAATGGCAGGCGGAAAGACCGCCCGGCCGGGAATTCGGATGTCAGACGACCTTGATGGTCAACTCGTCCACGCCCTCGACCCCGCCCTTCAGCACGTCGCCGCGCTGCACGGCGCCGACGCCGGCGGGCGTGCCGGTGAAGATCAGGTCGCCCGGGGCCAGGGTGAACAGGCCCGACAGGTATTCGATCATTTCCGGTATTTTCCAGATCATCTGGTTCAGGTCGCCATCCTGGCGAACCTCGCCGTTGCGCTCCAGCCAGATGCGCCCGGCGGTCGGATGGCCGGTCTTGTCGGCGGGATGGATCGCCGTGCAGGGGGCGGCAAGGTCGAATGCCTTGCCGACATCCCAGGGCCGGCCCATTTTCTTGGCTTCGCCCTGTAGGTCGCGGCGCGTCATGTCCAGGCCCACGGCATAGCCGAACACATGGTCGAGCGCCTGCGCCGCCGGAATGTTCGTGCCGCCCGACTTCAGGCCGAGAACCAGTTCCAGTTCCCAATGGACGTCGTTCGAGGCGACCGGATAGGGCCAGTCGCCGCCGCCGATCATCAGGTTATCGGGGCATTTCATGAAAAAGAACGGCGGCTCGCGGTCCGGGTCATGGCCCATTTCAATGGCGTGTTCGGCATAGTTTCGGCCCACGCAATAGACGCGGCGCACGGGGAACTGGTCGTCCGTACCGGCGACGGGCAGAAACGATTGGGGCGGCTGGGGAATGACGTAGGCCATCGGAATCCTCGGATTTTTCGTGGTGCGGGGCGCGCCGCCGGCCGGCGGCGCCCAATCGGTCTGTTCGGATTTACGCGATGCGTCTCAGGCGCGCAATAGGATTCCCAAGGTTCTAAGGTGGGAGACACCGTTGCGGATTTCGGGTTCGCTGAGATCAGGCAAGCCCGTTTCCAACTCCGCGCGCGTGACGACGTCCCGGTCGAGAACCCATTGTGCAAGTTCCGCCGTGGCGGGGGTGAGGGTGTCCCGGGCCTTCGGTGTCTTGACCTGCCAGTCCTGTCCGCGCCGCGCCAGCTTGACCCCGGTTGCCTGGACACGAAAGAACCCGGCGAATTCGGGATCGGGCAGATCGAAGCCGGGGATCATGTCGAACAGGCGCCGCCGCTGTTCTTCCAGCAGCCCGGTGGTGACCTTGGGATCGTCGAGTATCTCCAGCAGCCGTCCGGCAAGGTCGCGGACGCGTTCACGGTACAATTCGGGTTCATCCACGGTCGGCATCTCTCGGCGAAACAGGGGATCGGCCGTCGCCGCGCGGGTCACCGTGCGCAGGAAATCCAGGCCCGTCGGCCGGGTCGTCCCGAACGACAGATGCAGGCAGGAATCCGACGCGGCCAGCGCGTCGTGGTACTGTCCGCGCGGAATGTAGAGAATATCTCCCGGTGTCATGGTGATTTCCTGTGTCCGGGCACCTTTGGCCTTGGCGTGATAGGCCTCGTCGAAGCTGGAATAACGGTATCCGTCGGCCTCGATCGGCTGTTCGAAGTGCCCTTCGTACAAATGCCAGGTCTTTTCACCCTCGATATGAACGGCGAAGACCTCCATCGTGTCGAAATGGCTTTTGAAGGCGGGCCGCTGACAGCGGGAGTAATAGGCGTTGCAGGTGACGCGGGACGCCATGGCCATCTGCAGGGCGGTGGCGATCGCCGCCGACCCGGGGTCCAGCATTTCCATCAGGTCGAGAACTAGGGAGGCGCCGTCTTCAAGAAGGTTTCCGACCCGGGGCCAGTCCGGCAGCATGGCGCGGCCGCCCTCCCGCAGGTTGCCCATGAGGCAGAATTCATCGGGGGCCAGATTGCGGCCGTCCAGCGCCATTTTCATGGTATGGGCGTTCCATACGGTGGTCATGTTGACCAGCCGGTTGAAGGACGACCAGTCGAACAGGCGGCGGATCTTATCCGCATCGCCCGGAATGTGGACGGCCCGGCGGCCGAAATGATCTGCGAAAAACGTTTCCGGCGTCATCGGCGCGATCAGGTCGCGAAACGTAATGCTGGTTTGCGTGTCCGGCACGATTCCTCCCATCGTGTGCCCGCATTTTCCGGACACCGGGCGGTCATCGTCCGCCGCCCTTGTTGCTTTCGAGTCTACGGTAACCGCTTTGCATGCGCCACCCCGGGTGCCCCGGTGGCGGCCCGGTTATCCACAATCCGACCGGCAGGGGAATATTTTCGTTTTGTCTGATCGCACGCATGGGCGTATGAAGAACCTTAGGCAGGAACGCCGCGCGGCGGCTGCGCGTGTCCTGTCCACGACCAGAACGAACCAAACAAACCAAAAACAACACGACGGCAGGCCACTTCCTGGGATAGGCAGGCTTCTTCAAAGGGCCATGCTGGGCGACCGGCATTGTCTTTCACCGGAGGACGGACGCCCATGTCCGACAGGCCCATGTCCGATAGGAACGATCGCCCCACCGCGGGCATTGCGGGAATCCCCAACGCCTTTCTGCCCGGCGACTGGTTTTTCGAGTTCGAGCAGGATTACGGCGACGGCATCCGCGTTATCAAGCGCGGGCTCGACGCCTCGCTTCTGGTCGTGCGCAAGTACGACATCGGCGCCGAAGAGGTCTTGGCCTTCTCCACCTACGACGGTAAGCGTCGGGCCATGACCGTGTTCCACTTCCACCCGGATTTCGATCTCCGCCGCCGCCGCCATTACATGGAGGCCCACCGCGAGGGCTATGACGTCGCGTGCGAGGTCACGGGCCATCTGGAAGCGGAGCGCGCCCGGCGTCAGGCCGCCATCAGGCGGCGGGTCGCCAAGGCGGGCCGCGCCGTGACCCTGGCCGCCCAGGCCGCCGCCGTGTTCATCCTGGCCCATTACTCGCCCGGACGCTGACCCCTTCCCATCGGGACCGGTCGTGTTAGGCTCCTTGCCTGAATGAACCTGCTGGGAGACCCGCCATGGCACTCGCGACCCCCTACCTGATGTTCGTCGGCGACGCGCCGGACCAGCTTGCGGCCAAGGTCGCCATCGGGGTCGTCCACTGGCGGCCCGACTGGTGCAAGGGCCAGCTTCGCTTGGCCGGGTGCAAGGCCGATCTGGGGATTCCCGACATGACCATCGCCGACGCGCTCAAGGCCGGCTGCAAGACCATGGTCATCGGCGTCGCCAACCGGGGCGGGGTGATCCCCGACCATTGGACCGGCGTCATCGTCGAGGCCATCGAGGCCGGCATGGATGTGGCCGCCGGGCTTCACCGGCGGCTGCGTGACGTGCCTGCCATCGCCGAGGCGGCGGCCCGCCACGGGCGGCTGTTGACTGACGCCCGCCATCCGTCGCGCGATTTCGACGTCGCCTCGGGACAGGCCAGGGATGGCCGGAGGCTGTTGACCGTGGGCACGGACGTATCCGTGGGCAAGATGTTCACCTCGCTGGCCATCGAGCGGGAGATGAAGGCGCGCGGCATGAAGGCCGATTTCCGCGCCACCGGCCAGACCGGCATCTTCATCGCCGGCGACGGCGCGTCCGTCGACGCCGTGGTTGCCGATTTCATCGCCGGGGCCGCCGAATGGCTGACGCCGGCCAATGATCCGAACCATTGGGACGTGGTCGAGGGCCAGGGATCGCTGTTCCATGCCTCCTATTCCGGGGTCACCCTGGGCCTGGTCCATGGCGCCAGGCCCCATGCCCTGGTGCTGTGCCACGATGCGGCGCGGCTGGAAATGCGCGGCACTCCCGGCGTGCCCGTGCCGTCGTTGGAGGACTGCATCGACGTCAACGAGCGCATGGCCCGCATGTTCGAGCCCGACGCCAAGGTCGTCGGCGTGTCCGTGAACACCAGTTCCATGGACGCGGCGCGGGCCACGGCTTATCTGGCCGAGATTTCAGAACGTCTCAATCTGCCCGCCGTCGATGCGGTGCGCACGGGCGTCGGGCCCGTCGTCGACGCCATCGAGAAGCTGTAACCATGGCGGGGGCGCGCCGCCTGTCCGCCGTCGACCAGGGCTGGCCCCTGGCCCGGCCCTTTGCCATTTCGCGCGGCGTCAAGACGGAGGCCCGGGTCGTCGTCTGCGAGGTCGAGGACGCGGACGGACAGGCCGGGCGGGGCGAATGCGTGCCCTATGCGCGCTACGGTGAAACGGTCGATAGCGTGATCCACCAGATCGCCGAGGTCGCCGACGCCGTGGCCGAGGGGATCGGCCGCCGCGACCTGCTTGACCTTCTTCCGGCGGGGGCCGCGCGCAACGCCGTCGACTGCGCGCTGTGGGACCTGGAATGCAAGCAGGCGGGCCGGCGCGCCTGGGACCTGGCGGGTCTGCCGGGACCCATGCCCGCGGTAACGGCGGAAACCATCGGCATCGCCAGCCCCCAGGACATGGCGATCCAGGCCCGGCGTCTGGCCAAGGCCCCTTTGCTGAAGATCAAGCTGGACGGTGCCGACGTGCGCGCGCGTCTTGGCGCCGTGCGCGAGGCTGCGCCCGAGGCGCGACTGGTCGTCGACCCAAATGAAGGCTGGGACCTGCACCGGCTGGAAAACCTTGCGCCGTTCCTGACCGAGATGGGCGTGGAGATGCTCGAACAGCCGGTCCCCGCCCATGGCGATGAGCTTTTGCGCGGCCTGTCCTATCCGATCCCGATCTGCGCCGATGAAAGCTGCCACACGGTCCGGGACCTGGACCGTCTTGTCGGCCTCTACGACATGGTCAACGTCAAGTTGGACAAGACCGGCGGCCTGACGGCGGCCCTTGATCTGGCCGATGCCGCCTGCGCACAGGGGTTCGGGTTGATGGTCGGCTGCATGGTCGCGACGTCGCTGGCCATGGCGCCGGCCACGCTTTTGATGGATCGGGCTCGCGTCGTCGATCTGGACGGTCCCCTGCTGTTGCGCGAGGACCGCGTGCCGGGCCTGGATTTCGCGGGCGGGCACATCCATCCGCCCGCGCCGGAGCTGTGGGGGTGACGGATTGGTTGTACCATTAGGGCATTCTAATGGTCTGATTTCTAACATTATTGGCTTCGTGAATATTTCAAGTTAAGTAGAAAGCGGTATCAGGCGCAACTTTAAGACGCCAAGGGAAAGTCGCGGGTGAGCAACATGTTGAACGGTGGCGCGGGGGCGTTCTTCCCTCGATGAAAAGCAATGGGCGTATACAATCTGGAGCGGTTGACCTTCCTTCTGGTCGATGACAACCGGTTCGTCCTCAAGATTTTGCAGGACGTGCTGAAAACCCTCGGGGCCGGACAGGTCATCACCGCGGAGAACGGTGTCGAGGCGATCGAGTTCCTGAGCGCCCATCACGGTCCCTACGGCTGTCCCGTGGACATGATCATCTCCGACCTGGTGATGGCGCCGATCGACGGGCACCTGCTGCTGAAATGGGTCCGCCAGGGCAAGGAATCCCCCAACCGTTTCATGCCCTTCATCATGATGTCCGGTGCCGCCGACACGGACAATGTCGAGAAGGCGCGCGACGGCGGCGCCAGCGAATTCCTGGCCAAGCCGTTTTCCGCGCAGACCGTGTGCAACCGTGTGCTTGAAGTTGTCGACTTTCCGCGACAGTTCGTCGCCACCCGCGAATACTTCGGCCCCGACCGGCATCGGAAAAACGACCCAAAGTGCCCCCACGACCGGCGCCGGATCAGCGAGAAGGACGCGACCATCGTCTATTCCTCGGACCGGGTGCGCCGCCCCCGGAACGACGGCGATGTCTTCCTGTTCCGCCTGCCCAACAAGCTGAAGGAAAAGGTCGGCGGCCTGGGCATGAGCCCGCCGGGCGAACTGCCGCTGCGCCACCTGCAGGCGGCGGACGAACATCTTCAGCGCAAGGGCCTGGAATTTCACGACTGGGCGTTGGGATATCTGGCGACCTTGTCGAGCATCTGCGAACGCGCGTTGCAGCAGTCGGTGGATCAGCGCGCCCGCCATTTCAAGAACATCAACCTGCTGGCCCATGAACTGCGTGGCCAGGGTGGGACCTTCGGCTATCCGATCATCACCAGCGTCGGCGAGATGCTGTACAAGATGACCCAAGCCCCCTGTCCGACCGAGGACCGTGCGGTCAAGGTCATCAAGGCCCATGTCGACACCATGCGCAGCGTGTTCCGCGACAAGATCACCGGCGACGGCGGTGATATCGGTGTCCAATTGATGCAGGATCTGAACAAGGCGATCCGCAAGTATACCTTCGACGAGCCCCGCGAGGCCGCCGCCGCGGTTGTCGAGACTGCCGAGGCCACAACGCCGAAAGCCGGTGCAGACCGTATTGCGGCCCCCCGCCCACGCACGGGCTCGTAATTGCCCCGGCCGTCCGGCGGCTTGACCAAAGTCAACGAAAATCCTCTGTCAACGCCTTACCATTGCCGAATGGGAAACGTCGTTTCCCGAGACAATGAAAGGGTGAAGCGATGAAGACGAAAGGCATGATGACGGCCTTGGCGCTGACCGGCGCTCTCGGCCTTCTTTCCGCTGGCGAGGTTCTGGCGCATGGGCCGGGTATGTCCGGTGACCGTGACGACATGCCCATGACGGGGCGCGGCATGATGGGCCAGGGATATCAGGGCCAGATGCCCATGATGGGCTATGGAATGGGCATGGGGCCCGGCATGATGATGGGGCCGGGAATGGGATACGGCTACGGCGGTCAGATGCCGATGATGGGGCCCGGAATGATGATGGGGCCCGGCATGGGCATGGGACCTGGCATGATGATGGGCCCTGGCATGATGATGGGGCCCGGCATGATGGGCGGCTGGGGCTGCGGCGGTGCGCAGACGCTCGACCGCGACCTCAAGGCCGACGACGTCAAGCAGATGATGGAGCAGCGCGTGGCCTGGGCCCGCAATCCCAACCTGAAGGTCGGCAAGGTCACGGAAAAGGACGGCGACACCATCGAAGCCGAGATCGTGACCAAGGACGACTCCCTGGTCCGCAAGTTCTCGGTCGACCGCCACACCGGGCGTATGCAGCCGGTGCAGTAAGACCGCCTATGCTCCGCCCTCGATTTCCTCGCGTTTGAGTTCGAGGGCGAGCCACTCTTCTTCCAGGGTGGCCAGCTTTGCTTCGGCCTTTGTCAAAGCCGCCGCCGTGTCGGTGAAGAGCAGGGCGTTCTTGGTGAACAGGTTGGGGTCGGCCAGAACCTTCTTATGGCCCGCGATCTCTTCCTCAAGCTTGGCCATGCGGTCGGGCAGGATTTTCAGCGCATGGCTGTCCTTGAAGGACAGCTTGCGCTTCTCCTTTGGCGCACCCGGCTGTGCCGGGGCGGCGGCGTTCTTCGCCGGTCCCTTGTCCTTCTTCGGCTTGTCGCGTAGCGGCGCCTCGCCGCGCTGGGCCAGCATGTCGGAATAGCCCCCGGGATATTCCCGCCACTGGCCTTCGTCCTCCCAGGCGACGGTCGAGGTCACGACCCGGTCGATGAAATCGCGGTCATGGCTGACCAGCAGCACCGCGCCCTCGTAATCGGCCAGCATTTCCTGAAGTAGGTCGAGGGTTTCCAGGTCCAGGTCGTTGGTCGGCTCGTCCAGCACCAGAAGGTTGGACGGGCGGGCCAGCGCCCGGGCCAGCATCAGCCGCCCGCGCTCACCGCCCGACAACTCGCCGATGGGCGTCGGTGCCTGTTCGGGCAGGAACAGAAAGTCCTTCATGTAGCTGATGACGTGGCGCGGCTCGCCGCCGACGGACACTGTGTCGCCGCTGCCGTCGGTCAGGGCGTCGGACAGGCTGGTCCGCGGATTCAGGCTTTCGCGCTTTTGGTCGAGCGTCACCATCTCGACCGACACGCCGACCTTGACCTTGCCCGTGTCGGGCGCGGCCTGGCCGGTCAGGATGTTCAACAGGGTCGTCTTGCCGGCCCCGTTGGGCCCAATGATGCCGACCCGGTCGCCGCGCAGGATGCGGGTGGAAAAGCCGTCGATCAGGGTGCGGTCGCCGTAGGCCTTGGTTATGTTCTCGGCGTCGATCACCAGCTTGCCCGAGGTCTCGCCCTGGGCGGCGGCCAGTTTCACCTCGCCCGTCACCTGGCGGAGTTCGCGTTTCTGCTGGCGCATGTCCATCAGGTTGCCAAGCCTGCGCTGGTTGCGCTTGCGCCGCGCCGATACGCCGTGGATCAGCCAATGGGTTTCGGCGGCGATCTTGCGGTCGAGCTTGTGGCGGGCGGTGCCTTCCTGTTCCAACAGCGTGTCGCGCCATTCCTCGAAGGCGGAAAAGCCCTGTTCCAGGCGTTTGACCTCGCCCCGGTCAAGCCACAGGGTGGCGCGCGACAGGGTTTCCAGGAACCGGCGGTCGTGGCTGATCATGACGATGGCGGACGGTAGGGATTTGAGTTCCCTTTCCAGCCAGGCGATGGCGGGCAGGTCCAGGTGGTTGGTCGGCTCGTCGAGCAATAGAACGTCGGGCTTGGGCGCCAGGGCCCGGGCCAGGGCCGCGCGCCGGGCCTCGCCGCCGGACAGATGGCCGGGGGTTTCCTGCCCGGTCAAGCCCAGGAGATCCAACAGGTATTGCGCCCGGTAGGGGTCGTCGCCCGGCGCCAGGCCGTCCTCGACATAGTCCAGGGTCGTGGCATGGCCCGACAGGTCCGGTTCCTGCGCCAGGTAGCGCACGGTGGCCCCCGGCTGCACGAAGATCTCGCCCCGGTCGGGCTGGATCAGTCCACCCGCGATCTTCAGCAGGGTCGACTTGCCGGACCCGTTGCGCCCGACCAGGCACAGGCGGTCGCCGCGCATGACGGCAAGCTCCGCCCCTTCCAGCAAGGGCGTGCCGCCGAAGGTCAGGTCGATGTCGCGAAGATGGAGGATGGGAGGTGCCAAGGGATGGGGAGATCCTAATCTGTGGGATAAAAAGCGCGGCACCTTACTAGAATTGAAAGCCGAACGGATCAACGATCTGCGCGGGTCTCCTATTCGGCTTCGAAGGGGGGGCGTCCCCACCCCAATGTCGCGGAGCCGTCCGGTTGCAGGTGCGTGGAGGCAAGGCATGCCGGCGGAAACGTGATCTCGACCGTCGTGCCCTGGCCCAGCGTGCTTGACAGGTGAAGCGCGCCGCCGTGCAACTCCACCAGGTATTTTGAAAGGGAAAGACCCAGGCCGGTGCCCCCATAGGCCCGGTGAGAGCTGGTGCGGACCTGCCCGAAGGGGGCGAGAACCCGCGGGAAGTCGTCCTTGGCGATACCGATCCCCGTATCTGCGACGGTGATCGACCGGCCGCCGTCGGGCAGAACGGAGGCGGCAAGCGTCACGCATCCGTGCTTGTTGTTGAACTTGATGGCGTTGGACAGCAGGTTGACGATGATTTGCGTCACCACACGCTTGTCCGCGAAAAGAGAGACCGGATCGGCGGACGGCGCGTAGTTCATGGTGATGCCGTTCAGTTCCGCCAAACTGTTCATCATCTGTTGCGCGGTCGTGAGAACGTCATTGATGTCGAACGAGGATTGGTCCAGTTCGAATTCCCCGGCTTCGATCTTGGATAAATCGAGAATATCGTTGATGATTCCCAAAAGATGTTCGCCTGACGCAAAGATGTTCTTGGCGTATTCGATCCGGTTGGCGGGATTGATGCCGGTGGCGGACTCGGTGGACAGCATCTGGGAGAATCCGAGAATGCTGTTCAGCGGCGTGCGCAGTTCGTGGCTGACATGGGCGAGGAAATCAGATTTCGCGTGACTGGCGTCCTCAGCCTCTTTCTTGGCCTGGAGAATTTGCGCTTCCGCGTTCTTGCGGTCTGAAATGTCGATGTGCCAGACAATGCCGGCCTTTCGGGTTTCGAAGATAATGGGCTGCGTGTTCATCAGCGCCCACCACCTGGTTCCGTCGAAACGCCTGCGTTCCGATTCAACGTTCATCAACAGTTCGCCCTTGCTGAATTGCGCATAGGCGTTGGTGAACGCGTCGGGATCGACCCAGGTTTCTCGAATGTCGTTGTTCAGGAGATCGTCGGCCGATGCGGCGCCGAACATAGTGACGAGCCGGCTGTTCACGAACAGGCGCTTGCCGCTCGCGACGTCTAGGATGGCTGCGCCGATCGGGCTGCCTTCCAGAACAGATTTCAGGACGTCGTCGTCCGAGCGTTCAGACATTAAAAAGAGTTGCTTTCCGGCGGGTTCCTCAAGGCACGGGTCATTAATAAAAACCACCCGTCGAGAACGCAATGAATATAATGGAATGCATCATTAACGGGTGCGGGCGGCAGAAAACAAGGTGGCCCAAGGGGTTGTGCTGCTATCCCCGAACCCGGCCGAGGAAAGGCCCGACGGCTGCCATGAAGCCATCCGGATTATCGATGTTCGAAAGATGCGCCGCGCCGGGAATGACTTCCAGCGTCGATCCCTTGACCAGGGCCTGGACGCTTTCCGCCGCCGCCAGGGGCGTGCGCTGGTCCTGCTCGCCGGTGACGATGTGCATGGGTTTGTCGATGCCCTGCAACTGCGCGCGGACATCCTCGGTAAAGACGGAACGCACGGCGTCCAGATAATCGTCCTTGGTCATGCCCGTGATGGCGGCGATCAGGGCTTGATGATCGGCCGTGTCCGTCGTCGGCAGCAGGGTACTGTCGGCGTAATCCTTGGCGAACTCGGTCATGGTCATGGTCGCCATCTTGGCTTCCATGCCGGCAATTCGCTCCGGCCCCGCCTCGCCCATGAAGGCGAAGCTGTCGGCATAGACGATCGACAATATCGCATCAGGGGCCAGGGCATGCAGGCGGGCACATTGCAGGCCGCCCATGGAAATCCCCACGATATGCGCGGGCAGCAGGCCCAGTTCCGACAGCAGGGCATGGGCGTCCTCGGCCACCGCCTGCATGGTCACACCGCCCCGGTTGGACGAACGGCCGTGGCCGCGGGCGTCCAGGGCGACGCAAGTGAACTTGTCCTTCAATGCCGCGATCTGGCCTTCCCACAGATAGCCGTTGGTGCCCAGGCTGTGCAGCATCAGCAGCGTCGGGCCGCTGCCGGCCTGGCGGTAATGCAGGGTTTCACCGTTGACGGAAATCATGGGCATGGGCTGGTCCTGTTCTTAAGCTTTGTCCTGGGAGGTCATCTCGACCGCGATCAGGTTTGCCCCATAACGGGCCTGCCCTGCAAGGTCCATGGTCGGGGCCAGGCGCATGTACTCCTTGATGGCGACCAGAGCGTCGCGGTCCCGGTCGGCCAATTTGGCGACATAGGCGTCCACCGCCGCCGTCAGGCCGCCCTTCGGCGCTACGCGGGAAATCAGGCCGAAGGTATGGGCCGTCCGGGCGTCGATCTCGTCCCGGGTCAGCACCATGTCGAGCACGGCCTTGGCCGGCATCTTGGGCAGGGCGGCGGAGATCGCCAGGGTCGGCGGCAGGTTGCCGTCCATTTCCGGCATGGAAAACCGGGCAGCCTCCTCGGCGATGGTCACGTCCGCCTGGGCAGCGAAGGCGCAGCCGAAGCCCTTGGCCCGGCCCTGCACGGCGGCCAGCACGGGCACCGGCGTCATGCGCAGGTTTTCGTAGACGCCCAGGATCGCATCGGCGACCCGTTCGCGGAACGCCCGGGCGTTGGCGGGCGGCGTCACGCCCGCGACGATGCGTCGGCCCAGGCAGAAATCGGCGCCCTCGCCGGTCACCACCACCAGCTTCACGGCCCGGTCCGATCCTTCCGCGCGGATGGCCGTGCCGATGGCCTGCATGTCGGGCGGGGCCAGGGTGTTGCCTTCCGCGCCCTGGCACAGGGTGATGCAGGCGACGGGGCCGTCGCGGGAAATGCGGAAACGGTCGCTGGTGGTCATCAGCGGTCCTCCTGGATGGTTTCTTGCGCGGCGCTGATCAACTCGACAATGCGTTGCGGTGTGATGGGGCAATCGGTGATGCGGACGCCGAAGGGTGCCAAGGCATTCTCCACCGCCGCGACGATGGCGGCCGGGGCGGGGATGGTGCCGCCTTCGCCGGCCCCCTTGGCACCCAGCGGGTTCAGCGGCGTCGGGCTTTCCATATGGACGATGTCGCAATTGGGTACGAGTTCCGCCGTCGGCATCAGGTAGTCGGCGAAGGTCGTGGTCAGGGGATTGGCGTCTTCGTCGAACACCATGCGCTCCAGCACGGCATTGCCGATGCCGTGGGCGACCCCACCCTGGACCTGACCGTCGACCAGCATGGGGTTGATGACCGTGCCGCAGTCGTGAACCACGGTGTACTTCAGGATGGTGACCTGCCCGGTTTCCGCATCGACCTCGACCTCGGCGACATGGCTGCCGTTGGAATAGGTCGCCTGCGGGGGGGTGAAATATCCGGATGCTTCCAAATCCGGCTTCACCCCCTTGGGCAGGGCATAGCCGGGCATGCCGCTGGTCATCTTGGCCAGTTCCTCGAAGGTCACGCTGTCGCCCTGTTCGCCCTTGATGCGTACGGCGCCGTGGGTCAGTTCCACGTCCTCGGGCTTTACGTCGAACTTGGCCGCCGCCAATGCCAGCGCCTTGCCGCGCAATTCGACGGAGGCGATGCGCACGGACGACCCCGCGTTGACGGTGACGCGGCTGGCATAGGTGCCGGCGCCGCGCGGCATGAGGCCCGTGTCGCCGCCGACCACGTCGATGTCGGTGACGTCGATGTTCAATTCATCGGCGCAAATCTGCGCCAGGGTCGTGCGGTGGGCCTGCCCCGCCGCCGCCGCCCCGGTGTAGATCGCGACCCGCCCGTTGGTCAGGATGCGCAGGGTCGCGCCCTCGAAGGGGCCCAGGCCGGTGCCCTCGACATAATTGCCGATGCCGATGCCGATGTGCCGGCCTTCCGCCAATGCCGCCTTTTGGCGGGCCGGGAAATCGCCGTATCCCGCTTTCGACAACGCCTGGGCCTGGGCCTCGGGGTAGTCGCCGGTGTCGTACATCACCGGCGCCCCGTCGCGGTAGGTCAGGCCCATGTCGTAGGGCATGTCCGATGCCTGGATGAAATTGCGCCGTCGTACCTCGGCCGGGTCCAGGTCCAGTTTTTGCGCCACGGCGTCCATCAGCCGTTCCATGGCGAACACGGCCTGCGGCCGCCCCGCACCCCGCAGGGGCGTGGTCGGCACCAGATTGGTGAAGGCGATGGTCACCGCCATGCGGTAGGCCGGCAGCTTGTAGGGCCCGGGCAGGGTGGTCGCCGAGATATAGGGCATGATGATGCCCCAGGGCAGATAGGCCCCGGCATCGTGGATCAGGGTGCCCTTGACGCCCAGCAGCACGCCGTCCTGGTCGACGGCGGCGGACACGTCCCAGACCTGATCCCGTTCCTGGGTGGTGGTCAGGAAATGCTCGCGCCGATCCTCGGCCCATTTCACGGGCCGGCCCAACAGGCGCGCCGCCGCCGGAATGACCAGTTCCTCGGGATAAACCTGGTTCTTGGGCCCGAACCCGCCGCCCACGTCGGGGGTGATGACCCGCACCCTGTCTTCCGCCAGACCGAACATGTCGATCACGGCGCGCTGGGTGTTATGGGGCGTCTGAGTCGAGGACCAGATGCGGAAGGCATCGCCGACCACGTCGTAAATCGCCGCCACCCCCCGGCATTCCATGGGATGGCCCGTGCCGCGGTGGGGCGCGTAGCGTTCGCGGATGACGTGGGCGGCGTTGCGGAAGGCCGCGTCCATGTCGCCGAAGCCAAGGTTCAGGCGCCCGGCGATGTTGTCGGTCATGGACGCATGGGTCACGGGTGCGCCCAGTTTCAGGGCGGCATCGCAATGGCCGGCGGCGGGCAAGGGGTCCCAATCGACGATCACCCTCTCGGCCGCGTCCTCGGCCAGATGACGGCTGTCGGCGATGACCACGGCGACGGCCTCGCCGACGAAGCAGACTTCGGAGGTCGCCAGCGGCTCCTGCGTCACGGCGTAGGTGATTTCCGGATGGGGCACCTGCAGCAGGATGCGCTTGCCAAGCATTTCCGCCGGCAGGTCCTGGGCGGTCAGCACGGCATGGACGCCGGGCAAGGTGCGGGCCTCGGCGGTGTCTACCTCGGTAAAGGTCGCATGGGCGAAGGGGCTACGCACGAAGGCGGCTTCCAGCATGCCCGGGAGTTTCAGGTCGTCGAGAAACTGGCCGCGCCCGGTCAAAAGTTCCGGGTCCTCCAGCCGCTTCACGCGCTGACCGACGAAGGCGGTCGAACTCATGGCTCGGCCCTCCCGCGCATCGCCTCGGCGGCGGCCAGGGCCGCGCGGACGATGGTGTCGTATCCGGTGCAGCGGCAGATGTTGCCGGACAGGGCTTCGCGTAATTCCGGCTCATCCGCGTTCGGATGGTCACGCAGATAGGCGGTCAGGGTCGTCAGGATGCCCGGCGTGCAGAACCCGCATTGCAGGCCGTGGTTGTCCATGAAGGCCGCCTGCAAAGGGGACAGGGTTCCGTCGTCGTCGGCCAGACCCTCGATGGTGGTGACTTGGCGGCCCTCGGCCTGGACGGCCAGCATCAGGCAGCCACGCACGGCCTCGCCGTCGACCAGCACGGTGCAGGCGCCGCAGACCCCGTGTTCGCAGCCAAGGTGGGTGCCGGTCAGACCCAGGGCATGACGCAGGAAATCGGCCAGGGAATAGCGGTCTTCCGTTTCGGCCGAATGTTCCTTGCCGTTGACGGTCAGGGTGATGGTGCGTTTCGGCAAGGCGTCAGGCATGGGTGGTCTCCGTGGCGCGGGCGCAGGCACGGGCCAGGGAACGGCGGACCAAGACGCCGGACAGGTGCTGGCGATAGGCTTCCGTGACCAGGGCATCGGCGGACATGGGACGGGCGGACGCCATCGCCGCCGCCGCCGCGAACAAGGCGGTGGACGGTGGTTCACCCGTCAATATGTCCTCCACGTCGCGCAGGCGTAGCGGCTCGTCGCCGACGCCGATCAGGACCACCGCCGCGCGGTCGATCCTGCCGCCAGGGTCCAGGGTAATCAGGCTGCCGACCCCGGCCATGGCGAAATCGCCGTGGCGCTGAGCGAATTCGCGGAAGTCCCAGCCGTGACCGTCCGGCCACAGGTCGAAGGCGACGGATGTCAGAATTTCGCCCGGGTTGATGTCGGGCGTCATGTAGCCCAGGGGGAAGTCGGCCATGGCGACGGTGCGGCTGCCTCCCTTGCCGGTCAGCGTGATCTTGGCCTCCAGCAGGGCCGCTAGGCCCGGCAGTTCCGCCGCCGGGTCGAGATGCGCCAGCGACCCGCCGACCGTGCCCCGGTTGCGGGTCTGGACATGACCGACGAAGCCGAGTGCCTCGCGCAGGATCGGGCAGCAGGCGGCCAGGGCGTCCGATTCCAGCACGGCGCGCTGGCGGGTCATGGCACCGAGGATGACCCGCCCACCGTCGATCGTGATGCCCGCGATTTCGGCCACCGGGTTGAGGTCGATCAGGTGATCGACCGCGACGTAGCGCAGGTTCATCATGGCCATCAGGGATTGCCCACCCGACAGCAGCCGCGCGTTGTCCAGGCTGGCCGCCATCTCCGCCGCCTCGGCGAGCGTCTCCGCCCGGTGATAGGTGAAGGGGGCGGGTTTCATGCGTCCGGCACGTCCTGCTTGCCGCCTGTCAGGCGTGCCGTCAGCCCCCGCCACAGAAGCGAGCCGACCTTGATCGCCTCCGGGTCCGGTTCTTCCCCGCTGTCGATGCGCGTGCTCAGGCGCTTGGCGAACTGGTCGACCAGTTGTTGCGCGGTCCGGGTGATCACGCCGGCGCCCCGCGCGTACTGGATGATGCTGCCGGCCAGGTTGAGGTCCGTCGCGACCTCGACGCGGGTGCCGTCGCCCGATGGGTGCAACTGGAAGGTTACCGTCGCATGGGCTGAGCCCCGGCCCCGGTCTTCCCGCCCCTTGGCGGACACGCGGACCTTCATGGCCTCCGGGTCCACATCCTCGATCACCGCCGTGCCGCGGAACGACAGGCTGACGGGGCCCAGTTTCAGGTCCACCATGCCCTCATAGGTGCGTTCGTCCACCATCGCCGTCAGCTTGGTGCCGGGCAGGCAGGGGGCGACGTAGGGGATGTTCAGCAAGGTCCGCCAGGCGTCGTCGGGGGCGAGGCCGAGGTCCAGGGTGTTCTCGATAATCACGGCGCCGGGGCCCGCTTGCCGGGTTTCGGGGCCTCGAAATCGGCCAGCATCTTTTTCAGCAAGGCGGCCAGGGTGTCCTGTTCCGCGGGGGTCAGGGTGCCGATCAGGCGGGCCTGGGTTTCGACATGGGCGACGAGGGCCTGTTCGATCAGCTTGCGCCCCCGGTCGGTCAGGGCGATCAGCACGCTGCGCCCGTCGTCGCGGTTGGCCCGGCGGACGACGAGGCCCGCGCGCTCCAACTGATCGATGCGATGGGTCATGGTGCCCGACGTGACCATGGTCGAGGTCAGCAGTTCGCCGGGTGACAGGCTGTAGGGCGGTCCGGCCCGGAGCAGCGTCGACAGCACGTCGAAACCGGCCACGTTCAGGTCGAACTTGGCCCAGGTTTCCTCCATCCCGCGCAAAAAGAACGTGCTGAGCCGACGGACGCGGCCGATCACGCCCATGGGGGCGGTGGCCAGGTCCGGAAATTCCTGTCGCCATTCGGCGAGGATGCGTTCGACGTGATCCTTAGGGCGGGTCGAAGAGTGATCCATGCCGGACAGTGTTCCCCGGCAATTATCTTGACGTCAAGATTAATTTTCAAGCGGTCAAGGTTAATGCCCGGCAGGTGGTCGGACCCGCAACGCGCGGGCCCGGGGAGATTACTTGTATTTCTGTTCGAAGTCGTAGACCCGGCCAAAGCCCATGAGCTGGCTGAATTCCGCGAACGGATAGAAGTCGACCTTGGAGCCGGCCGTCGAGCCGGTTTCCTTGAGGTCGGTGTACACGGCCTTCAAGGCCTGGCCGGCGGCGAGGAACCCGCTGCCGGGGAACAGGGCGATTTTGTAGCCGAGGGATTGCAGGTCGTCGCGGCTGAGCACCGGGGTGCGTCCGCCTTCGACCATGTTCGCCAGCAGCGGCAGGTCGAAACGATCGCAGATCGTGCGCATCTCTTCTTCGCTTTCCGGGGATTCGACGAACAGAACGTCGGCGCCCGCTTCGGCGAAGGCGTCGGCGCGCCGCAGGGCTTCGTCCAGGCCCAGGGTGGTGCGCGAATCCGTGCGCGCGATGATCAGGAATTCCTTGCTGTCGCGGGTGTCGCGGGCGACGCGGATCTTGGCCAGCATGTCTTCCAGCGGCACCACGTTGCGGCCCAGCATGTGACCGCATTTCTTGGGGAATTCCTGGTCCTCAAGCTGGATCGCCGTGGCGCCGGCCCGTTCGTAGCCGCGCACGGTGTGTTCCAGGTTAAGCAGCCCGCCGTAGCCGGTGTCGCCGTCGGCGATCAGGGGAGTCTTGGTGCCCTCGGCGATCTGGCGCACGCGCCCGACCATGTCCGTGTAGGTTGCGATGCCGGCATCGGGCAGGCCCAGGTGCGAGGCCACGACGCCGTAACCGGTCATGTAAAGGACATCGAAGCCCAGGGAATCGGCGACTTTCGCCGAAATCATGTCGAACACGCCGGGGGCGATAAGAATCTCATCCTGCTTCAGGCGTTGGGACAGGCTTTTCATTTGGATATTTCCTCTTCGTGGAATATTTGCATGCAATAGGGGCTATTTTTGGTATTTCAGGGGCTGTTTTAGCCCATATTGCATACAATGAACAAGGCTATGTGGTGTATGACGCGGGACCGTATGTTTGCCGCGTGATGCTCGGGGAGTGAAACCATGGCGACGTCAAGCGATCGGGTGTACCGGCAAATCCGCGAAGGCATTCTTGCCGGCGAATACGCCGTCGGCGACCGTCTGCGCGAAGGCGAACTGGCGGCGCAGTTCGGCGTCAGCCGCACGCCCGTGCGCATCGCCCTGCAGCGGCTGGTCAATGACCGGCTGATCGACTTCACCGCCCATGCCGGCGCCATCGTGCGCGGCTACGCCGATGCGGAGATGGTCGAGATCCTGGAGATCCGCGCGCTGTTGGAACCCCAGGGTGCCCGCCTCGCGGCGCTTAACCGCAAACAGGAACACCTGGACGAGCTGTTCGCGCTATGCGCGCGGATGGAAAAATTGGGCGACCGGAGCGAGCCCGACTTCGGCCGGATCGCGCCCCTCAACAACCGGTTTCATCAGGTGCTGCTGGAGGCGTCGGGACAGCGCCAGCTTCTGGCCGTCACGACGTCCTTGATCGAGTTGAACAACGTCGTTCAGTCCTACAAGAAATTCGCCCGCGCAGATATCGACCGCAGTTTCGCCGAACACCGCCAACTGGCCGCGGCGGTCGAGCACGGGCAAGGCGAGCTTGCCGCCGCCATCATGCTCGGCCACGTCCATGCCGCGCTTGCCAATTTCAGGTTGCGGATCGGCGCGTCCGTCGCCCCCGTCAAGCTTAGGACGGTTCCGGGATCGGGCTGACCAGGGGTTTGCCGGCCAGGAAGGCCTCGATATTGCGGCGCATGAGCTTCACCCCCAGGATTTGAACCTCGGGCGCCGCCCCGCCGACATGGGGGGTCAGGACGACGTTGGTCATGGCGCAGAGCGCTTCGGGGACCGTCGGCTCGTCCTCGAACACGTCGAGGCCGGCCCCGGCGATGACGCCGTCCCGCAGGGCCGCGATCAGGTCGTCCGTATGGACGACGCTGCCGCGCCCGACGTTGACCAGAAACCCGGCCGGGCCCAGGGCTTCCAGAACCGCGCGGTCGATCATGTGATGGGTCGCGGGCCCGCCGGGCACGGCGGAAATCAGGAAATCCACGTGCCTGGCCATGTCGCGCAGGTTGTCGAAATAGCGCCAGGGCAAATCCGCCTTGGCCGAGCGGGCCATGTAGGAGACGTCCATGTCGAAGCCTTCGGCGCGGCGGGCGATGCCCTGGCCGATGGCGCCCATGCCGATGATGCCGATCTTCTTGCCGCTCGGCATGGGGCGCTGGGGCAGGTCCTCGCGCCACTTTCCGGCCCGGGCCGAGGCGTCGTAGACGGGAATGTTGCGCACGGTCGCCAGCAGCAGGGCAAAGGCATGATCGGCGACGGAGGGCGCGTTCATGCCCGCCGCATGGGTCACGCGAATGCCGCGCTCCCGGGCCGCGCCCTGATCGACCTTCTCGTATCCCGTGCCGATGGTGCAGATCAGCTCCAGCGCCGGCAGGGCGTCCATCTCCGCACGGGTCATGCCGATGAAGCCCGAGGTCACCATGATGCGGGCTGCCTTGCGGGCCGCATCGTCGGGCGTGCCGGCGGCCAGGTCGAAATCCAGCAGGGTGAAATCGGGCGCGAAGTCGACGCGGTGGCGGGGCGCTTCGTGTTTGAACAGGATGATGGGCTTCACGGTCGTTCCTTAGGCGCGGGCGCCCTTTTGCTGGTTCTGATGCGGGGAAGGCGGGCGGCATTGCCCCCGGCTGGCCGGTCACGGCGCAACCTATATCCCATGTCCGGGGGCACGGCCAGCCGATTGGGCCGTAAGACAGGCCCTCACGCATTGTTGCCAATTTTTGCCAAAAATCGTATTGTTCCCGCATGAGCACCATGAACATTTCCCTGCCGGAAACGCTCAAATCCTTCGTGGACGAGCAGGTCTCGACGCGCGGCTACGGCACGTCCAGCGAATACGTGCGCGACTTGATTCGCAAGGACCAGGATCGCGAGAAGTTGCGGGCATTGTTGCTGGAGGGGGCGAATTCCGAACCCGGACCGCCCGCGGACAAGGCCTATTTTGATAGCCTGCGCGCCCGCATCGGCGCCGCCGGAAAATCGGATAAGAAAAGCAAATCCCCTGATCGTCATGGCCGGGCTTGACCCGGCCATCCACGCGATTGGTTCGCCACATTAAGTGACGCGGTCTCGTAGAAGTTTGATTAAATCAAGGACGTCGCCGGGACCGGCCATGGTTCGGAAATCAAGTGGCCCGACGCCTACCGCATTTCCGACCGCATCTATGTAACCTTGAAGGCACTCAAAGAACTTCTCTGCGTCCTCTCTCGGATGTTCACCAAGGGTCAGACCGTTCAGAATCGTGTCTCGATCAAAGTGGGAAATCAGCCTGTTGCGGGCGTCTTTCACCAGTTCTCGATAGTCCAACATAGCTTGCGAAAACTGGGAGATTTCGCCTGTCGTCAGCCCCTCATTGTTAAGCGACTCATTTACAGCGAGGAGCGTCAAATTGGCTCTCCCCCGGGTTTCGGCCGGGTCCGTGATCTTGCAGACATGCAACATGATGTATTCGATCAGAATATTGTTTAGATCGTGGAAAAACAGTGGCGCAGACGATTCCATTAATTTCTGTACGCGCTCACCAGATTCGTACAGTTCGGAGTAGGTATTGTAACAGATGCGTAGCCATATGCATTGTTCTCTGAACGCCAAGAACAGCTTCTGAAGGTCGGTTTGTTCCATGGCGTGTTTCCACAATCACGAATGAGCGGCATGTGTTTTCGTGGATGGCCGGGTCAAGCCCGGCCATGACGGGAAGGGGTGGGCAACGCTCCAAAGAATCGCCCAAGCGGTGCCGTTAGCCCACCGCCGTCTTCCGTTCGATCACGGATTCAAGCTGCGCCGTGGTGGATCGCAACTGCGCCTTGATCTTGCCGGCGGGGATGGGTTCCGCCGCCGTTGTGCCGTAATCCTTGGGCAGGATGTCGTGGATGTCGAAGCCTTCGGGCACGCTTTCGATGTCGAAATCGGCGTCGCTGAGGTTCAGGTACTTGAGCGCCGCGTTGGTCCAGGCGAACAGCCAGAACTGGAAATAGCCGAACCAGTTGGGCACTTGCTTGCGCCGCGAGAAGGCCATGCCGAAGCCCTTGAGCGCGTAGTAGACCCGTTTCGGGTTGAGGGAGAACCGGGTCAGGCGCTGGGTCAGTTGCAGCAGGGCGCGCCAGTTCTTGAACACCATCTTGATGAACAGGCCCGTGTTGCCGAAGCCCTGGCCCTCGATGGGGACGTGGTGGCCCTCGGTCTGCAGGTCGAAGAAGGCCTTGAGCCGCGCGTACTGATAGGCACCGTCCGTGAACACGTCGACGAAATGCTTGTAGCCGTCGATCATGGTACGGCGCGGCAGAAGGTATTTGATGTTGGTCTGGTACTTGTAGCCGCCGAGCCCGAAGCGCACGTCGCGCAGGCGACCCGACAGCTTCATGCGGCGGTACAAGGGCGTGCCCGGCAGGGCGGTCAGCAGCGACGGGTCGCCCGACAACAGCGCCGCGTCCGTCAGGCCCTTCAGCGTGATGTCGAAGCAGTCTTCGTCGTCGGAATCAAATCCGAAGATCAGGCCGCCGACGATGATGAACCCGCGCGCCTGAATTTCGCGCACCACCTGGGTCAACTCGGTCGAGGAATTCTGCACCTTCGCCGTTTCCAGAAGCGAGTTCTTGGAAAAGCTTTCGATGCCGATGAACAGCATGTCGAAGCCGGCGCGGCGCATCTTGGCCATCAATTCCGGATGGTTGTTCAGGTTGATGGTCAGCCAGGTATAGAGCGAGGGCGTGTGGCCGGTACGTTCCTTCCAGGCGAGAATCTTGTCGATCACCAATTCGGCCCAGCGTGGCTCGCCGATGAAATTGTCGCAGGCGAACAGAATCTGCGACACGCCGAGCGAGCACAGATGATCCAGTTCCTCGACGATCAGGTCGGCCGACTTGTTATGGGGCCGGTTGTTGTCGTCCATGATGCGGATGTCGCAGAATTCGCAGAGGAACGGGCAGCCGCGCGAAACCTCGATCACCGCGCCGTAATAACGCGAAATGGTCGCGTCCATCAGGCCCCGGTGCATGGGTTTGGCGCGGGATATTTCGAACCGGCCCGGCGACTTGATGAGGTGCTCCATGGGCTGGCCGTCGCGCACGTCGCGGATCAGCTGGGCCACGCAGGCTTCGCCGTCGCCGATGAAGACATGGTCGAAATTCTCAAATCGGTCGAGGGTGCCGGCCTGATCGAACGACCAAGCCAGCGGGCCGCCGACGATGGAGCGCGCCTTGGGGAACCGCGTCTTCAACTGGCCGCGGATACGCTCCATGAACGGGGCGTCCTGGTTGATGCCGCTGAACAGGTAGAGATCGGCTTCGGGAATGTCCTCGACCCTCTGCACCCGCGTGTCGTGCAACATCAGGTCCACCCCCAGGTCGTCGGGAATGTGCGCGGCCAGGGTATAGGCCCAGACGGGCATGAAGATGGCGCCGTAGGTCTGGGTGTTGGAATAGACCGGGTCCGGCGCATGCACGAACATCACGCGGAACGGGCGTCCCTGCGCTTGCTGCGATGCTAAATCGTGGGCCCTATCCGTCATGTTCTTCCCGGCAGTAGGCGTGCGCTTTCTCCAATATGGGGACGGTGCGCGCATTTCCCATCTTTTAGTGGGTTCTAAGGGGGGATGGCAAAGCTTTACTCGCCGTCGCGGGGGCGTTTCGGCGCGGTCTGGATGTCGAAGTTGATGGCCTGGACCAGGAATTGCACACCGAGCAGCAGCGCCAGCACGGCAATCATCACCGTGCCGGTGGTTGCGGCCGTGCCGCCCTGCGCCGACAGCCACCATTTGTAACCGCCGAACACCAGGCCGAAGGCCGTCAGCAGCGCGCCCGCCGTCAGATAGAATGACCCCAGCGAAAAATCGTAGAGGAAGTACTTGAACAGGATGCGCTTTCCCATGCCGCGGATCAGCCGGTAGATGAACACGGGCATGATCGACGGGATATGCAGGGAGCTTTGCTCGTCGCCGTAGCGCGCCGGGATGGCCACGTCCTCGGCCACCGCGCCGGCGATGTTGAGGCGGATCAGCATGTCCGATTCGAAGAAATAGCCGTCGGACACCCGGTCCAATTCCAGGCGATCCAGCGCCTCGCGGTTGATGGCGGTATAGCCGTTGGTCGGGTCCATCATCTGCCAGTAGCCGGACGCCGCCTTGACCAGGAAGGTCAGCACGCTGTTGCCGAACAGGCGCACGCGGGGCATCTGGCGCAGGGCCTTGAGGTCGCGGAACCGGTTGCCCTTGGTGTAGTCGGCGCGGCCTGCCAGGATCGGCTTCAGAAGCGCCTTGAGATAGGCCGGGTCCATCTGGTCGTCGGCGTCCATCTTGACCACGATGTCGAAGCCGTCGGCCAGGGCCTGGCGGTAGCCGGTCTTCACCGCCGCCCCCACGCCGCCGTTCTGTTGCCGGCGCAGGACCACGACCCGGCCGTCGCCGGCCGCCTTGGCGGCGTCGCCGGAATTCTCCGGACAGGCGTCGTCAATCACATAGATGCGCCCGATCCAATCGGGCACGCCCCGGATCACCGTGGCGACCTGGCCGGCCGCCCGATAGGCGGGAATGACGACGGCGATTTTACGGTCTTCCGGCACCTGAAATCCGATCTTTTGCCCCTGGTCATATCCACGGCCCGTTCCAGGGGCCTTTCGGACAGGCGCAAGGTTGCGCTAAAACCATTAAAACTTCGTCGATCCAAGAATGCCACCCAGATCACCAGCCCAGGAACATCCATGACCGCTTTCACGCCCACGCACCCGGAAATCCGGGACTCCGTTGCCGCCCTCTGCCGCGATTTTCCCGGCGAATATTGGCGCGAGAAGGACCGCGACGACGCCTATCCCGTCGAATTTGTCACGGCCCTAACCGAGGCCGGCTTCCTCGCCTGCCTGATTCCCGAGGAATACGGCGGGTCCGGCCTGGGCCTGTCCGAAGCCGCCGCGATCATGGAGGAAATCCACAAATCCGGCTGCAACGGCGGCGCTTGCCACGCGCAAATGTACATCATGGGCGCGCTTTTGCGCCACGGCGACGAGGGCAAGAAGGCGCGCTATCTGCCGGAGATCGCCTCGGGCAAGCTGCGCCTGCAGGCGTTCGGCGTCACGGAGCCGACTTCGGGCACGGACACCACGCGCATTCGCACCACGGCGCGCAAGGACGGCAACGAATGGGTCATCAACGGCCAGAAAGTCTGGACATCGCGCGCCGAACATTCCGACCTGATGCTGTTGCTGGCCCGCACCACGTCCCGCGAAGAGGCTGCCAAGCCGCACCAGGGCATGTCCATTTTCCTGGTCGACATGCAGAAGGCCAAGGGCAACGGCCTCGAGATCAAGAAGCTGGAGGCGATGGTCAACCACGCGGCCACGGAAATCTTCTTCGATGACCTGCGCATCCCCGCCGACGCCCTGATCGGCGAAGAGGGCCGCGGATTCTACTACATCCTCGACGGCATGAACGCGGAACGCATCCTGATTGCCTCGGAATGCGTGGGCGACGCCCGCTGGTTCATCAAGAAGGCCCGCGACTACGCCGTCGACCGCCGCGTGTTCGACCGCCCGATCGGCCAGAACCAGGGCATCCAGTTCCCCATCGCCCGCGCCTATGCCGAGACTGAGGCGGCGGCCCTGATGGTGCAGAAGGCGGCGGAAACCTTCGACGCCGGGCAGGACGTGGGCGCCATGGCCAATATGTGCAAGCTGCTCGCCTCGGAAGCCACCTGGCATGCCGCCGAGGCCTGTTTGCAGACCCACGGCGGTTTCGGCTTCGCCCGCGAATACGACGTGGAGCGCAAGTTCCGGGAAACCCGGCTCTATCAGGTCGCGCCGATCTCGACCAACCTGATCCTCTCCTACATCGCCGAGCATGTCCTCGACATGCCGCGCTCCTTCTAAGCAGAAAGACCACACCTATGGACGACATCGACCCCAATGCCCCCTTGGACATGGACCACTTGCGGTCCTGGATCGGCAAGACTCAGGAACTGACGGACACCATCGGCGCCTTCCCGGCGCGCGCCCTCTCGGCGACCATCGACCGCGACGATCCCGTGCCGCAGGACGGCGACGCCCTGCCGCCCTCGGCCCATTGGCTGTATTTCCTGGAAACGCCGATCCATTCGCAACTGGCCTTCGACGGTCATGCCAAGAAGGGCGGGTTCCTGCCGCCGGTGCCGCTGCCGCGCCGCATGTGGGCGGGCGGGCGCATCTGGTTCAAGGGCCTGCTTCGCGTCGGCGACAAGGCGACGCGGCTGTCGACCGTGAAGGACGTGACCTTCAAGGAAGGCAAATCCGGGCGGCTGGTGTTCGTGCTGGTCGAACACCGCATCCGGGCCGGCGGCCAGGATGTGATCGTCGAAGAACACGACATCGTCTACCGCGACGAGGCGGCGCCCGACGCCCCCGCCCCGGCGCCCAAGCCCGCGCCTGAAGGGGCGGTGTGGACGCGCAAGGTGCTGCCGGACGAGGCCATGCTGTTTCGTTATTCGGCGCTTATTTTCAACGCCCACCGCATCCATTTCGACCGCGAGTTCACGCAGAACGACGAGGGCTATCCCAACCTGATCGTCCATGGGCCGCTGATCGCGACCCTGCTGATGGACTTAGGCGCCAGGGAAATGGCCAAGCAGAGCAAGCGCATGACCCGTTTCGCCTACCGCGCGGTGCGTCCCAGTTTCACCGACGGGCGGGCCATGACCTTCCAGGGCAGGCCGTCTGCCGATGGTGCCAAGGCCGATCTTTGGGCGCTCGATCAGGACGGCTGGCTCGCCATGCAGGCCGACGCCGATTTCGAGGCCGCGTGACATGACCGCCACGAAAACCCCCACTGCACTGAGCGGCGTCCGCGTCATCGACATCGCCACCTTCATCGCCGGGCCCTACGCCGGCTCGATCCTGGGTGAGTTCGGGGCCGAGGTCATCAAGGTCGAACAGCCGCAAGGGGGGGACCCCTGGCGGCGCTACGGCACCAAGACGGCGCGCGAGGATTCGACCCTCGCCTGGCTGACCGAGGCGCGCAACAAACAGTCCGTCACCCTCAATCTGCGCGAGGCCGAGGGCCAGGCGCTTCTCAAGAAGCTGGTCGTCGACGCCGATGTGCTGATCGAGAATTTCCGCCCGGGCACCCTGGAACGCTGGGGCCTGGGACCGGACGTGCTGTGGGCGATCAATCCCGGATTGGTCATCCTGCGCGTCACCGGCTATGGCCAGACGGGCCCCTACAAGGATCGGCCCGGTTTCGCCCGCATCGGCCATGCGGTGGGCGGTCTGACCTATCTGTCCGGCAAGCCCGGGGAAATTCCGGTCACGCCGGGCTCGACCTCGCTCGGCGATTACATGACCGGCATGTACGGCGCCATCGGCATCATGATGGCCCTGCGCCACCGCGATGCCACCGGCGAGGGTCAGGTCATCGACGCCGCCCTGTATGAAAGCGTGTTCCGCGTGCTCGATGAACTGGCGCCCGCCTATGCCGCCCAGGGCACCGTGCGCGAGCCGGAGGGTACGGGCACCCTGAACGCTTGCCCGCATGGGCACTTCCCCTGCGGCGACGGCAAGTTCCTGTCCATCGCCTGCACCACGTCCAAGATGTTCGAACGCCTAACCCAGGCCATGGGCCGCCCGGATTTGTGGGATCTGTACGGCGATCAGGCGGAACGCCTGAAGCATCGGGATACGGTGATCGAAGAGGTCACCAATTGGTGCCTGTCCATGACCCGCGAACAGGTCATGGAAAAATGCATCGGCGCGGAGGTTCCGGCCGGACCGATCAATTCCATCGCCGACATCTTCGAGGACCCGCACTTCCGCGCCCGCGACCAGCTGGTCACCCTGGACGACCCGGAGGTCGGCGAGGTGACGATCCCCGGCGTGATCCCGAAACTGTCCAAGACGCCGGGCAGGATCAAGTCGCTTGGCCAGGGATTGGGGGCGTCCAACGCCGACGTCTACGGCAAGCTGCTGGGCCTTGGCGAGGCCGAGATCGCGGACCTGAAGGCGCGCGGCATTATCTGAGTCCCCCTCACCCCCGGCATGGGGGAGAGGGACAGGGTGAGGGGGGCGGCAGGTTCTCTGGCATTAAAAATCCAACGGCGCGTTGTCGATCACTTCCTTCATGACGAAGAAGGTGCGGGTTTGGCGCACGCCGGGCAGGGCGATCAGCTGGTCGCCGTGCAGGCGGTTGAAGTCGGCGATGTCGCGTACCCGGATTTTCAGGAAATAGTCGAAGTCGCCGGCGACCAGATGACAGTCGAGCACGAAGGGCAATTTGGCGATGGCGGTCTCGAACGTGGCGAAGCTTTCCGGCGTCGAGCGGTCGAGCACCACGCCGACCATCACCAACGTTCCCCGATCCACCCGCTCGGGCGCCACTGCGGCCCGCACGGCTTTGACGAAGCCCTTGTCGAACAGGCGCTGGGTGCGGCGGTGGCAGGTGGCGGCGCTCACGTTGACCTTCTTCGCCAGGTCCGCGTTGGTCAGCCGGCCGTCTTCCTGCAACAGGCGCAGGATGCGGCGGTCGATGCGGTCAATGTCCGTGGTGAATTCTTCCATTTCTATCGCGCTTTCTGATTAATCAGACAATAAATCTGAGTTTTATACGTATATCAGAATCGATATTTCCCGTCATTAGAGAGCACCTTTCTTTCGGTCTGGGTTAGGGTTTTGCCCGATCAGCCGCCCTCAGGAGTCTCCCCCATGCTGGAAAAATTCGAACGCTATCCCCTGACTTTCGGCCCGACGCCCATCGAGAAATTGGACCGTCTCACGGCGCATCTGGGTGGCGGGGTCGAGATCTACGCCAAGCGCGAGGACTGCAATTCGGGTCTCGCCTTCGGCGGTAACAAGGTGCGTAAGCTCGAATACATCGTGCCCGACGCCATCAAGGCGAACGCCGACACCCTGGTCACCATCGGCGGCGTGCAGTCCAACCATACCCGCCAGGTCGCCGCCGTCGCCGCCAAGATCGGCATGAAGTGCCGATTGGTGCAGGAAAGCTGGGTGCCGTTCCAGGACGCGGTCTACGACCGGGTCGGCAACATCCTGATGAGCCGCGTGCTGGGGGCGGAGATCGAACTGGTCGACGAAGGTTTCGACATCGGCATCCGCGAAAGCTGGGAACGCGCGCTGGAAGACGTGAAGGCCAAGGGCGGCAATCCCTATCCCATTCCCGCCGGGGCCTCGGTTCACAAGTACGGCGGTCTCGGCTTCGTCGGCTTCGCCGAGGAAGTGCGCGCCCAGGAGGCCGACCTGGGGTTCAAATTCGATTACGTCGTCGTCTGCACCGTGACCGGATCGACCCATGCCGGGATGCTGGTCGGTTTCGCCAAGGACGGCCGCGCCAACCGGGTGATCGGCATCGACGCCTCGGGCACCCTGGACCAGACCCGTGCCCAGGTCATGGAGATCGCGCGGGGCACGGCCGATCTGGTGGAATTGGGCCGCGCCATCACCGACGACGATCTGGTGCTGATCGGCGATTACGCCTATCCGGCCTACGGCGTCCCGTCGGAGGAGACCAACGACGCGATCCGCCTGGCCGCGCGTACGGAAGGCATGATGACCGACCCGGTTTACGAAGGGAAATCCATGCAGGGCATGATCGACCTGGTGAAGAAGGGATACTTCCCGGCCGGGTCCAAGGTGCTGTATGCGCACCTGGGCGGCGTGCCCGCCATCAACGGATACAGCTACATCTACCGCAACGGCTGATCCCCTGGTTGCCGCCGGGCAAGATTTCGGCGACAGTTTCTCCGCTATAGTCTTGGGGAGGAACAGGCCATGTTCACGCTGTACTACGCGCCGGATACCTGTGCGCTGGCGACCCTGATCGCGTTCAAGGACGCCGGCCTCGAGGCGGGAACGGACTACAGTCTGCGCCGCGTCGATTTTTCCCGCCAGGAGCAGCGCTCGCCGGACTATCTGAAGATCAATCCCAAGGGCCGGGTGCCGGCGCTGGTCACGCCGCGCGGCATTCTGACGGAAACCCCGGCCATGCTCGCCTTCGTCGCGCAAAGTTTCCCTACGGCTGATCTCGCGCCGCTCGACGATCCCTTCGCCTTCGCCGAACTGCAGGCTTTCAACAGCTTCATCTGCTCCTCCCTGCACGTCGCCCATGCCCACCGCATGCGCGGCCACCGCTGGGTCGATGAAAACGACCGGGCGGCGATCAAGGCCATGCAGGACAAGGTCCCGGAATCGGTCGGCGCCTGTTACGACCTGATCGAAAGCGGCATGCTTAAGGGCCCCTGGATGACGGGCGCGGCCTATACGGTCGCCGATCCCTACCTGTTCACCCTGGCGCAATGGCTGGAACAGGACGGCGTCGATCCCGCGCGCATTCCCCGCATAATGGATCACCGTACCCGCATGGCGGCGCGGGCCAACGTGAAAGCGGCCATCGCGGAAGAATACGCCTGAAAATCCCGTTTAGGGCCGGTCGCGTTCGGCCAAGGCCGTGACCTTGGTCTCGATCCGGTCGACCTGGGCGGCCAGACGGCGGATGACTGCGTCCTGCTCCGCCTGATGCTGCTGGGCATCCACGGCCGCCGCGTCGTGCATGGAATTGACGATGATGGCGATGAACAGGTTGAGGACGGCAAAGGTGACGATCAGGATGAACGGCACGAAGAACGCCCAGGCGAAGGGATGGACCTCCATCACCGGGCGGACGATGCCCATGGACCAGGATTCCAGGGTCATGATCTGGAACAGGGAATAGGCCGATTCCCCGATGGTCCCGAACCAGGTCGGGAAATCGCCGCCGAACAATTTGGTCGCCATGACGGCGGCGATATAGAACACTAGGCACAGCAAGGCGAGGACCGAACTCATGCCCGGCACGGCTTCAAGCAGGGCCTGGATCACCACCCGCATCTTGGGCACGGCGGAGACCAGACGCAGGGCCCGCAGCACGCGCAGCGCCCGCAGCACGGTCATGCCTTCGGTCACCGGCATCAGCGAAATGCCGACGATCACGAAATCGAAGACGTTCCAGGCGTTGCGGAAGAAACCCAGGCGATAGACGACCAGCTTGATCGCGATCTCGGCGACGAACACGGCGACCGCCATGTGATCGAGCAGGCGCAGAACGTCGCCGGCGGCGGCCATCGCCGTGGGCGAGGTTTCCAGGCCGAGCACGATGGCGTTGAAGATGATGACGGCGATGATCACGCGCCGGGTCGCCTCGGCCTCGATGAAGGCCTGCAGGTGCCCCAGGACGCCCGCTGGGCGCGGGTTGAGGGTGTCGGTCGTTAGGTCGGGCATGGACGGCGTCGCCTTGGGTTAAGACATCGGGGGCTGAGGACGAGCACAAGATAAGGAGCGCGCGCGGACCCCGCAAGCAGTGGTGAAGCGGATTTGCCGCCGGCGATGTAAACGGACGGCTTCACCTTCCGGACAGCCCGTGCCATTGTATACAAAACGTCCACCAGAAAACCGCCAATAAAGGGAGGCTTCCAAATGGAACCCAAAATCATCCGCGCCGGCGATCGGCAAACCAAGATCGCCCCGGCCCATAACTTCGTCGGCCATGTCCTGCATGAAAGCGTGTTTGCCGAGGAAGCGCCGTCGCGGCTGCGCGTGTCGCGCGTCACCTTCACGCCCGGCGGGCGCACCAACTGGCACACCCATGCGGTGGGACAGATTCTCTACGTGCTGTCGGGCTCGGGCCGATATCAGCTGGAAGGCCAGCCGGTCGAGGAAATCAACGCCGGCGACACGGTCGTCATTCCGCCCAACGCCCGTCATTGGCATGGCGCCGCGCCGGACAGCATGATGTGCCACCTGGCCTTGTCCGAAGCGGACGACCAGGGCAACGGCGCGACCTGGCTGGAGCCGGTCGACGACAAGGATTTCACGCAGGAACCAGCATAACCCGCCCCGGTTCGGCGAGCCTGGTTAGCGTTCGACCGTTATCTGCGGCGTGTCGCCGACCAGCTTGCCGGTGCGGCGCCAACGGTCGAGCTGTTCGCGGCGTTTTTCGGCGAAGGTGAAGTCGCGGGTCGCGCGGTCGAGATCGCGCATCTTTTCCTCGCGCCGCACTTCCATCTCGGCGATGCGCTGGGCGACCACGGCCTCCAGGTGCACGCCGCGACGTTTCTGATAACGCCAGTCGTCGAGATGGGAAAGCCGCCGGTCGGCGGTGTCCAATGCCTGCATGTCCTGGCGTTCGTTCCGGCGCTTTTCCTTGAGCAGGCCGTTGAGACGCGCCGTGCGGCCGGTGTCGATGGCGACCAGGGTGGTCTCGCGGGCCTCGTCCGCGTCCGTCCCGGCGTCCTTCTTGGCCTGTTGGGGCTCGTCGTCGCCCCGGTTCAGGCGGTTCCAATAGCTCAGCACCTTGATGCGGTAGGGGCGGAAATTCTCCGGCGTCTGGGAATGGTACTGGCCCGCGGCGGTCAGCCAGTTGCGGGTCTCGTCATACTTGGCCTTCAAGAACTTGGCCGCATAGGCCGCGTTGGCGGCGGGGTCGAAGGCATGGTCCAGGGTCTCGAAGGCGTTCCAGTGGTAATGCATGTTGATCTGCATGCAGCCGACGTCGATGTTGCGGACCCCCTGGCTCAGCAGGATCTCGACCTCGGCGCGGGCTTCCGCCTCGGTCGCGAAATAGCGGCCCTTGCCCTGGGACGTCACGGTCCAGGGCCAGGCAAAATTTTCCCCGCTTTCCTTATCGAAGCGGCCCGACTCGGTCAGCGCGATGGCGGCCAGCAGGTTGGCCGGAATGCCTTCGCGCCGTTCCACGGCGCGGGCCGCCTCCAGGCAGGTTTCGTTCGTGTTTTCAGATGCTTGTCCGCGCGCGGCCAGAACGTCCGGGGCCCATCCAAGAAGCCCGGCCAGAAGCCAGCAAAGGAACAAGCGCGTTTGCCACGCCATGATTATTCTCCCGTTCTAGGCTAAGGCGTCGCAAGGGTCGTGCCAGGAACGGGGGAAAAATTATCCTGTAAAAACAGTGCGTTGTTTGGCTGGGGCGCGCCCTTCTGGGCGGCGGCATTTGCCGGGGCGAAAAAAATGCCGGGGCGGTATTTTTTGTTTGCACTTGCGAACAAATCCACGTATATATTGCAACGCAGCATGCGGGAGACGGATCCTCCCAGACGGTCTTCCGCACCTGCCTTTACTTGGATGTTTCCTCCCAACGACTCGGGCCGTGTCTTTGACACGGCCCTTTTTTTGTCCGTTCTGATCGTCGATTAATGAGAAAACGTCAATAATGACGGGGGTTTAGACTTCGGGCAGGGACTCCCCGCCGTCGCCCAGGGCCAACTGCATGGTGACCGAGTCGAGCCAGCGGCCGAACTTGAATCCGACGTTGCGGATGACCCCGACCTCGCGGAAGCCCATTTTGCGGTGCAAACTAACAGAGCCCGTATTTCCGGAATCGCCGATCACCGCGATCATCTGCCGGTAGCCGTCGGCGGTGCAGCGCCGGATCAGCTCCGCCAGCAGTTTCTGCCCGACGCCGCGGCGATGGGTGTCCTCGGCGACATAGACCGAATCCTCCACCGTATAGCGATAAGCCCGGCGCGGCCGGTAGGCCCCGGCATAGGCGTATCCCAGCACCCGCCCGGCGTCTTCGGCCAGGATATAAGGGTATCCGGCATCGACCACGGCGGCGCGTCGGCGGATCATCTCGGCGACGTCGGGCGGATCGTATTCGAAGCTGCCGCCGCCGGTCGCCACGTGATGGGCATAGATGTCGCGGATCGCCGCCATGTCGGCCTCGGTGGCGTCGCGGATCTGGATGGTGTCGGATGCGGTCATCGGGGGCTTATTCGGCCGCTTCCGGCAGGACCAGCCGCCGCGCCCCGGCGCACAGCTGGGCCATGAAATCGTCGAGCCGGGCCGCGATCCCGGCCATTTCCGGCAGGGGGGCGATGGCCGCCTCGTCCAGGTACAGGGCGCGGTTGAGCTCGATCTGCAGGACATGGACGCCTGCCCGGGGCCGGCCGTAATGGCGGGTGGTATAGCCGCCGGCGTAGGGCCGGTTGCGGGTCACGGAAAAGCCCAAGTCCTTGAGCAGCCGTTCCGCCAGGGCCGTCATGGCCGGGGCGGCGGCGGTGCCGTGGCAATCGCCCAGGATGATGTCGCCCAAGGGATGGTCGCTGCGCGTGCCGGTCACGTTGGACGGCATGGAATGGCAATCGACCAGAAGGCAGCCGCCGAAGGCCTGGCGGGTGTCGTCGATCAGGCCCATGAGCGCCCTGTGATAGGGCCGGTGGGTGCTCTCGATGCGCCGGCGCGCCTCGGCGAAGGTCAGGGGATGGCCGTAGATCTCCTCGCCGTTGGCGACCACGCGGGCGATGGTGCCGAGCCCCGCCGCGATGCGCGGCGAGCGGGTCACCACATAGTCGGGCAGGGCGTCTGAGAACATGCGAGGGTCGAGCTCATAAGCCTCGCGGTTTGCGTCCACATAGGCACGCGGGAAATTGGCGCGGATCAGGGGGGCGCCGAAATCGGGGGCACGGCGGAACAATGTATCGACGAAGGCGTCTTCCGAGCGGCGCAGCGCCGTCGCATCCAAACAGGATTGTTCGACGAACGCGGGCGAATAGTCGTGGCCCGAATGGGGCGAGGCGAATACCACAGGCGCGGTCTGCGCATCGGGGCGGAAAATGTCGATGGCCCGGGCCGGGGTCTGGGGCCCGGCTGTGGCGGCGGACGGCGTGTCGTCCATGCCGTCGTCGTTTTGGCCCGCGTCCCGGCCTTTGTCCATGTAATCGCGCCCCGTCGGCTGCTTCGACACACCCCCTGATTTGTTAGCCTCCCGGCGCGGGGGGCGCAACGGTTTCTTGCGCTTGAGGTGGGCGGGGCAGACGCCGTTAAAGGATCGTCACAAAGCCCGACCGCGGGCCTTGCCAAGCGGGGTCGAAGGCATTAAAACCCCCTTCTCTTGGCCGCCCCGATGCGGGGCGGGGCCGGGACGGGCGCGTAGCTCAGCGGGAGAGCACCTCGGTGACATCGAGGGGGTCGTAGGTTCAATCCCTACCGCGCCCACCATCCGCCTTCGCTTCGCTGCGGCGCGATTGGTTTGGCAATCGCGACGAAGCGTTAGAGAAGCGGATGCCGCGCCGAAGCCCTGAAGGGCGAAGGCGGGCTTTCCCCGAGAGGCATTTCTTGATACCCACCGCCCCCTTCGGGGCGTTTTTTGTTACCGCATCATCGCGCTAAACCCTGTCCCTTCGCCCCCCGATTGGGTAGAAGACGCCTATGATCATCCTCTCTCTCCACACCGGCTATCACGACGGAACGGCGGCGCTGCTCGACGGCTATAATCTGGTCGCGGCGGTGCAGCTTGAGCGCCTGACCCGCAAGAAGGGCGACGGCGGCGGGATTCCCGAGGCGGCCATGGACGAGGTTTTGGCCATCGCCGGGCTGACGCGGGCCGACGTGGACGTGGTGGTGCTGTCGCGCGCGTCCTTCCCGGCCCGCTATTTCAAGTCGAACGCCCTGAAAACGGCGGAATACGCGTTCCACAAGATCATCGGCCACGAAAAGCTGAAGGACATGTGCACGCAGATGCAGCTGCGCGGCGAGGGCGAGCCCGCCAAGCTGTTCCGCGAGGAGATGTTCCGCGCCGACTTCGGCTTCAAGGAAGGCGTCAAGATCGCCTATTCCAACCACCACATGTCCCATGCGCTGTCGGCCCTGTTCTATACGGACTGGGACGACGCCCTGCTCTACACCGCCGACGGCTGCGGCGACAACGTGCATTATTCCCACCGCATCCTGAAAGACGGCAAGCTCG
The DNA here is from genome assembly GCA_963976055.1 of uncultured Alphaproteobacteria bacterium. GTDB lineage: Bacteria > Pseudomonadota > Alphaproteobacteria > Rhodospirillales > Casp-alpha2 > UBA1479. Next base: position 203,639 of record CAXBJB010000001.1, read on the forward strand.
ACTGCCTGTTCGGCGGCGAGAACATGACCCTGCAGCCCCGCCGGGTGGACAGCCTGGGGCTTGCGTATGGTTTCACGACCCAGGCGCTCGGCTATCGCATGAATCGCCACGAAGGCAAGCTGACGGGCCTGGCCGCGTTCGGCGAGCCGGCGCAGGCCGAGGCCCTGGGACGTCACTTCAACGTCGACGCCGCGGGCGTCATCTGGTCCGATTTCGATTCCGACGCCGCCATGCGCGACGAGATACACAAGCTCGCCAAGGATGCCGAGCCCGCCGACATGGCGGCCTCGGTCCAAAAGGTTTTGGAGGACACGGTGCTGGCCTCGGTCCGGGCGATCCTCAAGCGCCATCCCGTGCGCCGCCTCGGCCTGGCCGGCGGCGTGTTCGCCAACGTGCGGCTCAACCGGCTTCTGTGCGAGGAAACGGACACGGATGAAATCTTCATTTTCCCCGGCATGGGCGACGAGGGCATCACCGTGGGCGGCGCCCTGCAATACCTGCTGGAACAGGACGGCCTCGACGCCTGGCTGAAGGCGCGGCGGCGGCTGTCTTCGGTCTATCTGGGGCGCGATTACAACGCGGACGCCGATCAGGTGCTGGCCGCCAATGGCGCGCTCAAGCGGATCGACGGCAACCCGGCGGAGACGGCGGCGGAATTGATCGCCTCGGGCAAGGCGGGGGCGATCTACGACGGGCGCATGGAATTCGGGCCCAGGGCCCTGGGTGCCCGCTCGATCCTCGCCAATCCGGCGGACGCGGGCATCAACGCGTCGCTCAACGCCAGGCTCCAGAGAACCGAATTCATGCCCTTCGCGCCCTATGTGGCGGAAGAAGACGCAGACAGCGTGTTCGACATCACCAAAGCCAACCGCTACGCCGCCAGCTTCATGACCATCACCACGGCCGTGAAGCCGGAATGGCACGGCCGCATCCCCGCCGTGGTCCATGTCGACGGCACGGCGCGGCCGCAGGTCATCCGCCGCGACGAAAACCCGCTTTACGCGGATATTCTGTCATCGTTCAAGGCCAAGACCGGCCTGCCGGTGCTCATCAACACCTCGTTCAACGCCCACGAGGAGCCGATTATCAACACCCCGGCCGAATGCCGGCGGGCCTTGGCGGACGATCGGGTCGATTTCGTGGTCACGGGGCAGGCGGTTTACACCCGCGCGGGTGCTTGAATTATTGCAGACGCCCCTGCGTCTGACGCTTGACGATGATTGTATACAATCCTACAAAGCCCGGCATGAAGGGGTTACCTGAAAAAGTAGACGTCATTGTCGTCGGCGGCGGCGGGGCCGCCATGGCCGCGGCGATCACCGCGCGTGAACGCGGCGCCAGCGTGCTGGTGCTGGAGGCGGCGCCCAAGGATTTCCGGGGCGGCAACACCCGCCATGTGCGCAACATCCGCTATGCCCATGACGCGGCGACGGATTTCGTGACCGGCCCCTATCCGGTGGATGAATATTACGACGACCTGCTACGGGTGACCGATGGCAATACGAACAAAGAACTGTCCCGCTTCCTGATTGAGAAGTCCGAGGACGCCGCCGACTGGATGGCGGCCCGGGGCGTGAAGTTTCAGCCGCCGCTGTCCGGCACCATCGGATTGGACCGCACCAACGCCTTCTTCAAGGGCGGCGGCAAGGCGGTCCTGAACGCCTATTACGCGACGGCGGAAAAGCTCGGCATCGATTGCCGCTACGAGGCCGAGGTCATGGACCTGAAGATCGAGGACGGCGCCTTCACCGCCGCCCGCGTCAAATACCAGGGCCGGGAACAGACGGTCGAGGCGCGGGCCATCGTGCTCGCCTCGGGCGGGTTCCAGGCCGATATCGAGTGGTTGAAGGAAGGCTGGGGCGAGGCGGCCGAGGGCTTCCTCATTCGCGGCACCGGCTACAACAAGGGCCGCATGCTGCGCGTCCTCATGGACCACGGCGCCGAGACGGCGGCCGACGCGGACCAGTGCCACGCCATCGCCATCGACGCCCGCAGCCCGAAATGCGACGGCGGCATCGCCACCCGCGTCGACTGCGTGATCTATTCCATCATGGTCAACCGCCAGGCCCAGCGGTTTTATGACGAGGGCGAGGACATCTGGCCCAAGCGCTATGCCATCTGGGGCCGCCTGCTGGCCAAGCAGGAAGACCAGATCGCCTTCGGCATCGTCGATGCCAAGGCCAACGACCTGTTCATGCCCTCGCTCTATCCGCCGCTCAAGGCCGACACCATCCGTGGCCTGGCCGAGGCGCTGGAACTGGATCCCGACGCCCTGGAAAAGACCGTGGCGGACTACAACGCCGCCTGCCGCCAGGGGGAGAACAAGGACAAGGAATTCAAGCCGGGCGTGCTCGACGGCCTGTCCACCGAGGGCCTGACCCCGGCCAAGACCAACTGGGCCCAGCCCATCGACACCCCGCCCTATTACGGCTATCCGCTGCGCACCGGCATCACCTTCACCTATCTGGGGGTCAAGGTGAACAAGGAATCCCGCGTTCAGTTCAAGGGCAAGGACGGCCGCACCGTGTCCGCCGCCAACATCTTCGCTGCCGGCGAGATTGTGTCGGGCAACATCCTGGGCCAGGGCTATGCCGGCGGCATCGGCATGGCCATCGGCCTGGTGTTCGGCCGCATCGCCGGAGAGGGAGCCGCCCGCAATGCCTCAAACTGAGACCCCGTTGACCCGGATGGCGGCCGCTTCCGACGAAGCATTGCAGGGTGACCAGATGGCGGACCTGCACGACGAAGCCCGCCGCCTGATGACCATCTGCAATGCCTGCCGCTATTGCGAGGGCTTTTGCGGCGTGTTCCCGGCGATGATGCGCCAGAACACCTTCGCCGACGGTGATCTGGATTACCTAGCCAACCTATGCCACGGCTGCAACGGCTGCTATTACGCCTGTCAGTACGCGCCGCCCCACGAATTCGCCGTCAATGTGCCGCAGGCCTTTGCACGGCTCCGCGCCGACACCTACCGCCGCTACACCTGGCCCGGCTTCCTCGCGGGCCTGTTCCAGAACAACGGCACCCTGGTCTCGGTCCTGATGGCGGCGGGCATCGGTCTGGTGCTGCTGCTGGTCCATCTGTTCAATCCGCCCGAGGTCATCCACGGCGCGCACGCCGGAAATTTCTACGCCGTCATTCCCCACAACGTCATGGCCTATTCCTTCGGCGGGGTGTTCCTCTATGCCGTGGGGGTGTTGTTGTTCGGGTTCTGGCGGTTTCGCCGCGACACCGCGCCCAAGGCGGCCGAAACGGCGCTGTCGGTCGCAGGCGCCACCCACGATGCCCTGGTCATGAAGTACATGGGCGGCGGTGGCGTGGGCGGAAAGATGGACGGCTGCAACTATCCGTCGGAAAGCTTTTCCCAAGTCCGCCGCGTGTTCCACCAGATGACCTTTTGGGGCTTCCTGCTGTGTTTCGCCGCGACCTCCGTCGCGACCCTGTATCACTACGTGTTCGGCTGGGAAGCGCCCTATGCCTATACGTCGCTGCCGGTGCTGCTCGGCACGGTCGGCGGCATCGGGCTGCTGATCGGCCCGCTGGGCCTGATCTACCTGAAACGCATCGCCGATCCGAATATTCTGGTCAACGCCCAGCGCGGCATGGATACGGGCTTTCTCGCCCTCCTGTTCCTGGTCAGCCTGACCGGCTTGGCGCTTCTGGGCTGGCGCGAGACGAGCGCCATGGGCACGCTTCTGGCGATCCATCTGGGCACGGTGCTGGCCCTGTTCCTGACCATGCCCTACGGCAAGTTCGTGCATGCGGTCTACCGTTACGCGGCCCTGCTGCGCAACCGCCGCGAACAAAAGCGCTGATTTCTCCCTCCCCTTAAGCCCAACGAAAAACCGGCGTCCGTTAGCGGACGCCGGTTTCGTTTGTGGTCAGGCCACGGGCCGCTGTGATGCGGCCGGCGCGGCGCCCGTCAACCTATTAGTCGTCGGAGCCCGGGGCCGTCGGCGTGACGATGGTCACGGCGTTCAGCTGGCCTTCAAAATCGGCGAATTCCTCGGCCGAGCGGGTGGCGGCGGCGCTGGCGAGCTCGGCGTTGTCAACCGGCTTCGGTTGAACGATCTGACCTTCCTGCTGGCCAAGCTGCTGGGACTGATGATCAGCGATTTCCTCAGACGACATCGTGTCGTAGAGGCTGGCGGCCAGAACGCTCTGGGCAGTCACCAGGGTCAGGCCGAGAACGAGCGCGGGAACGACATGGGTGCGGGACAGGGTAAACACGTGATTGCTCCTTGAGCTGCCGCTTCCTTCCAGGGAAGGCGGGGGAGGGACAGCTCCTTAAAATCGCCGGATTCAGTCGGCGGCTGCGCCGGACCAAACCGGCGAGAGGGACTCTAGGGTAAAATTTAATCGCCTCATATCGAATATAAATAATTGATAATATCGAAAAATTAGAAGTTAAAAAATAGCCGGACAAAAGGAAGCCGGCGCTCCCGGGGGTAAGGGGAGCGCCGGCGTTGGGGCCGGAAGGGGGTTCGACCGGCCCGCGGCTGTGGCGGGATCAGTCGCCCCAGCGGTGGGCGTCTTCGATCTGCGTGCTGACGGGCTGATGATCGGCGCCGGTGTTCATGGCCGTTTCACCGGCCTGGGCCGGGGCCTGGAACAGGGCGACGCCAAGGGCGAACAGAAGAGCCGGCAGAACGGCGGCGGAAGTACGGTAGGTCATGGGGGATCTCCATTTGGTCTGGTGGTTTGGGATCGCGGGTGCGTCCCGGTGATGGAGGAAAGATGTGGCGGGTCCGCCGCTTTCGCCAAACACAGGAGATCAATGGAACGTGAGCGGCGGGGGCCTTTGAAACCCGCCGTATATTAGAAAGGGCCATACGTCCGCGCGGGCGTCGTGATCACGTTCGGATCACGTCCCCATCGCGGGCAAGGTCTTATGGAACGGGGGAAAGGTTCAGTCGAAGCCCATGAATCGGGTGAAGCCCGCCACCGGTTCGCGCACCGGGCGGTAGCCGTTCTCGACCGCGTCCGGGTCGGCGTGGCCGAGCGCCATGCCGCAGACCACGATCTCGTCCTCGGGGATGTCCAGGACCTGTTTCACCGTGGTGTGGAAGGAACACCAGGCCGCCTGCGGGCAGGTATGTAGGCCGAGCCCCCGCGCCATCACCATGATGTTCTGCAGGAAGGTGCCGTAATCAAGCCAGCTGCCCATCTCCAGCGTGTTGTCGATGGTGAAGACCAGCCCCACAGGGGCGTCGAACAGCAGGAAGTTGCGCCCATGCTGGCGGTGCATGGCCTCCTTGTCGCCCTTTGCGATGCCAAGGGTGCCGTACAGCCCCCAGCCCGTGGCCCGGCGGCGCGTGAGATAGGGTTCGGGAAAGGGATCGGGGTAATACTTGAAATCCCGTTCCTGGGCGCGTCCGGCGTCGTGTTCCGCGCTCACGGCCTCGATCAGCCGGTCCCGCACGTCACCGGCGACCACGCGCACCTTCCAGGGCTGCATGTTGGACCCCGACGGCGCGTAGGAGGCGGCGGTCAGGATGCGTTCGATGGTTTCCCGGGGTACTGGCGTCGGCAGAAAGGCGCGGATCGATGAGCGCGATGTGATGGCCTGTTCGACGATCTCCGCCTGGATATCCTGGGAAACGGCGGGGGAAACGGCGGCGCCGTCGTGGTTGGGCATGGTCATATTCCTTTGTTCGGTCGGTATGTTCTGACCTACCATCGAAATCCGGCAAGGCCAAGTGCATGACATCCAACGGCGGATGAAGGAGGACGACAATGGCGGACGGCGACGGCAAGGCAGGCAAACACGCATCCAAGGATACCTTCGACAGGCGGGCGACCGCCGAGATGGAGGCGAATCTCGTCAAGACGGACCAATGGACCCTGCGCCAGAAATTGGCGCTGACCGCGCGCATGCTGGCCCGTGAAGGCCACGGCAATGCCCTGGCGGGACAGATCACCGCCCGGGGGCCCGAAACCGGCACCATGTGGACCGCGCGGTTCGGCCTGGGCCTCGACGAAATCCGCGCCTGCGATTTCCTTTTGGTCGATGGCGACCTGAAGGTCCTGCAGGGCGAGGGCATGGCCAATCCGTCCAACCGCTTTCACCTTTGGGTCTACAAGGCGCGGGCCGATGTCCACTGCGTCGTCCACACCCATCCGCCTTATGTGTCGGCGCTGTCCATGATCGGCGTGCCGCTGAAGGCGGCCCATATGGACACGGCCATGTTCTACGAGGATTGTGCGTTCCTCGACTACTGGCCCGGCCCGCCCATCGGCGACGAGGAAGGGGATCTGATCTCCTCGGCCCTGGGCGGCAAGAACTCGATCCTGCTCGCCAATCACGGGCAGTTGGCGGCGACGGCGACGGTCGAGGAAGCGGCCATGCGCTCGCTCTACATCGAATACGCGGCGCGTCTGCAACTGATGGCCCAGGCCGCCGGCACGATCCAGGAGATCGACCCCAAACGCGGCAAGGAGGCTCACGATTACCGCCTGAAGCCCCAGCCCCTGAACGCCAGCTTCCATTATTACGCGCGCAAGGTCCTGCGCGACGAGCCCGATTGCCTGGAAGAGTAGGGCCGTTACTTGCCGCGGACTAAAAATGAAACATGTTCGAAGCCGCTGAACTGAACCGTAAGGTCACCAAGGCCGAATTCGACGCCTTGGCGCCGCGCCTCCGCGTTGAGATGGTGCAGTTGCAGCAGGACCTGCGCAAGGCCGGTTTCCCGGTGATCGTGCTGTTCGCCGGCGTCGACGGGGCCGGCAAAAGCGAGAGCGTCAACCTGATCAACGAATGGATGGACCCGCGCTGGCTGGTCACCCGCGCCTATGACACCCCCTCGGACGAGGAGCGCGAACGGCCGGAATTCTGGCGCTATTGGCGCGACCTGCCGCCCGACGGAAGGATCGGGCTGTTCCTGTCCGCCTGGTATTCGCAGCCGCTGTTGGACCGCGTGCATGGGCGCATCGGCCGGGCCAAGCTGGACGCCCGGCTGCAACGCATCGTGCAGTTCGAGCGCACGCTTACCGATGACGGGGCGGTGATCCTGAAGTTCTGGATGCATCTCGACAAAAAGGCCCAGAAGGCGCGGCTCAAGAAGCTGGAGAAAAGCCCGGACCACCACTGGCGGATCACCGACACCGATTGGAAGCACTACACGCTCTACGACACGTTCATCGCCACGGCGGAACGCATGATCACGCAGACCAGCGCCGGGCGCTTTCAATGGAAGATCGTCGAGGGCGTGGATGCGCGGTATCGGGAACTGACCGTGCTGACCGCGATCCGCGACCGGGTGCGCGAGGAACTGGACCGCCGTGCGGACGAAGTCACGGCCCTGAAAACAAACGGGAAGCGCCGATCCCGCGCCGCCGCCCAGGCCGGCAACGGACTCCACGCGCCCGAGAGCATCCTCGGCAGCCTGGACCTGACCCAGAGCGTCAGCCGCAAAACCTATTCGGCGCAGATCGGCAAACTGCGCGCGCGCCTGCACGCCGCCTTCCGCCAAGGGCTGGCGCAGGGGGTATCGAGCGTCCTGGTGTTCGAGGGATGGGACGCCGCCGGCAAGGGCGGGGCGATCCGCCGCGTGACCTCGGCGCTCGACGCGCGAGGCGTCACGGTCATTCCCGTCGCGGCGCCGACGGACGAGGAACTGGCGCACCACTACCTGTGGCGGTTCTGGCGCCATGTTTCGCGGGCCGGGCGGGTCACCGTCTATGACCGAAGCTGGTACGGCCGGGTCCTGGTCGAACGGGTCGAGAACCTGATCCCGCCCGACGCCTGGCGCCGCGCCTACCGCGAAATCAACGAGTTCGAGGCCGAACTGACCGGTCACGGCACCAACCTGGTGAAGTTCTGGCTGCACATCGACAAGGACGAACAGGAACGCCGTTTCCTCGCGCGCCAGAGCACCCCCTTCAAGTCCTGGAAGCTGACTGACGAGGACTGGCGCAACCGCGAGAAATGGGACGATTACGAGACGGCCGTGAACGAAATGGTCGAGCGCACCTCGACCGCCGCCGCCCCCTGGACCCTGATCGAAGCCAACGACAAGCGCCATGCGCGCCTGAAGGTCATTCGCACGGTCTGCGAGAGTTTGGAGGCGAAATTGGCTTAACGATGTGACGATGGCACTAGTTGTTACGAAACTTCAACGCGAACGTGCTAATGTATGATCGGTTGAACTTTGCGTGTTTGTACGATGGAATTTAGTGCAGAACAGAAATTAGAAATTTGGCATCGGGCAATCCAAACGCAAATGCACTTTGCCGAACTATCTATCAAAATGCGTCAGATCGGATTAACGATGGCTGGCGGTACTATTGCTTTGGCAATTGTATTGTATAGAAGTGACTTGACTTTTTCATTTCCAGTACCGGGAACACAATATTTTCTTCCTGTAGCTTCAGTGCTGTGTTTTAGCGCTGCTGCCATTTTATACGCAGCACGATTGATCGATGTAGGCGTCTACCACCAGATGCTTCGTGGGGCAGTGAAGTTTAACGAACTCTACGAGATTGAACTCGATGCAATGGCTGGCTGGAAAGCGGGACTAACGGAAACCATTTCTGCCTATAGTCGGTTCAGGCAGCCTACTCTTTTAATTGATCGCAATTCTGATGGACGGATTTGGGTAGACAGTGTGCAAGGGCGAAGGTTCGCTTCTGATCGCATAAGTTGGTTCTACTATTGGTCAATAATTGCACTTGTGCTGGCGGGGTCAGCTCTCGCTTGGCTTGAAAACAACGCAGTACAGTTTCTCTGATTTAGGTTTCACATGGGTGTTTTCGAGCAAAAAATTGTCGAAGTTTGTAATGCGGCACTCCAGAATGCGACTTCGTTCTCAAGCGCGCTGCAAGCGTGTCGTGGATTGTACCCAATTGACGCATTCAAAGCGTTTCAAGAAATCGATGAAAGACGATCCTTTGAACTCTTAAGAAATGAGTTTGGCTACGGAGGTTTCCACCTTTCACAGAATTTTTCTCACAGTAGTTTTGTACTCTCAACGTGGGAATTTTGCACTGAAAGTCGGAAGATAATTGCCGAAAATTCTTGGGGAAAAAGGGACAACGTTTGTCTGTTAGGCGCTCCCTCATTAGTGTCTTTGCTGCCAGATGCTGACTTAAATAACTGTCATTTGCTGATCGATATTAGAGAATTAGATAATGGAAGCAGTAGTTCGAATTACAGGCATCTATCCTATGATTTGAATGTGTTGCGAGGTGAAGAATTTTCTAATGAATTCGATGTCTGCTTTCTTGATCCCCCATGGTACATGTCAAATTATCTTCATTGGATTGAGGTCGCGGCAAAATACTGCAAGGTGGGTGGAATCGTTAGTTTTCCGTTGTTAGGGGAATTGACTAGACCGTCGGCGGAAGCAGATCGAAAAGCGATTTTGCGCCATTGCGAACGGATCGGGCTTGAAGTCGAAATCGAAGCCGACTTGGCGCTTTATGACCTACCTACATTTGAAGAGCGCATGCTAATTGATGCTGGTCTTCCGCCTTGTAAGTGGAAGCGAGCTGATATCGTTCGAGGGCGCAAAATTCACGCGGAGAGAACACTAATTCCATTCCAAATGCCGGATCCACTTCCCTTGTTCTCTCAGGTTAACCTTCTAGGTCTGACGTTTGACGTTGTATTTGATAGGTTCAACTCAGGCACAACTAAGTTGATTGAAATTCCGAATGAGGGATTTTGGATGACGACGCCGAGCCGGCGGGAAGCGGGCTCTGACAAATGCAACATTTTTACGTCAAACGGTGCGCGGCTAATATCAGAAAGGCCTTTAGAGCTAGTTTCTAAACTTTGTCGTTTGGCGAATAAATCTAAGTTGCAGGTGCGTGCTGAATTATTAGATTTGGGTATCCCGCTGGAACTGTTTCCAACGCTTTTTCACGACGAAGGCCCAGTCACTTTTGCTTATAGATAGTACCTGTGTTGATGATTCAGTACCCCTTCGCCTCCCCCGGATCGGCCTTCAGGCCCACCCCCGCGATCCCCGCCACGGCGCAGTCCTCGTCGCGCTCGCCCGTATCGCCCGAGATGCCGCAGGCGCCGATGATGCGCCCCGTGTCGGGGTCGCGGATCAGCACGCCGCCGGGGGCGGGGACCATGCCGTTGGGCGCGGTGGAGATCACGCCGGCCATGAACTTGGGGTTCTTTTCCCGCAATTCGCGGCCGCCGACGCCGAAGCCGAGGGCACCATAGGCCTTGCCGACGGCGATCTCGACGCGGAGGATGCCGCTGTCGTCCTGACGTTTGAGCGCGACGATATGCCCGCCCGCGTCGAGCACGGCCACGGTCAGCGGCGCGCAGGCGATCTCGCGCCCCTTCGCGAGCGCGCCGTCGATGATGTCGACGGCCAGGTCCAGGGTCATCTGCGGCATGTTTCGGCTCTCCTCCCGTTGGCGGGCGCACGGCCCGTATTGGCGGCGATGATAAACGCCTCTATTCTCCCTCGCCATGACCGATACGCCCCTCGACCTCACCCTCGCCTGCTGGGACTACGACCGCGCCGCCGCCGTGCTTGACGGCCGCGTACCCGTTCCCGGCTGCCGCATCGACGCCCAGGTCCATCCGACCTCGACCCTGTTTCCCTTGGCGGTTGGGGAGGCCCGGTTCGACGTCACGGAAATGTCCATGTCGTCCTACATCCTTGAGGTCGCGAAGGGTGAAGGCGCCTATGTCGCCATCCCCGTGTTCCTCAGCCGCGCCTTCCGCCACAACGGCTTCGTCGTGCGCGCCGACGCGGGGATCGAGAAACCGAAGGATCTGGAAGGCAAGCGCGTCGGGGTTCCCGAATACCAGATGACGGCGGCGTTGTGGATGCGGGGCATCCTAGCGGAAGAATACGGTGTCGATACGGACACGTTCCAATGGCGCACGGGCGCGCTGGAGGAAGGCACGCGGAAGGACCGCCTGACCCTCGACCTGCCGCCGCATATGTCGGTCACGCCGATTGAGGCCGGGGAGAGCCTCCAGGACCTGTTGCTGGCGGGCGAGCTGGACGCCGTGTTCGCGCCCAAGCCGCTCAACGCCCTGGTCGCGGGCGATCCGCGCGTCCGGCGCCTGTTTCCCGACTTCGCATCAGTCGAGCGCGCCTATCACGCCAAGACCGGCTTTTTCCCCATCATGCACGCCATCGGGGTGCGCAGGACCATCGCCGAAGCCTACCCTTGGCTGCCCAAGGCATTGTTCGATGCCTTCACCCAATCCCGCGATCTCGCCATGGCCAAGCTGGAGGGTATCTGGCTCGGCTCCGCCAATCGCCTGACCCTGCCGTTCTTTCACGCCGAGATGGAGGAAACCCGCGCCCTCATGGGGGCGGATTTCTGGAAATATGGGTTCGCCGCCAACCGGGCGGAACTGGACGCCATGTGCCGTTGGTCCCAGGCCCAGCACCTGGCCCCCCGGCGGGTCGCGCCGGAAGAGCTATTTCACGAATCGGTGATTTGATAAACGCGTGTCGGCCATCCATTCCCATGTCGTTCCCGCGAAAGCGGGAATCCAGCCACCCTTTTTCTCACCGCCTCACTGCCTCAGTGGTTTTCTATTCTTTGAACCACTGAGACAGTGAGAAATCCTGGCCCCCCGCTTTCACGGGGGTGACGATAGGGGTAAAAGAGATCGACCTCGTGCCGCCGGGCATCGAACCTGTGGAGACGTAATCCGCCCATGAGCCAACAAGCCAACAACGTGATCGCCTGCCGGGGCGGCGACGCCACGGCGCTGGAGCCGCGCGCCGTGCCTGCCGTGGGGCCGGGCGAGATGCTGTTGAAACTGCGCGTCGTCGGCTTCTGCGGCACGGACCTGTTCAAGCTGGACACGGGCGCGGCGCGGCCTGGCACGGTGCTGGGCCATGAACTGGTCGGCGAGGTCGTGGGGTTGGGCGACGGCGTGACGGCCTTCAAGCCCGGCGACCGCATCGCCGTGCCCCATCATGTGCCCTGCGGCACCTGCCTGATGTGCCGGCGGGGGAACGAGACCATGTGCGAGACCTTCCGCGAGAATCTGATGGCCCCCGGCGGCTTCGCCGACACCGTGTTGATCAAGGCGCGGGCCACGGCCCAGGCGGCGCATAAGCTTCCCGACGGCGTGTCGGACGAGGCCGCCGTGTTCATGGAACCGGCCGCCTGCGTGCTGCGCGGGGTGGAGCGGGCGGCGGTCGCCGCCGACGGCGTTGCCGTGGTCCAGGGCGGCGGCAGCATGGGGCTGCTGCACCTGCTGGTCCTGAAGGCCGCGTTGCCGAATGTCCGCGTCGCCGTCGTCGATCCGCAGGAAGACCGCCGCGATCTGGCAGTGAAGCTGGGGGCCGACGCCGCCGCCGAACCGGGGGCTGCCGCAAAGGCCGCCGTGGGAAACCTGACCGACGGGGCGGGCGCCGACGCCGTGTTCGACACGGTCGGCGGCGCCGGGCCGCTCAAGGCCGCCCTCGGCCTCACGCGCCAGGGCGGCAGCGTCGTTTTGTTCGCCCATGCGCCTGATGGCCAGGCGGCCGACTTCGACCTCAACGACCTGTTCAAGTTTGAGCGCCGCATCCTCGGCACCTATTCCGGCGCGGTGCGCGAACAGGGCCGGGTGTTCGACCTGATCGCCTCGGGCGCGCTCGACCCGACGCCGCTGGTCACCCACACGATGCCCTTGGACGATTTCCAGACGGGCCTGGACCTCGTGCGGGCGCGCAAGGCGCTGAAGGTCCTGTTCACGCCGTCCCGCGCGGCGGGGGGCTGAGGCCATGACCCGCATGATGAAGGGCGCCATGCTGCTGGGGCCCGAGAAAATCGAAATCCGCGACCTGCCCGTGCCGACGCCCGACGACGGCGAGATCATCCTGGGTGTCGAGGCCGCGACCACCTGCGGCACGGACGTAAAGGTGTTCAAGCGCGGCGGCCATCCCCGCATGCTCAAGGTGCCGACCCTGTTCGGGCACGAGATGGCGGGCCGGGTGGCGGCCCTGGGCAAGGGCGTCACCAAGTTCAGGGAAGGCGACGCCGTGGTGGTCGCCAATTCCGCGCCCTGCGGCGATTGCGACTACTGCAGACGCGGGCGGGAAAACCTCTGCCCCGATATCCAATACCTCAACGGCGCCTTCGCCGAATTCGTGGCTGTGCCCGCGCGCTTCGTGGAAAAGAATACCCATGCCATCCCGGCGGGGCTGGCCTTCGGCAAGGCGGCGCTGACGGAGCCGCTGGCCTGCGTGCTGCACGGCATGGACGCCTGCGAATTGGACAAATACGGCCCGGGGACGGAGGTCGTGCTGTTCGGCGCCGGGCCCATCGGCCTGCTGTTCGTCGGCGCCCTGGCGCGGGCCGGGCACCGGGTCATCCTGGCCGATCCCAACCCGCCGCGCCTGGACGTGGGCAGGCAGCTGGGCGCGGCGCAGACAGTGCAGATCGACCGCGGCGGCGGCCAGGCCGAGAAGGTCAAGGCGCTGACGGAAGGGGGCCAGGGTGCCTGGGTCGCGGTCGACGCCTCCGGCGTGCCGGAAGTCTGGATCGACGCCATCAATTCCCTGCGCCCCGGCGGGCTGGTCAACCTGTTCGGCGGCTGCGCCCCCGGCACCTCGATCCCCCTCGATACCCATGCCGTCCACTACAGCGAACTGACGGTAAAAGGCGTCTACCACCACCGCCCCGACACTGTCCGCCGGGCGCTCGCCATGCTCGCCGACCCGGCGTTCAAGGCCGATCTGATGCTCACCGCCGAAATGCCCATCGAACAGACCGAGGCGGCGCTGCGCGCGATGATCGCTAAGGAAGCGTTGAAGGTGGTTATTCGCGGGCGGTGAGGTTCGTGACGCCTGTTATCAGTTCGTATCCGAGACGTTCAGAGCAGATACCCTTTTTCCGTCATGCCCGTGCTTGACACGGGCATCCACGCCTTGCTTCTTTCTTTTGGTTTCGGACTTCATTTGGACGTGGATGGCCGGGTCTGGGCCCGGCCATGACATCTAAAGGCCAACTGATCCCACTTGCACACGATCCGATGGACTGGCGCCGCGCCGGTGATAGAGTGATGCCGTCGCACCGGTCCGGGGATCAACATGCAACGCTTCACCACCTTCGCGCTTTTCGTGCTCGCCACGCCCGTGCTTATCGGGCTCGCCTTCTTCCATCACTGGGTCATTCCCATCGCCGCGGTCGCCGCCGCCTTGGCGGCGCTGGGGGTATGGGACCTGTGCCAGACGCGCCATGCGATCATGCGCAACTATCCGGTGATCGGCCACATGCGCTGGCTGTTCGAGGGCATCCGCCCGGAAATCCGCCAGTACCTGATCGAAAGCGACCAGGACGAGCAGCCGTTTTCGCGCGAGCAGCGCTCCCTCGTCTATCAGCGCGCCAAGGGGGTCGAGGACAAGCGCCCGTTCGGCACGCGCGAAGACGTCTACGCCCCCGGGTTCGCCTGGCTGACCCATTCGGTCAACGCCAAGCACATCGACGATCACGATTTCCGCGTGCGCATCGGCGGGCCCGACTGCAAGCAGCCCTATGACGCCTCGCTCTACAACATCTCGGCCATGAGCTTCGGCGCGCTCAGCGCCAACGCGATCCAGGCGCTCAACACCGGGGCCAGGCTCGGCGGCTTCGCCCACGACACGGGCGAGGGCGGCATTTCGCGCTATCACCGCCAGGGCGGCGGCGATCTGATCTACGAAATCGGCTCCGGCTATTTCGGCTGCCGCGCCGACGACGGGTCGTTCAGCCCCGAACGCTTCAAGGAACAGGCGGCGTCGGACCAGATCAAAATGATCGAGGTCAAGCTGTCCCAGGGGGCCAAGCCCGGCCACGGCGGCGTGCTGCCGGCGGCCAAGGTGACGCCGGAAATTTCGGAAGCGCGCGGCGTGCCCATGGGCCAGGACTGCGTGTCGCCGGCCGGCCATTCGGCCTTTACCACGCCCATCGAGTTCATGGAGTTCCTGGGCCAACTGCGCGAGCTGTCGGGTGGCAAGCCGGTGGGGTTCAAGCTGTGCATCGGCCACCGGCGCGAATTCATGTGCATGGTCAAGGCCATGCTGGAAACCGGCATCGTGCCCGACTTCATCGTCGTCGACGGCACCGAGGGCGGCACCGGGGCAGCACCTTTGGAATTCACCAACCACATCGGCACGCCGATGATCGAGGGCCTGACCTTCGTGCACAATACCCTGCGGGGGGCGGGCATCCGCGACCGCGTGCGCATCGGGGCGGCGAGCAAGCTGGTCACCGCCTTCGACATTTCCCGCGCCCTGGCGCTGGGGGCGGACTGGTGCAATTCGGCGCGGGGCTTCATGTTTTCCATCGGCTGCATCCAGGCCCAGGCCTGCCACACCAACGCCTGCCCGACCGGCGTGGCGACGCAGGACCCGTTGCGCCAGCGCGCGCTCAACGTCGATGACAAGGCCCACCGCGTGGCGCGGTTCCACGCCAACACGCTGCGCGCCGTGGCCGACATGGTGGGGGCGGCGGGGCTCGACAGCCCGGCCGAACTGCACCCCAAGCATTTCAACGTGCGCCAGAACAGCGGCGAGACCGTTGCCGGCGACGTCGCCTATCCGGAATGGCCCGTGGGCGGGCTGCTCGACGGCACCTGCGATCCCGAACAGATGGTGCGCTGGTCGAAGGCGCGGGCCGATACGTTCCGCGAAGTCGGCGGCGAGCGGCGCGGCAAGGCCCGCCGTCAGGCCGGGGCCGACGCGGCCTAGGACGCCAGCCGGTTGGGAATGAAGCGCTCCCTGGCGGGGGCCGGCATGCCCAGGTCGGCGGCTTGCCGGGTTTCGAATGCCAGGCGCTCGTCGTCGTATTCATGGCCGCGGATGCCGCCGCGCACGGTGCCCGGTTCGATCGAGCGGAAATAGCCGCCCCAGCTTTCCGGCAGGCGCAGAGAATTCGGCGTCGCCAGCCACAGGCGGTAGAGCAGGCGTTGGCGGCCTTCTTCCTCGAAATCCTCGAACGGGGTGCGCGAATGCAGCATCACGTGGTTGTTCATGATCTGCAGGTCGCCGGGCTCCAGCCACATGGTGAACATGACGTCCGGGCGGCGCAGGATCTCGTCCAGCAGGTCCGTGCATTCCTTCTGCGCGTCGGTCAGTTGCGGCACGCCCGCGATGTCCTGGGCCGTGCGCACGCGGTTGCGGTTCCACTTGCCGAACATGTGGCCCTCGGCCATGTCGTAGAGCGGCTGGCCGTAATAGGGGCCCTCGTCGGGCGCCTGTTCCGTGTTGCGCGAGAAATAGAACGGCTGGCAGGCGATTTCGGCCAGATCCGGGCGTTCGGCCCGCAGGATGTTCCAGGCGGTGATGCTGGACGACACCATGCTCTGGCCGCCCGACTTCGCCTTGTTGAAACAGGCCAGGGTGACCAGATCGCAGCCGTCCGTGTGGAAATCCAACCCGGCGTTGGAATTGTAGCCGCGCCCGTTGGCGGCGCGGTAGGTATGGCCGACGGCGCGGACCTCGGAAATGTACTGTGACTTGATGCCCTGGGGCCGGGCGACGCCGAAGTGCAGGCCGATGGCCCAGTTCATGAAGCGGAATTCCTGTTCCGTGACCTCGTCGCGGGGCAGGCCCTTGACCAGGGCGATGCCGCGGCCCGCATGGGCCTCCATCATGGCGGCGGCGATGACGTCTCCGGCCGGGCCCAGGTCGATGTCCCGGCCCCGATAGTCGAACAGCGGGCGGTCGGCGTCGAAGGCGGCCTTGACGGCGCCGGCAAGCTCAGCACGAGCCGCGTTATCGAGCCGGAACACCCAGCTTTTGTCCTGTTCGATTTCGGAAACCCGCCAGGCGGCGGGGCTGTCGACGTGGGGAAAGGTCATCGCAAAGGCTCCTGAAGCGGCGGGGCCGTCAGCACCCCGGTGAGAACGCGGCCAATC
Source organism: uncultured Alphaproteobacteria bacterium (assembly GCA_963976055.1). Taxonomy (GTDB): domain Bacteria; phylum Pseudomonadota; class Alphaproteobacteria; order Rhodospirillales; family Casp-alpha2; genus UBA1479. Next base: position 220,461 of record CAXBJB010000001.1, read on the forward strand.
TATCGGCAATGTCATTGAAAGAAAAATACGATGATTATATAAACTGATACAATATTATGATTAATCTTTCGCCCGCCGATCTGGACGCCTTCGTCGCCGTCGCCGAAACCGGAAGCTTCCGGCAGGCGGCGCAGACGCTCGGCGTGTCGCAGCCGACGATCTCTGCCCGTATCCGCCATCTGGAGGCCGTGTTGGGCCTGCGCCTGTTCCACCGCACCACGCGGCGGGTGGTCATCACCGACGCCGGCGAACGCCTGCGCGGGCGGGTTGAGCGGATGATTTTGGAAACCCGCGCGCTCCTCCGTGAATTCCGCGAGGAAGCCCAGCTTCAGCGTGGTCGGGTCACGGTCGGGGCCTCGCCCTCGGCGGCGGCGGCCTTCCTACCCAGGGTGATCGGTGAGTTCCAGCGCCGCCACCCGGGGGTCGAGGTCGTGCTGTATGACGACTTCTTCGGCCAGGTCATGGACCGGGTCAGCCGGGGCGACGTGGACATCGCGGTCTCCCCCTTCGTCGGCGACGAGACGCCGTTTATCGTCGAGCCCCTGCTGACCGACACGGTCATGCTGGCGGTGCGGGAAGACCACCCCCTGGCCGCGCGCGATGCCGTGACCCTGGCCGAGATCGGCGCCGAACGCCTGATCTCCATGCCGCCGGAATCCGCCGCCTGGGCCTATACCCGCCGCGCGTTCGAGGGGGCGGGGGTCGACTACGCACCCGTGTTCATGACCCGCTATGCGCTGACCCTGGTCTCTCTGGTCAAGCAGGGGGTGGGGGTCGGCTTGGTCGCCGGCATGGTCGCCCGGGTGCTCGATATGACGGGGTTGAAGCTGCTGCCCGTGGCCGATGCGGACCTGACGCGGCGGGTCTCGGTGATCCGGGCCCGCGACCGCGCCGTCAGCCCGACGGCCGAGGCGTTCTGCGACCTGCTGCGCCAGACGGCCAAGCGGCTTTAGCCCCCTTACCCTGTCCCTTTCCCCCGTGCCGGGGGCGAGGGGACTCCCGCCGATAGGCCCGGACTATATTTACCCTCTCCCCCTTGGGGGAGAGGGCTGGGTGAGGGGGGCGCAACGCTGAAGGTGTGAGTGGGAGGCATATCCGCGCCTAAACCGGCACCGGACCCCGGATGGTGGTGCGCCACATCAGGCGGCGCTGCGGCTGGTCGTAATCCAGGATCGCCTTGTGCTGCACCGTACAGTTGTCCCACACAACCAACTGGTCGACCTGCCATTGGTGGCGGTAGACGAACTCCGGGCGCACCACATGTTCGGAAAGCGCGTTGATCAGATTGCGCGCCTGATGCGGGTCCATGCCGACGATGCCGGTGCAGTCGTCGTGGTTGACGTAAAGGCTTTCCCGGCCCGTGCGGGGATGGCGACGCACGATGGGATGGTCCACGGGCGGGTATTGGGCGATGGCCTCCGCGCTGGGCTTCACCGGGCGCTTGCGGCCCTGGAAATCGAACACGGCGCGCTTGCCGCGCAGGAACGTCTTCATTTCGTCGGGCAGGGCGTCGAACGCGGCGGCCGTGTTGGCGAAACCCGTGTCGCCCAGGGTCAGGCCGTGCAGCACCGGCACCTCGCGGGCGTACAGCATGGTCGCCAGCGCCGGGTTCATCGCGTAGCACATGTCCGAATGCCATTCCTCGCCGGCGCGGGCGGAGCCGACCGGCTTGCCGTCCACGGTGACGTTGGAGATGACATAAAGTTCGGGGCTGCCGCCAAGGCCGTAGCGGGCGGCGTTGTGGTTGATTTCCACGGGCCCGAAGATGCGGCTGAAAGTGACCTGCTGTTCCGGCGTCAGGTGCTGGTCGGGAAACACCAGGATGCCGTGAATGCCGAGGGCCTCGGTGATCGCTTCTGCCGTCGTGCCGTCCAGGGGCTCGGCAAGGTCAATGCCGGTGACTTGGGCCCCCACGGCGGCGTCCAGCGGTTCCACCGACATTTGTGCGTGGTCGAGCATGGGGATCCTCCCAGAACCAGAGTCCGACGCGGATAGCCGCATCCGTGTGTTGAATGATAGGGCGCATTTCCCGGTGCCGCCACTGACGAAACCTCATGGCGGGTTCGAGTTTTTCTAAGCCCCATGGGGAATTTCGGTCTGGACTTTGGACCTATTGCCGGGACATGCGAAACAACGTTAACTGAACCCGGTTTTATGTGCTTATTCCTCAACCCGCCGTTACGAAACATTTGCATGTCCGGTTTGTTCCCCGACCCAGATCCCCATCGGTATGATGTGCTCCCCGAGGCGACGGGCCCCGACCTGACATGAGAGGGTGTATTTCAGGGGCGCTCCATGCCTATTGGCGCAGTCTGGACAACGGCGCGGGGACACCCCGCGCACGCGATTTTTTGCCCATGGATGTCTACAGGCTGGCGCCCAGCCTGCTGCTGCTCGACGTTGTGCGCGATGACGATGGCCGGCTCCGCCACAAGTACCGCTATGTCGGCACGAGGATCGTCGAGTATCGGCGGTTGCGCGGTCTCGGCGACCACACGGGCATGTTCGTAGATGCGGCGCCCCGCTACTATTCCGGGGCCCAGCTCAGAGATTCCTATGACCTGTGCACGGAACAGGCCGTGCCCATGCTGACCACCGGGATATGGCAGGGGTCCGGCGCTGCCGGAGGGTTCGAGCGCCTGGTCCTGCCGTTGTTCGGCGATGACGGGGCTGTCAGCCGTCTGGCCGCCTGCGTCGATCGGTTCGAGGTGGAATAGCCGGGCTCTGGGCGGCGAAACGCGCCTGGAAAAACCTTATGATGCGGTCGGCGGCCAGGTCCGGTGCTTCCCAGGCGACGAAATGCCCGGCACCGGGGGCCTGTCCCAACTGAATATCGGTGAACACGCCCGTCAGGGTTTCCTGCCACTCGGCGCGCAGGATCGGGTCGGCCGCTCCCCATAGCGAATAGGCGGGGATGTTGATCGGCGAGGCGTCTTCGCCGCCTGCCGCCATGGCTTTCAGGCGCCGCTCGTTGGCGCAGGCGTACCAACGGAACCCGCCGGCCAGGTTGCCGGGTTTGAGGAAATTATCCACCCATTCCTCCAGATCGGCCGCGTCGAAAGCATCGGGCGATCCCGCCCAATGGCCGAGGAAATGGCGGAAATAGGCGCGGCAGCTTTCGCGCGACGCGCCGACCAGTTCAAGGGCGAGCGGCAGTTGATGGAACGACTGATACCAGATTTCCCGCACCTGCTGGCCCTGGACCCAGCGCGGGCCGATGCCGAAGTGCGGGCAGTCGAAAAAGAACAGGCCGGCTAGGCGCTCGGGGTGTATCCGCGCATAGTCCTGGGCGAGGAACCCGCCGATGTCATGGCAGACGATGCCGAAGCGCTCCAGCCCCAGGCCGTCGGCCAGGGCCTCGATATCGGCAACGTAGTGGGCGACGTCTTTTGCCTCCGCCCCCCGGCTGTCGCCGAAATTGCGCAGGTCCGGGGCGATGACGTCGAAGGTCTCGGCCAGGACGGGCAGGTTCCTGCTCCACACGCCCGACCATTCGGGCCAACCATGCAGCAAGATCAAGGGCGGGCCGCTGCCCTGGCGCAGGTAATGAAGGCGCAGATCGGGAAGGTCGAGGAAATTCATGGCTATACGTCTGCTCTACCAGTCAGAGGGTGAGGGCCCGCCGGTCAGCGCGAGCGCACGGTGATGGCGATGTTGTCCTGGTAGGTGCCGGGCGCCGCGCCCGCAAGGTTGCCGATGGTGGCGGTAAGGGTATAGCGGTCGCCGTCGATGGTGGTGGGCGACCCGCCCAGTGCCACGGTGACGCGTCCCGACGTCAGATCCACCGCGGCACCGTTGAGGGCGAAGGCATACGGCACTTCGCCATGGCCGCTGGTCCGCGCCATGACGCCTTTGTTGTCGGATCGGAACATCACCTCGTAATCCACGTTGCCGCGGACCAGCAGGTCGATCTCACGCATGTCGCCCGCGTGCAGGGCGCCGAAGGCCATGGTGCGCGACTTGGCGAAGGGGTCGAACGGCGCGCCGCAGCCGACGACGCACATCTGCAGCGTGTTCTTGACCACGCCCTCGACCGAGAACGAGGACTGGTCGCGCTGGGTATAGGAAGACAGCGTGCCTTCGTACAGGCGCACGGTAATGTTGTCCCAATAGTCGCCCGCCTTCACCATCTGGCCGGGCGGCAGGACGAAGTAATAGGAATGCTCCTGCGTTTCCGCATCGGTGGTGGTGAAGGTGCCGGCCAGAACCTCGGACGACGTCGCCTCGGGAATCTGCTTCAGCACATTCGACTTCGACGGCGTATCGTACAGTTGATAATGAAGGTCCGCCGTTCCCGGCCCGCTGAGGGCACGGTCGTAGGAACCCGACTGACCCTGGGAGAAAGTCAGGAAATAGGAACAGGCGTCGCTTTTGCTGTGACGCACGCGCACGAAGACGGTCTGTCCCGTCTCTCCCGTTGCGAACACGTCGTAGCCGTTGCCGCCGCGGAAGGTGATGTTGCTCAGGTTGCGCAGATGCATGTCGCAGAATGCCTGGGCCGGCAGGGGCAGCAGGCAGAGGATCAGGACGGCGGCGGCGGCAAGGAAGCGAAGGCGCATGTGGACCTCGATGTCGTTAGCGGCCCGCGCCGCCGGGGGCGGTGGGCCGTTGCAGGTTGCCCAGATCGAACCGGCCGATGGTGTCTTCCGGCACCTCGAACGCGATCGGCAGCTCCGGCGTTGCGTAAAGGCGCAGCAGGTACTTGCCGGGGCGAAGGCCCTCGGCCGCGAAACGTCCGGACCGATTGGTGAAGGTCAGGATGGGTTCGGCCTCGGGCCGGTCGCGCGAAACGATCTCCGCCGCGGCAAGGGTGACCGGCTTGCCGTCGATGTCGGTCACGTTGCCCAGCACGAAGACGGTGGCGCCGGTGCCGACCGAAATCAGTATACCGCTCTTGTAGGCAGGCAGCAGCCGGTATCGATGCGGTCCGATCTCCAGGCCTTGCGGCACGTCGGGGGCATCGATTTCCGCCACCGCCTGGCGGTAGGCACCCAGTTCCGGCAGCACCGCGTTGCCCCAGGGATCGATGCTGGCGGCGTGCGTGCCGCCTGACGGGTTGACGCCGATTTTTTGGCCCCGCAGCGTCGGGTGCGGCGCCAGCAGGGCGAAGGCCTCCGATACCGGCCGGCCCAGTCCGAACCGCCCGCCGGCGTATACCAGGCCGGTTTCCAGGCGCAGATTGGAACGCCGGTCGCGCAGGGGGCCGTTGCCCTCGGTGCGCGGCGTGGTGATATCGTGGCTCAGCGTTGCCCGTCCGCGCTCGCCCGTATAGGCCAGTTCGCCTGAAAGGTCGTAAGTGTCGATGTTGCGTTCCACCGCCACGTCGGCATCGACGCCGCCGACCGCCTGGAATGAATTGCGCTCCCATTGCAGGCGGCTGGTGCGTCCGTCGCTGTCGTGGCTCAGGGTCAGTTTCTGGCGGTTGTCGAAAAGCGGAATGTTGAGCGATACGAACACCGTCGCCTCGGCATCGCCGTCGGTCTTGCGTTCGCGGTCGAGGTGCAGGTTGGCGGTGACGCCGCTGTCCCAGGACTTGGAGATGACGATGTTCTGGTTATCCGTGTTGCGCCGGCTTTCGCGCCCGATCTGGTAGGTTCCGCCGATGCCGACGCTGATGCCGTGGGGAAACTGCTGGCTGACCCGCGCGGTGAAATCCCAGGCAATGTTGTTGGCCGGCGCCGTGGTGCCCAGGGGGGCGAAGTCCTCGCCCTTGAATTCCATCGACAGGCTCCATACGCGCTGCCAGGCGTGCGTCCGGGTATGGTCCTCGCGGCGAAAGCCGAGACGCGCAGCCGGGGCGCCGGCGTAGCCGTCGGCCCGCGACCAGCCCACGTCGACGTCGACGACGCCCAGGAACATCGCCCACACCGCCTCCGCCCCCGCCATCTGCTGCAGGTGATTGCCCTGAAAATTGGCGCCCAGGGTCAGGTTGTCGCTGAGACCGAGGCGGTGGAACAGGGACAGGGCGCCCAGGGCGCCGTCATAGCGCCGGAAGCCGTTTCGTGTCGCCGATGGGAAGCCGAGGGAATAGGAAAACTCGTGCTCGCCCGGGGCCAACAAGGTGCTGTCGACCACGGTGGGATAGTCGATGACCTGCACCTGCCCCGCGGGGTCGGTGATGCGCAGCTTGGCGTCGTTGATGCCGGACCGCATGGGGAAATCGCGGATATCGTAAGGGCCCGGCTGCAGGCGGAGCGTACGGATCACGACGTTGTTGACCAGGACTTCGACCTTCGATTCCTGCTTCAGTAGGAAGCTGCCGCGCACGGTCGGCTGGGTTACGCGATAGGGCTGCAGGTCGAAGTTCTTGGCGAAGGTGATGCCGCCTGCGGCGACGAAGCTTTGAAATCCGGTGGTTGGGTAGGACAGATCGCCGATCCGCGTGCGCCAGGCGTTTTCCGGTTGGTCGAACACGGCGCTGATGTCGTTGCGCTGCCAGCGGTAGTCGCGATCCTGATCATAGGTCGCGGCCCATTCCACGACGAAGGGGCCGGGGTTGAAGGCGCCGTCGAAATTGACGAACAGCGGCTGACCGCCCGGCCCCGTGTTGGTGGATTGGATTTCGTGGATGTATTCCAACGTGCCGCGGGCGTTGACGAAGGCGCTGAAGCCGTCGGGCTGAATCAGGGGGTCGGCGTCCGGCGACGGCGCGCGCCGCTGCAATTCGATGAGCTGCGGGCGTAACAGGTCGAACGGCACCTGTACCGCCAGGCGCAACTGCGCCACATCGAAGGTGGCTTCCAGGCCGATCGCCCGCAGGTCGTCGATCGACAGGAAACCCTGGGCGTTGGTGCGATAGGTCAGATCGGCGATCAGGTCTTCGCGCAGGCCGCGTTCGGCGACGGCGATGAAAACCTTGGCCTCGAACCGCAGGGCCTCCCCTTTCCCCGGGATCAGCGCGCGCAATTCCCGTTGGAACCGGCCGTTGACGAACAGCGGGATAATCAGGCTTTGCGCCGCCGGTGCGGTGGGAGATTCCGAGGAGGGCTGGGCCCGCACAGCCGGAACCGCGAACGCCCCTCCCCCGGCGAGGGCTAGAACGATCGCGGCAGCGCGCGCAACAGGACCCATCAATCAATCAGCAATGGCTTCTGGCGGCCACCACCCCCAGACGGGGCGGACCGGGGGTTATCGTTCGACCTTGGCCTCCAGCGTGCCGTTGACCTCGCCCGCTTTCAGCCCGGCCGGCCACGGCAGCACCACGTTGCGCGTGCCGCCAGCCAGGACGTTGATGTTTTCCAGCGCCTTGGCCGCCGCGCCGGAAAGGGTGACCTTGCCCCCCGCGGAATCGGTCAGCGCCAGCTTCGCTTCGCGGACGATGCCGTGGGCAAGGCCCTTGTTGACCAGTGTCACTTGCAGGCCCGGCTTGCCGTCGGCGTCCTTGGCCGGGCGCAGGCCGGTCATGGAAACGTCGGCCTTGGCGCCCTTGGGCAGAATATAAACGGAGCCTTCGTACTTGATCAGCAGCCGGATGGAAGCGATGTCCTGGCGCGCCTTGTCCAACTCGACGGGCAGTTGTTCGGCGATGATACGGTAGGCCAGTTCGGTCTTGGGCTCCGGGTCGCCGACCCAGCGCACCTGCACGGCCTGGGACTTGCCGGGTTCCAGCGCCACCTGGGCGGGGAACACGACGAAATCCTTGTCTTCCGGAGCCAGGATTTCCTGGCCGTCCGGCCGGATCGCCCGTTTCATCATCCTGATCTCGACGGCGATACGTTCCGGCGTGGTGTTGGTGACCGTGAAGTTCTTGACCGCCTCGCGCCCGGTGGGCTGGAAGTCCTCGACGATCGGGGTCAGGCGGAAGGCGCTCGCAGGGGACGCCGCGACCAGGGCCAGCAGCAGTACGAGCGCCGCGAAACCGCGATGCGCCCCCCGCCGGCGTGACAGTGCGCCGTCGTGCCCCACTGTTTCGAAAATTGGCTGAAACCGCATCATTCCGTCCTTATACCGAGGTGATGGTGAACGTGTAGGTTTCGGTATAGGTGCCCGCCGGATAGGCCTGACCGATGGTGTAGCTGACGGCCACGCTTTCCGGCGTGGTGCCGGTCAGGGCGATGGCGCCGGTCTTGTACTGCTTCGGGTTGGTGTCAAAGGTGATGGTGCTGCCGGCGATCTTCAGCGTCAGATCGATGGCATTGGTGCCCGACAGCAGGCAGGACGTGTTCGGCGTCGTGCAGGATGCCAGGTTGGCCGACTGCACGCTGACCGTATAGGCGACGTTGGCGGTTTCCGACACGGTCGCCACGGACTCGTCGGTCACGCTTTGCAGCGTCGTAATGTCCAGGTTGTTGTAGTTGCCCGTGGGCGTGACGGTGATCGACACGTTTTCGGCGATCGTGCCGGTCAAGGTAAGGGTGCCGCTGTCAGTGGCGGCATGAACGTTCAAGCCGACATAACTCACCCCTGCGGCAACGACCAGCGCGACAAGGGCGGCACGGGCCGGGAGGCCCCTTTTGCTTAATTTCAGCATTCCTCAATCCTTCTTAAAGGTTCCGCCGGTTGCTTTGTCTGCGGAGGAAGCTCAACCCTTCACCCTAAACATAACAGCCGGAAACGCCACTTTGGAAATAGTAAACTGCGTTCGGCGGTTTTTCACATTGATCCCGGTCAATTCGGGCGCGGGGAACGGGTTCATCAGGCAAGGCGCGAACCCGGTGGCTGCGGAAAAGGCCCCGTCGATTCTCAGAACAGGGTGATGAACCGCACGCGGGGCCGAACTCAGGCCTCGCGGACCGTGGGAATGGGTCTGCGCCCGCCTGCCTTGCCGGCAGAGCTTTCTAAGTCGCGCTGATGGTGAAGGTATAGGTTTCCGTGTAGGTGCCCGCCGGCAGTTGAGAGCCGATCGTATAGCTGACGGTTACGTTCTCCGCCGTCGTCCAGTTGAGCGAGGCCGCGGCGGCGGTCTTGTACGTTATCGTCGCGCTGGTGAAGGTGACGGTGGTGCCGTCAATCTTCAGCGTCAGAGGAACGATGTTGGCGCCGGACAGCAGACAGGACGTGGCCGCGCCACAACTGGCATAGTTGGTCGACTGGACGCTGACGTCGTAGGACACGTTGGCCCGTTCCCGGACAGTCGCCACGAGAACGTCGGTTTGCGAAGACCCAAGGCCCAGGCTGTTGTAGCTGCCCGCAGGCGCCACTTCGATATCCAACGCCGTGCCGACCGTCCCCATCAGGGTGATATTACCGGTCGTCGCCGCATCGACGTTGTCGCCGACGTAACCCACCCCGGCGGCAACGACCAACGCGGCAAGGGCGGTACGGGCCGAAAAGGCTTTCCTGCGTGATTTCAACATTTTTCGTTCCTTATCCATGGTTCCATCGGCTGTCTTGTTTGCGGAAAGGCCACACCCTTACCGCCACATGTAACTGCCGGAATCAACAACTTGGAAACAGTAAACAGCGCGGCGCGGATGTTTGCATTGATCCCGGTCAATTCAGGGGCAGCGGGCGGGGGACTGCGCCGGGGGCGCGACAGCCGTGTCCGACGGTTGCGGAGACAGCCGATTTGATTCTCAGGGGATGCTGACGACCAGGACGTAAGGCCGGGTGTCGGCCGCCGACGGCGCACCGCGCAACGCCAGGGCGCGGGTCCGTCGCGTCGTCCGGCCATCCTGGCCGAGACCCTGAGCCTCCAGCAGGCCGCGGCCGCGGTCAAAGGCGACAGGCCGGCCATCGAAAACCGCACGCACGCCGCCGCCTTCCAGATACATGCGGTAGGGGCTTGCGAAATTGGTTTCCTCACTGATGCGCAGGGTCCGCATCGGGCCGGCGAATTGCCCGCCGACGCCGTCCGGCGCCAGGGCGACGATCACGGATTTGTGGATCACCCCGCGCAGCTTGAGAACCGCCCGGTCCTCCGCCGCATGGGCCGTTGTGCCGCAGACGACCATCATCCCGGCCATCGCCATCGCACGTGGCGCCGCGCCGCGCGAAACGAACGACATGGCGAGTAATCGGGAGGGCTTCCGCATCGCTAACTCAATTTTACAGTGAACCGCAGTATAATTGAGCTTCCGCATCCTGCCAACCCGTCGCGAACGGGAGGCACCGGGAACGCCTAGACCGCCGCCGCCTTGGCCTCGGCGATGTACAGCTCGCGCAGTTTTTGGGTCACCGGGCCGGGCACGCCGTTGCCGAGGATGTGATCGTCGATCTTGATCACCGGCATGACGAAGGCCGAGGCGCTGGTGGAAAAGGCTTCCCGCGCCTCATAGGCCTCTTCCGGGGTGAACGGGCGCTCGATCAGGGTCAGGCCCGCCGCCGCGGCGCATTTCAGCACCGCCTTGCGGGTGATGCCGTGCAGGATGTCGTTTGACAGCTGGCGGGTGATGATCTGGCCGTCGTCGGTGACGATGAAGGCGTTGTTGGACGTGCCTTCGGTGACGTAGCCGTCTTCGACCAGCCAGGCGTCGTCGGCCCCCATGTCCCTCGCCGTCTGCTTGGCGAGCGACGAGGCCAACAGCTGCACGGTCTTGATGTCGCGGCGGTGCCAGCGGATGTCCGGCAGGGTCACGACGGACAGGCCCTTGGCCGCCGTCGGACTGTTCAGGATGGTCTTTTCCTGGGTGAACATGACCAGCGACGGCGTGGCGTCCTTGGGGAAGTTGAAGTCGCGGTCGGCGGCCCCCCGGGTGATCTGCATGTAGACCACGCCTTCAGCCAGGTTGTTGCGCGCGATCAGTTCCTTCTGGATGGTCAGCAATTCGTCGTCCGAACAGGGACGCTCCATCTTCAATTCCTTCAAGGACCGTGCGAGCCGCGCCATATGCCCGGCGTTGTCGATCAGCAGACCGCCCAGAACCGACGACACCTCGTAAATGCCGTCGGCGAACAGGAAGCCGCGGTCGAAGATCGAGACCTTTGCCTCTTCCTCGGGAAGGTACTCGCCGTTGACGTAGACGATGCGGGACATGCTTGGGGCCTCCGGGCTCTGGCTGCGAAGCGCCCTTATACCATCGGGCAGATGGACGAAATAGGGTCAGACAGCGCCGAACGGGCGGTCCACCCCATCCGGAAACGGCGGGCGGAACACGTTCAGGTTGGCCGACACCATGCAATAGCAGCCGGCCAGCAGCACCAGTTCGACCATGCCCTGGTCGCCCAGGATGGCATGGGCGGCGGCGTAGGTGGCGTCGGACACCTTGCGCTCGGTCAGCATTTCCCAGACGAAGCCGGCGATGGCGGCATGCCGGGGATCGGCGGGCGTGTTGCCCTGGCGCAGGGCCTCGATGGTGGCCTCGTCGACGCCTTCGTTCCGCGCCACCTTGGCATGGGCGTAGAACTCGTAATCGGCCTGCCAGTGCTGGCCCACGGCGCAGATGGCGATCTCGCGCAGATCGCCCGGCAGGATGGAATCGAAGCGCAGCAGCCCGGCCAGGGTCTGCGCTGCGTCGCCGATCTTGGGCGAATAGAGATAGGCGTTGAACGGGCCGATCAGGCCGCCGTCCCGGTCCATGAAATCCATGGCATTACGGCCCTTGGACCGGGGGCCGGAGGTGATCTTGCCGAACAGGTCGAGCTGTTCCGGGGTCATGGAGTCCTTGGTGACGGCGGGCAGGCGGCGCATGGCGGATGGTCCTCGTGGTTGGTTGTCTAGGCTTGTTTGTCTTTTTCCTCGGGCCGGCGGCGGCGCGCACCGACCTGGCAGTCGTCGGCGGCCTGCATCGCGGGCCGATCGAACATGTCCGGATGGTCCAGCCAGTCGAGCATCCAGTCGCCGGCATCGAACCCCCAGAACAGGCGCCAGCCGCCCTCGGCGGTGGCGTCCTCGATGGCGAAGGTCGGCACGCCGTACACACCCTTGGCCACGGCGGCGTCGGTGTTTTGTTTGAGCGCCTGCTTGGCGGCCTGATCGTCCAGCATTGTGCCGGGGGCCGCGCCGAGGGACGCCTTCAGGTTGGCGAACACGTCGGGGTCGGCGACGTCCAGGCCCCGGCCCCAGATGGCGTCGAAGATCTTGTCCACGTCGGGCGCGGCGGCCCCCCGCGCCAGGGTCAGGCGCAGGGTCGCCAGCGGATTGTAGGGATGGGTCGGCGGCGTGCGGAACGGCAGGCCCATGCGATGCGCCTGCCAGGTGCAGAACTTGTAGGTCGCGATGCGCTTCTGCGGGATTTCCGCCGGGCCCAGCTGCCCCCAGGCGTTCAGAAGACCTGCGAACAGCACCGGCTCCAACCGGATGTCCAGGCGGTCGCGGAAGCGGCCCATCTGATGGAACTGCAGATAGGCATAGGGCGAGATGTAATCGAAATACCAATGGGCTTTCGGTTTCACGGGCGTGTTCATCGGCGGTCTATCCCTGTTTCTGGACCTTGGCCCAGGTATCGCGCAGCGTCATGGTGCGGTTGAACACGGGCGCCTCCGTCGTGCCGTCCCGGTCGGCGCAGAAATAGCCCAGGCGTTCGAATTGCAACGTCTTGCCGGCCGGCCAGTTCGCCAGCGACGGCTCCAGCATGGCGTCCTCGATAATTTCGAGGGATGTGGGGTTGAGGTCGTCCAGATAGTCGCGGCCGCCGGAACCGGGGGCTTCTTCCCGGAACAGATGGTCGTAGAGTCGGACCTGGGCCTTCACCGCATGGGCGGCCGACACCCAATGCAGGGTGCCCTTGACCTTGCGCCCGTCCGGCGCGTCGCCGCCCCGGGTCGCGGGATCGTAGGTCGCGCGGATCTCGATCACGTTGCCCTGGGCGTCCTTGACGACGTCCGTGCAGGTGATGAAATAGGCGTAGCGCAGGCGCACCTCGCGGCCGGGACCCAGGCGGAAGAACTTCTTGGGTGGGTCCTCCATGAAGTCGTCCTGCTCGATATAGATCTCGCGGGTGAACGGTACGGTATGGCCGCCGCCGTCCGGGTCTTCCGGGTTGTTGACGGCGTCCAGGTTGTCCATCTCGCCCTCGGGGAAGTTCTCGATCACCACCTTGAGCGGGCGCAGGACGGCCATGCGGCGTTCCGCCGCCTTGTTCAGATGTTCGCGCACGCAATGTTCCAGCAGCGAGAATTCCACCTGGCTGTCCTGCTTGGTGATGCCCAGGCGGGACACGAAATCGCGGACGGTTTCCGGCGGGATGCCGCGCCGGCGCAGGCCGGTCAGCGTCGGCATGCGCGGATCGTCCCATCCCGATACGTGACCGTCGGCGACCAGCTGGGTCAGGCGCCGCTTGGACAGCACCGTATAGCCCAGGTTCAGGCGCGCGAACTCGTACTGCCTGGGGCGTGACGGCACCGGCAGGTGTTCGATCAGCCAGTCGTAGAGCGGGCGGTGGTCCTCGAACTCAAGCGTGCAGAGCGAATGGGTCACCTGTTCCAAGGCGTCCGACTGGCCGTGGGCGTAATCATAGGTCGGATAAATGCACCAGGTATCGCCCGTGCGCGGGTGCGGCTTCTTGACGATGCGGTAGATCACCGGATCGCGCATGTTCATGTTGCCGTGGCCCATGTCGATCTTGGCGCGCAGCACCTTGGCGCCGTCGGCGAACTCACCCGCCCGCATGCGGCGGAACTGGTCCAGGCTGTCGGCCGTGGGCCGGTCGCGCCAGGGGCTCGGTTTGCCCGGCTGGGTCAGAGTGCCGCGGTATTCGCGGATTTCGTCGGCGGACAGTTCGTCCACATAGGCCAGGCCGTTTTCGATCAGGTGCTCGGCCCAAAGGTAAAGCTGTTCGAAATAATCCGAGGCATGGAACAGGTTGTCGCCCCAATCGAAACCCAGCCAACGCACGTCGGCCATGATGGCGTCGATGAATTCCTGTTCTTCCTTGGCCGGGTTGGTGTCGTCGAAGCGCAAATTACACACGCCGCCGAATTCCTGGGCGACGCCGAAGTTCAGGCAAATCGACTTGGCATGGCCGATGTGCAGGTAGCCGTTGGGTTCCGGCGGAAACCGCGTGACCACGCCCTGGGCCCGCCCCGCCGCCAGGTCGTCCCGGATGATATCACGGATGAAGTCGCGGGGGCCGTCCGCGTCCGATCCGGCGGAAGGGGCGCCGTCAACGGCCGCGGGGGGCGTGGGGTCGGTCATGGGTGGAAATGCTCCGGTTCAGAAAAATGGGCAGCCCCGTGTTCTGCCAAAAAAACGCCGCCGCGCCAAGGAGTATGAGTCCTTGGCCTAAGCCCGGTCCGGGATGAAAAAGGAGACCTCGGTGCCCTTGCCGACCTCGCTGTCGATGGTCAACTCGCCCCCGTGCAGTTCGACCAAGGATCGTGCGATGGCCAGGCCCAGGCCGGTGCCGTCGGCCGTGGCATAGGCGCTCGACTGCCCCCGTTCGAAGGCGCGGGTGATGTTCTTCAGGTTTTCCTTGGGGATGCCCTTGCCCGTGTCGGCGACGCTGAAGCTGATCCGGTCGTCGGTCCGGCGGGCGGTCAGGACGATCCGCCCGTCTGGCGGCGTGAACTTCAGGGAATTCGACAGCAGATTCAGGATCACCTGTTTCAGGGCCCGTCGGTCAGCCTTGAGGGGCGGCATCTTGCCGTCCAGGTCCACGGTAACGCTTGCCCCCTTGGCGGTCCTGGCCGTCGCCGCCTTGACGCATTCGGCGAAGAAAGGGTCCAGGCGGATCGATTCGCGGCGGATCGCGCGCTGGCCGGCTTCGATGGTGGAAATGTCCAGCAGGTCGTTGACCAGATCCAGGAGATAGGCGCCGCTGTCGCGGATGTCCTTGGCGTATTCGACGTATTTGGGATGGCCGACGGGGCCCAGAAGCTGCTGTTTGATGATTTCGGCGAAACCCAGGACCGCGTTCAAGGGCGTGCGCAGGTCGTGGCTGACATTGGCGAGAAAGGCGGATTTCGCCCGGTTGGCCTCCTCGGCCAGTTCCAGGGCCTCCAGGCGTTCGGCTTCCGCCTTGATGCGGGCACCGACGTCGCGGATGACGGCGATGAATCCGATGATATCGCCGTTCTGGGCGCGCAGGGATGAGGCCACGGTCTCGCCGGGAAAGACCTCGCCGTTCTTGTGTCTGTAGGGGATGATGCAGGGGTCCAGGATGGCGTCCCCTGCCGCGACAATGCGGGCGCAGCCGTCCCGTTGGTACACCTCGTCGTTTTCGTACAGGAATTCCGCCGTGCGGCCGATGACGTCATCGGTCTCGAAGCCGAACACCCGGGTGAACGCCGGATTACACATGCGGATGCGGCGGTCCGCGTCGACCAGAACCATGGCGTCGGGCACGTCGCGGAACACGGTTTCCAGCAGGGTCTTTTGCGAATGCAGTTCCTCCGCCGTGCGGATCTGGTCGGTTGTGTCGCGGAAGCTGATGACGCGGCCGACGATGGCGTTGCCCAGGTATTGCGGGCGCGTATAGCGTTCGATGATCCGCCCATCCTTCAACTTCAGGGTGGAATGGAATTCCTTGTCCGGTTCGGCGTAGATGCGTTCCACATCGGAAAAAAACACGTCGGGTTCTTCGGTGAGGCTGGCGATCCAGTCGCGCACCTTCCAGCCGTCCCGCGAGGCGAGCAGGTTGTCGGGCAGGGCGAACATCTCGACGAAACGCTGGTTGAATGCCTGAAGCCGACGGTCCAGAGCCGCGACCATGATGCCGTCGGCGGTCGCGTCCAGGGTTGCCTGGAGCAGCGAGACATTGGCCCTCAACGCCGTTTCGGCGGCGTTTTCACGAGTGACGTCGCGCCCGACGCCGCGATAGCCGAGGAACTGACCGCCCGACCCGAACACCGGCTTGCCGCTGATCGAGATGTGGCGCATGTCGGCGCCGGGGGGGCGGATGTCATAGCGGAAGTCCTGAAACGGGCGATGCGCCGCCAGGTCGTCCAGGTGGTCTTGCCACTTCTTCGCGTCGATGTTCTCGGGCGTAACGTCGGTGCGCCGCTTGCCGAGGATGGAGGCCATGTCGAACCCCAACATCTCGCGGTTGCGGTCCGAGAAGTAGGAAAACCGCAGGTCCGCATCCATTTCCCAGAACCAGTCCGAGGCGATCTCGGCGATGTCGCGGAACCGTTGTTCGCTATGGCGGAGCGCTTCCGCCGCCTCGTGACGGTCGGTCACGTCGGTGGTGACGGCGATCATGCCGCCGTCGGGCAGGGGCGAGCGGCGGATTTCGACGATCCGTCCGGTGCCCAGTCGGATTTCGGAATTGGACCGCTTGCCCTGGCGGACCAGGTCCAGCATGTTTTCGGTGATCTCGTCCGGGGCGCCCGGGCCGTAGTCCCCGCGCCGGGCGAGGAAGCGGAACACATCGGCCATGGGCATGCCGATCTGGATGAAGCCCTCGGGAAATTCGTAGATATCGTAAAGGATGCGGTTTCCGGCGCGGACCATCAGGTCGGCGCCAATGACGATCACCCCCTGGTCCAGATGGTCCAGACCGGAGAGCAGGGCCATATCGGGTGCATCCATGGGACGCGCCGGTTTTTTATCCCTTCCCATCATCCGAATTCTTCTCCGTCCGGAATTGTGTAACAGTACTACGCCAGCGGTGGGAAATCATCTAAGCCATCGGTAGTATAGCGGCGACATCGCGTCGCCGCGAAGATGAACCGACGCTGCTTAACGGGCGCAAAGGAAATCCGCGTGACCAGGGCTGCCAGGAACGCCGTGCTGATCGTTCTCGGCTGGGGCTTCGTCGCTCTGGGCGTGGTCGGCATCGTCCTTCCGGTGTTGCCGACGACGCCGTTCATGCTGATCGCGCTATGGTGTTTCGCGCGGTCCAGCAAACGGTTCCACGACTGGCTTTACCATCACCGCCTGTTCGGCCCGCCGCTGCGGAAATGGGACCGCTATGGGGTCATTCCGGTCTCGGCCAAGGTTTTCGCCTGCTCGGCGATGTCGGCGAGCCTTGTCTACATCGTCTTTTTCCGTGATCTGCCGGGATACCTGGTCGCCCTCACCGCCGTCGTCATGGCCTACGGCGCCTGGTTCATCCTGACCAAACCGTCGTATGTGCCGACGGATGGGGACGCGGCCTAGCTCCGGCTCAGGCCGCGGGATCGACGATGGTCGGGATCGGACCTTCGGCGCGGCTGTGGACGAACTGATCGACGTAGGGGTTGCCGCTGTCCCGCATATCGGCCGTGGGGCCATGCCAGATGATATGGCCGTCATAGATCATGGCGGCGCGCTGGGCCGTGCGGGCTGCCCCCCGCATGTCCGAGTTGACGGAAATCACCGTCGCCCCGGTCTTGTCCCTGACCTCCAGGATCAGGTCGTTGATGATGTTGGACATGATGGGGTCGAGGCCCGCCGTGGGCTCGTCCAGCAGCAACACGTCCGGGTCCGCCGCCATGGCTCGCGCGATGCCCACGCGCTTCTGCATGCCGCCGGACAATTCGGACGGAAACAAATCCGCCTCGCCCGGCGCCAGGCCGACCAGGCCCAGCTTGTCGATGGCGCGGTCGCGGGCCTCAGGGCGGGTCATGCCGTCCTGCTGCAACAGGCGGAATGCGACGTTTTCCCAGACCGGCAGGCTGTCGAACAGGCCCGATTTCTGGAACAGCATGCCGAACCGGCCGTACAGCGCGCGCTTTTCGCCAGTGTCGAGGGCGGTCACGTCCGTGCCGTCGATGGTGATGTGCCCGCCGTCCGGGGCATGGACGCCGATCAGGGTTTTCAGCAACACCGTCTTGCCCGTGCCCGACGGCCCGATGACGACCAGCGACCCGCCCGCCGGCACGTCCAGGTCGATGCCCCGCAGCACCTTATTGGCGCCGAAGCTTTTGCTGACGTTTTCCAGTTTGATGGCCGGACCGGCCATGGCGTGTTCCTCTTCCCTGTGGAAGCGCGATACTATCAACCCCGAACCTGGACTGGAAACCGAAATGGTCAGCGACCGCATCTCATCCGACGTCTGGATCATGGCCCATGTGCGCCGCTGCAACGCCGACGGCGTGCCGGCCATGGTGGTGCGTCGGGGCGACGACCGGGCGGGGACGCTGATCCTGAAACTGAACCGCCTCGACGGGACCTGCCGGCTGCTGACCCAGGCCACGGACATGGAGGGCAAACTCGGCTGGCTCGAAGCCTTCAAGGGCGAGACCGTGCCCGAGGCCGAAGCCGATGACTACATCCAGCGCGCGATCAAACGCGACCCGGATTTATGGGTCGTCGAGATCGAACATAGGGACGCCTGGCATCCGTTCGAGGGAAAGATGCTGTGAGCGGGACGGGAGCGTCCGCTGGTGTCCGGACGGGGCCTGACGCCGGCCGCCCCGACTAGGAGGCGCGGCGCTTCGTTCGGACCTTGCTCGCGGCCTTGATCGCATCGGCCAGGATGGAAAGCGCCCGGTCCAGTTCCCTTTTCGTCGTGGTCATGGGCGGCACCAGCCGGATCACGTTCAGCATGCCGCGCGTTCCGCGGCTTTGATAGATTAAGCCTTTGTCGAGACAGTACTCGAAGACTTTCATCTGGGCGGCGTCGGCCGGGACTTTGGTTTCGCGGTCTTCAACCAACTCAATGCCCAGCAGCACGCCCCGGCCGCGAACGTCGCCGATGATCTCGTACTCTTTTGCGAGTTCCGTGAACGCGCCTTTCACCCGTTTTTCGATCTCACGGGCGCGGCCCGGCAGGTCTTCATCGACGACGATATCGATGCTCTCTTCGCCGGCGGCGCACAGCAGCGGGTCGGTGGCGTGGGAGCGTGTCGCGAAATAGCCGTTCTTGGCTGCCGCCGTTGCCACCTGCGTCGACGTGCAAACGGCGCTGATCGGCAGCCCACCGCCGAAATGCTTGGAAATGGTGATGATGTCTGGCATGACGCCTTCGTGTTCGTATCCGAACATCTTGCCGGTCTTGCCCAGGCAGGTCTGGCTTTCATCGAAGATGAGCAACATGCCGCGGCGCTCCAGCGCCTGCTTCAGCTTCTTGGAATAGCCCTCGGGCGGCACGATGACGCCGCCGGCGCTCAGGATCGGTTCGGCGATCATGGCGGCGGGCTTGCCCGTGAAGTTGGCGTCCGCCAGTTCCAGGCTGACATCCAGGCACTTGGCGGCACATGTCTCGGGCTTCAGATCCAGGGGGCAGCGGTAGCAATAGGGGGCCAGAACCGCCGAGGTCGCCGGCGCCACAACCGCGTGTTTTCCGCGGCTCCAATTGAACGAAAGCGAGCGGGTCAGGTACGACGTCGAGCCGTGCAGCCCGGCATGAAAGCCGAGGACATCGAGCCCGCCCGTGGCCTTGCGGGCGAGGTCCACACTGGCCTCGATGGAATCGCTGCCGGAAACCAGGAAAAGGGACCGCGTGAGTTGCTTGGGCAACAGTTTGCCGAGCCGCTCGTGCAGTCTCAGGCGCGGCACGCTCAGCATGGTGTTCGACGCGTGCATCATGGTCTTGAGGGTTTCGTTGATCCGTTTGACCATGCGCGGATGCTGATGGCCGAGCGCCGCCCCCATCTGGCCGGACTGGAAATCCAGATACTCCTTGCCCTTCGTGTCGGTGACCGTGCGGCCCTTGGACTTGGCCAGCACAGGCCGGTCCTCCAAGCCTCCCATGTAGCTGCTGCCTTCGGCAGGAAACAGATGATTGGCGACGATACTCTTGATCTTGGACTTGTTCATGGGGCCTCCCGAGCCTCGGCACAGTGCCGTATATGCGAAGATTAGACTGAATAAGGCCGTCTGCAGCGAAAATTCAGCATTGTGCCGCCCTCCGGCGGTCCGTCGATGAAACGAAGGCATTCCGGAAGGCGGCAGGTAAGAACTGATCGGCGGCATCTGCGGCGGGTCAAACGCGGATATATGAAAACCGCCGCACCAGTTTCCCGATGCGGCGGTTTGTCGTTCAGCGGGTCGGTGGGCGGCTTGCGCCGCTTGCCTATTGATCGACGATGAAGCCGTCCGCATGGGGGCGCATGCGCACCTTGCGCGGGAAGGGCGGGAAGTTGTCCGCCGCCCCGGGGGCGAGCTTCACGCCCAGGCCCGGCGCGGTCGGGATGTCGACGAAGCCGTCCTTGAACGTCGGCACGTTGGTCACCACGCCCTTGTCGGCCAGTTCCGTTCCCGGCTCGTTCGACGTGCCCTTGTCCTCGAACCCCACGCCGACCGTCGGATATTCCTGAATGGCGAAGTTGGGGATGGCGGCGTCCAGCTGCAGTTCCGCGAACAGGCAAACAGGCGACAGCGGATTGTGGGGAATGACCTGCACGTCGTGGGCCTCGGCCAGGGCGGCGATCTTGCGCGCCCCGGTGATGCCGCCGCACAGACAGGCGGAAATGCGCACGTAGTCGACACCTTCACGCGTCAACAGGGCCTGGAAATCATAGATCGAATTGAAGCGCTCGCCGGTCGCCAGCGGAATGCTGATGCGGTCCTTGACCCGCGCCATGGCGTCGTGACTGTCGGGGCGGATGGGGTCTTCGTAGAACATGGGGCGCAGGGGCGCCAGTTCCTGGGCGAACACCACGGCCTCGGCCGGGGTCAGGCGGCGGTGGATTTCGATGCACAGGTCCAGGTCCGGGCCGCAGGCCTCGCGCACGGCGGCGACCACGGCGACGGCGTCGTCGATCTTGCGTGCGTGGCTTTTGTAATAGGGCTTGTCGCGGTCTTCATCGAGGAACGGGTTGAAATGGCCGATCGCGGTGAAGCCCAGTTCCTGCATCTTCTTGCAGTTGGCGACCATCTCGTCCTTGGTTTCCGCCTTCACATGGCCGTAGACGCGGGCCTTGGTGCGGGTCGGCCCGCCCAAAAGCGCATGGATCGGCTGGCCCAATGCCTGGCCCTTGATGTCCCAAAGCGCGATGTCGATGGCCGAAATCGCGCCGCAGATCGCCGCCCCCCGGAAATGGCTGAACCGATGCATGACGTTCCAATGGTGTTCGATCGGCCCCGGGTCCTTGCCGATCAGGTAGTCGGCGAATTTCTCGACCGCCGTCTGGGCGGCTTCCAACTGGCCCCAACTGCCGCATTCTCCCAGGCCGGTGATCCCGGCGTCGGTTTCGATTTCCACGAACAGGTACTTGCTGATCAGCTTGGGCGTGATTTTCGTGATCTTCATGGTCGGACTTTCAACAACTGAGATGGGTCACAGATGAAGCGGGCCGCCCCTGGGGGCGGCCCGGAAATGTGTTCTGGCAAACGGGTCAGGCGGCGTCGCCCAAAAGCCCTTTGGGGTCGAACGCCCCCTTGGCCTGAATCGCCTTCCACACTTTTTGCGGCGTCAGTGGCATGTCGATGTGGGTGACGCCGTAATCCTTCAGCGCGTCGAGCACCGCGTTGACCGCCGCCGGGCAGGCGCCGACGCAGCCGGCCTCGCCGGCCCCCTTGACGCCGAGCGGGTTCTTCTTGGTCGGCGCCCCTTCGTAATAGCCGATCTCCATGTTGGGGATCTCGTCGGCATGGGGCAGGCCGTAATCCATCAGCGAGCCGGTCACCAACTGGCCATTGTCCGGATCGTAGACGATGTCTTCCAGGAAGGCCTGACCGATGCCCTGGGCGACGCCGCCCATGACCTGACCGTCGGCCAGCATGGGATTGATGATGGTGCCGAAATCGTCCATCACCCAGTAGCCCAGGAATTCGACCGTGCCCGTTTCCGGATCGACCGCCACGGCCGCCGCATGGACGCCGTTGGGGATCGAGATGACGCCCCGTTCGAACACCGACGAATGGTCCAGGCAACCTTCGTCCAGGCCTTCGGGCAGTTTGTCCTTGTCCATGGAGGCGTCGATCACGTCGTTCATGGACACCGACGAGGCCCCGGCCTTGAAGGTGCCGTCCTCATATTCGACCTCGTCTGTTTCCGACTGCAACAGGCGGGCGGCAACGGGCTTGGCGAGGTCGATGATTTCAAGGGCGGCCTGCTGGACGGCGTTGCCGCCGACCTCCATCCCGCGCGATCCGCCGTGGCCGCCGCCCAAGGGCGTGGCCGTGGTGTCGGACTGGCGGAATTTGATGCGTTCCATATCGACGCCCAAGTTGGCGGCGAGAATCTGGGCCAGGGAGGTTTCATGCCCCATGCCCGTGGAGGAGGTGCCGACGGCAAGCTCGATCGATCCGTCCTTGTTGAAGGTCACGCCCGCGTGCTCCTTGGGTCCGCCGCCCGTGCATTCCAGATAGGGTGCTATGGCGAAGCCGTACTTCTTGCCGGCGGCTTCGGCCTTGGCGCGAAGGGCGGCCTGATCGGCCTTTTCCGACATTTTGAGGGTTTCCTCGAACAGCAGCGGGAAGTCGCCGGAATCCACGTCGAGGCCCATGGGCGTCTTGTGCGGCAGCATTTCCTTGGGCATCAGGTTCTTGCGCCGCAGCTCGATCGGATCGAAGCCGAGCTTGCGCGCGGCGTATTCGACGATGCGTTCGGTCTGGAAGGTCGCTTCCGGCCGCCCCGCGCCCCGGTAGGGGTCCATGGGGGCCGTGTTGGTCAGTACCGCGCGGCCCCAATAATGCATGGCCGGGAAGTGGTAGGGCCCACCCTGGGTGCGGGCCGACCCGCCCGTGGGCGTGAACGGCCCCACGGTCCAAGCATAGGCGCCGATGCCGCCGACGGTGGTGGTGCGGAGTGCGAGGAATTTGCCGTCCTTGGTCAGCGCCAGTTCAACGCGGGACGATTGGCCGCGGCCGTGCGTGTCCGAGAGGAAGCTTTCCGAACGCGAATTGATCCATTTCACCGGCCGGCCCAGGCGCTTGGCCGCATAGAGGCACAAGGACGGTTCCGGATAGCCCGAGTTCTTGGCGCCGAAGCCGCCGCCCACGTCGGGCGCGATGTGGTCGAGCTGGCTTTTGTCGATGTTCAGGACCTCGGCGAAGGTGTCGCGGTTGGCGTGCACGTTCTGCGAGGCGTTCCACAGGGTGTATTTGTCCGCCGCCGCATCATAGGCGGCGACGCAGCCGCGCGTTTCGATCGGCACGGCGGTGACGCGGTTGTTCAGCACGTCGAGGGAGACGACATGGTCGGCCTCGGCGAAGGCCTTGTCCGTGCCGGCCTTGTCGCCCAGTTCGAAGTTCAGGCACAGGTTGTTCGGGATGTCATCCCACAATTGCGGGGCGCCGGGCTTCAGGGCTTTGACCGGATCGGTCACGGCGGGCAATTCGTCGTAATCGACCTCGACCGCTTCCGCCGCCGCTTGTGCCTGGCTCAGGGTTTCGGCGACCACCAGGGCCACCGGCTCGCCGACATAGCGCACCCGGTCGATGGCCAGCGCATGGCGCGGCGGCTCTTTCAGCGGCGTGCCGTCGGCGTTGTTCTTCACGCCCGACTTGGTCGGCATGGGCTTGAAGCCCTCGCGCAGCCAGTCGTCGCGGGTGACGACCAGAAGCACGCCGTCCATGGCCATCGCCGTCGAGGCGTCGATGGCGTTGATGGTGGCATGGGCATAGGCCGCGCGCACCACGACGGCGCGGGTCTGGCCGTCCAGGTTGATGTCGTCGATGTAGCGGCCGTGGCCGGTTAGAAAGCGATGGTCCTCGAACCGCTTGAGGGATTCGCCGATTTTTACGTTGCTCATTGTTCCGTACTCCCCCTTCAGCCTTGCCCGTTGGCCTGATTGACGGCCCGTTTGGCCATGACGCCGATCAGATTGGCGCGGTAGGCCGCGTCGGCATGCATGTCAGTCATCAGGTCGTCGGCGGGCACGGTGACGCCGCTCAGGGCGTCGGCTGAGAAATTAGTGTTCAAGGCGTCTTCGATTTCCGCCGCGCGGAACACGCCGTCCTGGCCCGCCCCCGTGACCGCGACGCGCATACCCGATGCGGTTTTGGCGACGAACACGCCGACCAGGGCATAGCGCGAGGCTGGGTTCGGGAACTTGGCGTAGCCCGCCTTTTCCGGCAGCGGGAACTTGACCGCCTTGATGATTTCGCCGGGTTCCAGGTTGGTCGCGAACATGCCGTCGAAATAATCCTCGGCGGAGAGTTCGCGCCGGTCGGTGACGATGGTCGCGCCCAGGCCCATGACGGCCGAGGGATAGTCGGCGGACGGGTCGTTGTTGGCGAGCGAGCCGCCGATGGTGCCGCGGTTACGCACCTGGGCGTCGCCGATGCCGCCGGCCAGGACCGTCAGCGCCGGGATCGCGGCCTTGACCTCGGCCGAGGCGGCGACGACCGCATGTCGGGTCATGGCGCCGATGGTCACGAAGCCACCCGCGACCTCGATCCCCGACAGGCCGTCGACCTTGTTCAGATCGACCACGTCGGTGGGCATGGCCAGGCCCTGCTTGAGGACCGGGATCAATGTCTGGCCGCCGGCCATGTATATGGCGTCGTCGGCGTTGGCATGGGCGGTGGCGGCATCGCTCAATGACGCGGGCCGCGTGTAATTGAAATCTTCCATGTCGTTCTCCTCAGCCCCGAAGCGCCTTGGCGCCGTCGAGGACGGCGGCGACGATGTTCTGATACCCCGTGCAGCGGCAGATGTTGCCTTCCAGGCCGTGGCGCACATCGGCCTCGGTCGGGTTCGGGTTGTCTTTGACCAGGGTCATGGCGCGCATGACCATGCCGGGGGTACAGAACCCGCACTGCAGGCCGTGATGGTCGTTGAAGGCCTTCTGCATGGGGTTCAATTGACCTTCCGGGGCGATGCCCTCGATGGTCGTGATCTCGGCGCCGTCGGCCTGGGCCGCCAGCATGGTGCAGCTTTTCACGGCCTGACCGTTGAGATGCACGGTGCAGGCACCGCATTGGCTGGTGTCGCAGCCGATGTGCGTGCCCGTCAGTTTCAGGGTTTCGCGGATGAACTCGACAAGCAACGTACGGCCCTCGACGGACTTGATGATCTGCTCGCCGTTTACGGTTAGGGATATTTCTGGCATGGCCCCTTCAAACCCTTGTTCAGGGCTTGTCCTGGATGTTTTTTGGATGAATGGCGTCTGCGCGCCTGGAATAATTGTATACAAATCATATAACAGGACTCCACCAGCAGGAAAACCCGCTAACAGGTCCAGATGCAAGTTACAGATCAAAATAACGGTGCCGATCCGGCCCCTTCGCGGGTGACCGCCGTCATCCTGGCGGCGGGGCGGTCGACGCGCATGGCGCCGGTCAACAAGCTGACCGCCGACTACCAGGGGACGGCCCTGGTGCGGCACGCGGCGGAGGCGGCCCTGGCGTCGCGGGTGGGCGAGGTCATCGTCGTCGTCGGCCATGAAGCAGAGGCCGTGCGTGAAGTCCTTTCCGGGCTGGACGTGCGCATCGTCGCCAATCCGGACTATGCGACGGGCCTGGCGTCCTCGGTCAAGGCCGGGGTCGCCGCCGTGGGGCCGCACGCCACGGCGGCGGTCATCCTGCTGGGCGACATGCCGGGGGTCACCGCGGCCGTGGTCGATGCCCTGATCGGCGCGTTCGAAAAGACCGGAAGATCAAAGATTTGCCAGCCGCGTTATGACGGGCGCCCCGGCAATCCGGTGCTTTGGCCCAGCCCCCTGTTCCCTGAATTCGAGACGCTTTCCGGCGACATCGGGGCCAAGCCGCTGTTGGTCCGCCACAAGGCGGATGTGTTGGGGGTGGACGTGGGCACCGACGCTATCCATATGGATATCGACGCCCCCACCGATCTCGGTGCCTGATTATTCCCGACATGACTTTTGAAACATATCGAGGCATAAAGAGCCCACGATATTCCGCAGACAACCCAAGAAGGACGTGAAAGACCCATGGATCTGAAGGACCAACGCCGCATCGCCGCCCCGAGGGAGGCCGTGTTCGCCGCCCTCAACGACCCGGAAATCCTGGCCAAGGCCATTCCCGGCTGCGAAAGCCTGGACAAGGTTTCGGACACGGAATTCGCCGCCGTCGTGACCGCCAAGGTTGGGCCCGTGCGCGCCAAGTTCAACGGTCAGGTCACCCTTTCGGATCTCAACCCGCCGGAAAGCTACACCATCACCGGCGAGGGCAAGGGCGGGGCCGCCGGTTTCGCCAAGGGCGGGGCGGTCATCACCCTGACCGAGGACGGCGACGGCACCCTGCTGAACTACGAGGTCAAGGCCGACGTCGGCGGTAAACTGGCGCAGCTCGGCGGCCGCCTGATCGAGGGCACGTCCAAGAAGCTGGCTGGTGAGTTCTTCGAAACCTTCGAGAAATTGGTGCTTGAAAGTGTCGGGGGTACGCCGGCCGAAGCCGCGGGCATGGCGCAACCGGCCCCCGCCGCGGGCGAACCCATGGCGCCCCCGTCCGAATCCGGTCTGGGCGCCAAGCTGTGGATTCCCGTGGCCATCGCCGCCGCCGCCGCCGTTGCTTATGTGCTGTCGACCATGAAGCTGTTCGGCTAGGACGGGGCGCCCGGCCATGTCCTTGCCCACGGATCAGATGTTGCCAGCCGACGACGTGTTCGACGCCGCCCTTGCCTGGCGGGACGCCGGCAAGCCCGTGGCGTTGGCGACCGTGGTCTCGACCTGGGGGTCGTCGCCGCGTCCGCCGGGAAGCCACCTGGGCGTCTCCGCCGACGGCGAGATGACGGGGTCCGTCTCCGGCGGCTGCATTGAGGGCGCGGTGGTCAAGGAAGCGCTCGACATTCTCAAGGGTGCGCCGGCCCAGGTTCTCGATTTCGGCGTCACCGATCAGCAGGCCTGGGACGTGGGCCTCGCCTGCGGCGGGGCCGTCAAGGTGCTGGTCCGCGACTTCGCCCCCTTGATCCCGTTGTACACCCAGGCCCGCGCGGCCCTCATATCCGGCGAACCGTCGGCCCTGGTGACGCGACTGGACAGCGGCGAAACGGTGGCGTTGGATGCGGGCGGTCTTCCCGATGCGGTGGCCGAGGCCGCGCGCAAGGCGTTGAAGGACGATAGGTCCCGCGCCTATTCCGGCGACGATGGTGACTGGTTCATCGAGATCGTGGCCCCGCCGCGGCGCCTGATCGTGGTCGGCGCGGTGCACATCGCCCAGGCCCTGGTGCCCATGGCGGCCATGACCGGATTTCAGGTCACGGTCGTCGACCCGCGCCGGGCCTATGCTTCCGATACCCGCTTTCCCGGCGTCGATGTGCGCACGGACTGGCCGGACGAGGCCCTGGACGACCTGAAGCCCGACAGCCGCACGGCCATCGTCACCCTGACCCATGACCCCAAGCTGGACGACCCGGCCTTGGACAGGGCGCTGCGCTCGCCGGCGTTCTATATCGGCTCCCTCGGCAGTTCACGGACCCAGGCCAAGCGGGTCGAACGCCTAGCCGAGGTCGGGTTCGATGAAGCCGCCATCCAGCGCATCCACGGGCCCATCGGGCTCCGCATCGGTGCGCAGTCGCCGGCGGAAATCGCCGTCAGCATCCTGGCCGAGATCATCGCCGGGATGCGCGGCGCCGCGGACTAGGGCGGACCTTGCCCGTGCTATCCCTGCGCGATCAGTTTCCCTCTCTGGCCTCGGGCCTGGCCGGGACTTATCTGGATAACGCGGCGATGACCCAGATCGCGGGCCCCGTGCTCGCTCGCATGGCGTCGTTCGAAACCGGCGGCCGTGCCAACGTGAAGCGCGGCATCTATCCCCTGGCGACGCAGGCGACGGCGGCCTTCGAGGGCGCGCGGGCGGCCCTGGCGCGCTATCTGGGGGCAGAGAACCCGAACGAGGTGGTGTTTACATCCGGGGCCACGGCGGCGATCAATCTTGTCGCCCAGGGCTTCGGCGCCGGCTTGGCGGCGGGTGACGAAATCATCATCGGTGAGGCCGAACATCACGCCAACATCGTGCCCTGGCAGATGCTGCGCGACCGCGCGGGCGTAGTCCTGAAAGTGCTGCCCGTGGACGATGCGGGTTACCCCCGTCTCGACGCCCTGGACGATCTGATGACGGCGCGCACACGGCTGATCGCGGTGACCCATGCGTCGAACGTCACGGGGGCGGTGACGGACGTCGCGGCGATCTGCGACAAGGCGCGGGGCAAGGGCGCGCGCGTGCTGGTCGACGGCGCGCAGATGGCCGCCCATGGGCCTGTCGACGTGGCTGCCCTGGGCTGCGATTTCTATGTCGTCACCGGGCACAAGATGTTCGGACCGACGGGCGTCGGCGTGCTGTGGGCGCGGGCGGAGGTTCTGGACGGCATGGCGCCGTTCATGGGCGGCGGCGAAATGATTCGCCGCGTCACCTTCGCGGAAACCACTTATGCCCCGCCGCCCCACCGGTTCGAGGCCGGCACCCCACCGGTGACCCAGGCCGTCGGCCTGGGGGCGGCGGCGGATATGTTGTTGGGGCTCGACTGGCCGGAAATTCGCGCCCATGAACAGATCCTTTTCGGCATCCTGATGGAACGGCTCGCGGCCCTGGAGCGGGTCACGGTCATCGGCCCGGGGGGCAATGCCAGGCGGTTGCCGATCCTGTCCTTCACCGTGACCGACGCCCATCCCCACGATATTTGCGAGCTGATGGGGGCGAGGGGGGTCGCCCTGCGCGGCGGCCATCATTGCGCCCAGCCGTTGATGGACCGTTTCGGGGTCGAGGCGACGACCCGGGCCAGTCTGGCGCTCTATAACGTGCAGGGCGACATCGACGCCTTCACGAACGCCCTGGAGGAAACATTGAAGGTGCTGGCATGAACGGGGCCGACGACATCTACGACGCGCGCATCAAGGAACTGGCGGCCAAGGCCCGCGACCTGGGGCCGGTCGAACACGCCGATTGCCGGCACGAGGCCGACAATTTCCTCTGCGGTGACCGGGTCACGGTCGAGGTTGAGCGGGATGGCGACCGGATCAAGGCGGTCGGCGGCAAGGTGCGGGGCTGTCTTCTGACCCAGGCGGCGGCCGCGCTGGCCGCCCAGGCGGCGCCGGGCCTGGATGTAGCGGACCTCATGAACGGCATCGAACAGGCTAAGGCCCTGATGGCCGACGGCACGCCGGCCACGGGTGCTTGGGAAGGGCTCAACGCCTTCACGCCGGTCCATGACGCCAAGCACCGCCACGACTGCGTGCTGCTGCCGTTCCGCGCCCTCGCCGCCTGTCTCGACCAGACCGGGTCTCGGGACGGCTGATCCCCCATGGACCCGCTCAGCCAGGGCGCCCTCGGCGCGGTCCTTCCGCTTGCCACGCGTCGGCGCACCCAGGCCGCCGTGGCCGGTGGGCTTGGTTTTATCGCCGGGATGATGGCGGACCTGGATGTCCTTATCCGATCACAGACGGACCCCCTTCTGTTTCTGGAATACCATCGTCAGTTTACCCACTCCCTGATCTTCATCCCCGTGGGCGGGCTGATCGCCGCCCTCCTTCTGCATCGGCCGTTTCGGCGATGGCACGGCCTGACATTCCTGCGGACCTGGATGTTCTGTGCCCTGGGATACGGCACCCACGGATTGCTCGACACGGCGACCTCCTACGGGACCGTGCTGCTGTGGCCGTTCAGCGACGAACGCTTTTCCTGGAGCATCATCTCCATCGTCGATCCCCTGTTCACGCTGCCGGTCCTGACGTTCGCCGCCGTCGGCGTGGTTCGGCGGAACGGTGCCTGGGGCCGGGCGGCTCTCGTCTGGGCGTTGGTCTATCTGGCGTTGGGCGTTGTTCAGCACCGCAACGCCCTGGCCATGGGCGATGCTCTCGCGGCGGACCGGGGCCACGCGCCGCTGCGGCTCGAGGTCAAGCCCAGCTTCGCCAACATCCTGGTGTGGAAGGTGATCTACGAGACCGCCGACCGCTTCCACGTCGATGCCGTGCGCGCCGGCATCGGCCCCATGGTCATGCCGGGGACGTCCGTTCCGCGGCTCGATCCGGCGCGGGATTTTCCCTGGCTGCCGGCGGAGTCACGGCAGGCCCGCGACATCGCGCGGTTCGCCCGCTACAGCGACGGTTACGTGGCCCGCGATCCAACCCGCTCCGACCGCGTGATCGACGTGCGATATTCCTTCGTGCCGAACGAGATCGCGCCCCTATGGTCGATCGGCCTCAGACCCGATGCCGCGCCGGAGGCACATGTCACCTTCGACACCCACCGGGAATCGGTGCGCGCGCGTCTTCCCGATTTGTGGCGGTTAATCGTTAGCCGGCGGCAGTAATTCGCTTTGTCGTGCCGGATCATTTGGATCGGATTTTTCAGGCACTGGCGGAGATGTGGCGATGTTTTGCAATGGCCGCCAACCGTTGCGCAAATAATGATTCTCTAGAATTCCGTATACAAAAAAAGGATAAATTAGCCATGAAATCCCGGCAGTTATAATCGCCAAAATAATTCCGATTATCGCGTGCTTCCAAATGCCCTTAAAAGCAAAATAAAAAAATCCGAAAATAAAGCACCACAGCCAAGAAAGCGGGCCGTGAATTTTTTCTACGTACCCGTTGCTGGGGTTTTCAAAATATCTAGCCACAACAAAAAACCGCCGATCAATCTAGCTTACATCAACGCCCGCTGTTCCAGGCGGCCCCGGTCGGGGATCGCCAGGCCCTTGTCCGTGCGCTGGACGATATCGTCGTCGCGCAGACGGCCCAGGATGCGCGACACGGTTTCCCTGGATGCGCCGATCATGTTGGCGAAGTTGGTTTGCGTCGGCACGGGAAACACCAGGTAGCGTTCGGGGTCGTTCGGGTCCGGTTCGGCCATGCGGATCAGTTCCATGCAGACCCGCTGCTCGGCGCCCAGCAGGCTGACGTCGGCCAGCCGTTCGTCGCCCAGGCGGATCACGGCGGCCAACCGTTTGAGCAGCGCCATGGCCATGTCCCGGTTGCTGGTGACGAGGTCGAGGAACGCCGGGCCGGGCACGGCGCCGACGATGCAGCGCGTGATGGTGCAGACCCAGGCGGAGCGCGGCAGGCCGTCGATGGCGGCCAGTTCGCCGAACACGTCGCCGTTCTTCAGTGCCGCGTAGGAGACGGCGCGCCCGGATTCCGAATAGTTAAGGACATGGGCGGTGCCGGAGATCAGGAAATAGACGCTGGAATATTCTTCGCCACGCTCGATGATCTTCTCGCCGGGGCCGAAGTCCATCCATCGGCATTGGCGTTCCAACCCGGCCCGTTCAGTCGCGCTTAGACAGTCCAGCAGCGACACGGCGTCCAGGCTTTGCGCCGTCCTGGCAAGATTGCCTGATTTGGTTGGATCACTGCGCCCCATGCGTCCATTCCCCTTTGTTGGGCTGCACGCGGTGACGGTGCCGCCGAAACCTAGGATAAGGCGCAAAAGCAAACCTGTTCAACGCAGAAATGGCGGGAACGGGCCGGGCCCGGCGGGACGTCTCGTCAGTGGCAGGGCGGATGGATGCCGAACCAGGTACCGGGTTTGTCCTCGTCATCCATCAGGATGCGCTCCGCCGCGCCGTCCAGATCCTCGAACTGGCCCGACTTCAGCGCCCAGAAAAACGCCCCCAGGCCCAACAGACCGAGGAACAGGGCGGCGGGAATCAGGTAGATCAGGACATCCATGGGAGAATTCCTACTTCACGAGTTTCAGGCGCAGCGCATTGAGCGTCACCAGGATCGATGAGGACGACATGGCGACGGCGGCGACCAGCGGCGTCGCCAGCCCGGCCACGGCGACCGGCACGGCGATCATGTTGTAGATCAGGGCGAGGGCGAAGTTCTGCTTCACATGCCGGGTCGCGGCGCGGGCCACGGCGACGGCCTCGGCCACGGGGGCGAGGGAGCGGCCCTGAAACACCATGTCGGCGGCGGTCTGGCTGATGTCGGCGGCGGTCGCGGGCGATAGCGAGGCATGGCCCGCCGCCAGCGCCGGGGCGTCATTCAGGCCGTCGCCGACCATCACCACATGGCGGCCCTCGGCTGCCAGGTCCTTGAGGCGCTGGACCTTGGCGGCGGGTGGGCATTGGGCCCGCCATTCGTCGATGCCAAGCTCGGCCGCGACGGCGCGCACGACGTCTTCCCGGTCGCCAGACAAAAGCTCAATGCCCAACCCCATGGCCCGCAGCCGCGCGATGGTGTCGCGGGCGTCGTCGCGCAGCCGGTCGGCGAAGACGAAGCGCACGGGGGCGTCGTCGCCGTCGGCCAGCCAGAATTCCGGCCCGGCGGGGGCACTTGTATCGGTTGTCGTTGCCTCGGCATGGCACCAAGCCGCACTGCCGAGGCGCAGCGGGCGGTCGCCGTGACGGGCGGACAGGCCGCAGCCGGGCGTTTCCGCGATGTCGACAAGGTCGATCCGGGCGGCATCGTCCTGGGCGGCGGCCTTGACCAGGGCGCGGGCCAGGGGATGGCGGCTGTGGGCGGCCAGGGCGGCGGCCAGACGCAGGGAGCCAGGGGGAATGTCGCCGGCGTTGACCAGGGTCGGCTCACCCAGGGTCAGGGTGCCGGTCTTATCGAATACCACATGATCCGCCTGGGCCAGTCGTTCCAGCCCGTCGGCGGCCTTCAGCAGCACGCCGCGCTGGAGAAGGCGGCCCGAGGCGACGACCTGCACCGCCGGTACGGCAAGGCCCAGCGCGCAGGGGCAGGTGATGATCAGCACGGCCACGGCGGTCAGCAGCGCGCGTTCCCCGTCTCCGGTCGCCCACCACCATCCGGCGAGGGTGCCGGCGGCCAGGATATGCACGGCCGGGGCGTAGATGCGGGCGGCCCGGTCGGCCAGCTTCACGTATTTGGCGCGGCCCTGTTCCGCAGCCTCCATCAGACGCACGATCTCGGCCAGCAGGGTGTCCTCGCCGGCCGCCGTGACGCGGACTTCGACCGGGGCGGTCAGGTTGAGTGTCCCCGCATAGACGGCGTCGCCGGGGGTGGCGGCCTGTGGCAGGCTTTCGCCGGTGACCAGGGAGGTATCCATGTCCGTGCGGCCGGTGGCGATCTCGCCGTCGGCGGCCAGACGCTCCCCGGCCGCCACGGCCAGCACCATGCCGGGAACGAGGCTTGCGGTCGCGACGGCGCGCTGTTTGCCGTCCGCGCCCACGACCATGGCCGTCGCGGCGCGCAGACCGAGCAGACGGGTCGCCGCCGAGCGTGCCTTGGTCCGCGCCCGGCGGTCCAGGTAGCGGCCGATCAACAGAAAGAACAAAAGCGTCACCGAGGCGTCGAAATAGGCGTGTTCCGCCCCCTTCATGGTCTGTTGCAGGCTCATGCCCGCGGCCAGGATCACGGCCAGCGAGATCGGCACGTCCATGTTGAGGGCACGGTTGACGAGTGCCCGCGCGGCGGAGGCGAAGAACGGCATCCCCGCATAGACCACGGCGGGCAGGGCGATCAGCGCCGACACCCAATGGAACAGGTCGCGGGTCGCCCCGCCCATACCCGAGAAATGCCCGGACCACACGGACACCGACAACAACATCACGTTGGCGGCGGCGAACCCGGCCACGGCCATGGCCTTCAAAAGACGTTTGTCCTCGGCCTCGCCACCGTCCTGCAGGGCCGCGGGGTCGAAGGCGCGGGCGGGAAAGCCCAGGTCCGTGACCGTCTCGGCGATGGCGTCGGGGGTGGTCTGGCCGGGCAGCCAGTCGACCCGCAGGCGCTTGGTCGACAGATTGACGCGCGACGCGGCAACCCCCGGCATCTTCGCCAGCGTGCCCTCGATGCGCTTGATGCAGCCCGCGCAATGCACGTTCTCGACCATCAGGTGCAGCGTCTCGGGCGAGGCGGTTGTGGCCTCGGCGGCGGGGACTGGGGCGGCGGCGGTGACCTGGTTCATTTCGCGCTCCCGGCCTCAATGTCGTGGACCATGCGGAAGCTGCGGCCGTCGGGGGCCCGGGCGGTGACCTCGACCTGCCAGCGGCCCAGGGCCGGAAGCCGCAGCAGGGCGGCGTAGAGACCTGGGCGGTCCTCGGCCAGCCTGACCTCCACGGTCAGGCCCTCGCCCAGCGGACGGGTGAGGCGGGCCTGGGCGGCCAGCCCGGCAAGGGCCCCTTTGGGCCCGGTCATGGTCAGGGTCAGCATGCGGGTTCCCTTCGGCGTCGACGGGCCCAGGACGACGTGGGAGCGCCAGCCCATGGCATCCTGGCGGGCGGCGCTTTCCAGGGTTTTGTTGTAGGCGACACCCTCTTCATAGGCCTTCTGGGTGGTCAGGCCCGGCCAACTGTCGAGCGCGAAATAGACGAAGGTGAGATTGACCGCGATGATCACGGCGAAAAAGGCGACGATCCAGATCATCACCATCTTGCCGGTGATGGGCCGGGGGGCGGACGGCAGGGCACGGCTCATTGCCCCGGCCCCCGGAACAGGCTGTTGTAGGACGCGGTCTGGCCCGTGTTGATTTCCTTCAGCACGAAGCGCAGGTCGGCTGCGTCGCCCTTCAAGGTGCCCGGCGGCACGGTGACCAGCAGGCGGAACGATTGCAGGCGGTCGGGCTTCACGGTGAAGTAGGGATCGGGGCTGTCGCCCATGTCTTCGGAGCCCACGACCTTCAGGGCGATCCCGTGCAGGCCCGAGGCATGCAGGGTCAGCGTGCGTTGTTCGCGCGCCTTGTTGAGAATCTTGAAGGTATAGCCGTTGCGGATGCTGCCGTCGCTGAGCGTCGTGTACAGCGGGTTACGGTCATGGATCACGTTGATGTCGAGGTCGGAGCGGGTCAGCAGCACATAGACCATGCCGAGCCCGATCAATGCCCAGAGCGCGAAGTAGAACAGGGTGCGCGGACGGAACAGGCGCAGCTTGGTTTCCTTGCCCTCGCGGCGGCGTTCGTCGTTGGCGATGGAATCATAATCGATCAGCCCGCGCGGGCGGCCGATCTTGCCCATGACGTCGTCGCAGGCGTCGATGCACAGCGCGCAGGTGATGCATTCCAGCTGCTGGCCGTCGCGGATGTCGATGCCCATGGGGCAGACCACGACACAGGCCTTGCAGTCGATGCAGTCGCCGCGCGTGTCCCAGTCGGCGTTCTTTTCGAAAGGCTTGCGCGGCTCGCCCCGGTCCGTGCGGTAGGTGACGGTCAGGCTTTCTTCGTCCATCATCGCCGCCTGGATGCGCGGCCAGGGGCACATGTAGGTGCAGACCTGTTCGCGCATGAAGCCGCCGAGCGTGAAGGTGGTGAAGGTCAGCACGCCGACGGTGGCATAGGCGACCGTGGCGGCCTGGCCGGTGACCAGATCGACCAGCAGGGTCGGCGCGTCGGCGAAATAGAACACCCACGCACCCCCGGTGCCCATGGCGATGAGCAGCCAGACCACGTACTTGGTGAGCCGCTTGGACAGTTTGGACGCCGACATCGGCTCCTTGTCCAGGCGGATGCGCGCCGAGCGGTCGCCTTCGACGATGCGTTCGACCCAGATGAACAGATCCGTCCACACGGTCTGCGGACAGGTGTAGCCGCACCACGCCCGGCCGACCACGGAGGTGACCAGGAACAGGCCGAGGCCCGCCATGATCAGCAGGCCCGCGATGTAATAGAATTCCTGGGGCCAAATCTGGATGAAGAAGAAATAGAACCGCCGGCCCGGAATATCGACCAGCACGGCCTGATCAGGCGCGCCCGGGCCGCGGTCCCAGCGCAGCCAGGGCGTGATGTAATAGATGCCCAGGGTGGCGGCCATGACCCACCACTTGAAGCTGCGGAAAAAGCCGTGGGTGCGGCGCGGGTGAATCTTCTTGCGCGGCACGTAAAGCGGCGGCCGCGTTTCCTTGCGGTTGACGGCTTCGACGTCGTATTCCCGGACTTCCGGGGCGTCGATGGCCGTGTCCAACAGACTTCCCATGCTGCGCATTCGTTTTACCCCAAGGTGTTCCTGTTTCCGGAACGAACGACTCCCTCCCCGAGCCGGTGGTGTTTCCTGAAACGTGGGCTACTTGCCGCCCCCCAGCGAGTGGACATAGATGGCCAGTTGCTTGACCGTGGCTTCGTCCAGGTGACGGCCCCAGGCCGGCATGACGCCGCGGCGGCTGTTGGTGACGGTCTCCACAATGGCCGCCTTGTCGCCGCCGTAGAGCCAGATGTCGTTGTTCAACGCGGGGGCGCCGAATTCGGCGCTGCCCTGGCCGTTGTCACCGTGACAGGCGGCGCAGTTGTCCGTGAACAGGGTTTTGCCGCGGGCGGCCGCGGTGCCGTCCGCCGCCTGCCCGGACAGGGACAGCACGAACTCGGCCACGTCGGAAACCTGCGCCTTGGTCAGAATGCCGTCGCGCCCGAAGGCGGGCATCTCCGACTGATGGGCCTGTTCGTCCTCGGTGTTGCGGATGCCGTGGGTGATGGTCCGGAAGATGGCGTCGATGGTGCCGCCCCAGATCCATTCGTCGTCGTTCAGGTTGGGGAAGCCCTTGAAGCCCTGGGCGCCCGATCCGTGACACTGCGAGCAGTTGACGGCGAAGGCGGAGCGTCCGCCGGCCAGCGCGAATTCACGCAGGCCCGCGTCGGTGCGGACCTGTTCAAGCGGCGCCTTGCGGATGCGCTCCAGCTGCCCTGCCATGCCGGCCTTCGCCGTCTCGATCTCCTGGGCGACCTCGGCCCGCGAGGAATAGCCGATCATGCCCTTGGTGTGGGACGAGACCAGCGGCCAGGCGGGATAGACGACCCAGTAACCGACCGACCATACCACGCAGGCCCAGAACACCCATTGCCACCAGCGCGGCAGGGGATTGTCCAGTTCGCGGATGCCGTCCCATTCGTGGCCGGTCGTCTCGATGCCGGTGAATTCATCAACATGACGGTGATCAGACATGATCAGTCCTCCTTGAACGGAATCTGGGCGGCGTCCTGGAATTTCTTCCGGGCGGACGGACGCAGGGCATAGACCAGGACGCCGACGAACAGGACGACCAGATAGACAAGCCCCCAGGTCTTGGAGAAGGCGGCGATGGTTTCGTAATCCATGGCGGTTCCCCTAGCGGTAGTTGTCTTCGGCCTTGTAGGCCTTGAAGTCGACCATGGTGCCGAGCACCTGGAGATAGGCGATCAGGGCGTCCATTTCCGTGGCCGGCCCCGGCTGGGCGTCGAAGTTGCGGGCCTGGGCGCCGGGATAGCGCTTCTGCATGGCTTCGACGCCGTCACCGTCCGGGTTGACCTGGGCTTCCAGGTCCGCCTTGGCGGCGGCGATCATGGCCTCGTCATAGGGCACGCCGACCATCTTGTTGGCGGTCAGGTGGTTTTCGATGTCCTTGTACTTGAGCCGCGTCGTGGCGAGGAACGGATAGCCGGGCATGACCGATTCCGGGACCAGGGAGCGCGGATCGACCAGATGCGTCTTGTGCCATTCGTCGGAATACTTGCCGCCGACCCGCGCCAGGTCCGGGCCCGTGCGCTTGGAGCCCCATTGGAACGGGTGGTCGTACATGCTTTCCGCGGCCAGGGAATAATGGCCGTAGCGTTCCACCTCGTCGCGGAACGGGCGGACCATCTGACTGTGGCAGTTGTAGCAGCCTTC
Source organism: uncultured Alphaproteobacteria bacterium (assembly GCA_963976055.1). Classification (GTDB taxonomy): domain Bacteria; phylum Pseudomonadota; class Alphaproteobacteria; order Rhodospirillales; family Casp-alpha2; genus UBA1479. The sequence goes on from CAXBJB010000001.1 coordinate 257,528, forward strand.
GCGGATATAGATGTTGCGCCCGGCCAGCTCGAGCGGGGTGTAGGGGCGCATGCCCTTGACCTTCTCGATGGTGCTTTCCAGGTAGAACAGGGGGGCGATTTCCACCAGCCCGCCGATGGACACGACGATCAGGATCCCGACGAGCATCAGGATCGAGTTCTTTTCGAGTTTAGAGTGATCGAACATGGTGATCTCCTTGCCCGACGGCGTTATTCGGCGGGCGCCGGTTGGGGCGCGGCCGGTGTGGTTTCGTAAGGACGCTCGTCGCGGATGCGGCCCTGTGCGGTCTGGTAGACGTTCCAGGCCATGACCAGGGCGCCGACCACGTAAAGCAGGCCGCCGAGTGCGCGGATGATGTAGAAGGGATGCATGGCCTCGACGGTTTCCGCGAAGGAGTATTCAAGGAAGCCGAGCGCATCGTAGGCCCGCCACATCAGCCCCTGCATGATCCCCGAGACCCACATGGCCGAGGCGTAGAGCACGATGCCCACGGTCGCGAGCCAGAAGTGGACGGACACGAGACGCAGAGAATAGAGCTTGTCCGCCGCGAACATGCGGGGTGCGAGGAAGTAGATCGCGCCGAACGACACCATGCCGACCCAGCCGAGCGCACCCGAGTGCACATGGCCGATGGTCCAGTCGGTGTAGTGGCTGAGGCCGTTGACCGCCTTGATCGACATCAGCGGCCCTTCGAAGGTCGACATGCCGTAGAACGCGATGGAGATCGCGAGCAGACGCAGGACCGGGTCCGTGCGCAGCTTGTCCCACGCCCCCGACAGGGTCATCAGGCCGTTGATCATGCCGCCCCAGCTGGGCATCCACAGCATGACCGAGAAGGTCATGCCCAAAGTCTGCGCCCAGTCGGGCAGGGCCGTGTAATGCAGGTGGTGCGGGCCGGCCCAGATGTAGAGGAAGATCAGCGACCAGAAGTGGACGATCGACAGGCGGTAGGAATAGATCGGGCGTTCGGCCTGTTTCGGCACGTAGTAGTACATGATGCCGAGGAAGCCGGCGGTCAGGAAGAAGCCGACCGCGTTGTGGCCGTACCACCACTGGGTCAGGGCGTCCTGCACGCCGGCGAACAGCACGTAGCTTTTGGTCGACGTCAGGCTGATCGGCACCGCCAGGTTGTTGATGATGTGAAGCATCGCGATGGTCACGATGAAGGCCAGATAGAACCAGTTGGCGACGTAGATGTGCGGCTCCTTGCGGCGCCACAGGGTGCCCATGAAGACCAGCAGGTAGGCGACCCAGACGACGGTCAGCCACAGATCGACGTACCATTCCGGTTCGGCGTATTCCTTGGACTGGGTGACGCCCAGGACATAGCCCGAGGCGGCCATCAGCAGGAACAGCTGGTAGCCCCAGAACACGAACCACGGCGCCCAGCCGCCGGCAAGGCGTGCCTGGCAGGTGCGCTGCACCACATGGAACGAGGTCATCATCAGCACGTTGCCGCCGAAGGCGAAGATCACCGCCGAGGTATGCAGCGGGCGCAGGCGGCCGAAATTGGTCCAGGGCAGGTCGAAGTTGAGCACCGGAAAGGCGAGTTGCAGCGCGATGACGAGGCCGACCAGGAAGCCGACCACGCCCCAGAAGGTCGAGGCGACGACGCCGGCGCGGATGACGCCGTCGTTGTAGTAGACGCCGCCGGGCACGGCCTTGGCCGGGCCGCCCATGTCGCCGTCGCGGGCGATGACCCAGAACACGCCGAGGAACCCGAACGCGGCCATCAGCAGGCCGTGGCCGTACATGACGGCGTCGTCGGCGCCGGCCGCGAGGGACAGTCCGAGCAGGCCGATCAGGCCCAATGGCAGGAATACGAGGAATGTCATGGCTCTGCCTCTATCGATTGCACACAACCTGCGCGCCGGCCTGACTGGCGGCACTGAAATCGTCCCCCTACCTACAAAATTCACCCGCCCGGCTTCTTGATCTAAGTCAACCCTGGCCCTTTGGCGGGGCAAAATTTGCTGCGGCGCACATAAAGCGCCCCGCCGGCATTCCCCGCGGCAAACGTATCAGGAAAATCCCAACTGACAAACTCGGCAAGCCCGCGCGGCGAACGGCGGACAAAAAAAGGGCCCCGCGTTGCCGCGGGGCCAATTTTCAGCAAGTGGATTTGGGCGAACTCAGCTTAGACGGGCTTGAACTTGGAAGCCGCTTCGAAGGCCTTGGTCATCTGCGCCTGGATCGGCGCGAACAGGTCCTTGGCGACGCCCTGGTAAAGCGCGACCGCGTCCTTGGTCATGGCCTGGGCCTTCTTCTGCTCGGCGGCGATCAGGTCGGCCTGCAGCTTCATCAGCTCGGACGGGTCGGTGATCGACATCGCCTTGAAGATCACGGCGACCCGGTCTTCGGCAAGCTCCGTCGCCTGCGTGCGGGTCAGCTCTTCGATCTTGCTCAGGTTGCCGGCCGCGGCCTTGGTGGCGGCGACGGCGGCTTCGAAATTCTCGCGGTAGGCCGTGACGGCCTGTTCAAACCCTTCGGTGGCCGCGGCGCGGGCCTTGTCCGATTCAGCCTGGGCGGCGGAAGCGATCTTTTCCTGCTGCGTCTTGGCGGTGTTCACCGCTTCCAGGATGGTTTCCCGGACGGGGGCGAAGGGGTCGGTGGAAATCGTTTTCTTGGTAGCCATGTTAAATTCTCCTGTTTCCCAATGTGGCGAAAAGGGGTTTGTCGGGCGGCCCGATCATCGGCACCGCCACAATTGCTGCGATGCAACATCGCTAATATGCCCAACCGATCCGCCGTCGTCAAGGATATTTTTGTGCACTGCACAATAAATGTAGGAGGGCCGCCGCCCGCCGGTTTTCGCCGCGTGCGGTGAAAGACCCGCTTGATTATCGCCTGCCGGGGGCTCCTAAATGGTGGCGGATGGGGGCATCACAAAAAACGACATTCCTTGGGAGGAACAATCCGCCATGACCATGAAAGCCGTTCTTTGGCGCCCGATGTACGATCCGGGCGGCCATGACCTTCTGCGCGCCGCCGGGATCGAGCCGGTGGTCGTCGACAGCCCCGACGCCGATCAGGTGAAGGCCGCCCTCGGCAACGCCAATGCCCTTTGGGTGCGCACGCCCGAACGGGTGACCGCCGAGATCATGGACGCCGCTCCGGGCCTGACCGTGATCTCGACCTCGGGCTTCGGCACCGACAACATCGACATTCCCGCCGCCACGGCGCGCGGCATCCTGGTGGTCAACCATCTGGGTTTCGGGCGCACGCCCGTGGCCGAACATACGGTGATGCTGCTGCTCGCCTGTTTGAAACAACTAACCTGGGGCGACCGCGCGGCCCGCGACGGCACCGCCTGGTCGCAGCGCCAGGGTTTGCAGGTTTACGAGCTCGAGGGCCGCACGGTCGGCCTCGTCGGGCTCGGCTATATCGGCTCGGAACTGGCGAAAAAGCTGCGCCTCGCCTTCAACTGCCGGGTCCTGGCCTATGACCCCTACGTCAACGCGCGCCTGGCCCTGGTCACGGGCGTGGAAATGTGCGCCGACCTGCATGCCATGCTGGCCCAGTGCGATGCGCTCGCCATGGCGGCGGAACTGACCGACGAAACCCGCAACATGATCGGGGCGGCGGAACTGGCCGCCCTGCCCGAAGGCGCCGTGGTCGTTAACGCCGCGCGCGGCGCGCTGATCGACCTCGCCGCGCTCGACGCGGCGCTTTCTTCCGGCCACATCCGGGCGGCCGGGCTCGACGTCGTGTTTCCCGAACCGTTGCCGGCCGATCATGCGCTGCTCAAGAACCCCAAGGTCATCTTCACGCCGCATACGGCGGGGGTGACCCAGGAAGCCTCGAAGGCGCTCGCCATCTCGGCGGCCCAGCAGATCACCACGGCCTTGAAGGGCGAGATGCCGCCGTTCCCCCTGAATCCCGAGGTCTGGGACAGCCCGCAGTCGCGGCGGCCGGGCTAGGTACGCAATGGCCGGCGGACAGTGTGCGAAAGGTCCGCTTCGCCGTTGAATGCCGCCGTTTCCTCTCACTGTCTGGAACGTTCGTTTCTAGCCAGGGGCGGGCAATGACCTTTTTGTCGCATAATGACCGTGAAACTCTACCGCCCTTTCCCCCTTATGTAGGTGAATTCGGTCAATCCGGCCTTGGTCCACAGCTCAAAAATTGCAGAGCCTTCATTGGGGGGCGATATCATTGGCTTTAAAATAATTTCAACACTTCGCAGGAACTCGCTGGATAGATCGATGCTCGCAAGAAAAGTTTCTTGGAAACGATTGAAATCCGGCGGATATGCTAAGTCAGTCTCTGTGTCGAAGATTTTGTGTGCTCCAACGTCATCAACGTAGGTATTTATCGCGGTCTCTAGGATCGAAAAATTGTAGATAAGAATGGTGTTCGGGTCATGCTCTCCTTCCAAAGAAAGAAGGATTTCAGGCTTCCATTCGACAGTTTTATTGAGCAAATCGTCGGTTAAGTGTCCCACGAACTTATTGCGCAGGTAGCTAAAGAATTCGACTTTGTCTCGTACTAAAGAATATCTCTGACTTAGCTCGGGGTTTGTCTTGTAAATAGGCCTAAGGCCTCGCTCTAGCTCATTGAGATTCGAAAAGGCGGCCAATGCCGTTTTCAGATGCGCAATGCTCAGGAGTAGGCCTTTTGCCAGAACTTCCGACTTTGCCTCTTCTAGATCATTCCTGATGATCAAGCTTTTGATAAGCCTGCTTTCCATGAGCTTCCCTTGGTATAATTACATACTTCAAAAGTCCGCTCCGGGCCGAGGCTGTTGAAAAACTCTCTGGTGAGCGTTCCTCGGGTGTCTGCTGTTAGAAAGAGCGGACCTTTTCCGTCCGCCTGCGGGCTGACGCCCGGGCGGTTTCGCTTTGTTGGTGGGCGTTTCCTGCGTTCCGGCATGTGTTAGGCGGCCTTTAGGATTGGTGGCGGCGGTTTCCAGGCGTGTTTGGCGAGCCGCTTCAGGTTCTGGACGGTTGCCGCCAAGTGGAACTCGTCTTGGGCGCCCGACAGCCCGCGCAGCCTGAGTCGTGTCAGGCCCATGTTGTGCTTGATGTCTCCGAACAAGGCCTCGATCCTTTTGCGTCGGGTCCGGGACTGGGCATAGGCGTCGGTTTTCATCAGGGCGCGGGTAATATCGCGGGCATGTTCGTTGGGCGCGCGGGGCACTTTGCGGGCCGGTTCCTTCGGACAGCACTTGGTCTTGAAGGAACAGACATCGCAATCGCGCTTGCTGGCCCGGTATCGGAAGGTCCTGTCGGCATGGAGGCGGCCCGTCGTCTTGAGCGTCTTGCCGTTGGGGCAGATGTAGACGTCCCGTTCCTCGTCATAATCGAAGTCTTCCCGTGAGAACGTGCCATCGTCCCGTTTTCCCTTGTCCCAAACTGGAACGTGCGGTTCGATGCCCCGTTCCACCAGCCAACCCAGCATCTCTCCGGTGCCGTAGGCGACATCAGCGGCGAGGTGATCGGGCGTCAGACCGAAGCGTTCTTCCGTGCGCTCGATCATGGTCTCGGTGGCGTCAACCTCCTTGGTGATCCGGGTCGGCGTCGCCTCAACATCAAGAACCACGGCGCTTTCCATATCGATCAGGTAGTTCAGGCTGTAGCCGAACATCACCTTGTGACGGCCCCGCGTGGTCCAGGCGGCGGTAGGATCGACGGGCGACAGGGCCTTCGGCTTGCGCTCGGGGTTGGTCGGCGACCGTTCGCATTCAAGCGCGTCCAGATATTCCCTGACCGGGCGGCTATTCCGTTGATCATCGGTCCAATCGACCGCTGCGCCCTCGACCCGCTGGAACCGACTGGCATCCGCCTCGATCACGCTGGCGTCCACGGCGAAACCTTCGCCACCAACCAGCCCTACATCCATGCAGCGCCGAACAACGTCCTCGAACACCCGCCTGAATACGCCGCCATCCCGGAACCGCCCATGCCGGTTCACCGAAAACGTCGAATGATCCGGCACCCGATCCTCAAGCCCTAAGCGGCAGAACCAGCGATAGGCCAGGTTCAGTTCCACCTCCCGGCAGAGCCGGCGCTCGGAGCGGATCGAATGGCAGTAGCCGACGATCAGCATCCGCACCATCAACTCGGGGCAGATCGAAGGACGGCCCGTACGGCTGTAATAAGGAGCCAATTCCCGGCGCAGCCAGTCCAGGTCGAGCGCCGCGTCAATGCGTCTCAGGAAATGATCGGCAGGGATAACGTCCTCAAGGTCGAACGCGTAAAACAGCCGGTCCTGACTACCCAAACGTTCACCCATCATCACCCGATCCTCCGAAATTTATGGGAAGAATCGAATCATGCACTCACAGGTCAATCAACGGAGTTTTTCAACAGCCTCGGCCACAACCGGACGAAACTCTGACCCCGATCAGAAGGCCGGGAGTGGTATCAGGCCATCGGCTGTCCGCCGGTACGGACTACATGGCCAACCCCAGCAGTCGCAGCGCCGCCCGGTGAACCGGGCTGTCGGGCCGGCCCAGTTCGCGGCTCATGGTGAAATGGTGGATGCCGGGCAGGTCCGTTTCGCGGACCGTCAGCCCGGCGTCGCGCAGCGCCCGGGCGAAATCCCGGCCCTGGCGGCGGAATTCGGCCAGCTCGCCGTCGCCGTAGAACAGATCGACGGGCGGCAGGCCCGGGCGCAGGTGGCGGATCGGGCTGTTCCGCGCGACCGCGCCGTCGTCCAGGTTCAGGTACCCGTTGCGGTAGCTCAGACGCGGCGGCGTCAGTTCGTAAATGCCGCTGGTGATGACCGCCCCCTTGACCGTGTCGGCGGGCAGGCCGCCCCAGGCTTCGCCCGGGGTGGTCCAATCCGTCACCGCCATCATCGCCGCCTGATGGGCGCCCGAGGAATGCCCGGCGGCGATCAGGCGGTTCGCGTCGCCGTTCATGTCCGCCGCATGGGCGTGGGCCCAGGCGAGCGCCCGGCGGCTCTGGTCGACGATGCGGTCGAGCGAGGCCTTGGGCGCCAGGGTGAAGTTGACCGACACCACCGCCGCCCCCGCCGCGACCAGGGCCGGCGCGAGGTGGCTTTCGTTGGCCTTGTCGCCGCGCGTCCAGGCGCCGCCGTGGTAGAACACCACGACCGGCGACCCGGCGGCCGTGGCGGGAAACACGTCCAGGGTTTCGTCGGGCCCGTCGCCGTAGGCGATGTCGAGGCGGCAGTCCATCTCGGCCCGCGCCCGTGCGCTTGCGGCGGCGTTCTCGGCGACATAGGCGTCGCCGTCGGGCACCAGGGAGCGCTGGTCGTATTGGCGGTCCAGTTCGGCCTGGTCGTAGTCGAGCCAGATTTTCGGCGCGGTGGTGCTGTCCATGGTGGCGGGTGTCCCGGGTCGGTTGATCCTTGATCCCTACATAGCCAGCGCCGCGGCCGGATGCCACAAAAGAAAGGCCGCCGGTCGGAGTGACCGGCGGCCAGGGGCAGGTCAGGTTTGCCAGGGGCACGTCAGGTTTGACGGAGATCTAGAAGTCCATGCCGCCCATGTCCGGCATGCCGGCGCCCGCACCCGCGTCCTTCTTGGGTTCGGGCTTTTCGGCGATCATGGCTTCCGTGGTGATCAGCAGGCCGGCGACGGAGGACGCGTCCTGCAACGCCGTGCGCACCACCTTGGTCGGATCAACGATGCCGTTCTTGACCAGGTTCTGGTACTCGCCCGTCTGGGCGTTGAAGCCCCAGTTGGTGTCCTTCTGGTCGTTCAGCTTGCCGGCGACCACGGCGCCGTCGAACCCGGCGTTCTCCGCGATCTGCCGCACCGGGGCCTGCAGGGCCCGGCGCACGATGTCGATGCCGACCTGCTGGTCGTGGTTTTCCGGCTTCAGGCCGTCCAGGGCGCGCACGGCGTAAAGCAGGGCCGTGCCGCCGCCGGCGATGATGCCTTCCTCGACCGCCGCGCGGGTCGCGTGCAGGGCGTCGTCGACGCGGTCCTTCTTCTCCTTGACCTCGACCTCGGTGGCGCCGCCGACCTTGATCACCGCGACGCCGCCGGCCAGCTTGGCCAGGCGTTCCTGCAGCTTCTCGCGGTCGTAGTCCGAGGTGGTCTCCTCGATCTGCGCCCGGATCTGGCTGCAGCGCGCCTCGATCTCCTTCTTCGACCCGGCGCCGTCGACGACGGTGGTGTCGTCCTTGGTGATGGACACCTTCTTGGCCGTGCCCAGCATGTCGAGGGTCACGTTCTCCAATTTAATACCAAGGTCTTCGGAAATCACCTGGCCCTTGGTCAGGATGGCGATGTCTTCCAACATGGCCTTGCGGCGGTCGCCGAAGCCGGGCGCCTTCACGGCGGCAACCTTGAGGCCGCCCCGCAGCTTGTTGACGACCAGGGTCGCCAGGGCCTCGCCCTCGATGTCTTCGGCGATGATCAGCAGCGGCTTGCCCGACTGCACGACGGCTTCCAGCACCGGCAGCATGGCCTGCAGGTTCGACAGCTTCTTCTCGTGGATCAGGATGTAGGGATTATCCAGCTCGCAAGCCATCTTGTCGGCATTGGTCACGAAATAGGGCGACGAATAGCCGCGGTCGAACTGCATGCCTTCGACCACGTCCAGTTCCGTTTCCAGGCTTTTGGCCTCTTCCACGGTGATGACGCCTTCGTTGCCGACCCGCTGCATGGCCTCGGCGATGATGTCGCCGATGGAACGGTCGCCGTTGGCCGAAATGGTGCCGACCTGGGCCACTTCCTCGTTGGTCTTGACCGGGTGGGACCGCTTCTTGACGTCGGCGACGACCGCTTCGACGGCCAGATCGACGCCGCGCTTCAGGTCCATGGGGTTCATGCCGGCGGCCACGGCCTTTGCCCCTTCGCGGACGATGGCCTGGGCCAGCACGGTGGCGGTGGTGGTGCCGTCACCGGCCAGGTCGTTGGTCTTGGACGCCACTTCCTTGATCATCTGGGCGCCCATGTTCTCGAACTTGTCGGTCAGCTCGATTTCCTTGGCGACGGTGACGCCGTCCTTGGTGATGCGCGGCGCGCCGAACGCCTTGTCGATGACGACGTTGCGGCCCTTGGGGCCGAGGGTCACCTTCACCGCATTGGCGAGGGTGTCCACGCCCTTGAGAAGACGCGCCCGCGCGTCGCCGTGAAACTGCACTTCTTTCGCAGCCATTTTCGATCACTCCTTTGAAGAGAGGCAGCTTTCAAATTGCTGATGGGTTGATGTGAGATCGGGACGCCCTTAGGCGGCCTTCTTGGTTTTCGCGGCCTGGGTGGCCTCGATGACGCCGAGGATGTCGGATTCCTTCATGATCAGAAGTTCCTCGCCGGCGAGGGTCACTTCCGTGCCCGACCACTTGCCGAACAGGACCCGGTCGCCGGCCTTGACGTCCAGCGGCGTGACCGTGCCGTCCTCGGCCTTGTGGCCCGAGCCGACGGCGATGATCTCGCCCTCCATGGGCTTTTCCTTCGCCGTGTCGGGAATGATGATCCCGCCCTTGGTCTTTTCGTCCTGTTCGATGCGGCGGACGAGAACCCGGTCGTGCAGAGGTTTGAACATGCGATGGCTCCTCTTGAACATTCCTTGGTTGAACAAGCAAATGACGGGAGAAAACCCTCGGGAATCCGGCATTTCCCCCCGTTTCCGCGGAAAAATTTAGTCGCCGATCCCGTGCCTTCAAGCCCCTTCGCGCAGAAAAATTCACCACCCGGCGCGCGATTGGCAGCACTCTCCGCCACGGGCTGCTAATCCGTTGTTTTTACGTGATAATTATTGACGCATTGGAAAATTTCGGGCGACAATTCAGACGTCCAGGGAGGACATGCAAGACGCGCACTCAAGACGGAGGGTCTCACATGTCATTGGAAGTACAGCTTTCAGGCTATCGCCTGACGACCGCCGAAATCACCTACCGGCGCCCGGACCACCTTCACCTTCTACAGGACTACATCTGGCAGGACATGGACATGGCGCCGGACTTTCCCGTGCTGCGCCGGTTCCTGGACTTCTGGGAGAACAACCTGGAGGGGCCCCTGCATTCCGTGCGCGTGGCCTCGGTGGCGTTGGTCAAGCCGGCGGAATTCCGCCTGGTCGGCGGCATGATGCGCCTGCACTGAGGCGCGGGTCAGCCCGCCATGCGGGCGAGTGCCAGGCCGACGCCGATCAGGCTTTCGCCGGCGACCAGACCGGCGGCGACGGCCGTGCCGTAGCGTTCCGTCCACCGGGGATTAAGGCGCGCGGCCAGGGCCGCGATCATCGCCCCCAGGCAGAGCGAGATCGAATTCCACGCCGGAATGACGAAGGCGACCCCGGCGGCGGGCGCGCTCGGCAACCACCGCGCGGCGTGTTCCGGCAGCACACGGTCCGCCGCGCCCAGGATCACGCCCAGCACCGCCGCGACGGCCATGGCGGGGCCGGCGCCTTCCGGGATCGCGCCCAGGCCCGCGGCCATCACTTCGGCCACCGCCTTCCAGGTGGCGACGGCGGGGGCCGGCCATTCGGGCGTCATCAGCATGGCGGCGGGGTCGGGCACCAGAATCAGATAGACCGCCGCCCCGGCCAGCGATCCGGTCAGCACGCCCAGGGCCTGCGCGTAGACCTGCAGCCGCGGCACGGCACCGACCAGGGATCCGGTTTTCAGATCGTGCATCATGTCGGCGCATTGCCCGGCGGCCCCGCCGGTGATGTTGGCGGTCATCAGGTTGGCCGCCATGTCGCCGGGCGTGATTGCGCCGTAGGTCAACTGCGTCACCTTGCCCAGTGCCCCCACGGGCGTGACGCCGGTTTCCCCCGACACGCGGGCGGCAATCACGGCGAGCACGTAGCTAAGTGCCACGGCCAGCACCGAGACCCAGAGCGGCAAGCCGAACAGGGTCCATCCGGCGATGCAGATCAGCGCCGTGACACCGGCCAGCGCCAGGGCGTAGCCGCGTCCCATCCGCCCGTCCGCGCGGGTCAGCCGCCGGCGGATGCGGAGGACCGAGATCGCGAAGGACGTCAGGGCCGCCGTGACCGTCAAGGTCACCCCGGGCCACAGCAGCCAGGTCACCAATTCGGAAAACCACACCGTGCCGGGTGCGCCCGCCTGGGCCCACCCCCGGTCCAGCACCCAGGGCGCGAGCATGCCCCAGGACGCGCCCGCGCCGAGCAGCAGCGACAGCCCCGCGCGCGGGCCGATCAGGGCGCCGAAGCCGATCATCAGCAGCGACGGGTCGACCGCCAGGCCCAGGTTTTTGAAGGTCACGCCCCCGGCCAGCGATCCCGGCAGGGCCAGGCGCGGCACTGCCGCCGCGAGATCGACGGCCAGCTTGACCGCCGCCGAGACCCCCGCCGCCGCCATCAGGGCCCGCAGGCGCGCCCCCTGTTCGCGGCCCTTGCCATGGATGCGTTTCAGAGTTTCCGCCGTCGCCAGACCGGCGGGAAAGGGCAGGTTTTCGTGCTCGATCATCTGGCGGCGCAGGCCGGCGGCGACGACCACGCCCAGGATCGACACGCAGAACACCCAGAACGCCAGCACGGGCCAGTGCAGGGTCTGCCCGGTCAGCAGCGTCAGCGCCGGGATCGGCGCGACCAACCCGCCCGACACGATGGAGGCCGAGGCCGAGGCCGCCGTCTGATTGATGTTGTTTTCCTTGAGGCCCAGGGGGGCGGTGCCCAGGCCGCGCTCGGCCAGGCGCCAGGCCCCCACGGCCAATAGCCCGGCGGCGATGGACATGTTGAAGGACCAGCCGATCTTCAGCCCCGAATAGACGTTGCAGGGGGTGAGTGCCGCGCCCAGGATCATGCCGGTCAGGACCGCGCGGCGGGTGAATTCGGCGGGGCTTTCCTGTTCCATGCCGCCCAGGATTTGCAGATGGGGTTCCGTCTGTCAAACCGGGGCGTCAAACCAGGCTTGGCCGGCATGGCGTCAGAAACCTTGCGGCGGCGGCGGATCTACGGGGTATAATCGGGCAAAAGCCGATCACGGCAGGCGTGCGCGGATCACGCGCCGAAAATAATGGGAGACGTTCATGGATCACTCCGTTCTGGTGGTCGAAGACGACGACAACATCGTCCTGTCGCTGAAATTCCTGCTTGAAAAGTCGGGGTTCGACACGCGCGTCGTCGGCGACGGGAACGCGGCGCTCGGCGAAATGCGCGCGGCCAAACCGGATGTGGTGCTGTTGGACGTCATGCTGCCGGAACGGGACGGCTTTTCCGTGTGCGAGGAAATTCGCGGCAACAGCGCCTGGTCCGATGTGCACGTCATCATGCTGACGGCCAAGGGGCGCGAGGCGGACCGTGAAAAGGGCATGGCCGCCGGGGCCGACGACTTCATCACCAAACCGTTTTCCACCCGCGACCTGGTCAGCAGGGTCAAGGCCGCCGTCGGGTTGGCCGTGGACTGATGGCGGACGGTCCGGCACGCGATTCCGGGCCGCGCCGGGCCGGCGCGCCGGAGCGGGGAACAAGCCGGGTCGGCGCCTTTTCCGTATCGCTGTTTTTGGTCGCCACGCTGCTGTTTCTGCCGCCGCTCGTGACCCTCGGCGAAGGGCCCGCCGACCTGTTCGGGCTGCCGCGGATTTTTGTGGTTCTGTTCGCCGTTTGGATCGGCGTCGTCGCGGTGGTCTATCTGATCGCCGAACGCGTCGACCGGCCCGCTCCGCAGGACGATTGAGGTGCTCGAAGGCTGGGTCATCTTCATCGCGTCGGTGGCCTATCTCGGGCTGCTGTTCGCGATCGCCTTCTGGGGCGACAAGCGGGCCGACGCCGGGCGCTCGATCCTCAACAATCCCTATATCTACGCGCTGTCCATGGCGGTCTATTGCACGAGCTGGACCTTCTACGGCAGCGTCGGCCGGGCCGCGACCTCGGGCCTGGATTTCCTGCCGATCTATCTGGGGCCGACCCTGGTGTTGGTGCTCTGGCCCTTCGTGCTGGAAAAGATGGTCCGCATCTCGGCCGAAAACCGCATCACCTCGATCGCCGATTTCATCGCCTCGCGATACGGTAAAAGCATCTATCTCGGCGGCCTTGTCACGGTGATCGTGGTGGTCGGCATCCTGCCCTATATCGCGCTGCAGCTTAAGGCGGTATCGACCAGTTTCACCGTGCTGATTCAGTATCCGGAAATCGTCATGCCGCGCCATCTGGGGCGCGTGCCCCTGTTCCAGGACACGGCTTTTTTCGTGGCCCTGATCATGGCCCTGTTCGCCATCCTGTTCGGCACCCGCCACATCGACGCCTCGGAACATCACGAAGGCATGGTGATCGCCGTCGCCTTCGAATCGATCATCAAGCTGCTGGCGTTCCTTGCCGTCGGATTTTACGTCACCTACGGCGTGTTCGACGGGTTCGGCGACCTGTTCGCCAAAGGCAACGCGGTGCCCGAGATTTCCCACCTGTTCCATCAGGTCGGGGCCGGAGGCTATGCGCAATGGTCGACCCTGCTGGTGCTGTCCATGTTCGCCATCGTCTGCCTGCCGCGCCAATTCCAGGTTGGCGTGGTCGAGAACGTCAACCCGGACCATGTGCGCAAGGCGGCCTGGCTGTTCCCGCTCTATCTGATCCTGATCAACGTGTTCGTGCTGCCCATCGCCATCGGCGGCCTGTTGCAGTTTCCCGACCGCAGCGTCGATGCCGATACCTTCGTTTTGACCGTGGCCATGGCCAATCAGAACCAGGGCATGGCCCTGTTCGCCTATATCGGCGGCCTGTCGGCGGCGACGGGGATGCTGATCGTCGCGACCATCGCGCTGTCGACCATGGTGTGCAACGACCTGGTGGTGCCCGTGCTGCTGCGCATGCGGTGGTTCCAGGCCCGGTTCACGGGCGACCTGTCCGCCTTCCTTTTGTTCGTGCGGCGCAGCGCGATTTTGTTCGTGCTGCTGCTCGCCTATACCTACATGCGGCTGATCGGGGAATCCTATGCCCTGGTCACCATCGGCCTGGTGTCCTTCGCCGCGGCGGCGCAGTTCGCGCCGTCGCTGCTGGGCGGGATGTTCTGGAAGGGCGGCACGCGGGCCGGCGCCATGACCGGCCTGTTGCTGGGCACCGCCATGTGGTTCTACACCCTGGTGTTGCCGTCCTTCGCGCGGTCGGGCTGGGTCGACATGAGCCTGATCGAATTGGGCCCCTACGGGATCGAGGTCCTGAAGCCCTATGCCCTGTTCGGGCTCGACGGCATCGACCATCTGTCCCATTCCCTGTTCTGGTCGATGTTGGTCAATATCGGCGGGTTCGTCTGGGTGTCGCTGCTCAGCCGGGCCAGCGATTTGGAACAATTGCAGGCTGGCGAGTTCGTGCAGAAGTTGGACAGCCCGGGGGCGAAGCCGGTCACCGTGTGGCGTGGTTCCGCCCCGGTCGGTGAGCTGAAGGCCGTGCTGCGGCGCTTTCTGGGTGACGACCGGGCGGGGGCGGCGCTCGCCGGTTTCGCCGAACGCCAGGGCTTCAGCCTCGATCCCCGGGCGGAAGCGGCGCCGGCGCTGGTGTCTTTCGCCGAACGGCAGTTGGCAGGGGTCATCGGCGCGGCCTCGGCCCAGGCCGTGGTCGCCAGCGTGACCAAGGGCGAGGTCGTCAGCACCGAGGATCTGATGCGCATTCTCGACGAAACGTCGCAGGTCATCGAGTATTCCCACGAACTTGAGGAGAAGTCCAAGGCGCTTGAGGAAACCACGGGCGAACTGCGGGCGGCCAACGAGCGGCTTAAGGAACTGGACCGCATGAAGGACAACTTCATCACCACCGTGGGCCACGAGTTCCGTACGCCGTTGACGTCGATCCGCGCGGCGGGGGAAATCCTGTCCGACAATCCGGCCCTGCGCGGGGCGGAGCGCGACCGTTTCTACAGCGTCGTCGTCGCCGAAACCCAGCGCCTCACGCGTCTGATCGACCAGCTTCTCGATCTTTCGAAGATGGAGGCGGGCAATCTGAAATGGAACATGACCTCGCTTGACCTTGGTGCCGTCATGGAGACCGCCGTGGCCGCGGCGTCGCCCCTGGCCCAGGCCGAGGGCGTGCGCCTGGACTTGGATATTCCCGTCGGTCTGCCCCGGGTTCATGCCGACCGTGACCGGCTGATCCAGGTTTTGGTCAACCTGATTTCCAATGCGGTGAAATTCTGCGATCCGAATGACGGGCATATCCGCGTTAGCGCCACGGTCGACGGTGGCGTGGTCACCGTCGACGTGATCGACAACGGCCCCGGCGTGGCGCCCGGCGAACGGGACCGTATTTTCGAGCGCTTCCAGCAGGGCGGATCGGGCGAAACCCTGACCAACAAGCCCAAGGGCACGGGATTGGGCCTCGCCATTTGCCGCGAGATTGTCGAGCGTTTCGGCGGCAAGATATGGGTCGAGCCGGCGCCGGGGCGGGGCTCCGTATTCCGTTTCACGCTGCCGGCATCGACCGTGGACGCGGCCCGCTGAGCGGCGTCCATGCCGCCATGACTTATCGAGGGCACCGATGACAGGAACGCCACCACCGGATAACGAAGATAATCGGGTTGCCGCGCCGGCGTCGTCCAGCCGCTTGCCCGGCACCCTGCCGGGGATCGATATGGCCGCGTTCCGTGATATGGTTCGTGGCAACGACGACATGATCCAAAAGTTGCTGGCCAAGTTTTTCGACACCTATGGCGGCAAGGCGGCGGAGATTGCGTCCGACGTGGCGGCGGGCAATTTCCAGCGGGCCATCAGCGCCGCCCATTCGTTGAAGGGCGTCAGCGGCAACATTCGCGCGACAGAGGTGTTCGAGGCGGCGAAAGCCCTCGAAGCCGCCTTGAAGGACGCACCCGAAGGTCCGGACACCGGGCCGCTGTTGAACGATCTCGCCGGCGCATTGGACCAAGTCATGGCCGGGCTGAGCGACGTGCTTGGACGTCCGCCGAATCCGCCGGCCTAGCGGGACCGCCGGACTCTTTCCCATTGTGCAGCGCGCGTGAACAATTCACCAAAATACCGCAGTTTTTCTTATAATTACTTGATTTTGGCAGCGGAAATCCCAAAGACAGATAGGTGAACATCGGTTAATATGCCGCCAAACCTACACCCGGGCAAAGCGTTAGACCTGGGACAGGGCAACTATTCGTGGAATTCCACGAGGGGGAACATTATGCCGCGATCACCAATGTTGGGCGCGCGCCTTCGGCGGCTCCGCAAGGACCGTGGATTGACGCAGGTAAAGCTGGCCGAAATTCTCGGCATCTCGCCCAGCTACCTGAACATGATCGAGCATAACGACCGGCCCTTGACCGTGTCGCTGCTGCTCAAGCTTTCGGAAGCCCTCGGCGTCGATCTGCGGGACTTTTCCGCGGGCGACGAGGTGCGCATCAAAAGCGACCTGGAAGAGGCCCTGTCCGACCCCATGTTCGGCGGCACCCGCCCCTCGGCGGCAGAGCTGGACGAATTCGTGACATCGGTTCCCGACATCTGCCGCTCGTTCCTGCGGCTCTACCGATCCTACCGCAACAGCCGCGAGGATGTGGAGGCGCTGACGGACAAGCTGGCCTCCAGTCCCTACTTGGTGGCCTCCAGCCATTCCGTGCGCACCCTGCTGACCTCGGTCCGCAGCTTTTCGGAAATCCTGCTCGACAACATCGATCTGGCCGCGGCGGAGCGCCAACAGTTCCTCGGCATCGTCGTCGACGGCACGGAAAAACTCACTTTGCAGGTCGACGAACTGCTCCGCTTCATTACCGGCGAGAACCTCGACAACCTTCTTGAAAGCCGCACCCCGGCGGAAGAGGTCGGTGACTTCACCGAACGTAACGACAATTTCTTCGACGATCTGGACCGCCGGGCGGAGGAACTCCGCACCGAAATCGGGATGGAGACCGTGGGGTTGTTCTCACGCCTGTCCGAGGTGCTGCGGGACCGCTTCGGGATCGAGGTCGAAACCACGGGTGTCGGCGATACAAGCCGGGGGGGAGCGGTGGTTCCCCCCATACGTCTGGAGCCCGGGCCGGGCGGGGCGGGTGGCCGGCTGATCGTGCGCGACGATTTGGCGTTGCCGAGCCTGCGTTTCCACCTGGCGCGCGAAACCGGCCGCCGCGCCGCCGCCGACCTGATCGATACCTGGGTCGGGGAAGCAGACCTGTCCCCTGCTTCCGAAGACCTTTGCCGGGACCTTCTGGCCGGGTACTTCGCCGCCGCGGTGTTGATGCCCTATGACGCCTTTCTCGACCGTGCGCGCGCCTATCGCTACGATGTGGAACGCCTGAGCCAGGCCTTCGGCGTCAGCCTGGAGCAGGCCTGCCGGCGTCTCGCGACCTTGCGCCGCCCGGGTGAGGAAGGCGTGCGCTTCCACTTCCTGCGCATCGACAGTGCGGGCAACGTGTTCCGGCGGGTGCCCGGTTCGGGGCTGCCGATTCCCCGGTTCGCGGGAATTTGCCCGCGTTGGAACGTGCATGCGGCCAGTGGGCGGCCGGGCACCGTCGATGCCCAGGTCCTGCAATTGGTCGACGGCAGCGCCTATCTTTCCGTCGCCTTCGGTCAGCGCCGCCCAGGGTCCGGTTACAACGCGCCGGACGGTAGCTATGCATTGGCGTTGGGCTGCCGGCTGGAGGACGCGGGCGAACTGGTTTATTCGGGCGGCCTGGACCTGACGCGGTCGGAGACCTTCCTGCCCGTCGGCGTGACCTGCCGGCTGTGCGAACGGACCGACTGCGCGCAGCGCGCCCATCCGACCCTGATCCATGCCGTCGAGCGCGGGGCGCCGGCGCCGGACAAATCGGCCCTCAAGGCGGCCCGCAAGAAGGCCGCGTCGCTTTCCGACTGACGGGCAGCCCCGGGGTGCGGATAAAAAAAGCGCGGGTCTTGCGGACCCGCGCTCGATCACCAGTCTTTGGGACGATATGACCTAGCTGGTCAGAATGCCAATCGCGATCAGGACCGCGAAGACAACCGGCAGGATCAGGAATGCTTTGTTGATTTTGCCCATGACTGCTTCTCCCATTGTGAAATTCGTAAACCCGCGCCGTATCCGCAGACCGGCCTTCGGCAGGCGACTGGCAAATGCCAGATTTCGTATTGTTAATTTTACACTATAATTTCTATCCGGCAATTTAAATGCTGATTTCATTATAAAAATCACGTTAATGGATGTGTATAAAATTATGTGTTTAAGTGAATAATGTGAATATTAAGAAGGATCGGCGGGTTGCTCTGTGGCCGGTTTCCGCCGACTGCGGCTGTCCCGCGTGCTATCATGAGCTTGGTGCCGGGCGCGCGGGGGCGCAGGGGTAAGGGAGTAGACGAGACGATGATCATCCATGTGGAAAAACTGCTCGGTGACGACGGGCTCGGCGAAATCGACGCCATCCTCGACGGTGTTCCCTGGATCGACGGGGCGGCCGGAATGCGCGACGACATCAAGGCCGTGAAGCGCAACCGCCAGGCCGACCGCGCCGCCGCCGGCGACGCCCTGGCGCCCGCCGACCGCCTGATCATGGGCGCGATCGGGCAGTCGGCGCAAATCCGCAACGGGACCTTCCCCCACCGGGTCATGCGCCCGCTTTACGCCCGTTACGGCGAGGGCGCGGAATACGGCCTGCACACGGACAACCCCTTCATCGGCAACCCGGAATCGATCCGCGCCGATGTCTCTTGCACGCTGTTCCTCAATGGGCCCGAGGATTACGACGGCGGCGAACTGGTCATCCTGGCCCCCGGCGGCGAGGTCAAGGTCAAGCTGCCCCGGGGCGCCGCCGTGGTCTATCCGACCGGCTGGCATCACCGGGTCGAGGCCGTGACAAGGGGCGAACGGCGGGTCGCCGTGACCTGGATCCAAAGCCGCGTCGCCTCCGCCGAGCGCCGCGAGATCCTGGCCGACGCCAACGGCGTCGCCCATCACCTGCACCAGACGGCGGCCAACAGCCCGGCCGCCCTGACCGCGCAACGGGTGTTCAACAGCCTGATGCGGCGCTGGGCCGAGGGCAGCTAAGCGCCGCCAGTCCGTTCTCTAAACAACGGCCGAACCTGCCCTGCCCGCAGCCTCTCCGGGCCGCCGGGGATGCTTGCGCGCCTCCGGAATTTGTGCAAAATTACGACAAATACGAATAATTATGCATAATTTACGAAATCGCGGGAGAGAACGTCCCTCGCGTCCTGGGAATGGGAACGGGCGGACAGCCAGACAATGCAGGATTTCGGCCAGGCCTTCCTCACGGCCTTCTCATTGCTGTTCAGTTTCGACGCGGACCTGATGGAGGTCATCGGGCTGTCGCTGCGGGTCAGCCTGACGGCGCTGCTGGTGGCGGGGCTGATCGGTCTCAGCATCGGGGCCCTGCTGGCCGTGACGCGGTTCCCCGGCCGCGGTGTGGCGCTGGTCGTCGTCAATTCCATGATGGGCCTGCCGCCGGTGGTGGTCGGCCTGATCATCTACATGCTGCTGTCCAACGCCGGGCCGCTCGGCTTCATGGGCCTGCTCTATACCCCGACCGCCATGATCATCGCCCAGGCGGTCCTGATCCTGCCGATCATCGCCGCCCTGTCGCGCCAAGTGATCGAGGATCTGCACACTGAATACGCCGACCAGTTCCGCTCGTTCTGCGTGCCCACGGGCCGCATGATGGCGGAGCTTCTGTGGGATGCGCGCTATTCCCTGCTGACGGTCATGCTGGCCGGGCTTGGCCGCGCCATGGCCGAGGTCGGCGCGGTCATCATCGTCGGCGGCAACATCAACCACCTGACCCGCGTCATGACGACGACCATCGCGCTGGAGACGTCGAAGGGCGACCTCGCCCTGGCGCTCGGCCTCGGCGTTGTGCTGCTGACCATCGCGCTGACCATCAACGCGGCGGTCATGGGCCTCAACGCGACGGCGAAAAGGCAGGCCTATGCCTGATCTTCGCCGCGCCCCAATCTTGCCGGCCAACGTGGTCGACCTGCTGCGCCCTGGCGATTCCGGCGCCGGGGCCGACCTGTTCCCCGTCACCATCGAGGACCTGACCTATCAGGCCGGCGGCGCGGTGCTGATCAAAGGTGTCGACCTGACCCTGGACGCCCACGGCGTGACCGTCATCATGGGCCCCAACGGGGCCGGGAAAAGCCTGCTGCTGCGCCTCATGCACGGATTGCTGGAACCCTCGGGCGGGGGCGTCACCTGGGGCGGCCGTCCGCTCGACGAGGCCGTCCGCCGCCGTCAGGCCATGGTGTTCCAGCGCGCGGTGATGCTGCGCCGCTCCGTCGCCGCCAACATTGATTTCGTGCTGCGCCTGCGCGGCGGGGCCGACCCGGCGCGGCGGCGGGAAATTCTCGAACACGCGGGCCTTGCCGCCCATGCGGACCAACCGGCGCGGCTGCTCTCCGGCGGCGAGCAGCAGCGCCTGGCCCTGGCCCGCGCCCTGGCCACGGAACCGGACGTGCTGTTCATGGACGAGCCGACGTCCAACCTGGACCCGGCCTCGACCCTGGTGATCGAGGACATCACCAAGGCGGCGCGCGACCGCGGCACCAAGATCGTCTTCATCACTCACGACATGGGCCAGGCCCGGCGGCTGGCCGACGACGTGGTGTTCATGCACCGGGGCAAGGTGTTGGAGCACAGCCCGGCGGCGGCGTTTTTCAATCAGCCGGCCTCGGCCGAGGCCGGCGACTACATGGCGGGCAAGATCATCCTGTGATCCGGCCGCCCAACGAAACCAACCAGCCCAGCAATTCTCAACCGGAACCAGCAATCAGGGAGATATCCATGAAACAAGTCAAACGGTTCACTTTCGGCGCGGCGGCCCTCGCCCTTGCCGTGGCGGCCTTCGCCGCCGCCCCGGCCCAGGCCGACGGCAAATCGATCATCGTGCAGTCGACGACCTCGACCCAAAACTCGGGCCTCTATGGCTACATGCTGCCGATCTTCGAAAAATCGAGCGGCATCAAGGTCAACGTGGTCGCCGTCGGCACCGGCCAGGCGATCAAGAACGCCCAGAACTGCGACGGCGACGTGCTGCTCGTCCACGCCAAGCCGGCCGAGGAAAAGTTCGTCAAGGAAGGCTACGGTGTTAAGCGTTCCGATGTCATGTACAACGACTTCATCGTCGTCGGCCCGCCCAAGGACCCGGCCAAGGTCGGCGGCATGAAGGACGCGCCCAAGGCGTTCAAGATGATCGCCGACGCCAAGGCGACGTTCGCGTCGCGCGGCGACAATTCCGGCACGCACAAGAAGGAAGTCCGCCTGTGGAAGGCGGCCGAGGTCGACATCAAGAAGGCGTCTGGCGGCTGGTACCGCGAAACCGGCTCGGGCATGGGTGCGACCCTCAACGCCGCCGTCGGCATGGGCGCCTATGCCCTGACCGACCGCGCCACCTGGATCTCGTTCAAGAACAAGGGCGACTACAAGATCGCCGTCGAGGGCGACAAGCAGCTGTTCAACCAGTACGGCATCATCCTGGTCAACCCGAAGAAATGCCCCAAGGTGAAGCAGGCCGAAGGCCAGACCTTCATCGACTGGGTGCTGTCCAAGGAAGGCCAGGACACCATCGCGTCCTACAAGCTGAACGGCCTTCAGCTGTTCTTCCCGAACGGCAAGTCGTCGTAACGGCGCGGACGTTCACATGATCCGGAAAGGGCGGGCCTTCGGGTCCGCCCTTTTTTTTCGTGGAGGGAGCAGAGTGTCGGCCTCACGGTGCCCCAAAGCCGCGCTGATCGCCGCAATCCTCTGATGCCGCACCAAAGTCAGCGGAGGAATTGAAATTTTCCATGATACGGCTTCATTTTGCCGCTACGGTCCGCTCGGTGATTCGGACTGGAAATAAGTGAGCACAACAGAAAATGCTGATGGATATTGTCTATATCGCGGCCGGTCTCGTACTGCTTTTCGTCGGCGGCGAGGGCTTGGTACGGGGAAGCGTCTCCGTGGCGGAACGCCTCGGGTTGTCCAAGCTGATCATTGGGCTGGTGATCGTCGGTTTTGGCACGTCGACCCCGGAACTGCTGGTCTCAGTGAACGCGGCCCTGGACGGTGTTCCGGAAATCGCCATCGGCAACGTGATCGGCAGCAATATCGCCAACGTGCTGCTGATCGTCGGTATCGCCATCGTTATTCTTCCCATCAGCGGATGGAACCGCACGGCAGTTCGAGACGGATTGGTGGCGACACTGGTCGGGTTGGGCCTTTTCGGCTTGCTTTACAGTGATGTGATCGGCCGCGTCGAAGGCATCGTCCTCCTTGTGGTCTTGGGGGTCTATCTGTCCGCCAGTTATTGGCTCGAGCGAAGGGATAAAAACTCTCAGGTTTTCGATCATGAAACGGAAGAGTTCGAGGATGTGCCGATCAAGAATGGCTGGCTTGCGCTTCTCTTCGTTGTCGGCGGAATTGCCATCCTGGTTTTTGGTGCCGACTTGCTGGTCAAAGGGGCCGTATCCGTTGCACGCACCTTCGGCGTTCCAGACGCGGTAATCGGGTTGTCTCTGGTCGCCGTGGGGACGTCGCTGCCTGAATTGGCGACAGCCATCGTGGCCGCCTTGCGCCGACATTCAGATGTTGTGCTGGGAAATGTCATTGGCAGCAATATCTTCAATATATTGGCGATCCTGGGTACGACCGCGGTGATTACGCCCATCGAGGTGAGTGCCCGTTTCCGGGAGTTGGATGCTCTCGTGATGCTCGCGGCCAGCGTCTTGCTCGTGGTGTTGCTGTTCGCCTTCAAGCAGATAGGGCGCGTCTGGGGAGGCGCCATGCTAGCGGCCTATGCCGCCTACATGGGCTATCTGTTTACCAGCGGAATGGCTGCATAAAGGCCATTACGTCGGTATTCCTAATAAAGGGGACAGTATATTTATTACGTATTGTCCCCTTTTTACGCCCCCACGAAATGCACCTTGCCCAGCCCGGACAGGTCGTAGCCGCCCATGGTCTCGGCCTTGAAGCGGAAGGCTTCGGAGCGGCAGAAATCCAGGAACGTCTGCATCGGCGGCTCGAACCAGGCCTTGCGATCGACCAGCAGGTCGAAGCGTTCGCGCAGCAGCGGCACGAAATCGAGCTTGAGCGCCGCCGCCGAGGCGCGCAGGCCGAGCGTGACCTCGCCCATGTGGTCGGCGACGACCTGGGCCGCGTCGGTTTCCGTGCGCGCGGGTTCGGTCATCACGCAGCTTTCGGGGCCGATCCCGGCCTCGGCCAGCAGATGTTCCAACAGCGCCTGGGTGCCGGCTTCGGCCTGGCGCGGCACGATCAGGCGGCCGCGCAGGTCGGCGATGGATGTGAACTCATGGGCGGATACGGGATCGACGATCAATCCCCGCTCGCGCCAGGCGAATTCGACCAGCACGCAGGGCGCCGCCGCCGCGTAACGCCGCACCCAGCCGATGTTCCAGGCCGCGTCGTCGTCGCTGACCCCGGCTTCGGGATCGAACATGTGCAGGCCGGCGGCGATGCCCTCGGCATTGGCGAACCGCTCCAGCCCGTCGGCGGAGCCGTCGAAAAAGGTCGCGAGTCCGCAGCGCGACTGGCGCAGCGCCCAATCCAGCAGGGGGTCGTGGGAGCCCAGGAACACGCCCGGCAGCACCCTGTCCGGTCGCGCGGATGCGGCCTCCATGACGGCCGCGGCCCCGTCGCCGGCCATGCCGCGGGCGACCCAGGCCTCGATCTCGGCGCGCGGGAACAAAAGCTTGCCCATGGCGCGGGAGCACGGAATGCGCCCCGTGGCGGCCAAGTCATAGACCTTGCGCTGCTTGATGCGCAGAAAGTCCGCCAGTTCCTTGGTGGTCATGTATTCGGTCATGGGGCCGCAGTTTTGCGGAAAGGCCCGTTATTTACAAGTGGACATAACGGGGTGGCATGGTGGCGGAATTCTCAAGCGCGATGGGGATGGCCGGGTTGGCCATCGCGCGCTTGCTTTCAATACTCCCGCCCCGGCCGCGGCCGGTAGACGGGCAGGGACAGGCCCCGGGCGATGCCCATGGCGCGCAGCGCGAAACCGGCCGTGAAGGCGATGACGACGGCGGTCTCGCGTGGCACGTCCAGGCCCGCCAGGACGACATAGACCGTGGCGGCCAGCGCCGCGCAGGTGGCGTAGACCTCCTTGCGCAGGATCAGCGGCGTTTCCTGGCAGACCACGTCGCGGATCAGGCCGCCGAAGGTCGCCGTCATCATGCCCATGATGATGGCGATAAGCGGGCTGACCCCGGTCTGAAGCGCCAGTTCGGCCCCCATGACGCCGTAGAGTGCGATGCCCAGGCCGTCGGCCCAGAGCAGCAGGGTATGGCGGCGCTGGATCACATGGGCCGTGAAGAACAGCAGCGTCGCGACGGCAAGGCAGATGATGATCGGCTTGGGATCGGCGATCCAGAACACGGCGCGGCCCAGCAGAAGGTCGCGCAGGGTGCCGCCGCCGACGCCGGTCAGGCAGGCCATCAAGCCGAAGCCGACAAGGTCCATTTCCCTGCGGCTGGCGACCAAGGCGCCGGACGCCGCGAACACGCAGACGCCGATCAGGTCGAGAAGGGAGAGGACGGATTGCATGCCCCGACTGTCGCGGATTCAACCCGCCGCCGCAACCTCAAGGGCGATTGCACTGTGCGGCCAGTTGCGGCCTGACGGGAGAAAATATGAAAATATATAAAGTGATAAATCGATAACCAAAAAATAAAAATCATATGTGTATTGAAAAACCAATTTTCAAATACCATATTATTAATACGGATATATTTCCGTTTTATAAAAGGAATTAACCAATGTCCTTCAAAGATTTTTCAACGGGAAATAAGCCTGCGAAACCCGCCGACGCCGCCGATAAAGCCGCCGCCGCACCGGTCAAACCCGACGCTAAGCCTGCGGTGGATGCACCGGCCAGCAAGTAACCCTGCCCGTCAACGGCAAGGGTAAATAGGCCGTTTTCCGCCGGTATTGCGGAAAGATCGATGGCGGCGCACAGAGATGCCCGTCAGGAGGCCAGCAATGACAACACGCACAACTGAGAAGACGGTGGCATTCGCGCATCCGTTCGTTTTGGGCGGCTTCGACGAAGTGTTGCCGGCGGGGAACTACAGGGTCGAGACGGATGAAGAGCTTCTGCAATCCCTGTCGTTCCCGGTGTTTCATCGCGTGCGTAGCGTTATCTACCTGGATCGCGGGATCAATGCCGCGCAAAACGCTCGCGTCCTGACGATCGATCCCAATGAGCTTGATGCAGCGCTGGCCCGGGATCAGGGACCGGTCGTGGCGATGAGCCCGCGCCCGGCGGAAGCCAAAAGAGACCGCCTGGCCATTGAGCGGGGCGAGAACGAGGGTATGGCGCTGCAGATTCCGCCGGAACCCGGCCCGGCACCTGTCGAGGCCGGCCGATGAGCCCCGCTCAGGATGACCGGGACCGTTCGGCGCAGGGGGCCGCCCAGGAAGAACATCTGCGCCGTCCGGACAACGCGGCCGCGGCCGTGCCGGGGGCTCTGTTGGCGGAAAAGTCGTTGTTCCAGCTATCGTCGGAACTGAAGAACCTGGTTCGCGGAGACCGCATCTTCCGCTTGGGCACAAAGCGCTGACCCCAGCTCGTCGGACTGCGGTCGCGGCCTTTGGGCGGCTTCCCTGCGCCGACGGCACGGCAGACAGCCATTCAACGTTTAAGGAGCCGTCATGAAGAACGTGGACAGAAAGAAGCCGAAAAAGGCCGAATTCATTTCCGAGGCCGAAGAAATGGCGGTTCACGGCATCACGAAAATAACCGTCGAGTACTACTGCATCGGAACGTACCGCTACACCAATCTGGAAGGGGCCATCGCCCAGGCACAACGCGCGGCGCGCGAGGCCTAGGCGGGATCGGTCACGGATGAGCCTGAGTTTCCCCAACATCAGCCGCAGTTTCGAGGCCAAGCGCAACCGGGTGCGGTTCTGGGGGTACGACAGCGCCCTGGAAATCACCTTTTTCGTGGAGGGTGGTCTGCTCGCCAAGCTCTGTCCCGATTGCGGGGAAGGCGAGGTTGGCGTTCTCAAGGCATTTGACGCCATGATCGAGCGCATTCATGACGCCGCGCGGAAGGCGTATAAAGGAAACCGCGAGCGGTCCGACATTTTTGTCCTGACGGAGGCGCAGTTTTGAGTTGGTGTAACATTTTTTCGGAAATGGGATCACAAGATGCGGCGGGAGATGCCGGACGATGATCGATCCCCTGCTGTTCACGTCCCCCCGCCTGTTCACCTTCGAGCATGACCGCCATCTGACCAACGCGAGCGGCTTTTTCTTCGCCCGCGACGACCGGCTGTTCCTGGTGACCAGCCGCCATGTGGTGCACGACGCACCCAGCGAGCATTTCCCCAACCGCATCGAGATCGAAATTCACACCAACGCGGGAAACCTGGCGGAATCCACCGGCCTGTCGATGCTGTTGTACCAGGACGGCAAAAGCATCTGGCGCGACGGGGCCGACGGCAAGGGGGTTGTCGATATCGCCGTGATCGAGATCGACCGCGCGGCGCTGCCCAAGACGGCGGTCATTCAGGCCTTCACCCCGGATCATCTGGTCGGCTCGGACGAGCATGTGGAAATCGGCAGTTCCCTGCTGGTGGTGGGCTTTCCCTTGGGCTTTCACGACACGCTGCATCATTTGCCCGTGGTTCGCCAGGCGGTCGTCGCATCGTCCTACGGGCTGCGCTTTCAGGGCGAGGGCTATTTCCTGACCGATGCCCGCACCCATCGCGGGACCAGCGGTGCGCCGGTGGTCATGCGGGTCGGCGACGGCGACCTGGGCGTTCTGCCCTGGAAATTGCTGGGCGTTCATTCGGCCCGACTCGATATCGGCACGCGTGATCTCAAGCTGGACGAGGCCCTGGGCCTCAACTGCGCCTGGTACGCCGATATCTTGATGCCCCTGACGGAACCGAAAGGCAACCCGGTCTAAATAAACCCGCTGGACCCGATCCGGCCAAAAACGAAAGCGACCCGCAAATGTTCCCCGTTATGTCCGCCATGCGGCCCTGTGCCCTGGCCTTGATTGTTCTCGCGGCCTGGTTTGCCGCCCCTGCGCCATTGTCCGCCCAGACGGTTGCCGCCCCTCTCCCGGCCAACGCCCACGGCGACGGCCTGGGCCGGGGCTGGGAATGCGACGAGGGCTTCCGCAAGATCGACAATGCCTGCGCCGCCGTGTCGGTGCCGGACAACGCCTTCATGACGAACGTGTCCTACGGCCGTGGCTGGGAGTGCCTGCGCGGTTATATGGAAAAGGGCGAAACCTGCGTCGCGGTGGTCATCCCGCCTCACGCCTTCCTCAGCGCCTACGGCGATACCTGGGAGTGCGAGCGGACCTACCGCCGAGACGGCGAGGCCTGCGTCGAGATCAAGGTGCCCAGGAACGGCTACCTGACCAACGTCAGCCACGGGGCCGGATGGGAGTGTGAGCGGGGATACCGCGAGTCAGATGGTATCTGCGCTGCGGTCAAGGTTCCGAAGAACGCCTATTTCGTCGATACGTCCTATGGCAACGGCTGGAAGTGCGAGCGCGGCTACCGCCTCGAGAACGGCGCCTGCGCCGAGGTGAAGGTGCCGCAGAACGCGCACCTCGACCGTACCGGCAACGACTGGGAATGCAATCCGCCGTTGACGCGGCAGATGAACATCTGCCTGCGGCCCTAAAAGGACACGGTGCCGTTCAGTTTTCCACCGGGCATTCCTTCGCCCGATAGGCGATGACCAGATGATCGCGGTGTATCTGGTTTTCGTCGAGCATGGTTTTCGTACCGTCGTCGTTTTCGACCGCGAAGATCGCCGGCAGGAACAGAACGCCCGCGATGTACCCGGCGAACTGGTTCTTGCCGCGATTGGCTTGAATCTTCTGCTCGAGGTAGGAGTCGTGCTGCGCAAGATTTTCGATCTCGAGATTGATCTGCTTGCAGGTCATCTGTTTGACGGTTTTCGGCACAGCCGCCATGGCTTTCGCGATGGCGGCTTCGTCGTTGCCCAGTTCCGGAGGCAGGGCGGGCGCATTGCGGGCACAGCCCCCGACGGCAATCGCCAGGGCGACCAGACAGAGGCTAATTGACGAACTTGATCGCACGGCCTTTTCCATCCAAGGACCCCCAGCTGAACAGGCCGATGCCCACGGTTCCATAGCGAACCAGGATCACGGCGTCTGCGTTGAGTTTCGAGGCTTCTTCCTTGAGCTTCTCGGCGACCAGTTCCTTGGTCGGATCGGCATGGAAGATCGTCGTCTTGTTCACCGTCACTTCAAGGTCCGCGAGGGTTTCATACTTGCGGTCCGTGATGTCCTTTTCCGTGAGGATGATGTCCGCCGCCGATTTGGGCGTTTCCACCGGCGCGGCGGCGGGAGCCGCCGCTGGCGCGGACGCCATCTCCACATCCGAACCCTTGGTCTTGAGTTCGACGTTGGCGGACGACCAGGTGTTGCAGCCGGCCAGGATGGTGCCGCAAAGGGCAACCAGGATCAATTTTCCGGCGCGATGATACGTCATGTTGGTTTCCTTCCATTCCGGAGGATGCCGTGCGGGGCATCCCCGCATGGGCGAGCGGGGATTAGATCGCTGCCAGAATTTTTGAACGCTGGGAGTCGAATTCTTCCTGGGTGATCAATCCGTCCTGGAGGAGTTGCTCCAGTTTCTTCAGGCGTCCGGGAACATCCTCCTTCGGGGAAATTTCCTTCTTCACCTTGATCAGGGCGGCACTACAGTCTTTTTGAACCATGGTCTTTTCGATGGCGTCTTCTTCGCCCAAGAGACGGGAATACTCAGCCGCCTGCGGGCCGTCACCGC
Source organism: uncultured Alphaproteobacteria bacterium (assembly GCA_963976055.1). Lineage (GTDB taxonomy): Bacteria > Pseudomonadota > Alphaproteobacteria > Rhodospirillales > Casp-alpha2 > UBA1479. The sequence continues at coordinate 286,093 of CAXBJB010000001.1, forward strand.
CCTCAAGGAAGAATAACGTCGGCCAGAATAGGACAAGGCCCAGGCCCATTTGGACGGCATCGTTGTCCGATGTTTTCTTCAACTGCGTGTAGAGTTCGACCTTGCGCGACGATACCCGCTCAAGCTCTCCGCTCAACTGCCCGCAACCGAGCGGCGCAAACTGCGTCGGTGAGACATAGGCGCGCTGCATCTCGTCGGGAGACGAGGCGCAGCCAGCGACAAACAGGAGGCTAATCGCCCCCAGCATGGACTTCCGTTTCATGATGTTCCCCCTCAATGATCCCCTGATCACGATTTTATGTAATTTTCGCGATCAGCCTTAACTATAAATTCTACCATTACTTAGACAAGCCAAAACGACGGGTCCGCGCAGTTATTTTTCGCGGGCCGGTTGAGGCGTTTAAAGCCGTTGGATGACGGAATTGTTCGTGCGGCGGCCGGCCTTATTCCGCCGCCTGGGCCCCGGTCTTCAATTCCCAGGCCAGCGCGCCCCGGCGTTCCAGGTTCTCATTGAATGCCTCTGGAAACTCCGGCGGGACGGAGCCGGTCACCGCGTCCGTCGCGAGCAATGCGTCGACCCAGGCGGCGACCAGGGGGAAGTCGCCCAGAAGCCCGGTCTTCAGGTGCTCCTCGCACAGCATGAAGCGCTGGAAGAACGGCGCGTAGGCGGCGTCGACCAGGCACATGTCGGGACCGTTGAAATAGGGGCCGTCGTTGCCGCGTTCCTTGGCGATGGCGGCTTCCAGGCGGCCGATGCGCTGGCGTGCCGTTTCCAGCGCCCCCGCCAGGGCGTCCTTGGACTCACAATAGGACAGGTTGTTCAGGCCGGGACCCCAGGCGAAGGTCTGAAGAAAATCGGTCCAGGCCCGGTTCTTGGCCCGCTTGACGGGATCGGCCGGATGCAGGCGCGGTTCGAACACCTCGTCCAGGTATTCGGCGATGGCGTTGGATTCGAACAGCACCTCGCCATCGACCTTCAGCACCGGCACCTTGCCGTGGGGTGAAAGTTCCAGGAACCAGTCGGGCTTGTCGCGCAGGTTCACGTAGGTGACGTCGAAATCCACGCCCTTGGCGCGCAGCATGATAACGGCGCGCTGCACCCAGGGGCAGGTGACGGCGCTGATCAGGTGGAACTTGTTCGCCATGGCGTCGTCTCCCGGCCCTGGTTGCGGTGGGTTGGTCGGCTGTCCTCAATCGGTCTCGGGCGGCAGGCAGCACACGGCCTCGTAGGGATAGCGTTCCTTCAGCGTGCCGAAATGTTCGAACACGTCCTGGGTCACCGCGTAGGCTTCCTTGGTGATCTCGACATGGGGCGTCCAGCACCCGAGTTTCTGATAGGTCGCGATGCAGTCGGCCAGAACGTCCTCGTCGATGTCGGGGAAATAGGAGCTTTCCGCCTTGGCGATCTCGATGGCCGGGGTTTCGTTCATGTAGACGCGGGTTTTCTTGTAGGCGCGCATGAAGGCCTTGGCCATGTCCGTCGCCAGCCATTCCGGCGTGGCGCACAGGCTGGAGAAGCCGTTGGGTCCGATCTGCGGGCCGACCTGGGCGACGACATGGCCGATGCCGTCCTTTTCCAACTGCTGCGGAAACGGGCCCTGTTGCTGCACATAATCGCCGAGGCCGTCGCGGAAGGCCTTGTCGATATCGGCCGCACCCCCCGGGGTGATCAGGTTGATCTTGGAGAAATCGATGCCCGCCTTGTGACAGGCGTACATGAACATGGCGCGCGGCTGTCCGCCGCCGAAACAGACAAGGTCGGCCCCTTCGAGCTTCTTCCAGGTGAAATCGGGATCGGCCTGCCGCCCGGTGACGAAGAAGCCGTCCATTTCGTTGATCTGGGCGAAATGCTTGACCTTCGGTGTCTCGCCCTTGCCAAGCGTCGTGAAGCCCTGAGACAGGGCCGATTGCACGACATCGGCCGAGCCGTCGAGCAGGGCATCGATCGCCGACTTGCCCGGCGGCGATACGGACCAGTTCGGCTCAAGGCCCTCGGCCTTGAGGAAGCCGCCGGACATGGTGGAAATGAGCGGCGAATAGAACGCCGAGAACAGGGTGAATTGGATGTTGATTTTGGCCATTGTCTCCCCCTTTAGGGACTGGAATTCGGATGATTGATCTCGTTGGTCCAGCAGCCTAACGGTTAACGCCCGGACGTCAAGGACAGGGGGCGCGGCGGGGGTGTTCAGGCCGAAACGGCGCGTAGCGGCGGCTGATCGACGCCGCCCGGGTGCCGCGGAAACCGCGCGGTGACCAAGGTCCCTTCGCCCGGCGTGCTGTCGATGATCAGCCTGCCGCCGTGGGCTTCGGTCAGGGATTTGACGATGGACAGGCCCAGCCCCGTGCCCGTCTGCGACAGGTGCGGGTTGGAATGGCTGCGGGTGAAGGGTTCGGTGACCGTCGCAAGCGCGCCTTCCGGAATGCCGACGCCCGTGTCCTCGACCATGAGCGACAGAGCGTCGCCGGTCTGTGCCACGCCGATGGTCACGCGGCCGCCGGGATCGGTGAACTTGATGGCGTTGGACAAGAGGTTTAGGGCGATCTGCACCACCGCGCGGCGGTCGGCGGTCAGCGTCGGGATGTCCTGTGCGATGTCGATCTCGACGGTGATGGCCTTGTCCTCGGCCATGGTGGCGAAGGTGCGCACGCAATCCTCGATCACGACGCGCAGATTGATCGGTTCCATGACCAATAACCGCTTGCCCGCCTCGATGGTCGAGATATCGAGCACGTCGTTGACGAGCGCCAGCATCAGTTCGCCGGAATCGCGGATGTTGTCGGCATAACCCTTGTACCGCTTGTCGCCGAGCGGCCCGAAGATCTCGTTGCCGAGAAGCTGGCTGAACCCGAGAATCGCGTTCAGCGGCGTGCGGAACTCGTGGCTCATGGTGGCCAGGAACTGGGATTTCGCGCGGTTGGCCTCGATCGCGCTTTCCGTCGCCTCGCGCAGTGATTGTTCGGCGGCCTTGCGCGCCGAGATGTCCTGGATGAACGAGACATAGTTGAGAACGTCGCCGTCGTCGCCGCGGATGACCGACGACGACACGCTGCCCCAGACCGTATGCCCGTCCTTGTGCAGGTAGCGCTTTTCCATGCTGATGACCTCGACCTCGCCGTCGGCGAGGCGGCGGCGCAGTTCCAGGCTGCGCAACAGGTCGTCGGGATGGGTCAGGGCCTCGTAGGGGTTTCCCAGCAGCTCGTCCTGCGAATATCCGACAAGGTTGCAGAAGGCGTCGTTGACGCGTTCGCGGGTCGATCCGTCGGCCGCGTGCAGGACCATGCCCACGGCGGCGTTGTCGAACACGCTGCGCAACACGGCGTCCTTGCGGCGAAGCTCCTCGCCCTCGCGGATTTCCCGGGGCAGCCAGTGGCGGATCAGCAGGGCCAGAACCAGCACCCCGGCGGCGATGTTGATCAGCTTGGGAATGACCAGCAGGGCCGGGTGGGACAGCGTGTCGAAAATGCCCGGCGGCAGAAGCCCGTAGCGGGAATTGAAGTACAGACCGAAATAGACGCTTTCGAACAGGGTGCGGAAGGCGTCGATGGCGAGGATCACCAGCAGCACGGCGATCCCGGCGCCCACCAGTTTGGATTGACGCAGCCTGACCACGTAAAGGATGAGGATGACCAGCCATAGAACGGTCACCACCCAATAGGAAATAGGTGCGAAATACTCCAACATCAGGTGGTCCGGCCCGATTTCCCCCTCGACAAAGACTCCCACATTTGTCGGTTGGGTTGCAACCTTTGCAACTGACTCGCGGATTTCAGGGGTGCTTGCGGGGTCATGCACGGACCGCGCGACCGGCCGGAAAGCGGACGGTCACGGTCGTGCCCTCGCCCGGCGCGCTGATCAGGGTCAGGCTGCCGCCGTGCAGTTCGACCAACTGTTTGGAGACGGACAGGCCCAGGCCGGTGCCGATATGGCTGCGGTCCGACGATGTGCCGACCTGTCCGAAAGGCTCCAGAACCAGGGGAATGTCCTCGGCCGCGATGCCGATCCCCGTATCGGCGATGTCGATGGCGATGCGGCCGTCATCCTCGACCCGTGCGGAGACATCCACCCGCCCGCCCGGAACATTGAATTTCACGGCGTTCGACAACAGGTTCAGGACCACCTGCATGACATAGCGGGTGTCGGCGAACAGCTTCGGGGTCCCGGCCTCGCAGGCGCAGGTCAGGGTCAGGGCCTTGGCCCCGGCCTCGGTCTCGAGCATGTGACAGGCCTGTTCGAGGGTTTCCGGCAGGTCGATTGCTTCCTCGTTCAGGGTGACCTGGCCGGCTTCGATCTTGGACAGATCCAACAGGTCGTTGATGAGCTGCAGCAGGTGTTCGGCCGACCGCTGGATGTCGCGGGCGTATTCCACATGCTTTTCGGGGGCCCGCCTTAGGCCCTCGCCCAAGGACATGACCTGGGAAAACCCGATGATGGAATTCAGCGGCGTGCGCAGTTCGTGGCTCATGTTGGCAAGGAATTCGGACTTCGCGCGGTTGGCCTGCTCGGCGTCCATCAGGGCATTGTTGATGCGCCGTTCCGTCGCCTTCTGCTCCGTGATGTCCGTGGAAAAGGTGCCGATGCCGACGACCGTGCCGTCTTCCCCCATGACGGGAAACTTGGTGCACAGATGTACATGATCGCCGTCCTTATGGGGGATGACGTGTTCTTCGGTCACGTCCTGGCCGGTTTCGACGGCCCGGAGTTCCTGGCTCCGGAACTCCTCGGCCAGATGCGTCGGGAATACGTTGCCGGCGTTCAGGCCCTCGATCTTGGCGGGGTCCAGGCCCAGTTGGTTGGTGTATTCCTTGTTCATCAGAAGATAGCGCCCGTCGGCGTGCTTGAGCGCGACCAGCGCCGGCGCGTGGTCGATGAAGGCGCGCAAGGTTTCCTCGCTGCGGCGAAAGGCCGCTTCGGCCTTGTGTTGCGTCTTCAGGATTCTGCCGATGATCCCGGCGGGCACCAGCAGGGCGATGGCGGCGAAGGCGGTGGCCATCAGGACATGTGTCCAGCGATCGATGTGATCGACATGCGGCGCGCCTTTGGTGAAGGTCTCGACGGCTTGGCCCGCGACCGAGAACTCCCACAGGCAGGCAAGCCCGAACACGGCGGCCAGGGTCGCACCGTACAACGCGAACAGTTGGCGGTTGTTCAACGGCAGCTTCCTTCAAGAGCGCCCGCGTTCTTGTGCGCGGGTCGGCGGCCCGTTCCGGACCATGTCATAAACCGCATATACCGGGATGGGGCCGCGGTCCAGCATATCCGCTTGCCGGCGAAATTCACCCGCGATTTGTCTCGCCCAGGGCCAGGCCGGCGACGAAGGCCTCGGCGGCGGCCAGACCGGCCCGGTCGATGCCGGTGGCGAACCCGGCGCGCGCCAGGTAATCGACCACCCGGCCCGTCGCCACGTTGCCCTTGGCCCCCGGCGCATAGGGACAGCCGCCCAGCCCGCCGACGGAGGAATCGAAGGTGCGCAGCCCCTTGTCCAGGCTGACCGCGATGTTGTCGAGCGCGCGGCCGCCCGTGTCATGGAAATGCCCGGCCAGGTCGGCGGCGTCGGCGACGTTCAGCACCGCATCCAGCATGGCGGCGACGGCCTCGGGTGCCGCCATGCCGATGCTGTCGCCGAGGGAAACCTCATAACAGCCAAGGGCGAACAACGCCTCGGTCACGCGGGCGGCGGCCTCCGGCGGCACGGCGCCGGAATAGGGGCAGTCGGTGACGCAGGACACATACCCCCGCACGGGAATGCCGTCGGCCCGGGCGGCGTCCATGAGCGGGCGGAAACGGTCCAGGCTTTCCGCGATGGAACAGTTGATGTTCTTTTGGCTGAACGCCTCCGACGCGGCGGCGAACACGGCAACCTCGTCGACCTTGGCCGCGCGGGCTCCCTCGTATCCCTTCATGTTGGGGGTCAGGGCGGCGTAGGTCACCCCGGGCCTGCGGGTGATCGCGGCCATGACCTCGGCGGCGTCGGCCATCTGCGGCACCCATTTGGGCGACACGAAACTGGTCGCCTCGATCTTTCTGAACCCGGCCGCGGACAGAAGGTCGATCAGGCGCACCTTGTCGGCCGCCGGGATCAGGCGTTTTTCGTTCTGCAGGCCGTCGCGGGGCCCGACTTCGTAGATGGTGACGGTCTTAGTCATCGCCCCAATCATAGCCTTCCGAAGGACTCGAATTCACCTGAAAGCGGTCGAGAACAATGAACGCACAGGTCGGCGGCTTGTAGCCAGGAGGAGACGTTGGCTTCCTTCAGTCTCGATTTACAGTGAAATTCTATGGTCCGTTTGATCAGTCTATATTCGCGGTCGCATCCTACCGGACGATTAACGATAATGACGCCATGGAATACAAGCAGAGCGGCTCCGATATAGATACTTCGAAGAAAATTTTGAAGGTCAATCACGCTGGAGAATTTGGAGCCGTGAATATCTACAAAGCCCAAGTCCTTGTGTCGAATTTCTTCCGCCGCGAGTTCACACCGATGCTCGAGCGCTTTCAGGAAGATGAAGAACGACATCTCGAAATATTCTGGACTGAGATACAGAGGCGTGACGGCGTTAAGTGTAAAAGCTTCTGGCTCTGTGGCCTTGGCGGCTTTTCCATGGGATTTGTGTCAGCACTCCTGGGGAAAAGAGGTGTGATGGCATGTACTTGGGCTGTGGAGTCGGTTGTGACGGAGCACCTGGAAAAACAGCTCACCTACCTTGAGATGATCGGCGACTACGAAGCGATAGAAACGGTCAAAGCAATTCTAGAAGACGAAGAGCATCATCGAGACGTGGCCTTCGCGGATGAGGGAATGAATGTGTTGTTCGGACCGTTTCGTTTTCTCGTTCGAATGTTTACTGAGGGTGTAATTCGGTTTGGCATGAGATGAGTTTCGCGCGGCCACGTGGGACCAATCGAGACGTTTGCATGGCCGCGGCCGCATTGGGTCATAAAGCGACCGTCGCCGGCGAGCCCTAGAATGTTCCCTTTGTAGCCACTAACGGACACGGGAAAACAAAGAAGGTATGAGTTTTCTCGGCATACAGAATTCCTTAGGCTATCTGCCAAGATTTCTTTCAACGACGATAAGCCGAGCTTTTTTCAGAGCTTCTTCTGCGCTGTCGCCAAGATTGATGGTTGGGTCGTACAATAGGGATAGAGCGAACCGATCCCAGGGGCTAAAAAAAGTCTGGCGGCGTTTTGGATCTAGAACAGAATCGGAAGCAACTCTTCCGCTTCCTCCAAGAAATCGCGTAATAGATGTAAGAATACAATAACGGGAATTACGCCCATCTATTCCATCTTCTATTACAATCAAGCCGCCAAGTTTTTCAAATCCTTTGTTCGCTTCAAATCCAAAACAATTTGCATGACTCTGCAAAATTTTGGCGTACTCAAGGATCGCCTCTTCCAGTATCCTATTCAATCTTATTAGATCATTCACGATAACATCATGGGCGCCAGATTTATTGCTTTTTTTATTTATTTTTACTATACGAATATTGAATTCATCTCCTGAAAAAGAAATGGGGAAATTGATCTCATTAGACAAACGATCAAGTTCTTTCGACAATTTTTGAAAATCATAAAAATGTAAAGTGCCTTCATCGATTTTTATTTTTATAGGATTTATGTATTTTGTAATTACACCGTAATAACATGGTTTTTTAATATTATTGTTTTTATCACTGATATGGGTCTCATTTTTGCAGTTCGGATGTGATTTCGGATCTCCAAAAGTCGCGTTTTTTACAACCATTTCTTCAAAACGTTGGAGAATTTTGGACTGTTCATATTTAGCCCAAGTCGGCGAGGGGAGAACAATGCCCAACACAAATAAAATCAACACAACGGAAATTGATTTCATGCCTTTCTCCTCCCCCGGAGCTACCGCAGCACACAGACTATCGTTTCCGTATGCGTGCTCCACTTCGAAAGCACTGCCATATTAAAAATCTACCCCGCTCTGGGGCAAATGTAACCATTTCCGATGTTTCCCTCCCTAACGGCGCGGCCGCTCCGGGTCAAAAACAGCCATCCCCACCGCGCTTGAAAAACGTCTGCCCGCCCCCCTGTTGCCGTCGTTCGCGGCGGGTGTGCAATCCCACATCGCCCTTGCCGTCCGGGCGGTTCACGCGTAGGCTTTTCATTAGATAAATCTGAAGGAGTGAAGTGGTCATGCGTATCCTTATCGCCCTTGCCCTGGTGCTTGGATTCTCGACCGCATCCTGGGCCGATAATGCGAAGCCGTCATCGTCTGACGAGGTGGAGAGTTCCCAGCCCATCGGCGACGCCAACGACTACCAGGGGTGCTCGCATTCCAAGCAGACCAGCTAAGGCCCGGAAAACCGGCTCGATTACATCCTGAAGATGCCGAAGCCACCCGGCGGCGTCGGGCGGTTGAGGGCGATTTTCAAGGAATGGGCCAGCACCCGGCGGGTTTCCGCCGGGGTGATGATGCCATCGTCCCACAGCCGCGCGGTGGCGTAGAGGGGATCGGCCTGTTCGTTGAACTGGGCGATGATGGGGGCCTTGAACGCCTGTTCGTCCTCGGCCGACCAATCGCCGCCGTCGCGCTCGATCCCGTCGCGCTTGACCGTCGCCAGCACGCCCGCCGCCTGTTCGCCGCCCATCACGGCAATCTTGGCGTTCGGCCAGGTCCACAGGAAGCGGGGCGAATAGGCCCGCCCGCACATGCCGTAGTTGCCGCCGCCGTAGGATGCGCCGATGAACAGCGTCACCTTGGGCACCCGCGCCGTGGCCACGGCGGTGACCATCTTGGCGCCGTCCTTGGTGATGCCCTCGGCCTCGAACTGGCGGCCGACGATGAAGCCGGAAATATTTTGCAGGAACACCAGGGGGATGCCCCGCTGGTCGCACAGTTCGATGAAATGGGTCGCCTTCAGGGCCGAGGCGGAAAACAGGATGCCGTTGTTGGCGACGATGCCCACGGGCACGCCGTCGATATGCGCGAAGGCGCAGACCACGGTTTCGCCGTACAGGCGCTTGAATTCGTCGAACCGCGATCCGTCGACGATCCGCGCGATGACCTCGCGCACGTTGTAGGGCAGGCGCGGATCGGCCGGGATGATGCCGTTGATGTCCTCGGGGTCGTAGGCGGGGTCTTCCGGCGCGGCCAGGGTCACGCCGTTAAGCGCAGGGGCGCGGTTCAGGTGCGACACGGCGGCGCGCGCGATCTCCAACGCATGGCCGTCGTTCTCGGCGTAATGGTCGGCGACGCCCGACTTGCGGCAATGGACGTCGGCGCCGCCCAGGTCTTCCGCCGTCACTTCCTCGCCCGTGGCGGCCTTGACCAGCGGGGGGCCGCCCAGGAAGATCGTGCCCTGGCCCTTGACGATGACGCTTTCGTCGCACATGGCGGGAACGTAAGCGCCGCCCGCCGTGCAGGATCCCATGACCACGGCGATCTGCGGGATGTTGGCCGCCGACATGTTGGCCTGGTTGAAGAAGATGCGCCCGAAATGGTCGCGGTCGGGGAACACCTGATCCTGGTTGGGCAGGTTGGCGCCGCCGGAATCCACCAGATAGACGCAGGGCAGGCCGTTCTCCATGGCGATTTCCTGGGCCCGCAGGTGCTTCTTCACGGTCATGGGGTAATACGTTCCGCCCTTCACCGTGGCGTCGTTGCAGACGATCATGCAGTCCGTGCCCGACACGCGGCCGATCCCGGCGATCATGCCGGCCCCCGGCACGCCGCCGTCGTACATGTTCCAGGCCGCAAGCTGGCCGACCTCCAGGAACGGGCTGCCCGGGTCGAGCAGCCCCGTCACCCGGTCGCGGGGCAGCAGTTTGCCGCGCGAAAGGTGGCGGTCGCGGGCCTGATCGCTGCCGCCTTTTTCGACGGTCGCGCGGGTGTCTTCCAGCGCGCGGACCAGACCGTCCATGCGCTCCTTGTTCTTCTTGAACGCCGGGGTGCTGGTGGCGACCTGGGATTCGAACTTGGGCATTACGCCGTCTCCTGGAACAGTTCGCGGCCGATCAGCATGCGCCGGATTTCCGACGTGCCGGCGCCGATTTCGTACAGCTTGGCGTCGCGCAGCAGGCGGCCCGTGGGGCTTTCGTTGATATAGCCCATGCCGCCCAGCGCCTGCACGGCCTGCAAGGCGACCTGGGTCGCCTTCTCGGCGGCATAGAGGATACATCCGGCGGCGTCTTTTCGCGTGGTGCGGCCCCGGTCGGCGGCCTGGGCCACGGCATAGACATAGGCGCGGCAGGCGTTCATGTCCGTGTACATGTCGGCGAGCTTCCCTTGCATCAACTGGAACTCGCCGATGGGTTGGCCGAATTGCTTGCGGTCGTGGACATAGGGCACCACGATGTCCAGGCAGGCCTGCATGATGCCGACGGGCCCGGCGGCCAGCACCAGGCGCTCGTAATCCAGGCCGGACATCAGCACCTTGACCCCCGCGTCGACCTCGCCCAATACATTCTCCATGGGCACCTCGCAGTCTTCGAACACCAGCTCGCAGGTGTCGGAGCCGCGCATGCCCAGCTTGTCGAGCTTCTGCGCGGTCGAAAACCCGACCATGCCCTTTTCGACCAGGAAGGCGGTGATGCCTTTCGATCCCGCGTCCGGCTGGGTCTTGGCGTAGACCACCAGAACGTCGGCCTGGGGGCCGTTGGTGATCCACATCTTGGTGCCGTTCAGGATGTAGCGGTCGTTGCGCCGCTCGGCCCGCAGCTTCATGCCGACCACGTCGGACCCGGCCCCGGGCTCGGACATGGCGAGCGCGCCCAGGTGTTCGCCGGAAATCAGCCGGGGCAGGAACCGCGCCTTCTGGTCCGCCGTGCCGTTGCGGTTGATCTGGTTGACGCAAAGGTTGGAATGGGCGCCGTAGGACAGCGCCACCGAGGCCGAGGCGCGGGAGATTTCCTCCATCGCCACGCAATGCGCGAGGTAGCCCATGGCGGCACCCCCGTGGTCCGCGTCCGCCGTAATGCCGAGCAGACCGAGCTTGCCCATCTCCGGCCACAGGTCGCGGGGGAATTCGTTGGTTTCGTCGATCTCGGCGGCGCGCGGCGCGATCTTGTCCTGCGCAAAGCGGAAAACCATGTCGCGCAGGGCCTCGACCTCGTCGCCCAGGGCAAAGGTCATGCCGGTGGTGAACATTCGGGACCTCCCAAGTGAGGGGCCGATTATCCTGGTCCCATGACCGGCGCACAAGGCGCTTGGGTTGACGTTGCGTCAAGAAGGAAGGAAACCACAGAGGCGGTGAGGCGGTGAGAAGGAATCGGTGAGAAGAAATTAAAGAAACGGGCGCGTCATGGCCGGGCGTGACCCGGCCATCCACGTCTGTGCTCGGGCGCCTTCTCGTGGATGCCCGGATCAAGTCCGGGCATGACAAAAAATACGTACGTTTCAGGTGTTTCATGGTTCCCTTCTTGCCCTTCCGGCGGTTTACCGCCAACAATCGGGCAGAAACAAAAACCCACCGCAGGAGACATCCCACATGACCATCGAACATCTGAACTCGGGCGAAATTCTCAGCCAGGGCACGGCGACGGACACCACCGTCTATCTGTGCGGCCTGACGGGCGGCGACACGTCCAAGGACGTCGCCGGCCAAACCCGCGACGTGTTGGCCAAGATCGACGCTTGCCTCGCCCACTACGGCACGGACAAGTCGAAGCTTCTCACCGCCGTGATCTATCTGGACGACCTGCGCCGCAAGCCGGCCATGAACGAGGTTTGGAAGGAATGGCTGGGCGATCTCAACCGGCCCGCCAGGGCCTGCGTCGGGGCGCAGCTTGAAATGGGCACCCAGGTCGAGATCATGGTGACGGCGGCGCGCTGACCGCCTAGTGCAGACGTCCGCCCCGCGCAGGGGCGCTTTGCGCGGCGATGGCGGCGGCGACCTGACGCCAGGTTTCCGCGCCGTCGCTGTCGCCCTCTGCGTCCAGTTCGCGCACGCGGCGGTTCGCTTCCGTCAGAGCGGCCTCGCCGTAGCGCAGGATGAAGCGGCGCACAGTTTCGTCGAAGTTTGCGGTACGGCCCCTCTCGGGCATCTCTCCAGTTCCCCCAGAACAGGCGTCCACACCTGACAGGTGGACCTGACAAGGTTATCTCGCCGCCCGGGGCGGGGTGTTGATCCAGATCAATTGCTGATATTAGAATATAAGCGACACTCCACCACGGAATGCCGGCATCGGCTTGATGCCAAACCTTGGGGAATTATCATGGAAACGCCGTGCGCCAATTGCGCCCACCGTCAGGCCGCCGAATGGTCGGTCCTAAAGGGGGCGAGCGTCGCCGATATGAATTGCGCCCGCCGCCCGCGGAATTTTCTGGCCGGTGAAGCCATCTATCACGAAGGCGACGCGGCGACCGGCGTGTATTGCGTGTCGTGGGGCCTGATCGGCATCCGCAAGGTCGACGCGGACGGTGAATCGGTGCTGCTGCGTCTGGTCCGCCCCGGCGAAACCTTCGGTTACCGCTCGCTTTTGACCGGCATGCCCCACGGCGTCGGCGCGGAAGCCTTGAAGGAAACCCGCGTCTGTTTTGTCCCGGCATCCGCGGTGCACCGTATGACGGCGGAAAATCCGGCGCTGATCATGGCCTTCTTCCGCCATCTGGCCAAGGATATGGCCGATGCGGAAACCAAGGTTCTGGAAACGGTCACGGCGTCCTGCCGGGTGCGTTTCCTGCGTCTTCTGGTCGCGCTGGGCGGCGATGCCGACGGCAACGCCGGATGCGAGGTGCATCTGGAACTGCCCGTGTCGCGCCAGGACATCGCATCCCTGATCGGGGTGCGGTCGGAAACCATGTCGCGGATCATCCGTGTCATCGAGGACGAGGGGCTGGCCCATTTCAAGGGCCGCCACGTGGACATCCCCGATTGCCGCCGCCTCGCCGACGAAAGCCTGGGCGGGCTCGCCGCCTAAACAGGGGGCGCTTCAATCCGTTTATATCTGCCGGTTCCGGTCGTTTCGCGGCCGGCGCGCACATGCCTGCGACGCAACCGGATTTTGCCTTTCGATACCCGAAATTGATGAATGTCAATGCACCGATACCGTCAATGCGAGAGGGTGCCCAAAACGGCAACGGCGGCGTTTTTGGGAGGGTGGCCGGATGGGAAGCCAATGCAGCAGGTGCGCCCATTGCGCACAAACGGAATGGGGTCTTTTGGATGAGCGCCAATTGGCGCGGCTCGACGCGGGGCGCCGTGTCCGAAAGTTCCTGCCGGGGGAAGTCCTGTTTCATGAAGGCGACGAACAGACCGGCATCTACTGCGTGCTGGAAGGTCTGGTCGGCCTTCGCAAGGTCGATAGCGGCGGAGAGTCGGCGTTACTGCGTCTGATCGGCCCTGGCGGAACGTTCGGTTTTCGGTCGTTGCTGGCCGATGAACCGCATGGGGTCAGTGCAGAGGTGATGAAAGGCACGCGGGTGTGTCATGTGCTGCCGGGGCCTGCCCGACGGGTCGTCGCCGAGGATCATGGACTCGTCATGCGGTTTTTCCGCCACCTCGCGCGCGATATGGCGGCATCCGACACCCGGGTTTTGGAAACGGTAACGGCGTCCTGCAGGGTCCGCTTCCTCCGATTGATCCTGAATTGCGGGACACCGGTGACAGGCGTATCCGGCGATGCCCGCATGTCGCTGGATCTTCCGCTTTCGCGGCAGGATTTCGCATCGATGATCGGCATCCGGCCCGAATCAATGTCCCGCCTCATCCGCAACATCGAGGGCGAGGGGTTGGCCAGATTCAGTGGCCGACGGGTCGAAATCCTGGACCTTGCCCGGATGGCTTCGGAAAGCGAGTCCCAGACGATCAACTGATCGGCGTCAGTTTCCGGAAATCAGGTCGATCACCTCGCGGGTCACGGCCTGCGTGCCCATGTCGCCGCCGAATTCCATGGGACGCAGGCGGTTCGCCTCGAACCCCCGTTGCACGGCGTCCTCGATCACCGTGGCCGCGTCGGCCAGCCCGTCGTGGCCGCCCGTGCGGTCCGCGAGGTAATCCAGCATCAGGGCCGCCGACAGGATCGCCGCCAGGGGATTGGCCTTGTCCTGGCCCATGATGTCGGGGGCCGAGCCGTGGGCCGGCTGGAACAAGGCGTGGTCGTCGCCGATCTCGGCGCAGGACGCCATGCCCATGCCGCCGACCAGCCCGCCCGCCAGGTCCGACAGGATGTCGCCGAACATGTTTTCCATGACCAGCACGTCGAACTCCCAGGGCCGGCGGATCAGGTCGAGGGCCTGGGCATCGACGTAGTTGTAGGACGCGGGGATGTCCGGGAAGGCGGCCTTGCGTTCGTCGAAGATCTTGCGGAAGAAGGCCATGGAGCGGAATACGTTGGCCTTGTCGACGCAGGTGACCATGCCTTTTCCGCCCTTGGTCTTGCGCTTTTCGGCGAGGCGAAAGGCGAAATCGAACAGCTTTTCCGAGGTCTGCCGGGTGATGCGCAGGATGTCCTGGACCTCGCTGTCGGTGGCCACGGTCTCGCGCTTGTTGGCGGCGGCGGAATAGAACAGGCCCTCCGTCGATTCCCGGAGGATGATCAGGTCGATGGCGTCGGCGCGGGGATCGGCCAGGCGCCGGGGCGCGTTGGGATAGGCCTTCACCGGGCGCACGCCCGCATACAATTGAAACCGTTCGCGCAGCCGCAGGTGCGGCGAGATTTCCGTGCCGTCCGCGTGGCGCACGGCGGGCAGCCCAATGGCGCCCAACAGGATCGCGTCGGCTTCGGCCGCGGCGTCTTCGTGCCCGGGCGCCATGTCCCGGCCCGTTTCCTTGAAATACCCGGCCCCAGCCAAAAGATCGGTGCAGGCGAGGCGGAAGCCGCCGCTGCGCGCCCGGGCCGCCTCGATCACGGCCAGCGCCGCGTCCGTCACGTCGACGCCGATGCCGTCGCCGCGGATCACGGCGATATTGCATAAGGTTTCATTCATATTGGTGTTTCCTCGGTTGACCGTTCCGCCCTATCGTATCGCCATGCGCAGCGCAACCGCCTATCGCACCGCCCGGGAACTGGTCGCCGAAGTGGCGGGCGGCCATGCCGCGCCCTCGGACATCGCCGCCGGGGTGCTGGCGGATATCGCCGCACTCGATCCCAAGCTCAACTGTTTCGCCCATTTCGATCCCGGCGCGGTGATGGCGCAGGCCCGCACCCTCGACGCCCGCATCGCCAAGGGGGAAGACCTGGGCCCGCTGGCGGGCCTGCCCGTGGCGATCAAGGACCTGATCGCCATGAAGGGGGCACCCACGGCCTTCGGCTCCAAGATCATGGCCGGCAACGTGATCGACGCCGACGCGCCCTCGGTGGCGCGCATCCGCGCCGCCGGCGCAATCCTGCTGGGCAAGTCGACGACCAGCGAATTCGGCTGCAAGGCCGTGGGCGACAGCCCGCTCACCGGCATCACCCGCAATCCCTGGAATCTGGACTGCACGCCCGGCGGGTCCTCGGCCGGGGCGGCGGCGCTGGCGGCCGCGGGCATCACGCCCGTCGCCATCGGCACGGACGGCGGCGGGTCCGTGCGCATCCCGGCCAGCCTCACGGGCCTGTTCGCCATGAAGGCGCAGTTCGGCCGCGTGCCCGTATGGCCCGCCTCGGCCACCGCGTCCCTCGCCCATGTCGGGCCGCTCAGCCGCGACGTGCGGGACAGCGCCCTGATGATGGGCGTGATCTCCGGCTTCGACGCCCGCGACCCGTTCGCCGTGGCGGGGCCGGTGCCGGATTATCTCGGCGCCTGCGAGCGCGATCCCAGGGGGCTGCGCGTCGTCTATTCGGAAACCTTCGGCTACGCCCGGCCCGACCCGGAAATCGCGGCGCTGTGCCGCCGGGCGGCGGACCGCCTGGCGGCGCTCGGCTGCATCGTCGAGGAAGTGCCGCATCTGTTCGACGATCCCGCCGCCATCTGGGCATCGGAATTCTATGCCGGTGTAGGCGCGCGCCTGAAGGATGCCATGGCGGCGCGGCGGGCCGACATCGACCCCGGCGTGGCCCGCATGCTCGACATCGCCCTGGCCCAGGACCTCGCCACTTACGCCGCCCGCGTGTTGGAACGCCATGCCTTCCGGGAAACCGTGCGGCACATCTTCGACACCTACGACGTGATCGCCGGCCCGACTCTGCCGGTCACGGCGGTGCCCGTGGGCCGCGACACGCCCGAGGGGCTGGAAGACCGCTCCCCCGTGGACTGGGTGTTTTACACCTATCCGTTCAACCTGACGGGCCACCCGGCGGTCAGCATCAACGCCGGGTTCACGGCGGCCGGTATGCCCACGGGCCTGCAACTGGCCGCTCGGCCGCTTGCGGAGGAAACCCTGTTCACCTTGTCCGCTGCCTATCAGGACGCGGACCCGGAGCGGGACCGCCGGCCGGAAATTGGCGTCTAGGAATTTGGATCGTTCAAGTTGTCGAGCGGATAAATCGGCCGCCGCACGTTCTTGAAGTCGAGCTTGGAATAGTCGGAACCACAAACACCTGTGCCCGCGCATTCGATCACCTGTTTGGCGAGTTCGCCGAACCCGGCGCGGTAGTGGATGCGGCTTTTCAGCATCAGGAAGGTCTTTTCCGTGGGGTCGATGCCGAGGGAGGTGAAACAGGCCGTGTCGTTGGGCTCCTGCTGGCGTGAGATCACGCAGATCTGAACCTTGCCCGTGTCGAGCACGCCCGAAGGGCCCATGTCCATGGTCACGCCGCGCGAGGCCGGACCCTTGTTCTTGTAGATGCCGTCGGTCAGCGCCTTGACCCGGCCGGTCACGGTCAGCGGCCTGCCCGTCTCGCCGATCGCCGGCATGTCGACCTTGCCGCCGAGGTCGAGGGTGATCTCGGCGCCGATGCCCGCCTGGGTCATCTTCCGCACCGCCTCCGGATCGCAGATCGCGAAGGCGGCGACGTCGTCCAGCCCGGCGTCCAGGATCGCCGCCAGCACCGTCATGGTGTCCTGCGTGCCGCCGGAGGACGCGTTGTCGTAATGGTCAAGCAGGACCACGGGGCCGTCGCCCTTCCTGATGCCTTTCGCGCGGGCGATGGATTGCTCCAGGGGTTCGATCTCATAGACGAAGGCCTTGCGCTCGTTCCAGGCGAAATCCAACAACTCGTCCCGATATTTCTCGGCGAGGGCCCGGTCCCCGTCGGTCACGACCACGGCCGAAACCCCGGCGTTATGAATATCCGCATGGGGGAAGCCCGTGAACAGGGTGGCGGCCAAGGCACCTTCCTTCTCCATGCGCCGGGTCATTTCCTGCAGGTCCCTGTTGGGAAAGTCGCCGGAGCCCTGGCGCATGACGTGCGGCAGCATGGGCCGGTTGCCCCAGGCCACGGTCGGCTGCGCCTCGCCCCGCAGCAGGGCGTAGACAGGCCGCCCGGCGCGCTGCGCCGTCTCGTACAGGTCGATGTGGGGATAGGTCTGATAGCCCGCGAGGCAGGTCACGTTCTCCGCCAGGTCGGGATAGAGATTGGTGTGCATGTCCAAGGCCACGGCGATGGGCAGGTCGGGGGCGACGGCGCGGATTTGGGAAATCAGGCTGCCCTCGCCGTCCTCGCGGCTGTCGGTGACCATGGCGCCATGCAGGTCGAGGAACAGGGCGTCGCAGCCGGCCTTGACCGCATTCACAATACGTTCCGCCATGTAGTCGAAGGCGGCGTCGGCCACGGGGCCCGACGGCCAGGCATTGGCGGCGATGGGGATGACGATCTCGGCCCCGGCGTCCTCGGCCAGGTCGATGAAGCCGCCCGTGCCGCTGCCGGTGCCCTTGAACGCCTTGTAGGCGGCGTCGCCTTCATAGGGCAGGGGGGTCGAGCGGGCGAACCGTTCGATCGGCGTCGGCACCGGCGAAAAGGTGTTGGTTTCGTGCTTCATCATGGCGATGACGACGCGCATGGGCGGTTCCTCCCGTCAGGTGGCATGTGGCGCTGGGCGACACGGGGTCTCGCGCGAGATTAGCCGGGCAGGGCGCAGGCGGCCAGTTTTCCTGAACGCCGTCATTCACCAAATTTTACTAATACATGCGAGGTGTTTCACATCACGCGTGGTAAAATCTTTTCCTGAGCGCAGGACAAGGAAACCGATGCATGAGTTGGATCCTGATCACCCTCACGATTGTCGCCGGGGCGCTCGACGCGAAAATCCATTCGGTTCATGGCACGATGATCAGCTGTTTCCAAGAGCGGGAACTGGTCGTCAAACGCGTCGATCAGGCGGTCTGCGTAAGAGACAAAAGCGCGGAACGTCTGGGCCCCGTCCGCGGCAAGGACTGGAACGGCGACAGGTCGGCCAGTTAGGCGGGTTTCGTTCCGACGACCAGCCGCGTCAGGCCGGGAACCATCTCGTGTTCCCGGATGCCTTCGAACCCGACTTCGGCCATGCGGGCGGTCAGCCAGCCCGGCGTGACCGAGCGCGCTTCGGGCGTGAAGGCCATGTGCTGAAGCTGCCACAGCGCCGCCATGGGCGGGCCCTGGCGATCGTCGTCGACCATGAAGTCGTGGACCATGAAGCGCCCGCCCGGGGCCAGGCTGGCGAAGGCGTCGGACACCATGCGCGGCAACTCGCCGCCGGGAATGCCGGAAAACAGATAGGACATGAGAATCGCGTCCTGTTCCGTCGGCCAGGCGATCTCAAGCGCGTTGCCGGGGATGTAGCGCACCCGGTCGACCATCCCCGCTTCGGTGATGAAGCGCCAGCCCAGTTCGGACACGTTGGGAAAATCGATGATGGTCGAGGTCATTTCCGGATTGGCTTCGAGCAGGCGGATGGTCATGGCCCCCGTGCCGCCGGCCACGTCGAGCAGCGTCTTGGCGCCCTTGAGGTCGACCAGCCGGGCCAGGGTCTTGCCCGGACCGAGAGAGCCCGCATGCTGGGCCTCGGAATAGATCGCCGCCTGCTTGGGGTCGGCCATCCAGTGCTGATAGCTGTCGACCGCATCCGGATCGAGAGAGCCGTCCATGACCTCGTTCAGTTGCTGCAAAAACGGATACATCTGGCGGTCGATCTGATAGCGCAGGTAGTCGCCGAAATCGTATTTGGCGCCGCGCGCGAGAAACGCTTCCGCCCCCGGCGAATTGGTATAGACCTCGTCGTCGGATCGGTCGACCAGGCCGACGCTGGTCAGCGCGGTCATCAGGGTGGTGATGCGGTTGGTGGGAATGCCGGTCTTTTTCGCGATGTCGGCAGAGGTTTTCGGCCCGTCCGCCAACACCGTGAACACGTCCACGTGCAGGGCCGCGAACAGTGCCTTCGAGGCCATGAATCCGAAGGCAAGTTGCGATACGTCCTCAGCCGTTTCCACCAGGCGTCCATCCATGGGGTGCCGTCTCCAGTCCTGATTTTCCGTTGATCGTATGCGGCGACCCTAGCATGCGTTTCCGCAATATCCAAAACAGGCGCCTGGCGGGGTTCGGGCGAGGTCGATCTTTTCACGTATAATGGTTGTAGGCTTAAGTCTATGCTCCCTCAAAGGCGTTGATATCCTCTGATGAGCGCGCCTTAAATATCGCTCAGGTATCGACGAAGGCAGTCCAGGGTGTGTGGGAAGGGCCTCGATGAATTTTACCAAAGGCCTGATGCTGACATGCGCCGCCACCGGCGCGATCCTCGCGGCTGTGGCCATGACAGGCTTGAGTTATGATCTCAAGGGCGTGGGGCCGACGGGCAAGGAGGCACGATTGACGCCCCATATCGTCACCCTGTCGCCGATCCCGCTTATACTGGGGGCGCCCGATGATGTGGTGCTGGTATCCCTGAGCCTGACCGTGCCCAGTGCCATCAAACGGGCGGTCGTTTGTGCGCGGGCGAATGTGGTTCAGTCCACCGCGACGCGTTTGATCAAGGAGAGTGTCAGGGCGTCGAGCCCTACCGGTACGACCATCCCGTCAGATCTGGACCGCATCCTGCACGCCGCCATCGCCGGCATCGTCGGCGATAAACAGGTCGAGCGGGTCGCGGTGATCGTGACCCCTGTCGGGGCGACGCCGCCCGCCGCCACCTGCCCTTAGCAACACGCTCAATCCCATAAAATCGCAATTCTCGTCCGCCCGGCCGTGTCGTGGTTCGGGGCCGGATTGCCTGTTTTTAACGAATTCCCGCCGGGGGGTTCACGGCGGCGGGGTGAATTCGTTAATATGGATATCCAGCATGGAGTGCGAAAAAGATAACAGGGAAAGTGTTTTTGGAAGATATATACGAAACGGAATACGAAACAGGACAAGATAATATTCAAAAATTCGGGATGGATATTCATCATCCTGTATTCTGGATATCGGCTATTTTTGTATTTTTATTTGTTGTTGCAACGCTGATTGCGCCGGGCCCGGCAAAAATATTGTTCGACGGCGCCAGATCCTGGACGATCAATTATTTTGACTGGCTGTTCATGGTCAGCGCCAATGTGTTTGTCCTGTTCTGCCTGACGCTGATTTTCCTGCCGGTGGGGAAAATCCGGCTGGGCGGGCGGGATGCGACGCCGGAATTTTCCGTGATGTCCTGGTTCGCCATGCTGTTCGCCGCGGGCATGGGGATCGGACTGATGTTCTGGTCCGTGGCGGAACCCACGGCCTATTACACGAATTGGGCCGGAACGCCCCTGGGGGTGGAGCCCCGCACGCCCGGCGGCGCCGATGCCGCGCTCAGCGCGACCATGTTCCATTGGGGGCTGCATCCCTGGGCGATCTATGCGGTGGTCGGGCTGTCGCTGGCGTTCTTCACCTATAACAAGGGTCTGCCGCTGACGATCCGCTCCGGATTCTATCCGTTGATCCAGGATCGCGCCTGGGGCTGGTTCGGCCATGGGATCGACACGGTCGCCGTGCTGGCGACCCTGTTCGGTCTGGCTACGTCGCTGGGCTTCGGCGCCCAGCAGGCGGCGAGCGGCCTGCATTTCCTGTTCGATATCCCCAACACCATCAACGTGCAGATCGCGATCATCTTCGGCGTCACCGCCGTCGCCGTGTTTTCCGTGGTGCGCGGCCTCGACGGCGGGGTCAAGGTGCTGTCCAACATCAACATGGTCATGGCGGCCGTGCTGCTGGCCTTCGTGTTCGTGGTCGGGCCCACGGGCACCATCGTAACGAACGTCCTTGAGACGGGGAAAAGCTACCTCACGACCATCGTGCCGCTCAGCAACTGGATCGGGCGCGAGGACGAAAAGTTCTTCCACGGCTGGACCGTGTTCTACTGGGCCTGGTGGATTTCCTGGTCGCCCTTTGTCGGCATGTTCATCGCCCGGGTGTCCCGGGGACGCACCGTGCGCCAGTTCATCGTCGCCGTGTTGCTGGTGCCGACCCTGGTGACGCTGGTGTGGATGGCAGTGTTCGGCGGATCGGCCCTGTATCAGGTCGAGGCCGACATGGGGGCTTTGGCCGACGGTCTCGAAGACGTGTCCCTCGCCATGTTCCAGATGCTCGACAATCTGCCGTTAGCCCCGATCACGTCCTTCGTCGCGATCTGTCTGGTGCTGGTGTTCTTCGTCACGTCGTCGGACTCGGGCTCTCTGGTGATCGACAGCATCACCGCCGGGGGCAAGCTCGACGCACCCGTGGTCCAGCGCATTTTCTGGGCCACGATCGAGGGCGTGGTCGCGGCGGTCCTGTTGTTCGGTGGCGGGGCGGACGCCCTCGGCGCGCTGCAGGCCGCAGCGATTTGCGTCGGCCTGCCGTTCACGGTGATTCTGCTGACGATGTGCCTGAGCCTCTATCTGGGCCTCCGCCATGAACTGGCGGGCGAACGGGCGGCGGGCTGAATTAGCCCCCTGTCTTGCGGTAAGGGGTCAGGAAGTCGCGGAACCGGCGCGCGACCTCGGGCGGGGTCACGGTCGGGCGGCCCAACTCCTTCATCGATCCCGGCGCGATCTTCATGTGGATCAGGTGCGGCCCGGGGGTCTTCAGGGCCTCCGTCACCGCCTGTTTGAGGCCGTCCAGGCTGTCGGCTTCCCAACCGGCGGCATAGCCGCAGGCCTGGGCGACGCGGGCGAAGCGCACGGCCGGGGCCGTGGTCGGCTGGCCGCCCGTGGAATCGTAGGTGCCGTTGTCGAACACCATGTGGATCAGGTTGGTGGGCGCCATGGCGCCGATGGTCGCCATGGACCCCAGCTTCATCAGGGCCGCCCCGTCACCGTCGAACACGACGATGGGCGAGGTGACGTTGAGCGCCGCGCCCAATCCCATCCCGGCGGCCCCGCCCATGGAGCCGACCTGATAGAGGTGCTGTTTGCGGTCCTCGATGGTGAACAGTTCGCGCCCGCATTTGCCGGTGGTGGCGATGATGCCGGCGTTGTCGGGCAGAACCTCGAGCACCGCTTCCATGGACCGCATGCGCCCCGGCAGGTCGCCGCCGGTGAACAAATCCGTCACCGAGCCCATGTCGGGGGCGGGCAGGGGCGTTGCGTCCAGGCCGTCGTCCTTGACGCTGCCCTTTTCCATGATGAAGGCGAAGGGCAGGTTTTCGGCATCCATGTAGCTGAAGGCCACTTTCAAGGCGGGTTCGACCGTCGCCGCCTCGGTCGGGAACGGAAGGTGGGGGATGCGGATGACGTCCAGCAGGTCCGGCGTGATCTCGCCCATGACCTCGTGTTGCGGTTCGTCCTTCAACCCCGGGGCTCCCCGCCAGGTGGTGACCACCAGGGACGGGATGCGGAACGGATGGTTCAACGACGTCAACGGATTGACCGCGTTGCCCAATCCCGAGTTCTGGAACATCACCACCGCTCCGCGGCCGGCCAGCCAGGCGCCCGAGGCGATGGCCACGGCCTCGCCCTCGCTGGCCGCCGGCACGTAGTCCATGCGCGCGTTGCCGCCGCTACCAGAACCCTGGCCCGCCGAGGCGCCGACCACCTTGTTGATGAGCGGCGTCAGGAACGAACAGGGGACCCCGGTAAAGAAGTCGTATCCCCGCGCGCGCAGCGGGGTCAGGAAATCGTCGGCGTCGATCATGATGTGCTTTCCCGGTCGATGCAGGGTCGTGCCTGCTGGCATATCGTATCGCCGGCCATCTCGGCAAGAGGGCCGGTGCATTCGGTTGCCTCCCCCTTTTCTTCTCACCGTCTCACTGCCTCTGTGGTTCAAAAAACAAGGGGAACCACTGAGACGGTGAGGCAGTGAGAAGGGAAGGTGAGAAGGAGGGAGCAGAAACCTACAGGAACAGTTTCGCCTGGTTCAGGTCGGCGGCCTGGTCGATGTCCATCCATTGTCCGGCCACGTAGGCAACGGAAATCTCAACGCCCTTGGCGACCAGGCGGGAGAACAATTCGGGCAGGCCCGCCTTGGCCAGGCCCTCGGCCAGCATGGCGTCGATTTCCGCGCGCACCAGTTCGGCGCCCTTTTCCGTGACGCGGGCGAGGCCGACCCATTCCCCCGCGATGGCGGCTTCGTCAAGGTCGGGGCCCATCCGTTTCAGGGTCACGGGCGCATCCTCGTCCATGAAGTCGGCGGCGAAGGGCAGGGAGCATTCGGCGAAGTCGCGCACCCAGACCGCTTCGGCGGCGTCGTTCTGGTGTTCGTCGCCGCGCGCCCGCCATTGACCATCGACCACGACAACGATGTCGCCCGCGGTTTCCATCAGCTTGTCGACAAGATGGTGGCGGAACAGGATATCGCCGTAGGCGATGACGCAGTCGCCCCGGATCGCGTCCTTGGCGCAGGCCAGGCTGCCGACTTCACCGGTTTTCTCATAGAAGTCGTTGTCCACCGTCTGGATGCCCGGCAGGTTGATCATCTGCTTGGCGTATCCGCGCACGACCGTGATGTCGCGCACGCCCGACTGCCTCAACGTATCGGTCAGGCGGGCCAGCAGCGGCCGACCGCGCACGTCGATCATGCATTTCGGCCGGTCGGCGGTCAGCTCGCCCAGGGCCTGGCCGCGGGATGCCGCCAGGATCACCGCCCCCGGCGCCGTCTTGGCCGGAAGATAGCGGCCTTCGGCCTGGCGCAGTTCGGCATTGCCCTGCAGGGCGAAGATTTCCGACACGGTCGTGATATGCGGCTCGATCCCGGCCAGGCTTTCCTCGCGCAGGATGCGGGCCGTGGTTTCGCGCATGGCGGTGATCGAGGCGCGCAGGTTGTGGTTGGCCCAGATGGCCAACGACACGCCGGCCTTGCGGAAATCGTCCGTCGGCGTGGCGTAGTACTTGGTCGGCACGATCACCACCGGCACGCGGTTGTCCCACTGGCGCATGAATTCCATGATCTCGTCCGCCGTCGCCAGCTTGGAATGGCACAGCACGGCATCGGCGCCGGCCTCGGCATAGGCATGGGCGCGGTCGAGCGCCTCGTTCAGGCCGCGCCCGGCGATGAAGGCTTCCAGCCGCGCGACGATGGAGAAGTCGGGGTCGGTCTGGCTGTCCTTGCCGGCCTTGATCTTGCCCGCGAACTCGGCCATGTCGGCCAGCGGCTGGCCCTCGCCGATGAAGGAATTGGTCTTGGGGAACAGTTTGTCCTCGATGCAGATGCCGGCGATGCCGCGCTGGCAGAACTTGGTCACCGCGCGGCGCATGTTATTGAAGTTGCCCCAGCCGGTGTCGCCGTCGACCAGGATCGGGATCGACGTGGCGTCGGACATGAATTCCAGGACTTCCAGGACCTGGGTCCAGGACGCTTCGTTGTTGTCGCGCACGCCCAAGGCCGCCGACATGGACAGGCCGGACGCCCAGATGCCCTTGAACCCGGCTTCCTCGACGATCTTCGCCGACAGGCCGTTATGAGCCTCCATGATGAATTCCAGATCGGGCGAGGTCAGCATCCGGCGCAGCTTGCCGGCCTTGGTCAGGGTTTCGGAATGGGTGGCGCGGGCGTCGCGGTTGGACGTGATCATGATCTCTCCGATGGGATGGGGCCGGGTCGGCGGTGGGGGTCGGCGGGTTATAGCCCAGACAATAGGGTGAATCTATGGCAGGTATTGATATATTCGATATAGGTGTGCCTTATACCCCGCGCCAAGTGAATTTGTCATTTGCCGATTGGGCGTCCGGCGGCGGTGAAATCGACGGCTTCGCCATCGCACACTTGTATGTCTATGTTTTAGGCAAATACGCAAATTTGCATAATTTTTAATCTTATATTGCGGCGCATTCGCAAGGCTGCGTCGGTCAAGAATGTTTTAATGTATTGAAAAATAATAGATATTCTTATTCGTCCCGGGGCTGTGCAAATTGGCACGGCGTTTGCCATTACCTTGCCGCAACGCAGCAACAATTCCTTATTTGGAGGCGATATAATGAAAACGTATTTCCGGGGGGCAGTGGCGGGCATCGCCCTGGCCGCGGCCGCGATGACGAGCACCGTCGCGCAGGCCGCCGACACCATCAAAGTCGGCATTCTCCATTCTCTGTCCGGCACCATGGCGATCAGCGAAACCACGCTGAAGGACGTCATGCTGATGCTGATCGAGGAGCAGAACAAGAAAGGCGGCCTTTTGGGCAAGAAGCTCGAAGCCGTCGTCGTCGATCCCGCGTCCAACTGGCCGCTGTTCGCGGAAAAGGCGCGCGAGCTGATCGAGGTCAAGAAGGTCGATGTGGTGTTCGGTTGTTGGACCTCGGTGTCGCGCAAGTCCGTGCTGCCGGTGTTCGAGGAACTGAATTCGGTTCTGTTCTATCCGGTCCAGTACGAAGGCGAAGAAAGCCAGAAGAACGTGTTCTACACCGGGGCCGCGCCGAACCAGCAGGCGATCCCCGCCGTCGATTACCTGGCCAAGCAGGAAGGCGTGAAGCGCTGGGTCCTGGCCGGGACCGACTATGTCTATCCGCGCACCACCAACAAGATTCTTGAGACCTATCTCAAGAACAAGGGCGTTGCCGCCGAAGACATCATGATCAACTACACGCCGTTCGGTCATTCCGACTGGCAGACCATCGTCGCCGACATCAAGAAGTTCGGGTCCGCCGGCAAGAAGACCGCTGTCGTCTCGACCATCAACGGTGACGCCAACGTGCCGTTCTACAAGGAACTGGCCAACCAGGGCATCAAGGCCGAAGACATTCCGGTCGTCGCGTTCTCCGTCGGCGAAGAGGAACTGGCCGGTCTCGATACCGCCCCGCTGGTCGGCCACCTGGCCGCCTGGAACTACTTCATGTCCGCCAACACGCCGGAAAACGCCGCGTTCATCAAGAAATGGAAGACCTTCATCAAGAACGACAAGCGCGTGACCAACGACCCCATGGAAGCCCATTACATCGGCTTCAACATGTGGGTGAAGGCGGTCGAGATCGCTGGCACGACCAAGCCGGACGCCGTGATCGACAGCATCGTCGGCGTCACCGTGCCGAACCTGACGGGCGGCGTGTCGGCCATGATGCCGAACCACCACATCACCAAGCCGGTGCTGATCGGCGAAATTCAGGCCAACGGCCAGTTCGAAACCGTGTCCTCGACGCCGGGCCTGGTGCCGGGCGACGCCTGGTCCGACTTCCTGCCGGGCTCCAAGGACCTGATCTCCGATTGGCGCAAGCCGATGTCTTGCGGCAACTTCAACGTCAAGACCGGCAAGTGCAGCGGCAAGGGCTCCTGATCCGGGGTCCGGTCACACCGTGACGGCAACAGACCACACGGGCGGGCGGGGCACACGCCCCGCCCCCCACACCATCCGAAATTTCCGCAACCACCATCCTGGCAACGGCGGCAGGCTCATGGCGCGATCCATTAATTCATTAGTGCTTTTCCTGGCCCTGGCCTGGCTGATCCCCGCGGGACCGGCCCAGGCGGACGACACGGCCCTCCAGGCGCAGATCGATGCCTTGGGCACGGGCGGGTTCTCCGAAACGGCCAAGCAGATTGAGGCCCTCGCGGCTTCCGGCGACGACCGCGTCGTCCCCGCGCTCGAGGCCCTTCTGGCCGGCGACCTTTACGTCCGGCCGTCCGACAAGAAAGTCTTCATCACCAAAAAGACCGAGGGTGGGTTCACCCTGATCGACCCCTTGTCCGGCAAGGACGTGGCCACGTCCGACAGTTTCTCGGTCAAGAAGATCCGCGTGAACAACCGGCTCCGGCGGGCGCTCAAGGCCGCCCTCGGCGGGCTGACGCTGTTGTCCAAGGATCCGGCGGCGCGCCTCAAGGCGGCGGGGGCGGTGTTCAAGTCTCAGGACCCGGACATGCTGGCACCCCTCGAGGCCGCGATCCTCAAGGAGGCCGAGGATAAGGTGAGGAAGGCGCTACAGGGTGCCCGCGCCGCCGTGCAACTGAAATCCGACGTGCCCGAGGCCGACAAGATCGCGGCCCTCAAGCTGATCGAGGAACGGGGGGACCGCGATGCGCTTTCCATCGCGCTCGCCGCCGCCGCGCAATCGGAGGGCGCGGTGAAGGCCGCCGCCGAGGCCACGGCCAAATCGATCCGCCAGACCCTGGAACTCTGGGGTGCGGCGCAGAACGTGTGGTACGGACTGTCGCTGGGATCGGTCCTGCTGCTCGCCGCCATTGGCCTCGCCATCACCTTCGGCGTCATGGGGGTCATCAACATGGCCCACGGCGAAATGGTGATGATCGG
This sequence comes from uncultured Alphaproteobacteria bacterium, assembly GCA_963976055.1. Taxonomy (GTDB): domain Bacteria; phylum Pseudomonadota; class Alphaproteobacteria; order Rhodospirillales; family Casp-alpha2; genus UBA1479. The sequence continues at coordinate 313,512 of CAXBJB010000001.1, forward strand.
GGCATACGTGACCTTCATGGTGCAGGAAGTCATCCGCACCTCGATGCCGGAACTGTTCGCTTATTCCCTGCTGATATCTGTGCCGCTGGCCTTTCTGGTCGCCGGTGCCGTCGGCATGGCGGTGGAACGCTGCATCATCCGCTTTCTCTACGGCCGCCCGCTGGAAACCCTGCTCGCGACCTGGGGGCTCAGCCTGGTCCTGCAGCAGGCCGTGCGTACCATCTTCGGGCCGTCCAACCGCGAGGTCGGCACGCCCGACTACATGGCCGGCGCGTTCCAGGTCGGCCACCTGACCATCACCTACAACCGGCTGTGGATCGTCGTGTTCTCGCTGGTCGTGCTGTTCGCCCTGATGGCGGTGTTGAAAAAGACCTCGCTCGGCCTGCAGATGCGCGCCGTCACACAGAACCGCCGCATGGCCGGCGCCATGGGCATCCGCACCAACTGGGTCGACGCCGTGACCTTCGGGCTCGGCTCCGGCATCGCCGGGATCGCCGGGGTCGCGCTCTCGCAGATCGACAACGTCAGCCCCAACTTGGGCCAGTCCTACATCATCGACAGCTTCATGGTCGTGGTGTTCGGCGGGGTCGGCAACCTGTGGGGCACGCTGGTGGGGGCCATGACGCTGGGCGTCGCCAACAAGTTCCTGGAGCCCTATGCGGGCGCCGTGCTGGGCAAGGTCCTGGTTCTCGTGTTCATCATCCTGTTCATCCAGAAACGTCCACGGGGGCTGTTCGCCCTCAAGGGCCGAGCGATCGAGACATGATGACCCTCAGACTTATTCAAGGCGGCTTCGACCGCCGCACGGCGATCTTCCTGGGGCTCTTGTTCCTGGTCGTCATCGGGGTGTCCGTGCTCAGCCTCGGCACCGACGACGCCAACCCGCTTCACGTCTCGTCCTATACGGTGGCGCTGCTCGGCAAGTATCTCTGCTATGCCCTGCTCGCGCTTTCGGTCGATCTTGTCTGGGGTTTCTGCGGTGTACTGTCGCTGGGTCATGCGGCGTTCTTCGCGCTTGGCGGCTATGCCATGGGCATGTACCTGATGCGCCAGATCGGCACGCGCGGCGTCTACGGCGATCCGGTCCTGCCCGACTTCATGGTGTTCCTGAACTACAAGGAATTGCCCTGGTTCTGGCAGGGCTTCGACCAGTTCTGGTTCGCGGCCCTGATGGTCGTGGTGGTGCCCGGCGTGCTCGCCTTCGTGTTCGGCTGGTTCGCCTTCCGCTCGCGGGTCACGGGGGTCTATCTCTCGATCATCACCCAGGCCCTGACCTTCGCCCTGATGCTCGCCTTCTTCCGCAACGACATGGGCTTCGGCGGCAACAACGGCCTGACCGATTTCAAGGAAATCCTCGGCTTCGACGTGCAGGCGGACACGACCCGCGTCGGCCTGCTGCTGGCCTCGGCGGTCGCCTTGGCGATCGGCTTCATCATCTGCAAGGCGCTGGTCAACTCCAAGTTCGGCAAGGTGCTGATCGCCGTGCGCGACGCGGAAAGCCGGACCCGCTTCCTGGGCTACCGGCCCGAGAACTATAAGCTTCTGGTCTGGACCCTGTCGGCCTGCATGGCCGGGGTCGCGGGGGCGCTGTACGTACCCCAGGTCGGCATCATCAATCCGTCGGAATTCACGCCCGCCAATTCCATCGAGGTCGTGATCTGGGTCGCCGTCGGCGGCCGGGGCACCCTGGTGGGGGCGACGGTGGGGGCGATCCTGGTCAACTTCGGCAAGACCCTGTTCACGGGCATCCTGCCGGAATTCTGGCTGTTCGCCCTGGGTGGGCTGTTCATCGCTGTGACCCTGTTCCTGCCGAAAGGCATCGTCGGCACCTATGACGAGTTCATGGCCAAGCGCCGGGCGTCCAAGGGCGCGGCCGCCGCGCCGCAGCCGCAGGAAGGAGATTGAGCGCATGTCATCTAAAAGCTCGATCCTCTATCTGGAAAACGTCAACGTCTCGTTCGATGGTTTCCGGGCCCTGCGCGATCTGTCGCTGACGGTGAAACCGGGCGAGATGCGCGCCATCATCGGCCCCAACGGGGCGGGCAAGACCACGATGATGGACGTCATCACCGGCAAGACCAAGCCCGACAACGGCCGCGTGCTGTTCGACGAGACCGTCAACCTGACCCGCCTGGACGAGGCGGAGATCGCGTCCCTCGGCATCGGCCGCAAGTTCCAGAAACCGACCGTGTTCGAAAATCACACGGTGTGGGACAACCTGGTCCTGGCGCTGAAATCCGGGCGTCGGGCCTGGGATACCCTGTTCCACCTCACGGGGGCCAAGGACCGGAAAGAGATCGAGGACATCCTTGAGATCATCCGCCTGACCCGCGTCAAGGACGAGGTTTCCGCCAACCTGTCCCACGGCCAGAAGCAGTGGCTGGAAATCGGCATGCTGCTGGCCCAGGACCCCAAGCTTCTGTTGGTCGATGAGCCGGTCGCCGGCATGACCGATGCGGAAACCGAAGAAACCGCGAGGCTGCTGCGCGACATCGCCCAGCGTCATTCCGTGGTCGTGGTCGAACATGACATGGCTTTCGTGCGCGACCTGGATGTTCAGGTCACGGTGTTGCACGAAGGCTCGGCCATCGCCGAGGGCACGCTCGATTACGTCAGCGCCGACGAGCGCGTCATCGAAGTCTATCTGGGACGCTAGGGAGAGGAAGGCGAGAGATGCTTGAAGTCCGAAACGTCGACCTGTTCTACGGCGCCGCCCAGGCGCTGCGCGGCGTCAGCATGACGGCCGAGGTCGGCAAGGTGACCTGCGTTCTGGGCCGCAACGGCGTCGGCAAGACCAGCCTGCTGCGCGCCATCGTCGGCCATCATCCCATCGCGAACGGCGACATCCTGTGGGACGGGGTCTCGGTCAATTCGCTTGCGACCTTCGACCGGGCACGGCGCGGCATCGCCTACGTGCCCCAGGGGCGCGAGATTTTCCCGCTGCTGACCGTGCAGGAAAACCTGGAGACCGGGTTCGCCGGCCTGCCGGCCAAGCTGCGCTTCGTGCCGGACGAGGTGTTTGAGCTGTTCCCCGTGCTCAAGACCATGCTGAAGCGCCGGGGCGGCGACCTGTCCGGCGGGCAGCAGCAGCAACTGGCGATCGGCCGGGCGCTGGTCACGCGGCCGCGCCTGCTGGTGCTGGACGAGCCGACGGAAGGCATTCAGCCCTCGATCATCAAGGACATCGGCGGCGCCATCAAGTTCCTGCGCGACCGGTCGAACAAGCAGGACGAGGCCTCGTCCTTCCGGGTCTACGACACGCCGCCGGGGGATTCCAATGGCGCGACCAACAAGACGGTGAAGGACGCGGTTTCCTACTTGCGCGAGAAAGGGGAAATGGCGATCCTGCTGGTCGAACAGTATTTTGATTTCGCCCACGAATTGGCCGACGCCATCACCGTCATGGACCGGGGCGAGGTCATTGTCGCCGGTGACAAGAACGAGTTGGACGCGGACGATGTACGACGGCACCTCACCGTCTGACCGGCCCGGCGAAACCCTTTCCCTGCAGCGTGCCCGCGGTCGGGCCCGGATCGCGGTCCGGGTCGAGGACGGCGTCACGCGCTTGGCCGAGTTGTACCAGGACGGCTGCGCCAAGCTGCGCCTGCCCAAGGTCTACGGTCCGTCGTCGGTTGAAGCGGTTCTGCTCAACACGGCGGGCGGGCTGACGGGCGGCGACCACTACGCGACCGAGGCGGAGGCTGGGGCCGGGGCGGCCCTGACCCTGACCTCCCAGGCCTGCGAGCGGGTCTACCGCGCCACGGGTCAGGTTCCAGCGCGGGTCGACACGCGATTGACGGCGGGCGCGGGGGCGGCGCTCCACTGGCTGCCCCAGGAAACGATTCTGTTCGACGGCGGGCGGCTGGAGCGGTCCCTGGACGTGGACCTCACCGGCGACGCGGCCTTCCTGGCGGTCGAGGCATTGGTGCTGGGGCGGGTCGCTTCGGGCGAGACGGTCACCGGGGGATCGTTCGCCGATTCCTGGCGTATCCGCCGGGACGGACGGCTGATCTTCGCCGACGCGGCGCGGATCGGTGGCGACATCGACACCGTTGCCGCCGGATCCGCCGTTCTGGCGGGCAACAAGGCGGTGGCGACGGTGGTTCTGGCCGTGGCCGGGGCGGAGGAAAAATTGGCCGAGGTGCGGGCGGTGCTGGACCCGCTGGCCACGGCGGGGGCGAGTGCGATGCCCGGCCTGCTGATCTGCCGCCTGGTCGCTGCCGACGACCGGGCCCTGCGCGCCTGTCTGGTGCCGCTGCTGAACCTGCTGGCCGGGCGGGCGCTGCCCCGCGTCTGGCACCTCTAGACGTCAAAGAAGATAAAGGGAGGATCCATGAACCTGACACCCAGAGAGAAGGACAAGCTGCTGATTTCCATGGCGGCGATGGTCGCGCGCAAGCGGCTGGAACGGGGGGTCAAGTTGAACCACCCGGAAGCCATCGCGCTGATTTCCGATTTCGTGGTCGAGGGGGCCCGCGACGGGAGGTCCGTCGCCGATCTGATGGCGGCCGGGGCCCATGTCATCACCCGCGACCAGGTCATGGAAGGGATTCCCGAGATGATCCACGACGTGCAGGTCGAAGCGACCTTTCCCGACGGGACTAAGCTGGTCACCGTCCATGACCCGATCCGTTGAGGGAGGACGCCATGATCCCAGGTGAAATCATCGCCGCCCCCGGCGAGATCGAATTGAACGCGGGTCAGCCGACCGTGACCCTGACCGTCGCCAACACGGGCGACCGGCCGGTCCAGGTCGGCAGCCACTATCATTTCCATGAAACCAACGGGGCGCTGGACTTCGACCGCGAGAAGGCGCGTGGCATGCGCCTCGACATCGCGTCGGGCACGGCCGTGCGGTTCGAACCGGGCCAGTCCCGCGACGTGACCCTGGTGCCGCTTTTGGGGGCGCGCAAGGTCTACGGCTTCAATCAAAAGGTCATGGGCGATCTCGACGGGGGGGCGAAATAATGCCGGCAAGAATTAATCGGGCCGCCTATGCAGACATGTTCGGCCCCACCGTGGGCGACAAGGTACGCCTCGCCGATACGGAGCTGTTCATCGAGGTCGAAAAGGACTTCACCACCTATGGCGAGGAGGTCAAGTTCGGCGGCGGCAAGGTCATCCGCGACGGCATGGGCCAGTCCCAGGCGACGCGGGCCGAGGGCGCGGTCGACACGGTCATCACCAACGCCCTGATCGTCGACCATTGGGGCATCGTCAAGGCCGACGTGGGCCTGAAGGGCGGACGCATCGTCGCCGTCGGCAAGGCGGGCAATCCGGACACCCAGCCGGGCGTCGACATCGTCATCGGCCCGGGCACGGAAGCCATCGCGGGCGAGGGCAAGATCCTGACCGCGGGCGGCCTCGACGTGCATATCCATTTCATCTGCCCGCAGCAGGTGGAGGATGCCCTGATGTCGGGCGTCACCACCATGCTGGGCGGCGGCACGGGCCCGGCCACGGGCACCAACGCCACGACCTGCACGCCCGGCCCCTGGCACATCGGGCGCATGATCCAGGCCGCCGACGGCCTGCCCATGAACCTGGCCTTCGCCGGCAAGGGCAACGCGGCGCTGCCGGCGGGCCTGATCGAGCAGGTGCGGGCGGGGGCCTGTTCGCTCAAGTTGCACGAGGACTGGGGCACCACGCCGGGGGCCATCGACTGCTGCCTCGCCGTCGCCGACGACATGGACGTGCAGGTGATGATCCATACGGACACGCTGAACGAAAGCGGCTTCGTCGAGAACACGGTGGCCGCGTTCAAGGGCCGCACCATCCACGCCTTCCACACCGAAGGGGCGGGCGGCGGCCATGCGCCCGACATCATCAAGGTCTGCGGCGAGATGAACGTGATCCCGTCCTCCACCAACCCCACCCGGCCCTACACGGTCAACACCCTGGAAGAACATCTGGACATGCTGATGGTCTGCCATCACCTGGACAGCAACATTCCCGAAGACGTCGCCTTCGCCGAAAGCCGCATCCGCAAGGAAACCATCGCGGCGGAGGATATCCTGCATGACCTGGGCGCGTTCTCGATCATCGCGTCGGACAGCCAGGCCATGGGCCGCGTGGGCGAGGTTCTGATCCGCACCTGGCAGACCGCCGACAAGATGAAGCGCCAGCGCGGCCGTCTGGCGGGTGAGACGGGCGACAACGACAACCTGCGCGTCAAACGCTATATCGCCAAGTACACCATCAACCCGGCCATCGCCCACGGCCTCAGCAAGCACGTGGGCTCCATCGAGGTCGGAAAGCGCGCCGACCTGGTGCTGTGGTCGCCCGCCTTTTTCGGGGTGAAGCCGGACATGATCCTGATCGGCGGCACCATCGCGGCGGCGGCCATGGGCGACCCCAACGCGTCCATCCCGACGCCGCAGCCGGTGCACTACCGGCCCATGTTCGGTGCCTTCGGGCGGTCCATGGCGGCCTCCGGGGTGACCTTCGTGTCCAAGGCGGCGCTCGACGACGGCATCGCCCATCATCTGGGCGTGGCCAAGGAATTGCTCGCCGTCGAGAACACGCGCGGCGGGATTTCCAAGAAGTCCATGGTCCTGAACGACGCCACGCCCAAGGTCGAGGTCGACCCGGAAACATATGAAGTCCGCGCCGACGGCGAACTGTTGACCTGCGAGCCGGCGGACGTGCTGCCCATGGCGCAGCGGTACTTCTTATTCTGAGGGAGAGGCACATGCTTCGGGCAACGGCGCTCAAGCGGAAGGGGGACTGGTCGGGGGCGGCCGCCGACACGGTGGTGCTCGACTTCGACCACCGTCACCGGCGGCGCATGGCGATGACCGGCACGGGCGGGCTCGAGTTTCTGCTCGATCTGGCCGAGGCTGAGGCTTTGGCCGACGGCGACGGTCTGGTGCTCGACGACGGCCGGCTGGTCGCCGTGACGGCGGCGGCGGAACCGCTGGCCGAGGTCACTTGTGATGACGCCGACCATCTGGTCCGCGTCGCCTGGCATCTGGGCAACCGGCACCTGCCGACGGAACTTTTGGGCGACCGGCTACGCATCCGCCGCGATCATGTGATCGAGGATATGCTGGTGAGGCTGGGGGCGACCGTTTCCCATGTCTCGGCCCCCTTCAACCCGGAGGGCGGCGCCTACGGCCATGGGCGGACGCATGGTCATGACCACGACGACGACCCTTCCCATGACCATCATCACGGCCATTCCCATGGCGGACACTCCCATGGATAGCGCGTCTCTCTATCGGCTGCTGGCCTGGCTGTCGCCGGGTTATCCCGTGGGCGCCTTCGCTTACAGCCACGGCCTGGAATGGGCGGTGGAAACGGGGGCGGTGGCGGACCGGGCGGGTCTGGAACGCTGGCTGCGCGACCTGCTGGCCCATGGCGGGGCGTGGTCCGACGCCGTGCTGTTCGCCTGCGCCCATGACGCCGCCGCCGCAGGGGACGGGGCCGCACTGGCGGAGATCAACGATCTCGCCGTCGCCCTCTGCCCGACCTCGGAACGGCGGCTGGAAACCACGGCCCAGGGCAACGCCTTTCTGCTGGCGACGCGGGCGAGCTGGCCCTGGGACGGCGACGATGCGGACCTGATTCCCGGCGACTGCGCCTATCCCGTCGCCGTCGCCTGGGCGGCGGCCGGGCACGGGGTGCCGCTGGCCCCGGCGCTGCACGCTTTCGTCCATGCCGTGGCCGCCAATCTGATATCCGCGGGCGTGCGGCTGATCCCGCTGGGTCAGACCGACGGGCAGCGCGTGTTGGCGGCGCTCGAACCCGACGTCGCGGCGGTCGCGGCGGCAGCGGGCGCGGCCAGTCTCGACGATGCCGGCGGCTGCGCCTTTCTTTCCGACGCGGCCGCCATGCGCCACGAAACCCAGTACACGAGGCTTTTCAGATCATGATCACATCCCCCCCCACGCCATCTCCCCATGGCCCCCTCCGCGTCGGCATCGGCGGGCCCGTCGGCTCCGGCAAGACGGCGCTGATGGAACAGCTTTGCCGCGCCTTCCGCGACACCCACGACATCTGCGCCATCACCAACGACATCTACACCAAGGAAGACGCCGAGGCCCTGACCCGGCGCGGCGCCCTGCCGCCGGAACGCATCATGGGGGTGGAGACGGGGGGCTGTCCGCACACGGCGATCCGCGAGGACGCCTCCATCAACCTCGCCGCCGTGGCCGAGATGCGGAAAACCTTTCCGGCCCTCGACCTGATTTTGATCGAAAGTGGTGGCGACAATCTGGCCGCCACCTTCTCGCCCGAACTGGCCGACATCACGATCTATGTCATCGACGTCTCGGCCGGCGAGGAAATCCCCCGCAAGGGCGGGCCGGGCATCACCCGCTCGGACCTCCTGGTCATCAACAAGACCGACCTCGCCCCCCACGTCGGCGCCGACCTCGCCGTCATGGACCGCGACGCCAAACGCATGCGGGGCGACCGGCCCTTCGTCTTCACCAACATGAAGACCGGCGACGGGGTGCCGGAGATCGCGGCCCTGGTGCGGCGGCTGGGGGGACTCGCCGCCGGGGGCTGATCGCGATCTTGACCCCGGCAACGGCGATTGCCGATAAGAACGGGTGCGTCGTTCACCATCGGAAACCGGCATGAAGAACAGTTCCAAGAAATTCAAGGTTTTCCGCTCGTCCGCCGGACTGGGCCTGCGCGCCCTTCGGGATTTCAAGAAGGGCGAGGAGCTGATCGAATACACGGGCCCGCGCCTCAGCACCAAGAAGGCCGATGCGAAGCCGAACCGGTATCTGTTTCAGTTGAACGACAAGCATTACATCGACGGCTCGCCGCGCGCCAACCTGGCGCGCTACATCAATCATTCCTGCCGGCCGAACGCCAAGGCGTTTGTCAGCCACGACGAAAAGCGCATCACCATCGAGGCGATCCGGCCGATCAAGGAAGGCGAGGAAATCACCTACGACTACGGCCGGGAATACTTCGAGGAATACATCAAGCCGGTCGGCTGCCGCTGCGCGAAGTGCGCCGCCTCTTGACGCCGTCCTGAAAACGGGGACGATGAGCTCGGGCCGGTTTAAGGCCCAAAGAAACACCACCCCCGCAGGAACCATCCATGACCGATCTGGAATTCGCGGCCCGCATGGACCGCATCGAAACCTCGCCCTCCGCCGTGATGACGCAGCGCGCCCGTGAAATGAAGGAAGCGGGGCGGGACATTATCGCCCTGTCTTCCGGGCAGCCCGATTTTCCGACCCCCGACCACGTGATCGAGGCGGCGATCCAGGCCATGCGCGAGGGCCAGACGACCTATACCCCCATCGCCGGGACCAACGCCCTGAAGGACGCCATCATCGCCAAGTTCGAGCGCGAGAACGGCCTGACCTATGCCCGCGATCAGATCATCGTCGGCAACGGCGCCAAGCAGGTGATCTTCAACGCCTTCATGGCGGGGACCGAGGCGGGGGACGAGGTTATCCTGCCGGCCCCCTACTACGTCGCCTATATCGACATGATCAAGTTCGCGCGCGGCGTGCCGGTCATCGTGCCCTGCGCGGAAGAACAGGACTTCAAGCTGACCGCCGACCAGTTGCGGGGGGCGATCACGCCCAAGACCCGCTGGCTGCTGCTGAACTCGCCCAACAACCCGACGGGCGCGGTGTATGAGGAATCGGACCTGCGGGCCCTCGCCGATGTGCTGCTGGACCACCCCCGCATCGGCATCATCGCCGACGACATCTACGAGCACATCGCCTTCGACGGGCTGAAGTTCGCGACCATCGCCAAGGTCGAACCCAAGCTGTTCGACCGCACGGTCACGGTCAACGGCGTGTCCAAGGCCTTCGCGATGACCGGCTGGCGCATCGGCTATGCCGGGGCGCACAAGGACATGGTCGGCCAGATGATCAAGCTGCAGTCGCTGATCACCGTGGGGGCGTCCTCGGTCAGCCAGGCCGCCGCCGTGGCGGCGCTGAACGGCCCGCAGGACTATGTGGCCGAACGCTCCAAATCCTTCGAGGATCGCCGCGACCTGGTCGTCTCCATGCTCAACCAGGCGCCGGGCATTTCTTGTCCGGTGCCAAAGGGAGCGTTCTATGTCTATCCTTCCTGCGCGGGGGTGATCGGCAAGACCACGCCGTCGGGCCAGGTCATCGAAAACGATCGCGATTTCGTCATGTACCTGCTGGAAACCGAAGGCGTTGCCACCGTCCACGGCGGCGCCTACGGCGTGTCGCCCTATTTCCGCATTTCCTACGCGGCGGCGGTCGAGGAACTGACCCAGGCGTGTGAGCGCATCCAGCGCGCCTGCGCGGCGCTGCGCTGATCCCTGTGTATTGCAATAACTCTTTTTGCGATATAAAAATAAAAATATACTTGTATTAATATTTTGGCGGAATGCGCCATGGGCGACGACTTCCATAAACTGAAGACCGTTTCCGTCGCGAACGGCGAGGTGACGCTGCGCATTCCCGAATGTTGGGGCGTATGGCCCGACGGCGACCGGCCGGGATATTGGGGCTGCTACGAGAAGGACGCGGCGGGCAACGAGCCCGATACGGGGACGCTCTGGATTCAGGTGGAGCATTTCACCTGGGACGGTGACGGCGCTCCCTCCTCCGAAGACATGGACATGAAACGTTTGGCGGAGGACACCGCAAAGGGCGCGGCGGCTTCCGGGCCGCCGCTGTTGGAGAGTTCCATTTCAGCGGTGGAGGAGGGATACCGCTGGCATCGCGTCTACGACACGGAAGAGGGCGGCGAGGACCTACGCTTTTGCTTCTCCCATTTCTACCTGAACCGCGGGCCCCACATGGCGGTAATCGCCATGAATCTGGTCCTGGCCCATGCACAAATGGACGATCCCGAATTCGTCGACCTGCGCAAGATCATGGAGCGGGAGATTGGGGCTGCCGTTCTCGATCCTTTTCGAGACGATGATGAGGAAACGGCTAAGGGTATCTTGGGCCCCTTGCATCGCTACAATTTCGGTGACTGGGTCAAACTCGTCCTGCCGGAGGCCATGTCGGTTGACGTAGATCAGGAATCGGAGCCTTCCAACCCCCGCTGGTATTGCCGTCTACAGGCCGATAGATCCCACGCGGGCATGTTTGTCGAATGCCGAACCCTCGAAATGAAGGACGAGGACGGGGATCCGGTTTTGCTCCCGACGGAGATGTATCAGGCTGTTCTGGGCAATATCATCGGAGAGGGAGGCAGCGACCGTTACATTCCCATGCCGGGCGGCATCATCGCCCATGACATTTACGACGATGCCGACGGTGCCGGTGAGCGAGATGCGGAAGGGCGGCCCTTCCGAGGTTTCCGCAATCATGTCTGGCGCTACATGCGGTTTACCGAGGGAAAGGCGCAACTTCTGACGGTGCTGCTGATGCTGCCCCTGCCGGAGCATGGCCGACAACCTTTTGCCACCCTCGCATCCTACATGCACCGCGCCGTGCGGCGGACGGAGTTTCCCGGGTTCGCCGGGCCGGAGCAGTATTGATCGCCACCGGTGTCGGCCGGATCGGGGCGTATCGCGGCAGGCTTCCATTCCCCGCCCGGAACCGTTAAATGCTTGGGCCCCAGCAATCACGAGACATCGCCATGACCACGGAATCCGATCTTCTTGCGCGCAGCGGCGCGGCCTGCGAGCTGTGCGCCGCCGCCGATGATCTGGCGGCCCATGAGGTGCCGCCCGCGTCCACGGGCACGGCGGACGACTGCGTGCTGCTGTGCGCCGCCTGCCGGGCCCAGATCGATGATCCCGCTGCCATGGATGCCAACCATTGGCGGTGCCTGGCCGACAGCATGTGGACGCCGGTTCCGGCGGTGCAGGTCATGGCTTGGCGTATTCTTGGCCGGTTCCGCGCCGAGGCCTGGGCGGCGGAGCTTCTCGATCAGCTTTACCTGGACGACACCACCCTGGCCTGGGCCCAATCGGGCGCGGATGCCGGGGCGGAAGACGGCGGGGTCGTGCACCGCGATTGTCACGGCGCGGTACTGGCGGCCGGCGATACGGTGACCCTGATCAAGGACCTGACCGTCAAGGGGGCGAACTTCACGGCCAAACGGGGCACCGCCGTGCGCGGCATCTCCCTGGTGCGCGACAACGCGGCGCAGATCGAAGGCCGGGTCAACGGTCAGCAGATCGTGATTTTGACCGAGTTCGTCAAGAAATCCGCCTGATTCCCCGCCACCGCCGTTCCCTCCGCCCCTGCCTTCCGCTAGGCTCTGCCCATGCGCGACGTGACCCTGACCTTCGACAACGGGCCCGAACCCGACGTGACGCCGGGCGTGCTCGACGTGCTGGCGCGGACCGAAGTTCTTGCCAGCTTTTTCGTCCTCGGCAAAAAGATCGCCGATCCGGCGCGGCGCAAGCTGGCCGAGCGGGCCGCGGCCGAGGGCCATTGGATCGCCAACCATACCTATAGCCACGAAACGCCTTTGGGCAACCTGCCGGGCCGGGACGTGCCCGAGGCCGAAATCGGCCGCACCCAGGCCCTGATCGGCGATCTCGCCCATCCCGACCGCCTGTTCCGCCCGTTCGGCGGCGGCGGCGCCCTGGGCCCGCACCTGTTGGGCCGGCCCGTCGCCGACTACCTGATCGAAGGCCGCTATACCTGCGTGCTGTGGAACGTGATCCCCCGCGACTGGGCCGACCCGGACGGCTGGGTCGAGACGGCCATGGACCTGATCGCGCCGCTTGACCACGCGCTGATCGTCGTCCACGACCTGCCCACGGGGGCAATGGCCCATCTGGAACGATTTATTGATAGGGTGCGGGATGCCGGTGGAACCTTCCGCCAGGACTTTCCCGGGGATTGCGTGCCGCTCCGCCGGGGGCGGGTGACGGGTGATTTCGATGCCTGCGTCACCGAGACGGCCGGCGCCGCCTAGACGACCGCCCGCCGCATTCCGCGGCCCGGGCACTGTGATGTGACGATAACATAGGATTCAACATGCCGACCAAAACCGCGACCAACGATGCCAAGGCGAAACTTGTCGTGCGTCATGCACGGGAAGGCGACGTGCCGGCCATCCAGAAGTTGTACAAGAAAGTCTATCCCGGCATGTCCTCCTATTCGAGCGATCAGCTGCGCGGGCAGATCAACAACTTTCCGCAAGGCCAGTTCGTCGCCACCTACGAGGACGAGATCGTCGGCTATTGCGCGACCTTCCGCATCGCCGAGGCGATCGCCTTCGCCCCCCACACCTGGTGGCAGATCACCGGCAACGGCTTCGCCTCGCGCCACGACCCGGCCGGCGACTGGCTGTACGGCATGGAGGTGTTCGTCGACCCCGACTTCCGCGGCCTGCGCATCGGGCAGCGGCTGTACGCGGCGCGCAAGGCGCTGGCCACGGAACTGCACCTGAAGGGCATCGTGTTCGGCGGGCGCATTCCGGGCTACGCCCGGCGGTCCAAGAAGATCGGCTCGCCGCGGGCCTATGTGGACGCGGTGGCGGCCAAGAACCTTAGGGATTCCGTGCTCGGCTTTCAGCTTCGCAACGGCTTCGAAATTCACGGCGTGCTCGAAGATTACCTGCCGTCGGACACGGAATCGGGCGGCCACGCGGCGCATCTGGTGTGGCGCGATCCGAAATACATCGCGCCGGAGCCCGTGTCCGACCGTCAGAGCCGCCGTTCCGTCGATACGGTCCGCGTCAGCCTGGTCCAGTACCAGCAGCGGCGGCTCAAGTCGTTCGAGGAATTCGCCGCCCAGGTCGAATATTTCGTCGACGTCGTCGCCGACTACAAATCCGACTTCGTGGTGTTTCCCGAACTGTTCACCCTGCAGCTTCTGTCCATCGAGAACGAACAGATCCCGGCGTCGGAGGCCATCGCCCATCTGACCCGATATACGGAGCCCCTGAAGGAACTGCTGAGCGGACTGGCCGTCAGCTACAACATCAACATCATCGGCGGCTCGCACCCCTCGCGGGAAGAGAACGGCGACATCCGGAACACCTGTTACGTCTGCCTGCGCGACGGCTCCATCCATCGCCAGGACAAGATCCACCCGACACCCAACGAACGCTACTGGTGGCATATCCAGGGCGGAACGGAGGTCTCGACCATCATGACCGACTGTGGGCCGATCGGCGTCAACATCTGCTACGACTGCGAATTTCCCGAACTGTCCCGCCATCTCGTCGACCAGGGCGCGCAGATCCTGTTCGTGCCGTTCTGCACGGACGAGCGGCAAAGCTACATGCGTGTGCGCTACTGCGGGCAGGCGCGGGCCGTGGAAAACCAGATGTACGTCGTGCTGGCCGGCAATGTCGGCAACCTGCCCAACGTCGACAACATGGACATCCAATACGCGCAAAGCTGCATCCTCACCCCCTGCGACGTGTCCTTCGCCCGCGACGGCATCGCCGCCGACACGACGCCGAACGTGGAAATGGTCGCCTTCGCCGACCTGCGCCTGGATAACCTGAAGACGGCGCGCCATTCCGGCACGGTGCAGAATTTGCGGGACCGGCGCTTCGACCTCTACCGCATCGACTGGCGGGGCGGGCAGGGCGGGTAAGGGGCGCCGCCGCCGTCCGAAGCGCGCGGCCAGGAAGGCCGCGATCTCGTCGATTTGGAAATTGATATTGTTGTGCCGGATTGTCGTCGTAGATCGAATTTGGACACAGTATGAGTACACGATGGCCCAAACTGACAGTCACATCTCCGCCTATAGTTGCAGTGCTGACGATGGTGCATGCCCAGCGTGACGAGGCGGAAGCCAAGATCACGGAAATTACAGATGCCTGGGCCGGCATGAAGGCCAGCTTCGACAAGGCCTGGGACAGCATCTCCAGCGCGTTCAATGGCGCCATGTTCCGCTTCAAGTGAGGTGGCGGCCGATACCCCTTCTCTTTACCCTGCAGGCTGCGGCAGCCGCCTACGAAGTGCGTACCAAGGTATCACACGCGATGAATGGAACAGCAGGAGCCTCTCAATGACCACGGCCCAGATCCTCGTCTTCGCCATCCTTACCGCCACGATGGCGTTGTTCCTCTGGGGCCGGTTCCGTCATGACATCGTGGCGCTTCTGGCGTTGATGGCCGGTGTCGTGGGAGGGCTTGTGCCGGTGGCCGATGCCTTTGCCGGCTTCGGCCACCCGGCGGTGATCACCGTGGCCTGTGTGCTGGTCCTGAGTCAGGGCTTGCAGAACACCGGTGCCGTGGACTGGCTGGCGCGCTCCGTCCTGCCGCGCGAGGCGGGACGGTTGAGCAGCATGGCCGCGCTGATGGGGCTTGGTGCGCTGCTGTCGGGGTTCATGAACAACGTCGGCGCCATGGCGCTTCTGATGCCGATTGCCGTGCAGGTTTCGGGACGGCTGGATCTGACGCCCGGGCAGGTGCTGATGCCGCTGGCATTCGGCACCATTCTTGGCGGCATGACCACGCTGATCGGCACGCCGCCCAACCTGATCGTCTCGGGCTTCCGTGACGAGGCGGGGCTGGGTCATTTCGCCATGTTCGACTTCGCCCCCGTGGGTGTGGCTGTGGCCCTGGTGGGCGTGGCGTTCGTCGCGCTCGTCGGCTGGCGTCTCGTGCCCGCCCGCAAGGCGACGGCTGACGGGGGGTTCGAAACAGGCAGTTACCTGACCGAAGTCCGCGTGCCGGAAGACAGCAAGGCCGTCGGGCTGACCCTGCGGGCTTTCGAAAGAGAAATCGCAGATAGCGGCGCGCAGGTTGTCGGGCTGGTGCGCAACGAGGTGCGCATGACCGCACCCCACGGCGGACGGCACATCCATGCAGGCGACATTCTGGCGCTGGAGGCCGATGTTGACGCCTTGGCGGAAGCATTGTCGGTTTTCGGCATCAAGCTGGAGGAGCAAGTGCCGTCCTCAAGCGACGCGGAAAAGAAGGCGGATGCCGAGGCGAAGCAGACATCGCGATCAGTCCGGACAACGGGTGACAAGGGCAAGGTCGGCGACGCCAAGGACGATGCGGAGGACAGCTCGAACCATGACGAGGATATCGTGCTGCGCGAGCTGGCCGTGCTGCCAGGCGCCACAATCGTCGGGCGCTCAGCCAGCGACCTGCGGCTGCGCACGCGTTACGGGCTCAACCTTCTGGCGGTGTCACGCGAAGGGCATCCGCCGAAGGCGCGGCTGCGAACGCTCAGGCTGAAATCGGGCGATCTGATTCTGATGCAGGGCCCGTCCGAGGTGATGGCGGATTTCATCAATGACACCGGTTGCGTTCCCTTGGGCGAACGCGAATTGCGCATTCCGGACAAGCGGATGGCGATCATCGCGGGCGCGATCATGCTGGGGTCGGTGGGCATTGTCACGGCAGGGCTGTTGCCCGCCGCGGCGGCATTCACGCTGGGGGTGATCGCCTCGATGCTGTTGCGCACCGTGCCGCCGCGGCAGGTTTATACCTCGATCGACTGGCCCGTGATCGTGCTGCTGGCCGCTCTGATCCCGGTTGCGGGCGCGATGCAGGCCACGGGCGCGGCAGATGTGTTGGCGCGGTTTCTGGTGGACACCATCGCGCAGGGCAATGCCGTTGCGGCGCTGGTTGTGGTGCTGATCACCACCATGTTCCTGTCTGATGTCATGAACAACGCCGCCACGGCGGCCGTCTTGTGCCCCATCGCCATCGGCATCGCCGCGGCCCTGGGCGTCAACCCCGACTGCTTCCTGATGGCGGTGGCGATCGGCGCTTCCTGCGCCTTCCTCACCCCCATCGGGCACCAGAACAACACCCTGATCCTCGGCCCCGGGGGCTTCGGCTTCGGCGATTATTGGAAGCTCGGTCTGCCGCTTGAGGTTCTGGTCGTGGCCGTCAGCATCCCGCTGCTGCTGATTGTCTGGCCATTGTGAGACGCCGGTGACCCTCGCGATCGATCTGGCAACTTGACGGGTGCATTCTGGCGCTGCGCATCGCCCAGAGGGGTGCGAAAAGCGCGGATTTCCAACGCAGAATAACGCCGGCAAATCAGCCGCTTCAAAAATCCGTACCGTTTTGGTGAAGTCAGGATGTGTGGAGAATTAAGAGCCGGAGAGAGACGAATTCGGCCTCCGGCGCGGTTCACCCGGTCGACAGCTCTTGTGGGGGGCGGGATTACGGCTTGCATGGCGGAGGGATTCGGGGCGGCGGAGTAGGGTAAGCGCGGGCCGCGGACGGGCGCGTCAGTATTCGACGCGAACGCCGGTCGGCTCGTCCGGCAGGCGGTCGTCCCAGAGCGTGTCGTCATAGTACTTGTTGAGCTTGACCACTTCATCGCGGGGGAATTGAAGGCCGGGTCCGATGCCCCGGCGGACATCTCCGCCGTTTTGTGACCACAGAGCCGCATCCAGGCCAACACAATTGCTCTTTGTCGTAACTTTGTTAACGAGGCGCAGGAGTTTCATGGCGAACGGCTTCAGTTCCGGTTCGCTCTTCGGATAGCCGACGTCCAAATGACCATGACTAATCAGGGGAGGATCGAAGGCCCATTTTTTCGTTGGGTCGGGCCATAC
Source organism: uncultured Alphaproteobacteria bacterium (assembly GCA_963976055.1). Lineage (GTDB taxonomy): Bacteria > Pseudomonadota > Alphaproteobacteria > Rhodospirillales > Casp-alpha2 > UBA1479. The sequence continues at coordinate 330,920 of CAXBJB010000001.1, forward strand.
AAGAACGGATCGTTCCATCCGGAAACTGACCCATGGCGTCACCATCTGCGTTCTGGTTTCGATGTTCAGTTTCCATTGGCGTTCCTGGCCGGGCGAGGGGAGTGCAATGTCCAGCCGTCTCCAGAGGCAACTTGGGATATTGGAAACCGGCTCAGACCGTACGTCGCCGTCATCGAAAAACATGACGCCGGGTTCGAACTCGCGCAGCACGCGGCTGAACGCGAGTTCGTCCCGTTCCGTCAGTGCGATATACTTGCTTCGGAAGTAGGTTTTGCGATCCTTGTAATAGGCCATCCGGAAACGTTATGCGCGCATTCGCGTGGGGTCAATGCACTTATTTCGGCATCATCCAGTCCTTGCCGATCAGCAGGATATGATGGATTTCTCCTTCCCACCGACGCGCCTCCAGGCCCCGCCTCGCCTTCTCGGCATTGCTCAGTTCCCGGTCCGTGGGTTTGCCGTTCTTATCGACGTCGACCGTTTGGATGTGGACAAACGTCTTCCCGTCAGGACTTCTGAACGTAAGGTCGGTCCTGTTCGATCCCAAGCGGCCATCGCCTGTCTTACTCGATTTTTTCCTGGGGTGCGGAAACGCGTAGCCTGTCCCCGGAATGTAATACTCCGTCTTTTCATCTCCGCTGGCTTGATCCCGGCCACCGGCCTCATGTGTCCAGCCGGCGTTGTTCTTCAGGAACCAATCCCTCACCTGCTCCAAGTGTTTTCGGGTTTGCTCATTCCCTTTGCTCTCCCACATGTCCGGGCCGAATTCGCCTGCGGCGGGAACGGGAGAGACAAAGACTGTCGGTTTTCCCGTTTCCGGGATCGGCTGTGAAAGGTTCGGCAGTTCGATGGGCTCGGTCGCCGGTTCCGTCAGGTCGGGCAGGGGCTTGTCCGGGGGCTCGTACCCCGGCGGCGGCGGGAAGGTCGGCGCAACGTCGGTGCGTTCGTTTATTGTGTCTTGTTTGGCTTGATTGGCGATCAGCGCGCCAGCGGCTCCAGCGGCGGCTGCACCTGCGGCCGACCGGGCGGTTTGCCCGAGGAGGGCGCGCGCGGCGGCGCTCAATATTGGCGGGAGAAGCGCAGCCGCCGGGCCCATGGCGACCTGGGGGCCTTCAGGGGCGACTTGTTTTGAATTGGGCGATTGCTGGGCGCCCGGGCGTGCCGACAGGCTCGCCAGGTGGTGGTCCAAGGGCGTGCCCGGTTCGGCTGGTGATTTGCGCAGTGACGTGGGGCCGGTTTCGCGTTCGGGGGCCGGGGCGGATGACGGCAACGTCTTCAGGCTCTCGTTCAACCGCGTCAACGTCGGCCCGTCGGGCTTCATGACGCCGTCCTCGGCGAGGCCTTCGGCGCGTTGGAACGATTTCACGGCCTCGATCAGGGGCCGATCGGGATATTCGTCGAAGCCGTCGTCGGGGACTTCAAGGTGCCCCAGGCTGGACAGGGCTTGCTTGGCGGAAAGGGCATCGGTCAGGTCCATGTCATAGGCCTCGCCGATGGTCTTATTCAGGCGGATTGGGGTGCGCATGGCGTCTCCTCGCGCGCGCCGATGCAGCGGGGACGGGCGCGGCGGTGTTGAGGCCGCGGCGGCGCCCGGACGCGATAATCGTCATACGGAACCGGATGCGCCAGCCATGGGGCCGGTTTCGGGGATTGTGACTTTGGAGATCGAGGCGTTATCCGCTTGAGCGGGTTGTCCCGCCATCGCGGCGGGGCCCGGCGGGCGCTTTGCGATGCGAGAATGGCGCGGCTTGCAACTGTTGTCAAGTATATATTCCTAATTTCTGACAAAAAGTAGCATCGACTATTCATGTGAGCTGTCGTTCGTGCTTATCTCAGAATGGCGGCCCCGGGCTGCGCACACCGGCCTGCCTGCGAAAATTTTACGGGAACCTCTCATTCACATGGACACGACCCCCCGCCAGGCCGAGGCCGAAGACCTGCTGCATGCCGTGTTCGGGCTGCAGGCGTTCCGCCCGGGGCAGGCGGAGATCGTCGCCGGCCTGCTGGCGCGGCGGAACGCGCTGGTGGTCATGCCGACCGGGGCGGGCAAGTCGCTGTGCTATCAGATCCCGGCCCTGGTGTTCGGCGGCCTGACGGTGGTGATCTCGCCCCTGGTCGCGCTGATGGACGATCAGGTCGCGGCGCTCAGGGCGCTCGGCGTCGATGCCGCCTGCATCCATTCCGGACGCGAGCGCGACGCCAACGTGGCCGATTGGAAGCGGGTGCAGGGCGGGGCCTGCAAGCTGCTGTATCTGTCGCCGGAACGGCTGATGACGGATCGCATGATCCACGCCCTGCAGAAGATCGGCCCCGACATGTTCGTGGTCGACGAGGCCCATTGCATTTCCAAATGGGGTATGAACTTCCGCCCGGAATACGAGGCCCTGTCGCACCTCAAGGACGCCTTTCCGGGTGCCGTATTTTCCGCCTTCACCGCCACCGCCGACGAGGCGACCCGCCGCGACATCGCCGCCAAGCTGTTCGCCGGCCGGGGCGAGATCATCGTCCACGGCTTCGACCGGCCCAACCTGCACCTGGCGGTCGAGCCGAAGGCCGATTGGCGGCGCCAGCTGTTGGATTTCATCGCCGCGCGGGCGGGGCAATCGGGCATCGTCTATTGCCTGTCCCGCCGCCTGACCGAGGAAGTCAGCGAATTCCTCAACGCCAACGGCCACCGGGCGCTGCCTTATCACGCGGGTCTGTCGGCCGAGGTGCGGCGCGACAACCAGGAAGTCTTCATGGCCGAGGACGGCGTGGTCATGGTCGCCACCATCGCCTTCGGCATGGGCATCGACAAGCCGGATATCCGCTATGTCTTCCACCTCAACCTGCCGGGCAGCATGGAGGCCTATTACCAGGAAATCGGCCGCGCCGGGCGCGACGGGGCGGCGGCGGACGTGAAGCTGATCTACGGCCTGGACGACATCCGCATGCGCCGCCAGTTCATCGACCAGGACGGCGAGGACGACGACCACCGGCGGCGCGAACACAAGCGCCTGGATGCGTTGCTCGCCTATTGCGAGGCGACGACCTGCCGGCGGGTGACCCTGCTGTCCTATTTCGACGAGACGACGGAACCCTGCGGCAACTGCGACATCTGCCTCGACCCGCCGAAACTGGTCGATGCGACGGTTCAGGCGCAGATGCTGTTCTCCGCCGCCATGCGCACGGGCCAGGCCTTCGGCGCGGCCCATCTGATCGACATCCTGCGGGGGGCGGCGACCCAGAAGATCAAGGACCGCGGCCATGACCAACTGCCGACCTACGGCGTCGGCGCGGCCCATGCCAAGGGCTATTGGCAGAGCTTCATCCGCCAGGCCCTGGCCGGGGGGTATCTCGCGGTCGACATCGAAGGTTACGGCAGCCTGAAGCTGACCGAGCGGGCCGAGGCGGTCCTGCAAGGGGGCAGCGCGTTCCTGATCCGCGAGCCCGCCCCCGGCAAGGCCGCGACGGCGCGCACCCGCAGCGGGCGCGGGGCGGTGCCGGACCTGCCGCCGGAGCTTGCCGGTCTGCTCGCCAATCTGAAGAAGCTGCGCCAGGAACTGGCCAAGGCGCGCGGCGTGCCGGCCTATGTGGTGTTTTCCGACGCGACCCTGCGCGAGATGTGTTTGAGCCGCCCCGCCACCCTGGAACAGATGGCCGACATCAACGGCGTCGGCCCGAAAAAGCTGGAGGAATACGGCCTGATGTTCCTGGAGCGTCTGTCCGCCGGGGCGGGGTAGCGCGCGGCCCTGTTGCATTTCCAGGTGATCGGCTTCGCGGCGTCGTGTCAGGCCTTGAAACAGTGTTCCCGGTGCCAGTCGAGAAAGTGCGGATATCCAAGGAATTGGAAACGCCAAAGAGAGATGATTCTGGGCTCGCACGCAGTAGATTGACAAATATGATTTTTAAATTCAAAATTCATATTGTAGATAAATTTTTTGGTCTTCGACATGATCGCAAAGCAACTGGAAACCGTCCTTTCATCAGAAGCGGCGAAAACCGAGTTTTCGCATCGGGCCCATGCCGACATGGTTCAACGGTTTCAATCGGTGCGCGAATTTGGCCTGTTGCCACGAGGGCGTGGGAAGAACGCTCAACATCTTACGTATAAGGAAGCAGCCGCCGGGATTCTCTCACTTGTGGCAGACAAACCAGGATGGGGAGGACACGCTGCCAAGATTCTCCTTGGCCTCAAACCCGTGGGTGGAGTTGATGTATCCTATAAAGGGGCTGCGACCTTCGGCGGGGCACTTATCGAGATACTCCAAAACGAAGACGCGCTTGATGCCATCCTGGAGGTTCGCGCTTCTGGAAGTGAGATCTACACGAACTGCCATGGACGAGGAGCGATCACTTATGTGGCAGAAGGCGAAACGCGGACTGCCTACTATGTCGGGGCATTGGCGACGTCGCTCACGGGGCGAGGTGCTGAGCAGGGTTTCGATCCGCGTTCCTTGATCTCATCGGCGATCAAAGAAACGGTCTTCTTTCCCAGTTTATTTGAGTGTGTCGCCAGAGAGATGCGCATCCAATACCCGGACCATGCATTCGACCATCTTATCGATCCAGATGACGACGAGCTTGAGCGACAAAAAGAAGAACGTGTTCACCGGCTTGGTATCACAGCGGGCTCGAATTTCCTGAACCTAGCAGTCGATACACAGGTGACTTGGCCCAAAGAAGAGACGGTAGTCGAGTTCGGCGATCGCAGGCTTGTACTCATGCCGACGACAAAAGAAAGCGATACGTCGATCCACATTGACCTGCGCGCAGCGCAGTTAGGTTCTGGCGACGCATATACGTTAATAAATCGGTTCCTGAGCTTGCTAACGTGGTGCGACGATCAGTTCTGCACGCTTCAGGAAGGTTCATCCGGTTCGCGATTTCCAACCGCAATGGGCAAAAGAGACTTGGCGTTTGCAACAGCACACCACTGGGCATTTGCCAGACAAATGCCTGCATCGAAAGATGCCCAGATGGCCCTGGCTCTGTATCGGCAAGGCAGGAACGCGGAGCAAAACTACCTCGTCGCTTATGCCGTGCTCTCCTATGTGAAGGTGATCGAAGTAAAGTATCGGAAACCAGGTAAGCCGGGCACGGTCGCAGAGGCAAAAAAGTGGATCGAAGATAACTATCAAGGGTTTAGGGACGCCAGTTATCTAGCTCCTGAAATTGAGCGTTTCGAAGAAGCCTGCGGCAATGAACCGCCGCCTCAATACATTTGGAAAATGTGCCGACACGCGGTCGCCCACGTGAGCGAGGGATATGTTTCTGACCCGGATGACTTTGAGGAACTGCGCCGGCTTCACGTTGCGGCCGACGTAATCAGGGGCCTCGCACGGTATTTCATTGGCGAAGAGCTGGGCGTCTCGACTTCAATTTTTGATGGGACTTAACTGGGTTCCGTTGCTGCCATCATCTGCATGCGAACTGAATTTCAGGCTTGGAGAGATGTTTCGCCGAGAGCGCCCCGAAACCGATGGACACCGGAAATTCCGGCGAGAAGAGATGTCTAATGCGGGGTTATGTCTTTGCATTCCGGGGATGTCTCTCGAGGTTCACGCGAACCGCGTTTTGACCCAAGACTAAATGGCGGAGAGGGCAGTCCTAAGCCAACTGGTCTCTGTGCGGAATTCACTGATAAACAGGGACGGTATAGGGAATTTTAGTCGATAAGGCCGAATTTTCACTGTTCGCTAAGGCCACAGTTCATAGATATCCGGCAATTGAATGTGGGATTCACTAGTTTGTAGAACAGGGAATTTCGAAAACGTAAGCAAGGAATCCAAATGAAAGCGGTAGGAAAGCTGACAATTTATATCTTGTTGGATTTTATCCGTTTCTTGGCAAATGAATATGTTTCTTGGACGTCAATGCGGCTTAGGTGACATCTATCTGCCCTCAGGTCATATGCAGTGTAATCCCGGTTACGATTAAATATCTGGTTGTTTTGGCGACGGCGACGAGAACAAGAAAACTCCAGAACGGCTCGCGCAGCACGCCCGCCGCCAGGGTCAACGGGTCGCCGATGAACGGCATCCAGCTTAACAGCAGGCTCCATCGCCCGTAGCGGTGATACCAGCCGACGGCCTTGTCCAACTGTTCGGGTTTGGCCGGAAACCATTTGCGGTCGCGGAAATGTTCGATCCAGCGGCCGAGCGCCCAGTTGACGACGGCACCCAGGGTATTGCCCAGGCTGGCGGCCACGATCAGCAGGGCGACGCTGTAGTCACCGGACAGGAGCAGGCCTGCGAGCCCGATTTCCGACTGCGCAGGCAGGATCGTCGCAGCCAGGAAGGCGATCAGAAACAGGCCGCCGTAGGCCGTGAGCTCAGCGGCCATGGGGCCACATGAAATGCAGGTCATCGATGACGTAGGGATGGGCGTGGCGGTGATCGCCGCGATGTTCTCCCGACGCCAGATGCGGATGGCTGTCCGGCAGATCGGGATGTTCGTGTTCCATGGTCTCGGGATCGGAGGCGGGCCACAATAGGATCGCGCCGATGACACCGGCGCCGGCGAGGCTGCCCAGAACCAGAGCGCTGACCGGCAGGCCCATGACGGCCCCGATCCAGCCCGCCACCGGATAGGTCAGCAGCCAGCAGGCATGGGACAGCGCGAACTGCGCGGCGAAGACCGCCGGACGGTCCTCGGCATGGGCGGAGCGTCTGAGCAGGCGTCCCGAGGGCGTCAGCGCCAGGGAATATCCGCAGCCGAGAACGAACCACAATCCCAGGAGCATTGCGAATTCGTCCACCGCCGCCGCCGTTGCGGTACCGGCGGCCAGGACGATGCCGCCCGTCAGGATCGCATTCCGGTCCGGCACACGCGCCAACAGACGCGGCAGGGCAAGGGCGACAGCCATCGACCCGCCGCCGAATGCCGCGAGGGCCAGGGCCGTCTGTTGCTCGGCGAAGCCCAGCCGGGACTGCACGAACACCACCGTGTTCACGAACACCATCGCCCCCGCCGCCGCAACGGCCAGGTTCACCGCCATCAGGCCGCGAAGGCGAGGTGTGGCGAGAAAGATGCGCGCCCCCCGGAACAGGCGGTCGTAGATGTTGCGCGCCTGACTGGGGCGAGGTGACGGCAGGGCGACCGACAGCACAAACAAGGCGGAAACGATGAACCCCAACGCCGTGCCGACGAACAGGTCGTGGAAGGTCATCACAGTTAGTAGTGCCCCGGCGATGGCGGGGCTTAGAAGGTTTTCCAGATCATAGGCAAGGCGGGACAGGGACAGGGCCTTGGTGTAGTCGCCTTCGTCCGGCAGGACGTCGGGGATGGTCGCCTGAAAGGTCGGGGTGAAGGCGGCCGAGGCCGACTGCAGGACGAAGATCAGGAGGTAGACCTGCCAGACATGGCTCACGAAGGGCAGCATCAGCGCCACGCCGGCCCGGACGGCATCGAGCGAGACCAGGAACGCACGCCTGGGCAGCAGCCCCGCGAAGGCGCCGGCGACTGGGGACAATCCCACATAGGCGGCCATCTTGATGAACAGGGCCGTGCCGAGAACGGCCCCCGCCTTGTCGCCCGCGATATCGTAGGCCAACAGGGCAAGCGCGACCGTGCTCAGGCCGGTTCCGACGAGAGAGATCGCCTGGGCGAGAAATAGGTTCCGGTAGGTTCTGTCCGCGAGGACGCCCAACATGGCCGCGCCCGATCCGTCCGTGGTCAAAGATACTTGGCGATGGCCTTGAAGTCGGCGATTTCCTGCCGCTGTTCGGCGTCCATCGGGCCGACGACGGTATCGAGGCAGTGGTCCAGGTGGTCTTCGATCAGCGTCGTCTTGGCATTCGCCACGGCGCTTTCGACCGCGTGCAACTGCTGCGCCACGTCAAGGCAGGGGCGGCCTGCCTCGATCATCTCGATGACCTTGCGCAGGTGGCCGTGCGCCCGTTTCAGGCGGTTGATCACAACCGGGTGACTTTGATGTCTGTGCGTTCCGTCCATGCTTGATCCTATCCCCCCGGATAGGATATGGTCAAGCCATTGATCCAGCGACAACGATGCAATCCAACGATAGGAACCAAATGATCAGAGCTGTAGCAGGGGTCGCCTTGGGCGCCCTTTTCCTTTGTCTCGCAGGCATCGACGCCGCCCAGGCCCATGCCGTCGCGCAGGGCGACAAGGGCTACATCATGGAAGTGTCCGGCATCCTGCTGGCGCCCTTTACCTATCTGGGCGCCAAGCACATGGTGACGGGCTACGACCACATCCTGTTCCTGTTCGGCGTGATCTTCTTCCTCTACCGGATGAAGGACATCGCGATCTACGTCAGCCTGTTCGCGGTCGGTCATTCGACGACCATGCTGCTGGGCGTGCTGTTCGACTTCGGCATCAACAGCTACCTGATCGACGCGATCATCGGCTTTTCCATCGTCTACAAGGCGCTCGACAACATCGGCGCCTACCGGCGCTGGTTCGGCTTCCAGCCCAACACCAAGGCGGCGACCCTGATCTTCGGGTTCTGCCACGGCTTCGGTTTGGCGTCCAAGATCATCGACTACGACATCGCGTCGGACGGACTGATCCCCAACCTGCTGGCTTTCAACGTCGGCGTTGAACTGGGTCAGCTGACGGCGCTTGCCGCGATCCTCGTGCTGATGGGCTGGTGGCGGCGGACCGACAACTTCATGCGCAACGCCTACACGGCGAACGTCGTGATGATGAGCGCCGGATTCATCCTGATCGGCTACCAGCTGACCGGCTATTTTGTTTCCTGATCCAGAAAAGGACCAAACCCATGTTCAATTCCGACATCCCCACCCAGGCCGGGCTGCCGACGACGCGAAAGCTTGTGCGCTCGACCCTGCTGGCCCTCCTCTCGGCGGCCGTGATCCTCGTGACGGTGGTGCTGCCGGCCGAATACGCCATTGACCCGACCGGAATCGGCCGCATGCTCGGCCTGACCGAGATGGGCGAGATCAAGACGCAGTTGGAACAGGAAGCCGAGGCCGACCGCCTGCGTGATCCGGCGCCGGCTGCCCCGGACAAGCGGTCGAGCCTGTTTGGCGGCATGGTTGCCGGTTGGTTCATCGGCACCGCCCAGGCGCAGAGCAAGGACGCCGCATGGAAGGACGAGATTGCCGTCACGCTGAAGCCCGGGCAGGGCGCCGAAGTGAAGCTGACCATGGGCAAGGGCGCGAAAGCCGAATTCTCCTGGGCCGTCGCGAACGGCGCCGTGAACTATGACCTGCACGGCGACGGTGGGGGCCAGAACATCAGCTACAAGAAAGACCGCAAGGTGGAAAAACACAGCGGTACTCTGGAAGCCGCCTTCGACGGCAGCCACGGCTGGTTCTGGCGCAACCGCGGTCGCCAGGACGTGACGGTGACGCTCAAGGTTCGAGGGGGTTATTCGGACATCAAAAGGCTGATGTAGTCTCCGTTCGCAGGGCCGGTTCGGCGCCACAAGGGCCACCGGGCCGGTCGGCGACGGCCTAAGGTCTATCGCCGTGGGGCTTCCTGCTCGAGCACAATGACTTTGATGTCGGCCAACAGCCCCGCATCATTGCCGGACAATCAGCGAACTACGCCCGCGAACCAACCCCATTGAGCATGCCCGCTCAAATAGGCTGTGGCCGACATCTACTCGCATCATCTTACGCTGGTAATAGCGTACCCCTTGCCCGATTGCACAAAGTCAAAGTCGACGGTTTTACCAACACTGAGTTTTTCCAGCAGGGCCTTATCCATGACCATGAAGCCCATCGTCATGGACGGCCAATTCAAGGTGCCGACAGGCTCGTGGGCCAACGTCACCATGCCACTGCTGCCATCGACCTTGGTCACCTTACCCCTTGTGGAATGGATCGTTTGGTCAGCGGCAGGCTTATCCATCCTGTTGTTTTCCATAGTGCCCATCGGCATGTCCTTCATGTCGTTCATCATCTTTTGCTGAGCCGTGGCCGGGGCTGCGGCAATCGCCAGGAAGGCGGCGCAAAGGACGATCGTTGATTTTTTCATCAAATTCTCTCCACAAGTTGGTGAAAGGTTGCAAGCTGGGGTCTGGCACCGCCGATTGACCCGAAGATATCCATCACGCGGTATCGGCAGATGACGGAATGAGTTGATCCGCCGCCTGTCGTCCTTTGCGCCGCCGGCGCATTAGGTAGTAGGCGGCGGGTATCACGAACATCGATAACAAGGGCGCGGTGATCATGCCGCCGACCATCGGCGCGGCAATGCGCTGCATGACCTCGCTGCCGGTCCCGACGCCCCACATGATCGGCAGCAGGCCGGCCAGAATCACCGCGACGGTCATGGCTTTCGGCCGCACGCGCAGAACCGCGCCTTCCCGAATGGCGTCGAGCAAGTCCGCCTCGCTTGTCAGACCTTGTTCAATCCGCGCGGACCATGCTTGCTTCAGGTACAGGAGCATGATGACCCCGAATTCGGCGGCTACCCCCGCAAGCGCGATGAACCCGACCACGCCGGCGACGGAAAGATTGTATCCGAGGCCGTAAAGAAGCCAGATGCCGCCGACCAGCGCGAACGGCAGGGTGGCCATCAGCAGCAAGGCTTCGCCGAAGCTCTTGAAGGTCAGGTACAGCAGCACGAGGATGATCAGGAGCGTAAAGGGTACGACAACCTTGAGTTTGGCGCTCGCGCGCTCGAGAAACTCGAACTGTCCGGACCACGTAACCGAATACCCCGGCGGCAGATCGATCTGTTCGCTCACCCTTTGTTGCATTTCGCGAACTGCTGAACCGAGATCCCGCCCACGCAGGTCCACGTATACGAACCCGGCCAACCTAGCATTTTCGCTGCGAAGCATCGGGGGGCCATCGTTAATCCGGATGTCGGCGACGTCACCCAACACCAGTTGCTGGCCACGAGGCGTGACGATGGGCAGGGCACGAAGCCTGTCGAGAGAGTCGCGCGTCTCACGGGGATAACGCAGATTGATGGGATAACGCTGCAACCCTTCGACCGTCTCACCAATATTCTTTCCCCCGACGGCGGAACTGACGACGGACTGAACGTCGGCGATATTCAACCCGTAGCGGGCGGAAAGCTCCCGCTTGATGTCCACATCGACGTACCGGCCACCCGTCATACGTTCGGCGAAGGCGCTGGTCACACCGGGCAGGTTCTTGACGGTCCGTTCAATTTCGCCGGTGAGCCTGTCTATGACCTTCAGATCGCTCCCGAGAACCTTGACACCAACCGGGCTCTTGATCCCGGTCGCCAGCATATCGATGCGGTTGCGGATGGGCGGTATCCAAATGTTCGTCAGTCCCGGCACGCGCACGGTTCTGTCGAGTTCCTCGACGATCTTCTCGGGCGTCATTCCGGCGCGCCATTCATCACGGGGTTTGAATTGGATCGTCGTTTCGAACATCACCAGGGGTGCCGGGTCGGTGGCGGTGACCGCCCTGCCGGCTTTTCCGTATACGGTCGCGACTTCGGGGACAGTCTTTATCAGGCGATCCGTTTGTTGCAGCAACTCGGCGGCCTTTCCCGCAGACAGGCCAGGAAGCGCCGTCGGCATGTAGAGCAGGTCGCCTTCGTCGAGCGGCGGCATGAATTCGCTTCCGATATGCTGCAACGGCCACAAACTGGCCACGAAAAACAGCGCGGCCACAACAATAGTCGACCTGGGAAACCGCAACACGACTTCAAGCATCGGCCGATAAACCGCGATCAGTCCGCGATTGATGGGGTTTTTGTGCTCATCGGGGATGCGGCCGCGAATCAGATACCCCATCAGCACCGGGATCAACGTGACGGCCAAACCGGCGGCTGCGGCCATTGCATAGGTCTTGGTGAAGGCCAGGGGAGAGAATAGCCGCCCCTCCTGCGCTTCGAGCGCGAAAACCGGCACGAACGACAGGGTGATGATCAGCAGAGAGAAGAACAGGGCCGGGCCGACCTCAGCCGCGGCATCACCGATGACCCGCCACCTTGCCTCTCCCGCCAGCGGCTCATCCGGGTGTTTATGACGCCAGTGCTCCAGGTGCTTGTGCGCGTTTTCGATCATCACCACGGCGGCATCGACCATTGCTCCGATGGCGATGGCGATCCCGCCCAGGGACATGATATTGGCGTTCACACCCTGCCAATTCATGACCATGAAGGCGGCAAGAATACCGATAGGCAACGAGACGATCGCGACCAACGCCGACCGAAGATGAAACAGGAAGATTACGCAAACCGCCGCGACGACAAGAAATTCCTCGAACAACTTGAAGCTCAGGTTCTCGATGGCACGTTCGATCAGACCCGCGCGGTCATAGGTCGGAACGATTTCAACGCCGTCCGGTAGGCTCGATTTCAGGGTTTCCAGCTTGTCTTTGACCGCTTGGATGGTGGAAAGGGCATTCTCGCCGGATCTCATCACGATCACACCGCCCACCGCTTCGCCCAGTCCGTCCAACTCACCGATCCCGCGCCGCATTTCCGGACCGATCTGGACATGCGCGACATCGCCCAGGACCACCGAGACACCGGCATCCGTGGTCATCAGCGGTATGGTTCGGAAATCGTCCAGGGATTGAAGGTAGCCGGAAGTCCGAACCATGAACTCGGCCTCGCCCATTTCGAGAACCGAGCCCCCGGCCTCCTGATTGGCTCGACGAATGGCGTTCACGACAGTTCCGTGGGCGATCCGATAGGCGGCCAGCTTGTCGGGATCCAGAACCACCTGGTATTGGCGCACCATGCCGCCGATCGTCGCCACTTCGGCTACGCCGGGAACCGTCTTGAGCTCGAATTTCAGGAACCAGTCCTGAAGGCTTCTTAGCTGCGCCAAGTCCTGCCGGCCGGACTTGTCGACCAAGGCGTACTGATAGATCCAACCGACACCCGTGGCATCGGGCCCCAGGGCCGAGTTGGCACCGGGCGGCAGGCGTGATTGAGCTTGGTTGAGGTATTCAAGAACCCGGGATCGCGCCCAATAGAGGTCGATTCCGTCCTCGAACAACACGTAGACATAGCTGTCACCGAAGAAGGAATAGCCGCGCACCACCGCAGCGCCGGGCACCGAGAGCATCGTGGTCGTGAGAGGATAGGTGACTTGGTTCTCCACAAGCTGCGGCGCCTGGCCGGGCCACGTCGTCCGGATGATCACCTGGGTGTCGGACAGGTCCGGAAGCGCGTCCAGGGGCGTGCGGGTCAATGAAATGATCCCCCAGGCGGTAAGCAGCAGGGTGGCCAGCAAGACCAAAAAACGGTTGGCGATCGACCAGTAAATTAGACGGGCGATCATTTCGACTCTCCCGCGGAGGGTCCGTTCCGGGGTGTCAGGGAAACGATCATTGGCGCATCTCCCTCCTGCAACTGGAACCTGATCTCAATCTCGTCGCCGCTCCGCACGCCGGGCATCTTGATCTGGGGGGGCAACTTGAAGTCCATGGTCATCGCCGGCCATTGCAAGGCCTGGATCTCGGGATGCACCAAGGTCAGGGCATCGGCCGACACTGCCTCGACACGCGCGGTCGTTTCATAGGTCCTGGCCGCATTGGACTCCGGCGTGCTCATTGGCGGCGGGGACATGCGTGCCTCGACTCCCTTCAGGCTGGCCTCGGAATCGATAAGAAACTGGCCGGATAGGACAACCTTCTGGCCTTTTAAGAGACCGCTTATGATCTCACTCCGGCCATTCTGCTCCCTACCAACCTCTACTTCGGTGGGGCGGAACCCGTTATTGTCCTCGGCCACCATAACCAAGGTGCGTCGGCCTGTTCTGATCAGCGCTTCGGAAGGCACCAACAAAACCATTCTGCTTTGCTCATCCAGAAGACGCATCCTCACGAACATTCCGGGGACAAGAAGTTCCTCTGGATTTGCCAATTCCAAACGCGCCTTGCGCGTTCGGGTCGTGGGGTTCACCTCGGGCAGCAGGGCCTGTACCTTGCCCTCGAATATCTTCCCGGTCAGGCCGGGCGCCTGCGCCGAGACCGGACTTCCCGCGCGCAATTTCGCCGCCTGGCTTTCTGGCACTTCGGCATGCGCCCACACCGTCGAAAGGTCGTTTATCCGGGCCAGAAGCATTCCCGAATTGACCGTGCTGCCCTCGCGGGCCGTCAATTCGGTGACGACGCCGTCATGCGGTGCGACGATCGTGGTGCGCGCCTGCACCTTGCCCGTGCGTTCGACATTCTCGATCTGGCGATCATCCATGCCGGCTTGCCGCATGCGTTGCAGAGAGGCCTCGACAAGAGGTTGAAGATCGCGCCCTTGCATTCGACGGACGCTAAGGTAGTCCTCCTGTACGGCAACCCAGTCGGGTACATAAAGTTCGAACAACGGTTGACCCTTGGTGACGCGGTCCAACGTCGCGCGGACATGCAGCTTCTCGACAAACCCGGTCGCGCGGGCCTGGATGGCAGACTGACCGCGTTCGTTCCAGGCGATGGCGCCGACCGCCGAAACTTCCTGCGAGAGGACGCCGTCAACGACCTCTCCGACGCGAAGGCCGAGATTTTGCTGGATACGCGGGCTGACGGTCACGGTTCCCGGGTCCGATCCCTCGCCCCCCGAATACGCGGGGACGAGCATCATATCCATGAACGGCGACTTGGCCGGGGAATCGAACTTTTTCCCCGGCACCATGGGGTCGTGATAATAGAGAATCCGACGATCTGTCAGGGGGTCCGTATCACCGGCCTTGAGGCCGCTTTCCATGTGGCGGCGGGTCGCACTTTCTCCTTCGGGAATTCCCCAACTGGAAGGGTCTTCTGGCGCCGCGACGGTCATCGCCTGTGCCTCCATCAAACCAACCGAAGGAGATTGGGGCGCCGCGTGCGACATGCCGAGGCGATAAAGCCCAAAGCCGGCCGCGGTGATCACGCTGATCGCGAGCAGGCTCATCGATATCTTTTTGCTGTTCATTGTCCCGGCTCCTTGTCGGATTTGGAATTGGTTGCATCGGCTGACGCATCGGGTTCAGGTATGAGAAACTCCAACCACGCCCAGATGGCTGCGGCCTGTTTTTCGATTCGCAATCTCTCCAACTGGGTGTTGAGCTCCATACGCCGGGCCTCCAGCACGGTCGCCAGTGTCCCCTTGCCGCCGCGGTATGCCGCAACGGATGCGTTGGTCCTCTCGGCGGCCAGGGGAATTAACGACTGGTCGTAGTCCCGCACCCTCATCAGGTTGGAGCGCCAAGTCGCCAACATGCGCTCGACTTCCGAATGATGCTCGCGGCGCATCTCTTCCCGCTCGGCCCGTATCTCGGCGACTTTTTCGAGGCGCGCGGCGAGTTCCCGGTCCTGGCGGTTTTTTTGGTTCCACTGAAGCGGGATAGACGCGCCGACGGAGACCATGTCGCTGAAGTTGTCACCTCGCCTGCTGAACATAAGGGAGAGGCTCCAGTCGGCGTTCTTGTCTTCCCTCGCGACCTTGACCTCGGCCAGCGCGACCTGCTCCTTTGAGTTCAGGGCTTGAATTTCAGGATGCAAATCGACTTGGTGCGCTGTGTCTAGTCCGTCCCAGCCGATATTGCTCAGGGCCGGTGCGGTGCCCAGCGGCAACCTCGCGCTCTCTCCAATCCATCGTGCCAGGAGAGTGGTGGAATTGCTGACATCCGCTCGCACCTCGTGAATTCGATTGTCGATGCGGGAAATCTCCTCTTGTGCCGTGAAAACGTCTTTTTGCGGGCCTCGACCGCTTCGATAAGCCGTGGAAACAGCCTCTGCTGTAAGGACGGCTTCTTCACGCTGGCGTTCGAGAAGGTTCAATATGCGCTGTTGATAAAAGCGGTCGAACCAGGCACGCGCGGTTTCGGTTCGAAGACGCGCCAATTCCATGGACCGCATTGCCGACGCCAATTCTGCCTCGCGTTCAAACCGGTCGCGTCGGGCATCCCTTTTGTCACTTCCGATGAATGTCTGCGTAAGGCCGACCGAACGCATGGTCATGAAATCGTCGGTCAGGCTGTAGCGCATCGAACCAGTGACAGGCAGATTGTCGATCGAGAACCGGAGAACAGGGTCGGGCAGACTACCCGCCGACACCGCCCTTTCGCGGGATGACCGGCCCCTGGCGTCTTTAGCGTGCAAACTGAATGAACGTTCTTCCGCCAACCGAAGGGCGTGATCAATAGTCAATTCGGCTGATGGTTCAGGCGCCTGCGCGAGAGGCTCCTTGGGGAAAACGATCGTTAACGCGGCGACGGCAACAAGAAAAATTGAAAAGCCGCGGAAGGATTGAGCGAGAAAAGTGGGGGGCCCTTTGGCTTCCCGCGGGGACTCTTCACCCTTCGGCACTGGGACAACGGCTAGGAGTTCGTGTTTCTCCGCGACACCATGAGATGGTGGCACAAGTGTGACGAGGGCAAGCCCGGGCATTCCCGGAGCCAACCTCTTGATGACGGACATATTGTTCGATCCTTCTTGGCGGACGGCCATCGGATGCCGCCGGAAACGGTGCACGCATACGCGAGACTAGCGGCCAGGCTCAGGCCCGGTCCAAGGCACGCGCAGAGGTCATCGAAGGATCAGGTTCGTGGGGGAGGGAATAACAGACCGATTGCCCACGAACGCAGGTGCTCGGCTTTAACGAGTCGAAGCGCGATGGTCTCCTGATCGGGAAATTCGTGCGTTGATGCACCAATGATCAAGGGAACAAGACAGGTTGAAACGCAGAACTCAGGCGGGCAGGACTGTTCCGTCGCGCAACAAGAACCTTCCGCTTCTCCGTGTCGGGCCGCATCGTTCTGACAGCTGATGACGTCCACTTGGCCAACGCTGGCGCCGCCTGATGTCGATAAGCTACCCGAGTCCGCCCACGCAGCGACCACAGGTGGAAGCAACAAGGCAGATACCAGTAAAATCGCTGAGATCAGACGAGGTAAAAATCGCATCAGGGTTACAGAGCCAACAATCTGAAGCAGGGAAGGCGATAAGGCACGATATCAAATTTTTTTTGCGGCGCACCATCTTTGTTTTCGCAGGGCATCATATTTTTGTGACCGTACGACAACGTTATCGCATCGAGCCGGAAAACCGACCAATCCATGGGGTCGAGCAAGAAATAGGCCGATCTCTTATGATATTCAAGGAGCCGAAGATCAAGTTCCAGAGGCCAATGACATATCCGCCCATGCGGGGCTATGGTTGCCCTATTCCTGCGGTTCGAAGGGCGTCTTCGGTCACACCTCGACCAGCACAACACGAGGCCAGAACACCATTCACCGCCACGGCGGGCAGCGTGCGCACGCCCAAGTCCTTGGCCCTGGCGATCACCTTGACCTCTTTCATATCGAGGATGGAAACCTCGCAGTTTGAACAGGCCATCTGGTTGACCAGCTCAATGGTTTCCTCACACAAACCACATCCGGCACTGAAAACCTCGATCTTGCGTTTCTGGGTCATCGTCAAAATCTCCTTCGTTGAGTCATGAGGTTACGTATTCGTCCTTAATGTTCGCACAGGCAGGACAGCCCGCTGTTTGGCCCGATTGGCTTTTGCTTCGCATCGGCCAGGTGTTCCACAGGGACGCAGCAACGAGAACGCCAAGACCACCCCACATGGCCGGGTCGCTGTCGAAGCCGAACTTGCCGATTAGTACGATCCCTGCGCCGACAACACCCAGCCCAAACGGACCGTACCCGCGCCGTGTCGTCGCTCGGTAAGCCAATGCAGAAACGGCAATGGCAAGAAAGGCACCGGTGAGCGGCAATAGAAATGGGGTATAGTCGATTAATCCGATGCCAAGACTGCTGAACAAACCGGCATAAGCCGGCCAACAGGCGGGGCAGGCGAGTTTCGGCAATAAAGCCGCCCCGAAGGACGGCACCAGGGCCGCATTCAAATGCAAGGTTCCAGAGGGCTTGCCGGGTTCATAACTTGGCGTCAACGCCGTCACGATCTGGTCAAGCGGCGGCACGCCACGCGCATCGCCTTCCAACGTGTATATGCGGCAACACGAACTGGCTTCTTCAAGGGGAAGTCCCGACACGTCCTTACCATCGACCAAGATCGTCGGCGAGCCATAGGAACGAACGTGGTTGGGCGTATCTGGGTCACCGACCTCCCATTCCGACCAAGCAGGAGCCACACCGGCAGCGCCAAACGCCGCGATCAACTGTTTTCGGGTGGCCGCGATATTCGGGCATGATTTTTCATAGACGAATTCAACGGTCGGCATTTGAGGGCCCTTTCCTGGCTTCCAGGGCATCAAGAATCGGACAGGCACTCACCGGCCCTGTGCTGGGGCACGCATTCGTCCATGTGCCGAGGACATCCCGCATTCGCGATAAAACATCGATCTTCTCCTCGATTTCGCTGAGTTTCCCCAGCGCCCGGTCCCGAACATCGCTGCACGATGCCCCGGGATCGGCTTTAAGTGAGAGAAGGTCTCCAATATCCCGCAAAGTGAACCCAACATCCTGGGCGCGTTTGATGAACTGAATATGGCGAACGACCTCCGGCGCGTATTTCCGATAGCCGTTCGCATCCCGGTCAGGCGTTTCAATCAGTCCCTGCTGTTCGTAATAACGCAGCGTTTCGACACTCACGCCTCCTTGCCGGGCGACATCTCCGATGTTCAGCATTTCAGTATCTCCATCGATTCCGGACAGCGTAAACCCTGTAGTATACTTTAGGGTCAAGGCGGAAATTTGCCTTGATCCGGCCATGATTGATGGCAACACTTCCGACCCATGAGACGACTGCTGCGATCCCGCCTTCTGATTGTCGCCCTGCTGCTTGCAGTGGGCGTGGGGTCCGTCGTCTCCGTGGTCCAGGCGGGACAAATGCGTGTCGACATGGCCATGACCGGCGATGTTCAAGGTCCCGATGGCGATAGCTGTACCGCGTGCGGCACCGGCAGTGATGGGGCAAAGGCATCGATAGATTGCGTGTCGGCCTGTCACCTTTCCGCAATCGATATGGTCGATGGCCGCGCGGCCGCCGGCATGGCCGATGACCGAACGTATCCCCTAGATCGCAGGCAATTCGCGCGGTCATCCGGGCCTCTGCTCGATCCCTCTCCCCCAAAATCCATTCTCGGTTAGTGCGCAGCCGGCGAAAGCCTTTGCTTTCGCCACGCGTCACGTCTTAGGCCCGCCTCCTCCATACGGGGCAGGTGAGGCTTTGTTGGTACAGGCTCGTCAGCCTGTCCGCCTCCATACCCGAGAATGGACATCATCTAATGAAAAACACGTTCTACAACGGCCTGTCGCGCCGTTCCTTCCTAGCCGCCGCCGGCGCCGCGGCAGGGGTGGCTGCCGTGCCCGCCTGGGCAGCACCTTCGCTTCCCCTGCGTCAATTCGATTTGGCCGCCGGCCCAGGTGCGACCCACCTAGTGGACAGTGACGGGGCGAAAACCAAAGTCTGGTCGTACAATGGTCGCGTGCCCGGCCCGGAAATCCGGATACGCCAAGGCGAACGTCTGCGCGTCGCCGTGCGCAACGGACTGACCGAAGAGACGACGGTTCACTGGCACGGGCTTCGCGTGCCCCATGCGATGGACGGCGTGCCACATCTGACGCAAAAGCCCATCGCGCCCGGCGAAACCTTTGTCTACGAGTTCGATGCACCCGACGCCGGGACTTATTGGTATCACCCTCATCAGCGGAGCTTCGAGCAGGTCGGGCGTGGCCTTTATGGCCCCCTGATCATCGAGGAACCGAACCCGCCCCAAATCGACCGTGATGTGACCTGGGTATTGGACGACTGGCGCTTGCTGAAAGATGCGCAGATCAGCGAGGATTTCGGGAATCGCCATGATATGAGCCATGCCGGCCGCATCGGCAACACGGTTACGGTCAATGGCAGGATCACGGATATATTCGAAGCCAGGGCAGGCGAGCGTATCCGCCTGCGCCTGATCAATGCCGCCAACGCCCGTATCTTCGGCCTGGAATTCGAAGGTCATACGCCCTGGGTCATCGCCTATGACGGCCAGCCGGTCGATCCGCACCAGGTGACAGGACGGTTGGACATCGGACCGGCCATGCGGATCGATCTGATCCTCGACCTGACCGGCGATCCGGGCGATGCCTTTGCCGTCAGGGATACCTTCTACAGTCGTCTGAAATACCGACTGTTGAATGTCGTCTACGGGCCCAAGCGGTTGCGGGAAAAGCCGATGCGCGAGGTCGCGGCGTTGCCCGACAACACCATGCCCGAACCTGACCTGGCTTCTGCCGAGCGTCATCACATCGCGTTCGGCGGCGGCATGATGGGCGGTATGTCCATGGCCAAGATGGGCGGACGTGAGGTCGGCATGATGGAAATGATGCGGAACGGCAAGGCCTGGACGGTCAACGGCGTCGCCGCCACGGGTCACGTCATGGACCCCATTCTGACGCTGGCGCGGAACCGCTCCTACATCCTGGCTCTGGACAACCAGACGGCTTGGCACCACCCCATCCATCTGCATGGACACTCCTTTCGCGTGATCAGCCGAAACGGCGAGCCGACCCGTCATAAGGAATGGCAGGACACGGTTCTGATGGCGCCGCGCGAACAGGTCGAAATCGCCTTCGTCGCCGACAACCCCGGCGGCTGGATGTTCCATTGCCACATCCTGGAACACCAGGCCGGCGGCATGATGGGTGTCATTCAGGTGGCCTGAACCAATCCCTGCGCAATCAAGACGTCGGTGCTTGGCCAGACGTCGTGCCCGATACAATTTTGGAAAGTGACAAAACCATGTTTTCACGAAACACCTTTCTCGGCGCCGTTTTGGTGGCCTTGATCGCCGCAATCGTTCCCGCACCTTCGCAGGCAGCGGAGCGGCCTGATGCCACCATCATCAAGAACCCGCAGTGCGGCTGTTGCGAAAGCTACGCCGACTACCTTCGCGAGAACGGCTTCAAGGTAACGGTCAAGGCATCCCACGACCTTACCTTGATGAAGCGTGAGATGGGCGTGCCTGATGACTTCGCGGGCTGCCACACCATGGTGCTCGACAAATACGTTGTCGAAGGCCACGTCCCGGTTTCCGCCATCGACAAGCTTCTGACCGAACGTCCGGACATCAAGGGAATTTCCCTGCCAGGCATGCCGCAAGGGTCGCCCGGAATGTCGGGTACAAAGGCAGCCCCCTTCACCGTCTACCAATTCGGCCAAGGGCCGGCAAAGGTCTTCACGGTCGAATGATGGCGGATTTCAACCCAACCGCCTTCATGCTGGTTGCGGCAACCGTCGGGTCAATTTCCCTGCCGGTTGCCGCGCAATCACCCGAGACGGACAACCTTGCCCGGGGCCGCACGCTTTACCAAACCCACTGCGCCAGCTGTCACGGCAAGAACCTGAAAGGGCAGCCAGATTGGCAGATCCGATGGCCGGACGGCCGTCTGCCGGCCCCGCCGCATGATCGGACGGGACATACCTGGCACCATCCGGATGCGCACCTGTTCCGGATGACCAAGCACGGTCTTGTTCCGCCGTTGGCACCGGAAGGATACGAAAGCGACATGCCGGCGTTCGGCGACATCCTTTCGGACGACGAGATCTGGTCCGTACTCGACTTCATCAAAAGCACCTGGCCGGACCGTTTTCGGCGCCGGCAGCAGGACGTCACCAAAAGGGCGAATGAGAAATGAGCAATATGATGGGAACCGATTGCGCGATGGGCTGGGGCATGATCCTGGCAGGCGCATTAGCCGCCGGACTGGCGTTGTTGGTCGCGGCCGCGTTGATCAAGTATCTGTTCAGCAACGGCGGGAGAAACCGCCATGAGTGAAATGCTTCTTGAAGCAGGACAAAGGCGTCGCACAGCGCTTTTGTTCTGGGGGCCCGTGGTGGTGTTCGCGGGCTTGGCCGTGGCGTTGGGCTGGGGATTGACGCGCGATCCGAAGGTGCTGCCCTCGGCCCTGATCGACAAGCCGGTGCCCGAGTTCAATCTGCCGTCGGTCAAGGGACGAACCTCGGGCCTCGCGTCGGCGGATCTCTCGGGTGAGGTGTCTATCGTCAACGTATTCGCTTCCTGGTGCCTACCATGCAAAGCGGAACATCCGATTTGGATGGATCTCAAGGCGCGGAACGTCGTGCCCATTCACGGGCTAAACTATAAAGACACGCCCGATGATGCCTCGGCTTGGCTCAACCGGCTTGGCGATCCCTACAAGCGGACAGGCGCCGATCTCGATGGCCGTGTCGCCATCGACTGGGGTGTCTATGGCGTGCCGGAAACGTTCATCGTCTCCGCCGACGGGCGTATCGCCTACAAGCACGTGGGGCCTGTGACACAGGAAATCGCGGACGGCACGCTCATGCCCATCGTCGATCGCCTGCTGCGGAAAGCTGATGGAGCAAAGTCATGACAGTCATGACGCGCCGCCGGGCCATGACGGTTATGGCCGCAGCATCCGTGGTGTTGCCGGCTGCCGTCGCAGGCGCCGCGGGAACGGCTAAGACCTTTAGCCTGCACGATGCACCATTGCCAATGTCGGAGGTCACATTTACCCACGAAGACTGTCGGCCCGGGGCACTCGCGGACTTCAGGGGCAAACATGTGCTCCTGAACATATGGGCGACATGGTGTCCACCCTGCCGCGAAGAGATGCCGACGCTAGACCGCCTGCAGGGCCTTCTGGGCGGCAACGACTTTCATGTGTTGCCGCTTTCGATCGATCGGGCAGGGGTGAAGGTCGTGCGGGATTTCTATGCAAAGACCGGCATCGAGAACCTGAAAATCTACATGGATCAGAATGCACGGGTCATGCGTGTCCTGAAGTTAGGCGGTTTGCCGACGACCTTCCTGATCGACCCAAGCGGGCAGCAGCTCGGCCGGTTGGTTGGTCCTGCGGAATGGGATGCACCGGATTTGGTCACCCTGTTCCGGGACCGGATTGCGTCAGCAAAGAATCAAAGGTGATAGAGCGATGAAGAATGGTCAACAAGCAGTGCTCGCGGTTGCAACCGCTCAACGCGCCGTCAACAAGCTCTGGCCCTATGTCACCGGGCGCCGTGGTTGGATTCTGTTCGGGCTCGCCGCCATCGGTGGCGGCCTGGCGATGAACTGGGGCACGGTGGTGGCGCTGGGCTTGGCGCCGCTTCTTCTTGGTGTTCTGCCCTGTGTCGCCATGTGTGCGCTGGGCATGTGCATGAGCGGGGGGAGCGGAAAATGTTCGTCCAAGCCAGGGGAGAAGGAAAAGCCAGACGATGTCTGACAGCACTTCCAGCGCGCCGAAGGATAGCCCCCGTCTCCGGGGTGTGCGATGGGCGGCTTGGGGACTTGTCCTGATCACGGCCATGGCTGTGGCCGGTATCGTCGGCTGGAGTACCTTTAAGCCGGAACCGCCGTTGCCCACGGCACGGCAACTCGGCCAAGCCATGATCAAAAGCCAATTCACGCTGACAGATCACCACGGACGTAACGTCACAGAGCAGGACTTCCATGGACGATGGCAGCTGGTGTTTTTTGGCTTCACATTCTGTCCCGACGTCTGCCCGACAACGCTCGCGGTCATGGCCCAGGTTCTGGATATTCTGGGGGAGGACGCGAACAAGGTGGCACCGATGTTCATCACGGTTGATCCGGAGCGCGACACACCCGAGGTATTGGCTGAATATGTCGGGGCCTTCCACCCGGATATCGTCGGCCTTACCGGCACGCCTGAGCAGATCAAACAAGCTGCGAAGTCATTCCGGGTTTTTTACGGGAAAACCGAGAGAGCCGATGCGCCGGGCGGCTACGTCATGGGGCATTCGGGGTACATGTACCTGATGACGCCGGACGGCTCGTACGACGCGGTGTTCTCGGAAAACCTTCATCCGCCGGAGAAAATCGCGGCGGAGATCCAACGTCGCCTGAAGAACGAAAGAATTGAAAAATGAAATCACTGAAATTGAGTCTGTTCGCCTTCATTGCTGCCTTCACTCTGCTGATACAGGCACGCGGCGCGTCAGCAGGAGACGCTTCAATTGTCATTGAGAAACCTTGGGCGCGTGCGTCTATCCTACAATCGCGGCCGGGTGCCGCCTATTTGACGATCCGCAATACCGGCACGAAATCGGATCGACTTCTAAAAGTCACGTCACCAGCTGCGGGCATGGTGATGATCCATGAATCCAAAGTCGCAGACGGCGTCGCGTAAATGCAGGACCGCAATGAGGTGACTATCCTACTAGGAGCCGAAGTGGTCTTCCGCCTGGGCGGGCTGCATCTCATGCTCATAGAATTGCATGAGAAACCACGAAAGGGTGTAAATCTGACTTTGGCTTTGGAGTTCGAGCATGCCGATTCTCGAGCTTGGGGCGACCAGCCCGGAATAACCCGGCCACAAACCGCTTCGTATAGGTCCGTGCGATATAGGTCAATGCGATGGAATTGACTGTCGGGTTTTCTTGCAGAGTGTAAGACACTTGAATATAGAACGGCCAGACTTTGCGGCCAATCTGCCGGGCTGAAGGGAATGATTTGCTATGAATGATCGTCATGAGCATTGGAATGACGTGTATGGGGCCCGCGAAGAGACTGCGCTAACCTGGTTCGAGGCAATCCCCACCGTATCTCTCGAACTGATCCGTAAGTACGCCGATGCAAACGACCCTATCCTGGATGTCGGCGGTGGCGCTTCCCGGATCGTCGACAGCTTGATTGATCTCGGCTTCAGCCGCATCTCGATCTTGGACCTATCCGAAGCAGGAATGAATGTGTCACGCTGCCGACTGGGGTCGCGGGCAGACAAGGTAACGTGGATCACAGAAGACGTAACCAAATGGGTTCCCGATCAGCCCTGCCGGCTCTGGCATGATCGAGCGGTGTTCCATTTTCTGACATCAAAAGACGACTGCAGGGCCTACGTTTCGAGGATGCTGTCAGCGCTCGAGCCCAGTGGAATTGCGATTATTATGACGTTTGCAGAGGACGGGCCGGAGATGTGCTCCGGGTTGCCTGTTATGCGTTATTCGCCCGAAGACCTGGTAGCCACCTTGGAAGAAATCGCGCCGGGTGCTTTGAAAACGGTCGATATGCGGAAGCATGTGCACATGACACCCAAAGGGAACGAGCAGAGGTTTCAGGTTTCTGTCTTACGGAAGGCTGGTCAATAAGATTTAGTTTGATCGCAGGCGCTAGGTGAAGAAACCTCCCCACTCAGAACCTGCGATCCTGATTCTCCCCTCGTTTACCTCGAATTTCGCCCTGCCAATTGTGTTGCTCGCTAACTACCAGCTTGCCGAATAAGAGGCGTAGTTGAATTTGAACATGATCAATCTCAGTTCACCTAGGCAATGGAAAAGGTAAGTTAAATGCCGTCACCTATTGAACGATCTGCATCCAGCCGGTGTGCCGGTCGACCTTGAGCTTCTGGACGACCTTTCCGTCTTTGTCCGTGATTTCGACCTCGATCACATCACCCTCTTTCTCGCTGACATTGCCAAGTTTGACGTTCTGGTTTCCGCTCCAGGCCAAGCGGTGCTCCATCATATGCTTCACTTCATCGGCCGTCAGGTCGCGGCGCAGAACCTGCATCCCTCCCCAACCGCCCATCATGGGCATTTGGCTTCCCATCATGCCGGACCCCATCATCGGCATCTGGCCCATCATGCCGTACCCGCCCATCATGGGCATTTGGCCTCCCATCATGCCGGGCCCCATCATCGGCATTTGGCCCATCATGCCGTAGCCGCCCATCATGGGCATTTGGCTTCCCATCATGCCTTGGCCCATCATCGGCATTTGGCCTTGGCTGGAATTCGAGTTTCCGGAGCCATGGGCGAACGCCGATGTGGTGATCGACATGGCCAAAACACAGGCCACGGCCAATCCGGCCAGCTTCGTTTTACGTGTCATGATCAATCTCCTCTCACACTTTTTCAAAAGACGCGCCGAAATAACGACATCTTGCTTAAGGCTAAACTATTCTCGGTGTCGGTACTTTGACCTGCGTCAACTCCAGTATTGTTTGTTCGTTGAGCATCGCACCGTCTGGCCATCTCAAAAATTCAAATAGATATCCCGGGGAGTCGCAACGCAGTTGGAAATTTCGGATGCCACGCGATCTGAAAGCCTCGAACGCCCTCGGATTCCTATGGTTTCCGCGATGGCGGTCTCATAAGCCATTAGGCTGCCCAAGACTTCTTGCGCTGCGCGGATGCGCCAAATCCGTTCCTTGGCGACAACAGCAAGCGCGCCTTGAACCTTTTCAGCAATCGCGGTGCGAGCGGTCGGGTTAGCACGCAAAACCCGGCGCGCTTGAGTTAGGGCATTTTCTATTTCCGTGGAATGGCGGACCAGGGCTGCCTGGCCATAGGCTGTTTTCAACCGATCTGTCAGATCGTCCGCAGGCATCACCTCCACATTCGCCTTTAACTCTTGCAAAGCCTTTTGGAGGGAACCCACACGGTCTCCGTCATTGATCGCCTGGATCGCTTCGACCACGGGGCCATGAGCCGCATCAACGGTTCGCCGATAACGAATACGTGCGTCATGGTGAGCCTTCAGCTTAGCCGCCATGTCGGTCCGCACATCCGTCCAGCCTGCCGGAATTTGGGCCGTTAGTTCGGCGCGTTCGTTTGTTAGGGGCTTTATGCGCGCTTCTGCCCGCCGACCTTCCTCGGACGAGGCCGCCCTACCGGTCCAGGAAACGATAGCCCGGTTTTGCTCGATCTTCTTGTCGATCCGCCGAATATCGCGTTCGATCCGCCGCACCCTGTCGTGGACCGGCCGGTAGGTCTGCGCCGCCGTGTGTATCGCCGCAGCGGTTTCAGTGATTCGTTCCATCGTCGGAAACGCATTTTCCGCTTTCTCGAAGCTGCGTATTAGTTCGTTCTGAAGGGATGAAGGAAGTCCCTCCAGATTGATGTTCCGGGCTTTGCCGATGGCTTGCCTTATGGTCGTCCCGTTTGTTTGAAACTCGTCCCTTACAAACTCCTCCATGCAGTACTGAAGCCGAGGATTGGTTGGCGGCGGTGAAGCCTCCGCCCCGAGCGAAACACGGGTCGGAAGATAGGTCACCAAGGTCGGATAGGCCGCAACCACACCAAGGACCAGCAACTGAATGGCGATGAAGGGCACGACGCCCTTGTAGATGTCGAGCGTACGGACGCCTTTCGGCGCGACCCCGCGCAAGTAGAAGAGTGCAAAACCGAAGGGCGGTGTCAGAAACGAAGTCTGAATGTTCAGCGCGATCATAACACCGAACCAGACAGCGGCGACGTTTGCTGCGGGGTCGGTCAGCAGAATCGGCGCGATGATCGGGACAACAACCACGGTGATTTCCAAAAAGTCGAGGAAAAATCCGAGGACGAAAATGATGATCATGGCTACTGCGAACTGACCCCAGAACCCGCCCGGCAGGCCACGCATGAAATCACGCACCAGGTCCTCGCCGCCGAACCCCCGGAATGCCGCCGTCAGCATGACCGCACCGATCAGGATGGCGAACACCAGGGAGGTCGTCTTGGTCGTGTCCTCCAACACACGCTTTAAGGTGCCGCCGGTTGCCCATGTGCGCCAGAGGCTCCAACCGAGGGCGATGGCGAGGGCGCCTGAGGCGACCGCGGCGAGCACGATGCCCGCGATGTCTGCTGTGCCTTCGATCTTTCGCAGATTGACGTGGAAAAGGGCATTGATGATGCCAAGCGCAACTAGGGCGGCGATGGCCAGTAGGGTCGGCCAGAAGGCATCACGCTGACCTTCACGCAGGCGGTATCCGGCCATCATGGCCGCCCCTGCGGCACCGACGGCGCCGGCCTGATTGACCGTGGCGATGCCGGCGATGATCGAACCAAGAACCAAAAGAATAAGGGTCAGGGGCGGGGCCAAGGCGATGAGCAGCGCCGTAACGGCATTCTTGCCAGAGATATCTGTATGCCTGTGCACCGGTGCCAGGTCTGGCCGCAGATAGGCCGTGACGAGGATATAGAGGACATAGAGGGCGATAAGGACCAATCCCGGCACGAGAGCGCCCATGAACATCTCGCCTGCGCTGACCGATGGCACATCGAACTGGCTCGGCATCAGCAGGTCATCTGTCACGGTCTTGTAAAGGGCCCGCCGGGCGGCGTTGGCTTCGTTGACGGCGGTGGTGAGTTGGTGGACCAGGATCAGCAAGACGATCGACGGCGGGACGATCTGGCCCAGCGTGCCCGTGGCTGCGACAATGCCCGTCGCCATGGGCTTGGAATAGCGGTTCCGTAACATGGTCGGTAGCGAAATCATGCCCATGGCGATCACCGTCGCGCCGATCACGCTGGTGGTTGCCGCCAGCAAGGCGCCGACCAGGACGACCGAGACGCCGAGCCCACCGCGCACCGTGCCAAACAGACGCGCCATGGCGACGAGAAGGTCTTCGGCGACGCGCGACTTCTCCAGCATCAGGCCCATGAAGATGAACAACGGCACGGCGATCAACACATCCGTCCCGTCATTGTTATAAATCCCCCGAATGTTCATCGCTCCAGCGGATAGCCATTCGCTAGGGCCTCCGCCGTGGATAAAGAATGCATCCGGGTTTCCAGTGACCACCAGACCGGCGAACGCGGCCAGGCTGACGGCGACGATCGCCGAACCCGGAATGGCGAATGCGACGGGAAAGCCCGAGCCGAGGGCGACGGCCAATATCACGACCAGTAGGACGAGGAAAAAGAGTTCCATCCTCAGCCCCCCTCAGCGCCGCCCGTTGGCGTGGGCTCGCCCAGCACGTCGGCCATTCCGCCGAACATCATGCTGACGAATTGAATGATGAGTGTGACCGCGAACACCCCGACCAGTACGGTCATCAGGTACAGGATGTACATGCCGTCGCCGACGCCTTCGATCTCGAAGGTCCGCAGGGCGCTGTTGAGGATGCCGGTGCGGCCTGCCGTGCCGACGCTCAGGATCAGCCAGCAGAACGGCATGCCGAGCACCAGGGCACCGATGGCGTTGACCAGCCCGCGACGGCGGGGATTTGCTTCCGCGTAAAGCAGATCAATCCGCACATGGCCATCCTCATAAAGGGTGTAGGCGCAGCCCAGCATGAATAGGGCCGCGTACCAGAAGCGGACCAGATCGCCCATGTAGGTCTGTTCGTAGGAAAACACGAAGCGGAACAGCACGATTAGTAGTTCGGCGACGACGATCATCAGGACCAGCCAAGGTAGCGCCAGGACCCGTGTGCGAAGCGCGATGGCGAGCCCGATTGCGACCAATGGCATGTGCACATAGGCACCGCGCAATTCCGCGCGCCCCAGAGTATCTGCCAGCGGCGCGCCGACCAGGCCGATCAGGAGTTCCTCGCCCTTCAGAAAGGCAAGAGTGAAGTCGATCAGACCGATCAACAGAACGGCCCAGAACCCGGCGCGGATTAGCACGGCATTGAGCCCAAAGACCCGCTGGTGGTCGGTTCTCAGGCTGTGATCCCTGGTGCGTGTGACATGGGCGGCGGCGGCCAGTGCGGCGGCAGCGTAGATGGCCACCTGTAACCAGATGCGGGGATCGTGGCCGCCAGTGGACGGGTTGGCCAAAAGCCTGACGCCAGGCCATCCGAGCCAATTAGTCAGGAAATTATTGAATAGAAAGGCGGCAAGTACGCCGATGATGGTCCAACCAAAAACTCTCGTCAGGGCTATGGGGAAGTTCGGTATGGAAGCAAAGCCAGCATTTCGTTTGTTCTGCTTAAGCTCCGGCATGATGCCCCCTTAACCCTTATTTTTCGTGCCGTTCAGGAACGTCGACGTCAAAATCAAAAACGCGCCGAGGAAAATGAAAACATCGGCAGCGTTGAAGGCCGGCCAGTGCAGTCCTTGCCAATGAAAATCGAGGAAATCGGTCACAGCACCTTGTCGCCAACGATCGATGATGTTTCCGAGTGCACCGCCCGCGACCAGAGCCAGTCCTCTGCGCTCTCCCGGTAAGCAGGATCTTAGTGCCCAGATCATCAGCAGGCTGGCGATCGCAAAAGAGAGAAGAGCCAGTGTTCCTGGTCGGGAAGCAAAAAAATCTTGAAACATGCCGAAACTCACGCCGGTGTTGAAGGTCAACATCAGGTTAAAAAAGGAGGTCACCTCGATCACTCTCGGCGGGTCCATCACTCTGGTAAGGATGATCCACTTAGTCACCTGATCGCCAGCCGTCGCCCCTGCCGCCAGGAACAACAGCGAAAGTGTATGCAATCCGGTCTGCCGGCAGCGATTGCCGAAGATTAGTCTGGGCAATATACCACCAATCCATTTCTCCATTCCTTGCTCCCCGGCCATCGTTGTCTATATTTACAATCGATATGGCCGACGCCCCCTGACACTTCTGGGGGGGCTGATCGAATCGTAAAAAAAAAGACGGCGCAGAACGCCTCCCCGAGGCTTTTTCATTTAAAGTGCCTCTGTTCAGCGCCTGCGCCGCCAACAGGAAAACTAACGGCTTCGATAAACACCTCGTCAATTCGAAATCCAACCGGCGCGCATATCGCAACTTCAAAGCTATACAGCCTCTTGTTTGATATCTGCCCTTTGGCACTCGTCGATATTCTTATTCCCATGTTTTCCACGTGCCGTTTGGCCGGCCTGCGTGCTGGTCCACTCTGATCTTGCCTGGAGGACAATCTGCGTTGCCGACCAAAGAAACAGCCCGGCCATGATGGCGGCAACGATAAGGTCGGGCCATGCAGTGCCGGTAAACCAGACACCTGCCGCTGCCAACATAACAGCCACGTTTCCGATGGCATCGTTTCGGCTGCAAAGCCAGACAGAGCGGACATTCGCATCCCCGTCTTTAAATCGCCTCAACAAAAGGACACTGATAATATTGGCGGCCAGCGCCATGAAACCGATTGCGCCCATGACTGTCGCCGAAGGCATACCCAGAATTAGGACCTGATACGCTGTTGAGCCGAACACCCAAAGCCCCATAGCACCGAGACTGAACCCTTTCGCGAGCGCGGCCATTGCCCGAATTCTGACAGACATGCCGATGACAAATAAGCTGATTGCATAGGTTGCGGTGTCACCAAGAAAGTCGAGCGCATCCGCTTGCAAGGCTTTCGACCCAGCAAAACCGCCTGCGGTCATTTCGACGAAGAACATTGAACCGTTAATCGCGATAACAGCCCATAGCGCACGTTTGAAATCCTTTGATGCCCCATCGAATTTGGCGGTATCTCCGCAACAATTGGCACTCATATGGATCGACTCCTTTAATCCGTGGCGGGCACGTTCATTGAAACTGTCCGCCGCTTTGCATTCGTCGATCCGCAGATGCTACAATCTATAATCGTTGTAGGAGCAATAGGAAAAACTGATGACCGTTGAAAGCACCTCCATCGGGGAATTGGCTGAGCGTGCCGGATGTACGGTCCAGATCATCCGCCATTACGAGAAAATCGGACTGTTGCCGGAGCCAAGACGGACCAGGGGTAACCGTCGCATCTACTCCGAAGCTCAGGCATCTCGGCTGGTTTTCATTCGTCATTGCCGACAACTGGGGTTCAGTTTAGACGATATCCGCCAATTGCTGTCGTTCTGCGGTCAGTCAAATCAGTCATGCGCGCAAGTAGACATGATCGCTCGTAAACACCTCGGTCACGTTCAGGAACGACTCGCGCGCCTTCGGTCTATGGAGCGGGAGCTCAAGCGAATGATCTGCGAATGTAATGGCGGGAAGGTGGCGGAATGCAAAATCATCGAGGTCTTGGCGGATCACTCGAAGTGTTTGAGCGATGACCATTCATCTGCCTGATTTTATCGCGCTTTCTGCTAGTATCGCCTTCGTGTGACATCTACGCCCAGCTACACGAAAGTGTCTTGTGATCGAAGGCTGGGAGCGTGTGTTCGTGTGCTTTAAAGCATCAAATAGCTGCACTAAGCCGCTGTTCTTGAGAAGACCATTTCAATCTGTAGGCGGATGGCAAGGTCAGACTAGGTTCGCTCCGGCTTACGCCATCCCGGTTCCACACAGGTCCGCCAGGACCAAAGTTTCGCCATGGCGATGTAAATGAATGATGCGGACCAAGCTATCAGCAACAGGCCGTTCAGGGTCTCGATGCCCGTGATGAAGCGCAAGTGATCCGATGGCACGATGTCGCCCATGCCGAGGGAGGTATAGGCGACGATGGAGAAATAAAAATAATCCAACGGCCCAACGATCTGAGGGCCTTCGAGGCTGCCGATCTCAAGTATTCGTTCCCCGAAGGCATAGGCAGCGGAATACAGTGCGACTTCAACGATATGGGCAGAGAGCGTCAGCAGCCAAATGATCAGGATCCGCCGCTCCGCCGTCATCGCGAAGTTCGACATCCCGCCGGACAGCCATCGGAAGACGGCGTAATGCAGGAGGAATGTCGTGATGACCAGGAAAACCGATATGCCCACTGCGGCGCCCATCTGAACCTCCTCTCATATTATGGTCATTGAGAACCCAATAGTTACTTTGAGCATGCTAGAGTTGAAGTCTCTCTAGGACTCTATCGGCTTCATGTCTTCTCTTGTTCCAAGAACCGTCATCGCCCGACCGGGGTCGATCATCGAAATGAAGACCGAACGCTCATAGGCGTCGGTGACAAGGGAGGCTTGCCGCAGGAGCTCTTCCTGGCGTTGCCGATAGCGGTCAAGGCCCTGAGTATCTTCCAATATTTGATTTACGGTTTCCGGGTCTCTGACGAACGTCGCGAACGGCGGCCGACGCTCTGCTCCCTTGATGCCCCTCGCCTCACTTTCCCGAAGATCAAGGCGATCCGCCTGATCTGCAGCCAGAGGCGCCGATGGGGCAATCGCAGCCTCTGTCCCGATCGTTGGGATGTGCGGAATAAGGCCGGAATAAAAATCTGTCTGAATGCCGATCATCGAAGTCACTCCATTCCATTGGTTCTCCGATGGTTGCCAACATAGGACCTCCAGTCGCCGGAGGGTCAAGGATAAGATTGAAGAGAATGACGTAAGACCAATCGATCAGGGCGACGTGACGAGCCGTACACTGGCGAAGTCTGCGTCTGCGAGCCGAAGGCATGGAGATGACGTGGAATTATAATTAGTCGGCAGGCGACGATGCGGCCCGATGTCTGTTGAGTGAAAGCGTATCACCTGACCGGCTTACCAACGTCACGCCGACGATCGTCAACGGTATGCCGATAAAATGTGCCCACCCGAACGTTTCGTCAAAGAAGGTCATGCCGAGAAGAATACCGAATATCGGCACGAGAAAGGCGAAGGCGTTCGCCCGGTTGAGCGGGGTGTGTTCGAGCGCCGAGAACCAGAGGTAATACGCAAGAGCCGTCCCGAAGATACTGAGACCGAGCAAAGAGGCAACGAAGGCAGGCGTCCATTGCACGCTTGCGGGATCTTCCAGGTACCAAGCAGCTGCCCCTAAAGGAACGCTCCCGATAAGCGTTTGCAGGCCCATCGCCATCAGCACGTCAACCTTACCGGCGATTTTCTTGATCAAGACGTTGCTGATCGTGATTCCGACTGCCGCCAGCAAAATGTAGGAGATACCCAGGGCGTAGGTTTCCCCGCCAGTTAAAAAGAACTGCGGGACGGCGATCACCACGATCCCGACAAATCCCAAAAGCAATCCAAGCTTCCCCCGAACGGAAACGGTTTCGCCAAGCATGAGTGCGGCAAGGAACGCCGCCATGAGCGGCTGTGTATTGGCGACAACCGTTGCGACGCCAGGCGTCACGAATTCAGCGGCATGGAACATGCCGAGGAATCCGAGGCTCGTTGCGCCCAGGCCGATAAAGGTGATGATGGCCCAATCCCTTCCGGTGGCGGGAAGAGGGCGGCGAAGTGCGGCCGCAAGGATCATGAGCGCTGCGCCCGCGATAACCGCGCGCAAGGCTGCGAAGGTCAAATGCGGCGAGAACCCGATCCCGGCCGTGATGAGCGGAAAGCACGACGCCCAAAGCACCATCACTACGAGAATCTGCAGCGTCGAAATGCGCGAGACGGAAGATTTCGGTTGGTCGGAATCCATTTAATGCGCTACCTCGATTTTATCGTGTTCCAGGAGGTGTAGCAGAAGGAGGCATGTCATGCATGAGCTGGTGCCGGAAAAATTCGTGTGGTTTGTCTGGGCGTCCGCATTCCTTGTTCCGTGGATGGTGGCTTTTGGCGCGTTCCCGGCCCATCGCAGAGTAATTCTTTGGGCGAGCCTGTTTACGACACCGTTCGGTTTGACGGAGCCCTTGTTCGTGCCTGAGTATTGGAACCCACCCAGTCTCTTCGATCTCGCGCAACGGACGGGGTTCGATATCGAAAGCCTCATTTTCTGCTTTGGCATCGGCGGGGTCGGCGCGGTTTCGTACAACATCCTGACGGGAAAAAGTCACGGACGAATGAGTTCGATGGCGCGCCGGCTCGCAAGTCATCGGTTTCATTTTTGGGCCGTGGCGACGCCGTTCCTTGTGTTCCCTGTCCTCTATCTGATGGAGTGGAACCCCATCTATCCGGCGATCGTCGCCATGGCATTGGGCGCCGTTTCGACGATGCTCTGTCGACGCGACCTGATTTCCAAAACTTGGGTCGGAGGCGTGTTGTTCCTTGTCTATTACCTAGTCTTTCTTGCCGGACTGGAGTGGCTGTCACCTGGTTACATCGGCAAGGTTTGGAACCTTGAGTCACTGTCCGGAATATTGATTTACGGCATGCCCATTGAGGAGCTTCTTTTCGCCGTCATGTTCGGCGCCTATTGGTCCGGGGTCTATGAGCATTTCACATGGCGGCGCGTGACAGATATACATTGAGGACTGAACTTATGAGCATGATCTGAAATGGCCCGCGCGAGAGATGTGTTTTTCTGAAGCCGTGAGTTTCGCGACCGGCGGCGTGTTGATCGCCGGCGGCGGTTTCGCGACCTATAAGGCCGCGGCGTTGAACAGGCGTTACCTCCCCTTCGCGTTGATGCCCGCGATGGCTGGCGTCCAGCAGTTGTTCGAGGGGCATGTCTGGATGGGATTGAATGTCGGCGATCCGACAATGGTCTGGTGGGCGGCGCTCGGCTTCATGTTCTTTTCCTGGTTCATGTGGCCTGCCTGGGTTCCCTTCAGTGTCTATGTATTGGAGCCTCCGGAAAGTCGTCGTAAAAAAATGTTCCTGTTGTTTGCGGTCGCCGGTGTCGCGTTGGGCGGCGTTCTCTTCGTGCCGCATCTTTTGAACGCGGATTGGATTGATGTCGGTATCAACAACCGGTCCTTGGCGTATGAAGACACCATGTTCCTCGACTATCTCATGCCGCGCTGGATGACATACTTGATCTATCTTTTCCTGATCGTCGCGCCGACGCTTTTGTCGACATACCTTCATGTCCGCTGGTTTGGGGTAACGCTGATCGTCACGCTTACCGTCGTCTATCTGTTCTTGAGCTACGCCTACATATCGTTTTTCTGTTTGTTGGCTGGACTTGGTACCCTCCATCTCATCTACATCATCCTGCGCAACAAATGCCGCAGGGAATGCCCGGTGTTGTTTTCATAGTAACCGCGCATTCCATTCTAGAAACGCGACCTAGAAACTCTTGACCCTCCGGTTGCAGGAGGGGGCATGTTCATTCTGTTCCCACCGAAGTCCGTAGGCGGGAAGGCGAACAAGGGAGTTCCGATAAAATGGAAGCGCTGGTCTACTTCGTCATCTGGGGCGTGTTTATCTTTCTCATGATGCGCATGGGATGCGGCAGCCATGTCATGGGGCATTCGCATCGACATGGCGGTGCCGGCGAGGAAAAAGGTCAAGATGCCGAAAGGCGGCAGGACTTGAAATGGTATCCGCCGGCAGAAGATATCGATCCCGTCTGCAAGAAGCAGGTCAGAACCGCCGACGCGAAGCCCAGCGTTTACGAAGGCTACGTCTATTACTTCTGCTCGCGCGAGTGCCGGGAGCTTTTCGAGACCAAACCGGACCTCTACGTCGGGCAGAGTGACGATGCTTCTAACCCGAGATTGGAGGCGCACAATGCCTAATCCGTCAGATACAAAGGTCTCTGAACCAGCCCGCCCCGGGACGCCACTGGCCGGCTCGAGCCGAGTTTCCCGCATGCCGGTCATGGCGCTTGGCAACAGCTTATGCGTCTTCTTGGCCATCACCTATCTGCTTTGTGTCGGCTTCGACCTGCTGTTCCCTGATTATGCCATGTACCGTGTCTGGCAGCCTCTGTTGCCGGGCTTTACCTGGCTGACATGGCCGAGCTTCTTCCTGGGTCTCGTCGAGAGCGCTGCGTACGGGTGGTACGTCGCGTTGGTGTTCGGGCCGCTATACAACTTCTTCGCCTCGCGGAAAGGTTAAAACCTCTCCAGAGCGATGCCTCTCATGTAAATACTCATTCGGAGTCAGTCATGACAGCGCAGCTCACGTTCCTTAGAGGTGTCGGCACCGTCACCGGATCAAAGTATCTGCTTACATTTGGTGGTCAGCGGGTGCTTGCCGATTGCGGCTTGTTTCAGGGTTTCAAGAAGCTGCGTCAGAAGAACTGGGCCCCGCTGCCAATCGAGCCGAGCGAGATTGACGCCGTGGTCCTGACGCATGCGCACCTTGACCATTCGGGATATCTTCCTCTCTTGGTCAGGAATGGGTTCAAGGGACCTGTCTACACCACCTCTGCGACGACTGAATTGTGTGGGATCCTGCTGCCGGACAGCGGTCATCTGCAGGAACGCGACGCGGAATTTGCCAATCGACACGGCTTCTCCAAACACCGGCCGGCCGCCCCCCTATATACTGAAGGGAATGCGTGGAATTGCCTTGGCCACTTCCGCGCCTGCCCATACGAGGTGGACACCGAAGTCACTGATGCACTTCAAATAAGATTCCTGCCAGCGGACCATCTAATCATGGAGTCAACCTACGGAAACCACCTTCATGATCCGGCGAACGTAGAGAATGCTTTGGCCGAGACGATCTCGAGGGTGGCGGCCAGAGTCGGAACCGTCCTGATTCCGGCTTTTGCCGTCGGCCGCGTCCAGTCGATCCTATTTCATCTGCAGCGGTTCAAGGTGTTCAAACGTATTCCTAACCTGCCGGTTCGATCGCAGCTGGAATTGGGGCTGAAAAAGGAGAACTTCTGGTGCGCCATTTCCCTGACGGCGAATCCTATTTCCGCTACGAGACGCCGGTCGATGGAAAAAATGTCATCCTCGTTGCCACGTTGGGTCGTCCGGATGCGAAAATCTTGCCGCTGATCTTCGCCGCCGGTACGGCCATGGAATTGGGGGCGTCACAGGTTGGTCTAGTCGCGCCCTATCTCGCCTACATGCGGCAGGACAAAAGCTTTAAGTCCGGCGAGAGCGTATCCTCTGTACACTTTGCTAAAACTCTCTCGCCCTGGATCGACTGGCTGGTCACGGTCGATCCCCATCTTCATCGACGCTGTACTCTAAATGAAATTTATTCAGTGCCGAGCTTGGTCGTCCACGCGGCCCCCTCATTTCGAACTGGATTAAGGAAGCGGTTCCACGACCGTTGCTGATCGGTCCAGACAGTGAGAGCGAACAGTGGGTTACCGCGGTTGCCGCAGATGCCGGCGCGCCTTTCGTCGTTTTGGAAAAGACGAGAAGGGGAGACAGAGACGTCGAGGTCTCTATTCCTGAGGTGGGAAAATGGCGTGACCGAACGCCGGTCCTGGTCGATGACATCATCTCGACCGCGCGTACGATGATCGAAATGGTTGGGCGTGCCCGGGCGGCCGGCCTGAAAGCGCCGGTTTGCATCGGCAACCACGCGGTATTTGCAGACAATGCTTACGTGGAATTGAAGCAAGCCGGCGCGGGTGAAATTGCGACCTGCAACACGATCGGCCACGACAGCAATCGGATCGATGTCTCAGGATTGATCGCTTCGGCCGTCCGCCGGGTTTTACCCATTTAGATTAGCCTTGACCCTCCGGTCGCTGGAGCCATTAAGGATAACGCGTTACGTTGATGGCCATAAATTCGGATGGCAAACCCCAAGTGACCAGCAAGATTTTTCAGAGGTGTATTTCCGATGAATAAAGTAACGAAGCGAAGACATTCAGTCGAGGGGAGTGCGAGAAATCCGGCCTCTAAAATTAAAAAGGCTGGGCAATCTAATCAAACGAACCAGACCCAGCCAGAACTGTTAGGCGTTCCGGGAGAAAAGGTAGTCCAGGCTTCCGAATATGGACGAGATCTCTGGCAACGCTCAATTCTATTCATGGACACGCTTCGTGAACGTGCCGACAACATGTTGGGCCACGAACGTGCTGGTCTGCCGCCTTTGCTCGATTTCAAATACGAGATGATCCTTGATGGGCGCGATTTTGAGGCTCCTTCAAATTATGCGCTGTTGCGGATTACGGAAGTTGGCGATGATTGTTGGGACGATTGCGTCGATCCAGAAAAAACACCTGTCATCGTTATTGATCCACGCGCAGGGCACGGACCGGGTATCGGAGGATTCAAACACGACTCCGAAGTCGGCATGGCCCTGCACGAAGGTCACCCGGTTTACTTCGTAATGTTCTATCCCGAACCATCGCCTGGCCAGACGCTTGCGGACGTGTTGCATGCCCTCCGGCGTTTCGTCGATGAGGTTGCTCAGCGCCATCCCAAAACACCTCCCATATTGTATGGAAACTGCCAAGCCGGTTGGGCCGTGGCGCTTCTATCCGCGGATTGCGAGGGCTTGGTCGGCCCGGCTGTGCTTAACGGCTCGCCAATGTCCTATTGGGCGGGGGAAGCCGGCGTTAATCCGATGCGGATAACCGGCGGGCTTCTCGGTGGCGTTTGGTTGGCCCACCTTGCCGCCGATCTCGGTGACGGGCGTTTCGATGGCGCGTGGCTTGCGCAGAATTTTGAGAATCTGAAGCCGGAAAAGGCAATCTGGGAAAAGTACGCCGGACTGTTCGCCAAGGTCGATACGGAGCGCGAGCGGTTTCTTGAATTTGAACGATGGTGGAACGGGTTCTATTTCATGAGCCGCGAGGAAATCGTCGCGATCGTCGAAAACCTGTTCATCGGCAATAAACTTGAAAATGGCGAATTCCGAATTTGCAACGGCTGTACCGCTGACCTTCGGCGAATTCGAAACCCGCTCGTGATCTTCGCCTCCTACGGTGACAACATCACCCCGCCGCACCAAGCCTTGGGGTGGATTCCGACCGTGTACAAGGATACCGATGACCTGAAGCGCGCAGGGCAACGCATTGTCTATTTGACGAACCCGCATGTCGGGCATCTCGGGATATTCGTCTCGGCCAAGGTCGCCCGGCTTGAACACCGCGCGATCCTTGAAAGTCTCGACGAAATCGATGCGCTGGATCCTGGACTCTATGAGATGCAGATTGACAATCCGAGCGGTGACCCGGATTGCCACAAACCGCAGTTTTCTGTGAAGTTCATAGAACGGGATGTCGAAGACATCCGATTTGCGAAACAAACAGAGTCTTTCGAAAAAGTTCGAGCGGTCTCGGAATCGAACGAGGCTTTCTATCGGACGTTCGTGAGCCCTTGGGTGCAAGCCGCAACAAATCCCTGGATCGCGGAATCTCTCAAATGGCAGCACCCAATGCGCATGAGCCGCTACGTATTCTCTGAAGTCTTTAACCCATGGATGAGGGTAGTCGCGGGTCTTGCCGACGTGGTCAGAAAAGAAAGACGTCCGATGCCCGACGCGCATCCAATGATAATGTATGAACAGGAGTTTTTTGGCCGTGTAGCCGAGGCAATGGAGACCGTCCGAGAGCTTCGTGATGCGGGCAATGAGCAGGTGTTTCGCCTGCTTTACGGTCGAAACCCATTTGAGCTCAGCATAAAAAGCCTAGCCAAGGTGAGCCGTGATGATGGTTGAAGAGGCGATCATTGTTATCAACTGTGGGTCATCAAGCGTAAAATTTGCGCTTTTTTCTCCTGAGTTCGAGAGTTCTGTGCGGATTGCGCGTGGCGCGGTCGAGCGGATCGGCATAGGTGCCGGCCGGTTTTCAGTGTTGGATGGTTCCGGCGCGACCATTTTAGACGAGACACTCGAAGTTGAAAGTCACGCTGCCGCCATCGACGCGCTCCTCGACTGGCTTCAGGGCACCCAATACATGCCTGTGTCCGTCGGGCACCGTATCGTCCATGGCGGCGAAGAATGCGATTGCTCGCTCATCATCACTTCCGACTTGGAAGATCGCCTAAGCCGACTGATCCCTCTTGCCCCATTGCATCTCCCGCATAACCTGACGGGTATCAAGGCGATGAAATTGCGTTGTCCGGAACTTCCGCAGGTCGCCTGTTTCGACACGGCGTTTCACCATGGACTTCCACGCGTTGCACAGTTGACCGGACTGCCTCGCCGGTTCGATGACGACAGCATACGACGGTTCGGTTTTCATGGCTTGTCCTATGAGTACGTTGTCGAGCAAGTGCGTCGTTGGCATGGCGATGAGGCGGCGGACGGGAAGATCGTTGCCGCGCATTTGGGCAACGGCGCGTCCATGACGGCGATCAAGGGGGGACGGAGCATCGAAACCTCAATGGGGTTCAGCACCCTAGCGGGCCTTCCCATGGGGACGCGACCTGGAGATCTCGATCCCGGTGCCGTCCTTTACCTTCTGATGGAAAAGAACCTAACTCCCGCCGAACTGCAGCATATCCTTTATCGTGAATCCGGGTTGCTCGGCCGGTCCGGCCTAAGCCGAAACATGCGGGATCTTCTGGCGCAACAGGATCTACCCGAGGCGGCTGAGGCGATCGAGTTTTTCTGCCATCACGCTCGGAGGCATCTAGCCGCGCAGACGGCGTCTCTCGGCGGTCTCGACCGGCTCGTCTTCACCGGTGGAATTGGTGCGAATTCGCCTGAAATCCGCGCCCGAATTTGTGAGGGATTGTCCTATTTGGGTGTCGAAATCGACCCAGAGAGAAATGCCCAAAACCTTCCGGTCGTATCTACTGATCGGAGCCGCGTCCCCATTGATGCGTTCGACACGGATGAGGAATCAGTGATCGCTCGGCATGTCCGGACGGTTTTGGAAAGCGCCTCGGGGAAAGGGGAACTAAATGCCTGTGCATAGTCATGCTGAGGGGCTCGAAGAACTGGTTGAGCGTGCAGAAAAGCTTCCGCCGATCCGAATGGCCGTAATCGCAGCAGACCAGGCACTAGTCCTTCAGTCTGTCGTACAAGCTCGGAAGGCCGGTCTTATTGTGCCGCTCCTCATCGGCGCGCCGGACGAGATTGTTGCATGCGCCGGTGAAATTGACGCCGATATCACCGGTGTTGAAATCATCACTGCAAAAGATGCGGAGGAAGCGGCTCGGGTTGGCGTTGACCTCGTTCGTGGTGGACGAGCAGATGCACTCATGAAAGGGCGAATTCACACAGACGCTTTGATGCGGGCGGTTCTCGATTCTGATCGCGGGCTCAGGCTGCCCGACCAGCGTGTCAGTCACGTATTTGTGGTCGATATCCCGACCTATCCGAAATTGTTGGCGATTACAGATGCGGCGATAAACATTTCTCCGGACCTAAACGCGAAGGCGCAAATTCTTCAGAACGCCATCTCGCTCTTTCATCTCCTTGGCGTCGCTAGACCCAAGGTCGCAGCGCTCTCGGCTGTTGAAACGGTGAATCCGGCGATTGTATCGACGGTGGACGCGGCTTGCCTCGCGTTGATGGCAAGACGGGGGCAAATCTCCGGCGCTGCCATTGATGGCCCCATGGCCTTTGATAATGCGATCTCGAGTGACGCTGCAAAGGTGAAGGGGATCGTGTCCGAGGTCGCGGGAGATGTCGATATTCTCCTCGTTCCCGATCTCATATCCGGCAACATCTTGGCCAAGAATCTAGAATATCTGGCAGGCGCCACGGCGGCGGGTATCGTATTGGGATTGTCCGCGCCGGTCGTCCTAAGTTCGCGTGCCGATCCGACTCAGGCGCGCTTGGCGGCAATGGCGCTTGCCGTCCTAATGCATCAGTCATCGGCGGCTCAACGACGACAAGGGCGCGAGGAGGAACTCGAGTCTGCGATTCACTGTGCAGCCCAACCTGAAAGCGCCTGTTGTCCTATTGGAGCGTGAACAAAATGAAGAATGGCCTGGAGTGTGAGGCGCCTGATCTCAAGTATGCCCCCAAAACCCAACCTTCGTTGGATCAACCGCTGAATGCTGCGCTTGGGCGGGTAACTGGTGGGATTAGCCCCACAGCTCTCTTTCAGGCGTACATCGATTGGGCTCAACATCTCCTTATGTCGCCGGACAAACAGATTGAACTTGCACTCAAGGCACAACGAAAGTTGTTGCGGTATATTGAATTCAGCCATAGTGCCTGTTGCGACCCTCAATGCGCACCATGCATCGACCCTTTGCCCCATGATAAGCGGTTTGTGGCTGAGGAATGGCAGGATTGGCCTTATCGGCTTGCCTACCAAGGGTTTCTTCTTACCCAGCAGTGGTGGCACAACGCCACGACCCAGGTTTCCGGCGTCTCTAAACATCATGAACAGATAGTTTCCTTTGTCGCCCGCCAACTACTTGACGTTGTTTCGCCGGCGAATTACCCGGCGACCAATCCGGAGTTCCGAAAGGCAACGCTGGAAAGCAGAGGTCATAACCTGGTTCAAGGGACGCTGAATTTTGTAGAGGATTGGAAACTGGCCCTTCAGGGTGAACGCCCGTCCGCAGTAAAGCAGTTCCAGGTCGGGCAAAATCTGGCCGTCACGCCAGGAAAGGTCGTTTTCCGCAACGAATTGATTGAACTTATCCAATACACGCCAGCATCCGGAAAGGTTTATCCAGAGCCGATCCTGATCACACCGGCTTGGATAATGAAGTACTACATCCTCGACCTCAGCCCTGGAAATTCACTGGTCAGGTTTCTTGTCGAGCAGGGACACACGGTTTTCATCATCTCCTGGAAAAACCCGTCGGTGGAGGACCGCGAACTCAGTCTGGAAGACTACCGTTTGCTTGGTGTGATGGCGGCGCTTGATGCGATCTCTGCGATCATGCCTGGGAGGGGCATCCACGGCGTCGGATATTGTCTCGGCGGCACTCTTATGGCTATCGCGGCCGCGTGGATGGCCCGTGAGGATGATCGTCGTTTGGTATCCTTGACATTGTTCGCCGCGCAAACCG
The DNA here is from genome assembly GCA_963976055.1 of uncultured Alphaproteobacteria bacterium. GTDB lineage: Bacteria > Pseudomonadota > Alphaproteobacteria > Rhodospirillales > Casp-alpha2 > UBA1479. Next base: position 373,779 of record CAXBJB010000001.1, read on the forward strand.
ACTTTACCGAGGCTGGCGAACTTATGCTGTTTATCGATGAGGCGCAGGTCAACTTCCTCGAGAATATCATGGCAGAGACAGGATACCTGGACACCAAGCAAATGGCTGGGGCTTTCCAGCTCCTGCGCTCCAACGACTTGATATGGTCAAGCATGGTGAACGCATACCTGTTCGGCGAACGACTGCCTATGATTGACCTGATAGCCTGGAACGCAGATGCAACACGGATGCCGTCGAAAATGCATTCAGAGTATCTCCGTAAGCTCTTCCTGAATAATGACCTTGCCGACGAGCGCTATGTCATCGGCGGTCGAGCAATCTCATTGCGGGACATCCGTATTCCGATATTCGCGGTCAGTACTTTGTCCGATCATATCGCTCCGTGGCGCTCCGTATATAAAATCCATGCTCAGACCAACGCCGATGTCACCTTTGTTCTATCTACTGGTGGTCACAATGCCGGCGTCGTTAATCCGCCAGGCAACGCGAAGCGATCCCACCAAATCGCCGCTCACGATGATCTCGAAGCCTATCTCGATCCTGATTCCTGGCAGTCACAGGCGGACAATCATGAAGGATCTTGGTGGCCCTGTTGGCGGAAGTGGCTTGCGACGAATTCGGGAGTACTGGTCGACCCGCCTCGAATGGGGGCTGCGCGGAAAGGCTATAAACCGCTCTGCGATGCCCCTGGGACATATGTCTATATGCAGTGAATTGATGGCGACGTGAGATTGGTTCACTCGCTCGAACTGCAGGAGGAGTATCAGAGAATGGAAGTCATAGATTTGAATGGCCGGAAAGGACTGGTCGTTGGTATTGCCAACGAGCACAGCCTTGCTTGGTCGGCGGCGCAGCGTTTCCGGAATGCTGGCGCCGAACTGGCGATTTCCTACCTGAACGACAAGGCGATGCCGTTTGTTGAGCCGCTTGCCCGCGAAATCGAAACCCCGGTTTTCCTTCCCTGTGACGTCTCCGTCCCCGGGCAATTGGAAAAGTTGTTTGACACGATAGCGGAAAAATGGGGTCGACTGGATTTTCTTCTGCATTCGATCGCTTGGGCCCGGAAAGAGGATCTGCATGGCAGGCTGACCGACTGTTCGAGCGATGGGTTCGCTGAATCAATGTTGATATCTTGTCATTCCTTTATCCGCATGGCCAAGCTTGCCGAGCCATTGATGCAAGAGGGCGGCAGCCTGATGACTCTAAGCTACTACGGTGCTGAGAAGGTGGTAGATCACTACAATGTCATGGGGCCTGTGAAGGCTGCTCTCGAAGCATCAGTTCGGTACTTGGCACATGAACTCGGACGCTCTTCCATTAGAGTGAACGCCATCTCGGCGGGCGCTGTGGCAACACGCGCTGCTTCCGGGATTGAGCATTTCGACGAACTCCTGAATGAAACGGTGCTAAAGGCGCCGCTTCGGAGAACCGTCGAATCCTGTGAAGTTGGGCGCGCCGCATTGATGTTGGCGAGCGATTATTCTTCCGCCATTACAGGTGAAACGCTCCACGTCGACGCCGGATTTCATATTGAGGGCATGGTTTTTCATTGAGATTTGGTCGCGGGGCTGTTTGCGACCGAGGCAGAAAATTTTGACTTGACCCTCCTGCTGCGGGAGCCCTCATACAAAGATTTATTCGGTTTTGAGCGAATGGAGAGGGTTATGTTTCAGCAATCGATCAGTCGAGTTTCGGAGGCCCGCGCAACAGGATTGGGCTTTCTTATCATGGCGGCCTATTTCGCGATGGCTGCGCTTTCCTCGGCCTCAGCCGGAGAACGGAATGTGGTTTTTGTCCCCATGGGCGGCAACAATGAAATCGCGGTTATCGATGTCGATACAAACAAGGTCGTCGAGCGCATCACCGGCGTACCGGCTGTCCACGGGCTTGCCAAGACGCCCGACGGGAAGCTCCTTATCGCCGGCAGCTTCACGGAGGTCGAGCCCGGCGCCACAATACCTGAACGGCCTGCGGGTGTGTCGGCGGAAGACCATGCCGCGCATCACGCGAAATCGGCAAGCCGACCAGTGGCGAAGAGCGCCGTCATAAGCCGCGTAACCTTCATCAAGGTCAAGGACCGTTCCGTGGTTCGTCGGGTCGATGTTCCGGGTGGAGTTCATCATGTTGCTGCGTCGCCCAATGGTTTCTTCGCCGCTGTGACCCATCCCAATCAGGATGCGGTATCCGTGATCGATATTCGGACGTTCACGGTCGTTGCGACCGTCAAGACCGGGGCCGTGCCCAACTATGCCGCCTTTTCTCAGGACGGAGCCCGCCTTTACATCAGCGATTCCGGTGACAACTCCGTCAGCATTGTGCGCACGGCCAACTGGCGGGTTTCCGACAGGGTGAAGGTTGGAGAAGCCCCGGAGCACCTCGTTGTTCGAGATGATCTCGGAAAGATGTTCGTCAACAACGTCGGCGACGGCACTGTGTCGGTCATTGACCTTAAGCACCTTGCCGTTGCCAAGGTTTTAAAGGGCGGTGAGGATCCGCACGGCATCGACGTGTCTGAGGACGGCCGGACGCTCTTTGTGAGCGCCAAGGGCGCGAACAAGCTCATTGCGATCGATCTGAGTTCCGGTGACCGGCGCGAACTAACGTTGGCACCGCAGCCCTACCATCTGGCGGTGATCAAGGGCCAAGGCGTGATCTATGTCTCGAGCGTCGAACTGCCGAAGCTATGGGTTGTCGATGCGAAGACCCTGAAACTGACCGGCACGATCGACGTCGGCGGCAAGGGACATCAGTTAGTTCAGTAATGGGCTTCAGTTGGAGGGCGATAAAATGGCTGAAAGACATTCCAACGGCATATTGAGCGGGTTGTTTTCGCGAAGCGGCTTGGTCCTTGCTGGGTTTCTCGGTGTTGCCGGATACTTTCTCTGGACCGAGCATCAGGCGCACGTGGCCAGTGCGTTACCGTATCTTCCATGGCTTCTTATTCTTCTGTGTCCCTTGATGCACCTCTTTATGCACCACGGGCACGGTGGCCATGGCGGCCACGAGGGGCACGAAGGCCACCAATCGGAAGGGAAGGCCGAGGGCGGTCGGGACGAAGGCAATAATCGTGGAGGACCAAGCGCATGAGCGAGACAACTAACGCCTACGGTCTTTGGTCCCTTGTGATCATTAACTCCGCGGTATTTATCATGTTTGCCTTCAGTTTCTTCAAGCCACAGACGGCAACGGACTGGCGGTCCTTCGGGGCGTTCAGCGCGTTCCTGGTCGCGTTGTTCACTGAGATGTATGGCTTTCCGCTAACCATCTACCTTCTATCCGGCTGGCTTCAGAGCAATTATCCGGGGATCGACTGGTTAGCTCATGATTCGGGCCACCTGCCCGAGATGATCTTCGGCTGGCAGGGCAACCCGCATTTCGGTCCATTCCATATTCTGAGCTTCGCATTCATCCTGGCGGGATTCGCGCTGATTTCGTCCGCTTGGCGCATTCTTTACCAGGCGCAGAAATCCGGCACGCTGGCGAGGACAGGCGCTTATGCGAAGGTCCGTCATCCGCAGTACGTTGGATTTATCGCCATTATGATCGGATTCCTTTTTCAGTGGCCGACGGTTCTGACGCTGGCGATGTTCCCGGTCCTCGTCTGGATGTACGTCCGGCTGGCATATGCGGAGGAACAGACGGCGCTAAAGGAGTTCGGCGCCGAATACGAAGACTACCGGTCCAGGGTTCCGGCGTTTATCCCTCGGTTTGGGAATTTGGTCGATACGACGACATAACCGCATCCGGGGTTAACGACCAAGCTAAGTGAGCAGGTTGTTTCACGATGATGAAATCAGAAGGACATATTGAAAGCCTCAGGATTGACGAGCGGTCGAGACGCGATTTTCTGATCGTCTCAACATCGACGCTCGCAGCTACCGGCGTGGCTTTGTCGGTTTGGCCGTTGATCGACAGCCTTAATCCGGCATCCGACACGCTCGCGCTCGCATCGACAGACTTGAACCTGCGGCCTATTGAGCGCGGCCAGCGGGTTACGGTCGTTTGGCAAGGCAAGCCGGTATTTGTGGATCGTCGTACTCCGGAGGCCGTTACAAAAGCGAAGGCAGATGATAGCGCGGCCTTGCCGGATCCGGAGAAGGATGCGGACCGGGTCCAAAGGGAAGAGTGGTTAATTGTCGTTGGGATTTGCACACATCTGGGCTGCATTCCCCTTGGTCAGCGAGAAGGGAGCCGGCGAGGTGATTTCGGCGGCTGGTTTTGCCCCTGTCATGGGTCTCACTACGACACCTCCGGCCGCATCAGGAAAGGGCCGGCGCCGCGCAATCTGGTCGTGCCGCCATATGCTTTCCCCAACCCTGAGAAATTGGTGATCGGATGACATTGGAAATGGAAGGATTTGTTATGAGAACAAAGTTGACCGGCGGGGCGCACGCTTTTCGTCGATATGGTCTCGCTTTCCGGTTCTTCGTCGTGGCGGCGGTGGCGATGGTCTCAGTTACGGCGGTATCTAGCGCGCGGGCTGAGATGAGTGCGGACGAAATTCGAAATAAAGTCGCCGCTGACTACGGTGTTACGGTTCTGAAAATAACACCTGTGGAGAGCGCGTCAGGCACTCGTTATGCCGTGACCGTGATGGCTCCTGGTGGCAACCGGAACCATGCGTTTCAAGTCAACACCATCGTGGTTGATAGTGAAACCGGCAAACCGGTGATTCTGTATGGCCATACCGGCGGGCAACAGCAATCGGCGGCGCCGTCGATTTCACACCGCACGCATCCACGCATGGCTGGGGATGAATAGAATGATCGGGCAGAGCTGTTGAACACCAGAGATGTCGTCGCCGTGGAGGGGAGTAGTGAAGATCATGGACAAGGTGCCCGCTATCTTTGTGAGTGCGTTTGTCATAGGCGGCATTGCCATCATCGGTTGGAAGATTTTCTCCTCGGAACGGGCAGACACGGTCGTTTCGGTGAAGGTGCCCACGCTGTCGCAGCCGGCGAAGGCCGGCAAGGCGGCGTTCGATGCGACCTGCGCTCAGTGCCACGGTGCTAACGCCGCCGGATCTGACAAGGGGCCGCCTCTGGTACATGACATCTACAATCCCGGCCATCATGCAGACTATGCGTTCGTACTTGCGGCCCAGCGGGGCGTGCGGCAACATCATTGGCCGTTCGGTGACATGCCGCCGCAGCCACAGGTGAGCGAGGCGGATATCGGGGCCATTGTCCGCTACATTCGCGAGTTGCAGGCCGCTAACGGAATTGGATACCGGCCACACAACATGTGAAGTGGCCGTGTGCATTCCTCCAACCTCTGTTTCTGAGAGAATAAATGAAAAGCCTGCTTCGCAGTGATCAAGGTGCCGGCATCGTCATGCTTGCATTCATGGCGCTTGCTTTGGTCGCTGCCAATTCACCCTTCGCAGCATTGTATCAGGCCGTCCATCACACGCCGGTCCACTTGCGTATCGGCGAACTCCTCATCGAAGGCCCAATGGTTTACTGGATTAATCAGGGACTCATGGTGATCTTTTTTGTCATCATCGGTTTCGAAATCAAACAGCAGGTCCTCGAAGGACAGCTCAACACCTTGCGGAGTGCGGCGCTACCGGCTTTCGCGGCGCTGGGAGGCATGGCGGTGCCCGCGATCGTCTATGCGTCTTTCAATCAGGGTGACGCTGTGGGCATACGGGGTTGGGCGGTGCCGACTGCGACCGACATTGTGCTCGCTCTGAGCATTCTCTCGCTGATGGGGCCGCGTGTGCCGATCGGACTGAAAGTCTTTCTGACGGCTCTCGCCGTGTTCGATGACATCGGGGCGGTCATCATCATCGGTGTATTTTATGGTGAGCATTTTTCCCTGGTACCGGCGGTGGTTGGGTTGGCTGCGGTTGTCGGGCTGTTCGCGCTTAATCGCTGGAAGGTTACTAACCCCGTTGCATACATCATCGTCGGAGCGGTTCTGTGGGTAGGCATGTTGAAAGCGGGTGTCGAGGCTGCTCTTGCAGGGGTTATAATTGCGGCTGCAGTTCCCATGCACGGAGACCGGACAAAGTCCAAATCCCCTCTGCGTTCCGCTGAAAACACCCTCCATTTGTGGAGTTCCCTGCTCGTCGTTCCCCTATTCGTGTTTTTCAATTCCGGCGTGGTTTTGGACGAGAAGGCATTTTCCAGCAGCAGCGAAGGGGTTTGGCTTGGGATCGTCCTGGGGTTGTTCCTTGGGAAACAGGTCGGCATATTCGGTGCAGTATTTCTCGCGGTTCGTTCTGGTCTTTGCCGTTTGCCGGAACGTGTCAACTGGATGCAGGTATTCGGTGTTTCGATTCTTGCGGGGATCGGATTCACCATGAGCTTGTTCATCGCCACACGGGCATTTCCGGATCCGGCGGTGTTGTCATCAGCGAAGCTTGCGGTTCTATCCGGGTCGCTGTTGTCTGCCGTGATTGGTGTTCTGGTTCTTCAGTATGCGACTATCGGGTCCGGAACGATCACGCACGATTGATATTTTTCGGGATACTTGGTGTTGACCCTCTTCCTACAGGATGCTTCAGGATTTTCATCAGTTTTTGGGAAGGAGATGTAAAATGACATCCAAGTTGGCGATCGCCTCCATCTTTGTTGCCGCACCTATCCTGGCGGCCTGCGCGAGCTTCAGGCCGGGGAAACTCTTTGAAAAGGCCGTTCTGGTACCTGCCGGCAACTCGTCCGTAGCGGAAGTCGACCAGTTGCAGGCGTGGCAGACGGAAGATGGCTACGTGCTGACTGGCAGGTTGATGCAGTTCGGAAGCGCAGGGCTTCGCCGAGGGCATATTCATGTCCGCGCCGCCGATAGCGGTGCCGAGCCCGACGCGGGGTGGGCGGCCTTCACGGATCGGGGAAGAAGGATCACGACGGCACTTAAGGTCTCGCGGTTCAGCGTAAATCTCGGGAAGTCAGTGCCGCCGGATAGCAAACTCGAAGTGCGCTACCATGGCGGCGCCCATTCATGACGGCAAAACCAGGATAAAGCGATATGACCGATCCGCACGGCCACGAAGGGCATGGCAGTCACGATCGCTCGGCCAAATATCAAGAGAACAGCCTGTCGCTGACGGGTGCTATTTCCTTGGGAACAGGCGTCATGATCGGTGCCGGGATCTTCGCGCTGACTGGCCAGGTCGCCGAACTCGCAGGCGAATGGTTCCCTTTCGCCTTTCTCGCGGCGGCGATCATCGTTGGATTTAGCGCCTATTCTTACGTCAAGATGTCGAATGCCTATCCATCGGCTGGTGGCATCGCCATGTTCCTGGAGAAAGCCTACGGCAAGACCATGATGACCGGCGCCTGCGGGCTCCTGATGTATTTCTCCATGGTCATCAACGAGAGCTTGGTTGCACGGACATTCGGCACCTACACGCTGCAACTGTTTGACGTCGATGCAGACAAAAAATGGTTGGTACCTGCAATGGGGATCGGACTGCTGACTTTTGCCTTCTTTGTGAACGTTCTCAGTAACCGCTTTATCCAGACATTCTCCTTCGTCATGGCATTTCTCAAGATCGGCGGGATTGCGGTGTTCGCCGTGGGCGGGCTTTGGCTCACCGGGTTCACGTTCAAGAGCGTCTCTGTCGATCCGGCGACGACCAGCGCCGGCGGCTTCCTCGGCGCCACCGCCCTGGCGATCCTTGCCTACAAGGGGTTCACAACGATCACAAATAGTGGCGGGGAGATTGTTGAGCCGAACAAGAACGTCGGCCGCGCCATCATCGTCTCCATTGTCATCTGCGTCGTCATCTATTTCCTGGTGGCACTTGCGGTTGGGGGGAATTTGACCATTGAGGAGATCGTTCGTGCGCGCGACTTCGCTTTGGCCGAGGCCGCGCGTCCTGCCTTCGGAAAAACGGGTCTATGGTTTACGGTTGCTTTCGCCATTATCGCGACGGTATCGGGCGTGATCGCCAGCGTTTTCGCAGTCTCGCGCATGCTCGCAATGCTGACCGATATGAAGCTGGTGCCACACAGCCATTTCGGCATGCCGGGGGATATCCAGAGGCACACCCTCGTCTACACCATCGTACTGGCGATGCTTTTGACCGCGTTCTTTGACCTCGGCCGCATCGCTGCGCTGGGCGCTATCTTCTATATCATCATGGATATCGTCGTTCATTGGGGCGTTCTGCGCCATTTGCGCAAGGAAGTGAACGCCTCGGCGACAGTGCTTATCATCGCCATTGTCATGGATGTCGTCGTGCTCGGTGCGCTGTTGGTGATCAAGGCGCAGTCCGACATGACGGTGATCTATTCCGCGGCGGTCGGTATTGCCCTCGTTTTCTTTGGGGAAAAGCTTTTCCTCCGCCGTACCGGCTGAATTCGGTGCGCCTTGGTGCCAGGCGAAATGGCGCTTGAGAGTGAAAATTCTTGCTTGACCCTCCTGTTGCTGGAGGCCTCAAAATTCCATCATCAGTTCAACCGGGGCTCTTGAGCAACGTGAGAGGGATTTAGTGATGGATCAGCATTCCAAACAGGGTGAAGGCGAACGTAAGCAGGTAGAAACCGCTGCGGAGTCCCACAAACTCCAAGCCCACAATTGTTGCTCCGGCCATGGTTCGTGCGGCGGCCATGGGCATCACCATGCGCCGGCTGCGGTGAAAGACCCTGTATGCGGCATGACGGTCGATCCGAACGCGGGAAAACCGCGGTTCGACCATAACGGGTCGACATATCATTTCTGTTCCGAGAAATGTCTCGGTAAGTTCAAGGCTGATCCCGACCATTATCTCTCTGGCGCTCACGAAAAGGCTGCCGAGAATTCCCCCGTCGGCACCAAATACACCTGCCCCATGCATCCCGAAATTGTCCGGGACGCTCCCGGCGATTGCCCCATCTGCGGCATGGCATTGGAGCCCATAGGGGTGCCGACAGGCGAAGAAGGGCCTAATCTTGAACTGATCGACTTCACCCGGCGGTTTTGGGTGGGGGCTATTCTGACCGTGCCGTTGCTGGTCCTGACCATGGGGCCGTTCGTCGGGCTTGGGTTCATCCGTGAGGCGGTCGGCGAACGTGCGGCACTTTGGATCGAGTTGATCCTCGGAACGCCCGTGATTCTTTGGTCCGGCTGGCCATTCTTCGTGCGCGGCGTGAAGTCGGTCGTGAACCGCTCGCTCAACATGTTCACCCTCATCGGTATGGGCGTGGGGGCAGCCTACCTGTTCAGCCTCGTCGCCGTTCTGGCACCCGATATCTTCCCCGATGGTTTCAGGTCCGCGGACGGTCACGTCGGCGTTTATTTCGAGGCTGGTGCGGTCATCGTCGTTTTGGTCCTACTCGGGCAGATGATGGAACTTGGCGCACGTGACCGGACGGGGGCCGCGATCCGGGCGCTTTTGGATATGGCGGCGAAGACGGCCCGCGTTATCCGCGATGACGGCTCGGAAGAAGAAATCCCGCTCGAGGACGTCAAGGTCGGCGACAAGCTGCGCATCCGCCCCGGTGACAAGGTTCCGGTGGACGGCGTCGTCCTGGAAGGCCGCTCAAGCATCGATGAGTCCATGATTTCCGGGGAGCCGGTCCCGGTCGAGAAGACGGAGGGCGATGACCTGACTGGCGCCACCATCAATGGTACGGGCAGTCTGGTCATGGAGGCCAAGCGGGTCGGATCCGATACCATGCTGAGCCAGATCGTTGAGATGGTTGCGAATGCGCAGCGTTCCCGTGCTCCTATTCAAAAGGTCGCTGACTCTGTCGCTGGTATGTTCGTCCCGGTTGTGATCTTGGTCGCGATTGGTGCCTTCATTGCATGGTCCATTTGGGGGCCGGCACCGGCTATGGCGTATGGTTTGGTTTCGGCGGTTGCCGTGTTGATCATCGCCTGTCCTTGTGCGCTGGGCTTGGCCACACCCATGTCGATCATGACGGCAACCGGCCGAGGGGCCCAGGCGGGCGTGCTGATCAAGAACGCAGAAGCCTTGGAACGCTTCGCCAAGGTCGATACGCTGATCGTCGATAAGACCGGCACGTTGACGGTCGGCAAGCCCAAACTGGTCGCCGTTCTTCCCAACGACGGTCATGATGAAGCGGAAGTCTTGCGGCTTGCGGCAAGTTTGGAGCGCGGTTCGGAACACCCGCTGGCCGAGGCCATCGTATCCGGTGCCGAGGAACGGGGCGTCAAATTCGCCAAGGCAGAGAATTTCGAGGCCGTCACCGGCAAGGGTGTCAAGGGCATCATCGACGGCAAACAGGTCGCGCTGGGCAACGCCAAACTTGCTGCTGACCTTGGTTTGGATGGCGATGCACTCTCTGCCACCGCGGATAGCCGCAGGGATCAAGGCGAAACGGTGATGTTCGTCATTCTCGGGAATGAAATCGCGGGCCTGATCGCCGTCGCCGATCCCGTCAAAGAAACCACCGTCGGCGCGATCAAGGCCCTGCACGCTGAGGGGTTCCGCATCGTTATGGCCACTGGCGACAATGAACGCACGGCGAAGGCCGTGGCCGGTAGACTGGGCATCGACGAGATTCGCGCGGATGTCCTGCCTGAGGATAAGGCGCGGATTATCAAGGATCTCCAAGATCAAGGCCGTAAGGTCGCCATGGCCGGAGACGGTGTCAACGACGCGCCTGCGCTGGCCCAGGCCGATGTCGGTATTGCAATGGGAACCGGCGCCGACGTCGCCATTGAAAGCGCTGGGTTCACCCTGGTTAAGGGAGACCTAAACGGCATTGTCCGTGCCCGCCGTTTGGCACGAGCAACCATGCGCAATATCAAACAGAACCTGTTCTTTGCCTTGGTCTACAACGCGGCCGGCGTGCCGGTGGCGGCGGGGGTTCTCTACCCGTTCTTCGGAATTTTGATCTCGCCGATCTTCGCCGCGGCAGCCATGAGCCTGAGCTCGCTCTCCGTCGTAGGGAACGCGTTGCGTCTTAGGACCGTCTCAATCGAGGAGAAGTGAGATGATGAACGTGGGTCAAGCCGCCGAGGCAAGCGGCATGTCGGTCAAGACCTTGCACTACTATGAGGAAATCGGCCTGGTTGTGCCGAAACGTCAGGAAAACGGCTATCGCGCCTATAGTGAGACGGATGTCCACAAACTGAACTTCATTCATCGGGCGCGCGGCTTGGGGTTCACGGTTGAAGCTTGCCGCGAACTGCTCTCGCTCTACGAGGACAGGAGCCGAGCGAGCGCCGATGTCAAGGCGATCGCGGGCCAACACCTTGAAGAAGTCGAAACGAAGATCGAGGAATTGAAAGCCCTTCGGGAAACAATCAAGGACCTGCACGATAAGTGCCGGGGCGACCATCGGCCGGACTGTCCCATCATCAACGGCTTGGCCAGTACGACGCACTGATGAGAAGACTAAAGGTCGTCGTTACCGGCGCGGTATGTGTTGCGGTACTTGGAGCCGGCGTTTGGTTCTGGATGCCAGGTGCGGAGGCGGATATCCGATTGCGTCCGAATGACCCGGAGGTAGTGGCTCATGGTCAGAAGATTTACATGGCCCAATGCGCATCCTGCCACGGCCCGGGGTTGGGGGGGCAAGCCAACTGGCGCGAACGCCTGCCCAACGGACGCCTACCCGCACCTCCTCATGACAAGTCGGGGCATACTTGGCACCACCCGGACGCTCAATTGTTCGATTTGACGAAACGCGGCCCTGCAGCGGTCGTTGGCGGCAGTTACGAAAGCGACATGCCCGCCTATGCCGGCATCCTAAGCGACGAGGACATCGTTGCCGTTCTGTCTTTTATCAAAAGCACTTGGCCGGGAAAAACTCAACGGCGCCACGACGACATAAACATGCGAACCAAAAAGCCGGGTAATTAGTTAAATTAAGGTGTTGACCCTAACCTTAGGGGAGGCTTCAAACTCCGAACTTGTGCAAGATTGGATCAAGATTGGATTGAGCTAACAATGTTTTGTCTGCACCTTGAAGGAAGCAAACAAAGGACATGGCCATGAAAGAAAAATTGGCGATTTTCGGATCGATTCCCGGAATATTCTGGGGCCTGCCTGCCCTTGCTGATGCAACCGATCGGGGGGGCTACTATTACGGTCATCCCATGTGGTCCGGTGGCTGGGGCGGCATGTTCATGGGCTGGGGCATGATGGCGATTTTTATGATCGCGGTGATCGTCGTCATCCTGTTTGTCGTCAAGGGGCTGACCGGCGGTGCCGGCGGTGACCGTTCATCTTCCGCCCTTGATGTCCTGAACGAACGCTATGCCCGGGGCGAAATCGACGCTGCTGAATATAACGAGCGCAAAAAGAACATTTCAGGAAAGGGATGAGGGCAAATCATCCGAAGTCGAAATTTCAACAACCCTCAAACTGATATAGTATTTGTGTGTTCAGAGGAATAATCCAGGCAGTGAACATGAGATGCGGTTTTCTCCGAATATGCAGTTTATTGCTGGCTGTTTCCGTTCTTTTCGCGGGGATGAGCGCCGGTCACGCTGCCGGTTTTCAGGGAGGAGGGCACATTCATGTTGCGCATTTTGGTGCGGGTGCGAGTGACGGAACCCACCTGAACTCTTCTCCGCAGCACAAAGCTGATTGCGATAAGCCCTCTGAAGAAAAAGCCGGAGCCGGGAACAAGAGTTCTGGCGGAATGGATGGTTGCTGCCACGTTGCCTGTTTCCCATCCGTTGCCGCGCAAGACCTCTCGGACTTGTCCGCTCACGTGTTCGAGGCGGAGAGGCTCGTTCTGCCGCACGATGAAGCGGTCGTTTCCAATAATCCTCAAGAACAATTTAGACCTCCGCGCCCTCGCGGCTGACTTCCATGCGGTCATTCGGGCTGCCGACACGTCAGGCCATCAGGACCGCGTAGCAGGGTAGATGGCGACAGGCCGTCCGAAAATGAATCGAAACGCTGAAATATGCGTGATCGTGCGGCACGGAGTTCTGCCCCGTTCGCCTTCCAAACGCATGGATATAAATTTTCCAGTAAGGCTTGGGCCTTGCTGACCAACAATCAAGGAAACCCAAACTTTGGGACAAGGATATCGAAAATGTTGACCTTAACGACCAATGCGCCCCGTCTCGTGATCACTTCCCTTGCCTTCGCTACTTTCTTGACCTTGAGCGCTTCGGCCTGGGCCGGCGCGGGGCACGGTCCGGCGAAGGGCGAGCCGCAAAACCAAGGACACATGATGGGCGCTCAAGGGGGCGATAGTCACGGCCCCGCGGGGCATCACGGTATGGAGATCGGCGCGCCGGGCAAGGCTGCCGACGTGACGCGGACCATCGACGTGGCGATGCACGATAATTACTACAAACCGGAACAAATCACCGTTAAGGCGGGAGAGACAATCCGCTTCAAGATCACCAACAAAGGCGAGTTCCTACACGAATTCGGCCTCGGCACTGCGGTTATGCACAAAGCCCACCAGAAGGAAATGATGAAAATGTGGGAGCACGGCATGATCGAAGCTGATCGGATCAACCGCGATAAAATGATGATGGACCATGGCGATGGGCGCGGGATGAAGCATGATGACCCGAATAGCATCCTGCTGGAGCCGGGAAAATCCGGTGAGGTGATTTGGAAGTTCTCCAAGCCGGTGGATCTGGAATTTGCTTGCAACATTCCAGGGCATTACGAGTCCGGAATGATGGGCCCCATCAAATTCAAGTAAAGATCGAAGGACAGGAGAATCCGATGATAACCATTACACGCCAACATGTTGTCGGTGCCGTGATGGGCTTAGGGCTGGTAGCCGCTCTGGGGAGCGGCTCCGCCCAAGCCGGCGAGTACAACATTACTATCGATCCGGTAACCATCGACACAGGCGACTTCACGCGATCCGGGGTGGGGTTCAACGGCGCCTCGCCGGGGCCGGTGTTGCGGTTCAAGGAAGGTGAAAACGTTACCATTAACGTGACCAACAATCTGTCCGAGGATTCGTCGATCCACTGGCATGGATTAATACTGCCGTTCCAGCAGGACGGCGTGCCTAACATCAGCTATCCAGGGATCAAGTCAGGCGAGACTTTCACCTATAATTTCCCGATCAAGCAATCCGGCACCTATTGGTTCCACAGTCATTCTGGATTTCAGGAACCGGATGGCGCCTATGGCGCCATCGTCATCGAACCAAAAGAACGCGAGCCTTATCGCTACGACCGCGAATACGTGGTTCAACTCGCCGATGCCCATCCGCATTCGGGAAATCGCATCATGCGAAACCTGAAGATGATGGCGGATTACTACAACCGTAAACAGCAAACGGTGTTCGACTTCTTCAAGGACAGTGAAAAGATGGGTTTGGGTGCGGCGCTGTCGGATCGCATGGCCTGGGGCGACATGCGGATGATGGCCACGGACATCGAAGACCTTCAGGGGTTTACGCCGCTGATCAATGGCAAGGGTCCCGACCAGAATTGGACGGGCCTGTTTAAGCCAGGCGAACGCGTCCGCCTTCGCTTCATTAATTCATCGGCGATGACATATTTTGATATTCGCATCCCCGGCTTGAAGATGACCGTGGTGCAGGCCGACGGAAATAACGTACAACCTGTGTCTGTCGACGAATTCCGCATCGCCGTGGCCGAAACTTATGATGTCATCGTTCGGCCAGCGGAACACAAAGCCTATACCATCTTCGCAGAGTCCATGGGGCGCACCGCCTATGCGCGTGGCACCCTTGCGCCTCGTGAGGGATTGACTGCCGAAGTGCCGGACCTGCGGAAGTCCCCACTTCTTACCATGGCGGACATGGGGATGTCGCACGGCATGGATCACGGAGCGATGGCCATGGGAAGCGCAACGCACAAAATGCCTGACGGCAGCTCGATGAGTGGTGCGGCCCATGATGCTCATAGCAGCACAACCCATAAAATGCCGGACGGAAGCGAAATGAAAGGCGCTGGCCACGCGATGCCCGACGGATCACAAATGCAAGGTGCTGAGCACCAAGGTATGGCGCAGGGTGGCAGGCATCAAATGTCCGACGACGCCATGATGAAGGGCATGGACCATTCAGCCCAGGGTGCCATGGCACAGAGCGGCATGGATCATTCCATGCACGGCGGCATGGCAAAAGGTGGCATGGCCAAGGAAGCCGATTCTTTCTACGCATCCAACAGCGGTTTGATGCCGAGCGCGGCGAACGGCGGAAAATTTCTTTCCTACAATGATTTGAAAGCGCAGAAACCGCTCTATAAACAGCGTCCGCCGACGCGCGAGATCGAACTGCGTCTGACCGGCAACATGGAGCGCTACATCTGGTCCATTAACGGCGTGAAGTTCAAGGACGCCGAGCCCATCCGCCTGAAGTACGGGGAGCGGGTTCGATTCAAGTTCGTCAATGAAACCATGATGACCCACCCCATGCACCTGCACGGCATGTGGTCGATTTTGGACAATGGCAACGGCAAATGGAACCCGATCAAGCACGTTGTCAGCGTGTCTCCGGGAACTACGGTCTATATGGAGACTGAGGTCGATGCGCCCGGCCAATGGGCGTTCCATTGCCATCTCTCCTATCACGCCGACGCGGGCATGTTCCGCAAAGTCGTGGTCGAGGGTGGTCCCAAAGAACAGGCCGACGCATCGGCCGTCCGGCACGAAGGGCATTGATCATGACGCTGCAGAAAATTCTCGCGGGGCTTGTCGCACCAGCCTTTGTGATCTCGGTCTTACCAGCCACACCCGTTCAAGCGGAGCCTCTGATTTGGGGCGTTCAGGCGGAACAAACTGAATTCCGGTATGGCAAGGATACGGACGTGTTCGCCTGGAACTTCGATGCCTTGGTCGGCAGTGATGAATTGAAACTCGTGTGGCGCTCCGAGGGTGAATTCGCGACCAAGAATGATAATTTTGAACGGTTGGAGAACCAGCTCCGGGCGCAGGTCCCGATCTCGACTTTCTTCGATGCGGTGGGCGGTGTTCGCTTCTCAAGCCCATCCTCCGGCAACCGTTTCGATGGAGTCATCGGACTACACGGATTGGCTCCGCAGTTCTTTGAAGTGGATGCCGATCTATTCGTTGGCGAGTATCCGTCAGCGAGGCTTGACGTGGATTACGAAGTTCTACTTACGAACCGCCTTATTGCGACACCAACCATCGAATTGAATCTACCGTTCACGGACGATACAAAATATGGCAAAGCGGCGTTTGGTCCCAGTTTGGAAGTTGGGTTGCGTCTTAGCTATGACGTCGTAGACCGTTTGTTGTCACCCTATATCGGGATTCATTACGAACGGTCGTTCGGCGGAACGGCGAATATCAAGCGTAGCGAAGGCGAAGATGCAGGTGCCGTATTTTTCTTGGTTGGGGCGAAGATGATATTCTAACCCCTTATCGTTTTCTCCCCAACCTGGCCCCTGGTGTCCTCGAGAGAGAGCATCAGGGGCCGCTTTTTATCATCAGCCAGAGTCTAGGGGGATGTTATAGAATTGGGAAAGATTCTCAGTTCGGTAAGGAAGGCGAAATTGGACATCAAATCCTTTCATGTTTCCCGTCGACACGTCCTGGGTGGGATTGCTGGTGCAGTTGCGGTTGGCGCTTTTCGGCAAAGCTTGGCGGCGATGCCGTCGCCCTCGTTGGTTCTACGTCCCAGCCCGGGTCGAAGCATGCTGACCGAGAGCGATGAACCTACGGCGGTCTGGAGCTATGGTGATACGGTTCCTGGACCGTTGCTCCGCGTCCGCCAGGGCGAGCGCGTAAACGTTCGCTTGGAAAACGGCCTGGATCAGCCGACGTCGGTTCACTGGCACGGCATCCGTATTGAAAATTCGATGGACGGCGTTGCCGGGATGACACAGGACCCTGTCCCACCGGGCGGCGAATTCGATTACTCCTTCGTTGTGCCGGACGCCGGCACCTATTGGTACCACCCTCATTTCCGATCTTGGGAGCAGTTGGCCAGAGGTCTATACGGCGTTTTGATCGTCGACGAAGCCGATCCCCCCAAGGTCGATCATGACCTTGTTTTCTGCGCCGACGACTGGCGAATGACCAAGAATAATCAGATAGACGCGCAAAGCTTTGGACAACTCCACGACTGGGCACATGCCGGCCGGTTGGGGAATTGGCTGACGGTGAACGGCCTGACGGGCATGGAGTACTCCGCCAGGCCAGGGGCAAGGGTACGGCTGCGGATGCTGAACGTTGCCAACGCGCGCATCCTTGCGTTCAATCTGGGCAGCCTGCCTGCCCGCGTCGTCGCAATCGACGGCCAGCCAATCGTCAGTCCAGCTGAGCCTGGGAATAGATTGATTTTGGCTCCGGGGCAGCGGGCCGATGTGATCCTCGATCTACCGGGCCCGGGGCCGGGCACCTACGTCATCCAGGAAGTGTCGGGCGCGGAGCCAATCGAGGCTGCTCGTATCGTTACGCAAGGCGTCGCGGTTGCGGCCCCTCGACCGGCCCTGGACGCTGTCGCCTTGCTGCCCAATCCGGTGCCGGGGGATTTTGAATTTGAGGACGCGGTTGTCGTGCCGTTGCGGATGGAGGGCGGCGCCATGGGGCGGATGGAAGGTGCAACCTACAAAGGCGCCTATTACGGCATCCGCGACCTTGTGGGAAAGAACCAGGCGTGGGCATTCAACGGCATTGCTGGGCTCCCTGAAAAGCCTTTGGCATCGGTCGCCAAAGGGCGAACGATTGTTGTCGATATGATCAACGATACTCGCTGGCCGCATGCCATGCACCTCCACGGCCATCATTTCCGCGTCATCGCCCGCAACGGCAAGGCCGTAACCGGCACCCCCTGGCGGGATACGGAACTGGTCGACGCTGGGGAACGCGTCCGCATTGCTTTCGTGGCGAACAATCCGGGAAAGTGGGTGTTCCATTGCCATATGCTTGAGCATCAGGCGGCGGGCATGATCACCTGGCTTGAAGTTGTTGATGGGTGAAGCTCAGCGGCAAATCCTTCACTCCTCTAAAGAGATGCGTTTAAAAGTCGGCTTATCATGTCATCTGACGACAATTCACATTCGGCACCTCCGGTTGAGGATCATCCCGCTCCGAAAAACGGGATGGCGGGCGATGGTCCCAGTGACCGCAAGCGCACCAAAATTCTTCTTACCGTTCTTATTCTTGTCGGCCTTGTCGCGGCTTATGGTGCGCTCTCGTGGAGTGGCGCGCTCGACGAAATGATGAACAGTGAGACGCTTCGGAAGCATGTCGAAAACCTCGGTCTCTTCGGTCCTCTTGGCGTCGTCATTTTGATGTCCTTGGCGATTGTGTTGAATCCAATCCCAAGCGCACCCATAGCGTTGGCCGCCGGAGCGGCCTATGGCCATTTCTGGGGAACAGTGTATGTAGCGATTGGCGCGGAGATAGGGGCTTTGATTGCGTTTGGCATTGCCCGCCTAGTTGGCTACGACGTCTTGCGTCGATGGTTGGGCCGCGGCCTTTCATTGGGCGTTTTCGGCTCCCAGAATGCGTTAATGGCTGTCGTCTTTCTAAGCCGTTTGTTACCCTTCATATCGTTTGATCTGGTTAGTTATGCGGCGGGCCTCACGCCCCTCAAATGGTGGCGGTTCGCGGTCGCAACAATGGCCGGCATCATTCCGGCAAGTTTCCTGCTCGCCCATTTCGGTGGAGAAATGGCATCCCTCGATAGTGCGCGGGTTGTAGAAGCGGTCGTCGCTCTCGGTGCTCTTACAGCCCTTCCGATCGCGGGAAAATTGATTTGGGATCGTGTTCGGAAAAAATCCGTCCGAACAGAGGGCAACGAATGATTAGCGGGGAAGGGTGACGGTCACGGTCAACCCGGAGGTGGCTTCATTGTTCAGTTCGACAGTCCCGCCGTGATTCTCGATGACCGTTTTCGCCAAGCTGAGGCCCAGGCCCGTACCTTCGGTGTTTTCCGAACGGGATCTATCGCATCGATAAAACGGTTCGAACACGCGCTTGATCTCTTCATCGGGAATTCCTGGGCCGTCGTCTTTTATGCGGACAGATATCCTGTCGTCGGTACGTTCAAGAAAAGCCCGAACGCGATGTCCATAGCGAAGGCCGTTGTCGATTAGGTTGCTGAACGCCCGGCGCAAGGCCACGGGCTGGCCATGGATGATGATTTTCCCGGAAAGCGGCATGACGGTCACGTCATTCCCTATGTCTGAAGCATCGTCGCAAATGGCCTGTATCAAGGCTCCCAGGTCGATGTCCTGCCTATCTTCCAAATCAAACGCCTGCCGAGCCAGACCCAAGGTTGCCGAAACGATGGATTCCATTTCCGAGATTGATGAAAGGAGTTTCGTCCTTTCGTCGGATGAGGGCAAAGCCTCGGTCCGGAGTTTGATTAAAGACAACGGGGTCCGCAGATCGTGGGACAGAGCACCCATCATTTCCGTCCGGCTTCGGATCATGCTTCTGACCTGATCCTGCATATCGTTGAAGACCGCAGCGACTTCTCGAACTTCCGCAGCGCCTCTGATCGGCATCGGCGGTGCATGAATGTCAGATGCAAATCTCCGGGCAGCGCGGGCAAATACATCCAAGGGAGAGAGCATGCGTCGTACAACCCAAATTGAAATTAGGATGATGGAAATGGTCATAACCCCGACGGTGGTTAATGATGGGCTCCAGAGTTCTGCCGGAAATTCGGGGATCACATATGCGATGTTTAGCCAGCCTCCACTGTTCAAAGGTACGGACATTCTCACGTTCAGGTGAACAGGTAAGCGGTAAACAGTTCGAAGTACATGTAGGAACCATTCGCTAACCGTGTCCCTGTGGAGAGAGGCGGACACTGGTGGTCGTTCGACCATGCTGATTCGTCCGTTCGCCATTTCGTTTGAATGGGATTCGCGTTTTATGTGCTCCCGAAAAATTTGATCGTAAGGGGGGCGATAAGGTTCATCCGAAAAAATCGGGTTGCCACTCAACGATGCGCGAAGATGAGGTTCGTCCAAGGTGTTCACAATATCAAACCGCCAAGCGGTATTTGATGAGGCGACCGTATGTGTGACATGCGCAAAGGTTTGCGCCGTTGTGCGCAAGCTTAGAT
The DNA here is from genome assembly GCA_963976055.1 of uncultured Alphaproteobacteria bacterium. Classification (GTDB taxonomy): domain Bacteria; phylum Pseudomonadota; class Alphaproteobacteria; order Rhodospirillales; family Casp-alpha2; genus UBA1479. Next base: position 393,680 of record CAXBJB010000001.1, read on the forward strand.
GAATGAGTGCGTCGAGCCGGTCTCTCGAGTAATGGAACAGCCCGATAAGGTAAGCTGTTGTGAGGCCGAGGGTGACCATGGTGATGGTCTGTGTCGTCAGGGATCGGATACGCATGGTTTTACTCTCGCGTCACTTCGGCTGAGAGAACGTATCCTCCTCCCCATACAGTTTTGATAATTGTCGAATTTTTGGGATCGTGTTCGATTTTGCGTCTGAGCCGACTGACTTGTGTGTCTATGCTGCGGTCGAAAGCAACGGAATCGCGTCCACGCGCGAGGTCTAACAGTTGCTCACGGGAGAGTACCCGGTTTGGGCGTTGGACCAACACTTGGAGCAGGCTGAATTCACCGGTGCTCAGTGGTACGATGACGTTATCAACCGCAATCAGTTCGCGACGTTCTACATCCAGACGCCAACCGTTGAACTTATAGATTTTACTTGGCTCGTTAGGAGGAGTGGTTGGTTCTCGCTCTATCCTTCTAAGGACGGCTTGCACGCGAGCGATGAGCTCAAGTGTGCTGAACGGCTTTGGCAGATAGTCATCCGCACCCATCTTGAGACCTAAAACGCGGTCGAGTTCTTCGCCTTTAGCGCTGATGATGATTACAGGTGTTGTGGCTTTCGAGCGAAGATCGCGGCAAAGAGTCAATCCATCATCACCAGGCAACATGACATCGAGAATGATTAAATCTACGCGCTCATTATCAAGCGCTTTGTTCATTTCTTTGCCATCACCTGCGACAGATACACGGTAGCCTTCTTTTCTCAAAGCCTTGCTGACGAGTTCTCTCATTTCTCGGTTGTCTTCAACGACGAGAATTTTCGGTGTCATTTCCATATTCGTTCCTGCTGCCATCAGGGAAATTTGTGACTCCATTGGATGCCTGGATTGAACTATCAAGGCTCCAGTAGCGGGAGGGTCAAAGGAATTAGATCTGTTTATGGAAATATTGTGCCCTTGCCATCTGATGGTCGAAGGAAAAAATGTGACAAAAAGTTTCAATTCGGGTTTTTGAAATATTTTGTCACAAAAAACCACAGATTCGAAAAACTTCAGTGGCATTTCCAAGGCGTACTTCACCTCTATTCAACATCTCGAATGAGGAGGCTATTAAATTGAAGAACGTCACCAAAATTGCTCTGAAATCTTGCACGTCACTTTCCCTTGCGGGGGCTGCGATGTTCGTACTTTCTGCTCCGGCAGAAGCGGGCTCGGTCAAGAATGGCAACGTGACTGACCTCACCGTTTATGGCCAAGTGAACCGTACCTTCATGGTTTATGACGACGGAGAGGAGATGGGCTATCGCAACATGGATGGCGATGCGGGTTCAACCCGTTTCGGCCTAAAGGCGTCAGGTAAGATCAATGAGTCGGTTTCTGTAGGGGCCCGTTTGGAAGCGGAGTTGCAATCCAACGACCCTGCCACAATCAGCCAGTCAACTGAAAGCGATAGCGCCAGTGGCTTCACTGAGCGCCTTGCCTTCATTTACATCAACCACAAACAGTTCGGCAAATTAACCATGGGTCAGGCATCTGCCGTATCCGACGGAATGTCTGATGGGTTGGACCTTGGTTATGTGGCCGGAGCGTTTGACGGGGTGGAGACCGGACGACGAAGTGTCAATGCCGTCCTGTTCCGCGAAGATAATGCGGGTGCGGCGCTTAGCAGCAGAAAGATCGGCAATTTCTTCGGAACTTTTGACCGTGGCCGTCAAGATCAGATCAATTATGTCAGCCCGAATATCAACGGCTTCAAGCTTGAGGCTGGTTTGTATGACGCCGGAGATTGGGGCGCGGGTGTTCACTATGACAATAAGATCGGTGCGTTCAAAGTTCGTGGGCGAGCATTTTATGAAAGTTTGACTAATTCGAGCACAAGCGAAGGTGCCTGGCAGGTCGGCGGCTCGGTGAAGCATGACAGCGGGATTTCTTTGACCGGTGTTTATGGACAGAGCCTTGCAGTGGACGGTGCGGAGGATGATGCCCGTTGGGCGGCTACTGTTGGCTATACGGCTAATTTGAATGCCCTAGGCCCCACCGGAATCGGTGTCAACGTCTCTGGTAGCCAGGATCGTACGGTTGTAGGTAGCGAGGCGATCGCTGTCGGGCTCGGTTTCAACCAACAGATCAAGGGGGCCGGTACCAACATATACGGTAACGTTGCTTTTTGGGATGTTGACCTGCCTTCGAGTCAGACTCCGCTTGATCAGGTCGTGACCATGCTGGTGGGTATGCAGGTTAAGTTTTAAGGGAGCGCCGGCAGGAGTGAGCTCTCCTGCTGTTCAAGTGACCTGACATTGGAAAGCGGCCGCCGTTGAGGCGGCCGTTTTTCTTTGATCCGCTTTTCTCGCAAATTATGTGACGAAGTTTGTCAAATCGTAGATCAGAAAACTTCCGTCACAAGAATCCTCGTTTCCGGCAAAGTTGTGAAACACCTAGGTGGTTTGTTGAGGGCATCAACCAACCACAACAAGGAAACTTTGATATGAACAACATGACTGATACGATTCTTAAAACCCGCGCTCCGCTCTATGCTCTGGCGTTTGCAGCCCTGCTTGGCGTTGCTGGTGCAAACGGTGCACAAGCTGCCGAGTATCGGGAAGATTCCACGATCAATACGGAGGCAGCTCATTCCCACGGCAATGATCACATCCACGACAGCCAATCGTTGATGAAGGCGGGCGAGTACCGGGAAGACTCTTCGGTCGCTACCGAGATGGCGAGTTCCGATGGGCAAACCCACGAACACGACAGCCAGTCGCTGGACCAACGTGCAGGTGATTGAGCGATTATCAAAGACCATCGCGAGAACGGGGGCCGATATCGGCCCCCGTTTCTACTGCCCCCGTTTCTACTGGAAGCGTGATTTGTGGAGACTTTCGAAAACTTTCGGATCACCCTATGCATCATGCCTGACCGCGCGATGTCTCAGGTTCTAAAGCCATAGCGTGCCGCTTGGATTTTAGTGTGCGTGATTTAATGGAACCTTATGCGATAGGGCCGAAAGCATTTTGAATAACGACCGGTCTACTTTGTCATCGATTTGAGAAAAGCCTTGACCAGTCTTTGAGGCAGCGCCTTATATGCTCTTAATGATGCGAAAAACCTTTAATTTCCCGGCCAAGAAAGCGCTTCTGGCGTGCGTCCTGTTCAGCTTTGTCGTGCTGACTATGACAGCAGTGATCGCTGCGTCTGCAGACGAAGGCGTTGCCGGTGATTTGATTTCCGTCGCTCATTTGGATCATCCGACAACAAAAAACAATCTCGCCAACGAGCATGACGATGTATGTCATTATCTGACCCATCACCTTTCCTGGGTTGAACATAAAATCGAATATGTTTCATGGATGGATAGTGAGGAGCTTCTTCTTACTGTCTCAGAAAACCGAACGGGATTGGTTTTCTCCGGATTATATCGTCCCCCCAAAGTCTGAGTTTCCACGCAATGCACCTAACTGCGCGAGGCCCTGTGGCCACGCGATGTCGTTCATTTGTGCTCATTTGGAAACTCAAACATGCTCAATATCAATCAAGCCGCAGCAGCGCTTGCGCTAGCAGCGGTGGCTTTGGCGCCATTGTCGTTGGCTGCTCAGCAGCCTCAGCGCCTAAGCGCTTTCATCGATCAGACGATCAATCTCCATCCGGCAATTCGAGCGGCGGAAAAAAACCTGTCCAAAGCCAAAGCGTCAGCGAGTGCGGCGGGTCAATATCCATACAATCCAGAACTTGAGGCCGGTTACGAAGAGACAGCAGAAAAATCCAGAGAGTTCGGCCTATCACAGACAATCGATGTCTGGGGCCGGCGCGGAGCCGCTGAATCACAGGCAACCGCGGAAATCGAAATCGCTCGCGCGGAATACAATCTTGTACGAACGGATCTGCTAGAAGCCCTGCTCCGAGCATTGGGCGCCAATCGGGAGCAGATCGCTCTCCGGCAGTTGGCGGAAAAACGCCTTAACTTAAGTGATCGCTTCCTTACTTTGACTCGCAAGTTTGCTGCTGCCGGTGACATTGGCAGTGCAGAGGTGCTGACGGCCGAAGTCGGACGTTCTAGCGCCGAACTTCAGGTTGGCGCTGCGAAAGCCGCAGTCGCGGATGCTCAGTCTGCACTCATTGCCCTGGCGGGTGAGCAAAGAAAGGTATGGCCGGAGCCAATCGAAATCATCGGACGGGCCTTTGACGCCCTTACCGCTGATATCGAAAAAACACCCGAAATGATCATGACCCGCGCGACACTGAACGCGAGCAAGGCGAGTATCCAGGTCGCTGAAAAGCTATGGATGCCGGATCCGACAATCGGCGTGCGAGTTGGAAAGGATGGGGACTCCGATCTCTTTGGGGTTTCACTTTCCGTACCCCTTCCTGTCTGGAACCGTGGGTCGGCTGAAAAGCTCGCCGCATCCGAAGACGCGGCAAGCAAAGAGTTCTTGGTGGTGGAAACGCGTAGGCGGTTATACGCACGTCTCGCCACAGCGGAAGTGAATTTTCGGTCCGCCAGCGAGGCAGTGACGCATTGGCGGTCAATCGCGCGGCCGACGATCGCCCGTCAGGAAGCGCTTCTAGAACGGCTGTCCGAGGCACGTGAAATCGGTGCTCTGGAATACCTGCAGCAACTCGATCGCCTCTTGGAAACCGAGGCCTTGGGTATCGAACTGGAACAATCTCTATGGAGCGCATGGATCGATCGCCTGCGTGCCGGCGCCAATCTTCTGACCTGGGTGGAGGAATTGAAATGAAGAGCAAGAATTTAATGATTTCAGCCTGTGTTGCGGGGCTAATTTTTGTCACTCCCGTGATTGCCTTCGGCGCCGACTCTCACGGGCACGGTCCTGAAGAGATTAAAGGTCACGAAGAAAAATCTGATCATTCTGAGGCGTCTTCTAGCGCGCGAGATACGGAAAAAAAGGGCCATTCAGATAAAGAAGCTGATGGAGATCATGCGGAAGGCGAAAAGCCGCATGGCAGTGAAGGGCATGAAGAAAAAAAGGCGGAAGGCATTTCGCTTTCAGAAGCCCAACTCCGAGAAGCCGGTGTGATTGTCCGCCCACTGCAGCCTATGCAGGTGCCCTCTCGGCTGAATGTTCCGGGCGAGGTTCTTTTCAACCAGTACAAGACCCGTATTGTTACTCCGCGGATCACGGCGATGGCCCTGAAACGCGAGGCCATCATGGGTCAGCAAGTCCGAAAGGGAGATGTCCTTGCGACCTTATTCAGTGTCGAAATGGCCCAGGCTCAAGGCGAATACATCGTCGCGTCCACTGAATGGAACCGAGTCCGAAATATCGGGGAAAAAATCGTCTCAGAAAAACGGGCGACCGAAGCTCGTGTAAACCAGCAACAAGCCAAGGCACGTCTGATTGCATATGGCCTGACAAAAGATCAAATCGCGGCCCTGTCCGCCCAGGTCTCTCTGGAAGCGCCGGGCCAATTCGACATCCTTGCGGACCAGGACGGTCTTATCGTGGTCGATGACTTTCTGGTTGGGCAGGTCATCGAGCCGGGCACGCCGATCTATAAAATTACGGATCCGGAATCACGATGGATCGAAGCCAGGATCAGCCCCTCGGAAGCACGATTGGTCGAACCAGGTGGTCTGGTCAGGGTCGAAACAGAATCGACAGGTGCTCAAGCGTATGAGGGGCGAGTCCTCCAGATCGAACAACAAGTCGATGAGAAAACCCGGACCCTGGGCGTGCGGATCGAAGTGATCGACCCTCAGCAACAATTGCGCCCTGGACAGTTCGTCACGGTTTCGTTGAACGGGGGCGGACACGCGAACGTGTTGGCCTTACCGAAAAAGGCCGTGCTTCGGGGGCCCGATGGAGATTGGACAGTATTTCAGCAGGTGTCGGCTGAGAGGTTCGAGCCTGTGGAAATTCGTGTCATTCGAGAAACCTCAGGGTTGGTGGTGTTCGAGGGAATCCCGGTCGGCGCAAAGGTGGTGACCGACGGTGCTTTCTTCGTGCAGTCGGAGCTCGCGAAAAGCGGGTTCAGCGTTCACAACCACTGATCGGCAGGAACTAGCACCATGTTGAATAAGATCATCGACCTTGGGATCCAGGGACGACTTCTCGTCGTCCTTGTCCTGTTTGGAATCATGGCTGGCGCAGCGATTCTGCTGCCCCGTCTTAACCTTGACGCTTTTCCGGATGTTACAAATGTTCAAGTCTCGATCAATACGGAAGCACGCGGCCTTGCCGCCGAGGAAGTTGAACAACTGATCACTTACCCGATCGAGGCAGTGATGTACTCGATGCCGGATGTATCGGAAGTCCGCTCAATATCGAAATCCGGCCTATCGGTTGTCACCGTCGTATTCGCCGAAGGGACAGACATCTACTTTGCACGCCAACTCACGTTTGAGCGTTTACAGGCGGCAAAAGAACAAATCCCGGAGGGTATCGGTTCTCCTGAAATGGGGCCGAACACGAGTGGTTTGGGGCAGGTGTTCCAATATGTCCTGCGTTCCGAGGCTACGGATGCCTTCGACGTCACGGCATTGCGTAGTCTGAATGATTGGGTCGTGAAGCTGTTGCTCATGCCCGTGGATGGCATTACCGAAGTTTTGTCCTTTGGGGGGGAAGTTCGCCAGTATCAAGTGTTGGTCAATCCGGAACGGTTGCTTTCCTACGGCCTGCATGTCCGCGAAATCCAAGAAGCGATTGAAAACAACAATCGCAATGCGGGCGGGTGGTTCATGGACCGAGGTCAGGAACAACTCGTCATCCGGGGCGTCGGCTGGGTCAGAAGTGAGCAAGATGGCTTGCGGGACATCGGTAACATACCGATCAAGGAAGAAGACGGTGTCGTTGTTCGGGTGAAGGACGTCGCGGAAGTCGCCTTCGGAAACGAGATTCGACAAGGGGCCGTTTCGATGACCGCGCGCTCCCCCGACGGATCGCCAGTCCAGTATGGCGAGGTTGTTACGGGGATCATCCTGAAGCGGACGGGAGCGAATACCAAAGCAACCATCGATGGCGTGAAATCACGATTGCCGATCATCCAGAATGCCCTTCCCAAAGGGGTATTGCTCGAGCCCATCTATGACCAGGCTGATTTGATTACAAAAGCAGTGGAAACGGTGACACGCGCCTTGATCGAGGCGTTTGCATTGATCGTCGTGATTCTTCTTTTGTTTTTGATGAACCTGCGGGCGTCGCTCTTGGTTCTGGTCTCCGTGCCTGTGTCGATCGGTCTCGCCTTGATGGCCATGGCTTATTGGGGGGTATCGGCTAATCTTATGTCGCTCGGCGGATTGACGATTGCGATCGGCATGATGGTCGATGGTTCCGTCGTGATGATGGAGAACATCTTCAAGCACCTGACCTCCCATGGCGAGGGGAGTGCACCCCGAACATTGGGGCAGGAGCCTCATGCCTTACGCTTGAGGGTTCAGGAGGCCGCCAAAGAAGTCGGCCGGCCGGTTTTCTTCGCCGTCCTCATCATCATCGTGGTGTTTGCCCCGCTGTTCAGTCTTGAAGGGGTCGAAGGAAAACTCTTTCAGCCAATGGCGACTTCAATCGTTTTGGCCATGATGGCATCGCTTGTCGTCGCGCTGATCGTCATTCCCGCGTTGGCGACTTATGCTTTCAGTCGACCGGTCAAACATCGCGACAGTCCCATTTTCAAGCCGATTGAGGCAACTTACAGGTGGGGACTTGCCAGAGCACTGAACAATCGTATTGCCGTGACTTTGGTGGCGCTTGCGATCTTCCTTGGGTCTCTTGCCACGGTTCCATACTTGGGAACGGAGTTCGTGCCGGAACTGGAGGAGGGCACTCTCAATGTCCGGGTAACTCTCGGGCCCTCCGTGAGTCTCGATACCTCTCTCGAGGTCGCAAAAAAGCTTGAGCGGAAGCTGATCGACTTTCCAGAAGTTACCTACGTTTCTGCACGCGTTGGTCGGCCGGAGCTTGGGGGTGATCCGGAACCCGTTTCCAACATCGAATTATTGGTCGGGCTTTTGCCCGTAGATCAATGGACGTCGGCCGAAAACCGAAAAGGACTTCAAGCCTTGATGGAGGCCAAGATGTCTGTTCATCCGGGTCTATTGTTCTCCTTCTCCCAACCCATCGCGACGCGCGTCGACGAACTGCTTTCGGGTGTGAAAGCTCAATTGGCCGTTAAGCTATTCGGGCCGGACCTGGACACTCTTGCCAAGAAAGGACAAGAGATCGAGGCATTCATTAAGACTGTGGATGGTACGCGTGATGTCGCCATGGAACAGGTCGTGGGTGAGGCTCAACTGGTGGTCAGCCCGGACCGTGACCGTTTGGCGCGCTACGGCATTCCTGTCAGCCAGGTAATGGACTTGGTGGCCGATGCCATTGGCGGTGTCTCAGCGGGGCAGGTAATCAGCGGAAACGAACGCTACGATATCTATATCCGTTTGGCTTCGGAGTTTCGTGACAGCACAGAAGCAATCTCAGGCCTTGTCCTCCAGGCGCCTAACGGCGGATGGGTCCGTCTTCGCGATGTTGCGTCCGTGGACATTATCAGCGGTCCGCCACAAATTCGAAGGGATGACGTACAAAGGCGTGTCGTTATCCAGGCAAACGTCGAAGGACGCGACATGGGTGGGCTTGTTTCGGAATTGGAGAAACGAATCCCCGAAGCTGTCGAACTCCCACCGGGCTACTCGGTGGTATTCGGAGGCCAATTCGAGAATCAACGCCGCGCACAAGAACGTCTGACCATCGTCGTTCCGCTTTCTCTGTGCCTGATATTTCTGTTGCTGTTCTTCGCCTTTGGGTCCGTTGGTCAGTCGTTCTTGATCATGGTGAATGTGCCACTGGCGCTGATCGGCGGAATCTTCTCGTTGTTCCTCACGGGACAGTTTCTGTCCGTTCCGGGATCGATCGGCTTTATCGCGTTGTTTGGCGTGGCTGTCTTGAACGGCGTGGTGATGGTCAATGCCATTAACCAAAACATTCTCGGGGGCATGGAGCCTGACGAGGCCGTGTATCAAGGCGCGTTGTCGCGTCTTCGGCCCGTTCTAATGACGGCGTTGATTGCCGCACTGGGCCTGATCCCGATGCTGCTTTCGACGGGTGTTGGTTCTGAGGTTCAGCGGCCTTTGGCGACCGTGGTGGTCGGGGGGCTGCTCAGTTCGACATTGCTCACTCTACTTCTCTTGCCCGCGCTCTACACGTGGTTCTCGCGAGGCATGCTCCGCTATTGGCGGCGTACTCATCAGTCCAACTATCAAACTTCGGAGGTAATGTGATGCGTAAACTCTTTCCTGTAACAGCCGCGCTGTTTGGAGCCATTCTTTTAGCGGGCTGTGCCTCAAACAGCCAAGAAATCACAAAAATGGGTGGCCTTTCGATCAAAGTTGAAAATACGGCCAAGACCGAGATCGATATGGTTAAAATATGGAAAAGGGAAGATGGTGAGCTCATCCTTACCGGACGAATTATGCAGCGTGGGTACGGGAGTTTGATCCGTGGGCATGTGGATGTTGAGTTCGTCGACAATGGTACGAATGCGCAGCGGCAATATGTCGGCGACATTCAACGAGCGATACCGATCACGAAGCACTTCAAGCGAGCGAACTTCGATTCCAATTTAGGGAACTTGGAATTGGCCGCAGGGCAATTGAACCTGCGTTACCACGAAGAAGCTCACCAGCTTGAGCCGATGGAACTGAAGAAGAATACGTGATTGCTTATCACAGCTGGAATGTATGAAACATCGAGAGGCCCGCATTTTGCGGGCCTCTTTTTTTAGCGTACGTTATGCGAGCCGAAGTAACTAAAGGGGAGCATAGGAAGTATATGAAAGAATAATTAGGTTCTGCAGGGCTTCGAATTTTCGGACTGATTCCAATCTCAATAAAACCATGCCCTTGATTTCTTAACCCGGGCGCGTATCTACGTCGCTTATGCGGCCGCGTCTGTTTTCATGAGTAAACCGTCTGTATTCTGTCGAATATTATTAAAAATGTATTATCAGGCGAAATCTCCGTCTCGTCTGCCGCAACTAGTGTTATCAAAAACTGGGAGTAGAGTCAGACATCTGGGCAGCAGGAAGTGGGGCATTGATAGTTGGCGTGGCGCAGCGATACCGCGAACTGGCTGAGGTACGACCCGTCTAGCAAGGAATTTACAAAAGGTGGCGGCTAACTCCGAACCCGAGCAGTTCCAGGCCAGCGATCAATGAGATTAGATAAGGCAACAAGTATTCAGTGAAATTTGATGTCTGTAGGCTGACTGGAATGAATGCTACCGAGCGATAAAACCAATACCAACCACGAATCATAATTTGCTCATCGGGGGAGCTCTTCTGCCTGCTCCGTAACCGAAAAGTTAGGCCGTTCGGATCGCGTTGAATGAGGTCAACGCTTTGATAGATATCCCGTCGCGGATCGACATGCTTTCGCGTGGCATATGCTTGGCAACGCTCCACTGCCCACATTTCGCAGGCCATAAAAAAGCGTGAGATCCCCTCGATTTCACGGCAGGCGGAATAATAGCGCCAGAGCAGATAGAGAAAGGCGATAGAAATTGCCGTGGTGACTATCTCAGGATTTTTTATCTCAACGTGGTTGCCGAAGAGGTTGACGTTCTTAATCTCAAGCCCCGCAGCTTCATAGAACGTAGTGATGATCGACACGCCGATTAGGTTTCGCCTTTGCCTCCTGAAGAAATCCTGCTTGCCAATGTCATCATGCATCTATCGGCACTGGCCTCTGCCCTGGAAGTCTTCCCGCGTAGAACGTCCTGACGTGCTCCAACTGCGTAGACTTGTCCGTTGGCCAGCCGGGGGCCTGGTCGAGATACGCACTGGCGCGGTCAAGTGCGTCAGCCAAACGCAGGCCTGCGTTTTGTGCCGCGTCTAGGTACTTAATGGCTCGTTTCTCATCGAAAGCATGTACGGCGAAGGGGGCGGTCTGGTGAGCGAAACCACCGCCTATGAGTCGAATCCATTCGCTCCATTCCATCGGGGCGGGTCTCCTATCTTAAATTTCCAATGAACGTCTTTTACGTGTACGGCGATAGACATTCCATAAATAATAAGGTGGGTGCTTCGCACCCGGACACTAGCAAAGAGCGGGGTAGCAAGGGCAAGGAGGTTCCGAACGAGGGCTCCCTTTGGGAGACGTTTGGATGTCTTGTTCTTTAAGAGGACGCTGTCCTCAGAAAGTTAGCATAGTCAGTCGAGCGGCCCATGGCGACGAGAGAAATAAATTTCTATTTTGTAGTGTGATATAATATATCGCATGCGGCGGCGTTTTTCATACTAGATGATGTGTATTTCGTTGAATTTTGGCATGGAGAGTGAAGCTGTCTGAACTTTCACCAAATGATCTAGAACAAATCGTCGCTGGCGATCCAGGTGAGCTCGACGTGCATCTTCAGTTAGTTGAACGGGATGTCCAAATTGATGGGTGCAACATTGCCGTTCATTGCCATTGCCTGACGGTCGACGCGAATGGACGGGTCAAGCCGAAACGCCTTGCTGAGTTCCTTCGAAATGCGATTGCAGATTATGCAATTCCAAAGTCTCGCATGGATGCCGCAAGGGAAAGAGACTTGGAGTTCAAGTCATCAAGTGCAGTCTCTGCGCTTCACCATGAAGCTATTGGAGCGTTTACTGATTTAACGAAGACAGGAGAAGGAGGAGAAATGCTTCTCTATCTCCTGGCGGAACGCTTCCTCGGACTGCCGCAGGTTCTTTGCAAGATGGATTTAAAGACGGATTCGCACATGCATTATCATGGAGCGGATGGCGTGTATGCGAGCGTAACAAAGGATGGTGTTCTCAAGCTATTTTGGGGAGAATCCAAGATATATGGAGACGCGACAACTGCTATTCGCGACTGCCTAAAGTCTCTAGCTCCGTTCCTCAGAGAAGAAGAACACGAAGGCGCATCGAGAGAGAGAGACCTAATTTTATTAAGTGATAAAGCGGATCTCAACGACGCCCAATTGACGGCAGCCTTTAAGAAATATTTCGATAAAAAATCGCCGCTTTCAAATCGTGTTAAGTACTGTGGCGTCGCGCTTATTGGCTTTGATGCTGACTTCTACTCGAAAGACGATGGGAAAAATTTAGCTGACGAAATCGCTCAAGCGGCACGAGATGAAATACCGAATTGGATAAATAATGTTTCAAATAGGTTAGTGGCAGAAAAACTTCAACATTTTGAAATCCAGTTCTTTTGCGTACCAGTACCATCAGCAGAAGGATTCAGAACAGCATTCCTTGAAGCTTTGGGGCTGGCGAAATGAGTGCGAGCGAATTTTTCGATTGGCTAGTTTCAGAGGCGATCAGTGCTGACGTATTGAAGTTAACACAGCTAACAGTAGCTTCAGAGATCGATAATCTTTCGGCGAGCTTCGAATGCGAAGATTTGGAGGCTGAATTCGACTGGGAGCGACTTCTGCTCGCAGGAAGTATGCTGGCCAAGTCTGAAAAGAGAGGGCACAAAGAAGTCGCCCTGAGAGTGGCTACTGCTGCGATCTCGCTTAATACGAGATCTGTCGTAAAAGACGCAGGCGCAATTCTATTAGAGAAACTATCCAATCACAGATCCGCAGAATTGGCAGCAGAACGCAATTTGATCGCTTCCGATCGAAGTTCCAGACTTGGTGCCACAATGCGTTTAGAGGCATACCGCAGAAAGTTTGAGAACTCGGTGCTAATAAAGTCTGATGGCTCATGGCTCAATGTGAACGAGTTTCAGAGAGAATTCTGGAAGGGTGCATCTTCTGATGGATCGTGGCTTTCTGCGTCTGCGCCTACTGCTTCAGGGAAAACATTTCTCGTGCTTCAGTGGCTTGTTGACAGCATGGGCACGAGTAAAAAGAAAGTAGCAATATATCTAGCCCCCACAAGGGCCCTTGTTACCGAGATTTCTAATAGCCTTTTGAAAATTCTCAACGGGTCAGAAAAAATTGAAGTTTCGTCACTGCCGTTAAAAGAAAAATATTTATCCGCGATTTCTAGTGAGAAAAAAATTGTATTTGTATTTACCCAAGAGCGGCTGCACTTGTTGGCTAATGGGCTTGATGATCAAGTCGACGTCGACCTCCTTATCGTTGATGAGGCTCATAAAATTGGAGACCATCACAGAGGGGTAATTTTACAAGACGCGATTGAACGAATTTCTCGAGCAAGCACTAAGATAAAAATAATTTTTGTTAGCCCGGCAACTCAAAATCCAAGTGAACTTCTGGAAGATGCTCCGGAGGGCGTGGCAAGAATTGAGGTCGATAGCGATATCCCGACTGTCCTTCAGAATGTACTTTTAGCAGATCAAGTGCCTAGAAAGCCCAAAGAATGGGGGCTTCGATTGATGTTGGATGAAGAGACTGTGCCAATTGGTGTTTTGAACCTGGGAAACAAACCCGCAGGCGTCAAAAAACAGTTGGCCTTTGTAGCGGCTGCCGCAGGAGAACGTGGAGGCACACTTGTCTACTGCAATGGAGCGGCGGAAGCAGAAGAAATCGCATTGCTCATTAGTCAGCTTGTTGGCATTGAAGGAGAAGAAGATAAAGACCTTTTAGATTTGGCAGACCTTGCGCGCAAAGGAGTGCACCGTAACTACCAACTAGCGCCGTGTGTGGAGCAAGGAGTCGCGTTTCACTATGGAAACATGCCGGCACTAATACGGATGGAGATAGAGCGTCTCTTCCGCTTAGGGAAGATCAAATTTTTGGCATGCACGTCTACGCTTATTGAGGGCGTGAACTTATCGTGTCGAACCATCGTCGTGCGAGGGCCAAGAAAAGGCAAAGGACACCCTATGGAGCCGCACGATTTTTGGAACTTGGCTGGGCGAGCGGGGCGGTGGGGTAACGAGTTTCAGGGAAATATTATTTGTATCGAGCCTAGCGATAAAAGGGCGTGGCCAATCGGCGTGCCAAAGCGCTCACGATACCCAATTCGTCGGGAAACTGATGCCGTCATGACGCAATCTGCCAGTTTGGCGGGATACCTTGAAGCGAGGGTCGCAATCCCGCTTTCTGAGCTTCAGGACGCCGATCAGTTTGAGCAGGTCGGAGCATATCTGCTGAATACTTACTTACGGCTTGGGTCATTGTCAGAAGCTGGATTTGCAAAGCGCCATGACAAAGAGGCTCTCGCCAAATTAGAGCTGCGACTTTCGGAAATCGCTAGGTCGATTGAAATTCCTGCGGATGTGACGCTCCGTCACCCAGGCGTAAGTGCAGTAGGGCTTCAGCATCTTTTAGATCTTTTCAGGGAATATAAAGGAGATATAGAGAACTTACTCCCGGCACCATCGGAGAGTGTGGATTCGTATGATCGTTACGTTACTTTGATGAGGCGCGTCAACTCGGAGATCTTTCCGGTGTTTTTGCCGGATGGATTAGTTCCTCTCCATGCATTGATAGTAGTCGAATGGCTGCGTGGGCTGTCTCTTTCCGTTATAATTCGGAAGAGGATAGAGTATCACCAAAAAAATAATAAGCCGTATAAACTTCCAGTTCTTATCCGTGACACGATGGATATTGTTGAGCAGACGGCAAGATTTAAGGCGCCTAAATATATCTCGGCCTACGTTGATATTCTAAATTTGTTTCTAACGGAGATTGGGCGAGAGGACCTAATTGATGAAGAGTTGGATATTGGCCTCGCGTTGGAGTTTGGTGTTTCGAGTCTAACACTTCTTTCTTTAATGGAACTAGGTTTGTCCCGAATGTCGGCCGTGGAACTTTATGAGAAAATAGCAAGGGACGACTTGGACAAAGACGGTTGTATCGAATGGATAATTAGGCACATGCCGAATTTTGCAGGCATGGATGTCCCCAATCTCATTGTTCGTGAGGTACTTGAAATTATTCCCGCGTCCATCGTCAGAGAGGAATAGGGTATGCCAGCGAAGTCTGTGACAGTTGGAGATCAGAAATTTGCACGCAAACAGGACGCAAACGATTTTTTTAAAGAAGTTCTCTATCGGTATGAGCTTGGAGATAAGGTCTCCAAAGATGACGCGGAAGTTTTGACAGCGTTACTGCATATGCACCCTGAAGCGAGCGAGAAAATCGGTTCCGGAATTGAAAGTTTCAGCGTCCGCTCCGCGGATTATGGCACGCGATGCTTCTGGGTGAACAGAATTGACGGTACGACTGAAAAATTTTCCTTCCGAGCATGCTATTGAAATTTGCTATATGCAGGGGTAGGCGGGGAGCACGTCAATTGGCATCAACGCGTGCAGGCTTCCAATGCGCAGCTATGCGGCGCTTACATCGTCAATGAGGATGGAGTTGAACTCCCTAATTGCTTCTTGCTTCCTCGACCAAGGCCTCCAGTTCAGCGCGGGTTCGCGCCCGTAAGCGCCCTAGGCCAATTCGTGAGGCGCAAAGTGCAGGAATGTCTGCGGCCGGGTGCGCGGTACTGAGAACCGACTTAACCAACCCTAATTTCTCTGGATAAGGCACATCATTCCATCCCCGAGGTTGTCCATTTACCTCAAGGCCCCGGAAGGGAAGGTGGGAGCAAGGTTCAGTGTTCTTAGGCCAAAAGATTTTTTGTCCATCAGGCGCTGCGGTATAACGCCGCTTGCGCTGTACCGCACGCCAGACGACGCGTTTGATCTCGCGCCCGGTTCGCTGGTATCCGTGTCGCCTTGCGATACGCTCACTGAGCAGTTTGAAAGTTATTGGTCCTTCAGAATCGATGACCTCACATCCCAGTGCTGCGATTGTCTTTAGGTAGCTGTCTTCGTAGAAAATGTCGGGGTTAAGTTTCAGGTCGGATGTCGATTTCGCCGGGGGGGCTTCCTGGAAGAGATCAGGTGCTTGAGGTCGCAGATTCTCGCCATCCTTATTTGGTTGAGCAACGGTCAAACCCGAAGTTTCACCCGACTGTGTGCTGAGTTCTTCCTCTAGCTCTATTGAGTGTTCCTCACTCTGATCAGCGGTCTCGACATCGTCGATCTCATCAGGCAAAGAAGGGCTTTGGGCCGACGCGTCAAACGACGATTGGCCCTCCCGCAAAATGACATCTCCCGCCATTCCCGCGACTTTTTGTGCTTCTTCCTGCTCAAAAGCACGCCGTTCAGCTTCAGCGCGGTCCTGATCAAGCAGTTCTTGTAAGCGCGCATTGACCCGTTCAAGAGTGTGTCGCGGATCAAGGAAGAAGTCGGTCGACCATATTCGCACCAGTTTCCAATTCAGGCGTTCAAGAATGGCGTGACGCACACGATCTCGATCCCGCGCACAGGGTAACGAGTGATATGTCGCACCGTCGCACTCAACGCCGGCCAGGTACCGCCCCGGCTCTTCAGGATGGACAATGCCAAGGTCGATCCTGAATTTCGAAACGCCGACTTGCGTATGAACGGTCCAACCGTGCCGACGAAGGCCTTCTGCAACGACAAATTCAAAATCAGAATCATAGGTATCCGTGCCGCCAACGGACTGGATTGCCTCTCCCAAGGCCAGGGTGCCGCGTGCTGCAAAATCGAGGTAATGTTTCAGGTGTCGAACCGCAACGGACTGGGTGCGGCTCAGGTCGATCATGCTTGGGTCAAAGCTGGAAAACACGACCACTTCAGATGTTGCTCGTGTGATCGCGACATTTAAACGTCGCTCACCGCCCTGCCGATTGAGAGGGCCGAAATTCATGGACATCGTCTGTGCGCCGGGCTCAGTCGGTCCATAGCCAATGCTTATGAGAATGACATCGCGTTGATCCCCCTGCACGGTTTCCAAGTTCTTGACGAAAACCGGTTCCTCGTTGTCATCTCTGAAAAACGGTTCCAATGACTCGTCGGTGCGGCGTTCGGCATCGAGCAGGTCAAGAATCAACCGCTGTTGTTCAGAGTTAAGGGTAACGACACCGATGCTGAACTTGCTAAGGTCCGGGTCGCGCAACCGACGCAAAATTTCTTCTACGGTGGCTTTCGCTTCTATTGGGTTGGTGCGGTCTTTCCCCTTGCCATAGATGCCGTCAACTTTTCGGATTGCAACGACGGTATCTCGAGTCTCCGCTGACGGATAGGTGACCAATTGACTGTTGTAATAAGCATAGTTGGAAAACGCGATTAGGCTCTCATGCCTGCTGCGATAGTGTCCGGTAAGGCGCCAGTGCTTTACCGAAGCCGCCATGGCTTCATCCAAAATGCTTTCCAAATCACCGCCAAATCCGGAATCGTCATCGTCGCTGTCGTCACTTGTTACTGCCCCTTTCTCGAAGAAATTGGTCGGCGGCATTTGTTTGGGGTCTCCGACAATGACGGTTCGTTTCCCCCTAGCGATTGCTCCGATGGCGTCCCACACCGTTATTTGAGAGGCCTCGTCAAAAACGACTAGGTCGAAGGCAGGCGTTTCG
Organism: uncultured Alphaproteobacteria bacterium; assembly: GCA_963976055.1. Taxonomy (GTDB): domain Bacteria; phylum Pseudomonadota; class Alphaproteobacteria; order Rhodospirillales; family Casp-alpha2; genus UBA1479. Next base: position 410,983 of record CAXBJB010000001.1, read on the forward strand.
GCGCTCAGGTATTGCGCGACGGAGAGGGGGCTCATCAGGAGACAAGGCGTCAAGGTCAGGAGCGCATCGCTGGATTCGTTTATGATTTTGCGGACCGGGAAATGCCTTTTCTTGGCCAACTCACGCCTAAGAAAAGAAAAGCCGGCATCCTTTCCAATCTTATCACGCTCCGGCACTTGGCCAGAAAGCCGCGCCCTGATGTATGAGCTGGTCATCTCTGCCAACTCTTGATCCAACTTTCGGAACGTCGTGATCGTTTCCTCCTGGGAGGAGCCGGAAAAAGTCCGCAGTTCATTCCGTGCATCGATCAGCTTAGGCGCCAACCAGACACAATAGGCGGTCAAGGCTGTTTCGCGGGCTTGGTCGGGGTCTACGCCACCAGCGATTAACCCAGTCACCAACGGCTCCAATGCTTCTGCCTCTGCCTTTCGGCGTAGTTCCACCCATTGGCACCAAGGATTGAGCCGGACGGCCCGCTCCAATACAGCCTCCGCAACGCGGACAAGTTGATCAAGGCTCCAATCCGCTTCAGTCTGCTCCACTGGATCAGGTTGGACCACGGCCATGCCGATGCTTTGTCGGAACGCGCTCGCACATCTTGTGAATTCACTCAATGAGCTAACAAACGACTGCCCCGCCTCTGAAATAGGCATGCCAGGCTCCAACATTTCCCGACCTTCCACGAAGCGTTTGCGGAAGATGGGCCGCAGGTCCGCTATGTCAGTATTGAACCCGGCCAAAGTGATCATGGAGCGGCGCAATCGTTTTGCGGCCTCGGCCGCTGTCCGAACTTTGCCGATATCCGTACTGAGACCTTGCCAAGGCGCATCCGTTGGAAGTTGCTCAGATGCCTTGTCCATACGTTCCGCTGTTCGTTGCAGCTTCTTCAGCGTGGGCAAGTCGGTGTCGGGCTTGATGCCGGACTTGCCGAACCCAAAGTGCTGGGCGATCTTCTTACGTACTCCGCTTTGACCAAACAAACGGAGGGGCCAGATACGATCTGAAGCGAGATTCCATTGCTCGGTCCATTCGGAAACGGGAGCCGAACGAATTGCAGCGTCAGAAAACGGCTGCGACAGCTCCTCGCGAGCTTGTCGATAGGATTCCAGTTCCTTCAGTGCATCTTCCAGCGCTTCGAAAGTCGTTGGAGCATCAGGCGATAGGCCGAATCCGAGATCTTGTGCGTGGGCGGCGGACAACTGATCGACTAGGTCTTCGAGCGCCGCAAATGCGCCTTTCGTTCGCGCACTGAGCTCTATTCCCATTCGATCAAGGAAGACAGCAGTCACTTGTTCAATATCTTCTGCCGCGACAACAACTGCCTTGGCTTCGCTCAGGACTTGGTCTTGCCACGCGAACGACCATTCCTCGTGATCAATCTCCTCAAAGTACTCAAGGTCAGCCTTTTCCAACTCCTTAAACTGGCGTCCGAGATCATGGGCGAGCCTCAGCAGCGCCTCCAGTCCTTCGGATGACTTCGCGCGGTCGTCCCGCTGAAGGTCTTGCCCCCAATCAAGGCGCACCCGGTGAAACTCTTTAAATCGGACTGCTCTTGCCAGTGCCTGGCGGGGACTGAGACCGGTCGGGCCCGGCTTGTGGAGCGCGGCAACCAAGCCATTCAGTCGGTCTCGGGCTAGTTTCAATTCATCGGCGGTGTGTTGCCATTCCGACGCGGTGCGCTTCAACCTTTCATCCCAGGCTCGATCCAACTGGGCGATGACATCCTTCTTGTTCGCTTTGTTGGAATGCAGTTCGAGGCAAAAATCGCCGAGCCCCTTACTTTGGAGCCGGCGATACACGACTTCCAGGGCGGCCATCTTCTCGGAGACGAACAGGACACGCCGCCCAAGGGCGAGATTGTGAGCAATGATATTGCCGATAGTTTCAGACTTGCCCGTGCCGGGCGGTCCTTCAAGCACGAAGTCGCCATCTTGGGCCGAGGCATGGACCGCGACGATCTGGGAACTATCAGCATTCAGCGGCATGAATAGATCGCCGGGCTGAATCTCTTGGTCGATCTCTGTTGGGTCCAAAAACGATGCGGAATTGCCGTATGGGTCGCGCGGAGTGTCGATCATGTGCCGTACGAACGGGCTTTGCTTGAGTGCTTCCGTACGGTCCGACAGGTCTTTCCACATCAGGTACTTCGCAAATGAGAAGGTGCTCAACACCACCTCTGGGACGACCTCAAAACCGGGGATGTCACGAACGCGTTGTCGTACGGTTTGCCAAATCGACGGTACGTCGATGCCGCTATGGTCTTGTGGTAAATCCCCGGCAAGCTCGGGAATGGAGACTTGGAACTCTTGCCGCAACAACTCGAGCAAGGTCAGGTTAAAGACAGAATCGTCTTCGTGGTGTGAGAGTTTCACCTTGGAAAGAGCGCTCGAGCGATCCAGCTTCACTGGCAGCAATATCAAAGGTGCGCGATACTGTCTTTTGTCGCCGGCTGGAGTCCAGCGCAGCATGCCGAGAGCCAAAAAGAGCGTGTTTGCTCCACCTTCCTGGAGGTCGAGTTTGGCCTTCCGATAAAGCCCTATAAGTCCGGCCTGCAGATCCTTCTCATTGGTTTGGGCGACGACCTGTTCATTGTTCAATGCGTCCAGTGCGAATTCTTCGGAAAAGTCATCTCCGGTTCGAAGCAGCATGATTTGATCATCCGGCGCCCCGTCACGTCGCTCCCTGATAGGAGGAGTGATGAACGTCATGCTCTTGTCGTCAGCCAGTTTGTCTTCCAGTTTGGCCGGGTCGGGACAGAATATCTGTATGGCGGTTTTGGATGGCCGCAAGTTCAATAGTCGGTTGCGCTTGCTGAGATCCAGGAGCTTTCGCTTCCAGTTGTCCAACCGACCTTCCGCTGTGTCAGGCGGGGGGGCGGTTTCCAGACCGAAGTCAAATCCAGGTAGATCATCCGGTGGACCTTCGATTGCCGGGATGATTGACGCGCTGGCGCCATATGCCGATGCGTCCGCATCGGCTGTTGTGCCCTTAGATGGCAAGGGGCCAATCTGGCGCGTTCGCGCTTGTTTGATGTCGATGGCGTACACAAACTCTTGTTCGCGATCTTCCGCGATCTGACGATCGGCTTCACGAATGGCCTTGGAAAATGGAGGTGGAGTTGAGCCGGCAACCAAGGTCGTCTCGAAAAGAACCAGTTCTTTCGCCGCAACTGCCTTTCGCAGTTCCATTGGATCATCGGTTGTGAGTTGCGAGAGAGTTTGTGGCTGCAGCCAGACGCCCGCGAAGGCATGACCTTGCGTAAATGCGATAACGGTGTTGAGGCCGATTTGCTCCAGGGCTGCGGCGAAAATAAGAGCTGTATCCAGGCACGTCGCCAGCCCTTGGTCTTCCATGTCCGAAGGGCTGCGAACCTTTTGGCCTTCGCGTTCGAAACTCGCGGGGGGATTGGCGTAGGTCAATTGTCTCGCAGAGACAGCCGCCCACACAGCCGCTGTCAATTCCCATATACGAGCGCGGGATTTGCTTTGATAGCCTTCAAGCGATGGGCTTTTGCCTTGTTGCTCCAAGAGGTGAGAGGTTGATTTAAGTAATCTTTGAACCGCGTTATCGTTCGGCATTACGAACGCTGCCAGCAGTTCAGGCATATGATTTGCGCCGCCCCATTCGTTGCGCGCTAACGCTCTCACATCGTGAGCGGAACTTGCGACTACATCCCCTTGGTGGATTAGCTCCAACCTGACGGTCGCAAGAAGGCTTTCGTTAAGTTCATCAAGTAGACCGCCTTTCAGAGATACATCGCGATCATGGAGGCGGAGTTCGGAACCGGGAGCAAGCCGGTCGATTGTCCAAGTTTTTGAGCCAATAATCTCGGGCTCGGCAGTCAGGGAGAGGGTTAATCCTTCAAGCTGGCCTTCCGTTGGGTTGCGAATGACTAGGTCGCGAAGCAACGGCACGGCGCACTGGTGCGTGGCAAAGGTGATCCTCGTTGCGACGTCAGCTTCGATCGAGACCTGGGGAAGTGGCGCAATTTCGCCATCCGTTTCTGATTTCGACGGCTCCTGCCGATCTGATATGTCCAATTGGTATGCTCCCAGCCCAGAGGCGATATTAAAGATTGAATCGCCTTAGTTTGGAAGCGCCGAAGTTTTTTGCATCAACCTAATGCGCGAATTTTTATTTTTCCCATTATGTTGAGATGACTTTTTTCTGTGCACTTCCATTCTCTGCCGGTTTGAGCGAGACTCCGCCCTGGAGCCGCGACGCACGGCTCTGGGGCTTGGAAACCCCTCACAGAGCGGTCGTTACTGACCGTAACAGTGACCCTGACTTATGGTCGGGGTGCCTGGGCTATGTCCAGGCCACCCGGCTAAAATCCCAGGGGCCGTCTCTGTGCGGTTTTTCCAACACCCCGATCACCAGTCTGGTTGAAGCCACCTTCCAGCGGGCGCGCTGGAGGCTCTGGCCTCGGACTATGGGAGAGGGTTCTCATGCAATTTGGAAAGCGATGGATCGCCGGCCTCTTGGCCGGTGGAATTGCTGCGGCCATGGTGGCGCATCAGCCTGCAGCAGCGCAAGACACCCAACTGGGTGTTTGGGAGTACGATGCGAACAACGACAGTTTAACCAAGACGCGATCACACGCTGCGTTCGTTTTCGACGGGTCGGCGGCAAAGCTTGGATTGTTGGTGGTGAAATGCGATCGGGAGGATCTGGCGCCCTACGTCAAATATACTCGCCACGGCGTTTTTTTCGGCACGGATGGCCCGACCTTGGCTCGATATCGTGTCGATGAAAATGACCTTCACGAAGAAGATTGGCGGCTATTCGAGAAAAGCGTTGTGAACTTCAATAAGGGGCAGGTCTACGGCATGGTCCAGCAGATGATCACTGGCTCCTCAGTCACCGTCGAGGTCTCGGACTTTCGTTATCGAAAGTATCGGACGGTGTTCGGCTTAAAGGGCTCGGCTAGCGCCTTGAACAAGGTTCTGGAGAACTGCGGCGACAAGTGAGATTGAGGCTGATTTCAATAACTTGTGCTGACTAAGGCGCCAGTCTCACAAAATATTGTTGCGTAGAGGTTTTTCCTCGCGTTACGATTCAGGCGTTATCTCCCTACCAAGGAGGGTGTGAAGGGGAGATGGCAGTGGTTTAAACCGCTGCTGTCTCGTCGTCCTTGGTGGGCCATCGGACAGCGGCACATTTGTGGAGCATGTCCGATGGGAAAGCACCCTCTTCCCGAAAAGCATCATAACCAGCGCCTCTACGTCGACGAGATTCTTGTTGATCAGGTCGAGTACGTCCCGATTGAAGTTCTGTCCCCGTATCGGGGGCACGCCCGTAAACATCCGAAAAGACAATTGAAGGCACTGGAACGCGGGATCGCGGCGTTCGGTTTCATCGTCCCAGTCTTGGTGGGGGAGGACGGTGAGGTCGTCGCCGGCCATGCGCGCGTCCTGGTCGCCAATCAATTGGGGTATACGAAGGTCCCGGTGATCCGCCTACCACATCTGAGCCCAGCTCAGATCCGAGCCTTCCGATTGGCCGACAACAAACTTGCTGAACTAAGTGAGTGGGACGAAGACAAGTTGGCCCTCGAACTCCGCGACCTGATCGAAATCGACTTCGACGTCGACCTGACTGGGTTTGAGGTGGCCGAGGTGGACCTCATCATCGACAGCCAGTTCTCTCCGGTCGGCGCGACGCCGGCGGACGAGGTGCCAGGTGTAGCAGACGAGCCGGTGTCGTGCCTGGGCGACCTATGGATGCTCGACGAGCAGTGCGTCTTGTGCGGCGACGCCCGAGATCCAGACGCCTACGCCGCCGTCCTACAGGGTCGCCTCGCAGCCATGGTGGTCACGGATTCTCCGTACAACGTTAAGGTCCAGGGCAACGTCTGCGGTTCGGGGGCCATCAAGCATGGCGAGTTCGTCATGGCCTCGGGTGAGATGTCAGAGGAGCAATTCCGGGGTTTCCTGGAAGCCATCATCCACAATCTCCTCATATCGACGGCGCCGGGATCGCTCCACTACCTGTTCATGGATTGGCGGCATCTCTGCGTGTTGCAGGAGGTCTGCGACAGGCTCTACGGCCCCCAGGTAAACCTGTGTGTCTGGGTCAAGACGAACGGCGGCATGGGATCGTTCTACCGGTCCCGGCACGAACTGGTGGTCATCTACAAGAACGGTTCGGCGCCCCACGTCAATAACGTCCAGCTTGGCCAGTATGGCCGCAACCGTACCAACGTTTGGGAGTACGAGGGGGCCAATAGCCTGTCCCCGAAGCGACGGGCAGACCTGGCGCTGCATCCGACTGTGAAACCCGTGGAGATGATCGCTGACGCCATCCGGGATGCCTCCAACCGCGGCGACCTGATCCTAGACCCATTCCTCGGATCCGGCACCACGGTGATCGCTTGCGAACAGACTGGGCGCACCTGTGCCGGGATGGAACTGGACCCCAAGTACGTGGATGTCATCGTCCGGCGGTGGGAATCCTTCACCGGCGGTGAGGCGCGCCATGCCGGCACCGGCCTGACCTTCAGGGAGATGGCGGACCACCGGAGCGGCAATGTCTTGATGCTGCCGGCGCCGTCACAGGGTGGGGAGGCGTGACATGGCGATCAAGAAGGAGCCGAAGAAGGGCTACGAGGTCGGATACAAGAAGCCGCCCAAGCATAGCCAATTCAAACCTGGCCAGTCAGGCAATCCGAAGGGCCGGCCCAGTGGCGCCAAAAATCTCTCGACGGAGCTGTTGGAGGAGCTCCATGAGCGTGTACGTGTCACGGAGGACGGCAAACAGAAGACGATCTCCAAGCAGCGAGCAATGCTCAAGTCGTTGATGGCCAAAGCCGTCAAAGGCGACACCAAGGCCGCCAATACCCTTCTCAACATGTTCCTCAAACTGGTCCCTGCAGAGGAGAAGGACACGGAAGGCAGGGAATTCACCCGAACCGATGAGCAGGTCCTGGAGGACTTCAAGGCCGCTTTGTTGTCGCAGGCACTAAACAAGGAAAAAGGTCGATGAACGACCATCAGGATGTAGACCGAGAGCTATTAAGAGCGATCTATCGGACCGACTTAAAAGCATTTTACCGGAAGGCGGTCGAGGAACTCTTTCCGGGCCGGAGCTACCATCCCGCCGAATACATCGCAGCGGTCACCTATGCGCTGAGCCAGGTTTTGGATGGCGAGGTTACCCGCCAGATCATCAATATGCCCCCGCGCCACTTCAAGTCGTCGATCATTTCGGTCGTGTTCCCGGCCTTTGTCCTGGGCCACGATCCGAGCCGAAAGATCATCTGCGTCTCTTACGGAAGCGATTTGGCCGCGGAACTGCACAATCTGACCCGCGAACTTATGAAATCGGATTTTTACCGGTGGGTGTTCACGGAAACGAAGATCAAGGCCGGCAAGGACACGGAGACGGAGATCAAAACCACCAAGAACGGTGGGCGGCGTGCAGTTTCCACAGGAGGGCCGATCACCGGGTTCGGCGCTGACTTGATCATCGGGGACGATCTCATGAAGCCGGAGGACGCCAACAGCGAGGTGAAGCGTGCGAAGGCCAACAGCTACCTACAAAGCACACTTCTATCGCGGCTGGAGGAGAAGAAGCATGGCGCCATGGTCTTGGTGCAACAGCGCCTCCACGTGGACGACACCACAGGCCATTTGCTCGATAGCGGAAACTGGGAACACCTAAGCCTGCCGGCGATCGCGGTAAAGAAGGAGAAAATCTACGTCGGAGACGAGCAGTGGTTCCTGCGGGAACCGGGAGAGGCATTGGATCCTGTCCGTGAGGACCTGGAGACCCTAGCAAAAATCAAAGCCGAAGTCGGCGAACAAGTGTTCTCATCCCAATGGCAGCAATTCCCCACCTTGCCCGGCGGGAACATGTTGAAGCTTGAGCAGTTCCGGCGATACGAGGTCCTGCCGCCCAGGCATTGGTTGGAGTACTACGTGCAAAGCTGGGACACGGCCGTAACGGCATCGGATACCAGCGACTACTCCGTCTGTACGACCTGGGGGAAGCGCGGTAACCACCACTACCTGATCGACGTATGCCGGGTGAAGTTGGAATACCCGGATCTCCGGAAGGCTGTGGAGGAGCAATTTCTGAAGCATGGGCCCAAGTTGGTGATCTTGGAGGGCTCGCACATCGGAAAAGCGCTGTACCGTGAATTCTACCGCTCCAAGTACTGCAGAGAGACCAACGATGGCCCGATCGTGTTCAAGTTTTACACGCCGAGGGTCAGCAAAGAGGAAAGGGCAGCCGTTCAGTCCGTGAAGATTGAACAAGGGTTCGTCTGGTTGCCAACAGTAGCGGATTGGCTGGAAGTCTTCGAAAAGGAAGTCAGGGAGTTTCCGGTCGGCAAAAACGATGACCAGGTGGACAGCATGGTCCAGTACTTGGCTGTCATTGCGCTCCGGATCCCAAGGGTTAATTGGTAGGCTGCCGAAATCGACCTTCATTTCTCTTTGGTGGGGGCGGCGAGAATGCTGCCCCCGATTTTGTCGATCAATTGACTGGACTTCCGCTGCGAACAGAGCGGTACTGATCCCACGCGGTGAGGGACGCCAGGGCCCCTGAAAAGCCTCCAACCACCGCCCGCCCGGACCGGTCCGACGACCGGCCGGGGTCTGGGCGGTGGAAGCCCCTGCATCCCGCGGGGCGCGATCACGGAGGTGAAATATGACCGCCCAGACCAAATCGAAAACCACCAAACCCCAGCCCACCAAATCTGCAACCATCCTGAAGTTCATCAGCCGGCCTTCGGGCGCCAGCCTAGGCGTCCTGGAGAAGGCCACAGGCTGGCAGCCTCACAGCGTCCGCGCGGCGCTCACCGGCCTGCGCAAGGCTGGCCATGCCATCGAGCGCGATAAGGACGCCAAGGGGGTCACCGTCTACCGCGTCACCAAGGTGGCATCGGCGGCGGACGCATGCTGAGCCTGGACGACCTGGACGGCATGACGACGGTGGAACTGCGGGCGGCCTGGGAAGACGACCTGGGTCGTCCGCCGCCCTCCCGGGCGAGCGCCGACTGGATGCGCTCGGTGCTCGCCTACCGCATCCAGGAATGGGCGGGCCCGCGCCTGTCCAACGCCACCAAGCGGGAACTCGAGCGTATCGCCCGGGCGATCGAGAAGGACCGGGGCCACCAACCGAAGCCGACGAGGCAACTGAAGGCCGGGACCAAGCTGCTCCGCGAATGGAACGGCGTCGTCCATGAGGTGCAGGTGCTCGACGACGGCGCCGAATACCGGAGCACCCGGTTCCCCAGCCTCACGGCCGTCGCCAAGGAAATCACGGGGGCCCACTGGTCGGGCCCCCGGTTCTTCGGCCTGAAGACGCGGGGTAAAGCCGATGGCCGCTGATCGCAGGCTGAATTGCGCCGTCTACACGCGCAAGTCGTCCGAGGAGGGGCTGGAGCAGGAATTCAATTCGCTGGATGCCCAGCGCGAGGCCTGCGAGGCCTACGTCGCCAGCCAGAAGCACGAGGGATGGCGGCTCCTAAAGGATCGTTACGACGACGGCGGTATCTCCGGTGGCACCATGGAGCGGCCGGGGCTGCAGCGCCTCCTCGCCGACGTGGCGGCGGGGAAGGTGCAGATCGTCGTCGTCTACAAGGTGGACCGGCTGACCCGCGCGCTCGCCGACTTCGCCAAGATCATCGAGGTCTTCGACGCCCAGGGCGCCTCCTTCGTCTCCGTCACCCAGCAGTTCAACACGACCACCTCCATGGGCCGGCTCACCCTCAACGTGCTGCTCTCCTTCGCCCAGTTCGAACGCGAGGTCACGGGCGAGCGCATCCGCGACAAGATCGCGGCTTCGAAGCGCAAGGGCATGTGGATGGGCGGCAACCCGCCGCTTGGCTACGACTGCCGGAACCGCAAGCTGGAAGTGGTTGAGGCGGAGGCGGAAACCGTCCGCCACATCTTCAGGCGTTACGCCGCCCTTGGCAACGTGCGGACGCTGAAGGCCGACCTGGATGCCGCCGGCATCGTCAGCAAGCTATGGACCTCGGCCAGCGGCCGCCGTGTCGGCGGCAAACCCTTCGCCCGGGGCGCCCTCTACCACCTCCTGCAGAACCGCCTCTACCTGGGCGAGATCGTCCACAAGGGTCAGACCCACCCGGGCCAGCACGCCGCCATCGTCGATCAATCGCTCTGGGACGAGGTGCAGGCAAAGCTCGCCGCCAACCGGATTGACCGTAAGCGCGGGACCAATGCGAAGGAGCCCAGCCTGCTTGCAGGTATCCTGTTCGATGAACATGGCCGCCGTCTGACGCCAAGTCACGCCAACAAGGGAGGCCGCCGCTACCGCTACTACGTCACCGACCCACGGGACGATGGCCGCATTCCGGCAATCCGCCTTCCGGCCAAGGAGGTGGAGAACGCAGTCCTTTCGGAGTTGAGGCGATATCTGGAAAGTGAATGTATTCGGCAAGGCCGCAGTCTGGTTGGAGATAGTGATTGCCTGAGCTTCTTGCGATCGGACGTAATCAAGGTCGTCCTTGGTGAGGCGGAGATCGAAGTATTGCTTAAGGCGCCGAACGACAGCGAGGAACATTCCTTATGTGTGCCTTACACGCTTCGGCGAAGAGGCGTTGAAACCAAGCTCGTTCTGGACCCCGATATACACCCGCGTCAATCCAACCCGGATCCGGCGTTGATCAGAGGAATTGCCAAGGCCTTCATGTGGAACAAACGACTAATGGCTGGCGACCCGTCGTCTCTACGCACGTTGGCGCGCGCTGAAGGCGTCAGTGTTCGCTACATCCAGAAGCTTCTGCCACTCGCATACCTAAGTCCAAGCATCGTAGGCGTAATCCTCGAGGGGCATCAGCCTCGCGATCTAACTTTGGAGGCGCTTGTCAATTCGGAAGTGCCTGTTGATTGGAAAAGTCAGGCCACAATGTTCCGGTTCCTCCATTGCTTTTGACCGCTCGGTTCAGTTTGGTGCGGGCGCCTTCCTAGCCTATAGTTGTAGTGTTGGAGGCGGGTTGATGTTCAATTGGTTTCGTCCGAAGAACAGCGCTGACCGCAATTTTTCAAAACGCTTCAAAGACGATGATGCGGTAAAAGCCTTCGTTGCAGACTGTGCACACTGTGGGCATCAGCTTGGGTCTAACGTCTCATCGATAATCTCAGAGTATTGCGACGGCGAGCAGGGACGCCCGACGCTTTCCGACATGCTTTCACGGCCCTTGATGTCGTTTGCTGGTGACGTTTTTGAAGCCGGGAGGCGTTCACTTTTTGAAGCCCATTGCTACGCGATCGTTCTCTCGGTAGCCCAGGACGTTCTCTATCGATCTAAAACCCCCTATGGGGAAGTCCGATTTATCGTCAACGATATTTCGAGGGCGGTCGCTGAAGAAGAGGTTGGGCCGGGCAAGGTGGGGAATGCGCCTAGTCCACGCCCTGCCCCTGGTGTGCACGTATCCTGGAGACCGGGGACATTGGTGGGAGGCGTTGCGTCTCAACAGTTGACTTTGGTTCAACGCTACGCGCGGATGAAATCTGTCGAAGAGAAGTTGGCAATGTTCTGCCTTGCGTTGGGGCTTGTTCCGCCCGGAGAAGGCATCGGAATGAAAATTTTGGAGGAGGTGCCTGGTTCCAGGCATGGAAATATCGCCAGTTACGATCTGGTCGGTTATCGGACTCCGGATACTGAAGAGATCGATGAATGGTCGGATGACCTTGAAATCTTGGACCCAGAAGAAGTCCTCGCGGCTCTCCCTCCAGATATCCGTGACGCCATGTTGGCGGAAATTTCAAGCCTCGACCCGTTCACTAAACCATCCTCATGACGACCGGCAAACGGGCCGGGAGAGACACTCGGTGCAAATCCGTGGAAATCCGCGCGAACTTGGTCTCCCGGCGATCCTCGCGCGGGACAACCCAGCCATATCTATTTGAATTTTAGCGGTTTTTCGGAAGGTCGGCGACGACCGCCGTTTGACGGCGGACGGAATGGCGGTGGACGCAGTCTGTCGCGAACCGGTCTCTGTTGACTGGGGAGTTAGATTTCCCTGATCAGCAGGCAAGTTATAGGGAATTTTTTGATTTCATGGATGAAATCTCTGCCTAAAGGCCATTTGTTTCCCGGAAATTGGCGGCCACATACAGGTATTCCCTATTATTGCAAACAGGGAATGTTAGGGCTTCGACCAAGGTAATATTCCGGAATTGGAGTCGCCAAGATCACGATTCTTGACATCATGCACTGAGAGAAGTATCTGCATTATAACTTATCAAATTGGAAAGTTAATTTGCAGTGGATGCAACTCATACCATTTTGTTAATGTCTGACGACGCCAAAGTGCATGAGCGCGTCTCGGATGCTATTGGGGACGATCCACATTACCGGCTAATTGTATGTGACCGTGAGCAGGACGTTGCCAATCACCTGTCGGTGGTGGACGTTCATCTCTTGATATGTGACAGGTCGTTGATTGAGGATGACGTCAAGAACGCCTTGATGGACGCTCGGATATCCAATCCCCATGTGGCGAGGATGGTGATTGGTCGTGTGGGCGACGAAGAAGCCTGTTCAGTTTTAGCGAAACGAGCTGCTGCTTATCTGTTCCTAATTTTCCCGTTCCCAAAGGCCTTGATCCAATTGGCGGTTGAGCGGGCGCTGGAGATGTCAGAGTTATCTCGCCGGCATCGGGTGTTGTCACGGGAGCTGAAAATTTCCATCGACGATGGGATATTCAATGGGACCACGCCCTTTTCCGTCAAAGGCGGATGGTCGCAGTTTGAGAAGTTGGTCTATGTGAGCGCCAAGATGGCCGAGCTTTGCGCGGAAGCCGAGCAGGCCGCGAAGACCAATCTACCCATCTTAATTCATGGTGAGACCGGGACCGGCAAGGAGCTGTTAGCGCGGGCGGTGCACTTTAATTCCGATCGCATGAACGCACCGATGCTGGTTCAGAACTGTGGCGGGATTAACGAAGAGACTTTGCATTCGGAAATTTTTGGTCACGTGCGAGGGGCATTTACCGGCGCCATTTCCGACCGCCTGGGATTATTCCGAGCGGCAGACGGCGGGACTGTCTTTCTCGATGAAATCTCTGAAATTTCTCCGGGGTTCCAGGTCAGTCTCTTGCGGTTCCTTCAAGAGGGAGAGGTCAAACCTCTTGGCTCCGACAAAATGGGGCATTCCGATGTGCGGATTATCGCCGCTAGCAATCGGCCCCTGGATAAGATGGTCGAGAAGGGGGAGTTTCGCCGCGATCTTTATTACAGGTTAAAAGGCTTTGAATTGGAAATTCCGCCGCTTCGAGCGCGGCCAGAGGATATTCCCGTGCTTGCCCAATTTTTTGTCGAAAAGTATGCAGGAGTGGTCGGCAATCGCGTCGTTGGCATCACCCAGGAAGTTTTGGATCGCCTTTCTGCTTATCAGTTTCCAGGCAACGTGAGGGAATTGGAAACTGAAATCCGGCGCATGGTCGCGGTGACGGAGCAGGGCGGCTATATCGCCGTACGTCACCTGACCCCGGCCATGGCGAGTGTCGAGCCCAAAGTCCCTGGTGCGCCGGGGATGGGTTTTACACCAGACGGCCAAACTTTGAAGGAAATGGTTGAGTCCCTGGAGAAGCAAATCGTCTCTCAAGCCCTGCAACGAAATCACTGGAACCAGAGTAAGGCGGCCGGTGAATTGGGCTTGTCGCGGGTCGGGCTTGCCAACAAGATCAAGCGCTACGAATTAAATGGTCTGTAATTGTTGATTCGCTCAAGGGAAAGGCGCCGTGTCGGAAGATGATCGGGTAATCAAGTTTCCCCAATCCCGCGTTCCCGGGACTAGTAAATCGCGTCCGGTGAAAGATCTGGGGCGCACGCCATTTGCAGAATTGATCGATCCAGCAGGCAAGCGAGGCACAGGCCATTGGTGCAGCCGTTGTCAGGGTGTTTGGTACGGGTTTCCGATCGAGACTCAATGCCCGGTCTGCGGCAATCGCCACGGCTGAATATTCATTCTCATTCGCAAACAAAGTTTACAAAACGGCGCGTAAAGTTTCTTTGCAGAGGCCTGCTATGAGCTGTGGATAGTTTTTCGAAATTCCTATAAGTGTTTGCAACTAAACATATAATTTTAAGAACCGAACTTGGCATGTCGATTGCGTTAGACGATGGCGCGGGCTGATTTTGGCCTGCGGTCTTTGGGCTCCATGAGTTGCCTAAAGGTCTTACGAAAAACGAACTAGAAAATGGAGAAGATGGGATGGCAAATCTTCTATGGCTTCAGGGTGGTGCATGCTCCGGCAATACCATGTCATTTCTGAATGCCGAGGAACCAAGCGCCTGCGACTTGGTGACCGACTTCGGTATCAATGTATTGTGGCAACCTTCGCTCGGGTTGGAGCTCGGCGACGGTGTTAAGGCCATCCTCGAAAAATGTATTTCCGGCGAAATCCAACTGGATATCTTCGTCTTCGAAGGCACGGTTGTGAATGCGCCTGACGGTACTGGCAACTGGAACCGGTTCTGTGGCCGGCCAATGAAGGAATGGGTGAAAGAGCTATCGGATGCAGCCCAGTTCGTTGTTGCGATTGGTGATTGCGCAACTTGGGGCGGTATCCCCGCGACAGCGCCGAACCCCACCGACAGCCAAGGTCTGCAGTTCTTGAAGCGTGACAAAGGTGGTGCTCTAGGCGATGGATTTACCTCCAAGGCGGGTCTGCCGGTTATCAACATTCCGGGATGCCCGGCCCACCCGGATTGGGTGACGCAGATTTTGGTGGCGGTCGGGACCGGTCGTGCGGCGGACATCACCTTGGATGAATTCCAGCGACCGAAAACCTTCTTCTCCAGCTTCACGCAAACCGGCTGCACACGGAACATGCACTTTGCCTACAAGGTGTCGACCACCGCGTTCGGTCAGCGCAAGGGCTGCCTGTTCTACGATCTGGGCTGCCGTGGCCCGATGACGCATTCACCATGTAATCGGATTTTGTGGAATCGTGTGTCGTCCAAAACACGTGCCGGTATGCCGTGCCTTGGGTGTACCGAGCCGGAGTTCCCCTTCTTCGATCTGCAACCGGGAACCGTGTTCAAGACACAGACTGTTATGGGCGTGCCCAAAGACTTGCCGGAAGGCGTCGATAAGACGGGCTACGTGAAACTTACCGCGGCCGCGAAGGGCGCAGCCCCCGCTTGGGCCGAAGAAGACATCTTCGTCGTTTAACGGCGACGACAAGAGGAGACATAGAATGTCAGCAGCAGTTGAAACCTTGGATATTTCGCCGGTTGGTCGGGTCGAGGGTGACCTGGACGTCCGTGTGGATATCGAAAACGGTGTTGTGACCAACGCCTGGACCCAAGCGGAACTTTTCCGCGGGTTTGAAATCATCCTGAAAGACAAAGATCCGCAAGCCGGCCTCGTGGTGACGCCGCGGGCCTGTGGTATCTGTGGGGCGTCTCACCTGACCTGTGCCGCTTGGGCACTGGATACGGCTTGGGGCACGACCGTGCCGCGGAATGCTATTTTGGCTCGGAACCTGGGTCAGATCGTAGAGTCGATCCAATCCTTGCCGCGTCATCACTACGGCTTGTTCATGATCGATTTCACCAACAAAAACTACTCCAGTAGCCAATTCTTTGAGGAGGCGGTGAAACGGTATTCACCTTTTACCGGGACATCCTACGAACAAGGCGTGACCATCTCCGGTCGACCTGTGGAAATCTATGCGCTGTTGGGTGGTCAATGGCCGCATTCGTCCTACATGGTGCCGGGTGGCGTCATGTGCGCACCGACTCTTACGGATGTAACGCGCGCGTGGTCGATCTTGGAACACTTCCGTCGTAATTGGATCGAGCCGTTGTGGTTCGGTTGCTCCATGGAGCGCTATGAGGAAATCAAATCCTATGACGATTTCATGGCCTGGTTGGACGAAAGCCCCGACCATGCCAATTCTGATCTCGGCTTGTACTGGCGTATGGGCATGGACATCGGCCTGCAGAACTATGGCAAGGGCCATGGCAAGTTCGTGTCTTGGGGCTATCTCCCGCATGAGGACAAATACAACAACCCTACCATCGACGGTCGCAATGCTGCGGTCATCATGAAGTCGGGTGTGTTTGACGGTGCTGCTGATACCTTCAAGACCATGGACCAAGCCTTCGCACGCGAAGATACGACCCATGCTTGGTATGACGAAGGGGCCGGCGAAGTGCATCCGTTTGATCGGACGACCAATGCCGTGATGAACAACGAGACGGATCACGATGGCAAGTATTCCTGGGCAACGGCTGTTCGCCATGCCGAGAACGGTCGTCTTGAAGCCGGTCCGTTGGCCCGTCAATTAATCGCCGGTGGCGATCACGGCGAAAGCTGGCAGCATACGGATCCGTTGATCCTGGATATGTATCGCAAGATGGGTGGTGCTTCGATTCAGCTTCGGCACTTCGCCCGCATGCACGAGCTGTGCAAGCTCTATCGTGAGGCTGAGCGCATTCTTCGTGAGTTTAAGCTCAACGACGAATGGTACATCAAGCCGACGGAAAAAGACGGTCAAGGCTGGGGTGCCACGGAAGCGATCCGCGGAGCGCTTTGCCACTGGATCGAAGTTCAAGACGGTAAGATCAAGAACTATCAGATCATCGCGCCGACGACTTGGAACGTGGGCCCACGCGCCAGTGACGGAGAGCGCGGTCCGATTGAAGAGTCTTTAATCGGGACGCCGATCGCGGACAACAGCGATCCGGTCGAGGTTGGTCATGTATGCCGGTCCTACGACTCTTGCCTGGTTTGCACCGTGCATGCGCATGATGCCAAATCCGGCGAAGAGCTGGCGCGTTTCCGAACAGCCTAACGAACATGCGGCGGCTTGGATGATTGATCCCGGTCGCCGCCTTCGTTGCCGTTTTTGACGGACATTCGGCTGGGTTTTTATCTGGTCAGATTTCGTATATTGCCAAACCAATAATATTTTAACTTGGGGGCACCTGGAGATGGAAACCGCCGCGACGACTCCGCTGACGCTCGAAGAAGAGCGGGATGTTTTCGTCGAGCGCTATGGCGTCGCGCCATCTGCGGCTGACCATGCGACACTTCTAAAGATGATCGAAGATCTGATGACGGAAGGTCTGGAAACGCAAGTTTCGCCTTTTCCTGAAACTGATCGCGAATTCGCGGCCGTTCTCGATGAGCTGCGCCCGTTAAGCGCAGACCAGCTGCGTGCGAAATTGGTCATTAGTGGTTGGTATTTAAAACCTTTCGGTGAAGAGGAAATGCGTTGTCAGGAATGCATGTATTTCCTTGTTCACAAACGGTGGTGCGATCTGCCTGAGTTGAGCTTGCCTGCTGAGCCCGACTGGTGGTGTCGTTTGTGGCGGATATAGAGACAAAGCCGGTTGTGCGGGTTTCGAAGTTCGCTTCATTTGTACAAGGGGAGGTGCTTATGTCTGATGAATCCACAGCTGAAGATGACGCTCTTCGCGAACAGATCAGAAGCAAACTTTCTGGTGGGCTTGATACCGAAGTCTGGCCCCGGGCCGAAACCTCAGAAATGGTCAACGAGTTGGTCGGTCGACTAAAGACTGAAGCGGCGGATGATCTTGATGCAAAGCTTGTGATCTCCGGTTTCACGGATCATACCATTGAGGCAGATGGGTTGGAGCAGCCTTGCGAAACTTGTATGTATTATCTGGTTCACCGGCGGTTCTGTGAATTACCGGAATTGATGTTACCCGTGGAACCTGAATGGTCATGTAGGCTCTGGAGGATATGACGCTTGCGATAATTGGTTGCGGCAATCCCAATCGTTCGGACGATGGAGTCGGTCCGGAAATTATCAACCGTCTGCGTGACGAAGAGCTTCCTTCCGAAATTAATTTGTTTGATGCTGGCACTGACGGCATGGGCGTTATGTATCAGGCGCGAGGGGCATCGCATCTGATCATTTTGGATGCTCGTGCTCCGGAAAAGGAACCCGGTGCCATATATGAAGTGCCGGGCGATTTGTTGGAAGCGACACCGCCAAATAGCTTTAATCTGCACGATTTCCGGTGGGATCATGCGCTTTATGCCGGCAGGAGAATCTACGGCGAAGAATTTCCCGAACATGTCAAAGTGTTACTGATTGAAGCCGAGTCTTTAGATATGGGTATCGGCCTCACCGCGGCAGTGGCCACGGCCGCGGATAAGGCTGCCGAAAGGGTTCGGGGGCTTGCGCAGGAGTTCGCGGATGGAGTTTGGGCGTGAGCGCCGAAAAACAAACGGAAACCGCCGGGCATACCGCCGACATCCGAGCCGGAAAAGTTTATCTATCTGCCGCTCTATGTGAGACCTATTTCAAAGGGATTGAAGCGGTGATCGTGTTGATCCGGGACGGGTGCGTCCATGTGCTGCCAGTCCATCAAATGGCAGCAGGCGGTTGCCTTCTCAAGGTCCGAAATGTGCAAGGGGACAGGGTAGCCGCGGCGCCGGATGTTTTCCTTGCCCATGAAATGGATGGCCTGGAAGCAACAGATGTGCCCGCACGATGGTCCTCGGAAGACGGTGCGTTAATCCTTCAAACAACAAAATATGCAAACTAAGTTTACATTATGAATAAATAGTAGACTTATTTTTGTAAATGAGATTTACTCCTTGCATATAATCTATGTCGGCCTGTTTGGCTGGCGAAATCAGGGAGGATCTCATGGTTAGACGGTCGCGGACCGAGGAACAGGTGGAAGCTGCGCTTCGCGCACTTGAGGATGCTTCCGCGACAGATGCCGAAAAATCCGAAATGCTCATGGAAATTGCCGTGGGGTTGCAGCAAAAACCGCAGGCACCTGAAGACTTGCTCGGCGCCATTAAGCTCTATGAAATGGCTATCGACCGTTGTCTTGACGGTCAGGAACTGGTTCGCGCCCGTATTCAGGCGCGGATGGGTACGGCCTATATGATGTTACCGGCTGAAGATGCCGGACCGCTGCAACTAGCCCGTGACGCATTCCTGGAAGCTCTTTCAGTTCTGAATAAGGACGGCGGGCCGGAAGAAATCGCCGAGACGGAAATGAACCTGGGGCTGGCTTTCCAGAATTTGGCGAACGTAAATTTGGCACCGATCCAGGATGCTATATCGGCCTATCAGCGTTCACTTCGTACCTTTGACAGTGAGCGCCATCCGCAAGAATTTGCGATCCTCCAAAACAACTTAGCGACTGCCTTCCTTTCGATCCCCTTCACTGATGAAAAGGCCAAAATGCGTGAAGCATTGGCTGTTCAATCCTTTGAAGAAGGGCTCAAAACAGTGAGCCTGATCGACCATCCGGTCGAGTACGCCATGCTGCAAAATAATCTGGGAAATGCGCTGCAATATGCATCCTCCAGCCACCGAGTCGAAAATGGGTTCCGCGCCTTGGAGGCCTATGATGAGGCTTTGAAGGTGCGCGATGTAAAAACCATGCCCGGCGAATACGCCAACACGATTTCCAACAAAGCTAATTGCCTCGCCAACTTGCCGGACGATCCGGAAAACCCGGAGGCGGGAAACCCCAATAATATAGAGATGGCGATCTCCCTTTATAAAGCGGCGCTCGCAACCTTTGAGCGGTTGGGCGAGATGCAAAAGGTTCAAGCAGTTTCCGAAGCAATTATGGAACTGAGCGATTTGGGGCAAGGCACCGATGCGTCTTCTATAGATATTGCTGATGCTGATGGCGGCCAGCGCGAAGCCGTCTGACGCGTCATTAACGGAACAATCAATCGACTAACTGGAGAAATGAATAAATGGATTTGACGATGTTGCTTATTGCCCTTGCCTCTGGGGTCGCCGCTGCGTTGGTCGGTGGTGCGCTTTCCGGCGTTCGCTTGGCTGGCGCTGATCTCGGGAACGAATTGGCCGCATTCATGGGCTCACTTTATGGCGTTCTGTCCGGGACATTGGCAGTTGTCATTGGTCTCGGCGTTGTTGTCGCCCTGGCGGGAGGCCTCTGAGATGTTTGAAATGATGATGAGTTCCGGGAAATTGTTCCTGGCCGGTAAGTTGTTTCAGGACAACGGCCATATGTTCCGTCAACTGTCCATTGGTGTGATTGTGGGCGTTGCCGTCTCGGTTGGTGTCGCGCAGGTGGCGCCGATTTGGGCTGCGGCAGTCGCTGGCGGTGCCATCAGTGGCATTTTGCAACCGATCCTATTCAAGAACCTAAAGTACGCTTGATGTCATGAACGAAGCCGGTAAATCCTCTGATGCACTGCGCCTGGAAACTTCCGAACCTCAGTCGGTTGCGAGCCAACCGAATGAGAATGGAAGCTCCGATTGTGCGCCCGAGCGCAGTCTGGAGGAGATGCTGAGTCCTATTCGGGCGCTGGAAGCCTTAACCGAAGATTGGCCGGCCGAACAGGCCAATGCAGCCAACGCCCGCGCGCTGGCCATTGAGGAGTTAAACGCCGAGGCTTTCAAGCGGCTAATCCGTTCGTTGAAAACTGTTCCTGGCATGGGGCAGGCCCTGCGTGAGGCAGCCGCCGATGAGGTTGTTTACGCGGTCCTGCGGAGCCACGGCATTCTCAAGCCGAGCGTTCATGAACGGGTGGAAGCAGCGCTAGATACCATTCGCCCGTCGCTCGCTGACCATGGCGGCGATGTGGAAGTCGTTTTGGTTGACCCGCCGGCGGTACAGGTCCGGTTCTTAGGCGCTTGTGACAATTGCCCTGCTTCGGCGTTGACGTTCTATTCCGGCGTGAAGAAAGCCATCCAAGACCATGTGCCGGAAATCACTGAGGTCAAACAGGTGAAAGGACTGGGCGGTGCTTCTGCAAGCGGCTCAGGCGATGATGAGACGGTCTATTATGCTTCGCCCTTCGCTCAATATACCTCTGACGGTTGGCTGCATGCGCTTGATCTGGCGGAGCTTCCTGATGGCGAAACCAAGACAATCGATATCGATGGTCACTCCGTCCTATTGTCACGTTTCGGTGACAAGGTGACCTGTTTTGAAAATGCCTGCGCCCATATGGGGATGGCCATGGATGGTGGTGAAATCGCCGACGGCATCATCACCTGTCCGTATCATGAGTTTCAATATGCCCTGGAAAGCGGTGAATGCCTGACGGCGCCCGAAGTCCAGCTGCAACCACATCTGGTTCGCGTCAAGGGCGATAAAATCGACGTTCGGCTGGTGGAGTAAGGATAGCCATGCAACCGACCGCCGGTCCATCGTTTCAACCCATCAAAGCGCCCGGCACGGCGCGGCCCGGCGCACCTCTGCTGGACCCGTCGGGCCCTAAAGCGGTTTTGGGGTGGACGCCTGATGCCTTGGCCGCACCTTTGAAGCCGGCGCCGGAGGCATTGTTCGGACCTAGGGGTGCCTGCTTGCATCCGAACGGTTCGCTCTGGGTTTCTGATACAGGCCATCATCGGATACTGGGCTGGAACAATGTTCCCGAGATTGATAACGCCCCCGCGGATATCTTGATCGGTCAATCGGATTTTGCCGCGGAGGGGCGGAACGGCAAAGGAACGCCGAGCCTGGCAACAGTGAATGTGCCCACCGGTATCTGCGACTGGGGACAGGGCCTTGCGGTAGCTGATGCCTGGAATCATCGCGTTTTGTTGTGGCGCGATCTGCCGACATCCAACAATCAACCGGCAGACATTGTCTTGGGTCAGGAAGAAGCCAGCGCCATCCAGTCCAATCGAGGTGCCGAGCAACCAACGGCAGCAACCCTTCACTGGCCCTACGGCGTTCAAGTGATCGACGGTGCATTGGTGGTTGCCGACACAGGAAATCGCCGCGTTTTGGTGTGGAGAGATCCGAACGCTTCGGGGCAGCCTGCCGATTTGGTTTTGGGCCAAACCGACTTTGAGACGCGGGATGAAAACGGCGGCCGTGATGTTGATGCAGCTGGTATGCGCTGGCCCCACGGCATTGCCTGGTGGCAGGGCCACTTGGCCGTCGCGGACGCGGGGAACAACCGGATTATGCTCTGGCAAGGATTTCCAGCGACAAATGGTGCTGCGGCTACAGCCGTGCTGGGACAGGACGACTTCAAAGGCTGCGATCATAATAAGGCTGCCTATTACCCAAGCTCCAGCGCCGTTAACATGCCTTATGACATCGCCGTTGCAGGTGATCGATTGCTCGTTGCCGATACGGCCAGCTCGCGCATGATCGGATGGGCGGAGCCGAACAATCCCGCTGCAGATCGCCTGACGGGCCAGCCGGATTTTGCATCTAAAGGGGACAATGGTTGGGGGTTGCCAGGGAGGGACACGCTCTGTTGGCCCTATGGCTTATCCGTCCTGGATGGATTGGCTGCTGTGGCTGACAGCGGAAACAATCGCGTGTTGCTTTGGGAAATCATGCCATGAGAGCGGCGGCGATCACCGTAAAGGGACAGGTCCAAGGGGTTGGTTTCCGGCCCACCGTTTGGCGGATTGCTAACGAACTGGGCTTGAAAGGCGACGTGCGAAACACCGGCGACGGCGCGGAAATTCGCCTGTGGGGGCAAGACCTCAGCAAGTTTGCCGAACGCCTGAAAGACGAAGCCCCGCATCTTGCCCGTATCGATGAATTGGTGTTCGCGCCGATCGACGATCCCATGCCGGACGGGTTTACGATTTCATCCTCGACCACAGGTGCCATGAATTCAGGCGTGACGCCGGATGCGGCCACTTGTGCGGATTGCCTGGACGAAACCCGAGACCCGTTCCAGAATCGATATCGTTATCCGTTCACCAACTGCACCAATTGCGGGCCCAGATTTTCGATCATCGAAGGCGCTCCTTATGATCGGGCCAAGACCACCATGTCGGATTTTGAGCTCTGCCCCATTTGTTCGAGTGAATACCAAAATCCTGCTGATCGCAGATTTCATGCCCAGCCAGTGGCTTGTCATGCCTGCGGCCCCCGCGCCTGGGTTGAACGCCTGGGCGAGGGCGCGGTGAACCACGAAGCATTTTCTATGCTGGACGATGTGGACGCGGCGGGCGGCATGCTGATGATGGGGCATATCGTCGCCATCAAAGGGATAGGTGGGTTCCATTTGGCCTGCGATGCGACCAAGGACGACGTCGTCATCCGCCTGCGGGAGCGCAAACAACGCCGGCGCAAAGGCTTCGCCTTGATGGCCCGGGATGTGGATGTCATCCGCCAATATTGTTCGGTATCGGATGAAGAAGAGGAACTTCTGAAATCTCCATCCGCACCAATCGTCTTGCTGGAAGCCACGGGCGATCCATTGCCGGAGGCGGTCGCGCCGGGCCTCAATCGTCTTGGGTTTATGTTGCCACACACGCCCATGCATCATTTGATTTTACGGCGGATGAAACGGCCCGTGGTAATGACCAGCGGCAATGTTTCCGGTCAGCCGCAATGCACCGACAACGATGATGCGCGGGAACGATTAAAGGACGTTGCTGATTTCGCCCTGATGCACGATCGGGAGATCGCCAATCGGATTGATGACTCCGTGGTGCGCGTCGATATGGGGCGCTCGCGTATGCTTCGCCGGGCGCGGGGATATGCCCCGGAAGCGATCAAGCTGCCGGAGGGATTAATTGGCGACACCCATGTGCTGGCTCTCGGGGCGGAACTGAAAAACACCTTCTGCCTGATCAAGGATGGTGATGCGATCCTCAGCCAACATATGGGTGACTTGGAGGACGCGGCGACCTCCGATGACGTGAGCCACAACCTGCGTCTCTATGCCGATCTATTCGAACATGAACCGGCGGTCATCGCCGTCGACTCACATCCGGATTATTTGTCATCCAAGCGTGGTCGAGGAATGGCGGAAGAGGCCAAATTGCCGTTGCTGGAAATCCAGCACCACCACGCCCACATCGCAGCTTGTATGGCTGAGAACGGTTGGAGGCCTGATGACGGGAAGGTCTTGGGTGTGGCTATGGATGGGCTAGGTTTTGGTGTTGATGGCACTGTTTGGGGCGGTGAGTTTTTGTCCTGTGATTATCGAAGCTTCAAACGGCTTGGTTGTTTGAAACCGGTGGCATTGCCGGGTGGGGCCCAGGCTGTCCGAGAGCCTTGGCGAAATGCCTACGCACATTTGATGGCGGAAATGGGCTGGGCCGAGTTCTCCATGAATTTCGATGAGCTGGACGTATTCCGGAAACTCGCCGTTGCACCGCGTGAGACGCTAGATGCCATGATCGAGAAAGGCTTGAACGCCCCGTTGTCTTCATCCTGCGGGCGGTTGTTCGATGCGGCGGCGGCCATTTGCGGGCTCGCTTGGGACCGTCAGGCATATGAAGGCGAAGCGGCGATGCTGTTCGAGGCGGCGGTCGATCCGGATGCGATGGGTGAACCGGATGATCTGGCCTACCCCTTTGCCATTCCGCTGATGGACGGCAAGGGCTTGCCCTACATCGAACCCTTGGCCGTGTGGCGGGCGATGTTGGGCGATCTGCATTTGCAAACGCCTATTGGCACCATTGCCGCGCGGTTCCATCGCGGACTGGCACGTGCCATTGCCGGCATGGTCATGAAATTGGCGGGGAACGATCGAGAATTCGAAACGGTGGCCCTGTCGGGCGGTTGTTTCCAGAACCGAACATTATTGCAAATGGTAGTCGAGTTGCTGGAAGGCCAGGCATTCCGCGTTCTCACCCACGAACGGGTGCCGGCGAACGACGGCGGGATTGCGCTGGGCCAGGCGGTCATTGCCGTCGCAAATATCGAAGCGGAGCAAGACCCGCAAAGGAGGACATCATGTGCTTAGGAATTCCGGGGCAGATTGTCAGCATCTCTGATGCTGAGAAGAGGTTGGGCATGGTCGACGTAAGTGGCGTCAAACGCGAGGTCAATTTGGCCTGCATCGTGGATGACGAGCATCCGTTGGAAAGCTGCGTCGGTGACTGGGTATTGGTCCATGTGGGCTTCGCCATGAGCCGCATTGACGAGGCCGAAGCCGCAATGACCATGGATATCCTGCGTCAATTGGGGGATGCCCAGGAAGAACTGGCGGCCATGCGGGAAAGCGATGAAATGATGAACCGGAAGGCCGGATAGGAACCGTAATGTCGAACACGTCGCATCTGCGCCAGCTCTATCCTTTCCTTGACGGTGGCCGAACCGATCCGAAGGCCATGGCGTCGGCGTTGGATGAGTCCGTGCGTCAAAAGGCCCAAAATCATGTGTCCGTTTTCGAGGAGTTCTTTGACGAGAACGCTGAAGAGATCATCGCCTCTGCCCAAACCATCGCGGAAACCTATGAAGCAGATGGGCGGTTATTGACCATGGGCAATGGGGGCTCCAGTTGCGACGCTGCTCATGTGGCAGTGGAATTCCAGCATCCCGTAACTGCCGGCCGGCCGGCGTTGCCCGCGTTCAATTTGACGCAAGACATCGCCATGTTGACGGCCGTCGGGAACGACGTCGGGATGGACCACATCTATCTACGCCAAGTGATCGCGCAGGGACGGAAAGGGGATTGTTTGATTGGTCTGTCGACCAGCGGCAATTCCGGCAATCTTGTCCGGGCCTTTGAAAAAGCCAAAGAGATGGGTCTTAAGACCATTGGTCTTGCCGGCATGTCTGGCGGGGATATGGCGACTTTGGGCCTGGACCATTGCTTGATCGTTGAGACCGACAGCATCCACCGCATTCAAGAAGTCCATGTGGCGACCTATCACATCCTTTGGGATCTCGTTCATACCTTGCTGGCGGACAGTCGTGGCGGTTTGGATATAGGTGCGGCGGAAGAAGAAGGAGCGTCCTCATGAAGTATGTCGACGAATTCCGTGATCCCGAACAAGCGAAAGTATTGCTGCGGGAAATCGAAGAACTGGCGTCGCAGGTTGATGTGGGCTTGGATCGCCCGCTTTGCATTATGGAGGTCTGCGGCGGCCACACCCATTCGATCTTCAAGTACGGGATCGAGAACCTGTTGCCGAAGAATATCGAGTTGGTGCATGGCCCGGGTTGTCCTGTTTGCGTATTGCCCATGGGCCGGGTTGATGATTGTGTCGCCCTCGCCGAAACACCCGGTGTCATCTTTTGTACGTTTGGTGACGCGATGCGTGTCCCGGGGTCGAAGAAATCCTTGATGCAGGCAAAAGCTGAAGGCGCCGATGTGCGGATGGTTTATTCGCCCCTGGATGCGCTGGAGTTGGCGCGGCGTCATCCCGACCGAGAGGTTGTATTCTTTGGCTTGGGTTTTGAAACCACCATGCCCTCGACGGCGTTGACGATCCTGCAGGCTAAACAGGAAGGCATCGATAACTTTTCGCTGTTTTGTAATCACATCACCATCATTCCCACCATCAAGGCGATCTTGGACAGCCCTGATCTAAAGATCGACGGGTTCCTGGGCCCGGGCCATGTGAGCATGGTTATCGGCACGGCGCCTTATGACTTTATTTCAGCCCACTACAATCGCCCCTTGGTAGTCGCAGGCTTCGAGCCTTTGGATATTCTGCAGTCTCTTTGGATGCTGTTGAAGCAGATGGTCGAAGGCCGCACTGAGGTCGAAAACCAGTACGGCCGCATTGTGCCGAAAGACGGCAATGCCCAAGCCCTTGGAGCCGTCTCGCAAGTTTTCGAGCTGAGAGAGTTCTTTGAATGGCGAGGCCTGGGTTCCATCGACCATTCGGGCGTGCAAATCCGTGAAGAATATGTCCGGTTCGATGCCGAGAAAAAGTTCTCTGTCCCGGATATCAAGATTGCCGACCCGAAATCCTGCCAATGCGGTGAAGTGCTGAAAGGTGTGATCAAGCCCTGGGACTGCAAGGTGTTTGGCCGCGCTTGCACCCCGGAAACGCCTTTGGGAGCCTTGATGGTTTCCTCGGAAGGGGCCTGTGCGGCCTATTATCAATACGGCCGTCTCGACTTGAAAGCCATGGCTGAAAATTCAGATGTCGCACAAGAGTCCGCGGACCAGGGTGCGAGGAGCGTCGCATGAATGAGATGAGCAAGAAAACGACCGCTGATCGCACACGACGCCGAGGCAAGGTCAACGTAGACAAGGTCACTTTGGCCCATGGTGCCGGCGGCAAGGCCATGCGTGATTTGATCGACGATGCATTCCTGGATGCATTCGGTGAACCTGACGATGGCGTCTTGGAAGATCAGGCCCGTTTGCTCATGTCGGATTTGTCGGCAAAGGGGGACCGGCTGGCCATGACGACGGATAGCTTTGTCGTCGATCCTTTGTTTTTCCCGGGCGGTAATATCGGCACCTTGGCGGTTGCCGGCACGGTCAACGATCTGGCCGTTTCCGGTGCCAAGCCGCTTTATCTGACCTGCGGGATGATCATTGAAGAAGGCCTGCCGGTTGAGACGCTGCGCCAGATCGCCCGATCCATGCAGGAAACCGCTAAGAAAGCAGGGGTGCGGATCATTACCGGCGATACCAAGGTTGTCCACCATGGCGCGGCCGATAAACTGTTTATCAATACGGCCGGTATCGGGGTCATTCCGGAAGGCCTGGACATTTCATCGGCCAATGCCAGGCCCGGCGACGTTGTGATCGTCAACGGGGTGTTGGGGGACCATGGCGCGGCAATTTTGAATGCCCGTGGCGACCTGGCGCTGGAAGCGGATATTGAAAGCGACTGCGGTCCCCTGA
Source organism: uncultured Alphaproteobacteria bacterium (assembly GCA_963976055.1). Classification (GTDB taxonomy): domain Bacteria; phylum Pseudomonadota; class Alphaproteobacteria; order Rhodospirillales; family Casp-alpha2; genus UBA1479. Next base: position 438,460 of record CAXBJB010000001.1, read on the forward strand.
ACGGCCTGATCGACGCCATTATCGATGTTTGTCCTGAAGTGCATTCTATTCGCGATGCGACGCGTGGCGGCATCGCCAGCGTATTGAACGAGGTCGCCGAAGATAGCGGTGTCGGTGTGCTGTTGAAGGAACAGAGCATTCCCATGCGGGTCGAAGTCACCGGGGTATGCGAAATCCTGGGGCTTGATCCGCTCTACCTGGCGAACGAAGGAAAAATCGTCGTCGTCGTGCCGGGAGATCAGTCGGATGCGGTTCTTCAGGCCATGCGGGATCATGAAGACGGCCGGGACAGTGTGGTCATTGGCAAGATTTGCGATGCACCTGCCGGAACCGTGGTGATGGAAACCCTGTTAGGTGGCAGACGCGTGGTCGACATGTTGGTCGGCGAACAATTGCCGCGGATTTGTTGAGGGGCCTAGCCGATGCACGAACTAGGGATCACCCGAAACATCGTCAGCATCGTTGCCGAGCGCGCGGCAGGACGACAGGTGACCAAAGTCGTCGTCGAGATCGGCAAGTTGTCGGCCATCCTGCCGGACGCCGTGGCGTTTTGTTTTGATGTTTGCGCCAAGGGTACGCCCTTGGAAGGAGCGACACTGGAAATCGTCGAGGTCATGGCTGATGCAAGCTGCCGGGACTGTAGCGAACAGTTCCTTTTGGCTACCTTGATTGAGCCATGCCCGAAATGCGGTTCCAAATCTTTGGACCGCAAAGGGGGTGACGACTTGATCATTAAACAGTTCGAATTTCTTGAAGAAACAGATGAAGACGCAATTGAACAAACGAGGGAGGCAAGCTGATGTGTGGCGTTTGCGGTTGTTCCAGCGGCACGGTTACCGTGACCAAGATGGATACCGGTTTGGAGAATAAGGAGCAGGGTGGGGATAGCCATACCCATTCACATGATGATCATCATCACCATACGCACGACCATAATCATCATCACGACCACAGTCACGATCACGAGCATGGTCATTCGCATCATCACCACGAGCACGTCCATGCTCATGAGCACGGACATGATCATGGACCGGGGCATTCCCATACGCACATGCATCGGGCATCAGACAGCGTTGATTTGGAAGCCGCCATTCTCGGTAAGAATGACAAGCTGGCGGCGGAAAATCGGGGCTGGCTCAAGGCTAAAAATATTCTGGCGTTGAATTTGGTCAGCTCTCCGGGATCCGGCAAGACAACCTTGCTGGAACGCACTTTGACGGACTTGAAAGACAAAATACCGATGGTGGTGATCGAGGGGGATCAGGAAACCCTCAATGATGCTGAGCGGATCAGGGCGACGGGGACTGCCTGTGTGCAGGTGAATACGGGCACGGGCTGTCATCTGGAAGCTGACATGGTTCAGAAGGGGATGGAACAGCTTGACCCGCAGGAGAATTCGCTGCTGCTGATTGAGAACGTGGGGAACCTGGTCTGCCCGGCGTTGTTTGATCTGGGAGAACGCGCGAAGGTCGCGATTTTGTCGGTGACGGAAGGGGCGGACAAGCCCGCAAAGTATCCGCATATGATCGCAGCCTCCGACATTCTGGTGATCAATAAAATCGATTTATTGCCCTACGTGACTTTCGAAGTGGATGCGGCCATTCAGGCGGCGCGGGACATCAATTCCGATATCAAGGTTTTTCAGGTGTCGGCGACCAGCGGCGAAGGATTGGACGAATGGTACGACTGGCTGCTGGCTGAGATCGGTGTTTCGGACACGACCCAAGCAGCGGAATAGAGCAGTCGAACGGATAGGACAAAAGCGATGGAACTCGATCTGACCTTGGGGGGTGTGTTGCTGTTGGGCTTAGCGGTCGGGCTGCAACATGCGCTAGAGGCCGACCATTTGGCCGCGGTGTCTTCGTTGGTCAGCGGTGAACGCTCCTGGCGCCGGATTGTTCGTCACGGTGCAGTTTGGGGTGTGGGGCATACATGCACCCTGGCAGCGGTGGCGGGCACTGCGATCGTCCTGGGCTCGACCATCGACGGTGCCCTGGCGAATTGGTTGGAGTTCGCCGTCGGCGCCATGTTGGTCATCTTGGGCGGTCAGGTTCTGTGGCGAATGGTGCGCCAGCGCATCCATTTTCACGTACACAAACATGCTGACGGCACGGCTCATTGGCATGCCCATTCCCATGCCGGCGAGAAATTAAACGGTCGCCACGACCATGCGGCCCATCCACATGACCATTCCCACAGCCCGATCAGCGGATGGCGTACCCTTATTGTTGGCTTGATGCACGGAATGGCCGGCTCGGCCGTGTTGGTTGTTTTAACCGCCAGCCAAGTGGATGATCCGATAACAGGTGTGTTTTACGTAATTATGTTCGGGATCGGCTCGATCTTCGGCATGGCGGCTCTCTCCATGATTGTCGCCGTACCTTTGGGATGGACAGCTCGTGCCGTTTCCTGGGCGAACAATTTGCTTCAAGGAAGTATCGGCACGGTTACGGCAGGTCTGGGGCTGTTCATCATGTATGAGACGCAGTTATTTCAGTTGTTCGTTTGATCAGGATTCTGGAATTTTTTCGTTCGAGCCGTAGAGTAAGAATGCCTGATTTCTTAAATTGTCGTATGGCACATTATGCGATTTCAAGAAACCAATGGGGAACAAAGGAAGTAGTGGGGAGAAGAAGGCAATATTAAGTTAGGTGGCGAAATCTTCTGCGCCGAAGGTAAAGTATCAGCGCCTTAAGTTTTATTTTTGAGGTGAGCTGGTTGAAGAAATAGTTCAGGAAATTATTATATTTCTGAGTGCAAATTATGTCGGCCAATCTATTCGTTCGAATTGGTCTTTCAACCTTTCGCCGTAGTCCGGCTCGATCATGCCCGCATAGTCAATCTTGCCTCGCAAATGTGACTTCAGCCCCCAAACTGAGTCGAATTGACGGGCGTTTGCGTGGTCTATCGGCCCGAATTTCTTGAGATAATACAGATGTTGTTTCAAGGAATCCTTGAACTCTCGGCGCAATCTTGGCAGATCTCCATCTACTAAAAGTCCAAGAACTACTTTTCTCGATGAAGGAGGAGCGACAACAGTTTTTCTGTGTTGTGCCCGAAACCCATTCTCTGAAAGAAGTTTCGAGACCTGTTTGATAAATAACTCTGCTCGTTGGCGATCAAACTCGGTGTCCCTTCTCGAAAAAGTTAAGTCATCGCTGTATCGGGTATAGGTCAGCCCAGTATGGGAGGCTAATTCTCGTATTTGTTCGTCTAGTCCTCTCATTACCAAATTCGACAGTAAAGGGCTTGTGGGGGCGCCTTGAGGCAGATAGCCCAATACGGAATGTGAATAACTGAGGATTTTTTTATTGTGTCCTTTGGTTTGCCAGACCGGGTCTCTTAGACGGGCAGCACCGGACTCTGGAGTGGTCGTAGCAATTCTTGCCAATTCGAAAGCAACAAGAGGTTGATAGCCGAGGCCCCTAAAAACTCGAAACACCTGGATTTCCGATACGGATTCGAAAAATCCAGTTATATCCATTTTGATGAGCCACTTGGCACCGCAGTGGCGTGTAGCGCACTTAAGTATCGAGCTGTGCGGAGTGAATGCATGGCTACATTGATGGACAGGAACCGGCTTTAAGACGTGTTCATGTATCCATTTTTGTGCCGCCTTGAGGGCCGGTGTCGGCACGAAAATATACCGTCGACCGCCTGACCGCTTGCGGACCCAAAATTTTCTGTACGTTTCTATGCGTGCTCGCTCAACAACTTGTCGAAGGAATTTGTATGGCACTCTGCTCCTCACAGCGAAGTGCTTCAATGTCAGCAATGAGGGGAGCTGGTGTTCGCTGTCCAATACTTTTTCAGATTGGGAGATACTCCGCTGAAGAATTTCCTCCGAGATACCTTTTTCGCGTCCAATTGAGGCGTATCGCTGAGGGGACCACACCGCAACTACTCCGGGTTTCCAACGGCGAACACATACGCTGTCGACCCAAGGCTCTCGATGGTAGGAGACAGCGTATGTGATCTCCGTTCATGCGAGAGTTTTTTCACAAGGCTATGGAACTCCACGCCCCGGCAACCCCACAAAGTGAAGTTGCAGCTGGTGACACTAGTCAGGTTTGGCCTCCCTCAGCTTCTTAGGATAGTAGTATATTTCTCCTACTTCCGGTATCTCAAAGGTTGAAAATTTATCTTTTCGGGCTGCTTCAAGTTCTGCAGAACCTCGTTTCGTAAGTCTGTAACTTTTGGTCAAAAATCCCCACTCCACACATTTATTTCTCACATCTACGCACTTCTTTCCGTCAAGCCCGATTGCGTAGCTTAACGCTTCTATCCGTCGTTGACCTTTGGCGATCAAGGCGAGTGTAAGGATAATTTGAGTTCCAGTTTCGCTCCGTCGATCAAACGTATCTGACTTGGCCAATTTCTCTTGGCCAACTTCGAGCAACGTTACCAATGGATCTCGACGAGCGATTTCGACCGGAAATACCGACTTTTCTGCTGACCCAATCGTTCGATTTGGGAACAATGCGACCCAAGGATTTTTAGGTGTGCTTGGTGCCCATAGGATCGATGGCGTATTATTGGGGCAGCCGTGTTCAAAGACCATGGACGCCATGGATTCCCGGAACCCCAGACTCATATGAGGTTTTGAGGTTTGATTGCCGTACTTTTGGCAAACGAAACGAATGGCATCTCTGAGCTCTTCTTTGATCGGCATGCGGCTAAAAGTAGGGCATGGGCGGGTCACGCGAATCTCAGGTTTGCATTTGTGTCGGCGAACCTGTCGGCAACCAGAACGCGTTCCTGAATATGAGACCACTACAAACTTGATATACTTTAGTGAATGCCACGAAGTTAGTGACGCAACTTTCCAAAGCGCATCTAAAAAATCTGTCACACGCTTCCCGCTACCAATCACATCATCGACCAAAATTATTTTGCGGACCTTTGCTTTTCGCATTTTTGCAATTGTAGGATGGTTGAGACGGAGCTTGGGCTTAGGTTTGCAAAACTGGCGGACCGCGAACGCCATTTCTCCTTCGCTACCGACGTCGGAAACGTCTAACAGAGGTAAAACCTCACCATTGGGTTTTCGGATGACTTGCGCGAAATAAGATGTTGAAGGGTCGATTTCCCTAACAGCGAAAATAGCTGCAGGTTGTTTTGGGCCTGTGGCCTCCTGCTCCAGCGCCTTTTGTATTTCCCGCAAAAATTCTGAATGTGAAACCAGCGTCAGACTGTCGATAATCCGCTCGGCAATATCCTGATCCGCACCTACAAACTGGGCCAACCACTTTTGACCAAGGTTTGTGTACAAAAGGTTCTTTGATCTAATTTCAGATTTCATGCCCATCTAGTCGGCCGATTGATTCGCAATGCAGTTTCACGGGCGAAACTACTCAGGGGGAGGGGGAACGATATTTCCAAACATCACTGTTGTACTCTTTGGCTGCAATTGTTCCTCGAGCGGTTTGATGGCCAGTTTTAGGGGCATTTGCCCGGCTATACCGCTGAAAATACAGGTGCCAGTAGGTAGCGTGGGGATCGATTCTTCAGTTAGACGATCAATGTAGGAGACGGCGCTGGCTATTGACTGAAGGTCTCTCTGGTTTATGAGCCGATGAATAAAATAATTATGTGCTTGTGAGGTAATGGTCGGAGAAATGTCATTTGGGCGTTGACTGGCAATTGTGACAAACACACCAAATTTTCTTCCTTCCTTGATTATCTCCTCAAATGTTTCCAACCGGTAATCTTTCCAGCTCTCGGCTTCTCTAAAAGATTCTGTTGAGAGAACATTGTGTGCCTCATCAATAACGATGCTGAGCGAGCGACCTTCAAAATTTGCTTTGTGCTCTTGATAGATTTTTCTCGAAACTAATAGAGGAATCGTTTTTTTCATCTCGAGATTTATGTCGTGCATTGATATGACTGCGACATTAGATGAGAAAATATCGCCTCTGTCCGCAGGATCGAAGATCTTGCGGATGTCTTGTTGTTTACTTTTCAATTTATTGACAACGGGAGCTATATGCTCGTTCTGAGCTCGATTGGAAAGCAAATCATAAATTAATCGCACATAACAAAAAATAATAAAGTCTGATATTACATCATTTTTAAAATCAAACATTTCCACATGATTGTATACAAAGGTATTTGCAATGTATTCAGGGCTTTGTTTTAGGTACTGTCCATTCCATATGAATTCTGCTGCGTTATTGTGCCATTCCAAATCACCTGTCAGTTCAAAAGGCTCCCCATTTTGATCTTGTTCAGGAAGTATTTGGCGTAGGTATTCAAATAGTTGATCAGCCTTAATTTTGTCAGCTAATTGAAGAACCTGGCGAATCTGCTGTCGAAGTATGTTTTTGAGGTGATCGATTGGGTCATCAGATTCCGTTACCCGAGCACGTAAGGAAAGTGCACGTTTCAAGAAAGGTTTTTGAGTCTTCTCGGTGGCGTCTGACAAGATCGAGAGCATCTCGATGTTTAATAGGCCATCATCTGACAAGGGGATTTTATCTCCTTGTTCAGTTCGTGTGGAGAGTCTGTAGACAGTCTTATCTTCTGTAAGGCACTGTTCCCCAGTGTATTCCCCGTTAAAATCAAACAGTAAAATTCGACAGTTGTCGTTGAACTCATTAACGTTTCGTGCACGCATTGCTCGGATGAAACTCTGGTACAGTAGCGCCAACGTGTTTGACTTTCCGCTCCCCGTATTTCCGAAAATAGCGATGTGGCTATTCATCAATGAATCAACAGGAAGTGCGATTTCGTAGCCTTCATAGTCGGAATTTGCGATGTTCAACGCGACTCCTGAACGCTTTACGAGATTGTGGACTTGGTGGACTCGTTTTCTTGTAAGAAGAAACGCCTCATTTCCAACCAACGGAAGCTCTTTTGTTCCTCCTTGAAAGTCTCCATTTCGGTCAATGAAGCCAACAAGTGAAATCGATAATTCTCGTTTGCTGCTTGGTGTTGGCGTGGCGCCGATTTCATTGTGATCTTCAAACTGCGCGTTCTCCCCATCGACTTTGCCAATTAGGCTGACGAAACCCTTTCGAATGTCTATGTAGCTTCCAACCGCGATGTTACGGACAAGATCACCATCAAAGAATAGTTCTGAAAGGTTCTTATCTTTATCGACTGTTACCGAGATTTTTCTTCCAGACACTGAGGTAACTTCCCCAATTCGAAGAACAGTCTCTTTTTCAAGTCGTTGGTCAGTCATCGAATGCAGCCCTTGAAGGAACTACACGATTGAGCAGCGAATTGAAGGCAGCGAAGTCGATGTTCTCACCTTCTCGTGGGGAGACGACTTTCACATTTCGGTGCTTCGTAAACTTCTCTTCGAAAGACTCAGCAGCCTCGCCGTTGTACGCAAAAATGACGAGTTGAGAGGTTGGGTTTCTCAAAGCGCGTCTGGTGATATCTAGAATGTGCTCATCTGCGAAAGAGAAGCCAAATGCGATCAATAGAGCGTTATCACGATCCATTGAGTTCGAGAAAATTCTTAATAGATCGTAGTAGACTCGATCCAATAAGGTTGAGCCGAATTTTTTAAGATTTGGAAGAATCAGCGCGCGATTATTCAACGCCCTTTCTACATGCGCATTTTCGCGCTTTTGTTCTTCGGATAGTGGCTCCGGTTCATTGCTTCTAAAACAGATCGAATTTGATGTTTTTCTCCAATTCAATGAGCCGTGAAGCTTCATTAGATTTACAGTCGTAATTTCAGCTTGTCGATTGTAAACCCCGCCAGATCGATATGTGCGATCAAAGTATCTCTCTGGCGAAAAAGGAAACTGAGTCCCTGTGGGTGACGATCGATCAAAGCCGTCATTCAGGATAGTTGAGGGAACTTGGGCAGCTGCGTGTTCAAAGAACAAATCATAATTCGTCGTAAAGATGTTTGCTTGTCTAGGAAGGAGGATATTTTTACGTTCAAAGAGAAGTTGATCGATCGTTCCTAAGAACTGAACATATCGTCCTAGCGTATCGCCTGATTCTGCGTCTTCAAGACCGAGCGAAAGACGTGAGTTCTTGTCTTCCAGTCCCTCGATAAAATTTAGCGCTCGAAGGTTTGCTTCGACAATGCTTTCAGCTTCGAGCAGGTCGTTTAGTTGGGATTCAATGTTTCCCGCGAGTGAAATCGCAGGTAGCGAAGCACCAGATCCAATCAGAAAATTCAGGTTCCCTGATTGGATATAGGCTTCTAGCAGAAGAACGGCCTCCTCACTTTCCGGTTCGAACGTAATGCGTTCAGCCATTTGAACCATCCAATTCGCATGCTAGTTTCGAGTATTTGCTATTATTATCACAACCTTAGAACGAGGGCTATTGAGGCAAGCGAAAGATCTCTCATGCGATAGAACTAGTCCGCAAATTTTGATTTGAGGCTTATGTCAATCCTGTTTGATTGTGAGATGAGTGTTTGTGAGATTTATCCGTGCTGATTATCGGAATAGATGAGAACCAGGGGCTCCTATACGAAGGAGCAGGTACGTATGGTGGTCGGGCAGTCTGGCCGATGCCCATTGTCACGCCTGCAAAAATCGTATTCGAATCCGAAGGAGAGCTTGTCGCAGAGAAACCGTCGAGTGAGCGGACTACCCGACTAAGGTTCCGAGAAGACGTTTTTGATCCTATTGCAAGAATTAGGCGTGGGCGGTTTTATGCTGCGGGACGGACTCAGCCAGTGCTGTGGCAGGTGCAACCCCATCCAGCTATACCGTACGAAGGTGCGGGGCTAATTGATAAATCGCTCGAAACTTATTACGGCAATCCGATATGGCACGAGTACATAAGAGGAAGACAAGAACAGCCATTGGTACTTTTAGGTGTCGGAGACCGTTTTAGCGTCTGGACGATTGTCGATTTGGAGGCAATCTCGACAGGCGAGGACCTAGTGACGCTTAAAGCGCGAGGAAGCTTGGGTTTGCTTCCTCTCATTGATTTCTCGAAGTCGCCCGAAAGATCACGGGCTCGTTTGCGTGAGAGCCTGGACACATTTGCTGACGAAGCGCATCGAGCTGCACCTGCTTCGGTCATTGACCGTGCCAGAGACGCGGCTAGTCAGATCTTAATCAGTTTTTTCGATGTTTCAGGGACCGAAGCCAAAGATCTTGGTGCCCTTGCTTCACGTTTGGAGAACGGAGAAAAGCTACAAGTCGCCGCCAATGCTTGCAGGATCATCGCTCGGCTGCATGCACGTGCGAAGCCGGTTGAGAGAGCAAAGCGTGAATTGCGGGATATCAGAGAGCAGGACGCCGAACTAGCAATCCAATGTGTTGGCGCCATCTTGTGCGAAATTGGATGGGCCGAGTGGGCGTAATCTTCTTTCTATTAACCGGTGGCAATGGAATCGCCCCCTCGTAACTTGCAAGCTCACTCAGTCGTCGAAATAAAATATGCTTGATCTCGCCGCCTCTGGATTTCGGATGGACAGTTTGAGTGTATAGCTGTTGTCGATCGACCAGTCTTTTCTAGTCACCAATATTTCTTTCCCTTCAGCAGAAGATTTAAACGGCTTGCCGGCAATCATTGCTTTTCGAAGGTTGTTAGGCATTTCAGAATCGAGCGCTTTTTCGTAGAGCAAGGCTCCAGTTTCGACAAACTTGGCCAACGCTGGTTCAGCGTTATCTGGCTCGCCAACATCCAAATCGATTTTTAAGCATATCGCCACATGCTCGGAGCCGTATACAAAGTAGGTGATTGTGTTTTCAAAAATGTAGTCGCCCAGTTTGAAAACATCTGAACTTGACTGCCACTCATCTAGATCTTCAATGATCTGCTTATAGGGCCCCACCTCTAGTCCATGTTCGTCTAGAAATTTTCCCGCGACATATGGAGTGACCTGAGCCCCGTTTTCTCCTCCATTTTTAGGTAGAGTCCATCGTCCCGGAGAGGAGATGGACATGAAGGCATCAAGGTTCAGCGAAGAGCAGATCATCGCCATCCTGCGCGAGCAGGAGGCGGGACAGAGGACGGCGGATGTGTGCCGGCGGCACGGTATCTCGGAAGCAACGTTCTACAAGTGGAAGTCGAAGTACGGCGGCCTGGAGGTGTCGGACGCCAAGCGCCTGAAGGCGCTTGAGACCGAGAATGCCCGGCTGAAGAAGCTTCTGGCCGAAGCGATGCTCGACAACGCCATGCTGAAGGACATCAATTCAAAAAAGTGGTGACGCCCGCCGCCAGGCGACGGGTCGTCGCCCGCCTGCGTGAGGTTTACGCGGTGAGCGAGCGGCGGGCATGCCGGGCCTTGGGCGCGGACCGCAGTTCGGTGCGCTACCGGTCGATCAAGCCGGATGACGCGGCGATCCGGGAGCGCCTTCGGGCACTGTCGGCGGAACGCCGCCGGTTCGGCTACCGGCGCCTGCATGTGATGTTGTCGAGGGAAGGTCTGCATATGAACCAGAAGAAGCTGCGTCGCCTATACCGGGAAGAAGGTCTTCAGGTGCGCCGCCGGGGCGGCCGCAAGCGGGCCCTGGGCACACGGTCCCCCATGCTCCTGCCCCAGGGGCCGAACCAACGCTGGTCGCTGGACTTTGTGTCGGACGCGCTGAACGACGGGCGGCGCTTCCGCATTCTCTGCGTCGTCGACGACTTCACGCGGGAATGCCTCGGTCTGGTCGCCGATACGTCGCTGTCCGGCGCCCGCGTGGCGCGGGAGTTGGACGCCGTCATCGGCCGACGCGGCACGCCGCTGACCGTGGTCAGCGACAACGGCACCGAGCTGACCAGCATGGCGATCCTCAAGTGGTCGCAGGATCGCCGGATCGACTGGCATTACATCGCGCCGGGCAAGCCGCAACAGAACGGCTTCGTCGAAAGCTTCAACGGGCGGCTGCGTGACGAATGCCTGAACGAGACGCTGTTCGCCTCCCTGTCGCACGCCAGGGCCGTCCTGGCCGCCTGGAAGTTTGATTACAACCACCACCGGCCGCACTCCGCCCACGGCGGGGCGACGCCGGTCGAGTTCGCCGAAAAAGCCGATAGGGGGCATGCCCCCTATCGGCTTGAACACAACGCCCGCACAGGGCAACATTTTGAAACCGGACTCTCCCTCTGACTGGAGGGAAGACGGGGCTCAGGTCAGGAGACCATCCGTCCTTAAATGAAACGTTAGGTGGGTTCTCCTCACGCCGCTTTAATTCGAAAGTGCGCTCGATCGACGGAGCCACATCAGTTTTTTCTTTTATAGGGTTAGTTACTAAAGTCTGGGACCAGCGTCTCAGTAGTTCACGATCAGAAACGAATCCGATCAACGCGTGGCGTTTCGTGACATTCCGCAAGCTTTTGTTTTTGACATGGATGTCGACAAGGAAAAATGCCTTCTCGTACGCGATGTACATTACGAGGAAAAACACGTAAGGCAGAAAAAGGAATGACAACAACGGCGGTAGATAGAAGTCTTTCAAGGTGGACAACGTGAAGAAGTCTTGGGGGTCATAAATCAATCGATATCCAGAATACCCCATTATCAACAGCCCGGCGCAAACCAATACGCCATTGAAGAAACGTTCGACGGCTTGATGTTCGTCTTTGCCCCGAGCAAAGGCAACCATAAAGCCGACGAAAGCCATGAATGGAAGGAACAAGAGTTCTGCAATTAAACTGAACGGATAGAATGCGACCACAAATTCTATGGCCAATGTGATCTTGAAAATATCCTTTAATGAATTCCTGAAAAATTCTTGATCATCTGAAGCCGAAGTGACACGGGAAAAAGAAACACCAGCTGTAGTTAGGGCCCATAAGATTGTGGTTTTAAGTTGGGAGGTGTCCCAAAGTCCTATCTTCGACAACAAGAAAATTATCAAGACGATGTAGAGAAACATCGCACCAATTTGGATGGCGAAGATGCGTGACAACAAAATTCGAATTACTGCGAGTAACGACTCTCGTACCGGTTTAAGGAATGCACAAACCCCGATCAGGATGATGAACCAAATTCCGATCGCAATTTCTCGATTGTTGAATATATCCATTCTGCTAGGAGACTAGTTTTTGGTGAAGGTGCCGAAACATTCCGGCGTTCTTCCAAAGGTTGGCATTGCCTACGACGTAGATCGCTTCTTTAGCTCGCGTGGTCGCGACGTTTAGTAGGTTAGGCCGACCGCCAGCCCAACCACGGGCGCCGCGCTGTTCTTGTTTTTGCGCTCCCAGTACGAAAATGACGGCTTCTGCTTCGCGACCCTGGACGGTGTGGACAGTACCGACGTGTTCGTAAACCCAACTTTCAGGCTTATCGACCCACTCCGTTAGGAGACCACTTGCTCGGATCTTTTCGCGCAACTTATTTTGGACGATAACAAATGGCGTAACTATGTAGAGGTCTGGTTGGCAACCCGCATTCCGGAGCGTGCTCAATAGGTCAATCACCGTATCGCCTTCTTCAGGACACCATTTTTCCTGTACGCTCCCCGTAACATCAATCCAACGGGATGGGCCCAACACATCTCTGATGGTGGAAGGCCTTTCTGGCTTGGCTTGGACCATAAGATTTTCGTAGGCCACCCGGTTCGAGATGCTGAACATTGGTTCCGAGCAACGCCGATGAACAAGCAAAGGCACACCCACATTTCGGGTGCCGTACTGCGTTTCAAAGGTCCCGAAATATGCAGTCGCAGTGTCTGCGAGGGTCTGTGCAGACCCGTTCGGCGCGTTGTAGATCAAGGGATCAATTCCGAACCTTTTGGAGATGGCTTCTGTCAGGCTGTCGGGGAGAACGACGACTGGCTCGATCTGGATTGGGTCGCCAACGACAACGGCGCGCTTTGTCCGCATTAGAGCACCGACCGCCGCTTGGGGAAGTGCTTGACCGGCTTCATCAATCAAAAGCCATCCAAACTCTTCAGGTCCGATTCTTCCGAACATTCGGGATACCGAAGCGAATGTCGTTGAAACGACCGGAACGATAAGGAATAGAGTCGACCATAGATCTGGGATCAATGCATCCTTTTCGGGGGAGCCAAGGGAACTCGTGCCAAAACCGTCGAGAAGCACACTCAGATTATGTCGGATCGGCTTGGCGGCTGCGTCAATGAAGGCTTTCTGAACGGCTAGAGCCTGCTCGAACAAATCGTTCCTTTTTCGTGCTGCTTCAGTATCTAACCATGGAGCGGCGGTTTGTCGGCTTTTGTGGTCACCCTCAAAGAATTCATCATCGACAACTGTGCCGCCTATTTCTTCTCGCATTACCGAATAGCGATCGTTTTCCTCATTTAATACCTGCTGTTCGGTTGCCACTTGATGGCGGATATTTTCTCTATCGATTTCGAATTCCTGTTTCTCAGTTTCAATCTGCTCAACGGCTTTTTGGACCTCGGTATATCCGTCTTTTGCACGCGTCAATTGGGCCCCAATCTCAGCGTGGGCGTGTTTCCAGGCTTTATAATCACTCCAATTGAACAGACGTCGAAAAAAGCCAGGTTTTCGGTGAAGCGATGCATCCCACTCCGATTTCGCCTCGCGCATAACTGTTAATCGAGATTGCTGGGCTGCCAGCGCAGCTTGAGATTCGTTTTCTAGAATGGATACACGATGATTTATCTCAGTGATTTTTTGGTCGAACGCTGCGACGACACCTCTCCGGTGACGGATAGATTGACCCAGCTCGAATATGCTTTGAAGAGCTTCCAGTGCACTATCGGTCTCGTTCAGGGCATCCAAATACTTTCTGCGTGCGGCCTGCCAACGCCGAAGGGCTTCTGTATGATCGCGAGGCGGGTTTTCACGCTCAGCAATGACCGGTGGTCGTTCAATTGGTGGCTCGAAGTTTTCGTCCACTTTGAGCTTTGGGTTTCCAACAGCGTGTTGGAAATAGGTCTGGAAACCAAAGTCATCATCCCACCAAAAATCTTGACGGAAACTGGCTCGGTTTGCCGCGTTGCCAAGAACGGCTGCGATGGCGCCCCAACTGTCGCGCTTCAACAGGTTGTCAGAGACTGTTTTGAAGTATCTTAAAGGATCCGCATCAGGGGCAATTTCGTCGATACCTGGGAGCTCTGCGCTGACATTCTCAACGGCTTTATTATTTGATGACGCGACAATGATCTCGTGTCCTCGAACCCGATCATCAAGCGCGTAGAGGTGCAGGAATGCTTTGCCTTTTTTTAGTTTTTGACCTGAATGTTTGAAGGCCTTCTCCGGATCGTTGAATGAGCAAAGTATCTGAGCGCGTTCTGTCACGATCGCTGCGATCACATCTCTCAACAAGGTTGTTTTGCCGGTTCCGGGCGGGCCATTCACCGCCAATATCCCATTGTCTTTTAGATCATTGAGGGCAAGGTTCACGGCGCATTGTTGCAGGAGTACGAGAGGGTGCCGTCCGTTGCTGGGCCACGAGCCATTCGGAAACATGGATGGTTGGGTTGCCGTCTCGATCGCTCGATCATCCGACATCAGATTTTGCCGCGTCTCAGGGGTGATCATCCCAAGATAGCGTTTAAGATTTGTTGGCGCGGCTCCGTCGTCGATAAGTGAAATCGCGGTTCCTAGATCTTCCAAAAAGAAAGAATTCAAGATCAATGCTTCTGGAGGGTCTTGAACGCGGAAGTACTGATAGGTTCGTATGACGAAGCCAGGAGGGGTGGTGAGAGATCGGTCCAGGCCTAACCTGTCGATCAGCCATTCATAGGCGCCGAAAATAGACGCAGCATCTAGTGGGATTGGTTGGCCTTCCTCATTTTCCTTGACCAAATATTCCGTTAAAGCCTTGATCAGGGCTGCCTCTGAATTGGGCCAATCTCCGAGGCCTTCTAGATCGCCCGAAAGGGCTTGTGGGACGCCCCAACCAAAGCTGGATATGGACACTGCGTCATCTTCAACTGGCCTTCCTTCCTTATCGATCATGACAGTTGCAAGAACGGCCTGGCCTCTCGCCTGCGGCCTTTCGGCCCGACTATCAGTGTAGACCTTAAGGAGAGCTGAGACTGCCGGCGCCATATCGATATTTCCAAGGACGACTTGGTAGTAAAGCCGATAGTTTGGGCGGCTTTTTTCTCCGGTCCCCTCCCAAGGCATGATGCCGTGATCGATCTTCGCAATACGCCTGCGGTCGCCTCCGGCGAGGTCTTCCGGTGATCGATAGTTTGAGGGAGACAAAACTTCCATCGCCGTCCATGCAGTGAGGATTTTTGTCGGGTCGTTTGTGATTGGTGGAGGGGCGATTGGAGCCGCCGGCTTTTCAGAGGGTGGGGGCGACGGCATTAAAGGGGCAGTATGCTCATCTGCGACAATCGGGATTTCCGGCTCGGGAGGTGGCTGGATTTCAAGGGTTAGCTGCGGATTGTCGGACAACCCAGTGGGTAACGAAGTGGTGGTGGGAGCGGCTTTGGATTGTAGTGCCGTTTCCACCTTTTTGCGCAAGGCCTGAGCGCGTTTTGTTTTGCGGTGGGCAAGCTCATCCGAAAGCTGATTGAGAGCTGAAGTGTCGTGACGCTTCTCGGCGAACAGACTTTCTAGCTCTTTGATACCCTTTTGAAATAGCGGCCGTTTGGCCATTTCCTTGTCCCCTCCCCAGGGATTAGGCTCCTGATCAAATACAATTCATAACTGGTATTCCCCTAGCAACAAACACCCCCGGTATAAATGGGTGCATAATGTCTAATATTCCTTCGAGCGTGTTGATAGCGTCTGAGAAGGTCTAGATTTTAGAAGATATCGACTTCCATTCCCCGTCGCTTTGAGCGAGACTCTGTCCTGGAGCCGCGACGCACGGCACTGGGGCTTGGAAAACCCCCTGCGAAGAGGTCGTCACTGACCGATAACAGTGACCCCGACTTATGGTCGGGGTGCCTGGGCTATGTCCAGGCCTCCCGGCTAAAAACCCAGGGGCCGTCTTCGCACGGTTTTTCCAACACCCCGATCACCAGTCTGGATGATGCCACCTTCCGGCGGGCGCGCTGGAGGCTCTGGCCTCAGGTGAACGGAGAAACCATCCATGAAAATCAATTATGCCTATACGGTCGGCGTTTTTGTTGCGCTGGTAATTGCGGCAGCGACTGTCACGCCCATCGACGCTCAAGCTGCCAAGCTCAAAGAAACGGTCCTGGAAGCGAACAAGGATAACAAGCGTTATTTCCGTGAGATTATCGCCCGGGTTCGCGGTGAAGTTTGCGAGCCCAAGAAGATCGTCCTTCATGGTGAGCGAACCCGTTACCGCGTCCTCTATTCGGTGTTCTGTGAGAGCGGGGACGAATACCAGGTGACGGAGCTTCCATCTGAGAACAAGGTTCACATCATCAGGTGGTGACCAAAATATCCCGATTGACGCAAATGAAAATTGACTCTGAATTCAACATGTTGAGGGTGCCTGTCAATTTTTCCCAACATTTTGTTGATTCCCTGAAGTTGATGTGGTTCAAATATTGCGTCTTGTGCATTTTCTAACTGCCTTGCGGGGCCGTCGGAAAACGGCACTAAGACAAATAGCTGAAGCGAACTCCGCGAGCCTATGACGGCCAAGACCGGAACTGAAAGCGGCTTCGGCAGCGTTCTATCCGTGAGTCAAGGAGGACTGTGACCGGAAGACGCAGTGGGTTAACGCCTGCTGGTGTCCGGTTCCTCTTGCTTGGTCCCGTGCACCTGCAGGCCAGATGAACGGAAATCGATATGGTCCTCAGGCAAGATACACAAGCACCCGTAAATAAACGCCATAACCAGACCCCGTGGGTCGACCGGAGATTACTGGCGCACATCGAATATATCCCCATCGACAGTCTCACGCGCTATCCAGGGAACCCGCGTAAACATCCCAAACGCCAACAGAAGAAGTTGGACAAGAACCTGTCCGCATTCGGCATCGTCCTGCCAGTGCTTGTGGATGCCAAGGGTGTGGTCATTGCGGGCGAAGCGGTCCACGCCTCGGCCAAGCGGCTTGGATACACCGAAATTCCGATCCTCAGGATTGATCATCTATCCGAGACGGATATCAAAGCACTTCGTATCGCGCTTAATCGTTTGGCGGAACTGAGTGAGACGGATGAGGAGAAGTTGGCCTTGGAATTCCAGGCGCTTCTCGAAATCGACTACGACATCGAGCTCACCGGCTATGACAATGCTGAGGCCGACCTCATTATTGAGCACGCTTTCGCACCAACCTCGTCAACTCCGGTTGATGACGTGCCCGGGTTGGAGGAAGAGGCGGTCTCGCAACTGGGCGATTTGTGGGTGCTGGACGAGCACCTTGTGTTCTGTGGCGATGCACGTGATCCGGAAGCCTACAAGACGGTCTTGCAGGGTCGCCAGGCTCGGATGGTCATAACGGATCCTCCGTATAACGTTCGGGTTCAAGGAAACGTCTGCGGCTCAGGCTCCATCAAGCACGACGAGTTCGTCATGGCATCGGGCGAGATGTCGGATGAGGAATTCCGAGCTTTCCTAGAGGCCTTCATCCGTAATCTGATCCAGTCCTCGGCGTCGGGCTCACTTCACTATTTGTTTATGGACTGGCGGCATTTACGGACACTTCAGGAAGTTTGTGACAAGTACTATAGCGCTCAAATCAATCTCTGCGTCTGGGTGAAGACGAACGGCGGGATGGGGGGCCTTTACCGGTCCCAGCATGAACTGATTGTTGTTTATAAGAATGGCACGGCACCTCACGTGAACAACGTTCAGCTCGGCCGCTACGGACGCAACAGAAGCAACAAATGGGAATACGAGGGCGCCAACAGCATGTCGCCTGAGCGCCGTGCTGACTTGGCGTTGCATCCGACCGTGAAGCCCGTCGCAATGATCGCCGATGCCATCAAGGACGCTTCCAATCGCGGCAATCTTATCTTGGACCCGTTCCTCGGGTCTGGAACGGTGGTGATCGCCTGCGAACAGACGGGGCGTATCTGTGCCGGGCTGGAGCTCGATCCCAAATTTGTCGATGTCATCATTCGCCGCTGGCAGGCGTTTACGGGCGGCCAAGCGCGCCACGCGGCGACCGGCATGACCTTCGATCAGATGGCCGACCTGCGTCAGGGCAAGACCCTTCTCCTGCCGCCTCCTGCCGCCGGCGGGGAGGTGTGACATGGGGAAAGGAGATTACTTGGTCGGCTACAAGAAACCGCCCAAGGCGACCCAGTTCAAGCCCGGCTTGAGTGGTAATCCAAAAGGCCGTCCCAAGGGCACCAAGAACCTAAAAACGGACCTTGAGGAAGAGCTTAAGGAAAAAATCACTGTCACCGAGGCGGGCCAGCCGAAGAAGCTCAGCAAGCAACGAGCACTCCTAAAAGCTGTCGTCGCCAAAGCGCTCAAGGGCGATACCAAGGCCATCAGCATCGTGGTCGGCATGGTGGACAAGTATCTGAATGATCCTGTTGCGGAGGAGACAGACGCAATGGATGACTTGGCGGACGCCGTCATCGTCGAGGCATTCAAGGAAAAGGTTCTAAAGGAGGCGAATCATGGCAAATGACGAGATTAAACTGCCCCTCGCAATCATGCGTGAGGATTTCGCGTTGTTCGTCCGACGGGCATTTATGCAAGTGTATCCCGGCAAGGATTTTCAGGACAATTGGCATATCGACGCTCTTTCTCACGAGCTCATGGGGTGTTGCTTCGGCGACGTTCGACGCTTAATCGTGACAATGCCGCCTCGGTCGCTAAAGTCGTTCTGTATCTCTTCGGCTCTGCCGGCCTATTTGCTTGGACACGATCCTTCCCTTGAGATCGTCAACATTTCCTATGGAGATACTCTTGTTCGCGCACATACACGGATTTTTCGCCAGATCATGCATGCGCCTTTCTTCAAAAAGACGTTTCCCGATGCCGTTATTAGCTCGATGAAGGATAACGAGACGGAGAGCCTCACGACGAAGGGAGGAGCCCGTCTCGGCGTTCCCATGGAGGGCGGGATTACAGGGCGAGGTGGCAACATGATCATCATCGACGACCCCATGAAGGCCCAAGACGCGTACTCAGATACCGAACGAGAGCGTTGCTATAGAAATTTTACGTCGACAATCTCAACGCGGGTTAATAACCCGGCAACGGTCCGAACCATCATTACAATGCAGCGCCTCCATGAGGACGATCTGGTCGGTCGTCTTTTGGCTCAAGGCGGGTTTAAGCACCTGAACATTCCGGCGATAGCCATGGAGGAGCAGACCTACAAGACCGGGTCCGGTCCGAACGATGTCCATCATGTCCTACCGGATGATTTGATGCACCCGGAGCGGCTAACGAACGAGTTCTTGGAAGAGCAACGCCAGACCATGGGGACGTCAGCATTTTCTGCCCAATTTCTTCAAAACCCCGTGCCGGAAGATGGAGAAATGTTCAAGCGGGATTGGGTCGGAAGATATCCCGGCGATCCGAATCCGAAAAACTACGGCCAGATCATCCAGTCATGGGATACGGCCATCAAGACCGGCGTGAATCACGATTACTCTGCCTGTGTGACGGTCGGTGTTCGCCAGGGTGAAGTTCATGTCCTTGATGCAATTGAACGAAAGCTTCCGCTTCATAGCCTTCAAGTCCTCGCTGCCGAACACGCCATAAAGTGGGGTGCCCATGTTGTGCTGGTTGAAGATGCGAACTTAGGAACCGAACTTGCCAGGTATCTACTTCGATGTATTAGAGCTGCGGTTATTCCCATTGTTCCCAAGGGAGCTAAAGAACTTCGGGTTTCCACGGCAGCGGCGCAAGCTCAAGCTGGCCGTCTGTTCCTTCCCAAGAAACCACTTCCCTGGTTGGACAGCCTTGAACGACAAATGTTCGGATTCCCCAATGCTAAAAACGACGACCTAGTGGACGCCCTTGCTCAAGTGTTGATCTGGTATGCCCAAGGTGGACTGCCGCAAATCGAGGCCCGGGTCACTTTGATCGGTGAGGGTGGAGCAAAAGTGGCCCATCAAAGCACATACTATGACCGCATGGGTGGTTCTTTCCCCTTCTAGATAGGACTGGACTTCCGCTCGCAACAGAGCGGTACTGTCGTCTAAGCGGTGAGGGCGGAAACGCCGATTAAATCGCCTCCTAACCGCCGCCTACCCGGGTTGGTCTTGCGACTGGCCGGGGACTGGGCGGTGGAAGCGCTCGCATCCCGCGGGCGCGGAAACATAGGAGGCATCTATGGCCGCCAAACTCACCAAAACGCAAACCATCCTGAAACTCGTCAAACGGTCCAAGGGCGCCAGCCTCGGTGCTCTGGAAAAGGCCACCGGCTGGCAGCCCCACAGCGTCCGCGCGGCGCTGACCGGGCTCCGTAAAGATGGCCACGCCATTGAGCGGTCGAAGGATGCCAAGGGCGTCACGGTCTACAAGCTGGCTGAGGCTGCGGACGCATGCTGAGGAGGGATGATCTCGACGGCTTGGATCGGCCGGCGTTGCGGGCGGCCTGGGAGGACGATATCGGCCGCCCGCCGCCCCAGCGGGCCAGCGAGAACTATATGCGCTCCGTCCTCGCCTACCGCATCCAAGAACGGGCAGGGCCACGGCTCTCCAAGGCAACGAAGCGGGAGCTCGAACGCATTGCCCGCTCGTTGGAGAAAGGCGAAACGCCCAAGGCCACACCGCAGCTGAAAGCCGGAACCAAACTCATTCGGGAATGGAACGGCGTCATGCATGAGGTGCTGATCCTAGACGACGGGTTTGAGCATCGAGACCGGACCTACGCAAGCCTCTCTGCTGTCGCCAAACAGATCACGGGGGCCCATTGGTCGGGTCCCCGGTTCTTCGGTCTAACGTCCAGGAGTAAAAACGATGGCGGCTGATCGGAAGCAACTCAACTGCGCCATCTACACACGGAAGTCCTCGGAGGAAGGTCTCGATCAGGAATTCAATTCCTTGGATGCTCAGAGAGAAGCTTGCGAGGCTTTCATTCAAAGCCAGAAGCACGAAGGCTGGCGTCTCCTGAAGGACCGCTACGACGACGGCGGCATCTCCGGCGGGACCATGGAGCGCCCGGGGCTCCAACGCCTGTTGCAAGATGTCGCAGCGGGGAAGGTCCAGGTCGTCGTGGTCTACAAGGTCGACCGGCTGACCCGCGCCTTGGCCGACTTCGCCAAGATCATCGAGACCTTCGATGACAATGGGGCGTCTTTCGTGTCCGTCACCCAGCAGTTCAACACGACGACGTCAATGGGCCGGTTGACCTTAAACGTGCTCCTCTCTTTCGCCCAGTTCGAGCGGGAGGTCACGGGCGAGCGCATCCGCGACAAAATCGCGGCGTCTAAGAAGAAGGGCATGTGGATGGGCGGCAACTTGCCTTTGGGATATGACAGCCCGGACCGGAAGCTGATCGTCAATCCGACCGAGGCGGAAACGGTCCGCCACATCTTCCGACGTTATGCAGCGCTGAGGTCCGTGCGTTCCTTGAAGGCCGAACTCGATGCGGAAGGCATCGTCAATAAAGTGCGCGTTTCCAAAACCGGCCGAACGTCAGGCGGAAAACCATTCGGTCGTGGGGCGCTTTACCATCTTCTCCAGAACCGCATTTACATCGGTGAGATCACCCACAAGGACGAGAGCTATCCGGGCCAGCACGATGTCATCATCGACAATGACCTCTGGGATGAGGTGCAGGTGACGCTGGAGTTCAACCGCGTCGAGCGCAAGCATGGCACCAATGCCAAGAACCCAAGTCTGCTGACCGGTATTCTGTTTGATGAAAAGGGTAACCGTCTGACGCCCAGCCACGCCGCCGGCAAAGCCGGTCGCCGCTACCGCTATTATATAAGTGCACCTGCTACGACTAAGACCAATGACGGCTCCCCACCGATCCGTCTCCCGGCCAAGGAAATCGAAAATGCCGTGCTGGCCGGACTAAGACGATACTTGTCCCAAGCCGGTGTGAAGCCGAACGACAAGGAATGCCTCGACCTTTTGCGGACGGGCGTGCGCCGCGTGACCTTGGCAGCAGAACAGATCGAAATTGACGTCGGAGACGAAGAGCTTCTAACCGTCCCCATCACGCAACGGCGTCGTGGTGTCGAGACCAAACTGGTTCTGGACCCCAATGCCTATTCACGCCCATCGTCGCCCGACCCCGCGCTGATTAAAGTCGTTGCGCGGGCATATCGATGGAACCGCATGCTGATCGATGGAGAAGCCTCGTCTCTCGAAGAGATCGCATCTAAGGAAAAACTGACCAAAGCATATGTGGTTCGTATAATGAAGTTGGTCAGTTTGGCTCCAGACATAGTTGAGTCGATTGTCTGCGGCACTCATCCAGTCAATCTGACCGCTCAGAAACTTACGAGAGCAAAGAACTGGCCACGAGAGTGGGACAGGCAGCGGCAGCTGTTCGCGCACTTGTAGTCAAGCTGTCCGGGCCTAAATCTTTCCGGGAAATATTTCATATCAAGGAGTTTACAAGTGGAAGCTTTCGATCTGTTCTCTGCGCAGACTTTGGGGCATGTGGTGACCGGAGTTGTATCTGGAGTTATCGTCCTGTCCGTAAACCATTTTGTCGCCCATCGAAGAGAGGCGCGGCGATCGATCATTGAATATCAAGCAAAGGAACGCGAGTACCATCGAAGCGTCAGAAAGGTTTGTGAGAGAGTGTCTCTTTATGCTCAGGAAATCGTCGCATCGACTGAGCAGCTTGCTAGCAGAGGTCGAATAGAACCTACGTTGTTGTTCTTGCTTAGATTCAACTCGTCCGTGAAGACAGACTTAGATTCCGTTGCGCGAGACCCCAAACATATGCGGTCTGATATCTATCAGTCATTGGGGAACCTATATAGCGAGATTCGGAAAATTGAGAGCCTGATAAAAATTTTGGCCATTGGAAACAACCCTAATTCCGAAGAGCAAGAAGAAAACCTTGATCAAGTTCTAGAGCTTAAAAACGCGTATCAAAATGTGCAGAATATTGCAGTTTCAACAGCCCAGAATGCTATGGAATATGAAGAATGAGCATCGTAGACGATGGTCACACCATCCTGACGGTAACCTAAAAACTGCCCACTAGAGACACTCCGCCTAAATCCCGGGAAAATCGGTGGAAATCGGTCTCTCACGCAGCGGAATGCGTGCTCACATGCCCGCAAGCCTCTGAATTATTTAGAATTCTCTAAGAGTCGTCGTGGACCGTCGTTTTGGCCCGGACGGAATGGCGGAGAGGGAGGGATTCGAACCCTCGGTAGGCTTGCGCCCACAACGGTTTTCGAGACCGCCCCGTTCGACCACTCCGGCACCTCTCCTAAAGCCCTGAAAAATTGCGTCTTTTCAGAAGCCCGGCGGCGTCCGCCAAGACGCCGCCCGATATGTCGAAACCAAATATGGTCCGGGAACGCCCCTTTATAGCCGCGAATTTTTCCCTGTCCACTGGTTCGTCACAGGGGATAGGTTGCGCGCCTCGTGGCGGGCGTCGCCGAGACGGCCGCCGGAGGCCGTCGAGGGCGCCGGAACGCCTGCGTTTCCGGGCGTTACGGCCATTGACTTATGGGATTTGGCGGCTATAGTGCCGCCCTTCTGCCGATCCATAACGGGCGGTGGAATTAAAATAACCAAACAAGATCAACAATTAATAGGGTTCTGAAACGATGTACGCGGTTATCAAAACCGGCGGTAAGCAGTATCGAGTGACGTCGGGTGACGTCATTATCGTGGAAAAGCTGCTTGGCGAGCCGGGTGAAACGATTGAAGTTGGCCAGGTGATGATGCTGGGCGAAGAGGGCAAGGCCCCCACGTTCGGCACCCCCGTGGTCGAGAAGGCTGCCGTGTTCGCCGAAGTGCTGGAACAGCAGAAGGGCGACAAGGTTCTGATCTTCAAAAAGAAGCGGCGCCACAACTACCGCCGCCTCAAGGGCCATCGGCAGTTCGAGACGGTGCTGCGCATCGTCGACGTGAGCGCCACCGGCACCAAGCCGGCCGCGGCCAAGAAGGCGGCGCCGAAGAAGACCGACGCCGAACCCGCCGCCGACGCCAAGCCGGCGAAAAAGGAATCCAAGGCGGCCGCCGACAAGGCTGACGCCAAACCGGCCGCGAAAAAGCCCGCGGCCAAGAAGGCCCCCGCCAAGAAAGCCGCCCCCAAGAAGGGCGAGGAATAAGGAGTAGTCACCGATGGCACATAAGAAATCTGGTGGTAGTTCGCGCAACGGCCGCGATTCGGAAGGCCGCCGCCTGGGCTTGAAGAAGTCCGGCGGCCAGGCTGTCGAGCCCGGCAACATCATCGTGCGTCAGCGCGGCACCAAGTATCACCCCGGCGAAAACGTCGGCATCGGTAAGGATCACACGATCTTCGCCGTGGCCGAAGGCCGGGTGAAGTTCGCGACCAAGGCCAAGGGCCGCACCTACATTTCGGTGGAGCCGTCGGTCTGACGGACTGAACGGCCATTCGCGACTTGAAATTCGCGGGGGAATGGCCAGCCATTCCCCCGTTTTTCATGTCTGCGGTAAGGCGGCGATAAGGTGTAGGTTCTCGCAATGAAATTTCTGGATGAAGCGAAGGTATTCGTGAAAAGCGGCGACGGCGGCAGCGGCTGCATGTCGTTCCGGCGCGAGAAGTATATCGAGTTCGGCGGCCCCGACGGCGGCGACGGCGGGCGCGGCGGCGACGTCATCATCGAATGCGCCGACGGCCTGAACACGCTGATCGATTTCCGCTATCAGCAGCATTTCAAGGCCGGGCGCGGCAACCACGGCATGGGCAAGAACCGCACCGGCGCCGGCGGCAAGGACATTACATTGAAGGTCCCCGTCGGCACGCAAATCCTGGACGACGACAAGGAAACCGTTCTGGCCGACATGACCCGCGTCGGCCAGCGCATCATCCTGCTGAAGGGCGGCGACGGCGGGCTCGGCAATGCGCGGTTCAAGACCTCGACCAATCAGGCCCCGCGCAAGACCATCCCCGGCTTTCCCGGCGAGGAACGCTGGATCTGGCTGCGCCTGAAACTGATCGCCGACGCCGGCCTGGTCGGCCTGCCCAACGCGGGCAAGTCGACCTTCCTGGCGGCCTCGTCGCGGGCTAAGCCGAAGATCGCCGACTATCCCTTCACCACCCTGCATCCGAACCTGGGCGTGGTCATGGTCGACCAATGGTCCTTCGTGCTGGCCGACATCCCCGGCCTGATCGAGGGGGCCAGCGAGGGGGCGGGCCTGGGCACGCGCTTCCTCGGTCATGTCGAGCGCTGCCGCGTGCTGCTGCATCTGGTCGACGGCACCCAGGAAGACGTGGCGGCGGCCTACCGGCAGGTGCGCCATGAAATGAAGGCCTACGGCGGCGGCCTGGCCGACAAGACCGAAATTGTGGCCCTCAATAAATGCGACGCCCTCACCGACGACGAGATCAAGGAACAGCGCAAGAAGCTGGCCCGGGCGGCTAGGTGCAAGATGGCCGACGTGATGGTGGTGTCCGGCGTGTCCGGCAAGGGCGTGCCCGAGGTGCTGCGCGCCCTGGTCGCCGAGATCGGCGGCGCCCAGGTTGCCGAGAAAGCCGCCGAAGCGGGACCGGCGGAGGAGGAGGCCTGGCGGCCATGACCGGGACTCCCGCCCTGGCGGACGGCACGCGGGTCATCGTCAAGATCGGCTCGGCCCTCTTGGTCGATAAGGAACGCGGCACCGTCAAGCGCGCCTGGCTGGAAACCCTGGGCGCCGACATCATGAGCCTGCGCGAGCGCGGGCACGAGGTCGTCATCGTGTCCTCCGGCGCCATCGCCATCGGTCGCCGCCACTTGGGCTTGCCCGTGCGCGGCAAGTTGAAGCTGGAGGAAAGTCAGGCCGCCGCCGCCGCCGGCATGGTGCGCCTGGCCCATGCCTATCAGGAAGTCCTGGGCGTCTACGACGTGACGGTGGCGCAGGTGCTGCTGACCCTGGACGACAGCGAAAACCGCCGCCGCTACCTCAACGCGCGCAACACCATCGACCAGATCATCCGTCTGGGCGCCGTGCCGCTGATCAACGAGAACGACACCGTGGCGACGGACGAAATCCGCTTCGGCGACAACGACCGCCTGGCCGCGCGCGTGGCCGCCATGGTGTCCGCCGACACGCTGGTGCTGCTGTCGTCGTCGGACGGGCTGTACGAAAGCGACCCGAGCCAAAATCCCGACGCGGTCCATGTGCCCCTGGTGACGGGCGGCATCACGCCCGAGATCGAGGCCATGGCCGGGGTCAAGATGACCGACGATGGATCGGGCGGCATGGTCACCAAACTGGTCGCCGCGCGCATGGCCATGGCCGCCGGCTGCCGCATGGTGATCGCCAATGGCCTGGATGACCACCCGCTTGCCCGCATGGAATCCGGCGGCCGGGTGACCTGGTTCCTGCCCGAGGCTTCGCCGTTGACGGCGCGCAAGCAGTGGATTTCCGGATCGTTGAAGCCCGGCGGCGCCGTGGTCGTCGACGACGGGGCGGGCCGGGCGCTGGCCCAGGGCAAGAGCCTGCTGCCGGCGGGCGTGGTGAAGGTCGAGGGCCGGTTCGAGCGCGGCGACGCGGTGACCGTGAAGACCCAGGCGGGCGACCACCTGGGGCGCGGGCTGGTCGCCTATTCGGCGGCCGACGCGCGGCGCATCCTGGGCGCAAAATCGAAGGAAATCGAGGCCATCCTGGGTTATCGTGGCCGCGACGAGATGATCCACCGCGACGATCTGGTGCTGGATTGATGCCCGCCAGACCCCATATCGTTGCTGGTGAGGAGAGGACGATGACGAACGAAACCGCCGATATTCCCATGATGATGGCCGAGATCGGCCGCCGCGCCCGCGCCGCCCAGGCGAAGCTGGCCGTGGCGCCGCGCGTCGCCAAGGACAAGGCATTGACCGAGGCCGCCGCCAGCCTGCGCCGGCGCCAGAACCATATCCTGTCGGAAAACGCCAAGGACATGGCGGGGGGCGAGGCCAAGGGGCTGACCAAGGCCCTGCTCGACCGTCTGCTGTTGAACGAGGACCGGGTCGAGGCCATGGCCCGCGGGCTGGAGGACATCGCCAAGCTTGACGATCCCGTCGGCACGACGCTGGCCGAATGGGACCGGCCCAACGGCCTGCATATCGAACGCCGGCGCGTGCCGCTCGGTGTCATCGGGGTGATCTATGAATCGCGGCCCAACGTGACGGCGGACGCGGGTGGGCTGTGCCTGAAGGCGGGCAATGCCTCGATCCTGCGCGGCGGTTCGGAAAGCTTCCATTCCTCGGCGGCGATCCTGGACAGCCTGCGCGAAGGCCTGAAGGCCGCCAGCCTGCCCGAAGACGCGATCCAGACCGTGCCGACCCGCGATCGCGCCGCCGTCGGTGAGATGCTGCGCATGACCGACTACATCGACGTCATCGTGCCGCGCGGCGGCAAGTCCCTGATCGAACGCGTCATCCAGGAAAGCAAGGTGCCCCTGTTCCAGCATCTGGAAGGGCTCTGCCATTCCTACGTCAACAAGGCCGCCGACCCGGCCATGGCCCGCGACGTGGTGGTCAACGCCAAGATGCGGCGCACGGGCATCTGCGGGGCGACGGAAAACATCCTGGTCGATCGTGACGCGGCGGACGTTCTGCTGCCCGGCATCCTGGACGGCCTGATTCAGGCCGGCTGCGAGGTGCGCGGCGACGCCGACGTGCAGAAGATGGACGCCCGCGTGGTGCCGGCGACGGACGAAGACTGGGACACGGAATACCTGGACAGCATCGTCGCCGTGAAACTGGTCGACGATATCGACGACGCCATCCGCTTCATCGGCACCCACGGCTCCGACCATACGGACGCCATCATCACGGGCGACCCGGCGGCGGCGGAAAAGTTCATCAACGAGGTCGACAGCGCCATCGTGCTGGTCAATGCCTCGACCCAGTTCGCCGACGGCGGCGAATTCGGCATGGGGGCGGAGATCGGCATTTCCACCGGGAAGCTGCATGCCCGCGGGCCGGTCGGGGTCGAACAGCTGACCAGCTTCAAGTACATCGTCCGCGGCGCCGGCCAGGTCCGGCCGTAGCTCCCTCATCACCCCTGACCCCCAGGCGGGCCCCCCTTGAAACGGCATCTTCGGCGCATCGGCATTCTGGGCGGGTCCTTCAACCCCGCCCACCAGGGCCACCGGCACATCAGCCTGCAGGCGCTCAAGCGGCTCCGGCTGGACGAGGTGTGGTGGCTGGTGTCGCCGCAGAACCCGTTGAAGCCCCAGGTCGGCATGGCGCCCTTCGAGGCGCGAATCGACAGTGCCAAAACGGTCGCCGACCATCCCCGCATCCGGGTCACGGATGTGGAAAAGGGCCTGGGCACCACCTATACGGCGGAAACCTTGGCCAGACTGGTCCGGCGATTCCCAAATCACCGGTTTGTCTGGCTTATGGGGGCCGACAACCTGGCGCAGATTTCCCGCTGGAATCGCTGGACACGCATCTTTCAAACCGTGCCCGTTGCGGTTTTCGACCGTCCTACCTATTCTTTAGGGGCGTTGTCGGGCAGGGCAGCGCGCCGGTTCCACCGGGAACGCATCAAGGAATCCCGGGCGGGTCGGCTGGCCGACATGCGTCCTCCGGCGTGGGTCTTCCTTCATACGCCCTTGAACGCGACCTCGGCCACGGCGCTCCGGGCGCGGGGCATGTTCCGGCGTCCAGGCGGTTAACAAGACCGCCGGCAAGGTTGCCGACGGTTCGTGCAACGAACGAAAAGGAAAAAGGCCATACCAAAAGCGAAACCGATGCCCCTCACCGGCGATGACGTCTTGAAGCTGGTGACCGCATCCCTGGATGACGACAAGGCACTGGACCTGGCCGTCATCGACCTTCACGGCAAGACCGACATCGCGGATCACATGGTCATTGCCAGCGGCACATCCGAGCGCCAAGTGGGCGCCATGGCCGACCACCTTCGGGAAAAACTCAAACAGAACGGGTTGAAGGGCATCAATGTCGAGGGCCTGACGCAGTGCGACTGGGTCCTGATCGACGCCGGCGATGTCATCGTGCACTTGTTCCGTCCCGAAGTGCGGCAGTTCTACGGCCTGGAAAAGCTGTGGTCCGGCGCGCCGGTCCAGGAAGCCGCCGCGGCGCCGGCCTGATATAAAGGCCGGCCGCCAAGACCCGGTTCCCCGGCATAACGCCGGCGGGGCTCAGGGAACGACGTATATCCGACGACAGTCCCGCTTTCGTCACAGGAAGGCGGGCTGTTTCAGACGGTCTTGTTCGCACGGCCGTCAAATCACGCTAATCTCTCGCCATGCGCATCGCCATCATCGCCGTGGGCCGCCGCAAGAAAGGCCCCGAACAGGATTTGTTCGACCAGTACAAGGCGCGCCTGCCCTGGCCGCTGGACCTCAAGCTGATTGAGGAGAAAAAGCCGCTTTCCGGCGACGCCCTGAAGACGCGGGAGGCGGAATTGCTGCTGGCGGCATGCCCCGACGGGGCGACCCTGGTGGCGCTGGACGAACGCGGCACCTCGGACGCCAGCCCGAAATTCGCCGAACGCCTGGGTGCATGGCGCGACGGCGGCGTGCGCGACCTTGTGTTCCTGATCGGCGGCGCCGACGGTCTGGCCGCCGACCTGCGCAAACGCGCCGATTTCGTGATGTCCCTGGGGGCTCAGACCTGGCCGCATCAACTGGTCCCGGCCCTGCTTGCCGAACAGCTTTACCGGGGCCATGCGATCCTCACCGGCCATCCCTATCACCGGGTCTGAGCGTTGGTTCCCCCGTGGGGCGAGCCGCGCGCCAAGGCTACCATCCGGCGCGATCCTCTGGTAAAAGACGGCCTGAGGATCGGCGCCATTGATGGCGGGCCGAAGACACCCCATTTCAGCACCCCAATGCCTGTTTATCGTTAAGAAGAACGCCATGCCCGAAGCGACCAAACACCCCCGGCCCGTCGTCCTGTGCATTCTGGACGGATGGGGCGACCGTGAAGCGGCCCCTGACAATGCCATTTCCCTGGCCAAGACGCCGACCTGGGACCGGCTTGTCGCCGAGTGTCCGCGCGCGCGTCTGGACGCCTCGGCCCAGGAAGTCGGCCTGCCCCAGGGGCAGATGGGCAATTCCGAGGTCGGGCACATGAACCTGGGTGCGGGGCGCATCGTCATGCAGGACCTACCGCGCATCGACGCGGCAGTGGCCGACGGCTCGCTCGGCAAGAACCCGGCGCTGACGCCCTTTATCGACAGTCTCAAGGTATCCGGCGGCGTCTGCCACCTGATCGGCCTGCTCAGCCCCGGCGGGGTGCACAGCCACCAGGACCACATGGTGGCCCTGGCCAAGGCCGTGGCCAAGGCGGGCGTGCCCGTCGTCGTCCATGCCTTCCTCGACGGCCGCGACACCCAGCCCAAGGGGGCGAAGGGTTACATGGGCCGGTTCCTCACCGACCTGGAGGCTTGCGACGGCGTGACCGTGGGCACGGTGACGGGGCGTTATTTCGCCATGGACCGGGACAAGCGCTGGGACCGCGTGTCCAAGGCTTATGACGTGATGGTCCGGGCCGAAGGCGTGGATACGGCCGACGATCCCGTGCGCGCGATCGAGGAGGCCTATAACGTCGGTAAGACCGACGAATTCATGGAACCCTGCGTGATCGGCGATTATGCGGGGATGGCCGACGGCGACGGCTTGTTGTGCGCCAATTTCCGCGCCGACCGGGCGCGGGAGATTCTGTCCGCCCTGGTCGATCCGGCGTTCGACGGGTTCGAGCGGGCGAAGACGGTGGATTTCGCGGCGTGCCTGGGCATGGTGGAATATTCCAGCGATCTCAATGCCTTCCTGGCGGCCATGTTCCCTTCGGAAACCCTGTCGGGCATCCTGGGCGAGGTCGTCTCCAAGGCCAAAAAGACCCAGTTGCGCATCGCCGAGACGGAAAAATACGCCCATGTGACCTTTTTCCTGAATGGCGGGCGCGAGGACGTGTTCGATGGCGAAGAGCGCATCCTGGTGCCGTCGCCCAAGGTTGCGACCTACGACCTGCAGCCCGAAATGTCGGCGCCCAAGGTGACGGACGAGCTGGTCCGTGTGATCGGCGAGGACACGTTCGATCTGATCGTGGTCAACTTCGCCAACGGCGACATGGTCGGCCATACGGGCATTCTCGAGGCCGCCATGAAGGCGGCGGAAACCATCGACGCGTCGCTGACCCGCCTGGAGAAAGCCGTGATCGACGCCGGCGGCGTCATGCTGGTCACCGCCGACCACGGCAATTGCGAGCAGATGGCCGACCCCAAGAACCGCGGCCCCCATACGGCCCATACCCTGAACTTGGTACCGGCGTTGCTGGTCAACGCGCCGGGCTGGGTCAACGGTCTGCATGACGGGCGGCTGGCCGATGTGGCGCCGACGCTGCTGCAACTCATGGGCCTGGAACAGCCGGCGGAAATGACCGGCCGGTCGCTGATCGACGGCAGCGCGGCCGCGGCCCGCGCGGCGGCGGAGTAGGCGGGGCCCTTGATCCGGCGCCGCCGGTCACCCTTTGGAATAGTGCTGACGGCGGCCCTGGCTGCCCAGATGCCGGCTCCCGCAGTTCTGGCCGACGACAAGCCCGCGGCCGGATCTCTCGACAAGGTTCAGCAGGAAATCAAGAAGGGCCGGGCGGAAAGCGAACGCCTGAAGGGGGCGGCCCAGGCGCTGGAGGCCGACCTCAAAAATCTGCAACACCGCTTGGTTTCTGCCGCCAAGGTCGTGCAGGACCGGGAACTTCGCGTCATTACCCTGGAGGCCAAGATTGCCGACCTGGTGCGCCAGGAAAAGGAAAAGCTGGCCCAGTTGGGCGCCAACCGCTCACAGCTGGCCGGTGTCCTGGTGGCGCTGCAGAAGATGGTTCAGTTCCCGCCCGAAGCCTTGCTGGCCATGCCGTCCAGCCCCGACGACCTGGTCCGCAGCGCGATCCTGCTGCGTGCCGTGGTGCCGGAAATTGACCGCCGGGCGACGCGCATCCGCCTGGACCTGCAATCCCTGGCCGATACTCGGGAAAAGACCGCCGACGAGCGCCTGAACCTGAATTCGGCGGCCCAGGACCTGGACCGTCAACGCGCCGAAATCCGACAGTTGATGGCCGACCGGCGGCGTCTTCTCGACAAGACCCTGGCCGAGGAACGCCGGGCCGCCGAGCGTGTCGCCCGTCTGGCCGCCAAGGCGGAGAACCTGAAAGACCTGATGGCTCGGCTGGAGGAACAGCGCGCGGCCGACGAGCGCCAAGCCGCGCGCGCCGAGGAGGAGGCCAAGACCAAGGCGAACGCCAAGGAACAGGCCGACCGCGTGCGCGCCGAGGCCCAGCGTCAGGCCCGCGCCGCCGCCACAGTTTCGCCATCTGGATCCATCACAAGTCGTCGTGGCCGGTTGCCGTTGCCCGTGATCGGCGACCTGATCGGCCGTTACGGCGAGAACCTGCCGACGGGGCTTTCGCGCAAGGGTATCGACATCGCGGCCCGCAGCGGCGCCCAGGTTATCGCCACCTACGACGGAAAGATCGCGTTCGCGGGAAAATTCAGAGGTTATGGGCAATTATTGATTATCGATCACGGCGACGGATATCATACCCTGCTGGCCGGAATGGCCCGCATCGACATGGCCGTGGGTCAGCATGTTTCCACTGGTGAGCCCGTGGGCCTGATGGGGGCCGATGGGGGCGACCGGCCCGTTCTCTACGTCGAACTGCGCCGCAAGGGACAACCGATTAATCCCTTGCCGTGGTTGGCGTCACGCAATGACAAGGTAAGCGGATGACACATAGAATGATGAAGGTTGCGGGCATGCGGGCTTTGGCCGGTGCGGCGGTGCTGGGCGGATTGGCGTTTCTCGGCCATCCGGCGGTGGCGCAGGAACCGGCGGCAGCCCCGGCGGCGGATGCCAAGAACTCGGAAGAGACCTACCGCCTGCTTAACCTGTTCGGCGATGTGTTCGAACGCATCCGCTCGCAATACGTGGATCAGCCCACGGACGAGCAGATGATCGAGGCGGCGATCACCGGCATGTTGCAGTCCCTGGACCCCCATTCCAGCTACATGAACGCCCGTACCTTCAAGGAAATGCAGGTCAACACGCGCGGTCAGTTCGGTGGCCTGGGCATCCAGGTGACCATGGAAAACGGCGTGGTGAAGGTGATTTCGCCCATCGACGACACACCGGCGGCCCGCGCCGGGGTCAAGCCGGGCGACCTGATTACCCATCTCGACAGTGAATCGATCCAGGGCCTGACCCTGTCGCAGGCGGTCGAAAAGATGCGCGGCAAGGTCGGCAGCGACATCAAGCTGACCATCTTCCGTGCCGGCCAGGAACCCTTCGACGTTACCCTGACCCGGGCGATCATCAAGATCACCTCCGTGCGGTCGAACATGGAAGGCGAGGATATCGGCTACATCCGCATCACCTCGTTCAGCGAACAGACCAAGCAGGGCCTGGACAAGGCCATCGAGAAGATCAAGAAGGACGCCGGCGACAAGCTGAAGGGCTACATCCTCGACCTGCGCAACAACCCGGGCGGGTTGTTGGATCAGGCGATCGCCGTGTCCGATACCTTCCTGGACAAGGGCGAGATCGTCTCGACCCGGTCGCGCGACCCCAACGACACGCAGCGCTTCAATGCGACCAAGGGCGACATGACCGAAGGCAAGCCGGTCGTCGTGCTGATCAACGGCGGGTCGGCCTCGGCCTCGGAAATCGTCGCCGGCGCGCTGCAGGATCACCGCCGTGCGGTGCTCATGGGCACCCGGTCATTCGGCAAGGGATCGGTGCAGACCATCGTGCCGTTGCAGGGGCACCGGGCCATGCGGCTGACCACAGCGCGCTACTACACGCCGTCGGGTGACAGCATCCAGGCCAAGGGCATCCACCCGGATATCGAGGTCAAGCCGTCGCGAATCGAAGAGATCGAAAGCCGCCCCGGCCGCCGCGAGGAGAACCTGCGGGGGGCTCTCGACAACGGCGAGCATGAAAAGGACGCCAAGGAAGCCGCCCCCCAGGCAAAACCGGACGCCAAGCCGGAAGCCGGGAAAACGGCGGAAAAAGAGGGTGACAAGAAGGCCGAGCCGGTCGATTACCAGCTTTTGCGGGCGGTCGACCTGTTGCGCGGCGTGGCCCTGTTCTCCGGTGCGTTGACCTCGTCAACCAATTGAGTACCCTGAATTTATTGGGGTGGACTTAAAAGCAGCGGCCAAGCCATGCATATCATGGCGGCCGGCCGTGTCTGCCGGTCTGATCCATGGGGAGCATTCCGTGGCGCAAACCGGCCTTGAGTGAACGGGTGATCCGTTGAAATTGCCGTCGATCAAATTGCCGTCGATCAAGATGCCGTCGCTGAAACGCAAAAAGCGTGGCGACGACGATGAGGACGACGAGGAGGAATTCGATCTCGACGAAGGCGAGGACGATGACGACGACGCCTATGGCGATGACGACGACGATGAGGAGGAAGAGGGAAGTGCGTGGGAGCGCATGGATCCTCAGCGCAAGGTTCTCATTATCTCGGCCCTCGCCGGCGGCCTTCTCCTGACGTCGATCTTCGGCGGCGCCGCCTGGTTCCTGCTGGGCTCGTCCGAGCCGGAACCTGTCGCCGAGCGGCAGCGGCCCGACGGCTCCATCACCATTCCGACGGCCCAGACACCGGGCGGCGGCCTGACGCCTCCGGGTGAAACCGCAGCCCCCCCGGCGGGCGAGGCCGCCGCCGCGCCCGGCGCCACGGGTGCCGCCACGCCGGGCACGGCCACGGCGCCGGACCAAGTGGTCGGCGGCATTACGGCGTCGCAGGTCGCCCTGCAGAACGAAGGCACGGGCGGTCTGGCCGCCGCCACGGCGCCGGGCGGTGTTGGCCAGGATCCGGATCATGGGCGCGTCATCCCCTTCACCACCGCCGAGGCCTATAAGGGGATCGCCTGGATCGAGGGCGTCGAGGCCCTGGCTCGGGTGCCGGACCTCGCCCTGGTGGAAAAGGGCCCCGACGGCCGCGACATGCCCATCGTCGCGCGCAACGGCACCCGCCCCATGGACGCCTACGCCCGGCCGGTCGCCGATGTGGACGCCAGCATTCCCCAGGTCGCGATCCTGATCCGCGGCATCGGCCTGTCGCGGTCTGCTTCGATTACCGCCATCAAATCCCTGCCGCCCGAGGTCAGCATGGTGATCTCGCCCTATGCCCGCGACCCTGGGGATTGGGTGATCCGCGCGCGTCTGGCCGGGCACGAGGTGTTCATGGGCCTGCCCATGGAAAGCGCCAATTTCCCCTTCGAGGACGCCGGACCGCTTGCCCTGAACACCACCAAGCAGGTCGAAGAGAATATGCGGACGCTCAGGACGCTCATGGGCATGGTGCCCGGCTACGTCGGCTTTTTGGCGCGCTTCGGGTCCAAGTTCGGCGTCGCCGAGGGGCAACTCAAGCCGGTGTTCGAGGAGATCAAGGCGCGCGGTCTGATGTTCATCGATTCCGGCGAAAGCGGCAGCGGCGCCATGGCGCGGATCGCCGCCGAACTGTCCCTGCCCAAGGCAGTGGTCAACATCCAGTTGGACCGTACGCCGACCGAGGACGAGATCGCGTCCAAGCTCCTGCGCCTGGGCGCCCTGGCGCGCAGCCAGTCCGTCGCCGTGGGGATGGGCGATCCCTATCCCCATACCATCCGCGAGGTGAAGAACTGGCTGGCGGCCCAGCCACCGACGAAGCTGCGTCTGGTGCCCGTCAGCGCCATCGCCGACCGTCAGATCGTGCAATAAGCCGAAAGCCCCTGGGACCCCTTGTTCAACCGTGACCGCACCTCATGACAGATCCTAACGACGACCCACGCCCGTATCGGCTTGGCGTCGGTGTCCTGTTGCTGAACGCCGACAGCCGTGTCTGGCTCGGCGAGCGCATCCGCCGCACCGGCCAGCAGATGGACTATCCCTGGCAACTGCCCCAGGGCGGTCTGGACGCGGGCGAGGACCCGCGCGATGCTGTGTTCCGCGAATTGGAAGAGGAAACCGGCACGGCCAAGGCGGAGATCATCGCCGAAACGCCGGACTGGCTGACCTACGACCTGCCTATCGACGTTCGCGACCGGGTCTGGAAAGGCCGGTTCCGCGGCCAGCGCCAGAAATGGTATGCGTTGCGGTTTCTGGGCGAAGACGGAGATTTTGACCTGAATACTCATCACAAGCCTGAATTTTCCCAGTGGCGTTGGGCACCCCTGACCGACCTGCCGGCCTTGGTGGTGCCGTTCAAACGGGGTCTCTACCATGATTTGCTGGCCGCCTTCGGCCATCTTGACGGCGACGTTGGGCCCAACAGCCGATGATGTACATGGAACTGCTGGGCGGGCTCGTCATCCTGATGGTTGCGGCCGAGGTCATGATCCGGGGAGCCGTGGGCCTGGCCCGTCTGTTCGGCCTGTCGCCGCTGTTGATCGGCATGACCGTCGTGGCGCTGGGTACTTCGGCGCCGGAACTGGTGGTCTCGTTGGATGCGGCGCTGTCCGGCAACGCGGGCATCGCCACGGGCAACATCGTCGGTTCCAACATCGCCAACGTGCTGCTGATCGTCGGCGCGGCGGCGGTGATTTCCCCCATGACGCGGCGCAGCGACAAGCTGTACCGGGATGGCGGCCTTCTGGTCCTGTGCACGGCGCTGTTCGTCATGCTGTGCTGGGGCAGGGAACTGGGGCTGGCCCATGGTGTTCTGCTGTTGGTCATTTTCCTGGCCTTCCTGGGCAGCGCCTATTGGCGCGACATCAACGACCCCGGGGCTTCGGCCGAGCGCGTCGGCGAGGTCGAGGAAATTGGTGCGGTCCCGCAGAAATCCTGGATCGCCTGGGCGGCGACCCTGGGCGGGTTGGCTGGGATCGCCGTCGGTGCCGACCTGATGGTGAGCGGCGGGGTTGGGATCGCGCGGTCCTTCGGCCTGGGTGAAGAGGTCATCGGCCTGACCCTGATCGCCATCGGCACGTCCCTGCCGGAACTGGCGGCATCGGTGGTCGCCGCCCGGCGCGGCCATGCCGACGTGGCCATCGGCAACGTCGTCGGATCCAACATGTTCAACATGCTGGGCATCGCGGGCGTGGTGTCCATGACGGCCCCCTTGCCGGTGTCGGTGTCGATGCTTGCCTTTGATTTGTGGGTCATGCTGGGAGCGGCCGTCCTGATCGTGCCGGCCATGATCGGTTGGACCGGCGTGTCCCGGACGGGCGGCGTGGCGCTTCTCGTGCTCTACGGCGGTTATTTGGCGGCCCAGGTTGTGGGGTTTCCGACATCCGTCGCCGGCATGATATTCTGACGTGCCATGACCGAGAACGATCCCGTCCAAGCCCCCGAAACCGCGCTGATCACCGGCGCAGCGCAGCGCATCGGCCGCGCCATGGCGTTGGATCTGGCCGATGCCGGCTGGCGCGTTGCCGTGCACTACAACGGCTCCCGCACCGCGGCGGAGGCCCTTGTTGCCGAGATCGCGGCCAAGGGCGCGCGCGCGGCGGCGGTTCAGGCCGACCTTGCGGACGAGGACGCCACGGAAAACCTGATTCCCGCAGCGGCCGATGCTCTGGGGCCCGTGACCCTGCTGGTCAACAACGCCTCCCTGTTCGAACTGGACATGCCGGACACGGTGACCCGGCAAAGCTGGGACGCCCATATGGGGATCAATCTGCGCGCGCCCTTCGTTCTGACCCAGGCCTTCGTCCGGCATCTGCCGAAGGGTGCCGAGGGCAACGTGGTCAACATCGTCGACCAGCGGGTCATGAACCTGCGCGGCGACTTCACCTCCTATACGCTGTCCAAATACGGGCTGTGGGGCCTGACCCAGATGCTGGCGCGGGCCCTGGCGCCCGATGTCCGGGTCAACGCCATCGGCCCCGGCCCGACCCTGCCGAGCCCCCGTCAGACCGACGATCAGTTCGCGGCGCAATGGCGGGCGACGCCGCTTGGGCGGCCCGTCGATCCCCTGGATATTTGCCGCGCCCTGCGCTTCATCCTTGACGCGCCGGCCTTTACAGGCCAAATCATCGCCCTGGACAGCGGTCAGCACATGGGGGCCGCCTGGGACAATGCGCCCGCGCCCGAATAGGGCGGGCCGGCCAAGCCAACCGGGGAACGGATGACCGTCGACCAATACAAGGTTTCGGACACGGCCAAGATCGCCGACGCGCGGTCGCTGATCCGCCATGTCTTCGTGCGCAATCTGGTGTTGATGGCCAATGTCGGCATCCACTCCTTCGAGAAAACGGGGACCCAGCGCATCCGCCTGAACGTCGACTTGGCCGTGCGCGAGACGGAACAGCCGCCCGCCGACGAGATCAACCAGGTGGTTTGTTATGAAGAGATCACCGACGGCATCAAGGGCATCGTCGGGCGCGGTCACGTCAACCTGGTCGAGACCCTGGCCGAGGACATCGCGGCCATGTGCCTGGAAGACCCCCGCGTCCGTTCGGCCCGGGTGCGTGTCGAGAAACTGGACATTTTCGAAAACGCGGAGAGCGTCGGCGTCGAGATCGAGCGCTTCAACTCCCGGGCCTGACGGCTATTTGAAAGCCTTCCTCTAAGTGCTTGAAATCGCGGCTTTGTGACCGACTCTCATCGGAGTTGTGCACAGGCCCTCGCATCGTTTCATATTTGTGTCCAGCCTGTTTCCGGAAATTTTCAATACCTTGAGTGCCTCCATCAGGGGGTTATTTTCTGTTATATTTCAATAACTTATATCAATGCCCAAATATTAGGCAAAGCGGAGGAATCCCGGGATTTTCTGGCTCCGAACCTGTGCGGGCGGGTTTTTCAACAGGTTTATCCACAAGAGTCGTGGATAGTTGCCCGTCGCGAATTTGGTCGGCCGGATATATCTTTCGGCATAGTATTGATTCATCACGGATTTCTCACCTCATGGGCGCTTCGAACGGGGATCATCGGTGACGGCGGGCAAGCAGAATCACGATGACGGCACGGCGGACATGGACACGCCGGC
The DNA here is from genome assembly GCA_963976055.1 of uncultured Alphaproteobacteria bacterium. Taxonomy (GTDB): domain Bacteria; phylum Pseudomonadota; class Alphaproteobacteria; order Rhodospirillales; family Casp-alpha2; genus UBA1479. The sequence continues at coordinate 477,165 of CAXBJB010000001.1, forward strand.
GGCTTCGGTCGCCCGGGGGGCCGAGGTCATCGCCCGCCATCTGAAGACTCTGCCCAACACGCCCGGGGTCTACCGCATGATCGCCGGCGACGGTGCCGTGCTCTATGTCGGCAAGGCCAAGGACCTGAAAAAGCGGGTCGCGGCCTATACGGCGCCGGATCGCCAGCCCACCCGCATCCGCCGCATGATCGCGTTGACCATGGACATGGAATTCGTGACCACGGCGACCGAGGCGGAGGCCCTGCTGCTTGAATCCAACCTGATCAAGCGCTACGCGCCGCGCTACAACATCCTTTTGCGCGACGACAAGTCCTTCCCCTACATCCTGGTCACCGGCGACCACGACTATCCCCAGGTGGTGAAATACCGGGGGGCGAAGTCGCGGCCGGGCGATTACTTCGGGCCGTTCGCTTCCGTTTGGGCGGTCAATGACGCGCTTAACGTGCTGCAGCGGGCGTTCCTGCTGCGCTCATGCTCGGACAACGTGTTCTCCGGCCGCACCCGGCCCTGCCTGCTGTACCAGATCAAGCGCTGTTCGGCGCCCTGCGTCGGACGCATTTCCAAGGACGACTACGCCGACCTGGTCGGCCAGGCGCGGGATTTCCTGACCGGCGGCTCCAGGGCCGTGCAGGCCAACCTGTCCAAGCGCATGCAGGCGGCGTCGGACGCGCTGGAGTTCGAACTGGCGGCCCAGTACCGCGACCGCATCCAGGCCATGACCCGCATCCAGGCCCATCAGGACATCAACCTCCGCGCCGTGGGCGACGCCGATGTGATCGCCGCCCACCGCCAGAGCGGGCAGACCTGCGTGCAGGTGTTCTTTTTCCGCACGGGCGCCAATTTCGGCAACCGGGCCTATTTCCCCAGCCACGGCCCCGACGACGACATGGGCGAGGTGCTGGAGGCCTTCCTGGGCCAGTTCTATGCCCGGGCCCTGCCGCCCAAGACGGTGATTCTCAGCCATGCCCTGCCCAACCGGACCCTGGTCGAGGACGCGCTGTCCGTGCGCGCCGAGCGGCGGGTGCAGATCACGGTCCCGACCCGCGGCGACAAGCGCAAGGTGGTCGACCATGCGCAGAACAACGCGAAAGAGGCGCTGTCCCGCCGCCAGTCGGAAAGCGCGACGCAGCGCAAGTTGCTGGACGGGCTGGCCGATGCCCTGGGGTTGGAGGCCGCGCCCGAACGCATCGAGGTCTACGACAACAGCCATGTCGGCGGCACCAAGGCCGTGGGCGGCATGATCGTGGCCGGCCCGGACGGGTTCGAAAAAGGCGCCTACCGCAAGTTCAACATCAAGGGGGCGGCCAACGTGCCGGACGCCGACGGCAAAACAGGCGTCGGCTTCGCCCCCGGCGACGATTACGCGATGATGCGCGAGGTCCTGACCCGGCGGTTTTCCCGCGCGTTGAAGGACGATCCCGAGCGCGCCGAGGGCCAATGGCCGGACCTGATCCTGATCGACGGCGGTAAGGGCCAGCTCGGCATCGCCATGGAGGTTTTCCAGGACCTGGGTATTGAGGACGTGGCCCTGGCGGCCATCGCCAAGGGTCCCGACCGCAATGCCGGGCGCGAACATATCTTCATGCCGGACGGGCGCGAGCTTCTGCTGAAACCCCAGGACCCGGTGCTGTATTTTCTGCAGCGCCTGCGCGACGAAGCCCACCGCTTCGCCATCGGTGCCCACCGGGGCCGCCGGGCCAAGGCGATCCACACCTCGCGCCTGGATGACGTGCCGGGCATCGGTGCCCAGCGCAAGCGGGCCTTGCTGCACCATTTCGGCCATGCCAAGGCGGTTGAGGAGGCGCGGCCCGACGATATCGCCGCCGTCGACGGGATTTCCAAGTCGATGGCGCGCAAAATCTATGACTGGTTTCATCCCGACGACTGATGTGGTTGAATGCGCCCCGCCGGTTGTCGTCCGCACTGGGATGGGATGGCCGGCACGGGGACGGTGGCGCCGCATGGAGTTCAGCGCCTCGCGATGGAGACGTTCTTGCTGACCCAATTGCCCAATCTGTTGACCATGTCGCGCATCGCCGCCATTCCGGTGGTGGTCTGCCTGATGCTGTTCATCGAGGCGCCCTTGGGCAATTGGCTGGCCTTTTCCGTCTATTGCTATGCCTCCATCACCGATTTTTTCGACGGCTACCTGGCCCGCGCCTGGGACATGCAGTCGTCCCTCGGCCGGTTTCTCGACCCCATCGCCGACAAGCTTTTGATCTCGGCGCTGCTGTTGGCGCTGGTCGGGGTCGACCGCTTCGACGGCGTGCATATCCTGCCGGCCGCCGTCATCCTGTGCCGGGAAATCCTGGTCTCGGGCCTGCGCGAATTCCTGGCCTCGGCCCGGGTCGGCCTGCCCGTCTCGACCCTGGCGAAATGGAAGACCACGGTGCAGATACTGGCGCTCGGCTTCCTCATCGTCGGCCCGGCGGGCCCCGATTTCGGGCCGCTGTCGACGACCCAGGTGGGACTTTACGGTCTGTGGATCGCCGCCCTGCTGACGCTCGTCACCGGGTTCGACTATCTGATCGCCGGTTTGCGCCATATCCGCCGCGCCGACCGCACCCCGCCGCCTGCCGCGGGCGGCACGCAAGGCGCTGAAAACCGTTGAATTTTGTGTCATTCTAACCAATATCAACGGCCTTCCGGTGGCGCTCGGCCCGGCAGGCAAGAAACATCCAAGGGGAAATGGCGGCATGAAGGTATTCGGCCTGGTCGGATGGAGCGGCAGCGGTAAAACGACCCTGCTGGTGCGTCTGATCCCGGAACTGACGTCGCGGGGGCTCACGGTTTCGACCATGAAGCACACCCACCACAACTTCGACATCGACCAGAAGGGCAAGGATTCCTACGAGCACCGCACGGCGGGCGCCACGGAGGTCATGCTGACCTCGGGCAAGCGTTGGGTCCTGCAACGGGAACTGCGCGACGAGGGTGAGCCCGACATGGACAGCCTGATCCGGCGCATGGCGCCGGTCGACCTGATCCTGATCGAGGGTTTCAAGCGCCACCGCCACGCCAAGATGGAGGTGTTCCGCCCGGAAGTGGGGAAGGAGCTGATAGCCGCCGATGATGACACCATCGTCGCCGTCGCCTCGGACGGGGCGGTCGCGGGTGTGACCTGTCCGGTCCTCGACATCAACGACGTCACGGCGGTCGCCGATTTCATCATCGCCCATTGCGATCTGGCGGCCCCGGCCGCCCAGGGGCAGCCGGGCAAGGTCAGCCATGGCGCAGCTTAAGGACGATTGCTTCGCCTTTGACGGCGGCCTGATGCCCGTGGACGACGCGCTCGCGATCCTGACCGGGCGCATCGCCTGCGTCGTCGGCACGGAGGACGTGCCGCTGCGCCAGGCGCTCGGCCGCATCCTGGCCGAGGACGTGGCCGCCCCCCGCAACGTGCCGCCCCATGACAATTCCGCCGTCGACGGCTATGCGGTCTATCACGCGGACCTGAACGCCGACGGCGAGACGCGCCTGCCCGTGGCCGGGCGCATCGCCGCCGGCCATCCCCTGCGTGGAGCGGCGGAACGCGGCAAGGCGTACCAGATCTTCACCGGCGCCCCCATGCCGACGGGCGCCGACGGTGGCCCGGACACGGTGTTCATGGCGGAAGACGCAGAGGTCGCGGGCGATGTCGTCATTCTGCCCAAGGGCTTGAAGAAGGGGGCGAACCGCAGGTTCGCCGGCGAGGACGTGAAGCAGGGCGACGTGATCCTGCGCGCCGGACAAATCCTGCGCGCCCAGGAAGTCGGTCTGGCGGCCTCTGTCGGGCGGGGAGACCTGTCGGTGCGGCAAAAGCTGCGCACGGCGGTGTTCTCGACCGGGGACGAGGTTCGTGATCCCGCAGAGGGGGCCCCCGACGGCTGCATCTTCGACGCCAACCGCTACACGATCATGAGCCTGCTGGACGGGCTCGGCTGTGCCGTCACCGATCTGGGTATTCTGCCCGACAATCCCGATGCCATCGCCCAGGCCCTGGCCGGGGCTGAGGCGGAGCATGACCTGCTGATTACCTCGGGCGGCGTGTCCGCCGGCGAGGAAGACCACGTGAAGACCGCCGTGGAACGCCGGGGCAGCATTCATTTCTGGCGTCTGGCGATTAAGCCGGGGCGGCCGGTGGCCCTGGGCCAGGTCGGCGACACGGCCTTCGTCGGCCTGCCGGGCAATCCGGTCGCGGCCATGGTCACCTTCATGCTGATCGCCCGGCCCTTGATCATGATGCTGTCGGGGGCGACGGAGACGGATGCCCCTCGCTTTCCGGTCAAGGCCGGGTTTTCTTACAAGAAAAAGATCGGACGCCGGGAATGGGCGCGGGCCAAGCTTGTGCGCAATGGCGGCGGCATGCCCGTCGCGGAAAAACGCCATTCGTCCGGCGCGGGCATTCTGACCTCCATGGTCGATGCCGACGGGCTGGTCGAACTGCCGGAAGATTTGACGGAACTGACGGAGGGTGCGACCGTGGATTTCCTGCCGTTCCGAGAGGTGACCTGAATGACCGCGCCCGTAAAACTGCTGTATTTCGCCTGGCTGCGTGAAAAGGCCGGGGTCGGCGAGGAAGACGTCCAGCCGCCGGCCACGGTCACGACCGTGGCCCAGCTTGTCGACTGGCTGGAAGCACAGGGCGGCGGTCGCGCCGAGGCCTTCGCCGACCGCAAGGTCGTGCGTGTCGCCGTGAACCAGGAATATGTTAGTCTCGATCATCCCGTGGCGGCGGGCGACGAGGTCGCGTTTTTCCCGCCGGTGACGGGCGGCTGACAGGGCAAGGAGCATCCATGATCCGGGTGCAGACAGAAGATTTCGACCTGGGCGCCGAACTGAAGGCGCTGACTGCGGGCAACCACGGCATCGGCGGGCTGTGTTCCTTCGTCGGCCTGGTCCGCGACATGTCCGGTAAAGGAGGGGCGGGCGGCGAAGCGATCGGCGCCATGACGCTCGAACATTATCCCGGCATGACGGAAAAGGAATTGGCGCGCATCGAGGCGGAGGCCCAGGCGCGCTGGCCACTCGACGCGACCCTGATCATCCACCGTTACGGGCGGCTGGAACCGGGCGACCAGATCGTCCTGGTCGCCGCGGCGTCGGCCCACCGCGAGGCGGCGTTCGAGGCCTGTCATTTCCTGATCGATTTCCTCAAGACCAAGGCGCCGTTCTGGAAGCTGGAAGGCACGCCCGGCGGCGGCCAATGGGTCGATGCCCGCGATTCCGACGATGCGGCGACGGCGCGTTGGACGCAAACGCCCGGAAAGGCGGCCGAGTGACGGCCGGGGGGGCTGCCGCCGCCGATGTCGATCCCCGGGACATCGATGCGGTATTCTTCGATTTCGACGGTGTGCTGGTCGAATCCAACGAGGTCAAGATCGAAGCCTTCCGCCGCCTGTACGAACCCTTCGGCAACGATGTGGTCGAGAAGGTGATCGCCGAACATGTCCGCCACGAAGGCGTGTCGCGGGTGGTCAAGCTGGAACGCTTTCACCGGGAGTTTCTCGGCATTGCCTTGGATGACGACGGCCTTGCCGATCTTGCGCAAACCTATTCCGAGATGGTCGAGGACGTGGTGGTCGCCTGCGAGGCCGTGCCGGGGGCGGTCGAGGCCTTGGACGCCTGGGCGGGGCATTGCCCGCTGTACGTGGTGTCCGGCACGCCCCAGGATGAACTCAGGCGTATCGCAAACCGCCGCGGCCTGGACGGATATTTCCAAACCGTGTTCGGCTCGCCCCGCGTGAAGCCGGACATTGTCGGCGACGAACTCGCGCGCATCGGCGTGGCGGCGGAGCGCGTGCTGTTCGTCGGCGATTCCCTGACCGATTACGATTGTGCGATGGTCGTCGGCACCCGCTTTCTCGGCCGCGTGCCGGCTTGGCGGGAAAGCCGATTCCCGGACGGCACTGCGGTCGCCCGGGACATGTGGCCCCTGGCCCTGGCCGGTGGGGTGCCGGCCCAACCCGGGGCGGAGGCCGGAGCATGAGCGCCGCCGACGATCCGAAGCCGGGTAAGGACTATCATCCACCCAAGGCCTATCGGAACGACCGGTTCCTGACTTCGCCGAGTGCGCGGGGCGTGCGCATCCTGGCGGAATATGTCGAACCGGCGACCCGGTTCCGCGCCTTCGACGTGGCGGACACGGTGGTGTTCTTCGGCTCGGCCCGCATTCTGCCCCGGGACGAGGCGGAACACCGTCTGCGGGCCGCCCGTGAACACGGCGGCGACGTCGCCCGCGCCGAGACGGCGTTGGACATGTCGCGCTATTACGAGGACGCCCGCGAGTTGGCCCGGCGCCTGACCGAATGGTCGAAGGGGCTGGAGGACACGTACAAGCGCTTCATCGTGTGTTCCGGCGGCGGGCCGGGGATCATGGAGGCCGCCAACCGGGGCGCGTCGGAGGCCAAGGGCATCAACATCGGGCTGGGCATTTCGCTGCCCCACGAACAGCATCCCAACCCCTATATCACCCGCGAGATGTCCTTCGAATTCCACTACTTCTTCATGCGCAAGCTGTGGTTCATGTATCTCGCCAAGGCGCTGATCGTGTTTCCCGGCGGCTTCGGGTCCATGGACGAATTGTTCGAAACCCTGACCTTGATCCAGACCGGCAAGATCAAGAAACACATGCCGGTCGTCCTTTACGGCCGCGATTTCTGGGACGAGGTGCTGAACCTGGACGCTCTGGTGAAATACGGCACGATCAATGCCGAGGATATCGACCTTCTGCACGTGGTCGATACGGTCGATGAGGCCTTCGCCTATATCACCGGCGAGTTGTCCAAGAGTCTGGACGCCCCCAAGGGCCCGGGGCTGTAGGCGCGGCTTTTCATCGGGCCCTGGTTTTGTATACAATCTCCCTAATAAACGTAAGAACGTAAGAAAGCTGGGAGACGTTCCTTGAAGGCATTGCGTGAAGATCAGGTCGCGGGATTTCGCCGCGACGGCTATCTGTTTCCAGTTCCCATGCTGTCGGCGGATGAAATCGCGACGGCGCTCGCAGACCTTGCGCGCTACGAATCCTGGCTGGGCGGCCCCCTGCCGGAGACGGAACGCAAATGGCGGACCATGCCCTTCGTCCATCTGCCCTGGTTCAACAAGCTGGTCCGCGACCCCCGCGTGTTGGACGTGGTCGAGGATCTGATCGGCCCGGACATCCTGGTCTGGACGTCGACCTTCTGGGTCAAGGAGCCTCGCTCCCCCCATGTCGCCGCCTGGCATCAGGACAACGCCTATTTCGGTCTCGATCCGTCGGAAGAGGTCTGCGCCTGGCTGGCCCTGACCGACGCGGATTCCAAGGCGGGCTGCATGAACGTCATCCCCTGGCAGGGGCGTGCCCCCCGGGTCCTGCACCACGCCCCGGCCCAGGTCGACGTCAGCATCAACCGAGGCACGCAATCCGTGGTCGAACCCTTCGACGAGGTGACGAAGGTCGCGATGGAACTGAAGGCGGGGTCGTTTTCCGTGCACCATGGGCTGTGCATGCATGCCTCGGCGCCCAACGGCGCCGATTACCGCCGTATCGGGCTCGGTTTCAACTATATCCCGGCCCATGTCCGGACCGTCGGGTCGGTGCGTATGGCGGCGATGCTGGTGCGGGGCAAGGATCGCTGGGGAAATTTTGATCTGATCGATCCGCCCGGCGGCGAATGCAGCCCCGAGGCCCTGGCCCTGCACGACGAGATCGTCGGACGTTACGGCGCCAACTATAGCGAGCAGATCGAGCGGCACCGCCGGGAATTCGCCGCCGCGGGTTAACGCCTCGGCCGCCGGTTCGGCCGCGCCGCGCCGCCGATCCATCCCTTTCGCTTGAAATAATAGACCAAGCCGGCGGCGATCGCGGCCATGAAGGTGAGGGCGGCCGGATAGCCGAAGCGCCACCCCAGTTCGGGCATGTTGAAGGGGGAGGCCTTGGTGTCGAAATTCATGCCCCACAGGCCTGCGAAGAAGCCCAGCGGAATGAAGATCGTGGCGATGATCGTCAGAACCTTCATGATCTCGTTCATGCGGGCACTCAGGCTGGACAGGTAGACCTCAAGCAAAGACGAAACCGTCTCGCGGTCGGTTTCGACGATATCCATCAACTGCACGAGATGGTCGTAACAGTCGCGCAGGTAGATGCGGGTGTCCTTGGCGATCAGCGGGTTTTCATCGCGGATCAGCGCGTTGGTCATGTCGCGCATGGGCCAGATGCAGCGGCGCAGGTGGATCAGGCGCCGCTTGAGGTCATGAATGTCTTCGACCTGCCAGGGGGCGGGGTGGGAAATAACGAGATCCTCGAGATTGTCGAGGGTCTCCCCGGCACCTTCAAGCACGGGGAAATAGGCGTCGATCACGGTGTCGAGAATGGAATAGGCAAGATAGTCGGCGGACGATTGGCAGATGCGCCCCTTGCCGCCGCGGATGCGGTCGCGCAGCGGTTCCAGGCAGTCCGCATGGCTTTCGTGAAAACTGATGAGATAGCCGTCGCCCAGGATCAGGGAAACCTGCTCGCTGTCTTCACTGCCGCTCACCGTGATGGCGCGGCAGACGATGAACACCTGATTCTTGAATGTTTCCGTTTTCGGCCGCTGGTGGACGTTGACGATATCTTCCAGGGCCAGGCTGTGAATGCCGAACCGGGTGCCGATCCGTTCGATCAACCCGACGTCGGCAAGGCCTGAAACCTGGATCCAGGTGACGGGAAATTGCCCGCTGTCGGCAGCAATTTCGGCGCCCGATTCCAGCGTGTCCTCGCGAATTCCCTCTGGGCCATAAGCCAGAATGCGGACGCGGGTTTCCTTCGCGCCGGAATGGACGATCAGGGTTCCTGGCGGCGAACCGGGCTTGGCGCGGCGGACGGCAATGCCGCGTCGCCGCCGCGGGGGATGATCGGAAGGCATCATGGGCGTGTCTTCCCGCATCCCGATGGCCTATTCCGCCGCCGCGCTTTCCGCCTTCTTGCCGACGGCCTTTTCGTAGTCCTCGATCAGCCAATGGGTGATCTGGCCCGGCGTGAAGGTCATGTCGTCGATCTGGCCGACGGGCGTGACTTCGGCGGCGGAGCCGGTGAGGAAGATTTCCGTCGCCTTTTTCAGCTCGTCCGGGAAGATCGCCCGTTCGATGACCTCGATCCCCCGGGCCTTGGCCAGGGCGATGACGGTCTGGCGGGTGATGCCGTTGAGGAAGCAGTCGGGTGTCGGGGTGTGCAGTTTGCCGTCGCCGAAGGAGATGAAGATGTTCGCCCCCGTGGCCTCGGCGACCTGGCCGCGGTAGTCGAGCATCAGGGCGTCCTGGCAGCCATGGGATTCGGCGGTGTGCTTGGACAGGGTGCAGATCATGTACAGACCCGCCGCCTTGGCGTGGACCGGTGCGCACTCCGGGGCCGGGCGCCGCCACGTCGAGGTTTCCAGCTTGATGCCCTTCTTGCGCAGTTCCGGCGAAAAGTAGCTGGGCCAGTCCCAGGCGGCGATGGCGACGTTGATGCGGTTCTGCTGGGCCGACACGCCCATCATTTCCGACCCGCGCCAGGCGACCGGCCGGATGTAGCCATCGACGATGCCGTTCTTGGTGCAGGCGTCGATACAGGCCTGATCGATCTCTTCCACCGTGAAGGGGATTTTGAAGCCCAAGGTTTGCGCGGAATAGAACAGCCGTTCCGTATGTTCGCGCAGCTTGAAGATTTGCCCCGAATACATGCGTTCGCCTTCGAACACGCAGGAGCCGTAATGCAGGCCGTGGGTCAGGACATGGACGCGGGCGTCCCGCCAATCGACCCATTCACCATTGAACCAGATCAGACCGTCACGGTTGTCGAAGGTAGCAGCTGCCATTGTAATATTCTTTCGTCCGTCCGTTTTTCCCAAGAACGATGTTGCGTTTATTATCATTCTCGGGCATATAAGTCAATAACACTGACTTATTTTTGCGGGGCCTTCGATCACATTTTTCGGCGGCCCCGGTGAAGGAAACCGTCATGGATGAACAGGCCCCCTGGGTCCAGCAGCAGGTTGATCCCCTGGCGCCACGCGACGACGACCTGCGCCAGGCCATGGAACTGCTGTTCTTCGCCTACCGTGACTTCACGGGCGAGGCCGACGCCGTCCTGGCCGATTACGACATGGGTCGCGCCCATCACCGGGCGATCTATTTCATCGGCGCCAACACGGGCATCAGCGTGTCGGAACTGCTGGCGATCCTCAAGATCACCAAGCAATCCCTTAACCGCGTGCTGTCGACCCTGATCGACGAAGGCTACGTCGTGCAGGAAACCGACGACGGCGACCGCCGCCGCCGGCTCATGCATCTGACGCCCAAGGGCCGCGACCTGGAACAGCTGCTGACCCGCCGCCAGTCGGCGCATGTCGCCCGCGCCTACCGCGAGGCGGGCCCCGACGCGGTCGAAGGGTTCCGCCGCGTGCTGTTCGGTCTGATCAACGAGGCGGACCGCCATCGCGTGCCCCTCCCCGGTGCCGCGGCCCACGGCTGACGGGCTGCCGCGTCCAGCCCGATCATGATAAGATTTGCACCGGCCCTGTGGCCGCTTGAACGTTCGACCGCATGGCATGGGGGAGTGCTGCCGTGAATGCCGACCTGCCGCATCTTCTTGTCGTTGACGACGACGGCCGCCTGCGCGACCTGCTGAGCCGCTTTCTGACCGAGAACGGTTTTGTCGTGGTCACCGCGGCCGATGCGGCCCAGGCGCGCAGCCGGCTTAGCCATTTCGATTTCGACGCGGTGATTTTGGACCTGATGATGCCGGGAGAAACAGGTTTGGAATTCGCGCGCGACCTGCGCACCCGGTCGGCCATTCCCATCCTGATGCTGACCGCCATGGCGGAAACCGAGGACCGCATTTCGGGCCTGGAAGGCGGTGCCGACGACTATGTGATCAAGCCGTTCGAGCCGCGTGAGCTGCTTTTGCGCATCCGCAACATCATGAAGCGCGCCCCTCAGGCCCAGGCCCCCGGGGACGACCTTCATCTCGGCGATTTTCTGTTCCGCCGTGACCGGGGCGAACTGCTGCGGGGTGGGCGCCCCGTGCGCCTGACCGATCTGGAGGCCGGATTGTTGTGCGCGCTCGCCGCGCGCCCGGGCGACGTGCTGACCCGCGACGACCTGATCGCCCGCACGGGGGCGGCCGGTGGCGGGCGTGCCGTCGATGTACAGGTCACCCGTCTTCGCCGTAAGATCGAACCCGATCCCCGCGATCCCCGCTATCTGCAGACCGTGCGGGGCAAGGGCTATGTTCTGCGCCCCGATTGAAGACTCCGGCCATGCCCCTTCAGACGACCCTCAAGAACGCCCTGCCGAAAAGCCTGCTTGGCCGCGCCCTGCTGATCATCGTCACGCCGCTGATCCTGTTGCAGGTGGTGTCGGGCCTGATCTTCTACGAAACCCATTGGGACAAGGTGTCCTACCGCCTGGCGCGCAGCGTCGCCGGCGACGTGGCCGCCATCGTGCAACTGGTCACCGACGATCCCAGCGATGAAGGCCGCGAGCGCGCCGCCGCCCTGGCTGGCCGCAACATGGACATGTTCGTGACCTTTCTGCCGGGCGCGATTCTGTCCAACAAGGCGGTGCCGCCGGCCAATGACCTGGAAGACGTACTCGACCGCTCCATGCAGAGCTTCATCGTCAAGCCCTACCGTTTGGATTCGGAAAGTTCGGACCGCAACGTCATCATCGACGTGCAGCTTGCCGACGGCGTGCTGCGCATCACCACCACGCGCAAGCGGCTATTCTCGACCACGGTCTATGTCTTTGTCATCTGGATGATCGGCACGTCGCTGATCCTGTTCGGGGTCGCCACCATCTTCATGCGCAATCAGGTGAAGCCGATCCGCCGTCTGGCCCGCGCGGCCGATAATTTCGGCAAAGGCAGGGACGTATCGAACTTCAAGCCCGAGGGGGCGACCGAGGTCCGTCAGGCGGCTCAGGCCTTCATGGCCATGCGCGAACGCATCCAGCGCCAGATCACCCAGCGCACGGACATGCTGTCCGGCGTGTCGCACGACCTGCGCACGCCGCTGACGCGGATGAAGCTGCAATTGGCGATGTTCAAGAACGTGGAGGGGGTCGACGATCTGTCCGCCGACGTGTCGGAAATGGAACACATGCTGGAAGGCTATCTTGCCTTCGCCCGAGGCGAGGGCACGGAAAAACCGTCGCCGACGGACCTGGGCATGCTGCTGGAAGACGTGGTCGGTCAGGTCCGCCGCCGTGGCCGGCCCATCGATCTGCACTTGGAGGATCAATTGAACCTGCCGCTGCGGCCCAACGCCTTCAAGCGCTGCGTCACCAACCTGGTGGAGAACGCGGCGCGTTATGGCCAGCATGTGTCGGTGCGGGCGGGACAGCGGGGCGACGCCATCGAGATCACCGTGGACGACGACGGCCCCGGCATTCCCGAAGACAAGCGCGCCGAGGTGTTCCGGCCGTTCTTCCGGCTCGACGATTCCCGCAACCCGGAAACCGGCGGGGTGGGGCTGGGCCTGACCATCGCCCGCGACGTGGTGCGCAGCCACGGCGGCGAAATTCTGTTGTCGGAATCGCCGGCCGGCGGCCTGCGCGGCCGCATCCGCCTGCCCCTGTAGGGTTTCCGGGCCGGGACGGCCCCGGCGGATTTCATGGCAATTCCGCCGATGACATCTATAATGGGAACAGATCAAGTAATGGTCCGATAATCGCGGCACCGCGGCCCTGGGAGGGTTCGGCTTGGTGTCTGGGGGGTGTAGGTGGCTGATTCCCTTCCGTCGAAAGTTCTGATTGCCGACGACCACGCCCTGTTCCGTAAGGGGCTGGGTTCGCTGTTGGAAATCATCGATCCCGACATCACGGTCGTCGAGGCCGCGAGCTATCCGGAAGCCCTGCGCACGGCCAACGAAACCGACGACCTGGACCTCGCCCTTGTCGATCTGGGCATGCCGGGGATGGAACGGTTCGCGGGGCTTAACGCGTTGATCCGCTCCCTGAACGGCGTGCCGGTGGTCGTCGTGTCCGCCGCCGAAACGTCCGAGGAAATGAGCCTGGCCATGGACTGCGGCGCTCATGGCTACATCCCCAAGACCCTGGACAGTTCCGTGGTGGTCAATGCCGTACGCAAGGTGATCGCCGGGGAAATCTATCTGCCGCCGACGCTGCTCGACTGGGCTCCCGGCGGGGTCAAGACCGAAGGCCCCGGCGGATTGCACCTGACGCCGCGCCAGCGCGATGTCCTCAACCTCATGGCCGGCGGCAAGTCGAACAAGGAGATCGCCCGTATCCTGGGTCTCGCCGAAGGCACCATCAAGCTGCATGTCACGGGGCTTTTGAAGGTGCTCGACGCGAACAACCGGACCCAGGCGGTGATCAAGGCGGCATCGTTGGGATTGACGCAGGGCCTGGAACAGGACTGACTGCGCCGACAAGGAGGGCGTCATGAGGTCCCGCTGTTCCCGTACTGGCTATGGCACCAGAAGCCGGGAAAACAAAAATCATCCATTGAGCGCCCGCCGACGGTTCGGTGCATCGGCTGCGGCCATCGGGGTATTGCTCGCCGCGCCGCCGGCATGGGCGCAATCCGGTGAGGCGGTGGCCCACCCGGGGCCGGCGATCATGGTCGGACTGACCGTTGCGGTGGTGGCGTTCCTTGTTGGGGTGCGGCTGGGCCGTCGGCGGCGCGATCCGGCAGCCGTGGTGGCTCCCGAGGCGCAGGTGACGGATGTCCCTCGCCGCCGCGCGATGAGCGCCGCCGAACACGATGCCGAAACGGACGCCCATTACCGCATCATTTCCGAACTGACCTCGGACGTCGTCTATGCCTATGACGTCGCCCCCGACGGCCGGGTAACCTCGAAATGGCAGGTCGGCGGGATCGACGGCCTGGCCGGGCAGTCCGGGCAAAGCGACGCGCCGCTGGCCTGGCTGACCCAGATCCATCCCGACGACGTGCCGATCCTGGAATCCCGCGACCAGCGCCTGCGCCTGGGCATTCCCTCGACCGACGAATTCCGCCTGCTGTCCGCCGACGGCCGGGTACGCTGGCTGCGCGTCTATTCGCGCCCGGAACGGGGCACCAGCGGCGAGGTCGTGCGCGTGGTCGGTGCGGCCAAGGAGATCACCCAGGACAAGCGCTGGGAAGAAGCCCTGGCCGATTCCGAAAGCAAGCTGCAGGCGACGTCGCGTACCGCCCGGGTCGGGTATTGGGAACATTTCCCGGAGGACAACCGCACCGTCTGCTCGCCCGTCCTGTGGCGGATCTGGGGCCTGCGCCCCGGCCGCGCGGGCCCCACGGGCAAGGTCTTCCTGGACATGATCCATCCCGACGACCGACCGCGCATCGCCGCCGCCTACGAAGATCCCGTGCCCAATTGCCGGCATGAGTATCGGGTTCTTCAGCCGGACGGCACGATGCGCTATGTTTTTGAGGACCTTAGTGCCGATTTCGACGAACACGGCCGCGCACGCCGGCTGTTCGGGGTTACCCAGGACATTACCGAGCGCAAGCGGGCCGAACAGGCGCTGCGCGATTCCGAACTGCGCTATCACGCCATTGTCGAGGATCAGACGGAGCTGATCCGGCGCTGCACCCCCGACGGGGTCCGGACCTTCGTCAATGAAGCCTATTGCCAATATTATGGTGTGCCCCGCGAACAGCTGATCGGCCGGCCCGTCGGCTCGGAACTGAGCGACGGCGAAGCCGCCCTGCGCCAAGCCATCATCCGCCGTATCGGCCCGAAAAATCCGATTGAGGAAAACCTCCATCGGGTGATCGGACACGACGGTAAGGTCAGTTGGCAGCAATGGACCGAACGCGCGGTGTTCGACGACGACGGGCGGATGGTGGAAATCCAGGGCGTCGGCCGCGATGTCACGGCCACGAAAGAGGCCGAGGAAATGCTGGCCGAGGCCAAGGACGCCGCCGAACTGGCGAGTGCCGCCAAGTCGCGCTTCCTGGCCGCCGCCAGCCACGATTTGCGTCAGCCCCTGCAGGCGCTGGCCATGTTCGTCAACGTGTTGTCGGAACGGGACCTGGACGACAAGGCGAAGCAGCTTATCAACCGCATCAGCGACTGTTCGGACGCCCTGGAACGCCTGCTCGGTTCATTGCTCGACATCTCGAAACTGGACGCCGGGCTGTTCGTGCCGCAGCGGCGCGATTTCAACCTGGGTGCCGTGCTGGAACGCCTGTGTTCGGAAATCCGTCCCCTGGCCGAGGAAAAGGGCCTGCGGCTCAACATGGTGCCCTGCGCACTTCTGGTCGACAGCGATCCGGGCCTGCTCGACCGCCTGCTGCGCAATCTTTTGACCAACGCCGTGCGCCATACGGAAACCGGCAAGATCCTGGTCGGCTGCCGGCGTGCCGGGAACTGTGTGCGGGTCGAGGTCTGGGATACGGGCGTCGGTATCCCCGAGGACCAGTTGGAGATGATCTTCGAGGAGTTCCACCAGGTCGGCAATCCGGCGCGCGACCGGCGCGAGGGACTGGGCCTGGGGCTTGCCATCGTGCAGCGCCTGTCCAATCTGCTCGACCATCCCGTGGACGTGCGGTCATGGGTGGGGCAGGGGTCGCGGTTTGCCGTCAGCCTGCCGCTGGCCGGCGACCATGCGCCTGCGGAAATGACCCTGCCGGCGGATGAGCATCCCGATGTGACGGGGGCCGTGGTGGTCGGCATTGATGACGAGGCCGACATTCGCGACGCGCTGGGATTGCTGCTGACCGGATGGGGGTATGACGCCTTGGTCGCCGGCTCGGCGGTCGAGGCGATCGCCAAGCTGGAGCAGGAACGCAAGCAGCCGGAACTGGTGGTCGCCGATTACCGGCTCAAGCTAGGCCATACGGGGGCCGACGCGATTTTGGCCATCCGCCACGTCTGGGGCGGCGACGTGCCGGGGTTCCTGCTGACCGGCGACACGGGCCCGGACCGCCTGCGCGAGGCGGCGGCCAGCGGTTTCGAGGTCATGCACAAGCCGGTCCAGCCCGAAAAACTGCGCCTGATGGTCGCGGAATCGATCGCCTACGCCCGCCGGGTGGCGGCAATCGAGGCGCGCGCCCGCGCGCTGGAAAAAGACGAGATGGAACGCCAGGTCTGAGGGGCGGCCGCAGGTCTCAGAACAGCCGACCGCCGTTAGGGACATTGAGGTCCGGGTGGATCAGCACGACCTCGCCGTCTGCGTCGGGAAACCCAAGGACCAGCACTTCCGACATGAACTTGCCGATCTGCTTTGACGGAAAATTGACGACGCCCGCGACCTGGCGTCCGACCAGGCCGTCCGGCGTGTAGTGGCGGGTGATCTGAGCCGAGGTCTTGCGCTCGCCGATGTCCGGGCCGAAATCGACCCACAGCTTGATGGCCGGGCGGCGGGCCTCGGGAAAAGGTTCGGCGCGGACGATCGTCCCGACGCGGATATCCACGGCCAGGAAATCGTCGAAGGCGATCTGCGGGGTCGGGCTTTCGGGCATGGAACGTCTCCTTCGGCCCGGAAATTTATCGCTCCCGCCCCGCCATGCAATAAAAAAGGTTGGCAATAAAAAAGGCAGGCAACAAAAAAGGCCGCCCCTTGGGGCGGCCTTCTTCGAAAGACGGAAAAGCCGATTACTTGGTTTTGGCTTTGCTCATCTGACCCTTCATTTCGTCGAAGGCTTCGGCGATGCGGGCGTTGATCACCTTAACGGCGGCGTCGTTGGCTTTGGTGACGACATCCGTGACCTTCTTGGAGTTGGCCAGGGAGGATTCGAAAGCGGCCTTGCACAGGTCCAATTCCTTGGCCGCCAAGTCCTGCGGGGAAGAAACCTTACCCAGGGATTCCGCGGCGGTGCTGGCCTGATCGAACGCGGCCTTGAACAGTTCGGCTTGCTTCTGGGCCGCGGCCTGAACGCCTTCGAAGGCGGCCTGGCTGGCTTTGTTCAGGGCTTCAAGATTCTTGCGCTGGATGTCCATCACGGCATTGACGTCGATGGTTTCCATGGAGCCGCCCTTCATCGCCTTCATGACCTGATCGGACATTTTGGCGGGGTCGAAGTCGGCATAGATCTTGGTGAAATCGGCAGCCCAGGCGGGGAAGCCATTTTTGTCGAGCTTGAACATATCGGCGTACATTTGGTCGGTCCTCCATTGGAGCGCGAAAGGGAATATGCGTCGTGCACATGCAGCATTTTTGCTGCACTGCAACAGTGATGCATATATGCGACTGATGGAGGATGTGAGTCAAGTCTTATATTGCAGTGCAATAAAAAAAGAAGCCTAGGCCCGGGGGGCTTCGGCTGTTTCCTCGTGGCGGCCCTGCTTCGGGCGGACCCGGTCGAGAAACCGTACTGCCGTTTCGGCCCGGCGCAGTCCCTTGTCGAGCGCCGCCATGGTCTTTGCCTGATCGGCGCCGTCGTCGCCCAGCCACACCCGGAAGGCGTCGGCATAGACCAGGGCCAGACCCTTGGCGCGCAGCAGCCCGCAGGGCCCCGAGGCGTCGATGCCGGCGGCCGCAAGCACCCGGGTCATGGTCCGCGCCATGCGCGGCAGGAACCGCAGCGCCGCCGGATCGCAGAGCGAATCCTTGGCGATCTCGGCCATGGCGGCCCGGTGGGGGGCGAGCGCGTCGAACCGTTCCATCAGAAGGTCGAACAGGCGATCGCGGATGCCGATGCCCGCGTCGCCCGAGGCCGCATGGGCGTCGGCGGCGGCCAGCATCTGTGCATCGATACGGTCCTGGAACGCGTTGACGATGTCGTACTTGGTGGGAAAGGGGATCAGTATATCGGACAGCGGCACCCCAGCATCGGCGGCCACGTCGGCCAGGGAGAGCCGCCGCCAGCCGTCCCGCGCGACCCGTGCCATGGCGGCGTCGATCACGGAGTCCCGCGGATCGCCCGGGGACGCGGTCTTCGCCTTGCTTTTGCCGCTTGCCTTGCCTGAGGTCGTACCTTGGGGCCGCTTGGCCATGGCGGAGCCTCCTTACCTGCGCTTTTCATTATGTAGGAAGGATCGGCGGAAATGCCAGCCGGATCGCGGCGGCTATTCCGCCAGTTCGCGGGACCGCCTGGCGGCGGC
Organism: uncultured Alphaproteobacteria bacterium; assembly: GCA_963976055.1. Taxonomy (GTDB): domain Bacteria; phylum Pseudomonadota; class Alphaproteobacteria; order Rhodospirillales; family Casp-alpha2; genus UBA1479. Next base: position 495,152 of record CAXBJB010000001.1, read on the forward strand.
GGCGACGCAATCGGTCACCAAATCGCCCAGGGGGCCATTGGCGGGGTCGTCCTTGTTGGGATCGCCGCCCATCAGGACCGTCAGTCCGGCCGCAGTGGTGCCGCCGGGGCTGGTCACGTTGCGGCGCAGGATTTCCGGCGTGTCCGTGGCGGCGCGGTGCAGCAGCTCGCCCGCGCCCTCGACCGTTGCCCGGGCCAGCGAATCCGCGAGATCTGCCGGCAGGCCCGCTGCGCGGCCCGCCCGGGCCAGGCATTCGACCATATGAAAGACATAGGCCGGACCGCTGCCGGACAGGCCGGTGACCGCATGCAGCAGGTCTTCGTCCTCGACCCAATGAACCTGGCCGACGGCGGTCAGAAGATCGTGGCACAGCTTCTGCTGGGCGTCGGTGACGCGGGCGTTGGCGCAGGCGACGCTGACCCCCCGGCCGACGGCGGCCGGGGTATTGGGCATGGCGCGGACGACCGCCGCGACTTCGCCCAGGTAATCCTCGAACAAGGCGATGGGCGTGCCGGCGGCGATGGACAGGAACACGGTCGCCGGCCCGGCGAACGGAAGATAGTCGGGAACGACGTCGGCCATGACCTGCGGCTTGACGGCGAACATCACCAGTTCGGGCAGGAAATCCGGGGGCAGGTCGTCCGCCACGGCGGCGACGGTGACGCCGTGATCGCGGGCCAGGACCGAGGCGCTGTCGGGGTTGGGTTCGACGACGAAGATGTCGGTCGCCGGAATGCCGCGGCCGATCCATCCGGCCATCAGGGCGCCGCCCATCTTGCCGCCGCCGACAACCAACAAGGGATGGGCGGCCGTCATGGCAGGGCTCCTTCGATCCTGCGGGGCGGGATCAGGCTTCGCCGACCGTGTCCACCATGGCGGCGGCCACGGCGTCGTCGGCGGTGCGACCCCCCCAGATCACGTATTGGAAGGCGGGGTAAAAGCGTTCGCATTCGTACAGCGCCGTTTCGACGATGTCCTCCATCTGGCTCATGGTCGGGCCGTTGGCCGCGCGCATGGGCAGGACATGGCGGAACATGGGCAGGCCTTCGTCATCCCACATGCCGAAATGGCCGAGCCAGAGCTTTTCATTGACCCGGGCCAGAAGCTCGTAGACCGGCGTGCGCCGCTCCTGGGGCACGCGCATGTCGAAGGCGCAGGTGAAGTGCATGGCCTCGATTTCGTCGTTCCAGGCGAAATAGAGGCTGTAGTCGCACCAGGTTCCCGGCACTTGAACGGCCAGTTCCTGGTCGCTTCGGCGGTCGAAGGTCCAGTCGTTTCCTTCCACGATCTGTTCGATCAGATCCAAAGGATTGTGTTTTTGGGTATCTACGGCGAATTCGAGTGCAGGCATGGCCGCTGCTCCTTCGTGGCTGGACCGGCGGCGCCCGGCGGGCGCCTCCAGGCTTGTCGCCAAAGGGATCGCCCACAACATCTCGGAGGTTACCGAAATATGGTATCTGTGGCCCCCTTGGATACAAGAGCTAGCCTGCCTTAAGGGCGAAAGCCGTGCAAGGGCGGATTGGGGCGGTTCTGTGAATATTTGTGGAAGAATCGGGAATCAGAAAGGCTTAGACGCAAACGCGCCAAAACGCCGCCGGACGCAAGGTCCTGAAACGACTCCATATATGGACGGAAGGTCAGGCCTTCGGTTTGCCCGCCGGGGCCTTGCGCGGGGCGGGTTTAGCCGTGGTTTTTTTCGCGGCCGCCCGAGGCTTGGCGGCTCCTTGGCCGGCCAGTTGGGCCTCCAGTTTGGCGACTCGGGCTTCCAGTTTTTCCTGTGCCGCGCGGGCGTTCTTCGCGACTTCGGCCATGGCGTCGAACTCGTCGCGGGGAACCAAGTTGCCGTCGGCCAGGAATCGTTCGATCTGTTGGCGGATCATGGCTTCCAGTTCGTCCTTCATGCCGGCGAGCGTCGCCACGGCGCCGTTGGCCACCTTGGCCAAGTCGTCGAGGATTCGGTTGGACGTCTGCATGGTGGAACTCCTTGGCTCGTGGCGCGTAATCTATAGAAGATATATGGCCTCCTTGGGGGGCTTTCGCAAGCGCGGGCCCTGTTGCTCCCCGGCCCGGCCCAGCCTATAAGCAGCCCATGTATGTGGTCACCGGCGGCGCCGGTTTCATCGGATCGAATATCGTTCACGGGCTGGAGGCCAGGGGCCTGGGCCCGGTGGCGGTCGTCGACCATGTCGATTCGGACGAAAAGGCCCGCAACATCGCCAAGCGCCGGCAGGTGGAGACGGTCGCACCCGAGGGCCTGTCCCGATTCCTCGACGCCAACGCGGACCGGATTCGCGGCGTCATCCACATGGGCGCCATTTCGGCGACCACGGAATCGCGCCTGGTCCGCATCATCAAGAATAACATTCTGCTGTCCCGCCGCCTGTGGCATTGGTGCGCGGATCAGGGCATTCCCTATATCTACGCCTCCTCGGCGGCGACCTATGGTGACGGCGCCCAAGGCTTCGACGACGATGGTGCCATCGAGGCGCTCAAGGCGTTGAAGCCGCTCAACCTGTACGGCTGGTCGAAGAACCAGTTCGACATCTGGGTCGCGGAACAGGTCGCGGCGGGCGCCCCCAGGCCGCCGGGCTGGGCCGGGCTCAAGTTTTTCAACGTGTTCGGGCCCAATGAATACCATAAGGGCCGCATGCAGTCCGTCGCCCGCCAGGTTTACGAGAATGCGGCCCGGGGCGAGGCCTGCACCCTGTTCAAATCCCATAACCCGGATTATCCCGACGGTGGTCAGCTGCGCGATTTCGTCTGGGTCGGTGATTGCGTCGATATGGTGTTGTGGCTGCTCGACCATCCCGAGGCCTCGGGCCTGTTCAACTGCGGGTCGGGCAAGGCGCGCAGCTTCGCCGATCTGGCCGCCGCCGTGTACCGGGCCCTCGGCAAGGCGCCGATGATCGACTTCGTGCCGACGCCCGAGGATATCCGCGACAAGTACCAGTATTTCACCGAGGCCCGCATGGACCGCATCCGCGCCGCCGGCTACGCCCATCCGCAAACGCCGCTGGAAGAAGGCGTGCGCCGCTATGTGCAGGACTTCCTCGCCACCGGCGACCCTTATCTGTGACGGACGGAACACCATGACTTTCGCACTTATTCTTCCTGTCCTGGCTTTTCCCGCCATTGATCCGATCATCGTTCAGATCGGCCCCTTCGCCATCCGCTGGTACGCCCTGGCCTATATCAGCGGGCTGATCCTGGGCTGGCGCTACATGCTGCGCATGACCGGCGATCTGCCGCTGCGCGACGTCCGGGTGTTGGGTGACGACGGCAAGACCACGACCGTGCGGGAACCCGTCGTCAGCCGCCTTGCCGTCGATGATTTTCTGGTCTGGGCGACCATCGGGGTGGTTCTGGGCGGGCGGCTCGGCTACGTGCTGTTCTACAAGCCCGGTTTCTATTTCGAAAATCCCCTGAACATCCTGACCGTATGGCAGGGCGGCATGTCGTTCCACGGCGGCCTGCTGGGGGTCTGCGTCGCGACCCTTCTGTTCTGCCGCAAGCGGGACATCCCGCTGTTCACCTTCGCCGACATGCTGGGCTGTACGGCGCCCATCGGCCTGTTCTTCGGGCGTATCGCCAACTTCATCAATGGCGAGCTGTTCGGCCGTGCGGCCGACGTGCCCTGGGCCATGGTGTTCCCCCATGGCGGCCCGATGGCGCGCCACCCCAGCCAGATCTATGAAGCGGTGCTCGAAGGTCTTGTTTTGTTCGTCGTGATGGCGGTGTTATGGCGGCGGCCGGGCTTGCGGGCGCGGCCCGGCTTCCTCGCCGGTGTGTTCTTCATCGGCTATGGCGCGGCGCGCATCACCGCGGAATTCTTCCGCGAACCGGACGCCTACCTGGGCTTCCTGTTCCAGGGGGCCACCATGGGCCAGCTCTTGTCCCTGCCCATGATCGCCGTCGGCCTGTGGCTGATCTGGCGCGCCAACCGGGCCGGCAAAGCGGGCGCATGACAGGCCTGCTGGCCCATCTCCGCCGCCGCATCGCCCTGGAAGGGCCGCTGACCGTCGCCCGCTATATGGAGGAATGTCTGGGCAACCCGGCCCATGGCTATTACATGACCCGCGATCCCCTGGGTGCTGGCGGCGATTTCACCACGGCGCCGGAAATCTCCCAGATGTTCGGCGAACTGATCGGCCTGTGGGCCGCCGTGCAATGGCAGGCCATGGGCACACCCGGCGCCGTGCATCTGGTCGAACTCGGCCCCGGGCGCGGCACCTTGATGGCGGATGCGCTCCGCGCGATGGGGACCGTCGCACCTTTCCGGGCGGCCGTGCAGGTGCACTTGGTCGAAACCAGTCCGGTGTTGCGTGACGCGCAGCGGAAAACCCTGGCGGCCGCTCATCCCGGCGTGACGCCCCAGTGGTGGAACGATTTTTCCCAGGTGCCGGCGGGCCCCGCCCTCGTCATTGCCAACGAATTTTTCGACGCCCTGCCGATCCGCCAGTTCCTGCGCGGGCCCGATGGCTGGCGCGAACGTCTGGTTGCCTGGGACGCGGACGCGGCGGCCCTTGCCTTCGTCCTGTCGGGGGCCCAGGCGGCGAGCCCGCTGATCCCGCCGCCCTTGAACCAAGCGCCCGAGGGCAGCCTGATCGAAATCTGCCCCGCCGGTCTGCGCAAGGGACATACCCTGGCTGCGCGGCTGGCGGCCCAGGGCGGGGCGGCGCTGATCGTCGATTACGGCCATGATCGCAGTGCCCCCGGCGATACCCTGCAGGCGGTGAAGGGCCATGAATACGCAGACGTGCTGACCGCGCCGGGCGAGGCGGACCTGACCGCCCATGTGGATTTCCAGCAATTGGCCCAGACCTGCATCCAGGCGGGAGCCGTGACTTTCGGGCCCGTCGGGCAGGGGGATTTCCTGACCGCCCTCGGCATCGGCGCGCGGGCCCAGGCGTTGGCCGCCAAGGCCGACGCCCGCCAGAAGGCGGCGATCGACGCGGCCTTCGCCCGCCTGACCGGGGCCGGCCAGATGGGCCGCCTGTTCCGGGTCCTGGCCGTGCAGCATCCGGGCCTGACCGCGCCGCCCGGATTTGAATAGGCTGTGTCGGAATCCGTGATTTGAACTGGCCCGTGCGAACAAGGTAAAAGTCTTCATGACCGAATCCCTCGACATCGTCCGTGCACCCAACTTGGCCGATCAGGCCGGGATCGCGCACGGCTTCTTCACCCGCCGGGGCGGGGTCTCCGGCGGCATCTACGCTGGGCTGAATTGCGGGCAGGGGTCCAAGGACGATCCCGACCATGTCCAGGAAAACAAGCGCCGCGCCATGGCGGCGATGGGGTTGGGGGCGGATGATCTGGCCCTGGTCCATCAGGTTCATTCCCCCGATGTGTGGGCCGCCGATGCCCCCCGCGACCGCGCCGCCATGGAAAAGGCCGACGCCCTGGTCAGCCGCCGGCCGGGTCTGGCGCTCGGCATCCTGACCGCCGATTGCGCGCCGGTGTTGTTTGCCGACGGCACCTCGGGCGTGGTCGCCGCGGCCCATGCGGGCTGGCGGGGCGCGATGTCCGGGGTGCTGGAAAACACAGTCGCCCGGATGGAGGCTGAGGGGGCGAAGCGGGCCGCCATCCACGCCGCCCTCGGCCCCTGCATCCGCCAGGAATCGTACGAGGTCGGCCAGGACATGAAGGACGCCTTCGCGGGCCGTCACGCCGACCACGACAAGTACTTCGCCGCCGGCGACCGGCCCGGCCATTACCAATTCGATCTGGCGGGCTTCATCATGGACCGGCTGGCCGCCCTGGGTCTGGCCAGCACCCATGACGTGGGCCTAGACACCTATGTCGACGCCGGCCGGTTCTACAGCTACCGCAGGGCCACCCATTTGGGCGAAACCGACTACGGGCGCGAACTCGCCGTGGTCGCCTTGGCCGCCGGCTGAGGGGGCGGGACCATGCCCTATCTGGCGGTCTTGACCTTGGCGGCGCTCGCGGTGATTCTCGTCACCTGCGTTATTGTTTAGGGGCGCCATCGCCTGATGGCACGGGAAGCCGAAGGACGGACGGCCTTGCGGGCAACGGTCCAATTCGCAATCTGGGTTCTTGCGGCGGTGGTGTTGGCCGTGACCGCCTGCGCGCCCGTGCCGCGCGCCTTCACGCCGGGCGAAGTGGACAGCGTCGGCAATGCCATCGTCCACGGCACCTTCACCAAGGGCATTCAGGTCAACCCGATTGAGGGCACGGCGCCCATCATGTCCAAGATTCTGGCGCGGACCACGGTCGATTCCTTCGAACCCTACGGCCTGCCTGCCGGGGTCGCCCCCTTCGACGCCTCGGAATACATCCTTCACGGCCGCGCCCATCGCGACAAGAACCCCAACGCCATTCCCTACGTCACCCTTCACTGGCAGTTGTCGAACAAGGACGGCCTGCTGTTGGCCGACCTGGAACAGCCCGTCGACGCGACCAGCGGGGAATGGGAATTCGGCACGCCCGAGGTCATCATCCGCGTCGCCGAGGACGTCGCCCACCGCGTCGCCGCCATCCTGGCCGGGATCGCTCCGGCCCAGGCGGAGCCGGCCCCCGACAAGGGCATCTTCGTGATGCCGGTCGAGGGGGCGCCCGGCGACGGCGATTTTTCCCTGACCCGCGCCATCGCCGAAGCTTTGAAGGCGCGGGGGACGCGCCTGACCCGATACCGTGAACAGGCGAAATATGTGTTGACCGGATTGATGGAGGTTTCGCCGTCGGTCCAAGGCCGCCAGGGGGTGCGCATCACTTGGCGGCTGGCCCGCCCCGACGGCAAGGAGGTCGGCAAGGCGGAACAGGACAACACGGTGCCGTCGGGCACCTTCGATACGCAATGGATGCCGACCGCGCGGCTGATCGCCGCCGCCGCCGTCGATGGCATCCACGAGGTCATCGGCGGCTGGGAAGAGCGCGAACGCACGTTGGCCGAGGGCCGCGGCCTGGGTGTGCCGGACAATCTCGACAACCCCGACCTGCCCGCGCCCGGCGGGCCCAAGCGGGTGATCGCCAAGTTGCAGGACCATCTGGTGCCACTCGATGCCCCCGTCACCAAGGACGTCCCCCCCGAGATGACCGCCCAGGAAGAGCTGGAGTCCTCCCGCGCCAAGGTGGCCGCCGGGGACGCTCCGCAGTCGGCGACCGAGGAAAAAAGCGTCCTCGGCCCGGAGGACGCGGCCGGTGAAAAGGTCGTCGAGGAAACGTTCACGCCGCCGACCCTGCGGACCCATGACCAGGATGCCGCCAATTCCTTTCTCATCGCCGAGGTCACCGGAGCCCCCGGCAACGGCAACCGCCTGTTGGCCGAGGCCTTGAAGCGGGTGTTGCGCGCGCGTGACCAGAACGTCACCGACGACCCGCGCCAGGCGCGGTTCCTGGTGCGCGGCCTGGTCGTCATGTCCGAGCCCAAGGACGGTAAGCAGAACGCCCGTATCGTGTGGTCGGTCGAAACCACGGAGGGCACGGCGCTGGGCAGCGCCGAACAGAACAACACGGTTTCGGCGGGCATGCTCGACGACAATTGGGGGGACACGGCGCTTAACGTCGCCATGGGGGCGGTCGTGGGCATTCAGCGGGTGCTTGGGGATAAGGCCCGCCCGTTCGCCCGGCGATTACCCGCCGATGCAGTGCCCCCGCCCGGGCAAAGCGGAGAGACTCTTCCCTGGGACCCCGGCGAAGCCATCCCGCCGCCCCGGCGATAATGTGATAAGTCTCTGAAATTACAGGACTATGAAAGATCGTTTACAGGCAGGTCCGGCGTTGTTAGAGTCCGCGCGCCGAACAGGGGAATAGGCCCTACCGGCGCTCGGCACCGGGCATCTCCAGGGGTGGTTTTGCTCCGCCTTCGGACGCAAAACGAAAGTGCGCAGCCATGAAAATCATTGCCTGCAATTCCAACCGGCCGCTTGCAGAGGCGATTTCCGCTTACCTCAATCTGCCGCTGACCAAGGCCTCGATCCGGCGATTCTCCGACATGGAGGTGTTCGTCGAGATTCAGGAAAACGTGCGCGGCGAGGATGTCTTCGTCATCCAGTCGACCTCATTCCCCGCCAACGACAACCTGATGGAACTGCTGGTCACGCTGGACGCGCTGCGCCGCGGCTCGGCCCGCCGGGTCACGGCCGTCATTCCCTATTTCGGCTATGCCCGTCAGGACCGCAAGTCCGGCCCGCGCACGCCGATCTCGGCCAAGCTGGTCGCCAACCTGATTACCGAAGCGGGTGCGGACCGGGTCCTGACCATGGACCTGCACGCCGGCCAGATTCAGGGTTTCTTCGACATCCCGACGGACAACCTCTACGCCGAGCCCGTGCTGGCCAAGGACATCCAGGACCGCGAGAATGGCGCCGATCTGGTCATCGTGTCGCCGGACGTGGGTGGCGTGGTGCGCGCCCGGGCATTGGCCAAGCGCCTGGACGGCGACCTTGCCATCATCGACAAGCGCCGCGAACGCGCGGGTGTCAGCGAAGTCATGAACATCATCGGCGACGTTAAAGGCCGCCGCTGCATCCTGGTCGACGACATCGTCGACAGCGCCGGGACCCTGTGCAACGCCGCCGTGGCGCTGATGGAGGAGGGGGCCGAGGCGGTTTCCGCCTATGTCACCCATGGGGTTCTGTCGGGCGGGGCGGTGGCGCGGGTGTCGTCGTCACCCATGGACCGGCTGTGCGTGACGGACAGCATCATGGCGACCGAGGCCGTGCGGGTCGCCCACAACATCGAACAGCTGACCGTGGCCCCGCTGATCGCCGAGGCCATGCGCCGGATTTCCGAGGAAAGCTCGGTGTCATCGTTGTTCAACTGAGGGCTCCGATGGATCTGCCGAAAACCCCCAGCTTCCGCCTCGATGGGCGGAAGGCCCTGGTGACCGGCGCCGGCCGGGGTATCGGCTTGGCCGCCGCCGCCGCGTTGGCCGAGATGGGGGCCCATGTCACGCTCTGCGCGCGCACGGGCAATGAGGTCGAGGCCGTCGCCGAGGCGATCCGTGCGCGCGGCCAGGAGGCCCAGGCCCTGACCCTCGACGTCACCGACACCGCCCGCATGCAGGCCGAGGTCGCGGCCCGCGGGCCGTTCCAGATTCTGTTCAATAACGCCGGCGGCAACCGCCCGCAGGAATTGCTGGAAGTCACGGAACAAGATTATGACGCGGTCACGAACCTGAACGTGCGGGCCGCCATCTTCGTCGCCCAGGCGGTGGTGAAGGGGCTGGTCGATGCCGGCCTGCCCGGCTCCGTCATCAACGTGTCGTCACAGATGGGGTTGGTCGGCGGGCCCAAGCGCACGGTCTATTGCGCGACCAAGCACGCCATCGAGGGGGCGACCAAGGCCATGGCCTGGGAACTGGGCGGCCAGGGCATCCGCGTCAACACGATCTGCCCGACCTTCACGGAAACGCCGATGACCGAGGGCTTTTTGGCCGACGCCGATTTTGTCGAATTCGTGAAGTCCAAGATTGCGCTCGGCCGCCTCGGTCAGGTCGAGGATCTGATGGGGGCCATCGTGTTTTTGGCCTCCGACGCGTCGAGCCTGATGACGGGGGCGTCCCTGGTCGTCGACGGCGGCTGGACGGCGCAGTGATCCCATGTCCTTCCTGACGGTATTGACTATCGCCTTTGGGCTGTCGGCCGATGCCTTTGCCGTGTCCCTGGGCCGGGGAGCATCCGGGCGCTTCCGCACCTTCATCCCCGCCGCGCGCATGGGCCTGATGTTCGGCGCCAGCGAGGGGGCGATGACCCTGCTGGGCTTTCTGCTGGCGGCCCGCTTCGCCGACTACGTGACGGAGATTGATCATTGGGTTGCCTTGATCCTTTTGGGCGGGGTCGGCGGGCATATGCTCTATGAAGGCCTGTTCGGGGACGGCGAGGACGATGACGACCCGGCATCGTCCCCGCGCGGTAAGCGCGGCATCCTGGGTAACATCGCCACCGTGATCGGCACCAGCATCGACGCCGCCGCCGTCGGGGTGGCGTTGTCGCTCATCGCCGTCGACATCTGGCGGACGGTCGCCGTGATCGGCGCCGTGTCCTTCATCATGAGCACCCTGGGTCTGATGATCGGCCCCCGCGTCGGGCGCATGCTGGGCCGCCGCGCGGAAATCGTCGGCGGTGCTGTCCTGATCGCCATCGGGCTTTATATCTTCTACACCCACACCATGGGCGGCTGAGCCCGAGTTCTTCCGCATGTGGGACAGGGCATTCTGCTATGATCCAGGCCGGTTCAGCGGAGGGCCAGCGGCCATGAGACGCTTTTTCCGTGTCGGTTTCCTATGTTTCTCTTCAATCTGTTCCTTTGCCGTGGCCAGCCCTGCGCGGGCGGAAACCTGCGGTGAGGTTGTCGCCGTCGCCACCCACGACGGCACGCAAACCCGGGTCAGTCTCGCCGGTCCGTCCTCGGGCGGGCGGGCCGCGCTGGTCCTGCTGGCGGGCGGCGGCGGCTTTCTCAAGCTCGACGCCGACGGCTGCCCGCGCAAGCTGAAGGGCAATTCCCTGGTCCGCTCCCGGCCGCTGTTCCACGACGGCGGGATGGTCACGGCCCTGGTCGATGCGCCGGACGACCATCAGGGTAACGAAGGGCTGGGCGGTTTTCGCATCGAACCGGCCCATGCCGAGGACATCGGTCGCGTGATCGCCGATCTGCGCAGGCGGATGGGCCTGCCCGTTTGGGTCGTCGGCACCAGCCGGGGCGGCATTTCGGCGGCCAATGCGGCGGCCCGCCTGACCGGCCCGAACGCCCCGGATGGGGTGGTCATGACCTCGCCGGTGACCTCGGGTAAGGTCGGGGCGGCCAAGCCTTGGGTTGCGGATACGGTCTTTTCCGTGCCGCTGGAAAATGCCCGCATGCCGATCCTGGTCGTCGTCCATGCCGATGACCAATGCATACGCACGCCGCCCGGCCTGGCCGCGGATATCGTGGAAAAGACCAGCAGCAACCGCGAACAGGTCGTCACGATGACCGGCGGACCGGGCGCGCGCGGCGGCGACGGCCTCGAAGCCTGCAAGGGCCGCTCGCCGCACGGCTTCATCGACCAGGAGGCCGAGGTCGCCGCCGGGATCATGCGGTTCATCCTGGGCGGCGCCTATTAGTCCAGGTGCCCCGGGAACGGCCCGTTTCCGCCCGTTTACCGCCGGTATTGACCCCCGCACCCCTTGGGGCTATGTATGCGCGCCCTCGCGAGAGGGAATTTCGCCACCGGCACCCCTGGAGGCCGGGGCTTTTCAAACTGATACGGAGTTATGCCATGTCTGGTAATACCACCATGACGGCGGAACCCCGCGATCGGGCAGGCAAGGGGGCAGCCCGCGCAACCCGCCGGTCCGGCCGCGTTCCGGCCGTGATCTACGGGGATCACAAGGATCCGATCCTGGTTTCCGTCGAACCCGTCGAACTTATGCGTCATCTGCATAAGCCCGGCTTCTTTTCCATGCTTATGGACCTCAACGTCGCGGGCGATCACCATCGCGTGCTGCCGCGTGACGTGCAGTTCCATCCCGTGACCGACGCCCCGCTGCATGTCGATTTCATGCGCATCGGCAAGGGTACCCGCATTACCGTCATGATCCCGGTCCAAGTCGAAAACGAGGACAAGTGCAAGGGCCTCAAGCGCGGCGGCGTGCTGAACGTCGTGCGCCACGAGGTCGAGGTGCGCTGCGATCCGGAAAACATTCCGGACGTGATCACCCTGTCCCTCGAAGGTTTGGACATCGGCGATGCGATGCGCATCTCGGATGCCGGCCTGCCCGCCGACGTCAAGCCGACCATCACCGACCGTGACTTCGTGCTGGTCACCATCGCCGCGCCGACAGTGGTCAAGGACGAAGCCGCCGAAGCACAGGCCGAGGCCGAAGCCGAAGACGGCGAGGAAGGCGACGACGAGGAGGGCGGCGAGGAGTAATCCTCTCGTCCGGATCGGTTCCGGGGAGGGCGTTCCATGCTGCTTCTGGTGGGGCTCGGCAACCCGGGCCCATCCTACCGCGACAACCGGCACAACGTCGGTTTCATGGCCGTGGATGCAATCCACGGCCGCTGGCGGCTGGGCCCCTATCGGACCAAGTTTCACGGCGACCTTGCCGAAGGCACGATTGCCGGCGGCAAGGTGCTGATCCTCAAGCCGCAGACTTTCATGAACGAGTCGGGCCGCGCCGTTCAGGCGGTCATGACTTTCTACAAGCTGAAACCCGCCGACCTGGTCGTGTTCCATGACGAACTCGACCTGGCGGCGGGCAAGCTGCGGGTCAAGACCGGCGGCGGTCATGCCGGGCACAATGGCCTGCGCAACATCCAGGCCCATATCGGCCCCGATTTCCGCCGCGTGCGCATCGGGGTGGGCCACCCCGGCGACAAGGACAAGGTCGTCGGCCATGTGTTGAAGGATTTCTCGAAAGAGGACCAGGCGTGGCGGGACACGCTGTTGGACGCCGTCGCCGACAATGCGGACTTGCTGATCTCCGGCGACGATGCCGGGTTTCAGAACCGGGTGGCGCTGGCCCTCAAACCGCCGCGCCCGAAGGCACCCCGGCAACAGGACGGCGCCGGCGAAGACAAGGAAAAGAAGGACTAAGATGGGCTTCAACTGCGGCATCGTCGGCCTGCCCAACGTCGGCAAGTCGACCCTTTTCAACGCCCTGACGGCGACGGCGAAGGCCGAGGCCGCCAATTTCCCGTTCTGCACCATCGAGCCCAACACGGGCCGCGTCGCCGTGCCCGACCCGCGCCTGGACAAGATCGCGGCGATCGGCAAATCCGCCACCATCGTGCCGACGCAGCTTGAATTCGTCGATATCGCGGGCCTGGTCCGGGGGGCGTCGAAGGGTGAAGGCCTGGGCAACCAGTTCCTCGCCAATATCCGCGAGGTCGAAGCCATTTGCCACGTCCTGCGCTGTTTCGAGGACGGCAACGTGGTGCATGTGGAAACCAGCGTGGACCCCGTGCGCGATGCCGAGACCGTGGAAACGGAACTGATGCTGGCCGACCTGGAAAGCCTGGAAAAGCGGGTCGATCCGCTGACCAAGAAGGCCCGCGGCCAGGACAAGGACGCGGCCAAGCAGCTTGAGATCGTCAACCGCTGCCTCGATCTGCTGCGCGATGGTCAGCCGGCGCGCAAGATCGAGCTCAAGGACGGTGAGGGCAAGGCCTTTCGCATGCTGCAGCTGTTGACCGCCAAGCCGGTGCTTTACGTCTGCAACGTCGATGAAGGCTCCGCCGCCACGGGCAACGCGCTGTCGGACCGTGTTGCCGAAATGGCGGCGGCCCAGGGGGCGGGCAGCGTCGTGATCTCCGCCGCCATCGAGGCCGAGGTCGCCATGCTGGACGATCCGGCGGACAAGAAGGAATTCCTCGAAAGCCTGGGACTGGCGGAAACGGGCCTGGCCCGCGTGATCCGCGCCGGCTACGAGCTTTTGGGCCTGGTCACCTATTTCACCGTGGGCCCGAAAGAGGCCCGCGCCTGGACCATCCATAAGGGCACCAAGGCGCCCCAGGCGGCGGCGGTGATCCACAAGGATTTCGAACGCGGCTTCATCGCCGCCGAAACCATCGCCTATGACGACTTCGTGGTGCTGGGCGGCGAACAGGCGGCCAAGGACGCCGGCAAGATGCGCCAGGAAGGCCGCGAATATATGGTCAAGGACGGCGACATCATGCTGTTCCACTTCAACGTGTAGGGCGCGCGACGCCTCAGGATGCCGGCTCCGACCGCGACTTTAGGCGAAGATTCAATTTCTCCAGCGCGTCCGTGATGGGGATGAAGAAATTAAGGCCCACGGACATCTTGTCCGAGGTTCCGATTCCGGCATAGCTGACGCCCACGGCGTTGCCGTTGTGGTCCAACAAGACCCCTCCTGAATTGCCTCCGTGAATATCGACGTCGGCCTGGATGTCTTCCAGGCCCTGGCTGTTGCTGGCGAACTTGCTGACAATTCCCTTTGAGACCGTGCCGGCAAGCGATTTGTCGAGCGGCGAGCCGATGGCATAGACCTCTTCCGTCACCTTGACCGGAGTTTCACGGAGCGGGACCGGGAGGTGGCCGCTGGCTTCGACCTGAATGATGGCGACGTCGCGCTTCGGGTGGCGGCGGATGACTTCACCCAGGACCTTGCGGCCGGTGATCAGGCGCAGGCGGACGAGGTCGCGATTCTCCACGACGTGAAAATTGGTTATCACCAAGGTCGGTGAAATGAAGAACCCGGACCCATGGCCAAGGCCGCCTTCAACGGTGACCACACTGCGCCGGATGTTGTCGATATAGGTGGAGATCGGCTCGGTTCTGAGCGGAACCCTGTCGAGAATGAGTTCCGTCGCATCCACCTTTCGGATGTCGGCGAAGCTGGGTTCCGAGCCGGATAACAGATCGACGAACTCCTGATCCGCCGCAAGGTTGCGGATGGCACCGGCAAAGGCTTCGTGGATGATGACCATTTCGCCACCGGTCGTGCCGGTTTCCAGTTTGGCGGCACCGTCCGTCGTCGTCTCGTAAACGACCTTGCGGTCGACCGTTGAAAACACCTGCCAACGCACGGTCACGGCGCCTTTCCCTGTGATGGTGTCATAGGGAAACCCGGTCCAGATGTTGTATTCCCGACAGGCGTTCAGGGCGATCTTCTCTATCTGACCGCCGATCAGATAGCTTGCCTGCCGACGATTGTCAGACTGTGAGGCGAACATCTTGTCCGGGTCCCCCACCACATTGAAGTTCAGGCTCTTCATTTCATTGAAGAACAGGTCCGCGAACTCCGCGTCACGGGCGAGGACACGGCCCGAATTCCAATGGATGTTCCCTTGGCGGCCATAACAGCCCGACAGGCCCATGGCATAAGGTTCGTACAGACCGATCACCGTGCCCCGTTTCACCTTCACGCCGACGCGGTCGAACTGCACCGTCGCAAGGGCCGAGGGATCGCTGATCTCGACGGCGGCCTTCTCTTCGACTTGGGGAACTGGGACGTCTTGAATTGTGCGGCAGGCGGCGAGGCTGAGCAGCAGCGCCATTCCCACGCAAATCGATTTCAGCATGCTTACCTCCTTGTCAAGTTCATGGTATGTTCTTTTATATGATAATTATAAAAAATAGAATATTAGTCAATAAATACTTTATATACGTGTTTTCATTGTTGCCGCCCGACGATGGCATTCCCGGGACGGCCTTTGATCTTCTGCCCGGGCGTGACATACGCTAGGTTACCCGCCAAACCTGCAAGACCATTCCCTGGGAGGACCATCATGGGACAAGACATCACGCTGACCGCCGGCGACGGCTTTCAATTGCACGGCTACCGCGCCGATCCGGAAGGCACGCCGCGTGGCGGCATCGTCGTCATCATGGAAATTTTCGGTGTCAACGAACACATCCGCGATCTGTGTGACCGCTTCGCCGAGGTCGGCTATCTGGCCGTGGCGCCGGCGCTTTACGACCGCTTCGAAAAGGGCTTCGAGGTCGGCTATACGCCGGACGACATCGCGAAGGGCCGGGTCATGAAGGACAACGGCAACGCCAATTTCGACAACGTGCTGCTGGACGTCGAGGCCGCCCGCAAAGTGGCGGCCGAGGCCGGCAAGGTCGGCATCACCGGCTATTGCTGGGGCGGGGTCGTCACCTGGGCCGCGGCCTGCCGCCTCGATTTCCAGGCGGCGGCCTGCTACTACGGCGGCGGCATCCTGCCCTATGTGGGCGAGCAGCCCAATGGCCCGACCATCCTGCACTTCGGCAAGCTGGACCAGGGCATTCCGCTGACGGATGTGGACCAGATCGCCAAGGCGCATCCCGAATGCCCGGTTTATCTGTATGACGCCGACCATGGCTTCCATTGCGACATGCGGGGCTCGTTCAACCCGCACGCGGCCCAGGTCGCCAGCATCCGCACCTTCCGCCTGTTCGACGAACATCTGGCCGGGTAGGGGCAGATGCCGGATACAGGCACGGCGCCGGTGATCGGCGTCATCGGCGGCAGCGGTATCTACGACATCGACGGGCTGGAAAACGCCCGTTGGGAGCATGTGGACTCGTCCTTCGGCGCGCCGTCGGACGATCTTCTGTTCGGCGAACTGGCGGGCCAGAAGATGGTGTTTCTTCCCCGTCACGGTCGCGGCCATCGCCTGCATCCCACGGGGGTCAACTACCGCGCCAATATCGACGCCCTCAAGCGCGCCGGGGTCACGGAAATCCTGTCCGTCTCGGCCTGCGGATCGCTGCGCGAAGACCTGCCGCCTGGCACCTTCGTGATCGCCGATCAGTTCATCGACCGCACGATCCACCGCGAAAAGTCGTTCTTCGGGCCGGGCCTGGTCGCCCATGTCGCCTTGGGCCATCCCGTTTGCGGGCGGCTCGGCGACGCGGTCGAGACGGCGTGCAGGGAAGTCGGGATCGCCGCCGTGCGCGGCGGCACCTACCTCGCCATGGAAGGGCCGCAGTTCTCGACCCTGGCGGAAAGCAACCTCTATCGCAGTTGGGGTTGTGACGTTATCGGAATGACCAACATGCCCGAGGCCAAATTGGCCCGCGAGGCGGAGATGTGTTACGCGACCATCGCCATGGTCACGGACTTCGACTGCTGGCATCCGGACCATGACCATGTCACGGTCGACGCCATCATCAAGGTGTTGCTGGAAAACGCGGAAAAGGGCCGCAGCCTGGTCAAGCAGGTGACGCCCAAGTTGTCGGGCCGCAGGGAAACCTGTTCCCACGGCTGCCACACGGCCCTGGAACACGCGCTGATCACGGCGCCCGACGCCCGCGACCCGGAGATGATCCGGAAACTGGACGCCGTCGCCGGACGGGTGCTTTAAAATATCAAGGAGGAGACGCCCCATGCCCAAGGCCTATTGGATGAGCCTGCGCATTCAGATTCACGACGCCGACAAGATGAAGGCCTATGCGGAAAAGGCCGGCCCGGCCATCGCCGCCGGGGGCGGGAAGTTCCTGGCCCGGGGCGGCAAGGTCAAATCCCTGGAAGGCTTCGATCAAGGCCGCGTGGTCATCATCGAATTTCCCGATTTCGATACGGCGCTCAAGACCTATCATTCCCCGGCCTATGAAGACGCCCATGCCCATATCCTGGGCGGTGCGGTGGAGCGTGACACCTTCATCGTCGAGGGCATCGAGGACCCGGCGCCGCGCGGAGAGACGGCGGGCCCCGTGGCTTATTGGATCGGCGCCCATATGACCGTCCACGACGCCGACAAGATGGCGGCCTACGTGGCCAAGGCCACGCCGGCGATCCAGGCGGTCGGTGCCCGCGGTCTGGTGCGCGGCGGGCGGGTCGAAACGATGGAGGGCTTCCCGCAGACGCGAATCGCCCTGATTGAGCACCTCAACTGGGACGTCGCCGCCGCCTATTACGACTCGCCGCTGTACGCCGAGGCGCGGAAGGCGCTCGACGGCGGCTGCACGCGGGACATCTGCATCACCGAGGCCCTGGCTTAAGGCAGAAGATGGTATGAACGTCGACGGCACCCCTTACCGCACGATCTGGTCCGCCGACGACGGCTGGGCGGTCGAAATCATCGACCAGACGCGCCTGCCGTTCGAATTCGTCACCCGGCGTCTGGAGACGGCGGCCGATGCGGCCACGGCCATCGCCGATATGTGGGTGCGGGGGGCGCCGTTGATCGGCGCCACGGCGGCCTACGGTATGGCGCTGGCCATGCATGCGGACCCGTCGGACGCGGGCCTCGCCAAGGCCTATGACGCCCTGCTGGCGACCCGGCCGACGGCGGTCAACCTGCGCTGGGCCCTCGACGACATGCGGGCCTTGCTGGCGCCGCTCTCGGCCAACCAGCGGGCCGAGGCGGCGTATAAGCGCGCGGCGGAAATCGCCGACGAGGACGTCGCCATCTGTTCCGCCATCGGCGACCACGGCAGGCCGCTGATCGAGGAAATCTGGGCCCGCCACGGCAGGCTGCGGCCCGTCAACGTGTTGACCCATTGCAATGCGGGTTGGCTCGCCACGGTCGACTGGGGCACGGCCCTGGCCCCGATCTACAAAGCCCATGACGCGGGCGTGGCCGTCCATGTCTGGGTCGATGAGACCCGGCCCCGCAACCAGGGCGCCAGCCTGACCGCCTGGGAACTGGGCCAGCACGGCGTGCCGCATACGGTGATCGCCGACAACGTGGGTGGGCATCTGATGCAGCACGGGCAGGTCGATCTCTGCATCACCGGCACGGACCGCACCACGGCGTCGGGCGACGTGTGCAACAAGATCGGCACCTATCTGAAGGCGCTGGCGGCCCACGATAACAACGTGCCGTTCTATGTCGCCTTGCCCGGCCCGACCATTGATTGGACGCTGCACGACGGCGTCCACGACATTCCCATCGAACAGCGCTCGCCCGACGAGGTCACCCGCATGACCGGACGCACCGACGCGGGCGACATCGTGACCGTGACCATCACCCCCGACGGCTCGCCCGCCGCCAATTACGCCTTCGACGTGACGCCCCGGCGCCTCGTCACCGGCCTTATTACCGAACGCGGCGTCGCCCGCGCAACACCCGAGGGCCTTGCCGCCCTCTATCCGGAGAAAGCCCAATGAAGCTCTATTATCGCCCCGGCGCCTGTTCCATGGCCGTTCACGTCCTGCTCGAAGAACTGGGCGTCGATTACGAAGCCGTTGCCGTGTCCGACGAGGTTCTGGCGTCGGACGAATACAAGAAAACCAACCCGCGCAACCAGGTGCCGTCGCTTGCGACGGACGACGGGCTGCTGACGGAAAGCGTTGCCATCATGCTCTATCTTTCGGACAAGTTCGGCGGCAACCTGACCCCGGCGCGCGGCACCTGGGAACACGGGCAGATGATGATGATGCTGATGTTCATGGCGTCGCAGGAGCACCCGGCCTTCGCCATCAACATGCGGCCGTTCCGCTGGACTGATGACGAAAGCGCCTTTGATGGCATCAAGGCCAGGGCGGAACAGAACTGGCTGGCCTGCCTGACCCGCACCAACAGCTGGGCCGAAGGCCGCGACTGGCTGGTCGGCGACAAGATGACCCTGGCCGATTGCCTGGCCTGGGTGCATGCCCGCTGGGGCCTGCGCTGCACGCCCAAGACGCCGGATGGTTTCCCGGCCCTCTGGGCCCTCGCCAACCGGGTCGAGGCGCAGCCGGCGGTGCAGCGGGTGATGGCCCAGGAAGGGATCAAGCCGCTTGCATAAGGAGCTTTCCGCATGAAGGTCGTCATCACCGGCGGCTGCGGCTTCCTCGGCCAGATGATCGCCAAGGCGATCCTCAAGCGGGGCGAGTTGCGCGGCCCCGACGGCAAATCGGCCGAGGTCGAGGAAATCCAGTTGTTCGACCATTTGGTGCCGGTCACGCCCTTCTCCTGGGCTGACAAACGGGTCATCACGGCGGCCGGCGACATCTCCGACAAGGCCACGGTCGCGGCCCTGGTCGATCGCGACGACGTCTCCGTGTTCCACCTCGCCTCCGTCGTCTCGGCGGGCGGCGAGAAGGATTTCGACATGGCCATGCGGGTCAACCTCATGGGCGGGCTGAACATCCTGGACGCGGCCCGGGCCAGGGGCAGTACCCCCCGCCTGGTGTTCTCGTCGTCCCTCGCCGTGTTCGGCGGCCCGGACCTCCCGAAAGAGGTCGATGACTGGACCCGCCACACGCCGGAAACCACCTACGGCATGACCAAGGCGTTCGGCGAACTGGCGATCAACGACTACACCCGGAAGGGCTTCATCGACGGGCGGACCGTGCGCTTGCCGACCATCGTCATCCGCCCGGGCGTGCCCAACGCGGCGGCAAGCGGCTGGGCGTCCGGCATTTTCCGCGAACCGCTGCAGGGGAAGGAGCACGTGCTGCCGGTGCACGACGGCTTCTACATGATGCTGCTCGGCTACCGCTCGGCCGTCGAGGGCTTCCTCGCCGTGCACGAAGCCGACGGCGCCGCCATCGGCACCGACCGCACCGTCTGCCTGCCCAATAAAGCCTACGCGGTGGCCGAAATGATCGAGGCGCTGGAGCGCGTGGCGGCGGAAGAACGCATAAAACTCGGCCCCATCACCCGCAAGCGCGACGAAAGCGTCGAAGCCATCTGCGGCTCCTGGCCGCTGAAGATGGACGCCGCCAAGGCCAAGACCCTCGGCTGTCCCGAGGACGCGGACCTGGACAGCGTGATCCGGGGGTTCATCGAGGATTTTCTCTAGCCGTAAATCCCGAGCAGGCCGAACCAAAGCCTGCGACGACGATTTGCGTAAATAAGGTAAGGAAACCACAGAGACGGTGAGGCGGTGAGAAGGGGGCAATCCCTTTTCCGTCATGGCCGGGCTTGACCCGGCCATCCATGTCTTCCGTGGGAGCGTCCGTGGATGCCCGGATCAAGTCCGGGCATGACGATCTCTCTCCCGACCTTCTCACTGTCTCACCGCCTCAGTGGTTCAAAACAAAAAAAGGCCCCGGATTTCTCCGGGGCCTTTTTTATTCGGTACAGAGCCGGTCGGGCTTAGTGGATGTCCGACCAGATCTTGCGCTTGAGGGCGAACAGCATGCCCGTGAGCACCAGCAGGAACAGCATCACCTTGATGCCCAGGCGCTTGCGCGCCTCGAGCTCCGGTTCCGCCGCCCAGGCCAGGAAGGTGGTCACGTCGTGGGCCATCTGGGCCACCGTCGCCTTGGTGCCGTCGGAAAATTCGACGCCGTCCTCGACCAACGGGTTGGCCATGGCGATCACGCCGCCCGGGAAGTACTTGTTGTAGCTCCCGCCCGACGGCACTTCGACACCCGCGGGGGGCTCGCCGTAGCCGGTCAGCAGCGCGTAGATATAGTCTGCGCCGATGGTGAAGCCGCCCGGGTGTTTCATGGACACCTTGATCACGCTATCGCCGCCCTGGGCGCGAGCCTTGGTGATCAGCGACAGGTCCGGCGGCGCCTTGCCGTTGTTGGCGGCGGCGGCGGCCTTGTCGTTGGCGAACGGCGACGGCAGCGGATCGGACGGCGTGCGCTTGCGGGTGAACATGTCCCCGTCGTCGTTGGGGCCGTCCTGGATTTCGTACTCGGCGGCAAGGGCCTTGACCTGCGCTTCCGAGAACCCGATGTCCTGCAGATTGCGGAACTTGATCAGGTTCATGGAATGACAGGCCGAGCAGACTTCCTTGTACACCTTGTAGCCGCGCTGCGCCGACGCCCGGTCGTAGGTTCCGAACAGGCCCTTGAAGGTCCAGTCCTGAACCGCCGGCTTGGGGCCGGCACCGGCCGCCTGGGCCGGCGCGGAGGTCAGGGACAGCGCCACGACGGCACCGGCGGTGAGAACGGCCGCGAAGGCGGTCTTGATGGTTGGTTTCATCATTTTCCTTACTCCGCGGGCTGAGTGACCGAGGCGGAAATGCTTTCCGGCAGGGCCTTGGGCCGTTCGATGACGCCGAGGATGGGCAGGATCACCAGAAGGTGCGCGAAGTAGTAGATCGTCGAGATCTGGCCGAGCAGGACCCAGATGCCTTCCGGCGGATGGGCGCCGACCATGCCGAGCACGATCCAGTCGAGCACGAAGATCCAGAAGAACCACTTGTAGATCGGCCGGAACCGGGCAGAGCGCACCTTGGAGGTATCCAGCCAGGGTATGAAGGCCAGCAGGATGATCGAGCCGAACATGGCGATGACGCCCGCCAACTTCGCCGTCATCAGCCAGGAGATCGGCCAATACAGGATGAAGTCGTTGGTGAAGGCGCGGAGGATCGCGTAGGACGGCAGGAAGTACCATTCGGGCACGATATGCGGCGGGGTCGCCAGCGCGTTGGCCGGGATGTAGTTGTCCGCTTCGCCGAAGTAGTTCGGTGCGAAGAACACGAAGAAGCAGAAGATCAGCAGGAACACGCCCATCCCGAACAGGTCTTTGATGGTGAAGTAGGGATGGAAGGGAATGGTGTCCTGCGGGCCCTTCACGTCGACGCCGGTCGGATTGTTGGACCCGAAGGTGTGCAGCGCCCAGATGTGCACGATGACCAGGCCCAGGATCACGAAGGGCAGCAGGTAGTGCAGCGAGAAGAAGCGGTTCAGCGTGGGGTTATCGACCACGAAGCCGCCCCACAGCAGGGTCACGATGCTGTCGCCGACCACCGGAATGGCCGAGAACAGGTTGGTGATGACCGTGGCACCCCAATAGGACATCTGGCCCCAGGGCAGAACGTAGCCCATGAACGCCGTCGCCATCATGGCGAGCAGAATCAGCACGCCGATGATCCACAGTAGTTCGCGCGGGAACTTGTAGGACCCGAAGTAGAGGCCGCGGAAGATGTGGATATAGACGGCGATGAAGAAGAAGCTGGCGCCGTTCATGTGCAGATAGCGGATCAGCCAGCCGCCGTTGACGTCGCGCATGACGCGCTCGACCGACGTGAAGGCCAGCGTGGTGTGCGGGGTGTAATGCATGGCCAGCACGATGCCCGACACGATCATGATGATCAGCGCCAGACCGGCCAGGGAGCCGAAGTTCCACCAGTAGCTGAGGTTCTTCGGCGCCGGATAGCCGGAGCCCACGGAATGGTCGATGAAGCTGAAGATCGGCATGCGATGCTCGATCCACTTCACGACGCCGTTCTGCATGAATTTGCTTGTCGATTGTTGTTCGCTCATGACGTCCCCCGTTACCCGATCACGACCTGGGTGTCCGACTTGAACGTATAGTTCGGGACAGGCAGGTTTTGCGGCGCCGGGCCCTTGCGGATCCGGCCCGAGGTGTCGTAGTGCGAGCCGTGGCAGGGGCAGAACCAGCCGCCGAAGTCACCCTTCGGCTCGCCTTCTTTCTGACCCAGCGGAATGCAGCCCAGGTGGGTGCACACGCCGACCATGATCAGCCAGTCGTCCTTTTGGACGCGGTCGGCGTCCTTGGCTGGGTCCGGCAGGGCCGCGGTGTCGTCTTTTTTCGCCTGTTCGATCTCGGCCGCGGTGCGGTTGCGGATGAACACCGGCTTGCCCTGCCAGACGACCGTGATGCTCTGGCCGTCCTTGATGGGATCCAGGTTCACTTCCGTGGTCGCCAGGGCCAGGGTATCGGCCGCCGGGTTGAGGCTGTTGACAAACGGCCACAGGGACAACGCGGTACCCACCGCGCCGACAGTAGCCGTGGAAACCAGTAGGAAATCGCGGCGCGTCTGCGCGTCGATTTCGGCGGTTGGCGGGGTGCTCGCCGTGTCGCTCATAAGCACTTCCCCTTAAAAGGTGTTTTGATCTTGTGTTCGCCGCCCCGGCTTGATGGGTGTCAAACCCGGACGGCCCCCGAACTCACCGCCAAATCTAAGGGACCGGCGGAAAAGAGGCAACGGCGGGCTGTGTATTACCCAACCGTCATAGAACGTGCGGACGCAGGACGTCCGCACGAACCGGCGAGACCTTATGGCCTGAGGGGCTTTCAGGCAAGCGCTAACTGTTGAGAATAGCTTGCAAACCGGGCCTTTCGAGGCCTTCATGGGGCTGTCATGCCCGCACCGGTCGAAATCGCCCTGTATGAACCCGATATCCCGCAGAACACGGGTGCGGTGATGCGCACGGCCGCCTGCCTGGGGACGGCGCTGCACATCATCGAACCCTGCGGCTTCGTATTGTCGGACGCCCGCATGCGGCGGTCGGGCATGGATTATCTGGATCGCCTGGAAATGCACCGCCATGCCTCCTGGACCGCGTTCCGAGAAACCCTGGGGGATCGGCGTTTGGTGCTGCTGACCACCGGGGCGGCCACGCGCCTGCCGGATTTCCGCTTTCGGGCCGGCGACATACTGTTGTTCGGGCGCGAAAGCGCCGGGGTGCCGGACGACGTCCATGCCGCCGCTGATGCGCGGGTGCGGATTCCCCTGGCCCCCGGCACACGGTCCTTGAACCTGGCGGCCAGTGCGGCCATGGTTCTGGCGACGGCGCTGGGCCAGCTGGGCGCCTACCCCGGAGATCCAAACACCCCATGAACGACGCAACGACCCCCGCCGCCGATTATTCCGACGCCCACAAGTCCCGCGCCAAGGCCTGGTTCGAGCGCCTGCGCGACGATTTCTGCAAGGCGCTGGAGGACATCGAGGACGCGGTCACCGGCCCCAACGGCACCTCTGCGCGGCAACCCGGCCGATTCGCGCGCAAATCCTGGGAACGCCCCGGCGACGTCGCCGGGAAAATGGGCGGTGGCGGCGTCATGGCCGTGATGCGGGGCGGGCGGGTGTTCGAAAAGGCGGGGGTCAACGTCTCCACCGTCATGGGCACGTTTTCCGAGGAATTCCGCAAGCGCATCCCCGGGGCCGAGGACGACCCTCGGTTCTGGGCGTCCGGCATTTCGACCGTGATCCATCCCAACTCGCCGCTGGTGCCGGCGGCGCATATGAACACGCGGATGATCGTCACCACTCAGGGCTGGTTCGGCGGCGGCGGCGACCTGACGCCGGTGTTTCCCGACGATGCCGACACGGACCGCTTCCACGGCGCCTTCAAGACGGCCTGCGACGCCCACGATCCGGCCTACTATCCCAAGTTCAAGGAATGGTGCGACCGCTACTTCTTCCTGCCGCACCGGAACGAGGCGCGGGGGGTGGGCGGAATTTTCTACGATCAGCACAACACGGGCGACTGGGACGCCGATTTCGCCTTCACCCAGGACGTCGGCCGCGCCTTCGCCACCGTCTATCCCGAGATCGTGCGCCGCCACATGAACAAGACCTGGACCACGGACGAGCGCGAGGCCCAGCGCGTGAAGCGTGGGCGCTACGTGGAATTCAACCTGCTGTACGACCGGGGCACCATTTTCGGCCTGCAGACCGGCGGGAATACCGAGGCGATCCTGATGAGCCTGCCGCCGGACGTCGCCTGGCCGTAGATTTGGTCCGCGTTTCGTTTCTGGTCATCACGTCTTGTTCCGGAGGCCCCCATGCCCACATTCTCCCTCGCCGCCCTCACGCCGGTCCTTCTGCTCTGCGTGTCCAACATCTTCATGACCGTCGCCTGGTACGGGCATCTCAAGTTCAAGCAGGAGGCGCTGTGGCTGGTGATCCTGATCAGTTGGGGCATCGCCTTCGTCGAATACTGTTTCGCCGTGCCGGCCAACCGTTACGGCCACGGCGGGCTTTATACGGCGGCGGAGCTGAAGACGATCCAGGAGGTCATCAGCCTGACCGTGTTCGCGGGGTTTTCCGTGCTGTACCTGGGGGAAAGTTTTTCCTGGATGCATGCGGCGGGATTCGCCTGCATTGCCTTCGGCGCGTTTTTGGTATTCCAGGCGGGGTAGCGAATCCTGAAAACGGAACGGCGGGAATCCGCATTCTGGGATTCCCGCCGCCGTTTGGATCGTTCGAAACGAAGCGTTTCGCATATCGGTTTTTTAGGGCCGCCCGAACGGCCTTGTTCTGGTTCCGCGATCTCTGTGCCGCGGTGGTAGTCCGGCTAAGTATGCCGGGGGATGGTTTACCGATGATTAACGTCCTGGCCGGGGTTAGCCGGTCTTGGTGGACATCATCTGGTCGGCGGTCTGAATGACCTTGGAACTCAGCTCGTAAGCCCGCATGGCCTTGACCATGTTGGCGATCTCTTCCACCGGGTTGACGTTCGAGGATTCCAGGAAGCCCTGCAGGATGGAGCCGAACCCGGCGGTGCCAGGCGTGCCCACCAGGGGGGGGCCGGACGCCGTGGTTTCCTGGAACATGCTGTCGCCGATGGCGTACAGGCCGCCTTCGTTGGGAAAGCGGACCAAGTTTATCTGGCCCAGGTTCTGCGGCTGCGGCTGACCTTCGAAGGAGGCAAACACCTCGCCGGAATTGTTGATCGTGACCTCGATGGCGCCCGGCGGGATGGCGATGCCGGCGCCGACCGTGAGGCCGTCATGGGTAACGATCTGCCCGGTCTGGTTCAACTGAAAGGCGCCGGCGCGGGTATAGGCGGTTTCGCCGTTGGCCAGGGTGACCGGCATGTAGCCGGACCCCTGGATGGCCACGTCGAAGGGATTGCCCGTTTGCGCCAGATTGCCCTGTTCGACGACCCGGTAGAAAGACGCCGTGTGCACGCCCAGGCCGGCTTTGACGCCGCCCGGCACGATGCCGCTGGCGCGCGAATGCTTGTTGTTGGGGCGCTTGTTGTCTTCATAGAGAAGATCGTTGAACGACGCCCGGCGGCGCTGATAGCCGGTGGTGTTCATGTTCGCCAGGTTGTTGGCGATCACGTCCACGCGTTCCTGCTGCGCCACCATTCCGGTGGCTGCGATATAGAGTGGATTCATTTTTCCCGTTCCTTGTACGTTCGCCTTCGCCGGGGTTGACCCCGATCCAGGTGCTGCCGGGGGTGTTTCAATCCCCGTGCCACAAGAAGAATTGTTTATTTTCAACCGGATAAATAAATTTATCTGGGCCAGAGACGGCAGAAAACGCTCGCAAAGGGGAAATTCTTGCCGGGTCGGACGGCATTGCCGGCTCGCGGGGACCGCCGATCGGGCTTGTCATCGTGCCCTGGGCACGTCACCTTCCGGTCAACTCTTTCCGGCACCGCTGAGGTCCGGACGACCAACCAGAATCCCCAAGGAGGAGATACCCATGCGCGCCTATTGGTATGACCGCGCCGGCCCGGCGGCGGACGTCCTGCAGTTCGGCGACCTTCCCGACCCGGAACCGGGCCCCGGCGAGGTCCGTGTCCGCGTCGCCTATTCGGCCATCAACCCGACGGACGTGAAGCGCCGCGCCTCGGGCCGCGAACTGGCCCAGTTCTCGCCGATCATTCCCAACAACGACGGTTCCGGCGTCATTGATAAGGTCGGCGAAGGGGTCAACAACGCCCGCATCGGTCAGAAGGTCTGGATCTTCGGTGCCCAGCACGGCCGCCCTCAGGGCACGGCGGCGGAATACGTGGTCCTGCCGACGCGCCAGGCGGTGTCGCTCGCGGGCGACGTATCCTTAAGCCAGGGGGCCTGTGCCGGGGTGCCGGTGGTGACGGCCTATCACGCGCTGTTCTGCGACGGCGACATCTCGCGCAAGACCGTGCTGGTGACCGGCGGCACGGGGCGCGTCGGCGCCTATGCGGTGCAGCTGGGCGTGTGGGGCGGGGCCCGGGTGATCGCGACCTGTGGGTCCGAGGCCCATTGCGCCGAAGCGCGCGAACTGGGTGCGGCCGTGGCCTTGAACTACAAGGAGCCGGGGCTCAAGGAACGCATTCTGGACGCCGCCGGCGGCCCCGTCGACCGCATCGTCGAGGTTGCCTTCGGGTCCAACACGGACCTGCTGCCTGATATCCTGAAACCCAACGGCACCGTCGCGACCTATGCGTCGGACGCCGTGCCTGAGCCCGTGATTCCCTTCAACAAGTGGATGGGCGGCAACGTCAACATCCGCATGTTCACGATCTATCAGCTAGACCGTCTGACCCAGGATGACGTGCTGCAGACGGTCAGCCCGCTGATGTCGCCGGACACCCTGGTGCACCGCATCGGCGAGCGCTTCCAGTTCGAGGACATGGTCAAGGCCCATGAAGCGGTTGAGGCGGGCAATGTCCACGGTGTCGCGCAGGTTGTCGTGGGGAAGACTCTGGAGCATCAGTAAGGGCGGTTGAACCGGCGGCCGGCACTTGGCGGGCGTGTGCCGGCGCGCGGGCCCGCTGGCTTGGCTTATCCCGAGGAGCCTTCGGTTTCGATCGCGATCTCGCGGCCGCAATGCTTGCAATGCAGGGCATCCGGCTCGTGCAGCAAGAGGCCGCAACCCTCGCACTTCTGGCGGATTTTGGGCGGCCGGAAAACCGACTGCAACAGGCGCAGGAACAATCCGACGCCGAAGATCAGAATGGCGATCGACAGCCAACGCCCGCTTTCACCGACCAAAACGATATCGCCGAACCCGGTTGTCGTCAGCGCTGCGACCGTGAAGTAAATGGCGTCGGTATAGGTTTTGATGTCGGGGTTGCGGCCCATCTGCACCGCGTGGACGAAGGCCGAGACGATGAAAACGAAGACGGCCAGGTTCAGGCTGCGTTGGATGACTTCCTCGTTGCGGCGAAAGAAACTGCTGTCGTTGCGCAACTCCTGCAACACCCTGTAGGAGCGCAGCACGCGAAGAGCCCTCAGGACCCGCAGGAATGCGAAATTTCCGAAGAACAAGGGGGCAATCAGGCTAAGGATCACCGCCAGATCGGCCCATTGGAACGGGCTCGTCAGGAACCGCAGGCGATTGTCGGCGATCCATCCGCGGGCCAAAAGGTCGAGACAGACAACCGCCGCCAAGACGATGTCGAGCCAATAAATCTCCTGCGGCAGATCGAAGAAGCCGGCGGCAACATAGGTTGCGATGATCACAAGGTCGAATGCCAGTAGGCCCAGGCGGAAACGCAGGGCGGCCTTGCTGCGGCCGGTGTAAATTAAATCTATTCGCTTTTTCAGGCTGTCCAGATCCGCAGGTTTGTCGGCGCTTGCCATGGCATGTCCACTTTCTGCCCGGCAGGTGCCGCGGCCAGGGCTTTCATAGCACCGGCGGGGGGCGCCGGCAAAGAGCGGTCGGAAAGGGTCAGGGCACGTCGATGACGACAACTTCGGCGTCGGTGTCGGCGCGGATGGTGATGGTGTCCACGTCCGTGACCGCCGTGCCCGAGCGTTCGGGGGCCTTGATGCCGTTGATCGTGACGTCACCCACCGCCGGCACGATGTAGGCGCTGCGCCCGGGGGCCAGGGTCAGGGTGGTTTCTTCGCCGGCCTTGATCGTGCCGCCCAGCACGGCGGCGTCCTGATGGATCACCAGGGCGTCCGTGTCCTTGTCCGCCGCACGGCCCGAGGCCAGAACTTCCAACCTGCCGCCCCTGCTTTCCTTGGGGAACTTGCGGGCGTCCCAGCGGGGGGCGATGCCGGTTTCCCTGGGCTCGATCCAGATCTGAAACAGGGTCGTCGGCTCGTCCTCGCGGTTATGCTCCGCGTGACGGATGCCGGTGCCCGCCGACATCACCTGAACGTCGCCCGCTTCCGTCCGGCCGGTGTTGCCCAGGTTGTCCTGATGGGTGATCGCGCCCTTCCGGACATAGGTGATGATTTCCATGTCACGGTGGCCGTGCGGGTCGAACCCGCGGCCCGGCTGGACCGTGTCGTCGTTCCACACCAAAAGCGGGCCCAGGCCCGTGCGCGCCGGGTCGTAGTAGTTGGCGAAGGAGAAATGGTAGCGGGCGTTCAGCCAGTCGTTGGCGAAGCGGCCCAGGTCGTTCAGGGGGGTGACGGATATCATGGCGATCGTCCTTTCGTTGGCTTAGGCCGCCTTCAGGCGGTCGCGCCCGTGCGGGGCGTCCAGGTCCTGATCGGGGCCGGCGGGGATGATCCCCGTTGGGTTGATGGTCTTGTGGCTGCCGTAGTAGTGGGCCTTGATCGCCGTCATATCGACGGTCCCCTTGACGCCCGGCCATTGGTAAAGTTCGCGCAGGAAGCCGGACAGGTTAGGGTAGTCGGCGATGCGGCGAATGTTGCACTTGAAGTGGCCGACATAGACCGGATCGAAACGAACCAGCGTGGTGAACAGCCGCCAGTCGGCTTCCGTGATGCGGTCGCCGGTGAGGTAGCGGCTTTCGCCCAGCATGTCCTCAAGCCAATCCAGGCTGTGGAACAGGCCCGTGACGGCTTCGTCATAGGCGTCTTGCGAGGTCGCGAAGCCGGCCCGGTACACGCCGTTGTTCACCGTCCGGTAGACGCGGTCGTTGACCAGATCGATCTCATGCCGCAGGTCGCAGGGATAGTAGTTTCCCGGCCTGGCGCCGACGCCGTCGAAGGCCGAATTCAACATGCGGATGATCTCGGCGGATTCATTGCTGACGATCGTCTCAGTCTGTTTGTCCCACAACACGGGCACGGTGACCCGGCCTGTAAAGTCCGGCTTGGCTGTGGCATAGACCTGATGCAGGAAGCGGGCACCCAAGACCGGATCGGCGCCGGGGGCGATTTCCCAACCGTTTTCCCGCATCAGGGGCTCGACCACGGTCACCGAAATCATGTCCTCCAGGCCCTTGAGGGCGCGGAAGATCAAGGTCCGATGGGCCCAGGGGCAGGCCGCCGCGACGTAAAGATGATACCGCTCGGCTTCCGCCTTGAAGCCGCCCCGGCCGGTCGGTCCGGGGCCGCCGTCCGCGGTGATCCAGTTTCGGAAGGCGGCGTCCTCGCGCTGGAAGCGGCCGCCAGTCGCCTTGGTGTCGTACCATTGGTCGCGCCATTCGCCGTTCACAAGCAATCCCATTGTCTTAATTCCTTGTTCTGCGTCCGCCGGGGCTCAGGCCGCCCGGGCGACCTGGGCGATTTCCGCCTGGGCGGCCTTGATGCCGTCGTCGCCCTTGGCCGTGCCTTCGGCATAAATAAACGAGATGTTTTCGAGACCGATAAAGTTCAAGGCGCGGCGCAGATAGGGCTCCAGGTGGTCCAGGTGGTTGAACGGTGTGCCCGGGCCGTAGACCCCGCCGCGCGTGGTCACGACATAGACCGGGCGGTCCGCCACCAAGCCCTTGGGGCCCTGGCCTGTCGGCTCGAAGGTGCGGCCGATGCGGGCGACTTGGTCGATCCAGGCCTTCAGTGACGACGCGATGCCGAAGTTGTGCATGGGGGCGGCGATGACGATGGCATCGGCGGCGAACACCTCGTCGATCAGTTCGTCGGACAGGGCCAATTTTTGCGTCTGTTCGGCCGTGCGGTCGGCCTCGGGCGTATAGAAGGCGCCGATGGTCGCCTGATCCAGGTGCGGCGGCGGGTTGGCGCCCAGGTCGCGCATGACGATGGGGGCGTTGCCGGCCAGGCTGTCGGCCAGGTTCTGCGCCAGGGCGCGGGAATTGGAGCCTTCGAGATTGGGGCTGGAACTGATGAGGAGAACGGTCATGGTCGGGTCCTTTTAACTGTCGGATGAGGCCGGCGAGGCCGGAAATTTCCGGGGCCGGGCTGTTGACGAGGACCCTACGCCTGGGCGTATTTGTAGACAATCGACCTAAATGGAATATAATTGTTTCTATAAATAAACAATTGGAATGCCGATGGATCACCTGACGGGCATGGCCGTTTTCGCCAAGGTGGTGGAAACCGGGACCTTCACGGGCGCGGCGCGGGCCATGGGCCTGTCCAAGGGGGCCGTCAGCAAACAGATCGCCCGGCTGGAAGACCGCCTGGGGGCGCGTCTGCTCAACCGCACGACCCGGCGATCCAGCCTGACCGAGGTCGGGGCCGCGTTTTACGAGCGCTGCCGGCGCATCGTCGCCGAGGCGGAGGAGGCGGAACTGGCCGTCACCCGCCTGCATGCGGAGCCGCGCGGCACCCTGCG
This sequence comes from uncultured Alphaproteobacteria bacterium, assembly GCA_963976055.1. Taxonomy (GTDB): domain Bacteria; phylum Pseudomonadota; class Alphaproteobacteria; order Rhodospirillales; family Casp-alpha2; genus UBA1479. The sequence goes on from CAXBJB010000001.1 coordinate 526,338, forward strand.
CGTCAACCTGCCCATGTCCTTCGGCATGATCCACATGGCCGATGCCCTGCCGGACTTCATGGCGGCCTATCCGGAAATCAGCCTGGACGTGACCCTCGACGACCGGGTCGTCAACGTGGTCGACGAAGGCTACGACGTGGTCATCCGTATCACTGAACTGCCGGATTCAACCCTGATCGCCCGCCGCATCGCGCCGTTCCGCATCGCCACCTGCGCGTCGCCCGCCTATTGGGACGCCCACGGCCGTCCCAAGCATCCGAACGACCTGCGGGGCCACGCCTGCCTGCTCTACAGCTATCTGTCCAATCTCAACGAATGGCGCTACCGCGGGCCGGACGGCCCGTTCGCCGTGCGCGTCGACGGCCCGATGCGCGGCAACAACGGCGACCTGCTGAGGTCCGCCGCCGTGGTGGGGCGGGGGGTCGTGCGCTCGCCGACCTTCATCGTCGGCTGCGATCTGGTGGAAGGGCGGCTGGAACAGGTGTTGGCGGAATACGAGGACGACGATCGCGGTATCTACGCCGTCTATCCCCACAACCGGCACCTGTCGGCCAAGGTCCGCGCCTTCGTCGATTTCATGGCGAAACGCTTCGCCGACCCGAAATGGGTGTGCATGAACGTCACCTGACCGCGAGCCAGCCAGGCGAGGGCCCGCGCGGCCGTCAGTGCGACGGGCCGCTGGGCGCTGGCAGGCCTTCCAGTTCCACGTTGACGCAGGCGACCTTGCCGCTGGCCACGGCGCGGTCCAGCGCCGCGTCAAGGTCCGCCGGATCGGTCACGTATTCGCCGTGCCCACCCAGGCCCTCGACGGCCAGGTCATAACGGGCATCCGACAGTTCGCAGCCGATCAGGCGGTTGGATCCGTATTCGCGCAACTGAATCTGATGTTCCGCGTTCCAGCGGTGGTCGTTGCCGATCACCACCACATAAGGGGTGCCGGCGCGGGCCGCCGTTTCGAACTCGGCGAAATGAAAGCCGACGGTGCCGTCGCCCATCAGCGCGAACACGGTGGCGTCCGGCACGGCCTTCTTGGCCCCCAGGCCGTAGCCCAGGCAGCCGCCGATGACACCCGAAATGCCATTGATGATGCGCTTGTCGGCCCGCGTCGCGGCCTGGGCCCATTGCCCGAACTCGCCGCCGTCGATGATCAGCACGGCGTCCTTGGTCTTGTCGATCTGGCGTTGCACGGCGGCGCAGACCTGGGCCGGGGAAATGCCGCCGTTGGCCCCGGGGGCGTCCGGCGCGAAGCTGCGCTGGGCGACCTGGCCTGCCGCTTTGGCGCGCCAGGCCTGATGGGCCGTGCCGCCCGCCCCCTGGGTGATCAGGGCCTCGGCCGCGTCGCGGGGATCGGCGGCCAGGGCCGTCACGATGCGGTCTTCCAGGTTGCGGTGGGCGCGGTCGCGCTCATCCGCATCGGCGTTGACGCAGATCCATTTGCAGCCGGCATCGACGATATTGGTGCCGCCGAAGCCCAGGGTGAAGTCCACCCGCTTGCCCAGGGTGACGATCAGGTCGGCCTCGGCCAGCACGCCCGCGATGCTGCCGAGGGACGGGTCCTTCAACCCGCGCGGGCTTTCCATGACGACCACGGGGGCGTCCAGGGCATCCGCCAGCTTGTTGTGGATGCCCGGGGCGCGCGCCGTGTTTAAAACCGGCCCGCACAGGATGATCGGGTGTTTGGCGGCGGCGACCGCGTCGGCCACGCGCCTGACGTCCTCGGGCGCAAGCGCCATGGTCTCGCGCGCGAAGGCGCCGGCCGGGGGCACGGCGCCGCCCGTGGCGTCGGCCTCGACCACGTCGAAGGCAAGGGACATATGGACCGGGCCGGGCCGCCCGGATTTGGCCATGCGGATCGCCCGCGCGGCGGCGGTGCCCAGGTCGACGGCGCGCACGGAGCGGATCGACAGCTTGGTCAGGGGGGCCGTCATCGGCACCTGGCGCATTTCCTGGAACGCCCCCCGGCCGTCCTGGCCGACCGGGGAATCGCCGGTCAGCAGCAGCACCGGCGTGTCCGATTCCCAGGCCGTGTACAGCCCGCCCATGGCGTTCGCGGCCCCGCCGCCCGCCGTCACCATGGCGACGCCGATGCCGCCGGTCAGTTGGGCATAGGCTTCGGCCATGAACACGGCGGCGGCTTCGTGGCGGGTGTGGACGATCTCGATGCCCGCATCGAAGCAGGCGTCGTAGACCGGCATGATCTGATTGCCGGACAGTGAGAAAATGCGTGTCACGCCGGCGGCCGCCAGCGACTTAACGAGAAGGTCTGCGCCTCGCACGATCGATCCCCTTGAGTGTTATTGCTGTGTCATGGCGAGAATCCGCCCGCACAGCGGTTGTAGCATTTATGGAAATTTCTGAGGACATTTCTGAAACCCCGCCGCATGGGCACGGGGGGGCTAAACCGGCACTTCGCCTTCCAGGATGACCCGGTGCATGATGCGGCCTTCGGTGGCGTCATAGTCCCGATGCGCGATGTGCAGCGTCGCCCGGTTGTCCCACAGCACCAGGTCGCCGGGCTGCCAGGTATGGCGGTAAGTGACGTCGGGGGTGATGGCGCGGGCCAAAAGGTCTTGAATGAAGGCGCGGCTTTCCGCCGGCTCCATCCCGTCGATGCGTTCCGTCTTACCGGGATGGACATAGATGGCCTTTTTCCCCGTTTCCGGATGGGTGCGGATCAAGGGGTGGCGCTGCGGCGCCTTGGCCAGGGCCTGGCGCGCATCCGCGCCAACGCTGCCCGTGTCCTGTTCGATCACGTTGACGGTGATCATCGGATCCAGCTTGTCGCGTTCTTCCGCCGGCAGGCCCTCATAGGCTGCCTGCATGTTGGCGAAGCTGGTATCGCCGCCCTTGGACGGCAGTTTGACCGCATACAACATGGTCACCTTAGGCGGGCGGGCGTGGTTGGTGTGGTCCGTGTGCCAGGCGCGCGACCCGGTGGGAATGGCCTTGCCGTCCTCGCCCTTATCGGACTGGCGGCTGTCCAGCACGACGATCTCCGGATGGCCCGGCATCAGAATATTCGTCAGATGCTGCGGCATCAGGTCGCCGAACAGGCGGGCGGCGTCCAGGAACCGTTCGGGCGTGAAATTCTGGCTGCGCACGACCATGACGAGGCGCTCGCTCAGCGCCTTTTGCAGGGCGGACAAGTCATCCGCGCCGACCGGGCCGCTGAGATCGACGCCAACGGCTTCGACGCCGAGGGATGGAGTCAAGGGAGAGAGTGCGACAGACATGGGCGTTTCCTCCGATACCGCCCGGCTTTTCCCGCCGGGTCGGATCAAATGCGCCCCCCTGGGGGCATGATAATCACGCCGGCTTGTCCGGCGCAATGCCTGGAACGGGGCCCGGAACGGGGGATCAGCGCCCTTCGCGCCACCACGCGGCCATCAGGGTGCCGAGCGCCAGCACGGCCAGCAGCAGCCCGGACAGCAGCGGAATGTCCTTCAGTCCCGTCACCACATAGGCCTTATGGGCGACCAACCCGACCCAGCCGCGCCCGGCCAGGTCTCGGCCCGGATCGACGCGGCGCACGTCGGGCAGGCCGTCGGTAAGCCAACGCACGGACCCGCCCGTGATGTCCGTGACCGGCGTCAGGACCGCGTCCGTGGCGCGCAGGTCCGACAACTCCAGCGGGTTCAATTCGCCGGACGCGACCAAGGCCTGATGCTCGCCGTCGCTCAGCCGGTACAGCCCGATTTCCGCCGCCGCCAACTCGCCCCGCCACAGGCCGGGGGCGGCGTTCTTCAATTCAAGTTCCTGAACCTCGCCCGAGGGGGCGGTGACCGTGACCTTGGCGACGGCGTCCTTCAGGCTGCGCCGCTCCACGGTCAGCTTGCCGGCGCGCACGCGGGCGTGCAGGGCCTCTTCCTCCAGGTCCGGTTCGCGCATCAGCCAATGGGCCAGACGGCGCAGCAGTTCGCCCTGCGGCCCACCGCCGTCGTATCCCCGCGCCCACAGCCAGATATGGTCGGACATGACCTGCGCCACGCGGCCCTTGCCGATGCGGTCGAGCAGCAAGATCGGCCTGTCCTGCAACCCAGTCATCAGCGACACGCCCGCCGAGGCGTCGCCCGGAATCTGGCGGAACCAGCGGCCCCAGACGGGGTCGGCCTTGGGATCGGCGCCGGGCCGCATCAGGGCCGCCGTTACCGGATGGCGCAGGCCCGTGTCGGAAACCCGGGGCCGGAAGCCCGATTCCAGCACCTCGCCCGTGGGGGCGGCCGGCAGGATTTCCCGCAGCGGCGTGTGATAGAGGCTCGACCGGCCCGCGAATTCCGGCCCCACGGCCATCAGCAGGGCGCCGCCCTGGCGCACCCGCTCGGCGATGTTGGCCAGGTGCTGGGGCTGCAGCACGCCGCGCTTGAGATAGCGGTCGAACACGATCAGGTCGAACTCGTCCAGGCGCTCGACGAACAGTTCGTGGGTCGGAAAGGCGATCAGCGCCAGTTCGTTCAAGGGCGTGAAATCGTCCTTGTCGGGCGGGCGCAGGATGGTGAAATGGACCAGATCGACGGAGGGATCGGATTTCAGCAGGTTGCGCCAGGTGCGTTCCGCCGCATGCGGCTGGCCGGATATCAGCAGCACGCGCAGGCGGTCGCGCACCCCGTTGATCGACACCAGTGCCCGGTTGTTGACGGTCGACAGCTCGCCCTCGGCCGGCGCCACCGACATTTCGGCGAGCGACGGGCCCGCGTGCTCCAGCTTGAAGGTGAAGGTCTGATCCTCGCCCACGGGCACCAGGGCGGTCGTGCCCTCGGCGCCGTCGATCTTGAATTCGACCCGCGCCGACGGGCGGGCCGTGGTGCCGTCCGACTTGGCGTGTTTGTCCTCGATCCGGTAGGTCAAAGTGACCTCCTTGCCGACGATGCCGTAGCCGGGGGCGTTCTTGATCATCAGCCGGCGGTCGATCTCGTCGCGCTGGCCGGTCAGCAGCACATGCAGCGGCCCGCGCACGCCGGGCACCTTGCCGTCGGCGATATCCTTGGGCAGGTCGTGGACCTGGCCGTCGGTAATGATCACGGCGCCGGCGAAACGGTTCGGCGAGATGTCCGCCGATGCCGTGGTCAGGGCTTCCATCAGACGGGTGCCCGGGCGGTCGTCGGTCGCGGAATCCGTGATCTCGACGATGCGGTATTCCAGGTTCTCTTGCCGGTCCAGGGCGGCGACCAGGGCTTCCTCGGCGTCGGAGCTCTGCTTGCGCCGGTCGCCCGTCTTCTGGCTCGACGTGCGGTCGATGACGATCAGCGCCTCGTCGGGCTGCGCCTCGCGTTTTTCGTTGACGATGCGGGGATCGGCCAAGGCCAGCAGCATCACGCAGAGGAACAGGAAGCGGAACAGCGATCCCGCCGCCCGCCGGTACAGACCCACGGCCAGCAGCGCCAGCCCGGTGATGCCCAACAAGATCAGCACGGGCATCGGCACCAGGGGCGAAAACTGCACGGCGGCGGCGGACATCATTGGCCGAGCCTCCGGATGATCGCCGGCAGATGGACCTGGTCGGCCTTGTAGTTGCCGGTCAACACGTACATCACCAGGTTGATGCCGAAACGGAACGCCAGTTCACGCTGCCGCTCGCCGCCCGGCACGGCGGGGAACAGGGCCTGTTGCGTGTCTTCGTCGAGGGCCCAGGCGGCGGCCCAGTCGTTGCCGCCGGCCAGAACCGGCGACACCCCGTCGTTGATGCGCGCTCCCGCCCGCTCGACCCAAAGGGCGCTTCCGGTCCAGCGCCCGGGAAAATCCTGTAACAGATAGAACGACCGGGTCAGCACATGGTTGGCCGGGGCGACCACCAGCGGCGGGATGTCGAGCTTTCGCGCCAGGGCCCTGAGTTCGCCCAGGTCCGCCCCCCCGGCGCGGTCGCGGGTATCGAACAGGATGGTGCCGCCGTTCTGCATGTAGGCGTTGACCTTGGTCCGCGCGGTTTCGGTCATGTCGGCGGCCCCGGCGACCACGGGCCAGTACATCAGCGGGAAGAACGACAAATCGTCACGGTCCGGATCGACGCCCTGGGGGTCCGACAGTTCCGCCGCCGTGCGCCGCCGCACGATGAGGCTGAGGCCCGTCAGGCCCAGGCGGCTGACCCGGTCCGTCTCCGCGTCGCCGGTCAGGACATAGGCCAGGCGGGTCTGGGTGCTGTTCTCAAGCGCATAGGCATCCGCGCCGGAAAACTGTTTGGCTGCGGCCCCGGCGCGCGGGGCCACGGTGATTTCCTGCGCCGTCGCCGGGCCGGCGGCCCCGGCCAGCGCCAATGCCAGCAGCGGGGCAGCCAGACGCGGCAGGCGCAGCAGGCCGCGCAGCCACAGGCTGACGGCGAAATCGGCCAACGACAGCAGGGCCGCCAGGATGAACAGCCAGGGCCGGATGTCGATCGCCGGGCTGCCGCCGTAGGTCGCGCGTTCCGCCGCTACGGAGAGTTCGCCGAGCGGTTTCGGCACCGCCGCGTCGCGCCCCAGGTTGAGGGCCCGGCGGTCGTTGCCGCGGCCGTAGAGGCCTGGCGGGTGCAGTGGCGACACGGGCGTTTCGGCGAAGGCGTCCTGGGCGATCGAGCCCGTGTCGGGCGGCGCGTCGCCCAAGGCACCATAGGCATCCAGCGTCTGGATCGGTTCCAGCGGCGGCCCATAGCCGGTATCGACCACGCCCTGGCTGAGGCCGATCAGCCGTTGCAGCATTTCGACCAGCAGGCCGGACAGGGCCAGATTGGACCATTGCGTGTTGGCCGTGGTGTGGAACAGCACCAGCCAGCCCTTGCCCTGGCGCTCGGCGGTGACCAGGGGCGTGCCGTCGGAAAGCCGCGCCCAGGTCTTGCGCTCCAGGTCCAACGACGGCTGCGCCAGCACCTGACGGGTCACCGTGACGTCGGGCGGCACGGTCAGGCCGTTGAACGGGCTTTCCCCGTCGAACGGCGCAAGGCCGGCCGGCTGGGTCCAGGACATGGCGCCGCCGATCACCCGGTCGCCCCGGCGCAGCGGCACCGGAACCAGCGGCGTGTCGCCGCCCTGGACGGCCTGGCCGCTGGTCGCCTGGGCCAGCAGCGGCCCGGCGAAGCGCAGTGCCACGCCACCGTCCTCCATCCAGGTCTTGATGGCCGCGCGGTCGGGGCCGGCGATGGTGCCGGGGTCGGGCAGGATCATCAGGGCAAGCTGGCGGCGCAACAGGCCGGCGATGGTGCCCTGGCGGACCTCGCTGAACGGCTCCAACGCCCGAGTCAGGTAGAACACGGATGACAGCAGCGGCAGTTCGGCCTCGCCGTCGCCGGTCACGATGCCGACCGGCCGCCGCCGCCAGCGTTCATCCAGCAGGATCACGGCCGCCGCCGATCCGGCGTTTTCCAGGTCCAGGCGGACCAGCTTATTGGCCATTTCCGCCGGCAGGTCGAGGCGCACCTCGGCGGCGGCGTCACCGGCGTTGAACAGAACTTCTTCGCGCGCGATCAGCCGCCCGTCGAGGGCGAAGGCGCGCAGGAACTGGGATTCCTCGGCCCGCGGGTCGGCCCGCTCCACCCGCACGGTGATGGCCCCGCCGTCCAGCACGGGCGGGCGCAGAACCTTGGGCATCACCGCGCCGGGGCCGTCGGTGACGACGGTCAGCGGCCCGAACTTGGCCAGGCCCCGGGCGAAGGGGGCGGCGGCCCCGTGGTCGAGCCCGTCCGACAGCCACACAACCTGCGCACGTCGGTCCTGGGTGAGGGGACTTTGATCCATCGCCTCGAGCGTCGCCGCCCGGTCGGACGGCCAGGGCCGTGGCTGCAGGGTCTGGGCGAATTCCTGGGCCTGGCGCGGGGTGAAAACATGGATCCGCTCCGTGCCCGCGCCGGCCGGCGGGGCCGCCGTGGTGACGATGGTCACCGGGCGGCCATCGCGCGCCGCCTGATCGGTCAATTGAACCAGCAGACGCTGGCGCTCCGGCCAGCCCTTGGCGGCGGACCAGCCGTTGTCGACGGCCAGGATCAGCGGGCCGGAGCCTTGCCACTGAGCGGCCTGGTTGATCAGCGGGCCGGCGGCGGCCAGGACCAAAAGGCCGGCGATGGCGAGCCGCAGGAGGATCAGCCACGGCGGCGTCTTCGACGAGCTTTCCTCGCGCGTAACCAGCCCCAGCAGCAGGCGGAACGGCGGGAAGGTGACCCGCGTCGGCGCCGGCGGGGTCAGGCGCAGCAGCCACCAGATGACGGGCAGGGCGAGCAGGCCGAGCAACGCCCAGGGGGCCAGGAACGCGAAGGAGCCGAAGGCAAGCATGGATCAGCCGCCTCCCCCGCCTAGTGCCGGATGACCTGAGACAGCAGCTGATAGAGCGACATCAGCACGGTCTCGGGCGGGCGGTGGGTCATGTGGCGGGTTAGGCTCCAGCCGAAGGACCGTGCCACGGCGTCGAGCCCGGCCTGATGATGGGCCAGTTCTTCGCGGTAGGCCTGGCGCACGCTTTCGACGCGCCCGATCATGATCCGGCCTTCGCCCTCCGGCCCTTCGAATTCGACCCGTCCGTCGAACGGCAGGGTTTCCTCGGCCGGGTCCAAAATCTGCACCAGATGGCCCTCGACGCCGTGGTCGGCGAGGCGCGAGATCGCCGTCCGTGTGTCGCCGAGCGGCGCCAGGAAATCGCCGAACAGCACGACGCGCCCGTGGCGCGGCACGAATTCCGGGCCCGGCAGGCTGCCGGTGGCGCCCGTTTCGGCGCGTTCCAGGGCCGTGGCGATGCGCAGCAGGGTATTGCGGCCCGTGGCCGGGATCATGCCCGTGCCCATCAGGGCGATGCGTTCGCCCGCGCGCACCAGAAGCGACGTCAGGGCGACCGCCAAAACCTTGGCCCGCCAGCCCTTGGACAGGGGGCCGCCGTCGGACGCATAATCCATGGACGGCGATCCGTCGGCCCACAGCCACACGCTCTGCGCCGCCTCCCATTCCATCTCGCGGACATAGACCGGATCGGACTTGGCCGATTGCCGCCAGTCGATCAGTTGCGTCGAATCGCCGAATTCATAACGCCGGAACTGCCAAAAGGTCTCGCCCTGGCCGACCCGTCGCCGGCCATGCACGCCCTGGCTGACCGTGGACGCCACGCGCTCGGCCGCCACCAAAAGCGGCGGCAGGCCCGAGGCCGCGGTTTCAGCCTGGTGGTGAAGGTCGGGTGTGTCCAGCGGGTTCGCCATGCATTGTTTGCCCTTGGGCCGTTGCTCGGGTCGCCTCCTATTCGATGATCTGGCAGAGGCGGTCGATGATCTGGCCGACGGTCACGCCCTCGGCGCGGGCACCGAAGGTCAGCGCCATGCGGTGGCGCAGGATCGGATGGGCGAGGGCGTAGACGTCCTCGACCGAGGGCGACAGGCGGCCCTGGATCATGGCCCGCGCGCGCACGCCCAGCATCAGGGCCTGACTGGCGCGCGGCCCCGGGCCCCAGGACACGTAATTGCGGATTTCCGGCAGGTCCGAGGCATCTGGCCGCCCGGCGCGGACCAGCTTCAGGATCGCCTCGGCCACGCTTTCGCCCACGGGCACATGGCGGACCAGGGACTGGGCGCGCATCAAGGCCTTGGGGTCCATGACCCGCTTGGCGTCCTGAGTATCGGCGCCCGTCGTCTTGATGAGGATTTCGCGCTCCGTTTCCAGGTCCGGATGGGTCACATCGACCTGCATGAAGAAACGGTCGAGCTGGGCTTCCGGCAGGGGGTAGGTGCCTTCCTGCTCCAACGGGTTCTGGGTCGCCAGAACGTGGAACGGCTTGGGCAGGTCGTGATACTGCCCGGCGACGGAGACCCGGTGTTCCTGCATGGCCTGCAGCAGGGCCGACTGGGTGCGCGGGCTGGCGCGGTTGATTTCGTCGGCCATCAGAAGTTGGCAGAACACGGGGCCCTTGACGAAGCGGAAGCCGCGCTTACCGCTTTCGCTTTCCTCGAGCACCTCGGAGCCTAGAATGTCGCCGGGCATCAGGTCGGGCGTGAACTGGACGCGCTTTTCGTCCATCCCGAACACCTTGCCCAGTGTTTCCACCAGCCGGGTCTTGCCCAGGCCGGGAACCCCGACCAGCAGGCAATGGCCGCCGGCCAGCAGGGTGATCAGGGTTTCCTCGATAACCGTTTCCTGGCCGAAGATGACACGGCCCACGCCGTCGCGGACCTTGGCGATGTCGTCGACCAGGCCGTCGATGGCGTCAACTAGGTCGTCGGTGTTGCCACTGTCCCCGGTTGCCTTATTCTTGGTGTTGGTCGTCACGGAAGACGCCTCCGTTCAATGAGATGAGAACAGGACGGGCCGACCCCGTCCACCAAAGAGAGATCGCGTAGCTGCGAATAGCGTATCATCGAAACCATGTCTGAAAATACACCCGATCTTCGTTCCTTTATCGGCGCCCGGCCGCCCGCCGGCGACCTTGCGGGGCCCGTGGGCATTCCCCTCGGCCCGCGCCAGATCCTGTGCGGCGATATCGACATGCGCATCGGCCTGGACGGCACCTGGTATTATCTCGGCTCTCCCATCGGACGGAAAGAACTGGTCAAACTGTTTTCCACGGTTCTGCACCGCGACGATGTGGGCGACTACTGGCTGCTGACCCCCGCCGAGGCCTGCCGCATCCGGGTCGATGACGCGCCGTTCCTAGCCGTCGCCGCCGAGGTCACCGGCAGCGGTCAGGCCCAGGACATTATTTTCCGGACAAATCTTGACCAAACCGTGGCGCTTGGCCCCGATCATCCGTTGAGGGTCGATATCGACCTGGAAACCCAGGAACCCCGGCCCTATGTGGGCCTGGACCGAGGGCTTGAGGCGCGTCTGACGCGGTCGGTCTATTATCAATTGGTCGACCTTGCCGTTGAAGAAATCGCCGATGGGGCGCACATGTACGGTATATGGAGTGGCGGGCGATTCTTTTCCATCGGCCGCATGGAAGAATGATGGCAGGCACGAGGACCGGCGGCACATGACCCCTGATTGGCTGATCGATCGGTTTGATGGGCTGGATTGCGACCCCGAGGGATTGCGCGGCGACCACGACCTGAATCCCGGCATGAGGATTCTGCCGGACCTGACGCCGGCCGCCGTGCTGATCCCGCTGGTCGAGCGCGAGACGGAGATCACCACCTTGTTCACTCAGCGCACGTCGCACCTGAAGCATCACGCCGGACAGATCAGCTTTCCCGGCGGCCATTCCGACCCGGAAGACACTTCGGCCGAGGACACGGCCCTGCGCGAGACGGAGGAAGAGGTCGGCCTGCACCGCAGCCGCATCCGCGTCATTGGGCGGCTTGCCCCCTACATCACGCGCACAGGCTTTTCCGTCATTCCCGTGGTCGGGCTGGTCACGCCGCCGTTCGACATCGAACCCGACCCGCACGAGGTCGAGGACGTGTTCGAGGTGCCGCTCAATTTCCTCATGGATCCGGCCAACCATCAGCGCCACAAGCGCGAGGTCAACGGCACGCGCCGCGATTTTTACGCCATGCCCTATCAGGAGCGCTTCATCTGGGGGGCCACGGCCGGCATGGTCAAGAACCTCTATGACGTGCTGGTCGGCGACGGTCCCGACCCCGATTTCCGGCGCGATTTTCAGGGCGCGAGGCCGACGCCATGATCAGGCTGCTGCTCAATTACGTGTTTCCCCTGGTCCTGCCGACGGCGGCCTATCTCGCCTGGGTCTGGTATTACCGTAAGCGGGCGGAAGCCCTGGGCGGTCGGCCGCCGGAAGTCACCCGCGGGGGCTTGTTCTGGTGTGTGGTCCTGGGCCTCGGCCTGATGATCGTCACGCTGCTGGCGCTTGCCGCGACGACCGGCGTCGGCCCCGGCGAGGGCGGGTATCAGTCGCCACGCCTCGAGGACGGCCGTATTATTCCCCCCAAATTCAACTGAGGCCCGCCGGGCCGTTCGGAAAACAGGTGAGCGCGGTGGAGGACGATTACGTCGAAATCCGGGGCATCAGCCGCGAGCCGTTGGGCAAGCTGGCGGTCGAGGGCTGGCTGGCCTGGCCGGAAACCCGCCGGCTTGCCGACGCGCTGGGCAAGGATAACCTGCGCTTCGTCGGCGGCTGTGTGCGTGACGCCATCGCCCGCCGCCCGGTCACCGACATCGATGTGGCGACGCCACTGCCACCAGAAGACGTCATGGCCCGGCTTGAGGCCGCCGGGATCAAGGTGATCGCCACGGGGCTCAAGCACGGCACGGTGACCGCCGTGATCGGCGAACGGAAGTTCGAGATCACGACGCTGCGCCGCGATGCGGAAACGGACGGCCGCCACGCACGGGTCGAATTCACGGACGATTGGGTCGAGGACGCCAAGCGCCGCGACTTCACCATCAACGCCATGTCCTGTACGCCCGACGGCGACGTCTACGATCCGTTCGAAGGCATGCCCGATCTGGCCCACGGGGCGGTCCGCTTCGTCGGCCGCGCCGGCGACCGGGTGGGGGAGGACTATCTGCGCATTCTTCGCTTTTTTCGGTTTTGGGGCGGTTATGGCCGCCCGCCTGCCGACCGGAATGCGCTGGCGGCCTGCCGCGCCAACGCGGCCAAATTGAAGGAACTGTCCGGCGAGCGGGTGCGCGACGAGCTGTTGAAGATCCTCTCGATGCCGCAGCCGGCGGAGGTCGTGCGGCTGATGCAGGGGTATGGCGTGCTCGACCACATCTTGCCCGAGGCGGGCGAGGTCACGCGGTTGCGTCTGGTCAATTGGCTGACCACGCGGGGCGTGCTGATAGACGGCGTCGGCCCCGACCCCCTACGCAATCTGGCCGCCCTTCTGGACACGGATGCCGATGGGGCGTCGACCGTCGCCCAGCGCCTGCGCTTGTCCAACGCCCAGGCGGACCGTCTGCAATCCTTGGCGGCACCCGCCGTGGTGCCGACGCCGGATCAGGACGCCCTTGACCACGAAAAGCTGTTGCGCCGCATCGGTCCGGAAACCTTCCGCGATCTGGTGATTCTCGGCTGGGCCGCCGAAATCGGGGCGGCCACACGCCTGCCCGCCGCGCGCTCCGCTGCCTGGCGCGACCTTCTGGCGGTGGCGGTCGGCTGGCGGGGGCGGGAATTCCCCCTCAAAGGCCGCGACCTTGTCGATTTGGGGCTTGCCCCCGGGCCCCGTGTCGGCGAGGTTCTCGGCCAGCTCGAAACTTGGTGGGAAGACGGCGGTTTCAAAGCCGACCGCAATGCTTGCCTGGCCAAGGCCAAGGACCTGATCGAGGAAAACCAATGACCCAACTGCGCATCTGTTTCGTCGGCGACAGCCTGACCAATGGCACCGGCGATCATGCCTTCCTGGGCTGGCCCGGGCGGATATGCCAGCGTGAGGTCCAGGCCGGTCACGACATCACCTGCTACAACCTGGGCATCCGGGCCGAGACGACGGAGATGATCCGCGCGCGCTGGCGGGCCGAATGCGCACCGCGCCTGCTCGACGGCTTTCCCGGCGCCCTGGTGTTTTCCTTCGGCACCAACGACACGGCGGAAGAAGCGGGCCAGACCCGCGTCGCCGCCGGGCGGTCGATCGAGAACGCGCGGGCGATGATCGCCGAGGCCATGGATTGGAAGCCGACCCTGTGGATCGGCCCGCCGCCCATCGACGAAAGCCGGCAGCCGTTCCAGGCCGGTCCCGGATCGCCCGTAAGGTCCTTCAGCAACGCTCGCATCGCGGCATTATCCGACACCTTCGCCGCGGCCGCCGCCGACATGGGCGTGCCCTATCTGGATCTGTTCACGCCGCTGGCCGGAGACGACGCCTGGCGCCGGGCCGTGGGCGACGGCGTGCATCCGCCGGACGACGGTTACGCGATCATCGCCGAGCGGGTCGCCGGATGGGATGCCTGGCGGCGGTGGTTTTCCGCGTAAGACATCCTCCCCCATAGGGCAGATTGTCTAGACCATTGCGGCTATGACCTCCGGCTATGTTGACACTTGAGGGCGTCCGCGCGAGCATTCGACTGTCGTTTCGTTGCGGGATCGGCGTCTTTATTTAGTTTGGGCAAATAATCGAAGCGCCCCAGGTAATATTGGGTGGAAACAACGGGCATGTTTGAAATTTCCAATGCCTGTATAGATATTGAAGATTTAGCGGCATCCGAACTGCGCGAGTTGCTTTCTTATTGGGAAAATCTGCGCGGCGGACGGTTTGCGCCTTCCTGGACCGATGTCGAACTGATCGAAATGCCGGCCAAACTGCTGCCGTACTTGACGGTGGTCGAGGTTCGCCCTTCCCCCCTGGATTTCGTTTATGCCTTTTACGGCACCGGCCACATGGCGCTGAAGGCGCGGGATTTGACGGGTCGCTCCATCATGGAAGCGCGGCCCAACGAAAACGCGCATATCGTCTTCGAGCAGTACCGGCGCACGGTGAAGGCGCGCAAGCCCCTGGCGTTCCGCCGCACGGTCGCGGGTGCGGGGGGATCCCCGACGCAGACGACCTTGCGCGTGCCGCTGTCCGCCGACGGTGAAGGGGTCCAATGGGTGATGTCGTTGAGCGACCTGCGGGACAGTCCGGCCATGCGCGATTTCTATGAAACCTACGGGCGTGACCGTCCCTTTCGCCAAACCACCGCGGTAAGCCGGGCCGGCGCCGGCTGACGGGCCGCGCAATCCTTCCAACCGGAACGATCAGATCAGAACGGTGCGTTGCCCGCGACGGTGACACGTTGCATGACCCGGCGTTGGCCCGGATAGTCGTCGACGGCGAAATGCTGCAGGCAGCGGTTGTCCCAGACGATCAGGGTGCCGTCTTCCCAATTCATGCGGCATTGGTATTCCGGGCGCTCGGCACAGGCGAACAGATAATCCAGCAGGCCGTTGCTTTCCTCCTCGGTCCAGCCGTCGAACCGGACGGTATGGCCGCGGTTCACGTACAGCGCCTTGCGCCCCGTTTCCGGATGGGTGCGGACGACGGGATGAACGGCTTCGGTCGTCACGCCCTGGTCGGCGCCCTTCAAGGCATTGCCGCTGTGCACGGCCGCGCGGTCTTCCGCCATGTAGCGTTTGGTCGCCGAGAACACGGCCTTGAGTCCGCCCAGCATGTCTTGCATGCCCGGGGACAGGCCGTCGTAGGCCAGATACATGTTGGCGAACAGGGTGTCGCCGCCGACGGGCGGCAAGGTGCGGGCGACCAGCATGGTGGCCATCGGCGGTTCGGGCAGATAGGTGGTGTCCGAATGCCATAGGCCGCCGAAATTGCGCGCGTCGCCCGGATTGCGCTGGAACTCCAGCACGTCGGGATGATCGGGCAGGCCCTGGCCGTAGGGGTAGGCCTGGATCGGCCCGAAGTGGCGGGCGAAGGCAAGGTGATCGTCCGGCGTCAGGTCCTGGCCGCGGAAGCGCAGCACCTGATGGTCGAGGAAGGCCTGGTGGATGCGGTCCCATTCGGTATTGGAAAGGGGCAGGGACAGATCGACCCCGGCGACGTCGGCCCCGGTGGCGCCGGACACCGGGGTGACGGTGATGGTGGATGTTCCCATGACGGTCCTGTCAAATTGTATACAATTGTTTTGCGAAGGGTCGCGCGGCGGCGGTCCGCCGTCAAGCGCCATTTGACCGTCGGCACGGCCGATCAGAAACGGGCCAGCCAGTCCAGCACGATGGCCTGTTCCGCCCGTTCCACCGCGTCGATCCAGGCGAGGGCGCGGCCTTGGGCTTCCGGTGCGTCGCGGGCCGCGTCATTCAGCGCGTCGTAGACGCCGCGCGCCGCCGGGTCGGCGATATAGAGGGCGAACACCCGGGTCCGCCCGTCCGCGCCCATGAGGTAGCCGACCAACCCTTTGGCGTAATGCAGGGTGCCGGTCTTGGCCCAGATGCGCCCGGCGGCGGTTTCGTTCAGGAAGCGGTCGCGGAACGCCTTGCGGAACCCGGCCGTGGGCAGCAGGCTGGCGAACGGCCAGCCGCCGTACCGCCGGCCATGGGCGAAGCGCAGCACCGCCGCCATCTGGTTGGCCGTGACGCGGGCATGGCGCGACAGGCCCGAATGATTGGGCAGGTCCCAGGCCCGCCAATCGACATCCGTGGCGGTGCCGCCGACGGCCTTCCGCAGCCAGCCGGACAGCGCGGCGGCCGAGGTGTCCAGGGTATCCGGGCGCCCGCCCAGTAGGCGGGCCGCGGTCAGGCCGACCAGTTCGGAGACCAGATTGTTGGAATGCTCCAGGCCCAGGCGCGCAACCTCGGCCAGGGGCAGACCGGCGATGGCCGTGGCGACGCGGGCTTCCTCGGGCGCCGGTCCCGACTGCGGGGCGGGAAGCGCAATCCCGGCCTGGGCGGCCAGCCGGCGAAACAACTCCGCCGTCGCTTGTCCCGGGGCCTTCACGGGCAGAAAGCGGTCGCCTTCCGTGGCCGCGTCGGCGCTTAGCTTCCAGGTGCGGCCGTCCCATAGAACCTCGCGGCCCGGGCCATGCGGGCGGTCATCGGGGGCCGCGCGGTGGCCGTCCAAGGGCGGCAGGCGGGTCAACACCGGCGCCGATCCGTCCCCGTTCGGCTGCCATAACAGGCGCCAGCGGTTGAAGTCGACGGACAGGGCGCTGACCCCCGGGTTGTAGCGGGCGTCAGCGGGTTGGTCCGGGTTGATGGCGGGCAGGGCCGGCAGCAGGGTCTCGTCGTAAAGAAACCGTCCGGCAACGCGTTTCAGCCCGAGGTCCTCCAATCGCACGGCGAGACCGAACAGGTCTTGCGGCGTCAGCAGCGGGTCACCGCCGCCGGCCAGCACCAGATCGCCCGCGAGCGTTCCGGCGGCGTCCGGCACCCCCGTCGCCAGCACGCGGGTCTGGAACCGGAAATCGGGGCCGAGCAGTTCAAGGGCCGAAATCATGGTCGCGATCTTCGCGGTCGAGGCCGGGATCATTGGCCGGTCCGCCGCCTGGGCCGCCGCCACGGCGCCGGTTTCCGCATCGATGACGGCGAAGGAAATTTCCGCCGTCGGCCCCAGGGCCAGGACGGGGTCCGTCGAAACCGCCGCCGGCGGCCCCGCGCAGGCCGCCAGCGCCAACGCGCAGATCGCCGCCACGGCCCGGGCCCCCGTCTTCCAGGGGCGGCCAAGGGATTGAAATGCTTTAACTTGCCGCGATCTGTCCATTACACTAGGGCCAACAATAACCGGCGGAATGGAGGGATGCATGCCCTATGTGGTGCGTGACGGTGACGGCAATGTCCGCGCGGTTTTCGATTCGCCGGTCGACGGCGCGGAACAGGTCGCGCCCGACGATCCCGATCTGGCCGTGTTCATCAACCAGAATGCCCAGACCGGCATGGTCCTCGACGAATGGGTCCAGTCGGATTTGGAACTCGTCCGCGTCGTGGAAGATTTGGTCGAGGTCCTGATCGACAAGGGCGTGTTCATGTTCAATGAACTGCCGGGGGGGGCGCAGAGAAAGCTGAACACCCGCCGCGGACGCCGTAAGGAAATGGACCTGATGGAAAGCTTGTTCGGTGAAATGGCGATGCCCGAGGGCGAACAGGGCGGCGGCACCGTCGGCGACATTCCCGAAGACAGCGATGACAATTCGATCCTCTAGAGCCTATCATCTTGATACGGAAGCGGCTGAGATCGGTTGTCCGGGTTTCC
>CAXBJB010000002.1:0-501709 GCA_963976055.1 uncultured Alphaproteobacteria bacterium
CTTGCGCATCGGCCCCATGATAACCCCCAAACCGAGTTATCTGGGACAGCCCCTACATATTTTATGTGTCAGTCACAGGAGGAGCACATGATGCCCGTAGTCAGGATCAACGACGCCACTTTTGCAGACCTAAGCACACTCAAGACTTGGCTTGGGACAAAGACACCCAGTGAGACTATCGACCAAATTGTACGGGATGCGATGGACCAGCTTGGTATTGAGCGCGACGACGAGCCGGAAGAAGTGATGTTAACAGCCAAAAATGAAGCAATGCGCTTCGACACGGCACCGGGGCTTTCTTTTACGAAACCGTTGGCAGCGTCGATCAACGGCAAAGCGGTTCCTAACCCGCGCTGGTCTACTGTTCTGCTCACGATAATCGCGCAGGTAAAAGCCAAGGGGATCGAGGGTGAGAAGTTGGTCCGCGAGTTAGGCGTCCCGGCCAAGGCTGAACATTATGAGGAAGAAGGGTTTAGATATCACTCTGACCTTGGCATCTCGGTGCAGGGGCAGTCAGCGTCGGATTGTTGGAAGGAGGTGGACCGACTTGCTAAAAAGTGGCGCATTCCAGTCGTGGTCGAGTTCCAGTGGCGTCAAAACCCAAAGGCGCAATACCCGGGCAAGACGGGCGTGTTAAGCTCGGGAATATCGTGATGCCATCGACTGAGGCCGACCCGGGATTTAATACTTTCTTCGCGCAAAACCACTTTCGGAGGTCTCTTGGTGCCACCTCAGGTTTTACGACCTACGGCACCACCTTCCCCGGATTCATGATGCCCTTGGGGTCGAGCGCGGCCTTGATGCTGCGCAGCAGGTGTTTCTCCACGTCCGTCTTGTAGCGTTCCATCTCATGCACCTTGAGCAGCCCGATGCCGTGTTCGGCGGAGAACGAGCCGCCGAGGCTGTCCGCGATGTCGTGGACGCCGGGAGGCACTTCGTTGCGCAGGCGTTCGGCGTCTTCCGGCGTCGTGTCCTTGGGCATCACCAGGTTGTAGTGCAGGTTGCCGTCGCCCATGTGGCCGAAGGCCATGATGGTGACGCCGGGGATGACCTTTTCCGCATGCGGGTCGGCCTTGGCGAGGAATTCCGGAATCTTGGAGACGGGCACGGAAATGTCGTGCTTGGCCGAGGGGCCGCAGTGCTTCAGCGCTTCCGGAATGCTTTCCCGGATGTTCCAGAGCTTGGCCGCCTGTTCGCCGCTTTCGGCCAGCACGGCGTCGATGATCTCACCGGCCTCGAAGGCCTCGCCCAGCGCCGTTTCGGCGAGGTCGCGGATCACGCCTTTCTGGCCCGAGGCCATTTCGATCAGGGCGTGGTGCTCGTAGCGTTCCGTGAACGGGTCCTGGGAGCCCGGGATGTGTTCGAACACGGCGTCCATGGGGGCGCGGCAGATGTATTCGAAACTGGTCACCTGATCGCCCGTCGCGGCCTTTAAGCGCGTGAGCAGTGACGCGAGGTGCGACGGCGTTTCGGCGGCGACCATGGCGGTCGTCGTTTCGGCCGGGCGGGGGAACAGTTTGAGGACGGCGGCGGTGATGATGCCCAGCGTGCCTTCGGCGCCCATGAAGATGTGCTTCAGGTCATAGCCCGTGTTGTTCTTGCGCAGGCCGCGCAGGCCGTTCCACACCCGGCCGTCGGCCGTCACGACCTCCAGCCCCAGCACCAGATCCCGCGCATTGCCGTAGCGCAGCACCTGAATGCCGCCGGCGTTGGTCGAGAGGTTGCCGCCGATCTGGCAGGTGCCCTCGGCGGCGAGCGACAGCGGGAACAACAGCCCGGCGCCCTCGGCCTTGTCCTGGATATCCTTCAGGATGCATCCGGCCTCAACCGTCATTGTCGCGTTGACGGGGTCGATCTCGCGCACGGTATTCATGCGGCCAAGGTTGATCAGCACGCCGCCCTGGGCGACCGCCCCGCCGCACAGGCCCGTGTTGCCGCCCTGGGGGGTGATGGTCACGCCGTGTTCGGCGCAGATGGTGACGATTTTGGAGACCTCTTCCGTATTGGCGGGGCGCAGCACCAGGGGGCTTTCGCCGTGGTAGTAATTGCGCTCCTCCGCCAGATAGGGGGCCATGTCGGCCTCGGACTCGTACCAGCCCTTGTCGCCCACGGCGGCTTTCAGCGCCTGGCGCGCGGTTTCGGGAAGGGGGGGCATATGGGCGCCGTCGGCCATGATCGTATTCCTTGAAGGCGATGGTCAGTGGGGATATTTCCGGTCATATTTGCCACGATGGCCGCCCAACGACAAGCCGGAGCCCTGCCCATGCCCGCGACAAATTCTCAACCCAGCCTTGAGAAATCCCCCGATCAAACAAACGTCTGCGTCATCGGCGCCGGCATCGTCGGCGTCAACTGCGCCCTGGCGGCGGTGAAGGAGGGCTTCAAGGTCACCCTGATCGACCGGATTGAGCCCGGCGAGGCGTGCTCCTTCGGCAACGCGGGCATCCTGGCCGAATGGTCGTTCGTGCCGACCTTCGGGCCGGACGTGTTGAAAAGCGTGCCGGGCTATCTGCTCGACCCCAAGGGCCCCCTGACCATCCGCTGGACGCGCCTGCCGCATATCCTGCCCTGGCTGCTGCGCATGCTTCGCTTCGCCAGTACAGGCCATCAGCGCCGCGCCGCCGACGCCCTGCGCCATCTGACCATCGGCTGCTCCGAGGCCTACGCCGCCCTGGCGGCGGAGGCGGGGGCGCCCGAACTGGTGCGCCGCGACCCGGTGCTGCAGGTCTACGACGTCGAGGCCGATTTCAGGAAGGCGGACGCGGACCTGGCGTACCGCGCGCAATATGGCATCAAGTACCAGGCGCTGGACCGCAAGGAACTGACGGATTTGGAGCCGGCGCTCGGCCCCGATTTCAAATGGGCCCATGCGTTGCTCGGCGGCGGCACCACGACCAACCCGGGCCGCCTGACCAAGGTCCTGGCCGAGGCCTTCGTGAAACGCGGCGGCACGTTGAAACAGGGCGAGGTGCGGGGGCTTGCGGGGCTGCCCGGCGGCGGTTTCCGCATCGAGACGTCGGAAGGGGTGATCAAGGCCGGTCGCATCGTGCTGGCCGCCGGCGCCTTTTCCCACAAGCTGGCGGCCCTGCTGGGCGAGAAAATCCCGCTCGGGACCGAGCGCGGTTACCACGCCATTCTGGCCGACCCGGGGGTGCAGGTGAACCACGCCGTCGGCTGGAAGGCGCGGGCGTTCTATGCCTCGCCCATGGAGATGGGCCTGCGCCTGGCCGGCACGGTCGAGCTGGCGGGGCTGGAGCCGCCGCCCGATTACGCCCGCGTGCGGGTTATGACCGATTTGGTGCCGAAACTGCTGCCCGGCGTGAAGACGGAGGTATCGACGCAGTGGATGGGCTTCCGCCCGACCCTGCCGGACAGCCTGCCGGTGGTCGGCCCGTCATCGGTGGCGCCCGGCCTGTTCCATGCCTTCGGCCATCAGCACGTGGGCCTGACCTGCGGCCCGGCGACGGGGCGCGTCATCGCGCGCCTGCTCAAGGGCGAGGCGCCGAACGTGGATTTGGCGCCGTTCCGCCCGGATAGATTCTAAGCCGCGCGGGCGCTTTCCAGATAGGGCCGGAAGTGGTCGATGTCCGGCGTGTCCAGGCCGGCGATCTTGGCCCGGTCGTCCCATTCGCGGACCTTCACCGCGTCCTGGTAATAAGGCAGGGCCTCGAAGGCCTTGACCTCGTCGGCGCTCATGGGCCCGCCCTGCAGTTCCAGGGATTTGACCGAGGCCGGGGACAGGGTCTCGAAATAACCCGGTTGCGTGGCGCAGAGATAGCGTTTGGCCGCCACATGCAGGCCGACGGCCTGGGTCACGCGGGCGTTGAAATGGCGGGCCGCCCAGCCGCGGGCGATGTCCTCGTGCTTGTCGTCGATGCCGCGGTCGGCGGCGCCCTGGCCGTGTTTCTGCATCATATGGCCGATGTCGTGCAGGAAGGCGGCGGCGACCAGATCCCCGTCGCCGGATTCCCGTTCCGCCAGCCAGGCGCATTGCAGGGCGTGCTCCAACTGCGACACCACCTCGGTGTGCGGACGGCGGCCCAAATCAAGATAAGTTTCAAGGGCTTCGGCGAGGGGATTTTTCGTCATGGTCAGGTTCCTGTATACTGAATCAGGTCCGCTGGACGGGCCCTGGGGCGATGCTGTTCCGGAAATCTATCAATTTTATCATATTGGTCTGATGACTATCAGGTGAACTTTTATTGAGCCATGTGGTACTTGAACTCCCTGCATGGCCCGGTGTATGCAACGCGCCTGAAGGAGACGATTCCAATGCTAAGGCGTCATATATTCACTGCTTTCCTGGTCACCGCCCTGATGGCGTTCGCGCCGCGGGCCGTGTGCGCCGAAGTGACGACGGAAGATGTCAAAACCTTCGTCAACACCATGGCCTCGTCGGCGATCAACTCGCTGACCGCACAGGACATTGCCCGCGAGGTGCGCAAGGAACGCTTCCGCACGCTGGTGAACGACTTCTTCGCCGTGAAATCCATCGGCAAATGGGTGCTGGGCCGCCATTGGCGCCGCGCCACCCCGGAACAGCGTGATGAATATCTGAAGCTGTTCGAAAACATGCTGCTGGAACGCTATGTCGACGGCTTCAAGGACTACTCCGGGGAATCCCTGGAAATCAGCCGCGCCGAAAAGCGCCAGGAAAACGATTTCATCGTCCATACCATGCTGAAGCGCCCCGGCGGTCAGCCGGTCGAGGTCAGCTGGCGCGTCGGCGTGGGCGAACGCGACGGCCAGCATATCTTCAAGATCGTCGACATCATCGTGAACGGCCTGTCCATGGCCCTGACCCAGCAGAAGGAATTCAATTCCGTGATCTCGAATAACGGAAATTCCGTCGACAGCCTGCTGGAGAAAATGCGGGAAATGGCCAAACCCGCCGGCTGATCCTGGCGCCGGCCCGATCCTAGTGCCGGCTGATCCTAGTGAAGGTATTTTCCGGTCATGGGGCAGCCCGCCGATTCTCCTGAACCGATGCCGGGCTCCGGCGTGGAAACGCCATCAGGCAAAGACGCTGCTTATGAAAATTTCCCCGTCGGCTCGTTCCTGTTGCCGGCCCGCCTGCGCCCGCATGTGGCGCGGTTCTACCGTTTCGCCCGCGCCATCGACGACATCGCCGACAATACGGCCCTGGACGCGGACACCAAGGTCCGCCGTTTGGCCGGGTTCGAGGCGGCGCTTTTGGGCCAGCATCCGGGCGATCCCGAATTCGCCACCGCCCATGCCATGCGCGACAGTTTGGCGGAAACCGACATCACGCCGCGCCATTGCCAAGACCTGATCGACGTGTTCAAGCAGGACGCGGTCAAGGGCCGCTATCAGGATTGGGACGACCTGATGCATTACTGCATCCGTTCGGCCGCCCCCGTGGGCCGCTATCTGATCGACCTGCACGGCGGGGCGTCTCTGGGGTATGGCCCGTCGGATGCGCTGTGCAACGCGTTGCAGGTCATCAATCATTTGCAGGATTGTCAGGACGACTACCGCAGTCTGGACCGGGTTTACCTGCCGGGCGACTGGATGGCCGCGGAAGGGGCAGTGGTCGAGGATCTGGACCGCTCCGCCTGCACCCCGGCCCTGCGCCGCGTGATCGACCGTTGCCTGGACGCGACCGAGATTTTGTTGGACGAAGCCCGCCCCATATCCTCCGGCATGCACAGCCGCCGCCTGGGCATGGAGGCCGCCGCCATCTGGGAAATCGCCCGCCGGCTCACGGACTTGCTGCGCCGCCGGGACCCGCTGGCCGGGCGGGTGGCGCTGACCAAGGGCGGCTATGCCTGGTGCTGTGCCAAGGGTGCCTTGGCCGCACTGGTCGGCCTGCACGGGCGATGAGACCGGAACGATGACGGGGGCGGCCCTGCTGGCGCTCACCGTCTGGGCGGGGATCCTGTTCTGCCGCGGGCGGTTCTGGTTCGCCGACCAACATTTGAGTCTAGCTGCCAAGACGCCGCCCAAGGGTGGCTGGCCCGATATCGCCGCCGTCATTCCCGCCCGCGACGAGGCCGACAGCATCGCCCGCACCGTGGCGTCTCTGTTTGCCCAGGATTATCCCGGTCGCCTTGACGTCGTGGTGGTCGACGACAATTCGACGGACGGCACGGGGACGCTGGCCTGGGACGCCGCCCATGCGGCGGGGGCGGCGGACCGTTTCCATCTGGTCACCGGCCGGCCGTTGGCCGAGGGCTGGTCGGGCAAGCTCTGGGCCGTTCATCAGGGGCTCGACGCGGCGCGGGCGGCGGCACCCGGGGCGCGCTATGTCCTGTTGACCGACGCCGACATTTCTCACGACCCCGCCAACCTGCGCCGTTTGGTCGAAAAGGCGGAGATGGAGAACCGGGATCTGGTCTCCCTCATGGTGCGGCTCAACTGCGAGACGCCGTGGGAACGTCTGCTGATCCCGGCCTTCGTGTTCTTCTTCCAGAAACTGTTTCCCTTTCCCTGGGTCAACGACCCGGTCAAGCGCACGGCGGCGGCGGCGGGCGGCTGCATGCTGGTGCGGCGGGCCGCCCTGGACGCGGCCGGCGGGATCGGCGCGATCAAGGACCGGCTGATCGACGATTGCGCCCTGGCGGCGCTGCTGAAGGCCAGGGGATCGATCTGGCTCGGCCTTAGCCGTGAGACGGTGAGCCTGCGCCGCTACGACGGGCTGGGGGAACTGTGGCGCATGGTCGCGCGCACGGCCTATGAACAGTTGGGGCATTCGCCCCTGATGCTGCTGGGCACCGTTGCCGGGATGGTGTTGCTGTACCTGGTACCGCCGGTGGCGGCGCTGTGGGGCCTAGTCGCCGGGGATTGGCCGATGTTGGCCGCCGGCGCGGGGGGATGGCTCGCCATGGCTGTCGCCTATTTCCCGACCCTGCGCCTTTACGGACGTCCGCCCTGGGCGGCGCTGGGGCTGCCTGCGGCCGGGTTGCTCTATACCCTGATGACCATCGATTCCGCCCGCCGTCACGGCCAGGGGCGGGGCGGCGGCTGGAAAGGGCGGACCTATGCTGGCGGGTCGGGCGCGCCCGATCCCCGGGGTTGACGGTCGCCCCGCCATTGGGGGCTGGCCTTGATTGCACCCCCCAGTGTATCCATTGCACCCATGGACAACCTGGTGACCCTTCCCGAAGCCGAAGTCGGCCGCGCCCGTGAACACGTGGATCAGGTCGTGCGCGCCTCGGGCACGACCTTCTATTGGGCCATGCGGCTCCTGCCCGGCGAAAAGCGGCGCGCCATGTTTGCGGTCTATGCCTTTTGCCGCATCGTTGACGACATTGCCGACGATCCTAATCCGCTCGACGTGAAAAAGCGCGAACTGGCCCGCTGGCGGGACGAAATCCGCGCTCTGTATTCGGGCCGGCCAAAGGATCCGGTCGCTGTCGCCCTGGCTGAGCCGATTGCCCATTTCGGCCTGGCCGAGACGGACTTTCAGGCCGTCATCGACGGCATGGAAACGGACGCGGCGGAGACCCTACGCCTCGTCACCCGCGACGATCTGCTGCAGTACTGCGACCGGGTCGCCTGCGCCGTGGGGCGGTTGAGCTGCCGCATCTTCGGCCTGGGGCCTGAGATCGGGGACCGGCTGGCGGCCGCGCTCGGCCTTGCTCTGCAACTGACCAACATCCTGCGCGATCTGGACGAGGACGCGGCGCGGGACCGGCTGTATCTGCCCGATGATCTGCTGGCAGATCACGGTGTTGTCGCCCGCGACCCGCAAGGCGTCCTGGCCGATGCCAATCTGACCGCCGCCGTGGCCGAGATCGGCGCGCTGGCCGGAGAAAAGTTCGCCGAGGCCCGGGCCCTGCTCGGCCAATGCGAGGCCGACCAAGTCAAACCCGCGACCATGATGATGGAAGCCTACGGGCGCATCTTCCGCCGCATGCAGGCACGCGGCTGGCACCGGGTGCTGGAGCCGGCGGGACTGACCAAGGCGGAAAAGCTTTGGGTCGCCTTCCGCTACGGCCTGCTGTAGCCCGGCGGATGGCAACCGGACGTATCCATGTGATCGGCGCCGGGGTGGCAGGGCTTGCCGCCGCCGTGCGCCTAGCCCAGGGCGGCCGCAAGGTCGCCCTGCATGACAGCGCCGGGCATGCAGGTGGGCGCTGCCGGTCCTATTTCGACGCCCATCTGGACCGTCGGATCGACAACGGCAATCACTTGATGCTGTCCGGCAACTGGGCGATCCGCCATTACCTGGAAACGGTGGGGGCGGCGGACAGCCTGACGGGGCCGGAGGACGCGTCCTTTCCCTTCCGCGATCTCAGGACCGGCGAGACCTGGACCGTCACGCCCGACGCGGGGCGCATCCCCTGGTTCATCCTGTTCGGACCGGGGCGGGTGCCGGGGGCGCGTTTGGGCGAATACCTGCGGGTGCGCCATCTTGCCTGCGCGGGCGCGGACGATACGGTCGCGGATTGTCTGGCCGGGCCGGGCACGTTGTTCGAGAAATTCTGGGAGCCGCTCGCCGTCGGCGTTCTCAACACGCCGGCCGATACGGCGTCGGCGCGCCTGTTGTGGCCGGTCGTGAAGGAAACCTTCGGGCGTGGCCGCGCCGCCTGCCGGCCGCTGATGGCGCGGGCGGGGCTGAGCGAAAGCTTCGTCGATCCGGCACTCGACTATCTGGCGGGGCAGGGGGCGGAGGTTTGCTTCAACAACCGCCTGCGGGCCTTGGACCTTGGCGATGGGCAGGTCCGCGCCCTTGATTTCGCCGGCGCCACGAAGGTCCTCGATCCCGGGGACCAGGTCATCCTGGCCGTACCCGCCTGGGCGGCGGCCGATCTGTTGCCCGGCCTGAACGGGCCGCAAGCCAGCCATGCCATCGTCAACGCTCATTTCCGGCTGACACCGCCGGTGCCGACAGCCCCCCCCTTGGTCGGGCTGGTCGGCGGCACGGCGCAATGGGTGTTTCTCAGGGACGACGTGGCCTCGGTCACGGTCAGCGCCGCCGACGCCCTGGCGGCGGAGGCCAACGAGGCGATCGCAATGCGCCTTTGGCCCGAGGTGCGGGCCGCCCTGGGATTGGCTGATGGCCCGCTGCCGCCCTGGCGCATCGTCAAGGAAAAGCGGGCGACCATCAGCCAGACCCCGGCCGAGGATCGCCGCCGCCCCGCGCCGCGGACAGCCTGGCGTAATCTGGTCCTGGCCGGCGATTGGACGGCCACGGGCCTGCCGGCGACCATCGAAGGTTCCATCCGCTCCGGTTTCCGGGCGGCGGACCTGATTGTCACATCCTTGTCATCTTCTTGATTTCAAGGGCCCTTTCTGTAAGAAGGGGCGGGATGTCCGCGGGCATTGAATTTTGCGCCTGCGAAGAGTACATCTGGGCGATTAATTGCCTGATAACAAAAGATTCAAGCGGTGACGTGATGGATATCTCCGTGCAGCCAGAGGACGATACGCCGAATTCCGGTTCCGGCGAGACGGCCCTTGACGGCCGCGCCCACGCGAACCTGGACGCCACCATCGACGAAGCCCGTACCTGGCTGGCCGGCCAACAGGCCAAGGACGGCAGTTGGGCGTTCGAGTTGGAAGCGGACGCCACGATCCCCGCCGAATACGTGCTTCTCAATCATTACCTGGGCGAACCCCGCGACGCCATCGAAGCCAAGATGGGCAACTATCTGCGCCGCATTCAGGGCACGCACGGCGGTTGGCCGCTGTTCCATGACGGCGACTTCGACATGAGCGCCACGGTCAAGGCGTACTATGCCTTGAAGCTGATCGGCGACGACCCGGACGCGCCCCACATGGCCAAGGCGCGGGCGGCGGTGCTGGCGCGCGGCGGGGCGGCGCGCTCGAACGTGTTCACGCGCATCGCACTCGCCCTGTTCGAACAGGTTCCCTGGCGCGCGGCGCCGGTGATTCGCCCGGAAGCCATGCTGCTGCCGGCGTGGTCGCCGTTCCACATCGACAAGGTCGCCTATTGGTCGCGCACGGTGATGATTCCGCTGTTCGTGCTGGCCGCGACCCGGCCCAAGGCGCGCAATCCGCGCGGCGTCGGCATCCGCGAACTGTTCCCCGAAGACCCCTTCGAGCAGACCCATTTCCTGCACAATCCCACGGGTCATGTTCTGGGCAACGTGTTCCTGGCCATCGATAAGGCGGCGCGTCTGGTTCAGCCGATGATCCCCGGGTGGCTGGAAAAGAAGGCCATCACCAAGTGCATGGACTTCGTGAAGACGCGCCTGAACGGCGAGGACGGCTTGGGCGGCATCTTCCCCGCCATGGCCAACGCGGTCATGGCCTATGACGTGCTGGGCTATCCGCGCGATCATCCCGATTATCTGACGGCGCGCGGCGCCATCGAAAAGCTGGTCGTGGAACGCGACGACGAGGCCTATTGCCAGCCTTGCCTGTCACCCGTGTGGGACACGGGTCTGGCGCTGCACGCCATGCAGGAAAGCGGCTTGGTCAAAGGCGATGAGGTTCTCGACAAGGCCGCCGAATGGCTGGTCGACCGTCAGATCACCGACGTCAAGGGCGATTGGGCCAAGAAGCGCCCGAACCTGCGCCCCGGCGGCTGGGCCTTTCAATACTGGAATGACCATTACCCCGACGTGGACGATACGGCGGTCGTGGTCATGGCGCTGCATCGCGCCGACCCGGTCCGCTACAAGGACGCCATCGACCGCGGTATCGAATGGATCATCGGCATGCAGAGCGAGAACGGCGGCTGGGGCGCCTTCGATGCCGAGAACGATGCCGACCATCTGAATCATATTCCCTTCGCCGACCATGGCGCGCTGCTCGACCCGCCGACGTCCGACGTCAGCGCACGCTGCCTGGGCACGCTGGCGCAGTTGGGGTACGGCGCCGACGACGCGGTCGTTGCCCGTGCGATCCGGTTCCTGAAGAACGAACAGGAAGAAGACGGCTCCTGGTTCGGTCGCTGGGGCACCAATTACGTTTACGGCACCTGGTCGGTGCTGAGCGCCCTCAACGCCGTGGGCGAGGACATGTCCCAGCCCTACATCCGCCGCGCCGTCGACTGGCTGAAAAGCCGCCAGATGGCCGACGGCGGCTGGGGCGAGGACTGTGCGACCTATTGGGCCGACAAGAAGGGCCTGGCAAAGGAAAGCACGCCGTCGCAGACGGCCTGGGCCCTGATGGGCCTGATGGCGGCGGGCGAGTTGGACAGCGCCGAGGTCGAAACCGGCGTCACCTATCTGCTGAACCATCCGCGCGAAGGCGGCAAGTGGCAGGAAACGATGTTCAACGCCGTCGGCTTTCCCAAGGTGTTCTACATCACCTATCACGGCTACAGCGCCTATTTCCCGCTGTGGACCCTGTCCCGCTACCGCAACCTGAAGCGCAGCAACACCAAACGCCCCGCCTACGGCATTTGACCGGCCCGGCGTGATGGCCCGTATCGGCATCATCACCGGGGTTTTACGCGAGGTTGCCTGCCTGTCCGACATTTCCGGCGATGTCGACCTGGACGTGCGCGCGTCCGGCGCGGATCCAAGGCGCGCGGGCGAACTGGCGGACGAAATGTTCGCCCAAGGGGCGGTCGCGATGCTCAGCTTCGGTTTGTGCGGCGGCCTGGACCCGGCCCTCAAGGCCGGGGATTTGATACTGCCGACCCGTGTCATCGCCGCCCAAAGCAAGAGACTGACCTGCGATCCCGATTGGACCGGACGGCTGGAAGACGCCTTGGGCGACATGGTGGCGCGCAAGGGAACCACTCTGGCCCATTCGCCGACCATCGTCGCCGGGCCCCGGCGCAAATCCGTGCTGCGCGCCACGACCGAGGCCGACGCGGTCGATATGGAAAGCTATGCCGTGGGCCGGGCGGCGCGCAAGGCGGGGCGGCCCTTCGCCATTATCCGCGCGGTGTCGGACACGGCGGACACGCGGTTGCCGGAATGGACGGACGAAATCGTCTCGACCTCGGGCGGCACGGACGGGGTGCGCCTGTTGAAGAATCTGGCGGCCCATCCGGGCGATATCGGGAAACTGCTGGCGTTGGGGCGCGGCAGCACGCGGGCGTTGAAGGTGCTGCGCGGCGCGGCGGGGCGTCTTGGCCCCGGCCTCGCCTTCGGCTGATTAGGTGGCGGCTGATTAGGCGGCTTTCTCGCCCCGGGCTTTTTCGGCCGCGGCCTTTTCTTCCATCTTCTGGCTCAGCGTCTTGACCAGGCCTTCGAACACGAATTCGGCCGGGCGCTGGTTGTCCAGATCGATTTCCGGGGCCATCTCGCCCTCCGTGTTGACGCCCTTCAGGAACACCTTGAGCGCCTTCAGAGGGTGCGACACGGTGTCGGTGACGGCGGTCGGCTCATAGCCGCAATGGACCATGCAGTCGGCGCATTTTTCGTAGTTGCCGGTGCCGTACTTGTCCCATTCGACGCTGTCCATCAACTCCTGGAAGGTGTCGGCATAGCCTTCATTCAAAAGATAGCAGGGCTTCTGCCAGCCGAAGATGTTGCGCGTCGGGTTGCCCCAGGGCGTGCACTTGTAGCTCTGGTTGCCGGCCAGGAAGTCGAGGAACAGGGTCGACTGGCTGAACCGCCATTTCTTGGCGCCTTCGTGCTTGAACACGTCGCGGAACAGCTGCTTGGTCTTCTTGCGCGACAGGAAATGTTCCTGATCGGGTGCCCGCTCGTAGGCATAGCCCGGTGACACGGTGATGCCCTCGACGCCCAGGTCGTGGGTGCAGAAATCGAAGAACTCGGCCGCTTCGGCCGCCGTCATCTGGTCGAACAGGGTGCAGTTGACGTTGACCCGGAAGCCCATGGCCTTCGCCTTGCGGATGGCGGAGACGGCGCGTTTGAAGGTGCCCGGCTGGGCCACGGCCTTGTCGTGGTGGGCTTCCATGCCGTCCAGGTGGACCGAGAAGGTCAGGTAGGGCGTGGGCGTGAACTTGCTCAGGTTCTTTTCCAGCAGCAAGGCGTTGGTGCACAGGTAGACGAACTTCTTGCGTGCCACGATGCCTTCGACGACCTGCACGATCTCCTTGTGGATCAGGGGCTCGCCGCCGGGGATCGAGACGATGGGCGCACCGCAGTCGTCGACCGCCTTCAGGCACTCCTCCACCGACAGGCGTTTGTTCAGAATGTCGTCTTCGTAATCGATCTTGCCGCAGCCGGGGCAGGCCAGGTTGCAGCGGAACAGGGGTTCCAGCATCAGGACGAGGGGGTATTTCTCCACGCCGCGCAATTTCTTGCCCATGATATAGGCGCCGACGCGGACCTGCTGGATGACGGGGACTGCCATGTAACTCTCCGGTATCTCAGGTCCCGGCGCGGGGACCTGTGCCGTCGTTCAATTCGCGCGGCAGTTTGAAGACGATGTTTTCCTGCACGCCCTTCAGCTCTTCGACCTGGGTCTCGCCGAATTCGCCGAGGCGGCGGATCAATTCCTGCACCAATTCCTCGGGCGCCGAGGCACCGGCGGTGATGCCGACCGTCGACACGCCGTCGAGCCACTTGGGGGCGAGCATGCTGGCGTCGTCGATCAGATAGGCGGGCACGCCGATCTCGCCGCCGATTTCGCGCAGGCGGTTGGAGTTCGACGAATTCTTGGCCCCGACCACGAGCAGCAGATCGACCCGGGTGCACAGGTCGCGCACCGCCTGTTGGCGGTTCTGGGTGGCGTAGCAGATGTCCTTCACGTCCGGGCCGACGATGGCCGGGAAGCGCTTTTTCAGCGCGTTGATGGTGTCGCGGGTTTCGTCGACGCTGAGGGTCGTCTGCGTTACGTAAGACAGCGCCTTCGGGTCCTTGACCTGGAGATGCGCCACGTCGTCGGGGGTCTGCACCAGATGAACGCCGCCGGGAATACGGCCCTGGGTGCCTTCGACCTCGGGATGGCCGGCGTGGCCGATCAGGATGACCTCGCGGCCCTTCTCGGCATGGTTCTGGCCTTCCTTGTGGACCTTGGAGACCAGCGGGCAGGTCGCGTCGATCACCGGCAGACCGCGGTCGTTGGCTTCGATCTCGACCTTTTCGGCGACGCCGTGGGCGGAAAAGATGGTCACCGCGCCGTCGGGCACGTCGGACACTTCCTCGACGAACACGGCACCCTTGGCGCGCAGGGATTCGACGACGTGCTTGTTGTGCACGATCTCGTGGCGCACGTAGACGGGCGGGCCGTGGATTTCCAGGGCCCGTTCGACGATTTCGATGGCGCGTTCCACCCCGGCGCAGAAACCGCGCGGGCTGGCGAGCAGGATCTTCAGGTTCTTGGTCATCGTGATCACTTAATCCTCAGGAGGGCCCTTGTAAACCTTGGGATATTGCAGTGCAAACGGGCATTTTAAGCAACATGGGGCCGCCCGCCCCCATTGTTAAGGGGCGGCGGGCGGAATGTCAGCCAATTACCACTGGAAATCGCGACTTTTATGAGGCCTAAATCCCCGCCATGACAAAAGGTTCCGCCAATCTGGTGACGGGCGCCAGCGGCTTCGTCGGCGCCGCCGTGGTGCGCAAGCTGCTCGATGCGGGCGAGGCCGTGCGCGTCCTCATGCGGCCTGGCAGCGACCGCCGCAACATCGCCGGCCTGGATGTCGAGGTGGTGGAGGGCGACCTGCTGGCGCCGGAAACCCTGGCCCCTGCCGTCAAGGGGTGCCGCGCGCTTTATCACGTCGCCGCCGACTACCGCATCTGGACCCGTGACCCCGCCGCCATGTTCCGCGCCAATGTCGACGGCTCGGCGGCCATTGTGCGGGCGGCGGCCGAGGCCGGGGCGGAACGCATCGTCTACACGTCCTCCGTCGCCGTGCTGGGTATTCCGCCGGGCGGTGTCGGCGACGAGGATACCCCGGTCACCTACCGCGACATGATCGGCCCCTACAAGCAGTCCAAGTTCAAGGCCGAGGAGCGCATCCGCGACCTGACGGCCAAGGAAGGCTGGCCCGTGGTCATTGTCAATCCGTCGACCCCCATCGGGCCGCGCGACGTGAAGCCGACGCCGACCGGGCGCATCGTTGTCGATGCGGCAAACGGCAAGATGCCGGTCTATGTCGATACGGGCCTGAACGTCGCCCATGTCGATGACGTGGCAGCGGGGCATCTACTGGCCTTCGCCAAGGGGCGGATCGGCGAACGGTATGTGCTGGGCGGCGAGAACATGGGACTGAGCGATATTCTCGGCGTGATTGCCGACCTGACCGGCGGCCGGCCGCCCCTGTTCCGGGTGCCGACGGGGCTGATCATGCCGATCGCTCATATCTCCGAAGCCTGGTGCCGGATGACCGGCGGGGCGGAGCCGATGGTCGCACCCGATTCGGTGCGCATGGCGAAAAAGAAGATGTTTTTCCGCTGGGACAAGGCGGCCCGGGAACTGGGCTATGCCCCGCGTCCGGCGCGGGACGCCCTGGCCGACGCCGTCGCCTGGTTCCGCGCCAACGGCTACATTTCCTGACGCTGCGACGGTGGCGAGGCCGCGGCCATGCGTTCGGCGCATGTTTCGCCGCGATTTCATGATATTGACAAGGCCATGTCACATGCGCACCTATTTGCGCAACGAAACGGTAACCGGGAAGTTACGAGCAAATGAAAGCAGTCATGCTTGCCGCCGGCGTCGGCCGGCGTCTTTTCGGCGACGGTAACGACGATCCCCCCAAGGCGCTTCTGCAATTCGGTGACCGGACCCTCCTGGCTCGGCATATCGAGGTTCTGACGCAGCTTGGCGTCGAGGAACTGATCGTCGTCGTCGGCCACAAGAAGGAAATGATTGAGGACGAGTTGGTCCGCGTGGCGCCCAAGGGTTTCGCGCGCACCCTGTTCAATCCCCGGTTCAAGGAAAGCCCGATCCTGTCCCTGGCGCGGGCGGGCGAAATTCTGCGCTCGGGCGAGCGCATTCTGTTCATGGACGCCGACGTCTATTACCACGACGATCTGTTGAAGGCCCTGATCGGCAGCCGCCATCAGACCTGCATCATCCTGGATCAGGATTTCGTGCCGGGGGCCGAGCCCGTGAAGACCTGCGTGCGCGACGGCGTTCTGGTCGATTTCGGCAAGAAGGTGTTCGAACCCCATGACACCGTCGGCGAATGGCCGGGGTTTCTCACCATGGCGCCGGATATCGCGCATCGGGTCGCCGACCGGGCGGACGAACTGTCCCAGGGCGACATGCCGGGCTTCGTCTACGAAGACGCGTTCTGCGACGTCATGAAGGCGTCGGAGCCGGGCACCTTCGGCTTCGAGGACGTCACGGGCATTCCGTGGATCGAGATCGATTTCCCCGAGGACCGGGAGCGCGCGGCGACGGAAATCCGCGCCAAGATCGCGGCCTACAAACCCATGGCCGAGCGGGTCGGCGACGCGGCCGAATAATCCAGGCTAGACTCTGAACACGTATTGCTTCGCCGGGTCGCGGTCGATGTCCGGCGGGTAGTTCTTGTGCTTGTCCGCGTAGTAGCGGTCCATGAAATCGCCCGCCGACGCCCGGTTGTAGGTGGCGTAATAGATGCGGCGGATCTTGTCGCTCAGGTTCGCCTCCGACGCATGGGGCGCGAAGGAATCGAAGAACACCACGTCGCCCGGATCGGTCGGCACGGGCAGAAAGTCCATATCGGCCATGTCGGCGTCGGACATCGGCTCCCACGAGGCGAACATGCCCTTCTTGTGGTGGCCGCGGACCAACTTCAGGCAGCCGTTTTCCTCGGTCGCCGCGTCGATCGACACCAGGGCCGAGATGAAGAAATCCGTATAGGCGTCCCAACCGGCCTGGGAATCCTGGTGCGGCTTGAAGCCGTCGCCGCCCGGCATCTTGAAATTGATCTTTTCCTTGAACAGGGCCGCGTTCTCGCCCAGCAGCTGGCCGACCGGGCCGCGCAGGGCCTCGGCCAGGGCGCCGAACCCGGCGTGGAAAGGGGAAATGCGCTCGATCCGGCTGACCAGGCGTTCTTCCGCGTTCTTCTGGCTTTTCTCGTGGAACACCCAATGACGGCCCGACACTTCGGGCAGGGCCAGGACCTCGTCGGTCCAGGTGCCGATGCGGGTCATTGCCTCGGCAGAAAAGCCGCCGCGCAGGACCAGGTAGCCGTCGTCGGCGAATTGTTGGATCTGGTCGTCGGTGAGAACGGGTGTGTTCAGCATGATTTCTTCAACGGCGGTGCCGATGCCGGTTGCCTTTTGCCGCAATTTTCATGATGTTCCGGGCTATCCTTATCGCCCCATGTAGACCCGCCCGCAGCCGGAGGCAAGACCATTAGTCACAATACCTGGATCCACAAGGTCGCGCGCCTGGCCGTGACCAAACCCCTGATGGGAACCAAAGTCACGCCGAGCCAGGTGACCGTCGTGCGCCTGGCCACGGGCATCGCCGCCGCCGCTGGCTTCGCCCTGGGGGTGTCCCCCTGGCTGAACTTGCCGTGGTGGGAGATCGGCGCGGGGCTGTTCATCCTGTCCATGGTGCTCGACCGGGGCGACGGTGACTATGCCCGCCAATCCGGCCAGACCAGCGCCGCCGGCCACAAGTTCGACCTGATCGCCGACGCCGTGTGCAACGCCGTCATCTTTGTCGGTCTGGGCATCGGCCTGCGGGAGGGCGAATGGGGGATGATGGCGATCCCCATGGGTGTCCTCGCGGGGGCATCGGTGACCTTCATCCTGTGGCTGGTCATGCGCATGGAAAACCTGGCCGGCGCGCGCAGCGCCGAGCTGGGATCGTTCATGGGCTTTGATCCCGACGACGCCATTCTGGCCGTGCCGATCTTGGTGTTCCTGGGGTATCAGGAACCGCTGCTGGTCGCGGCGGCCATTGGCGCGCCCGGCTTCGCCTTGCTGTTCGCCGTGCAATGGGGGATCAAGTACCGGGCCCGCCGCCGCGCCCTGGCCGAGGGCGGAAAGCAGGAGGGATGACGGAAGCGGCCGCGTTTCCGGGAAACCTGTTCCGGGCCTGGGTCGGCCTGGTCCGGCGCGGCGCCTGGGCGGTCGTGCTGCTGTCCATTGTGGGGGCAGGGCTGACGCTTACCTATCTTCAACGCAACCTGGCGATCCATACCGACACCACGGACATGCTGTCCGCCGACCTGCCGTTCCGCAAGAACAACCGCGAGGTCGGCCGCCTGTTCCCGCAATTGAGCGACAATATCCTGCTGGTCCTGGACGGCGCCGTGCCGGAACAGGTCGCGCGCGCGGGGCGGGACCTGACGGCGCGGCTCAAGGCGCAGCCGGAAACCTTCGGCGCCCTGTTCGACCCTGAAGGCGACCCGTTCCTGCAACAGAACGGCCTGCTGTTCCTCGACGTGAAGGAACTGGAAGACCTGACCGGCAGGCTTGCCGAAGCGCAACCCTTCCTCGCCAGCCTGTGGGGCGACGCCAGCCTGGCGACCCTGTTCGACCTGCTGCGTCAGGGCATCGAACAGCAACTTGACGGCAAGGCGCCGCCCGTGGCCCTGGCCCGGGTGCTCGATCTGTTGGCCGAGGTCGGCGAGAAACGCGCCAAGGGCGAGGACGCGATCCTGTCCTGGCAACGCCTGCTCTCCGGCGAAGAAGAGGCGGCGGCGCGGCGGTTCATCGTGCTCAAGCCGCCGTTGGATTTCGCCTCGCTGCAGCCGGCGGGCAAGCCGATCGCGGCGCTGAAGGACTTGCGCCGGGAACTGAAGCTGGATGGGGTAGGGCCCGTGAGCCTGCGCATCTCCGGCACCGCCGCCCTGCAGCAGGACGAGTTGAAAAGCGTCGAGCAGGGCATGGGGTTGGCCGGGATGCTGTCGTTTACCTTGGTCCTGGTGCTGCTGGTCCTCGGCCTGCGTTCGCTGCGCATGGTCGTCGCCGTGCTGGCGACCTTGATCCTGGGGCTGATCTGGACCGCCGGGTTCGCGATCTGGGCGCTTGGCTCCCTCAATCTGATTTCCGTCGCCTTCGCCGTGCTGTTTATCGGGCTTAGCGTCGATTTCGGCATTCACTTCGCCCTGCGCTACCGGGAACACCGCGCCCGGGGATATGACAACGGAGCGGCGCTGGACGCCACGGCGGCGGCGGGCGGCGGTGGCCTGACACTCTGCGCCGTGGCGGCGGCCATCGCCTTCTATTCCTTTCTGCCGACGGATTACGTGGGCCTTGCCGAGCTGGGCCTGATCGCGGGATCGGGCATGTTCATCGCGCTCGCCGCCAACCTGACGGTGCTGCCCGCCCTGTTGACCCTGATGCCCGCCGGGGCGTCGCAGCCGGCCGCGGACAGCGGGTGGGGCACCAAGACCCGCCGCGCCCTGCAAGGCCATCCCCGCCGGGTGCTGATCGGTGCGGCCGTGGCGGCGGGGGTCGGTCTGGCTGCCGTGCCCCAGGCGCGGTTCGATTTCGACCCCCTGAACTTGCAGGACCGACAGTTGGAATCGGTCGCCGTGGTCCACGAACTGGCGGCGGGGAAGGGGGCCTCGACCTACAGTGCCACGGTGCTGGCCCACGACGTGGACGCGGCGCGCGGATTGGACGACAGGCTGGCGGCCCTGCCCGAGGTCAAGGGCGTCGCCTCAATCCTCAGCTTCGTGCCGGGCGACCAGGAGGAAAAGGCCGAGATCGTCCGCGATCTGGCCCTATTCATGCTGCCGTCGCTGGCCCCCGATGGCGGCACGGGCGACCGGGACCCCGTACGCCGCCGGACGGCTGCCGCGGATCTGGGGTCGGCCTTGGAAAGCCTGGACGCAACCAACGCGGGGCCAGACCTTGCCCGCGCGGCCAGGCGGCTGGCGGCGCTGCTGAGGGTTCTCGACGATGCGGGCCTGGCGGGACTGGAGCAGGGCCTTCTCGCCGTGTTTCCCGACGCCGTCGAACGTCTGCGGGGCAGTTTGAACCCTGAGCCGTTCACATTGGTCGACCTGCCCGCCGGCATCCGTGCGCGCTATGTCGCCCCGGGTGGGCAGGCGCGGCTTGAGGTCATTCCCGCCGACGATCTACGCGATCCCGAGGCGGTCGCACGTTTCGTCGCGGCGCTGCGCAAGGTCGCCCCCGATGCGTCGGGCGCGCCCGTCACGATCTATGAGGCCGGGCGGGCGGTGCTGTCGGCCTTCGTCCAGGCCGGGACCATCGC
This sequence comes from uncultured Alphaproteobacteria bacterium, assembly GCA_963976055.1. GTDB lineage: Bacteria > Pseudomonadota > Alphaproteobacteria > Rhodospirillales > Casp-alpha2 > UBA1479. Next base: position 19,969 of record CAXBJB010000002.1, read on the forward strand.
GGTGACGTCGATCCTGATCCTGCTCGGCCTGCTGCTGCGCCGGGTCAGCGACGTCGCCTTCGTGTTCGTCCCCCTGGGCTTGGCGGCGGTGTTGACGGTGCTGTGCTCGGTCGTGTTCCAAGTACCCTTCAACTTCGCCAACATCATCGTTCTGCCGCTGCTGTTCGGGCTTGGCGTCGCCAGCGGCATCCATCTGATCCTGCGCGACCGCCAGGAACGTTCTGGCGGTGGTGCGGCGGCGGGTGATGCGTTCGAGACCTCGACCCCCCGGGCCGTGCTGTTCAGCGCGCTGACCACCATCGGTTCGTTCGGGTCCATCGCGCTGTCCGGCCATCCCGGCACGGCCAGCATGGGGGTGCTGCTGACCATCGCCATCACCCTGACCTTGGTCTGTACCCTGGTCCTGCTGCCGGCGCTGCTCGCGGTCCGTGGCCGGGGGCGGGCATGACCGGCGGGGACCGGCCCGTGACGCGGGTTCTGACTTGGTTCTATGTCGGACTGGGCGTGGCGTTGTTGGCCTGGGTGGTTGCCGAGGTCGATTTCAAAGCCGCCCTCGCCAGCATTCTCGGCATGGGCTGGCAGGGGTTGGCGGCGGCCTTCGCGGTCTATCTCGCGGCCTTCTACATCGACAGCCTGTCCTGGCATCTGGCCATCCTGCGCCTGCCCTTGACGCTCCGCTGGTCCTATATCGTGTGGCGCATCCGCATGGTCGGCGAGGCCTTCAACACCGTGCTGCCGGCGGGCGGATTCGGTGGTGAGCCGATCAAGGCGGTGCTTCTGAAGCGCCATCACGCGGTTAGTTACCGCGAGGGCATCGCTTCGATCATCCTGGCGCGCACGGTGAACTTGATCGGCCTGGTCATCTTCATGCTGATCGGTCTGGTCCTGCTGGCCGGGCACGAGGCCGGCGGACGATACGCCTCTTTCGCGCTGGGCGGGTTCCTGTTCCTGACCTTCGGGATCGGGGTTCTGTTCGCGGTCCAGAAATTCCGCGCAACCTCGCGCACGGGCTCGCGCCTGGGCCGCACGCGGCTGGGCGCGCGCATCACCGCCGCCCTTGGCCATATCCACGACGTCGAGGACCGCCTGCACCATTTCTATGCGGAACGCCCATGGCGATTCGTGCCGGCTGTTCTGCTCGCGCTCACCAACTGGGTGGTCGGGGCGGCGGAAACCTACGCGATTCTCTATTTTCTGGGATATCCGGTGACGCCGGGCGAAGCCCTCATCATCGAATCCGTGAACCAGATGGTGCGCGCCGCGACCTTTTTCGTACCGGCCAATCTGGGGACCCAGGACAGCGCCCTGATCGTCCTGGCCGGCGCGGTCACGGGATCGCCCGAGGCCGGCGTGGCCTTGGCGGCGGTCAAGCGCATCCGTGAAATCGTGTTCGTGGTCTGGGGGTTTGCCCTGGGGTCGATCTATTCCCTGCGCGGTTTGCTGAAATCGGCCGAACGCGGCGGCGAGGACGGGGCCGGTGAAGGTGACGGCCAGCCGTCGGGCTGAGTCTATCCGCCGAGCAGAGCCTGGGTCTTTTCCCGCAGGGCGTCGGTCAAGGCGGGCAGACCGTTCTTCACGATGCTCTTGAACTCGGAAATATGCTTGGCGAGTTGGCTGATCGACGTCGTCCCGCGGCGCACCAGCACGTCATAGACACCCCAGCGCCCGTCCTTGAAGACCATCAGGTAGGTCAGCGTGACCGGCTCCTTGCCGGTCAGCTCCGTCTCCACCAGAACGGTGCCTTTCTGCGGGCCCGGCTTTTGGCCGTGATCGACGAAGGCCTGACCGGACCAGCCGTCGAACTGATTGGCGTAGGTGCCGATGGTCCAGCGGCGAAAGACGTCGAGCAGGGCCGCTTGTTCCGCCGGCGTGGCGTCCTTCCAGGGCCGCCGTCCGGCCGACTGGCGCGCCGTCAGGTTAAGGTGGAAGGCCTTGTCCACGGCCGGCGCCAGGGTCTCGAAGCGGCCCTTCACGCCGAGTGCGTCCGCGCGCTTCATGACGTCGAGCAGGGTGTCATGGAAAGTGGTGACCACCTCACCGGCCTGAGTGGTCCGTGGCGTCTGAGCGGCAGCAGGAATGGTGCCCGCGATCAGCAACATGATCGCGATGATGAGGGCGGCGACGGGCAAGGGCGTTGAATAATTGCGCATAGGCGAACACTTAAGCCGGGTTTCGCGGCCATGCCAGGGGCGATTCCCGGGCGATGGAATTTTACTTGCCGGCCTTGGCCGTGCGGCCGGACGCGAGAATCTCGTCCACCTTGGCGTTCAGCAGGTTGGTCAGGCCGGCAATTCCGCTGTCTTCAAGAGTCCGGCGGTATTCGTCGCGGCGTTTGATGAGCTGCGAAATGGTGCCGTCCAGAAGGACATCGATGATTCGCCATTTTTCGCCGAACTTGCGCAGGCGATAGGTCACTTTTACGTTCGAATCCGACTGCCGTTCCAATTCCGTTTCAACCAGGACGGAGCCGTCCTTGATGGGCCGTGTGCCGACCGTTTTGAAGGTTTCGCCGCCGTATCCGGAAAACAGCACGGCAAGTTCGCCGGCGCTCAAGCGCCGTGCCGCGTCGTTCAATTTTCGGCGTGCGTCCTGGTCGGCCTTGGCCCAATGCGTGCCGGATACGAAGCTGACCATCAGAGGCATGTGGAAATAGCGGTCGAGATGCTCGAGAAATTTCTCATAACGCCCTGAAACACCAAGATTCTCGCTGTCTTTCATAACAGCGAGAAGATCACTGTGGAATGCGTCCACCACGGTCTTAGGCGTGTCGGCGCGGACGGTCGAAGGTGCGGCGGCAAAGGCGACGAACACCCATGCCAGCATGAGCTTGAGAGCCTGTCGGCGAAGTGGGATCATGATTACGAGTGCCTCCCTTGTGCGCCAGGATATGCATTTTTCCATGCGGTTCAAGCACCCTGGCGTTGGACCTGGGCACACGCCGAAATCACGATTTAGTTAGCGGTCAACGGTAAATAAATTACTTTGAATCGGTTGCGGGGGGTGGCAACTTCACTTATTACTTCACGGCTACGGATGACGCGCCTGGGTACGTCGCATTGCCGTGCAGATTCAACCGGCCTCCGAAAAGGGTGGTCGTGACGAGGAAATGGGGCTGGGTTTTGACCGGTAGGTTTCGAAATTTCGCTGTCGGCGTGATTTTTGTGGCTGGCATGTCCCTGGGGACTGCGCAGGCGGACGATCAAACGCGGGTTCTATCGTTCCAGGGTGGATTGGTCGCGCAGGCGGATGTCCAATTGTCCCAGGCGGACGATAACGGCAACGATCCGCTGGAAAGCGTGAACCGGGTTATCTTCTCCTTCAACGAAGGGGTGCAGGAAGGCCTTCTGCGGCCGATCGCCAACACCTACAATTCGACGGTCCCGGCGACCGGCCGGCTGGCGCTCAAGAACATGTTCGACAACCTGTCGTCGCCGATCACTTTCGTCAACGATGTGCTGCAGTTCGAGTTCGAGCGCGCGCTGGTGACTTTCATGCGCACGTTCCTCAACACCACCGTCGGCATGGCCGGTATGGTCGATATGGCGTCCGAGATGGGCTTCCAGAAGCATAGTGAAGACTTCGGTCAGACCCTGGGCGTTTGGGGCGTGGGCGAAGGCTTCTATGTCGTGCTGCCGATCCTCGGCCCGTCCAATCCGCGCGATGCGATCGGGCGCCTGTTGATTGACAGCTATTTCGATCCGCTGGGCTACTACCTGGACAACATCGACGCGGACGAGGTCGATCTGGCTCTCGATGTTGTCGACGGCCTTTTGGAATACGCCGATGTGGTCGAGGAACTGGACCAGATCAAGAAGACCTCGGTCGATTACTATGCGGCGATCCGCTCGCTCTATCGTCAGAAGCGCAATGCGGAAATCTCCAATGGCCAGAACCTGGACCTGCCGCCGATCCCCGATCTCGCGCCGGAAATCCGCAGCGAACTGCCCGCTGGTGGTGGGCTGGATACCTCGTTCGCGAAACTGGACCAGACCGTTCAGTAACGGGCCATTGCCCGGGGATCTTCCCCAAAATCTTGAAATTTCAGACGTTATTCGTTATAGTAATGGGGTTGGTGCCCGGATGGGGCCAGCCGTGAATTGCCCGGCTTAACGGCGGGCGGAGTGGGTGTTGCGGCCGACAGGTCGTTAACGCCCGAAGACGCCATATTGCTTCATAAGGAGGATAAGGCATGAACGCTTACCTGCGCTTTGACCGCACGAATTCATCCTTCCCTGTATCTGGCCCTGTATCTGGATATGTGTCCGCTTCCGCGGAACGCAGTGCTTGCCGCGCGCTATTCGGCGCCGGGAAATGCCTTTGGCGTGCCCCCGACCTGCCATAGAGCCGCCGTATTCGAAATCTAGAACTCAAATCATGTCCGTGGGCGGTTCCACACCGCCCCAACAGGGGAAGAAGAGAAAATGACAACGATGACAGTACCTGCCGTTCCGACCGAAGGAGGCCTGAGCCAGTACTTCCGCGAGATCTGGAAGTTCCCCCTTTTGGAGAAGGAGGAGGAACAGAGGCTGGCGTTGCGCTGGACCGAGCATGGCGACGTTGATGCCGCCCACATGCTGGTCACCTCGCATCTGCGTCTGGTCGCCAAGATCGCCATGGGATACCGGGGCTACGGCCTGCCGGTCGCGGACCTGATTTCCGAAGGCAATATCGGCCTGATGAAGGCCGTGAAAAAGTTCGAGCCGGAACGCGGTTTCCGTCTGTCCACCTACGCCATGTGGTGGATCAAGGCGGCGATCACCGAATACATCCTGAAGTCCTGGTCCCTGGTCAAGATGGGCACCGTTGCCTCTCAGAAGAAGCTGTTTTTCAGTCTGCGCGGCCTGAAGGGCCGCCTGAAGATCATGGATTCGGGTGAACTGAACCCGGAAGACGCCCTGCGCATCTCCGAGGAAGTCGGCGTGTCGACCGACGACATCAACTACATGAACCGGCGTCTCGCGGCCCGCGACATGTCCCTGAACGCCCCGGTGACCCAGGAAGAGGGCGCCGTCGAATTCCAGGACACCCTGGTTGACGACCGCCCCAGCCCGGAAGCCATGTTCGGCGACACGGAGGAAGGCAACTTCCGCCGCACCCTGGTTCAGGAAGCCATGGCGGCCCTGCCCAAGCGCGAGCGAGAGATCTTCGTCGAACGCCGCCTGACGGACGAGCCCGCGACCCTCGAGGATCTGGGGGCTCAGTACGGCATCAGCCGGGAACGGGTGCGTCAGCTGGAAAACCGGGCCTTCGAAAAGGTCCAGAAGCACGTCGCCCGGGCCATCGCCGATACGGCTGCCGCCGTCTAGACGCCGCTACCTTCGGCGCACTCCCGCCCCGACACCGATAGCGCACCCGGCGCCGCTTTTTGCGGCGCCGGGTGATTGCGTTCGGGGGATCTGCTAGGCTCCGAACAGATTGTCCGAATGCGTTTGAGGGCGACCGTGCCATGCTTGTCCTGTTCACCGATTTCGGCTTCCAAGGTCCTTATGTGGGGCAGATGAAGGCGGTCCTGCACGCGGGCGCGCCGGGTGTCCCGGTGGTCGATCTGATGCACGATGCGCCGCCCTTCGATCCGCAGTCTTCCGCCTATCTGTTGGCGGCGTTGGCGGGCGAGCTTGCGCCCGGCGCCGTGGTCCTGGCCATCGTCGACCCGGGTGTGGGAACGGATCGCCGCGCGCTGGTCGTGGAAGCGGACGGGCGCTGGTTCATCGGGCCCGACAACGGTCTTTTCGCGCTGACGGTTCGACGGGCGTCTACGGCGCGGGTATGGGAAATTACCTGGCGTCCGGACAAGCTTTCGGTCAGCTTTCACGGTCGCGACCTGTTCGCGCCGGTGGCGGCGGCGATCGCTGCTGGCGGGACGTTTGTCGATGCCTTCCAGGGGCGGGAAACCACCGTTCAGGAGGTCGATCGGAGCACCTGGCCGGATGAATTAGAGCGAATTGTATACATCGACGGATTCGGCAACGCGATTTCCGGCATGCGTGCAGAAAACCTCTCGCCAAACCACTGGATTCTAGTACACAATGTTGAAATCAAAGGCGAAAAGACCTTCGCCTCGGTTCCGCCGGACAGCTTGTTCTGGTACGCGAATTCGAACGGTCTGGTCGAAATTGCCTGTAATCGAGGGCGGGCGGACCGGCGCATGGGATTGTCGGTCGGAACGGAGGTCCGTGTCGTTGGAAATCAATCTGTGACAGTAGTTACTTGATGGCCTATACAGGGAACTAACTGTACTGCAAATGTACAGATAAAGACGTGTGCTATCGAGGGCCTGTCCGCAAGGGAGTTTAGCCGCTGCGTTCGTTCACGCGCGTGAACAGACCGCGAAAGTCTGCATGAGATCATGGCCATCCGTCTGAAATTTTGGGGAGTTAGAGGAAGCATTGCCTGCGCCACGCCGCAGCATATGAAGTATGGCGGCAACACCAGTTGCATCGAGGTCGAGGCGGGCGACTATCGGTTCGTCATGGACGCGGGCACCGGCATTCGATCTTACGGCAACGCTTTTCTTCAGTCCGGCGCGAAATGCTCCCACTTGCTGCTGACCCACACCCATTGGGACCATATCAACGGATTCCCGTTCTTTGTGCCTGCCTATAATCCTGAGTACGCCATCCATATCATGGCCGGCCATCTGAAAAGCCGCGGGGACGAGGGCATTCAGGACATCCTGTCGACCCAGATGCATAACCCCATGTTTCCGGTACCGCTTGAGGCCATGCAGGCCAAGCTGCGGTTCGAGGACTTTGACGCGGGCGACAGTTTTTCCCTGCCGTCGGACATCACGGTGAAGACGGCGCCCCTGAACCACCCCAACGGCGCCACCGGATACCGGATCGAACACGAGAGGGCGTCGATCTGCTATATCACCGATACGGAACACACGCCGGGCAAGTTGGATGAAAACATCCTGGGCCTGATCGAGGGCGCCGATCTGGTGATCTATGACAGTACCTATACCGAGGAAGAGTTTCCCGCCAAGGTCGGCTGGGGCCATTCGACCTGGAACGAGGGCATGCGTCTGTGCCGGGCGGCCAACGTCAAACGCATGGCGATCTTCCACCATGATCCGGAACACGACGACGCCTTCATGGACAAATTGGCGATCGAAGCCGAGGCGGCCTGGGAAGGCAACTTCGTCAGCCGCGAAGGCATGGAACTGATCATCGAGTGATCCGGCCCGCGGCCGCCGCGTAAGCGCCGTGTTCTAACTTCATGAAATTGATTCAGATCGGATCGTTCGCACCGGCCCGTTGCGAAGCCGAAGCCCTATTGCTGCGCGGGGGCCGGTTGGCCCTCGATGGCGGGTGGCGGGGCGTCCTGGGGTGTTTGACCTTCCTGCGGGGCCTGGCTTTCCTGCGGCGGCTGTCCTTCGCCCTGCTGTTCCTTGGCGCGCTTTTCCGCCTCGGCCTTGGCGCGAATAACGGCAAGGTGCTGGTACCAGACCTCACGTTCCTTCAGGGACATGGCGGTCACGCGGATCGACGTGCGCCGGTTGGTCATCTGGTTTTCCGGGATCGGCACGCCTTCTTCCGTGCGGTTGGGAACCTTCGGCTTCTGGTCGGCGAAACCAGTGGCGCTCATTTTCAGGGGATCGACAAACTGCCGATCCGCGAAGAACCGCACGACCGTCGCCGCCCGCGACGTCGACAGCTCCCAGTTCGACGGGAAGCGTTCCGTCGAAATGGGCTCGTCGTCGGTGTGGCCTTCGATCTGAACGTTGTAGGTGGCGTAGCGCGGCGCGCTGATCGTCTGGGCGATCTTTTCCAGGTAGGGAACGGCTTCCTCGCGCAATTCGGCCGAGCCGGGCTTGTAGAAGGCGCCGGACGACAACTCGATGACCACGCCCTTGGAGTCCTTGGTTACCTGCACGGCGCGGTCGGCCTGCATCTGGAACACCACGTCCTCCAGATCGATCTTCAGCTTTTCCGTGGGCGAGGCGTTGTCGTCGGACGACCCGATCTTTTCCTTGATCGCGGCGGCCGCTTCTTCGAAGGCGGGAATGTCGAATTCGGCGAAGGTCAGCATCATCACGAAGAAGCACATCAGCAGCGTGATGGCGTCGGCATAGGTGACCAGCCAATCTTCCTTGTCTTCTTGCGGGGTTGGTTTGACCGGAACTCCCATGGCGTCAGCCTGCGTCGGCGGGCAATGGCACGAAAACCCGCCGTGGCATGGCTACCTCTTCATCTTGTCGATATTGAAGTGGATGGCCGGGTCGAGAAAGCTGTTCATGCGGTCCGCGATGTAGCGGGGGTTCTTCTTGTCGGCCAGAAGCGACAGTCCCTCGGCAATCAGATAGTTGCGGAAGCGCACGATTTCCTCGCGCTGCTGGATCTTGGTCGCGGCGGGAATGAAAATCATGCGGGCGAACATGACGCCGTACAGGGTTGTCAAAAGGGCGACCGCAAGACCGGCGCCCAACTGCGTCGGATCGCCGCCCAGGTTGTCGAGCATGATGATCAGGCCGACCAGGGTCCCGATCATGCCGAACGCGGGGGCGGCGCCCCCCATGCTGCGCAGGATGTCGACCTGCACGGTGTTGCGCCCGAAGGTCGATTCGATGGCGTTGGTCAGGATTTCGCGGACTTCCTCGCCGGTGTAGCCGGAAATCACCATATCGACGCCGAATTTCAGGAACTTGTCGCCGCGCACCGCTTTCTTAGCCTCGGCCTCAAGCGCCGGCGGACCGCTTTTCTGCACGGTGTAGGCCCAGCGGATGATTCGCCCAACTTCGGACTTCAGCACATTGCGCCCGACCTTGGGCGAAAACAGAATGCGCCAGATCAGCCGCAGCGACAGCATGACGTAGCGCGGCTCGTAAGAAATGAATGTTGCCGACAGGGTGCCGCCGACGACCATCAGAAGGCTCGAAAGGCTGAGAAAAATCAGGAAGTTGTCGGTGCTCATCATGACTGAGCCGATGAACAGACCGAACGCGGCCAGCAACCCGACAAGTGTGGTAAACGACATGTGTTCCCCGGACCCCTACCAACGCGCGACGCACCTCACCAACAACGGATCGGACGGCACGCGGTAAACTCCCCTAACGACCATCGTTTATAATAGATTGGCATAAAATAACAAATGGTTAGCGTTTCCCCCGTTGCCCGGGGCCGGGAAACGGGGCACGCCACGGGGCCGGGGGCAGGATCGGCATCAACGCTCGCGGAAGGCTTCGTCCTTGAGCTTGAGGACGGGTTTGATGAGATAATCCATGACCGATTTGCGGCCCGTGTGGATATCCACAGTGGCTTCCATGCCCGGCGTGATCGGCAGCAATCCCTTCGATTGGCCGAGATAGGTTTTGTCCGTCTGCACTACGACACGGAAATAGGGAGCGCCGTTTTCGTCCGTGGAGGCGTCGGGGGCAACGGCGATCACCCGGCCGTCCAGGCCGCCGTAACGCACGAAATCATAGGTGGAAATCTTGACCACGGCCGGTTGGCCTTCGACGATGAAGCCGCGTTCCGTGGGGTTCAGGCGCGCCTCGATGACCAGTTTGTCGCCCGTGGGCACGATCTCCATGATCGGTTCGCCGGGTTTGACGACGCCGCCGACTGTGTTGACCACCATCTTTTGCACGATCCCGTTGATCGGGCTTTTGATCGCCGACCGGGCACCCTGCCTTTCAGCTTCCTGGATGAGTTCCTGGATGCGGGCGATCGACTGTTCGACCTTGTTCAGTTCCTCGCGCGCTTCGCGGCGGAACCCTTCCTCCGATTCCGACACGCGCTTCCTGGCTTCCTCGACCGCCGCCTGGGCGCGGGGTATGGCCGGTACCAGCCCCTTCAACTGGCCGTCCAGGTCTTCGACCTCGGCCTCCAGCTTCAGGTGTTCGATGCGTGCCGTCAGGCCTTCGGCCAGCAGCGACGCCGACATCGCCAGGCGTTCGCGGGCGAGGGAGTAATTGCGTTCCGTCGCCTTCCTCTTGGCCTGCATTTCCTTGACGTCCAGTTCGCGCTGCTTGATCTGCTCCTTCAGCACGCTGATCGACGCCTTCAATTCGCGCTGGCGGGCGTCATGGGCCTGACGCTGGGCTTCGACCAGGGCGGGCTGCCGGGTTTCCAGGGTGCGCGGGAACTTGAGCTTGCGGCCCTCGGCCTCGGCCTCCAGGCGCGCGCGCGCGGCCAGTTCGCTGTCGAGGCGCACCTGCAGTTCCTCGCGGTTGGTGCCGCCCGACGCCAGGTCGAGCAGCAGCAGGTCCTGGTCGACCGACACCGTGTCCCCTTCGGAGACGTAGATTTCCTGGACGATGCCGCCTTCCAGGTGCTGGACAACCTTGGTCTTGCCCAGCGGCACGACCTTGCCCAGGGCGACGGAAACCTCGTCCAGCTTGGCGAAGTTGGCCCAGGTCAGCAACGCCGTGATCAGAATCATGATCGGCCAAGCGGCGACCCGCAGGGACGGCATCGGCCGTTTGACCAGCAGCTCGTCCAACGGAGAGGCAATGGGCGGGTTCGCTTGGTGTTGCATGTCTCGGCTCCAGCGCCGGCACGGTTATCCGGGAAGATTCCCGGCCTACCGCGGGCCGCGCTCGTGCTCCATGGCTTTCAGTATATCAGCGTACGGGTCGTTACTTGAAGCGGTAGATGCCTTGGCCGCCGGTTTGGCCGGGGCCGGCGCGGGCGTTTGAGGTCGCGGTTTGGCCGCCGCCGGTTGGGCTGACGTGGGGCCGGCTGGGCGTGGTGCGGCTTGAGGTCCTGCCTGGGACGGAGCGGGCTTCGCCACCGCTTGAGCGGGGGCGGGACGCGGGGCCGGGGTTGGTGCCGCCGGTGCCGGACGTTGCGCCGCCTGGGGCGCCGGAGTCGGCCGTGCAGGGGCCGGCTGCGGTGCGGGATTTGGCGCAGGCGACGGCGCCATGGCGGGGGCCGGACGCTTGGGCGGCACGGGGTCGACGCGCCCACCGGGCACAGGCGGTTTCCCGCTCTGGGCGGCCTGACGGGCGGCATTGGCCAAGGCGGCGGCCATGTCGGGCATGGGCGGTTTCGCGGCCGGTGCGCCCGCAGGCTTGGCGGGGGCGGGCTTGACGGGAGCGGCCGGCGCCGCACTTGAAGCGGTGGGCTTGGCCGGGGTGGCGGCGGGTGCCTCGGGCGCCTTGCCGGCATTGGGCTTGGGCGCGTCGCCTTTCACGGCGTCTTCGGGTAGACGTTCCATGGGCTGCTGGCCGAACAGGCGCGGCAGGATTTCCGCCGACGGCCCGGCCAGCGCCACGCGACCCTGGTCCAGAGCGATCAGATCGTCGCAGGCGGCCAGCAGGATCGGGCTGTGTGTCACCAGGATGACGGAACGGGTCTTGGAGATTTCACGCAAGGTATCCCGCAGGGCCTGTTCCGCCTGACGGTCCAGGCTGGCCGAGGGTTCGTCCATCATCAATACGGACGGATCGCCGAGAAGGGCCCGCGCGATGGCGATGCGCTGACGCTGACCGCCGGACAGGCGCGAGCCGGCCTCGCCGATGTCGGTGGCGTAACCGTCGGGCATGTCGATGATGAAGTGGTGGACGCCGGCGTGGGTCGCCGCCTTGATGACCTGCTCGTCCGAGGCGTCGGCATGGCGGTGGGCGATGTTGTCGCGAATGGTGCCGGCGAACAGCACGCATTCCTGCGGCACGTAGCCCATCCAGTCGGCCAGTTCGTGGCGTGTGAACTGGGCAATGTCGGCGCCGTCCAACAGCACGCGGCCGCTGGTCGGCCGGTAAAGCCCCTGCAGCACCTTCAGCAGCGTCGTCTTGCCGGATCCGTTGCGCCCGACAAGGGCGTGGATGCCGCCCGCGGGCAGGCTGACGGTGACGTTGTTGAGGATCGGCTTAGTACCTTCGACGTAGTTGAAGACGACGTTCTCCGTGCGCAGCTCGCCCTTGGGGGCTTCCAGTTCGATCTCGGACTCCGCTCGCTCGCTGGTCGTCTCAAAGGTCTGACCCAGGCGGTCTGCCGCCTGCTTGAACGAATTGAAGGTCCGCCACTGGTTGACCAGCTGGTTGAGCGGCCCGAGCAGTCGGCCCGACAGCATGTTGGCGGCGATCAGGGACCCCATGGTCATCTCCTGATTGACGATGGCGATCGCGCCGACGGTCGTCATCAGCAGCGTCGTGCACATGGTCAGCGAGCCGCCCAGGTTCGAATAGAAATCGGTCTTGGCGCCGCGCACCGCCGACTTCTCGATGTTGTCGGCATGGCTCTGCTCCCAATGGGGGCGCATGGCCTGATCGAGGGCAAGGGCCTTGATGGTGGTCCGCCCCTGGATCATTTCGGCGATCAACTGGTCGCGCGAGATCGAGGATTGGCGTTCCTCCTGGTTGGCGGACGCCATCACGTTGCCCGATTTCCAGGCGACGAACATGAACAACGGCAGGATGACCAGCAGCACCGGCGCCACGGGCGGCGCGATGACGATGATGAGGAACAGGAACATGAGGACGAAGGGCAGATCGGTGATCAGCACGGCCGAGCCGCCGGACAGCGTGTTGCGCACCGTGTCGACGTCGCGGAACAGGCCCTGCCAGTGGCCGGCGGGCTTGGATTCCAATTCGGCGAGCGGCAGCGACATCAGCTTGTCGAACAACTGGCGGCCGACCAGCACATCGACGCGCAGCGCCACGGTCTGCATGACGCGCGCGCGCGCCATTTTCAGCACCAGGTCGAAGATGATCACGGCGATCATGCCGATGACCAGCCCCCACAGGGTCGAAATGCCCTTGTGGAACACGACGCGGTCAAACACCTGCATGGAAAACACAGGCGTCGCCAAGGCCACCAGATTGATGAAGGCCGACATCAGCACGACCTCGCGAAAGGTCGGCATGAGCGATTTGACGAAGGGCTTCAGCCACGCCGTATTGTTGGGTTCCGCCATGGAATTCCCGCTGCTCCTAATATCCCAGCGTCAGGTTAATGTATGATGGTAAACACGGGATGAACAGGGGATGCGCGCATGGCGCAGCCCGAACGGCCCGGTTTTACGGCGTTTCGGCGCTCCGAATTTCCGCATATGCGGGCTTTCGGGCTGGCGGCATGGGGGGGAACCTGTGATAATGTGGCGGTAACTCCCACATTGCAGGTGGAATGCCGGGCAAAACCGAGTGCCGGCGTTGCCAGGGGACGGGGGTGGCCTGCCCCGGAATCGTCCAAGACGAAGCCGGGAAGGCCGAGAAAGGGGAGCTCAGAATTGCCTGACGAAGGCCGCGCGGACGTTATCCCGCCGAGGGTGCCGAAAGGGCCGAACAAGCCCGGCATGGCGATGCGCGTGTTGCGTGCCGTCGGCCGTGGGTTCTATCGGTTCTTCCGCGGTGCCGTGCGGCTGGAACGCATCGTCGGTTACGTCCTGCTGTTCGGGTTCATTGCGCTTTACATCGCCGATCCCAAGCCTGTTCAGTTCATGCGCCTGAAGGGCTTCGACTTCTATCAGCAGATGAAGCCGCGCGAAATTCCGCCGCCCGAACGCAAGCCCGTCACCATCATCGATCTCGACGAAAAAAGCCTGGGCGAGGTCGGCCAATGGCCGTGGCCGCGCAATATCCTGGCACAACTGGTCGAAAACCTGATGAAGATGGGCGCCGTGGTGGTGGCCTTCGACATTGTCTTCGCCGAACCCGACAGAATGAATCCGGCTGCCATCGCGGATGCGCTGAAGGGCCTGGACGAGGACACCAAGAACAAGATCCGCCAGTTCAAATCCAACGACGAGATCTTCGCCGAAACCATCAAGCGGTCGCGCGTTGTACTGGGCCAGTCGACCGTGGAAAACGAGCTTGAGGGGGTCAAGCTGCCGCCGGTGAAGAAATCCATCGCCGTGCGCAAATACGGACCCAACGTGCCCGATCCCCTCGATCTGCTGCCCAGCTTCCCGGCCCTGGTGCGCAACGTGCCGATCATCGAACAGGCGGCCGGCGGGCGGTTCGGCGGACACGGCATCTTCTCGATCATTCCCGAACAGGACGGCATCATCCGCCGCATTCCGTCGCTGTTTGTTCAGGGCAAGGACATGTTCCCGGCGCTCAGCGTCGAGATGCTGCGCCTCGCCACCGGGCGGCCGACGATCTTGGTCAAGGTCGATCAGGCGGGCATCAAATCGCTGGGCATCGCCAAGGGCCTGGAAATTCCCACGGACCAGAACGGCCGGATGTGGCCCTATTTCTCCAAATCGGACAAGGCCAAGTACGTGTCGGCCGTGGATGTGCTGAACGGCACCGCCGACCCGGCGATGATCAAGGGCAAGCTGACCATCCTGGGTACCAGCGCCATCGGCCTTAAGGATATTCGTTCCATCCCGACGGAAAGCAACATTCCGGGGGTCGAGGTCCACGTACAGATCATCGAAACCGTACTGAACAAGGCCTATCTGACCCGCCCCAACTTCGCCCGGGGCGTGGAACTGTCGGTCATCCTGTTCGGCGGATTGGCGATGATCGTCCTGGTGCCCTGGGTCGGCGCCCTTTGGACTTTCATGGTGTTCGGCGTGACCACGGCCGGCGTCGGGTTCGGAAGCTGGCATGCCTTCGCCGAATACCGGATGCTGATCGACGCGGTTTTCACCCTGGTCGCCATCTTCCTTCTGTATTCCACGCTGACCTACCTCAACTACGTCCGCGAAGAGGCGTCGAAGAAACAGGTGCGCGGCGCCTTCGCCCACTACCTGTCGCCGGACATGGTCGAGCGACTGGCGGAGAATCCGGAAAGCCTGAAGCTGGGCGGTGAAATGCGCGACATGACGCTGCTGTTCTGCGACGTGCGCGGCTTCACGACGATTTCCGAACAGTTCGATCCCGTCGGCCTGACGTCGCTGATCAACAAGCTGCTGACGCCGCTGACCAATGCGATCCTGAAGCGCAAGGGTACCATCGACAAGTACATGGGCGACTGCATCATGGCGTTCTGGAATGCGCCGCTCGATAACCCCAACCACGCCATGGACGGCTGTCGTTCGGCCCTGGCCATGCTGGCGGAAATGGAGCCCCTGAACACGCGCCTGGAGCAGGAAGCCAAGGAAGAGGGCCGCAAGCACGTGCCGCTCAAGGTCGGTCTCGGCCTCAACTCGGGCCCCGCCGTCGTCGGCAACATGGGATCGGACATGCGGTTCGACTATTCCGTGCTCGGCGACACGGTAAACCTTGCTGCGCGCCTGGAAGGACAGTCGAAATCCTACGGCATGAACGTGGTGCTCGGCGCCCATACCCATGACGCGGTGAAGGACGAACTGGCCTGCATCGATCTGGATTTCATCCGGGTCAAGGGCAAGCTGGAAGGGGTCATGATCTACGGCCTGCTGGGCGACGAGACCGTGGCCCAGAAACCCGAGTTCCAGGACCTCCGCAAACTGATCTTCGATGCCCAGGAAGCCTACCGCGCCCAGAAATGGGACGAGGCGGAAGCCATGTTCAAGACCATCCGGGAGCGCGGTAACGACGCCAACAAGTGCTGGGACCTGGAAGCCAACCTGGACGTGCTGTGCGACGTCTACGAGGAACGCATCGCCGAATATCGGGTGGCCCCGCCGCCGGCCGATTGGGATGGCGTGTTCGTGGCGACCAGCAAGTAATCAGGCCAGATCCAGCGTCGTCTCCATCACCGGCTCGTCGTCCAGCCTGTGGACCCGGAACCCCAGGTTGCGCACCATGTCCAGCATGGGATGGTTTTCCGCCATGACCTGGCCGGTCATGGTCTTCGTACCGCGGGCCCGGCAATAGCCGATCATCTTTTCCAACAGCTTGTATCCCAGGCCCTGACCCTTGAGGTCCGAGCGCACGATGATCGCGAATTCGCAGGTGTCGTTGTCGGGGTCGGTCACCGTGCGCACGACGCCCAAGGTCTCGCGGCCCGTACCGTCGGCTTTGGACGCCGAGGCGATGAAGGCCATTTCGCGGTCGTAGTCGATCTGCGTCAGGCGGGCGATTTCCGAATGGGGGAATTCGCGGACCAAGCCGAAGAAGCGGAAGCGGATGTCCTCGGGCGTGAGCCGGTCGAGGAATTCTCGGTGTTCCGGTTCGTCCTCGGGCCGGATCGGGCGCAGCAGCACCTTGAGGCCGTTGTGCAACGTGAACGGTTCTTCCAGCTCGGCCGGGTAGGGGCGGATCGCCAGGGCGCGTGATCGGTCGCCCGTGGGGCGGGCGACGCGGATGCGGGCGTCCAGCGCCAGCACGCCGTTCTCGTCGGCGAGCAGCGGGTTGATATCCAGTTCGAGGATTTCAGGAATGTCGACGACCATCTGCGATATCTGGACCAGGGTCAGGCAGAGCGCGTCCATGTTCACGGGTGGGCGGTCGCGGTAGCCTTGCAGCAGGCGCCAGATGCGGGTTCGGGTCACCAAGTCGCGGGCCAAGTGCATGTTGAGCGGCGGCAGCGATACCGCCCGGTCGGCGATCACCTCGACCGCCGTGCCGCCCTCGCCGAACAGGATGACCGGCCCGAATATGGGATCGCAGGTGACGCCGACGATCAGTTCGTGGGCGTTCGCCCGATCGGCCATGCGCTGCACGGTGAAGCCTTCGATGTTGGCGTCGGGAAACTTCTCGCCGATGATCTTCAACATGCGTTCCGCCGAGGCGGCGACGGCCTCGGCCGTGTCGAGAAACAGGTCGACGCCGCCGACGTCCGACTTGTGGCTGATGTCCGGCGACAGAATTTTCAAGGCCACGGGAAAGCCCATGGCCTGGGCCTTGACGGCGGCCTCCGCAGGCGTGGCGACGATATGGGTTTCCACCGTCGGAATGCCGTAGGCCGCGAGCATCGATTTGGCTTCCGGTTCGCTCATCATGGCGTCGCCGCCTGCGAGGTGTCCCTCGATCATCACCCGTGCGACGGCCGTTGCGGGGTTGAACTGCGCGGGCAGGGACATCGGCGTTTCCGTCAACATCTCCTGGTTCCGCTTGTAGGTAATCAGGTGCATGAAGGCGCCGACGGCTTCGCCCGGGGTGTCATAGGTCGGCACCCCCGCATCGCGCAGCATCTTGCGGGCGGGTGCCACCGCCTGCTCGCCGACCCAATTGGCCAATATAGGGGCCTTGGTTTCGCGCGCGACATCGATGACCGCCTGCGCCGCCGCCGTGCTGGACGCCGTCGCCGTCGGTGCGTGCATGACCAGGACGGCGTCGGCTTCCTTGGCCGCCAGTATGGTCTGCATGGCGGCAGCGTAGCGTTCCGGCGGTGCGTCGCCGATGATGTCGGCGGGATTGCCATGCGACCAAGCGGCGGGCAGGATCTTGTCCAGGGCGGTCAGGGTGGCGTCGGAAAACGCGGCCAGTCGCCCGCCCGACTGGACCAGCCGATCGACCGCCATGACCCCGATGCCGCCGCCGTTGGTCACGATGGCCAGCCGGTCGCCGGGAAATTTCGGCGCCCGGGCCAGGGTTTCGACGGCGGCGAAAATTTCCTCGATGGTATCGACGCGCAGCATGCCGGCGCGGCGGAAGGCGGCATCGTAGACCGCGTCCGTACCGGCCAGCGCGCCGGTATGAGAACGGGCGGCCTGCGCGCCGGCGTCGCTGCGCCCCGCCTTGATGACCAGAATGGGCTTGTTGCGCGATGCCGCGCGGCCGGCCGACATGAAGGCCCGCCGTTCGTGGATGGATTCCACATACAGCAGGATCGCCCGCGTGCTCGGGTCGCTGCCCAGATAGTCGAGCACGTCGCCGAAATCCGTATCCAGCGCATCACCCATGGAGATGAAATGGGAAAAGCCGATGCCGCGCGCCCGCGCCCAATCCAGCACGGCGGTGCACATGGCGCCCGACTGGCTGGCGAAGGCGATGTTGCCGGGCAGGGCCGGCAGGTGGGCGAAGCTGGCGTTGAGCCCGATCCCCGGCACCAGAAGGCCGAGACAGTTGGGACCCAAGAGCCGCATGCCGTACCCGCGCGCGATGGCCAGAACCTCGGCCTGGGCCGAGGCGTCGCCGTTGGACGCGGCGGCGGCGGCAAGGCCCGCCGTCAGCACGATGGCGGCGCGGGTGCCGCGCCGGCCCAGGTCGTCGATGATTTTCGCCACCGTGGCGGGCGGTGTGCAGACAATGGCCATGTCCGGCGTTTCCGGCAGGTCGGCGACATCGTCATAGGTCAGCACCCCGGCGACGGCCCGATAGTGCGGATTGACCGGCATGATGGGGCCGGAAAAGCCGCCTTCGAGCAGGTTGTGCATGACCAGATTGCCGACGGACCCCTTGCGGTCCGACGCACCGATCACGGCGACCGAAGTGGGGCGGAACAGCTTGTTGAGGTTTCTGACGGTCATGGGGGCGCCTAACTATTCGCGGCCCAGGTTAGGCCGATAATGTTTCAGAGCCATCACAAACTTTGCATTGCAGCATGCGCGGGCTGACGGGTGCGGCCGGTTTATTTCGAGGTCATGACCCAGACGCCGTTCCAGTCCTTGGGCGGTTCCGCCTTGAGCATTTCGCAGCGCCCGATATAGGTTTCCGCGAGCTTGTCGTTGGGGTTGAGCGCGATGGCTTCCTTGAAGGCCTTGGTGGCTTTGTCCCAATCGCCCTTGTCGTAATGGCCGCGCCCGGATTTGAAGTGGTTCACCGCTTCCATCAGGTTGGGGAAGGTGTCGTCCGTGTGGAAGTCGAGAACTTCGTAAACGCCGACCGGCTCGGTCTTGCCCTTGACGATCACCTTGTCGATGTCGCGGATGCGGTAGGTGCCCTTGAGCTTGCGGTAGGTGAATTCCGAGATCAGCAGCCGCGCCGAATACTGCTTACACGCACTTTCCAGGCGCGCGGCCAGGTTCACGCCGTCGCCGATCATGGTGAAGTCCATGCGCTTGGGCGACCCGATGTTGCCCGACACGATGTTGCCCGTGTTCAGGCCGATGCCCATGTCGATGGGCATGTCGCCCTTCTTCACGCGGGTCACATTCCATTCGTCCAGTTCGCGGAGCATGGAGATGGCGGCGCGGAGTGCCCGGTCCTCGCAATCTTCAAGCGGCAGCGGCACGCCGAACCCGGCCATGATCGCGTCGCCGATGAACTTGTCGAGCATGCCGTTCTCGCGCGAGATGCAGTCCACCATGATGGTGAAATATTCGTTCAGCATCTGCACCGTGCCCTGCGGGCCTAAGCTTTCGGTCAGGGTGGTGAAGCTGCGCACGTCGGAGAACAGGATGGTCGCTTCCAGGCTTTTGCCGCCCAGGATGTCCTCGCCGCCCTTCATCAACTGATCGGCCAGGCCCGGGTCCATGTAGCGCGACATGGTCGACTTCATGCGCTTCTCGGAGGAAATGTCCTCGAGCATCAGCATGGAGCCGAGCTTCTTGCCTTCCTCCGTGGTCAGCGGCAGGAAGTGCACGTTGACGGACTTGGTTTCAGCGCCTTGTTTGAGTTCCTGATCCATGGTGATGTCCGGCTCCTGGGTTTCCTCCAGAAGGTCCAGGCGGTCGTTGATCCAGGGGTTCTCGATGGCGAAGAACTCCTTCGCCTCCTTGCCGATGATGTCGTCCTCGTCCTCGCAGTGCAGGATGCGCAGGCCCGCGGCGTTGCAGGTCACGACCTTGCCGTCCTCGTCGATGGTGACCACGCCGTTGGACATGCTTTCCAGCATGCTTTCGTTGTAGTTCTTCATGTTCTGGACGTCTTCGAACAGCTTGGCGTTTTCCAGGGCGATGGACACCTGCGCCGTGAACGCCTTCAGCCGCGTTTCGTCCTCTTCCGTGAACGGCCCGCCGCGCTTGTTCAAAACCTGGGTCACGCCGATCATCTTGCCCGCCTTGTTGACCACGGGAACGCAGAGGATCGAGCGCGTGAAATACCCGGTCTTCTTGTCGAAGGCAGGGTTGAAGCGCAGGTCCGCGTAGGCGTAGGGGATGTTGATGGTGTCGCCGGAGCAGAACACGGCGCCGGCGATCCCCAGATGATTGGGCAGGCGGATTTCGCCCAGGGAATCTCCCATCGCCACGCGGGAAAACAGCTCGTTGGTCTTTTCGTCGTTGAGGAACAGGGTCGAACGGTCGGCGTTGAGCATACGGGTTGCTTCCGACATTACGCGCGACAGCAGCGAACCCAGTTCCAGGTTCGATGTCACGTCCGAGACCATGTCCAGGAACTTCATTTCCTGTTCCCGGCTTTTCTTCATGCTTTCGACGAACTGGGTGCTTTGCAACGCAACGGCGGCCTGAGTGGTGATGGCCTCGAGCAAGGCCAGATCGTCGTCGTCGAAAGCCTCGCCGTTCTTCTTGTTCAGGCATTGGACGACGCCGATGATTTCGTCCTTCACGGTCTTCACCGGGGCGGCGCAGATGGTGTTGGTCTTGAACCCGGTCTGCTCGTCGACGGAGCGGTTGAAGCGTTTGTCCTGATAGGCGTCGTCGATGGTCTCGCCGGTGCCGGACGTGAACACCGCGCCGGCGATGCCGGTGTTGTTGAGGATGCGGATTTCGCGCTGGAAATTGCCTTGGGCGACGCGGGAATACAGCTCGCCCGTGGCCGGGTCGTTGAGGAACAGGGTGCCGCGTTCGGCGTTCAGTTCGAACACGATGACCTCGACCAGGGTTTCCAGAACTTCGTCCAGGGATTCGATGCCGGCGACCCGGCGCGACACGTTCAGCAGCATCTCCGCCTGTTTCAGGCGGCGGTCGGCCTCGTGCAGCTTGCGGTGGATTTCCTCGTCCGTCACCGGCGGCTTGGCGGCGCTTGCGGTCGGGCGGGCAGGGGCACCGCCCGCGCCGTCGCGCTCGATGGTGCCGGGCGAGGGAAGGTTGCTGCTCATTGCCGCGCTTCGGAACCTCGCTGGGACTTGACCTCAAGGGTACGCCGCAGGGTGACGATGGCCTGCTGCAGTTCGCCGACTTCGTCCCGGCGGGTCCGGTTCAGTTCCTGCACCGTCTCCTGATGGCGGAAGTTCAGGTCTTCCATTTCCTGCCGCAGACGGGCGGCGGTCGCCTTGAGCTGCTGAATTTCGTCGCGCCCGGCGGAAACGGCCTCGTTCAGCTCTTTTTCCTTTTCCAGCTTGAGCGTCTCCATCTCGTCGCGCAGCGCCTGAATGGTGTTTTTCAACTGAGTGATCTCGTCGTTGCCGGCGGCGCGTTCTTCCTGAACTTCCTTCTGGCGGGCGAAGTTCAATTGTTCCATTTCCTCGCGGAGCGCCGCGGCCGTGTCCTTCAGTTGCTTGATCTCGTCGATGCCCTCGGCGCGCGCTTCCTGTTCGACGCGCTGCATGTCGAAGACCTTGTTTTCAAGTTCCTCGCGGAGCGCGGCGACGGTTTCTTTCAGTTGCCGAATCTCAAGCTGTGCATCCCGCAGGTCATTCGACTCTGTGGCGGGTGAGACCGGATCACTCATCCTCGAACACCTTTCCGCCCGTGGCGGTCGTTTTGAGCATCTTTCGACCGCCATCTTAGCATGCGGATGGAACATCGTCGTGACTGCTCGTAACATAGTCGCGCCCTTCAGGGGCGGGCGTCAAGATTGCTTGTCGTTCAATTGCTTATGCCGGGATGCCGTCGGATGATGACTGCCGTGTGCCGGGATTGCGCGACCCTGTGGGAGGCCCCGCCGGGGGCTTCGGCCGGGCGTTGTCCGCAATGCGGCGGCCGGCGCATCTTCGGCCATCCCGAACTGGCGTCCCTGACCCTGGCCCATATCGATTGCGACGCCTTCTACGCCAGCGTGGAAAAGCGCGACAATCCGGCCATCGCCGGGCGCCCGGTGATCGTCGGCGGCGGTCGGCGGGGGGTGGTCGCGGCGTGTTGCTATATCGCGCGAATCTCGGGCGTGCGCTCGGCCATGCCCATGTTTCAGGCGCTCAAGCGCTGTCCCAAGGCCGTGGTCATCCGCCCGGACATGGAAAAGTACCGGCAGGCCGGCCATCAGATCCGCGCCATGATGCAGGACCTGACCCCGCTGGTCGAGCCGATCAGCATCGACGAGGCGTTTCTCGACCTTGCCGGGACTCAGGCCCTGCACAAGGGGCCGCCGGCGGTGACCCTGGTGCGCCTGGTGAAGCGGATCGAGGACGAGGTCGGTGTCACGGCCTCCATCGGCCTCAGCTACAACAAGTTCCTGGCCAAGGTCGCGTCGGACCTGGACAAGCCGCGCGGATTCGCCGCCATCGGCCGCGCCGATGCGGCGGATTTCCTGAGGGACAGGCCCGTGAGCTTGATCTGGGGGGTGGGCGGCAGCCTGCGCGGGCGCCTGGAAAAGGACGGCGTGACGCGCATCGGCGACCTGCTGCGTTTCGACGAACGGGACTTGACGGCGCGCTACGGCGCCATGGGCAGCCGGCTTTACAATTTCGCGCGGGGCCAGGACGACCGCCGCGTGACCCCAGGCGGCGACGCCAAGAGCGTCTCGGCGGAAACCACCTTCGATGAGGATATCGGCGATCTGGAAAGCCTCAAGGCCGTGCTGTGGCGACTTTCAGAAAAGGTCTCGTCCCGCCTGAAACGCAAGGGGATCGCGGGTGGCACGGTGGTTCTCAAGCTGAAGACCGACAAGTTCCGGCAGCTGACGCGCTCGCGCCGGCTGGACCGCCCAACCCAACTGGCCGAAGCCATCTACCGCGCGGCCCTGCCGATGCTGGTGAAAGAGACCGACGGAACGCGGTTCCGCCTGATCGGGACGGGCGTGCAGACCATCGCACCTTTGGGCGCCGGTGCGCCGGAAACGGGTGATCTTCTGGCCGGGGCGGGCGACCGCCCGCGCAAGGTCGAGGAAGCCATGGACCGCGTGCGCGGCAAGTTCGGGGCGGATGCGATCAAGAAGGGCCGGTCCCTCTGACCTTGTCGCCGCGTCACCAACCGTCGCAGCGGGCCTGGGTCGCGCGGTAGCTGTCGGCGGTGTCGAGCCGGGCGTCGGCGGCGGCCATGTCCTGCTGCATGCGTTCGATCAGGGGCGTCAGGCGGTCGCGCAGCAGATTGACGAAATACCGGGCCCCCGTGCTCATCGACCCCGCGGCCTGCGGTACGGCGGCGGCGGCTTCGTCGGCCAGGCGGGCGCGGATGTCGGGCAGGTAGCGGGCCAGAGTGTCCTGAAAATTGCGCACGTGCTGGTTCTCGTGCTCCAGAATCACGTCGTACTGGCAGCTTCCGGGGCGGTAGCGGCGGTCGACATAGACGTCGATGCGGTCGTAGCCGATGGTCAGTTCCGCGTCCTTCAGCCCGACGCAGAACCCTTTCGCCAGACGCTGGCCCTGAACCTGGACGCGGAATTCCCATTTCAGGTCGCGGCCCATCAGTCCCACCGGATGCCAGTCGGCCTGGACCGCGGCACCGCCCGCGCGGCGGCGCTTGGCTTCCAACTGCTTGCCGGAAAAACCGTTGGAAAATCGGACGGTGCCGCGCTTTTCCGTCAGCCGGGTAGTCGTCTCGACCCCCGGCAGGCGGCAGTCGGCAGCCCGTGCGGGCGTCCACGGCACGGTTCCCAGAAGCATCAGGGCAAAGGGCAGAAGCGCCAGACAGGGCCGCAAGCGGCGAATCCTCCAAACAATGCGGCGCCGACCGGCACCGCCCTGTTTGAGATAATACCGCAAGACGTGCCCGTCCAGGTTTCCGGGCCGGGTGAATTGACGCGGGCCCCGGTCCGGGGCTACCAACAATCCCAAGGGGGGCTTGGCAGCGCAGGGAACATCCAGGCCATGACGTTTCAATCCACCGTGCCGGGCTTCGGCAAAAAGGTGATCATCGAGGTTCGCGTCAACGAATACATGGCGCGCGACGTCAATCCGAACGTGCCGTTCACGCCCGACGAAATCGCCGAGGCGGCCGCCGCCTGCCGCGCGGCGGGGGCGTCGATCTGCCACTATCACGCGCGCAACGCCGACGGCTCACCCAACCACGACCCCGACGCCTATTTCGAGACGATCCGCAAAATCCGCGCGGCCAGCGACATCATGATCCATCCGACCCTGGGTCAGGTGACGCTGAAGTCCTCGGATGAGGCCCGCTTGCAGCACATCGTCAGGGCGTCGCAGGACCCGGCCTTGAAGCCCGATTTCGCGCCTATCGATATCGGCTCGACCAACGTCGATGTCTACGACCGGGCCGCGAAGAAGATGAAGACGGACGAACTGGCCTATGTGAACACGCCCAAGACCTGCGCCTATTTCGCCGAGCGCATGCGCGAAATCGGGGTCAAGCCGGTGATCGTGTCCTGGACCGTGCCGTTCACCCGCATGTTCGAGGCGTTTTCGGAAATGGGGCTGGTCGATCAGCCGGCTTACCTGTTGTTCGCGTTGTCGGATTCGGGCTATCTCGGTGGCCATCCGGGGACCATCAAGGGCCTGATGGCGCATCTGGAATTCCTGCCCCAGGGCGCCCGGTTCGAATGGTCGGTCAACAACAAGGTCGGCAACCTGTTCGGCCCGGCGGCGCTGGCGCTGGAAATGGACGGGCATGTGGCCATCGGGCTTGGCGACTATCCCTATCCGGAACTGGGCACGCCGACCAACGCGGATTTGGTCAAGCGCGTCGCCCAGATGGCCGAGGCATTCGGCCGCGAACCCGCCACCCCGGCCGAGACGCGGGCGATGCTGGGCATGGCCTGAGGCCGCGCGGCCCGCGCAAGCGCATCAGCCAAGGAAAAAGGGCCAGCCCTGGTCTCAGGACTGGCCCTTTTAATTGGCTCCGGCGGCAAGACTCGAACTTGCGACAAGTCGGTTAACAGCCGATTGCTATACTAACAGCCATTGCGTATAATTGCCTACAGTTGATAAGGCTGGAAGCGGGGTTATTGCCCTGATACAAGCCATTTCGACGTTCAAGGATTGGCAATGACGCGCAACGCTGCACAAGCCCAGATGGCACCTATTTGGCACCTAAAAACCGGAAGGCGGGGTTAGGTGCCATGGCAAAGCGTGTCCGCAATCTCTCCAATACCCGAACGGTCGGAGCCGCCGACTTAATCCCGAAGGCGGGACAGGTGGATTATTGGGACCGCGATCTAAAGGGCTGGGGTCTTCGCGTGTCCACGTCGGGACGTCGAACTTGGTTTGTGATGTATCGGGCGGACGGCAGGCGCGAGCGGTTCACCCTGGGGACTTACCCCGCGATGGGTGCGGCAGATGCCCGCGAGAAAGCGTTAGGCGTTCTGCGTTCCCTCGCTAACGGCGACAACCCCGCCCAGGCCAAGCGCACCGGCAAACTTGTCGATACGTTCGCGGAACTGGCAGAGGGCTATATCCGCTATTATGCCAAGGGCGAAAAGCTGGCGACCTGGGAAGATGGCCGGAAAATCTGCGAAGCAAACCCCGGTTTTAAGCTGGTGGGCCGTAAGCTGGTCACGCCCGCCGGGTATTCCCCCGATGACCTGAAAGAGAATGACCGCGCCATCCGCGCTTTCCTGGCCGCGCCAGAGACGCCACCGGCTCCTAACAAGCGGTCATGGCGCAAGGATCAGGACGTAATCGACCGGGACTTGTTGCCGGAGTGGCGCTATCGCAAAGCGGACAGCATTACCCGCCTGGACGTGAACAGGGTCTTAGACAAGATTGTAGGTCGCGGTTCGTCCGTCCAGGCAAACAGGGTCTTAGAAATCATCCGGGTCATGTATTCATGGGCCATCGGAACAAGCCGCGTCGAAATCCACGTTAACCCGTGCCATGAAGTCAAAAAGCGCCACAAGGAAAAGAGCAAGGAACGGCACCTATCGACGGATGAAATTCCCCTGTTCTGGCCGATGGCGGGCAACGCCGAACACCCGGCCAAGATAACCGAAGCGTCCAAGCTGGCGTTGCGATTGATCTTGGCGACGGCGCAGCGCCCCGGCGAAGTCCTGGGGATGCGGAAGGCCGAACTAGACGCCAATTGGGAAACGTCAAACGATCCTGGCTGGACCATACCGGGCGAGCGCGTCAAGAACGGGCGGACGCACCGCATACCCCTGTCACCCCTGGCCCTGGACCTCTTACGGGAAGCCGTGGCGCTATCCGGGGAGTCGCCTTTTGTGTTCCCGTCCCCGAGGGGCAATGGGCCTATGTTGGTTTCTTCCCTATCTCACGCCATCGCCCGCAGTCAGTTTTTCGGGCTGGAACCCTTCACTCCCCACGACCTCCGGCGGACGGCCTCAACACTGATGGGCCGAAAAGAATGCGGGGTTCGACCGCATATCGTTTCTCGCGTCCTCAATCACATAGACCAGACGGTTAGAGCAAAG
The DNA here is from genome assembly GCA_963976055.1 of uncultured Alphaproteobacteria bacterium. Taxonomy (GTDB): domain Bacteria; phylum Pseudomonadota; class Alphaproteobacteria; order Rhodospirillales; family Casp-alpha2; genus UBA1479. Next base: position 46,046 of record CAXBJB010000002.1, read on the forward strand.
CACTACGACCCTTACGATTACGACGACGAAAAGCGTGAAGCCATGAATGCGTGGAGCCGTCGCCTTGCCGAATTGATCGAGGGCGGGGCAAGCGTTGTTAGCCTGGAACGGGGGGCGTGATGGTCGAGTTTATCCGAGTCTCCGAAGTGTTCGGGCGGATGATGGTGGCTTGCTCAAGGGCTTCACTTGGCGCGGCAGCACCGACCCTGACAGACAAACAAATAGACGAGATAGCTGAGTACAACGCGGCGAAACAGGAATACCAAACCATTACTGCTCGCTATGCCGAACGCGATAGAGAGGCGGCAAACGGTATGTTGAAATTTAGGGAATCAAAGGGGGAAACAATAACGCCGCTACCCAAACTGCCACCAAAGCCAAAGCCTTCAAAGCACGTCTTAGAATTTTTGAACTTAGTCGAGGCCCTTGCCGGAACCAGCATATCTAAGGCGGCTAAAGTTATTGAGGCATATGCGGCGCAAGGTGATCTGCGGACGTTTAGCGAACAATCGGATGGAACATACAAGCGGTATCCGCCCGACCGATACGGGAGCATTCAAGAAACGCGGGAATACCCAAGCGGTCAACTCGTATGGACCGGCTGGAACTGGGGGGGCGATAGTTTCCCCATCGCCATCCTGAAAGATGACTACGAATATTTCATGCAGCACGGGGAGCCGAGGCCGTTAGAGCAATCAAGCGAAACGCCCCAGAAATCTAGGGGCCTAGACTATTCAATCGTAATCGAAAAGATGCGGAGAGCGATTAAGAGTGATGCTTCCATCTCAATCCCCTCCGCCGCCGCATTGTTTATAGATGACATTCCAAGCCGGGGCGGGAGCGATGAAAGCCGTATCAAGGCCGCAGAGCGGAAGTACTTAAAGAAATATCCAAACGATTAGATACGGGGAGCGAATGCCGCTCCCTAACCGCTCCCTTGAAATCCCCAAAACTCCCAGGAATCTCAACGCGCTAAGTGGCACGTTAGCCTTTGAACGTGAATGGGCCTTATTGCCCGAAACTGACAAAGGAGCCGCGCCCATGAATCTACTTACCGTGAAAGAGACGTTGGCGAAAACCGGGTATCGCTCCCGGAATACGCTGGCGGCAAAGGTCCGCAACGAGGGATTCCCGCCCCCTGTCCAAGTAGGCAGTAACAGGCTTGGGTTTGATGCAGACGAGGTGGACGCATGGCTGGCGTCACGTCCGCGCGGCTTCCTTTGTCCTGTTGGCTGCAACGCCCCCGAACACCAAGCCGCCTAACCCCAGACGACCGCCAGAACGGCGGGCGACACTTCGCGCCTTGATGGGAGAACCCCGGAAAAGGATTGGCCCCGAACGTGTGCAACCACGCCGGGGCCGGAAACTTAATCAGCAATCCGAACACGAAAGGTTCAGACACCATGTTTTTACACGAAACATCCCCCAATCTCAATGACGATGAAACAGCTATGTCCCTAGGCCGCGTCATTCATCGTATGCGCCAGCGCCGCGCCGATCCCGCGCAAGTCGCACACTTGCAAGACCGGCTGGCCCGGTTGACGGCCTCTCACCCGATCATCGCCCGGCATTTCGGTTTTGGGGAGGGTTAAGCCATGAAACAGGATCAGATTACGGCCTTTGTGTTCTGTGACGGGGAAGCCCCCCGGCGAATTGTCGTCACCGGCAACCGGGTTTGCCGCACCCTTCGGGAACTGGTCAAGGTAGGCCCGAGGGGAACCACGGCGGCGGAAATGTCGTCATGGGCGTTGCGTTTAAGTGAGTACGTCCGAGTCCTACGCCATGACCACGGCTTGCGGATCGACATGCAGCGCGAGCCAAACTCTGATGGGATTGGCAAGCACGGTCGCTATTTCCTTCGGGACCGGGTGCAGCTTATCGACCCGGAACGGGAGGCCGCATGATGGACGGCGGGAACTTCACCACGGCGGGGGCTTCAGCCCCCGTCACCCCGTCAGGCGAAGGCGTTGCCCTTCGTTTGTCGGAAGACTGGCAAATCCGCTTTGACCCCTGCCAATGGATGCTCTGTAAGGCCCGAAATTTGCGTTCAGGGCGCAAGTGGCAACCCGTGGCATACATAGGGGGCAAGAAAGCCTCTCTCTTGCGTATCCTTGCGGAAATGGACGCGGAAATTACCCCAGAGGCCGAAGCGACCTTAGCAGCTTGGCCCGACACCTTCCGCCAGTGGCGAGCGCAGCGGGAGGGGCGTTAGATGTTCGGCGCTCACGCCCCGGATTACATCGCGCACCGGCTGGCCGTCTTTCCGACAGGTGGCGATGATGGCAAGAAACCGCTTGTTAGCAATTACAGCAGAATGGGCTTGCCGGCAGCCCGACGCCTTGTCGAAGGCGGCAGATTCGAGGGCGCGAATTTGGCGTTCTGCACCGGACCCCGAACCCGCCTGACCGTGGTGGACGTTGACAGCCCCAAGGATAAGGACCTGGCCGACGCGCTGGCGATCTACGGCACCACGCCCGTCATTGTCAAAAGCCCCAGCGGATTTCATTTATATTTCCGACACAACGGGGAGCGGCGGAAAGTCCGCGCCCGTGACAAGATCGACATTCTAGGCGGCGGTATCTGCATCGCCCCGCCGTCTGTTCGCCCGGATCGAGAGAACGGCGCTTATCGGTTCTTAAAAGGTTTCCTTGACGACCTCGACCGCCTACCCACCCTAAAATCCCCCGTAGCACTCTCCCAGGCTCGCACGTTGCACGTTTCGACCAGAGGCGTAGAACAGGGCCAACGGAACAGCTACCTATTCAGGCAGTGCTTAAAAGACCTGGCCGAAGGATGGCCCGCCGATGAACTGCCCGCCCGTGCTTGCGCCTGGAATGAACAGTGTGACCCGCCGCTACCGGGGGCCGAAGTGATGGCCGTTGCAGCAAAGGCGACTCGCTACCATGACCGGGGCGAGAACTGGATAGGCCGGGAAGCCCGCGCCCATATCACGGTCAGCGAACTAAGCGACCTTGGCGGCAATGGTGATGCCGTGTTGCTCTTGATGAAAGTCCGGGCCGCGCATGGCTGGCGTTGTGGCGAGCCGTTCCCCTTGGCGATGGCGTTGGGGGCGGCGCTTGGATGGCACCCCAAGAAATTCCGACAAGTGCGCGGGTTTCTGTGTGAGCGCGATTATCTGCAATGTACCTACCCAGGCGGCGCTGGCCCCGGCGACCCGGCCCTATATCGGTTGTTGAAATGACCGCGCGAGCGAAATGGCAAAAGGGGGCACGGTTTTACCCCCAATATAACTATAACCCCTCCCCCCCTAAATAGGGGCGAGGATCAAAAACAGCCAGAAACCAAATTTGCGCGACTTTCATTTTCAGGACGCCCGAGGCGGGAACTTAATAAAACTTAACATCCCAAGGCCCGAGCCGACTTGTCAAAACTTGACATTGGCGCGGCCTGGATAGGGAGCCGCCTGTTAGCAAATGTTAGTATTTCCGACGTCACCGCAGGCGGATCGAGAACCTTAAAAAACCTGAAATCCAAACCCGACCGGCGCGAATAAAAAAACTGAAAATAACAACCGGGCGGCTTCGCGGGTGTTGAAAAAAATTGAAATTTCGTAGCCCCGGCGAGCGGCCCGGATATGCAGTTTTATTAAGGTTGCGCAGGCCATGACGGACGCCTGCACAGCAGCGGGATATTCGCCCGAGGCTTACCACTTCATTTAGGAGGCCTATGTTCAGACCCACTTTTGAGCAACCAACTTTTAGAGTAGGGTTGGAAACAGGGGCTCGCATGATGGTTGTTCGTCTAGTATCCATCCTATTTATATTTATCTTCGTCCGGACTGCGTGTGCGGGGGATGTCTTGAATGTTCTTACGTCCGATATGAAGCCTTTACTTCAATCGGATCGCGGAAAAATTCAAATGTGCGGGGTCCATTTTTCGGCCGCCCTGTCAGGCTCAAACGAACTGCTCGCTCTGCAAGGTTCAGCAAACCTGTCATTCTATAAAGGGCGGCTACCAGCTGTTGCGGTCAAGTTTCTGGTTGTCCGAGGCGCTCATGGGCAACTTATTCCCCAGCGCCTTACGCATGCATTTCTAATGAAGGGTGGCCTTTCGACGGCTGCGTTTCCAGGGCTTCACGGTGAAGATGGAAACTCATGGCTTGCGTTCAACCAGCCCCCACACATCACTCCTGAGCAAATGATTAAGTTCATCGAGGCAGTGTTTGATAACCCATTTATCGGATTCAATTTTGGAGTAGGGCGCGACTACACATTCCAGCTGCCGGCGCCTGAATCATCCAAAATCTACGAAGATGTGATGGCCTGCGTTGGCGCTGGACTCGATCAATTGATTCGAGAAAACCAGTAGGGCCATGACCTCACCCCGCAACACATATGCAACAGCCAAGCTGCTTCTGCTCTGCACTGTTTTGTGTCTAGTGCCGGCCGTACTGAGGGCCGAGCCACCGACCAACTTTGATAATGCCAAGGATGCGGCTGTATCGCTTTGGTGGGAAATTGGCCCCGCCACCTTCTATTGCGGTTGCCCATATCGGGAGGCAACGCCAGAGGAAAAGAAAATCCGTTCCGGCAACCTCTGGGTTATCGGTTCAGTCTGCGGCTATCAGGCCAAGGATGCGACCACTTCTAAGGGAAAGCCCAACGCCAGATCTATGCGGATCGAGTGGGAACACATCGTTCCTGCCGACTGGATTGCGACCGGCTTCGGGTGCCGCGACCAGACCCGTTCCGAATGCCGGGCCATCCCAGGCTACGACCAAGCCGAGGGGGACTTGTTCAACCTCGTTCCCTCTGTGGGAGAGTTGAACGGGGACCGCAGTAGCAAGCTCTATGGGATCATCGACGGCGAGCCCCGCGAGTACGGGGCCTGTGACTTTGAGGTTGCGGACGTGGCCGAGCCCAAGGAGGCCGTCAGGGGCGACGTGGCGCGCGTGTGGCTCTATATGGCTGATAAGTATGGCGTGACGCTTTCCGCCGATTACAGGGCCATGTTGGAGGGGTGGAGCGCCGCCGATCCGGTTTCAGAGGCCGAGCGGCGCAGGCACGATGTTATTGCGAATGAGATGGGATGGGGTAATCGGTTCATCACAGAGCAATGACTTCGAACGCCATCGTGACATTGGGGAAATAGTATGCCGGCCCGTTTTTCGATTTTGTTTGGAAGCATGTTGGTTGCAGCTTTTTTACCTTTGACAGAAGCAAAGGCAGAGGCGCCAAAATCCGTTCAAGATTTTGTCGAAGCCTGCAAAAATGGTCACCCGTCGTTTTTATACTGCATCGGAGTTGCGAACGGGGTGCTCGCTACCATGGGCCTAGTTGGTACATTGCAAGGTAAAAACGCTGATTCACGTTTACCTGCCCATTGTGCTCCAAATTTCGTTTCAAATGGTCAGGCGATACAAGCATTTCAAAATTGGGCGCAGGCTAACCCTAAAGCTTGGCAACTTGATGGACAGTACGGTCTCATGATTGCAATTGAACAAACTTGGCCCTGTAAACAGTGAATCTCATTGCTATTACGTATCATCGCTGAGATGCCTTCCCAGCGCGACATATACGCCACGGCCAAACTGCTGGTGGACCGCCACGGCCTGGACGGAGCCAGGGACCATTGCCGCGACCGTGTAGAGGCGTTGACGGCGGAAGGCGACAAGATGGGCGCTCACGTCTGGGACCAGGTGCGCCTGGCCCTGCTGGACCTGTCACCCGCCCCAGGTGGCCCGATCAATTAGCGAGACGATCCCACGGGTATTTCTGGACCCGTAAAAAGGCCGGTCGATTCGTCGCGGGATCGACGCTGGCGAGACGTGGGGAATCAGGGCCGGGGAGGGGGCGGAAATAGCCTGAAACCGTGTCGCCGTGGCACCTATATGGCACCTAAATCAACAAGGGGCCAGCCCATTACAGGCTAACCCCTTGTTTTAATTGGCTCCGGCGGCAAGACTCGAACTTGCGACAAGTCGGTTAACAGCCGACTGCTCTACCAACTGAGCTACGCCGGATCAGGCGTGGAGGCGCGGACCGGAATCGAACCGGTGTACACGGCTTTGCAGGCCGCTGCGTAGCCACTCCGCCACCGCGCCCCAGATGGCACCAAAGTGCCGGGGCTTAATCCCCCAGGAAACGACTCCGTTGCGGAGGTCCCTTCCAAGGGCCAGGCTGACCGGCTTCGGCCCACAGAGGGCGGGACATTACATACTGGCCCCCCGGTGGTCAAGCAACTGTTCCGGCGAATTTTCAGGCACCGGAAATGGCCTGGAAAAGGGCGCTGCAACGCGCGCCGCCATTGTGTTCGCCGACGGCTGGGACTATACAGAATTCAGCCAAATCGGGCCCCGGCCGGCCCGTTCCAACGCGAAGGAGAACCGGCGACATGGATTTCGCAGCCGCGCGCCGAAACATGATCGATTGTCAGGTCCTGCCCAACCGGGTCACGGACGAGCGTGTCATTGCCGCCATGGCGGAAACGCCGCGCGAGGCCTTCGTGCCCGAAGCCAAGCGGTCCATCGCCTATGTCGATGAGGCCCTTGCCGTGGGGAGCGGGCGTTATCTGATGGAGCCCATGATCACCGCGCGTCTGTTGCAGACCGCGCGCATCGGTGCCGACGACGTGGTGTTGTGCATCGGCTGCGGCACCGGCTATTCGCCGGCCTTGTTGTCCAAGTTGGCGAACACGGTGGTGGTCGTCGAAAGCGACAAGGCGATGGCCAAGCAGGCCCAGGAAACCCTGGCGGGGCTTGGCATCGACACGGTTGCGGTGATCGACGGCAAGATGGCCAACGGCTATCCCAAGCAGGCGCCCTACGATGTCATTTTCTTCGACGGCGCCGTGCCCATGGTGCCGGAAAAGATTGAAAAGCAGTTGGCCGAAGGCGGCCGTCTCGTGGCGGTCTGCTCCAAGCGCGGCTCCGCCGTCGGCAGCGCCGTTCTGGCGGCGCGTTTCGGAGGTCATATCTCTCACCGCGATCTGTTCGACGCGGGCACGCCAGACCTTCCCGGGTTCGCGCTGGAGGAAGCCTTCACCTTCTGACGCAGCCGAATCCGATGCGGGTTGGCGCCGTGAGGCGGTCAGGGGCTGTATATGCAAGTTTTTGAATTATCTGTATTTTTGCACGTATTTTGTTGAAATCTGGACGCGGCGAATGCAGGTAGTATGCTAAACCAACACAACCACAGGCGAGTAACGGCCTTGATCACGCGAATTCTTTCCCCTTTTCAATATGTTCCTGGAATTTCCCGCGCCGCCGTCGGGGCTGCGGCACTTGCGGGCGCGCTTGCTTTCGCGCCGGCGCCGGTCCAGGCGCAGACCCTGGCCGAAGCGCTGATTGCCGCCTATTCCAATAACCCGACCCTGGCGGCACGCCGGGCGCGCCTGCGCGCCACGGACGAACAGGTGCCCCAAGCGCTGTCCAACTGGCGGCCATCGGTCGCCATCACCGGCGATGCCGGGTACGAACGCAACCGTTCCACCCTGCGTACCACGGACCGCACGCAGAACCGCAATCCTGCAACCGTTGGCCTGTCGATCACCCAGCCGTTGTACCGTGGCGGGCGGACGCTGGCGGCGACGGAAGGGGCGGAAAATTCCGTCCGCGCCGAACGCGCGCGCCTGATCGACACGGAACAGGACATCCTGCTGGCCGCGGCGACGGCCTATCTGAACGTGTTCCGCGATGAGGCCGTGCTGGCGCTCAACATCAACAACGAAAAGGTCCTCAAGCGTCAGCTTGAGGCGACCAAGGACCGCTTCGAGGTCGGCGAAATCACGCGCACCGACGTGCACCAGGCCGAAGCCCGCCTGGCCGGCGCCACGGCCGACCGCATCCGGGCCGAGGCTAATCTGGAAAACTCGCGCGCCACCTATGAAAACGTGGTCGGCCTGCCGGCGCCGAAAAATCTGGAGCTTCCGGGCGATCCCGGGGGGCTGCCGAAGGAGCGGCACGACGCCATCAAGATGGCGGCGACGACCAACCCCAACGTCATCGCGGCCGAATTCGACCGCAAGGCGGGTATGAACACGGTGCGCGAGGTCAAGGGTGAATTGCTGCCCGAGGTCGATGTCACCGCCAGCGCGGACCGGGCCTACGAATCCTCAAGCGATACGGGGCGTATCGATTCGGCCGAGGTTCGGGTCAACCTGACCATTCCGATCTATCAGCAGGGCAGCGTCTATTCGCGCCTGCGCGAAGCCAAGCAAAGCCTCGCCGAGCTGACCCGGAACATCGATCAGGCCCGCCGCGATGCGATCGAGGACGCGACCAGCGCCTGGGAGAACCTGCAGACGGCGCGCGCCCGCGTGGTGTCGTTCAGTGCCCAGATCGAAGCCAACGTGGTCGCCCTGGACGGGGTCGAGCGTGAGGCCGCCGTGGGCTCGCGCACGGTTCTGGACGTTTTGGATGCGGAACAGGAACTTCTCGATTCCCGCGTCGGTCATACGGAGGCTCAGCGCGACGAGCGGGTCGCCGCGTTCGAACTGTCGGCCGCCATCGGCCGGATGACCGCCACGGATCTGAAACTGGCCGTCGACGTTTATGATCCGCGCATGCATTACGACGAAGTGCGCGGCAAGTGGGTCGGCGGATCAAGCAGCGAAGAAGGCAAGTAGGGCGGTTTTCGCCCCTTGCCGTCGCTGAATGACGGTGGCGCCCATGACGGCGCCCGGCAATTAATTCCTGTGATATACCAAATATTAACGATCAACGTGAGTTAATGGCTGGTGTATCTTGGGAAAAGTGGCGTGACTCGGACCTGCGTGGGAGTGGGGAGCCGGGAACCGCGACAAGAATTGATGGGCATGCGGGATTATGAGCGAAGAAGCCGAAGCTGCTGAAGGCGGCGAACCTTCGATGGAAGACATCCTTTCTTCCATCCGCAAGATTTTGGCGGAGGAAGAGGATGAAGAGGGAGGCGATGCGCCGGCTGAGCAGGCCGCCGCGCCGGAACCCGAGCCGGCACCGGCACCGGCACCGGCGCCTGAACCGGAGCCCGAGCCGGAGCCTGAACCTGACATCGAAATGACCGACATGGACGAGCCGGAACCCGAACCGGAGCCCATGCCTGAGCCGGAAAACCTGTTTGAACCGGAGCCGGAGCCCGTGGCCGCCGCCGCCCCGCCGCCCCCACCGCCGCCGCCTCCCATGCCGGAGCCGGAACCGATGGCGGACATCATGGAATTGACCCCCGACATGGTCGCCCCCGACGCCATCATGTCGCGGCCGACCTCGCTGCACGGCTCGGACGTGCTGGCCGAACTGGCCCGGGCGATCCTCGACCGCCGCGATCTGCCGGTCATGTCGTCGGGCGATGCCTCGCTGGAAGGCATCGTGCGCGAGATGCTGAAACCGATCCTGCGCGAATGGCTGGACCGCAACCTGCCCTACCTGATCGAGCGCCTGGTGAAGAAGGAAATCGACACCATGGTGAACCGGGCGGAAGGGCTCGACAACTGGGGCTGATCCTGCCCCGGCGGTAAGCCTGAAAAAGAATCACGATGATGACCCCGGGGGCTTTGTTCCCCGGGGTTTTTCGTTGTATACCCCCCAATCCCCACCGATTGACACAAGCCGTTCCGAGGATCTGTTCCCATGGCCGAACTGGACAAGACCTACCACCCCGAAGAGGTGGAAACCCGCCGTTACCAGGAATGGGAAGACAGCGGCGCCTTCGCGCCCGGCCAGGGACAGGTCGAGGGCGCCAACGGCCAGCCCTATACCATCGTCATTCCGCCGCCCAACGTCACGGGCTCGCTCCACATGGGCCATGCCCTCAACAACACGCTGCAGGACATCCTGATCCGCTACCGCCGCATGAAGGGCGACCGGGCCCTGTGGCAGCCGGGCACGGACCATGCCGGCATCGCGACGCAGATGGTGGTCGAGCGCATGTTGGAGGCCGAGGGCGTGAAGCGCACGGACCTGGGCCGCGACAAGTTCGTCGAGCGGGTGTGGGACTGGAAGGCGGAATCCGGCGGCACCATCACCAAGCAGCTGCGCCGGCTGGGTGCCTCCTGCGACTGGTCGCGCGAACGCTTCACCATGGACGAGGGCCTGTCCAAGGCCGTGGTCAAGGTGTTCGTCGAACTGCACAAGCAGGGCCTGATTTATCGGGATAAAAGGCTGGTCAACTGGGACCCCAAGCTGCACACGGCGATCTCGGACCTGGAGGTCGAACAGCGCGAGACCAAGGGCAGGATGTGGTACTTCAAGTATCCCATCGAGGGCCAGGACGGGCAGTTCATCACCGTCGGCACGACCCGCCCGGAAACCATGCTGGGTGACACCGGCGTCGCCGTGCACCCCGAGGACGAACGCTATACGGCCCTGGTCGGCAAGAACGTCGTGCTGCCGATCACCGGCCGCCTGATCCCCATCGTCGCCGATCATTACGCTGACCCGGAAAAGGGCTCGGGCGCGGTGAAGATCACCCCGGGCCACGATTTCAACGACTTCGAGGTCGGCAAGCGGGCCGGGCTCGACATCATCAATATCTTGGACGCCGACGCCCATCTGAACGAGAACGTGCCCGCCAAGTACCGGAACATGGAACGTTTCAAGGCGCGCGACGCGATCCTTGCCGAGATGGAGGAATTGGGCCTGCTGGATCGGGTCGAGGACAACGACATGACCGTGCCCCACGGCGACCGGTCCGGCGTGGTGGTCGAACCCTGGCTGATGGACCAATGGTTCGTCGACGCCAAGACGCTGGCCAAGCCGGCGATCGAGGCCGTGGAGAGCGGCAAGACCCAGTTCGTGCCCAAGACCTGGGAAAACACCTATTTCGAATGGATGCGCAACATCCAGCCCTGGTGCGTGTCGCGCCAGCTGTGGTGGGGGCATCAGATCCCGGCCTGGTTCGGCCCCGACGGCCAGGTCTTCGTGGAGATGAGCGAAGAGGCCGCCCAGGCCGCCGCCGACGCGCACTACGGTAAGACGGTGGGGTTGACCCGCGACCCCGACGTGCTCGACACCTGGTTTTCCTCGGCGCTGTGGCCGTTTTCGACCCTGGGGTGGCCGGACGAGACGCCGGAACTGGCGCGCCACTATCCCACGGACGTGCTGGTCACCGGCTTCGATATCATCTTCTTCTGGGTCGCCCGCATGATGATGATGGGCATCCACTTCATGGGCGAGGTGCCGTTCCACACGGTCTATATCCACGCCCTGGTGCGCGACGAGAAGGGCCAGAAGATGTCCAAGTCCAAGGGCAACGTCATCGACCCCTTGGATTTGATCGAGAAGTTCGGCGCCGACGCCCTGCGCTTCACCCTGACCGCGTTCGCCGCCCAGGGCCGCGACGTGAAAATGTCGGAAAGCCGGGTCGAGGGGTACCGCAACTTCTGCACCAAGATCTGGAACGCGGCGCGGTTCTGCGACATGAACGAATGCCGGGTCGACCAGAATTTTAATCCGAAATCGGTTAATTCAACCCTGAACCGCTGGATCGTCGGCAAGGTCGCGGAGGCCGAGGCGGCGATGACGGGGGCGCTCGACGCCTACCGCTTCAACGACGCGGCGGCAGCGCTTTACGCCTTCACCTGGAACACCTTCTGCGACTGGTATCTGGAATTCGCCAAGCCGATTTTTATCCTTGGCCGAACTGGTCAGGATTTGATCGACAAGGTGAAACAAATTTCGGATCAACGTGACCACGTTGAAAGAGCGAAGATTGTAACTTTTGTCGATGATTTTTTGAAGAACGAGCCAATAAAGCGGGATGCATTCAGGCAGGCAGGAATACCGCTCGGATCGGAAAATCTGGAAGATACGTTTAGAGACTACATTATTGCCTGTGATGAAACTCAAAAGACCACGGCCTGGGTGCTCGACCAGATCATCACCCTGCTGCACCCCATCGTGCCGTTCATCACGGAAGAACTGTGGCAGACCCGGGCCGACCGCGCGCAGCCGCTGATCACCACGCCCTGGCCCGTGTATGACGCGGCCCTGGTCGATGCCGCCGTCAACGCGGAAATGGACTGGGTGGTGCGCCTGATCTCGCAGATCCGCGCCGTGCGCTCGGAAATGAACGTGCCGCCCAAGGCGAAAATCCCCATGCTGCTGAAGGACGGCGACGATGCCGCCCAGGCGGCGCTCGCCACGCATCGCGACCTGATTCTGCGCCTCGCGGGCCTGTCCGACGCGGGCGTGCTGACCGGCGAGGTGCCCAAGGGCGCGGTGCAGGATGTGCTCGACGGCGCCATGGTGATCCTGCCGATCGCCGATGCCATCGACCTGGACGCGGAAAAGGCCCGGCTTCTCAAGGAAATCGCCAAGCAGGACGCGGAAATCGACCGCTTCGAAAAGAAACTGGGCAACGCCAAGTTCGTCGCCAACGCCCCGGCCGAGGTGGTCGAGGGCGAACGCGAGAAACTGGACGAGGCCCAGGCGACGCGGGCGCGCCTGGACGAGGCGCTGAAGCGCCTGGCGGCGGTGGCGTGACCCCGCCGGTTCGCCGGCATTGATCCTTTTCTCCTAATATGCGCCCGGAATAGGAACTTTCAGGGGCTGGTGTGACTGGGCCGGGGGGCGTTAGCCTTTCATGCAGGCAGATAAAGGAGGTTACAAAGTTGGAACCGCCGATGCAGTCAACCGACATATCGACCCAAACCCCATTTACCCGGTGATCATCGGGTGGGATCGGGTGCGACGCCGATCCCGAAACTGAAACGGAAAGCCCCGCCCTTGAAACCGGCGGGGCTTTTACGTGCGCGGGCAGGGCAACGGGCCGGCGCTGAGGGTTTTGGTCCGGTCACATGGGGGGCTTGTGAGGAGCGGTCCGCATCGACATAATCGGCCTGAAAAGCCGTGGGGGCGGGGCGTAGCGCAAGGATAGAGACCGAATATGGAAACCGCAGAACAACAGATCGCCAACGCCCAGAAGGCCATCGAGACGGTCATGCAGACCGCCGCCGACGTCGGCACGGAATACGGCATGAGCGTGATCGGCGCCATCGTCATCCTGGTCATCGGCTGGTGGATCGCCGGCTGGGCCAAGCGGACGGTGACCAAGGCCCTCAACCGGGTCAAATCGATCGACGACACGCTGACGCCGTTCCTGTCGTCCATCGTCGGCTATGTCGTCAAGATCTTCGTCCTGGTCGCGGTGCTCAACCAGTTCGGGGTGCAGACGACCTCGCTCATCGCCATTCTGGGCGCCGCCGGCCTGGCCATCGGTCTGGCCCTGCAAGGCACCATGCAAAACGTCGCGGCGGGGGTCATGCTGCTGGTGCTGCGCCCGTTCAAGTCGGGGGACTTCATCGACGCCGGCGGACAGGCGGGCACGGTCGTGGAAATCAGCCTGTTCACCACGGAACTGAAAACGCCCGACGGCATCTTCAAATCGGTGCCCAATTCCTCGATCTGGGGGGCGTCGATCACCAACTTCTCGCGCAACCCGACGCGGCGCATCGACCTGCTGGCCAGCATTTCCTATGGCGACGACATCGAAGGGGCGATGGCCGTGCTCAAGGGCCTGCTTGAGGCCGAGCCGCGCGTTCTCAAGGATCCGGCGCCCGAAGTCATGGTCATGGCGATGGCCGCCAGTTCCATCGACATCAACCTGCGCGCCTGGGTCAACATCGGCGATTATTGGCCGACCCTGTTCGAGCTCAACAAGCGGGTCAAGCTGGGCCTGGAAGAAGCCGGGTTCACCATCCCGTTCCCGCAGCAGGACGTCTACATGCATCAGGTCGGCAAGGCGGCGGAATAACCAAGGCTCCGGGCGGCCTTGCGGCCGCTAACGGGCCGTTAACCGCCGATGCATAGATTGAATGTCGGAGACGTGTGATGACCGACTTTCAAGCGCCCGAACTGCCCCTCAACCCGACGCCGGAACAGCGCGCGGAATACATCATGCTGCGCCTGGAGCAGTTCATCCGCGAGGGCCGCAGCGTGGGCGAGGGCATGTCCTTCAAGCAGTGGCAGGCCATGGCCAAGACCGAGATCGCCATCGCCGTCGCCGCCGCCCAGAACGAGGTCCAGAAGGACGACCCGGTGACCCGGCGCCTGCTGTTCATGACGGCGGCCTGCCTCACCACCATCGGCTTCTGGGGCACGGCCGTCAGCCTGCACAAGACGGCCTATCTGGTCGGCGCGCTGGTCTGCGCCGGGGCGGGCATCCTGCTGCTGATCTGCGCCGGCGAATGGCGCTTCCGCAAATGGCGGCGCAAGAAGGACGCCCAACTCCGCATCGAACGCCTCGCCAACATCGAGGCCCTCAACAAGCGCATCAAGGGCCTGGAGCGGGCGCTGGAGAAAGAGGAAAAGATGCTGGAGAAGAAGCTGAAGAAGACCCGCAAAGCGGTCGACGACCTGCACGCGGCGACCACGCCGCCGGTTCCGAGTTAAAAGAAAGATCACCACTGAGACAGTGAGATACTGAGAAGACGTATGTCGTGCCCGGACTTGATCCGGGCATCCATGTCTTGCTGCGGGGCGACCGACACGAAGTCGTAGATGGCCGGGACAAGCCCGGCCATGACGGGGGGTGCTTCTTCTCAGTGCCTCATTGTCTCAGTGGTTTGTCTTCCTTAAATCACCCGGTTCAGCGCCCCCACCAGTTGTTCCACCTCCTCCACCGTATTGTAATGGGCCATGGACGTGCGGACGACGCCGTCGGTGGTGTCGGTGATGCCGACGGCTTCTAGCAGGCGCGGCGCGTAGAAGTCGCCGTTCCAGCAGGCGATCTGCTGTGCCGTCAGGGCCGCGACCACCGCCGCCGATGACTTGCCCTCGACGGTGAAGGAGAACGTCGGCGCGCGGTCTTCGGATTTGGCCGAGTGGCGGCCGAGGAGCCTGAGGCCCGGTCGGTGCAGCGCGAAGTCGAGGAAGCGTTCGGCGAGGGTCTGTTCGTGTTGGGCGATCAGGCCGAACACCTGTTTGGTGCGGGCATGCAGCGTGTTGGCGGGCTGATCGAAGTGATGAGCGGCGAGGGCCTCGAAGTAATCGGCGATGCCGGCGAGCGCTGCGGTGGTCTCGTGGTTGGGGCCGGCCGGGTTCAGCTTGTGCTGAATATCGTCCTCGGCGAAGAACAGGTGGCCCTGGCCGCGCGCTTCCAACAATCGTTCCCGCTTGCCGTAGAGCATGCCGATGTGCGGGCCCATGATTTTGTAGAAGCTGTAGAGGTAGAAATCGACGTCCCAGGCCTTCACGTCCACGGCCCGGTGCGGCGCGTAGGCGACGGCGTCGCAGCAGACCATTGCCCCCGCGGCATGGACCTGCCGGGTGATCGCGGCGACGTCGTTGATGTCGCCGGTGATGTTGGAGACATGAGGGAAGGCGACCAGCCGCGTGCGGTCGGTGAGCAGGTCTCCTAGTAGATCGATGCGCAGTTCGCCCGTCGCGGCATCGACCGGCCATTCCTTGATGACGATGCCGAATTCGGCCAGGCGCCGCCAGGGCGAGGAATTGGCTTCGTGGTTCAGGACCGCGACGATCACCTCGTCGCCCGCTTTCCACAAGGGCCGCAGCGCCTGCGCCAGGACGTAGACGTTCATGGAGGTCGAGGGGCCGATCACGACCTCGTCCGCACTTGCCCCGATCATTTCCGCCATGCGGGCGTGGCCGTCGGCCATGCGCTGGGCGGCGAGTTGCGATTTGGGGTAGGGGGCGAGGGGTTGAACCTGAGATTCCCGCATATAGGCGGTCATGCGGTCGATCACGGCATTGGGCACGAAGGAGCCGCCGGCGTTCTCGAAAAACGCCCAGCCGTCCCCGGAATCGTCAGGAGCCCAGCAGGCATCCGGGAACTGGGCGCGCACGAAGGGCAGGTCGAGGGGCGTCGTCATGAAGGAAGTTTAACCACAGAGGCGGTGAGGCGGTGAGAAGAATTGAATAGGAAGTACGTGTCACCCCCGCGAAGGCGGGGGGCCAGCAAGAATGGATTCCCGCCTTCGCGGGAATGACGAAGTTGCAAAGCCGGTGCGAAATCTTCTCACTGCCTCACCGCCTCTGTGGTTCAGCCTTCTTGAACTCACGCCTGCATGGCCAGGGACATGACCAGTTCGGCCAGAACCTCGGGGTCGGCCTCGAACTTGATGCCGAGCCGTCCCTTGCGGCACCAGGCGACGGTCGCGGAGATGTCGCCGAACGCCCCCAGGTCGAGGGTCAGGTGGCGGCCCTTGGACAGGTCGAGGGAGGCGACGATCTGCGCCCCGCCGGGGGAGATGTCCTCGATCAGGCATTTGGTCGAAGCACCGCCGACGGTCACGCGCGCCTGAAAGCTCGAGGACTTTCGGTCGTGCTCGCGCCGGTTCAGGTCGAAGACATCGGCCATGGCCGTTTTCCCGTCTGTGTCACACCCGGGCCGACTTCCGGCCCCGTCTGAACGCGGGGCCTAGATGTCGGCGAACACGTGGGTTTCCGCCTTGGCGCCCGGATGGGTGACGGCGCCGTCGCAGGCGGGGCCCACCAATTGAGCATACTTCCAAAGCACGCCGGACTGATAGTCGTGTTTGCGCGGCGTCCAGGCCTTGCGGCGGGCGTCCAGTTCGGCCTCGCTCAGGTCCACGTCCAGCGTGCCCTTCTCGGCATCGATCTTGATGACGTCGCCGTCCTTCAGAAGCCCGATGGGGCCGCCCACGGCCGCTTCCGGGCCGACATGGCCGATGCAGAAGCCGCGCGTCGCGCCGGAGAACCGGCCGTCGGTGATGAGCGCCACCTTTTCGCCCAGGCCCTGGCCGTAGATTGCCGAGGTGGTCGACAGCATTTCGCGCATGCCGGGGCCGCCCTTGGGCCCTTCGTAGCGGATAACGACGACCTCGCCTTCCTTGACCTGCTGCTTGAGCACGGCCTGGAGCGCGTCTTCCTCGCAGTCGAAGCAGCGGGCCGTACCCGTGAATTGCAGGCTGTGCAGGCCGGCGACCTTGACGATGGCGCCGTCGGGGGCGAGCGAGCCCTTGAGGCCGACGACCCCGCCCGTCGGGGTGATCGGGTTGGACACCGGATAGATCACGTCCTGGTCCGTCGGGAACACCACGTCTTTCAGGTTTTCCGCGATGGTCTTGCCGGTCACGGTCATGCAGTCGCCGTGCAGGTAGCCGCCGTCCAGCAGGGCCTTCATCAGCACCGGCACGCCGCCGATGTCGAACATGTCCTTGGCCACGTACTTGCCGCCCGGCTTTAGGTCGGCGATGTAGGGCGTGGTCTTGAAGATCTCGCAGACGTCTTCCAGCGAGAAATCGATGCCGCATTCATGGGCCATGGCCGGCAGGTGCAGCCCGGCGTTGGTCGATCCGCCCGAGGCCGCGACGATGCGGGCCGCGTTCTCGAACGACTTGCGGGTCACGATGTCGCGCGGGCGCAGGTTCTTTTCGATCAGGTCCATGACCGCCTTGCCCGAGGCCACGGCGTATTCGTCGCGGGTCTCGTACGGTGCGGGTGCGCCGGCGGAGCCGGGCAGGGCGAGGCCGATGGCTTCCGACACGCAGGCCATGGTGTTGGCCGTGAACTGGCCGCCGCAGGACCCGGCGGAGGGACAGGCCACGCATTCCAGCTCGTGCAGGTCTTCGTCCGACATTTCGCCCGAGGCATTGGTGCCCACGGCTTCGAACACGTCGATCACGGTCACGTCCTTGCCCTTGAACCTGCCGGGCAGGATGGAGCCGCCGTACATGAACACGCTGGGCACGTTGAGGCGCAGCATGACCATCATCATGCCGGGCAGGGACTTGTCGCAGCCGGCGAGGCAGACCATGGCGTCATAGCAATGGCCGCGCATGGTCAGTTCGACCGAGTCGGCGATCACGTCGCGCGACGCCAGCGACGACTTCATGCCCTGGTGGCCCATGGCGATGCCGTCGGTCACGGTGATGGTGGTGAATTCGCGGGGCGTTCCAAAGGCTTCCTTGACGCCGACCTTCACGGCCTGGGCCTGACGGCTCAGCGCGATGTTGCAGGGCGCGGCCTCGTTCCAGCAGGTCGCGACGCCGACGAAGGGCTGGTTGATCTCTTCCTCGGTCATGCCCATGGCGTAGTAGTAGGACCGATGCGGCGCGCTGGACGGGCCCTGAGTGGTGTAGCGCGACGGCAGTTTGGACTTGTCGAAGGTTTTGGCCATGGGGCTCTCCCTGGAACGGCTTGGATACTTGAATTCGGGACCGTTGGTTTAATGCCGTAAGGCCCCGCAAGGCAAGGGCGCTTGCGGGAAAAGGTGCTGTGCCGGGTTTACCGCGGGATTCAGGCGGCGCCCAGCTCCTTGCGCACGATGGCGGCCCCGGCGGCCAGCGCCTTCAATTTGCCCTCGGCGACGGCGCGCGGGAAGGGGGCGAGGCCGCAGTTGGTGCAGGGGTAGATGCGCTCCGCATCGACATAGCGCATGGCCGAGCGGATGACCTCGGCGACCTGTTCCGGCGTCTCCACGTTGTAATTGGCGACGTCGATGGAGCCGACCATGACTTCCTTGTCCTTCAACAGGCTCATCAGCGAATGGGGCACGTGGGATCCCGCGCATTCCAGCGACACCTGGTCGACCACACTGCCGTTCAGGGCCGGGAAGGTTTCCTCGTACTGGCGCCATTCGTTGCCCAGGGTTTCCTTCCACTGGTTGTTGGCGTCGATCCCGTAGCCGTAGCAGATATGCACGGCCTTCTTCACGGTGACGCCCTGGAACGCGCGGTTCAGGCAGGCAATGCCCCATTCCTTCACATCGTCCATGAACACGTTGAAGGCGGGTTCGTCGAACTGGATCACGTCGACGCCGAGCGCCTGTAGCTCCAACGCCTCTTCATTCAGGATTTCCGCGAAGGCCCAGGCCATGTCGGCGCGCTTGCCGTAGACCTCGTCGGCGATGGTGTCGCAGATGGTCATCGGCCCCGGCATGGTGATCTTCAGGCCGCCCTTGGTATGCGCGCGGCAGAAGGCGGTGGATTTGGAGTGGGCACTTTCGCGGCGCTTGACCTTGGCCGTCACAGTGGGCACGTCGGCGTCATAGCGGTTGTCGCGGATGCCCATGGTGGTCATCTTGGCCCAGTCGATGCCGTCGACGTATTCGAGGAAGCCGTGGACGAAATGCTTCCGGAACTGCTCGCCGTCGGAAACGATGTCGATGCCCGCATCTTCCTGGGTCTTGATCCACACCAGGGCGGCGTCGCACTGGCCCTGCCACAGCTCCTCGCCTTCCAGCTTCCAGGGCGCCCAGAGCTTTTCCGGCTCGGCCAGCCAACTGGGTTTGGGCAAACTTCCGGCGACGGTGGTTTTCAGCATGGATCATCTCCCAAGAATGCGTTTGTTTTGAATTGCCCCTGTTATAGCCGGTTTGGCGGAGACTGACACCCGATGACTTGTGGCCCCATCTTGCCGTGGCGGGACGGCGGGGATAAGGTTCCGCCTCAAGATTTGTGCAATTCAAGTCCTTCGGAGCCCATCCAAGAATGAAAACCAAAGCCGCCGTCGTCTACGAACTGGGCGCCAAGCGCCCCTATGCCACCTCCCTGCCCATGAAGATCGAGGAAGTGGACCTGGACCCGCCGCAGGCGAACGAGGTTCTGGTCAAGGTCGCGGCGGCCGGGGTGTGTCATTCGGACCTGTCCGTGGTCGCCGGTGTGCGCGAACGGCCCCTGCCCATGGTGCTGGGGCATGAAGCGTCGGGCGTGGTGCAGGAACTGGGGCCGGGCGTCGAGGGCCTGGAAGTGGGCGACCATGTGGTGTTCGCCTTCCTGCCGTCCTGCGGCCAGTGCCTGCCGTGCAAGGAAGGCCGCCCGTCGATCTGCGAAAAGGGCGCGGCGTCGAACGGCGCCGGAACCCTCATGGGCGGCGGCATGCGCCTGCATAAGGACGGCAAGAAGCTGTATCACCAGGCGGGGGTTTCCTGTTTCTCGGAATACGTGGTGGCGCATCGATCCTCGGTTGTGAAGATCGACAAGGACTTGCCGCTCGACATCGCCTGCACGTTTTCCTGCGCCGTCATCACCGGCGTCGGCGCGGTCCTCAACACGGCCAAGGTGCCGGCGGGGGCGTCGGTCGGCGTGGTCGGCCTGGGCGGCACGGGTCTGGCCGCCGTGATGGGGGCCAAAATGGCCGGGGCGCGGCATATCGTCGGCATCGACGCGCTGGACGACAAGCTGGATTGGGGCAAGCGGCTGGGCTGCGACGCGGTGTTCAACGCGCTGGACAACGACGTGGTCGAAAAGGTCCGCGCGGCCACGGGCGGCGGCCTGGAATACATGTTCGAATGCGTCGGCCGGGTCGAAGCCATGGACTTGGCCTACAAGGTCACCAAACGCGGCGGCACGACGACATCCAGCGGCCTTAGCCATCCGGCCACCAATATGACCGTGCAGCACGTCAACCTGGTGACCGAGGAACGGACTATCAAAGGCAGCTATCTGGGCAGTTGCATCCCCGAGCGCGACATCCCTCATTACATCGAGATGTACAAGCGCGGCGCCCTGCCGGTGGACAAGCTGATCTGCGAGAAGATTCCTCTGGAAGACATCAACGCCGCCTTCGACCACCTGGCCGAGGGCCATACGGTGCGCCAAGTCATCGTGTTCTGACCGCGGCCGGACGCATGGTCGACTTCAACGAGATCTACAAGGGCACGGGTGCGCCCGTGCGCGTCGGGCTGGTCGGCGCCGGGGAATTCGGTGCCAGCCTGATCACTCAGTCCCTCGGCCATCCGGCCATCGACGTGCCCGCCGTGGCCGACATCGATCCGGACCGCGCGGTCAACGTGTTGTTGCGCTGCGGCGTTGCTGGTGACGGCATCGAAATCTGCCGCGACGCGGCCAGTGCACGGGACGCCATGACGGCGGGCAGGGTCGCCGTGGTGCCGGACGGGCTTCTCCTGGTCGATACGGACATCGAATTGGTGGTCGAGGCAACGGGTGCGCCCGAGGCCGCCGCCGCGGTGTCCGAGGCGGCGATCCTGGCCGGGAAGCACCTGGTCCTGGCGTCCAAGGAAATGGCGTCCGTCTGCGGGCCGTGGCTGGCCAAGCTGGCGGCGGACCATGGCGTCGTCTACACGCTGCCCGACGGCGACCAGCCGAGCCTGCTGATCGGCCTGATCTCCCGGGCTGAACTGCTGGGGCTTGAGGTCGTGATGGCCGGGAAGGCCAGTGAATACGATGTTGTCTGGCACCGCGCCAAGGCGGAGCTGAGCTACCACGGCAAGGTTTTCAAGGTGCCCGATTTCGCCGATTGCTGGCACCTGGACGGCGCCGACATTCCCGAGGTTCTGGCCGACCGGGCGGCGCCCCTGGGGGCGACGGCGCTGAAATCCGTGCCGGACCTGTGCGAGATGATGCTGGTCTGCAACGCCACGGGCCTGCGCCCGGATTTCGACGCCTTCCATGCGCCGCTGGCGCGCACCGTCGAACTGCCCGACGTGTTCCGGCCCGAAACCGAGGGCGGGATCTTGTTGGACCCGGCGGGCGGCGTGGTCGATATCGTAAATTGCCTGCGCCGGTTCGATGAATTGAGCCTGGCCGGCGGCGTATTCGTGATCGTGCGCTGCACGGACCGTGAGACCTGGGGCGTCATCAAGGCCAAGGGCATTCCGGTCAGCACCTGTGGCAATTACGGACTGCTGCATAACCCGGTGCACCTGCTGGGGATCGAGGCGGCGGCGTCGATCATCGCGGCCGCCCGTGGCGGCATGCCGACCAGCGGCCGACGGCCTCTGCCGTCATTCGACCTGATCGGCCGGGCGACCCGGGCGTTCACGGCGGGCGAGGTTCTCGACATGGGCGGCCATCACCATACCATCGCCGGGCTGGAACCCCTGGTGCGCCCGGCCCAGGCCGCCATCCCCGGCGGGCCGCTGCCCTACTATATGGCGGCCAATAATCGGCTGGTGACGGATGTGCGGCCCGGGGAAATCCTGACCGTCGAGATGGTGGAGTCCCCTCAGGGCTCCGCGCTTTGGCGGCTTCGCGGGAGCCAGGACGCGGCGTTTCCGATCTCGCCGGGCAACGGTGCCGGGTCGGGCTGAGTGCCCAGAAAATCGGAGCGGTACACGTACATCGACAACACATGCGCCCTGGCGCCGTCATCGTCCGCGAGCGGCAGGTCGATCGCCTCGTAGGTCGCCGGATTGGGGCGGGCATAGGCGGTGACGCCCCAGCGGCGCACAGGCATATCGCTTGTCAGGGTAAGGCGCTGGGATTCAAGCATGGCGTCGCGGGCGTGCCGCGGGAAGTATTCCGATATCCGCTGACCCGTGCCGTCGAAACCCAGCCAGGTTCTGAGTTCGCTGCCCCAGAAGCGGTTGACGAAATCGCGCCCTCCGTCGATGGCGTCGCGCACGATGATCTTCGGCGCCTGGCGCACAATGGCCGGCAGGCCGACATCAATCAGCCGGGGACAGTTGGGGCCGTCGCACAGGCCCTGCCAGTATTCCAGCAGCCAACGAAGTTCCCAGGCGTCAAAGGATTGCGTCTGCTCGAAAAAGAACGTTGCGCTTCGCGATGCGCGGTTGCTGCGCGATATCGACATAGAAGAGCCTCCCACCTGGGCTCTCCCAACCCCAAGAATTTGATTTTAGACTTACTGATGCACGCGGGACAACCCATTGGATTGCGGCCTGCCGCCGTTCAATGCGACGGGGCTGACTTTCAGCATAATTGCTAAAAGGTTATCTTTCGGACTCTAATCGTCCAGGGGACGGAACACGAGACGTGGAAGGATCAAGCGTGCGCATGGATGTCACGGCCGTTCCGGCCGAAACCACGGATCTGCCGGCCGGGCTGCGAGAAGTCTTGGGATATTGGAACCGGCTGCGGGGCGATGGCTGGGCCCCGGCCTGGGCGGATTTCCGGTTGCTCGACCTGCCGTCCCCGGTGATTCCCTTCGTGATCGTTCTCGATGTGGTGCCGGATCCTCTCGATTTCGTCTATCGGTTCTGGGGAACCGGCAATACGGCGTATATCGGTTACGACTGCACGGGGATGTCGGTCCGGCAGAACAAGCTGTTCAGCGCCAAGGTATTCGGCGAGTGTCAGCAGCTTGTCGAGGAGCGCCGGCCTATCGTGTGGTTTTCCAAGGTTGTGCGGAACGACGGTCTGTACCGTGAGTATACCCGCCTACGGGTCCCGCTTTCGGACGACGGGGAAATTGTCACTCATATCGTCTCGGCGGTCCGGATCGAGGAAAAACTCGACGAAATCTTCACGCCTGTATCTGGCTAGGCGGGCGGTTCCTCCGATTTCGCATCGACCATTCGGTACAAGCTCATGGAAATGATATGGGCGCGTTCCTCCGCATCGTTTGCCAGGGGCAGGGTGATGGTTTCGAACGCGACATAACTGCGTTCCGGGTAGACGCTGATGCCCCAGCGGCGGATCGGCGTGTTGCCGGTCAAGGCCGAGCGGTGGGATTCCAGGATGCGGTCCCGGCCGGCCGCGGGGAAATAGTTGCTCAGCAGCTTGCCCGTCGCGTCGAGCCGCAGCCATTCCGTGACGGCCGTGCCCCAATACCGGACCCGGAAATCGCGGCCGCCGTCGATGGCGTCCTTCACGACGATGTTGGGCGCGTGCTTGTACATGGACGGCAGGTCGATGTCGCGCCAGCGTGGGCAGTCCCGGTCGCCCCGCTTGTCCAGCCAATGGTCGAGCAACCATCGCAGCGCGGGCGTCGTGAAATCCCAAGTTTGTTCGACGAACGGCCCTTCGACCGTGTCCAAATGCGGACCGTGACTAACCATCGGCACCTCTCCCCAATGCCATCCCCATGCCTTCCCCAAGGCACTTTCCGGGACAGGTTAGTGGATTATCCGGGACGCCGCCAAGCGAACAACACACGTTCGTATGACTATTTGGTCGGCTTTCCAGTCCTGGAATCAATATGGTCCAGGGTGATATAGTCAGGGAAAACACGGCGGAGGCCCATCCATGACGATCAAGATTGAACCCCTAGACGCCCCCATGGGCGCCGTGATCCACGGCCTGGATTCACGCAAGCCCCTGACCGACGACGATTTCCGCGCGGTGGAGCAGGCCATGCTCGACCATATCGCCATCGTCATCCCCGATCTGGAGGAAAACGTCCCCTGGCTGCGCGACTTCGGCAGCCGGTTCGGCCCCCTGGTGCCGCATATCCTGAACCAGTACCACCATCCGGACGGCTTCGAGGTTTCGATCATCGCCAAGAACATGGACAGCCCGGAAAGCCGCACCACGGCCAAGCCGGCGGGGGCGTTCTGGCATTCGGACCTGTCCTACGAGATCAATCCGTCGGACGCCATTTTCCTCTATGCCACGCATCTGCCGTCCACGGGCGGCGACACCATGGTCGCCAACATGCGGGCCGCCTACGCGGCCCTGCCGGACAAGACCAAGGCGCGGCTCGACGGCCTGACCTGCACCCACCGTTGGGGCTGGAACACCCTGGGCGCCACGCCGACCCTGACGCCGGAACAGCAGGCCGCCCATCCGGACGTGATCCATCCTGTCGTCCGCCCGCACCCCAAGACCGGGGTGCCGATCCTTTACGTCAATCCGGGCTATTCCATGCGCATCAACGAACTGGAACAGAATGAGAGCGACAACCTGCTGGCCGAGCTGTTCGAACACGCGCTCAAGCCTGAATTCCAGTACCGCCACTCATGGACCCTGAACAGCCTGGTTGGTATCGACAACCGGTCCTCCATGCATTGCGCCGTCGACGACTACACCGAGCCACGGCGCATGCTGCGCATGATCGTCGGCTGCACGGACGGGCGGAAGGGGCGAGTCGCCGCATGACGAAGGTCCTGTTCGTCAACGGCACCCTGATGCGCGGGCTGGCCTTGAACGGCAATCTCGAGGGCGCGGCCTTCCTGGGCGAGGCCAGGACCGTGCCCGAATACCGGCTTCATTCCATCGGCGATGTCCATCCCGGCATGTACAGGGTGGCGGCGGACGGAATTTCCGTCCCCGGCGAGATCTATGAAATGAGCGACGCGATTTGGGCCAAGGTCGAGGCCGGGGAGCCGCCGGGGCTGTACTGCGGCCCGGTGGAACTGGACGACGGGCGGATTTTGGACGGAATCCTCTATCCCCGCGAGATGGCGGAAGGCAAACACAAGGACATTTCCGAATTCGGCGGTTGGCGGGAATACGCGGCGACGCTCGGTTCCTGAGGCCGTAGGAAATTCCGCGGCCGGAGCCCTTGCGGCGGCGGCCCGGCGGCCTAGATATCTTCCAGAATTTCGGCGTTCCCACGGGGGCACGCCTTTTCTTGGCCTAAGGACAAATCGATGCTGCGGATTTTGCTGTTTCTCGGCACCAACCTGGCGATCGTCGCGCTGATCAGCCTGACCTTCCGTCTGCTCGGGTTGGAAGGCCTGCTGCAGGCCAATGGCGTCGATCTCAACATCAATGCCCTGATCGTCTACTCGGCGGTCATCGGCTTCTCGGGTGCGCTGATCTCCCTGTTCCTGTCCAAGACCATGGCCAAGGCGGGGATGGGGGTGAAGGTCATCCAGCACGCCGCCAACCCGACCGAACAATGGCTGGTCGATACGGTCGCCCGGCAGGCCAAACAGGCCGGCATCGGCATGCCCGAGGTCGGCATCTTCGACCACGGCTCGCCCAACGCCTTCGCCACGGGCTGGAACCGCAACGCTGCCCTGGTCGCCGTGTCCACGGGCCTGCTCAACACCATGGACAGGAAAGAGGTCGAGGCCGTGCTGGGCCACGAGGTCGCGCACGTCGCCAACGGCGACATGGTGACCCTGACCCTGATCCAGGGCGTGGTGAACACCTTCGTCATCTTTCTGTCGCGCGTCGTCGGCTATCTGGTCGACCGTTTGGTGTTCAAGGTCGAACGCGGCCATGGCCCGGCGTTCTGGATCGTCTCCATGATCGCGCAGTTCGTGTTTGGCATCGCGGCCATGATGATTGTCATGTGGTTCTCGCGCTGGCGCGAATTCCGCGCCGACCGGGGTGGGGCGGAACTGGCCGGCCGGCGCAACATGATTGATGCGTTGAAGGCCCTTCAATTGGCCCACGATACGCCGTCCATGCCCGACGAGATGAAGGCCTTCGCCATCAATGCCGGGCGCATGCAGGCGGCGTTTTCCAGCCACCCGCCGCTGGCCGACCGCATCCGGGCGTTGGAGGCCATGGAGGGCGCCGCCGCCCAACCGGCGCGCCCCCGGCGGCCCTGGCGCTGACAGTCTGAAAAACAAAGGGCGGCAAATGCCGCCCTTTGCCGTATCGCCGGGATGATCCGGTCTATTTTCCGAAGGTCTTCTCGTCGCCCGGCTGCATGACCACGACCTCGGTCTTGCCGCCCATGTCGGCGAGCAGCTTCTTCAACGCGTCCGGCGTGCCCTTCAGCGGCGGGAAGGTGCCGTAGTGCATGGGCATCGCCGTCGCGGGCTTGAGGAACTTGCTGAGCGCATAGGCCGCGTGGCGGGGGTCCATGGTGAACCAGCCGCCGATGCAGATCAGCACCAGGTCCGGCTTGTACAGGTCCTGGATCAGCTCCATGTCCTTGAACACGCCGCTGTCGCCCGTGTGATAGATGGTGTAGCCGTCCTCCAGCTTGATCACGTAGCCCGCCGGCTCGCCGCCCGGATAGATCATTTCCTTGCCGTCGGCGCCCTTGTTGACGATTGCCGACGAATGCTCGGCATGGGTCATGGTCACCGTGATGTCCGGGCCGATGGGGGTGATCGGGCCCGACTTGTTGAAGCGGACCAGTTGCTTGCCGTCGACCATGCCGAGGATGCGGAGCGTATGGCCCATGTCGGCGTTCACGCCGACCTTGGCGCCGGTCATCTTGGCCAGTTCGGCCGTGTCGCCCAGATGGTCGCCGTGGCCGTGGGTGACCAGGATCAGGTCGACCTTGCCGACTTTCCCCAGGTCCTTGTCGTCGGCGGGTGTCTTCGGGTTCTTGGTGATGAAGGGATCGATCACGATCACCTTGCCGCCCGGCGTCTTGATGCGGAAGGCGGCCTGTCCGTACCATTTGACCTCGGCGGCCTGAGCCTCCTTGGCCGGGCCGGCGGCCCAGGCGAAACCGGCGATCAGCGCGCCGATCACGGTCGTCGTCAGTAAGCGTTTCATGACTGAATGTTCTCCCAAAAGGGCAGGGGCTATCCCCGCGTGAGGCAGAGCCTGCCATAGAACCGGGGTGCCGCAAAGGCCCGCGCATGAGGCTTGACGAATATGGAACAAAGTGCGAACACATTGGGCGTAACGGAGGAGACATGCATGACGGTAACGGGTGAAGACGGACGCAAGCGGTGCCGCTGGGTCGGCCAGGGCAAGGACTTCTACGAGGCCTATCACGACGCCGAATGGGGCGTGCCCGTGCACGACGACCGCCATCATTTCGAGATGCTGAACCTGGAGGGCGCCCAGGCGGGGCTGAGCTGGGAAACAATCTTAAAAAAGCGCGATAACTACAAGAAATTATTTGCGGATTTCGATCCCGTGAAATGCGCCAAGCTGACCGACAAGCAGCTTGAAAAGATCCTCACGAACCCCGGCATCATCCGCAATCGGCTGAAGGTCTACGGCGTGCGCAAGAACGCCCTGGCGTTCCTCAAGGTGCAAAAGGAATTCGGCACCTTCGACGCCTACGTCTGGGCCTTCGTCGGCGGCACGCCCCTCGACGGCCGGCGCAAGGCCATGGCCGACGTGCCGGGCAAGACGGAGATTTCCGACGCGCTCTCGAAGGACCTGAAAAAGCGCGGCTTCACCTTCGTCGGCTCCACCATCGTCTACGCCTATATGCAGGCATCAGGGCTGGTGAACGACCATGTGGCGGATTGCTTCCGCTATCAGCCGTGCAAGGCGCTGGCACAAGGAAACCACTGAGGCACAGAGGCAGTGAGTGAGGGCGATTTACCCCGCTGCGTCACCCCCGCGAAAGCGGGTGTCTAGATGCGTTGCTGTTCCTGGATTTCCGTTTTCACGGGAATGACGATCTTGGGTACGGCAGTAAAATCCTTCTCATTGCCTCACCGCCTCAGTGGTGAAAACTTAATCCGCTAACTCGATCCACACCGGCGTGTGGTCCGACGGCTTTTCCTTGCCGCGCGGGGTCTTGTCGATGTCGCAGGTCGTGAGGCGGTCGGCGGCCTGGGGCGACAGCAATAGGTGGTCGATGCGCAGCCCGTTGTCCTTCTGCCACGCCCCGCCGGTGTAATCCCAATAGCTGTACTGATGGACGCCCGGGTGGATAGCCGTGAAGGCCTCGGTCAAGCCCAGGTTCAGCAGCGTGCGGAAGCGGGCCCGGCTTTCCGGACGGCAGAGCGCGTCGTCGGCGAACTTCACCGGGTCGTAGACGTCGGCGTCCGTCGGGCAGATGTTGTAATCGCCGCCGAGCACAAACGCTTCCTCGGTCTTCAGCAGGTCCTTGGCATGGGCGACCAGGCGGTCCATCCAGGCGAGCTTGTAGGTGAATTTCTCGTGGTCCGATCCGTCGTCGCCCCGCGTCGGGTTGCCGTTGGGCAGGTAGATGGAGGCGACGCGGACCGGGCGTTCGCCGACCTCGATCACAGCCTCGATGTAGCGGGCCTGCTCGTCGCCGTCGTCGCCGGGCAGTGCCGTCCGCTCGACCTCCATGGGATGCTTCGACAGGATCGCGACGCCGTTGTAGGTCTTCTGGCCCGCAATCGCAACGTTGTAGCCGAGCTCCTCGATCTCCAGGCGCGGAAAGCCCTCTTCCTGGCATTTCAGTTCCTGGAGCAAGGCCACGTCGGGCTGGAACTCGGCCAGCCATTCCTGCACCCGGGGCAGGCGGGCCTTCACCGAATTGACGTTCCAGGTGGCGATCTTCAAGGTTTAAGGCTCCCAACAGAAAAGGCCCGCGAATTTGCGGGCCTCTCTCGTAACACAAAACGTGTGGGGCGGTTAAACCCCGAATGACGAGCCGCAGCCGCAGGTCACGTTGGCGTTGGGGTTGGTCATCTGGAAGTAGGAGCCGATGAGGTCTTCCTTGAAGTCCAGTTCCGAGCCCTTGAGCAGGTCGAGGGAGGTCTCGTCGACCACCACCTTGATGCCGTTCTTCTCGAAGATCAGGTCGTCGTCGTTGACCGTTTCGTCGAGTTCGAAGCCGTAGGAAAAGCCGGAACAGCCGCCCGCCGAAACCGCGATGCGCAGCATCAGGTTCGGGTTGCCGTCCATGTCCTTCAACTCGCCGATGCGCTTGGCCGCGCTGTCGGAGATCAGGATGCGTTCCTCGGGTGCCAACTGTGTGCCGTCCGGCATGGCGAAAATCCTTAAATGGGTCGTGGGGGAACAGGTTGCCCTGAATCTAGGCGTTCCGGCGTGAAATTTCAATGATGCGCAAGCGCTCCGCCGCGCCGGTCACTTTTTCCGCGCGGGCTTCTTCGTCGCCCGGGTTTTCAGGAAATGGTCGATCCCCGCCTGGGCCACGTCCATGTCCTGTTCCGGCGCGCCCCCGGAAATGCCGATGCCGCCCACCACGTCGCTGGCAACCACCACGGGCCGCCCGCCACCGACCAGGGAGAACCGCCCGCCCAAGGCGTGCTGAATGCCGAAGGTCAGTTGGCCGGGCAGGGCGGCGGCGTTGTAATCGTGGGTCGCCTTGCGCGAGACCGCCGCCGTGGTCGCCTTTTCGACCGCCAGGGTGGTGCTCAGGATCTTGCCGCCGTCCATGCGCTCGAACGCGATCAGGTGGCCCGATTCGTCCACCACGGCGATCACCATGGGCACCTTGATCGCGTTGGCGCGTTTTGTCGCGCCCCGGATCAGCAGGCGCGCGTCGTCCAGGGACAATCTTTTGATTTCAAGCATGTCGGCCTCCACCTCTCCCGGTTATAATCGGGCCGTTCAGCCATGCAACGACTTTCGCCCCGGCCACGGCAGGAGGAAACCATCGACACCCACTGGCGATCCCTCGATTCCGCCTTTCCTTTGGCCGCCTATGCCTGCCGGTCTGAGACGTCGCGCGGACGCCTGCATGCCGAGGGCGAAAGTGCCACCCGCGGCGCCTTTCAGCGCGACCGCGACCGCATCATCCATTCGGTTGCCTTCAGGCGGCTGGCCTATAAGACCCAGGTATTCGTCAACCATGAGGGCGATTTCTTCCGCACCCGGCTGACGCATTCCCTGGAAGTCTCGCAGATCGCGCGTTCCATCTGCCGTTTCCTGCATCTCAACGAAGACTTGGGCGAAGCCCTGGCCCTGGCCCACGACCTGGGCCATCCGCCGTTCGGCCATGCCGGGGAAGACGCCTTGAAAGAGGTCATGGCGCCCTACGGCGGGTTCGACCACAACGCCCAGTCCCTGCACGTGGTGACCAAGCTGGAGGAACGCTATCCCGGCTGGGACGGCCTGAACCTGACCTGGGAAACTCTGGAGGGCGTGGTCAAGCACAACGGTCCGCTGATTAATGCGGGCAACCGGCCGCTGCCGCGCGCCATCGCCGAATACCAGGACCTGCAGGACCTGGAACTGCACACCTATGCCGGGGCCGAGGCCCAGGTCGCCGCGATCGCCGACGACATCGCCTACAACAACCACGACATCGACGACGGCCTGCGCGCGGGACTGTTCACCATTGACGACCTGACCGACGTGCCCCTGGTCGGGCGCATCTTCCACGACGTGCGCCATGACATGCCCGATTTGGACGAATCGCACCTGATTCACGAAGCCGTGCGCCGCATGATCGGCGACATGGTGACGGACGTGATCGCGGAAACCCGCCGCCGCCTGGACGACGGCAAGCCCGACAGCCCCGACGCCGTGCGCGCCCTGGCCCGCCCGGTGGCCGGGTTTTCCGACGACATGCGCGAATGGGATGCGGCGCTGAAGAAGTTCTTGTTCGATAACATGTACCGGCACTACAAGCTGAACCGCATGACCAGCAAGGCGCGCCGCGTCGTCAAGGACCTGTTCTGCCTGCTGATCCGCGAGCCCGAATGCCTGCCGACGGAATGGCGGGCCAAGGCCGAGGGTCCGGAAACCCAGGCGACGGCGCAGCATCTGTGCGATTTCATCGCCGGCATGACCGACCGCTACGCCGGCGAGGAACACCGCCGCCTGTTTGACCTGCACGCGCGGACGTCGTAGACGGGCCGTGCCGAGAAAAGACTGAGTTTCGAGGGATCGACATCATGGCCCGCCGGCCCACCAGCGATATCCGCGTCTCCGCCTCCGACGCGCTTGAGTTCGAACCGGAACCCCGGCGCCGTCGGGGCATTCCGACCACGGTCTGGTTGTTGCTGGTGCTGATTCTGGTCACGGCGGCGGGGCTGGGCGGCTTCCTGTTCGGCGACCGCCTGGCGGGGTTGAGCGGCGAGGAAAGCGGCCAGGTGCCCGTGGTTCATGCCGCCGAGGGCGCGATCAAGGTGCGGCCCGATAACCCGGGCGGCCAGGACATCCCGTTCCGTGACTACGACATCAACAAGCGCATGCAGGGCGAAGCGCCGACGGGCCGGGTGGAAAACCTGCTGCCGCCGCCGGAACAGCCCAGGGAACTGCCGCAGGCGCAGGCATCGACGGCGCCGGCCCAGGTGCCTCCGGTGCCCGCCGCCACGGCGGGCGCGCAATTGGCGTCGCCCGCGGAACAATCGAATGCCGAGGCCCTGTTGCCGGCGGCCCCGGCTCCGGCACCCAAACCGGCGGCGCCGAAGCCCATGCCGGTCCGCGAGGCCGCGCCGCCGCCGCCCGCGACGGTGGCCAAGGCGCCGACGCCGCAACCGGCCCCTCCGCCACCCGTTCCGGCGTCCCCCGCGGCGTCCTCCACGGGCGGACCCATGGCCCTGGTCCCGAAATCCGCGACGGCGGCGCCTGCCGCAACGCCCCCGTCGGCCCCGGCCGCCAAGGTTGCGCCGCCCCCACCGAGCGCACCGGCCGCGACGGAAACGGCGACGATCAGCGGCTGGCAGGTTCAGCTTGCCGCGTCCCGCGCCGCCACGGCGGCCAAGACCGAGGGTGAGCGCCTGAAACAGAAGCATTCGGACGTGCTGGGCAAGCTGACGGTCAACATCGTCCGCGCCGACCTGGGGGCCAAGGGCGTGTTCTACCGCATCCGCCTGGGCCCGGCCCGGGACAAGGACGAAGCCCGCGCCGTCTGCGCCCAGCTTGCCAAGCGGGGGCAGGGGTGTCTGGTGATCGCCCCCGGGAAATGACCGGACAGATGACTGGGCGCAAGGGCCCGCCCCGGGCCGCGATCTTCAGCTGCGAAGGCCCAACCCTGTCGGACGCGGAAAAGCGGTTCTTCGAGAACGCCAATCCCCTCGGCTTCATCCTGTTCGCGCGCAACATCGACACTCCGGACCAGGTCCGCGCCCTGATCACGGACCTGCGCGCCACGGTCGGCGACGCCGCCGCCCCGGTACTGATCGACCAGGAAGGCGGGCGGGTGCAGCGCCTCAGGCCGCCGCACTGGCCGGACCGCCCGCCCGCGTCCCAGTTCGCGGCGGCCTACCGGGAAAACCCGGACCGGGCATCGGCCGACCTTGCGGCGCACGCCCGCGCCATCGCCCGCGATCTGGCCGGCCTGGGCATCACCGTCGACTGCTGGCCGGTGCTCGACCTGCCGCAGCCGGGGGCCGATCCGATCATCGGCGACCGGGCCCTGGGCGTGGACACCGCCGCCATCACGGCATTGGGCAAAGTCATCATCGACGCCCTGCATGCCGGCGGCGTGACGCCGGTCATCAAGCATATTCCCGGCCACGGCCGCGCCACGGTCGACAGTCACAAGGCTCTGCCGGTGGTGGAGACGGACCTCGCCACCCTGCGCGACACGGACTTCGCGCCGTTCCGGGCGCTGAACGCGGCCCCCTGGGCCATGACGGCCCATGTCGTCTATACGGCCGTCGATCCTGATTCCTGCGCGACGTTCTCGCCCAAGGTGGTGGATCGGGTGATCCGCGGCGACATCGGCTTCGATGGTTTGCTGATTTCCGACGATCTGTCCATGCATGCCCTTACGGGGGCCTTCGCGGAACGGACGCGGCGTGCCCTGGCGGCGGGCTGCGACGTGGTTCTGCACTGCAACGGCGTGATGGCCGAGATGGCGCCCGTGGCCGAAGCTGCCCATATCATGACCGACAAGGCCCTGGCCCGTGCCGCCCGGGCGGAAACCCAGCGCCGTGCGACGGAGACGACTGCATGATGACCGATATCGACGTCGCGGGGCTGCTCTATACGGCCTCCGTCTGGGTCCTGCCCGTGCTGCTGGCCGTGACGTTTCACGAAGCCTCGCACGGCTTCGTCGCCAATATGTTGGGCGACGCCACGGCGAAGAACTTGGGCCGCGTGACCTTCAACCCGCTGAAGCATATCGATCTCTTCGGCACCATCCTGCTGCCGGCCCTGTTGCTGCTGGGTTCCGGCGGGCGCTTCATGTTCGGCTATGCCAAACCCGTGCCCGTGAATTTTTCCCGCCTCAACCGGCCGCGCCGCGACATGGTCTTCGTTGCCGCCGCCGGGCCGGGGGCCAACCTGATCCTGGCGGTGCTGTCCGCCGTGGCGCTGACCAGCGTCGCCGCCCTGCCACCGGAACTGGGCGAATGGATGGGCCGTAATCTGATCAATTCCGTGTGGATCAACCTGATTTTGGCTGTGTTCAACATGCTGCCCATACCCCCCTTGGACGGCGGGCGCGTGGCCGTGGGCCTGCTGCCCGATTTCCTGGCGGTTCCGCTTGCCCGGTTGGAACGGGTGGGATTCCTGATTATCCTGGGGGCCGTGTTCCTGCTGCCCTTGATCGGCGATCAGCTCGGCATGGACCTGAACGTGTTCTGGTGGCTGGTGGGGGTTCCCGCCTCGGCCCTGATGAATTTCCTGTTCGCGAGCCTCGGACTCGCCTAAAACCCGGGCGACCGGGCCGGAAATGCAAGGCCGGAAACGCAAGGAATGGCATGAGCGACGATTTCGATACCCCGGAGACGCCGACGGTGCACCGCGAGGTTATCTTCGTGGTCGATCTCGACGGCTATGAAGGGCCGCTCGACGTCCTGTTGTCCCTGGCCCGCGACCATAAGCTCGACATCACCCAGATATCGATCCTGGCCCTGGCCGATCAATATCTGAAATTCATCGCCGCCGCCCAGCAGACCAACCTGGAGATCGCCGCCGACTATCTGGTCATGGCGGCCTGGCTGGCCTACCTGAAATCGCGTTTGCTGCTGCCCGACCTGGGCGGCGAGGACGAACCCACGGGCGAGGAGATGGCCGCCGCCCTGGCGTTCCAGATGCAGCGCCTGGAAGCCATGCAGAACGCCGGCCTGCTGCTGACCGAACGGCCCCAGTTGCGCCGCGATTTCTTCGCCCGGGGAGCCCCGGAAAAGCATCCGGTGGAGACTGAACAAATCCTCGATGTGAACCTGTATGAGCTGCTGCAGGCCTATGCCCGCCAGCGCCGTCGCGGAGCCGGCGGCGACCGGACGTTGCACATCGAACCGTTCGAGGTTTATACGGTCGAGGACGCGCTCAAGCGCCTGCGCCGTCTGCTCGGCCAAACTCCGGACTGGCTTTCCTTGTGGAGCTATCTGCCCGAGGAACTGCGGGGCGGGCTGTTCGGGAGGTCGGCGGTGGCGTCCACCTTCGCCGCCAGTTTGGAACTCGCCAAGGAAGGCAAAGTGAACATTCGCCAATCCGATATTTTCGGCCCGATCTATCTGCGGGCCCGCACCGATGGCGGCAACAATACCGATTCCGCCACCGGCCCCCGCGTGGTCGCAGGCAGCGATGCCGACGGCGGGGAGCAATAGACCATGAGCGACGTCAACCGCGATTACCTGCGCCTGTTGGAAGCCGTGCTGTTCGCTTCGGCCGAGCCCCTGACGGAACGGGTGCTGTCCAACCGCCTGCCCGAGGATGCGGACCTGAAGGCCCTGTTGGCCGAACTGCAGGACCAATACGCCGGGCGCGGCGTCAACCTGATCCGTGCCGGCGGGTCCTGGGCCTTTCGCACGGCGGAGGATCTGGCGGCGCAGATGACCAAGCACATCGAGGTCACGCGCAAGCTGTCGCGCGCGGCCATCGAAACGCTTGCCATCGTCGCCTATCACCAGCCCATCACCCGGGCCGAGATCGAGGAAATTCGTGGCGTCAGTTTAAGCAAGGGGACCATGGACATCCTGCTTGAGGAAGGCTGGATCAGGCCGCGCGGGCGCAAGGACGGGCCGGGCCGGCCGTTGACCTGGGGCACCACGGACGGGTTCCTCGACCACTTCGGGCTGGAAACGCTGCGCGACCTGCCGGGCGTCAAGGAACTGAAGGCCATGGGGCTTTTGGAATCCGGGCCGGCGCTCAACGTCTACCGTTCCCACGGCGAATTGACGGACGGCAGCGGCGGCGTCGACACGGAAGACGACAACGAGGGCGATGCCCCGCCGCCCGGCGGCGCCGACATTACCGAAGACGACCGCATCGACGCCCTCGACCCCGACGACGGACTGAAATCCGCCGGCTAGGGGATGGGGCAGGGGAATCGGGGCCGGACAGCCCGTGATTTCCGCCTGTCGGACTTATTCGCGAAAGCGGTCCGAAAAGCCTTGCATGACTGGTCGATTCCCTTACATCTATCCCCGTCAGGGGGGCTGACCGGGGGCATTGCGGCACTACTTCGTATCTGCCATCATCCGGCTTCCCACATCGTAAAAACCACAAGAGAAAGCAGAAAATGGGTACATTCAGCATCTGGCATTGGCTGGTTGTCCTGGTCGTTGTCCTCGTTCTTTTCGGCGGCGGCGGCAAAATCTCGCGGCTCATGGGGGATTTCGGTAAAGGTCTGAAATCGTTCAAGAAAAGCATGAAAGAGGACGACGAGGCCACGGACGGAACGGCCGAACGCAAGGCGATCGACGGCGAACCGGCCGAGAAGCCGTCGCAGACGGCCGCGACGGAGAAAGACAAGGCCGCCGGCTAACCAACGCGGGCAGCGTGTCCTTTTGAATTTGGACCCGCCCGCTCATTCATAAAGGCCAAACGGAGCACCGCGCCGCCATGTTCGATATCGGCTGGCAGGAACTGTTCATTGTCGCCATCCTGGCGATCGTCGTGATCGGTCCAAAGGATCTGCCGCGCGCCGTGCGCACGGTGATGCGCGCGATCCGCAAACTGCGGTCCATGGCCGGGGAGTTCCAGGCGGGTCTGGACGAGGTCGCGCGCGAGGCCGAATTGGACGACATCCGCCGCGAGGCCAACAAGATCGCCCATTACGACGTGACCAAAGAGATCAAGGACAACCTGGATCCGGACGGCGAGATCGAAAAGGCCGCCGATCTTGACGGTGCCGTGCGTGACACCATGACCGAGGCCAAGACACCCTCGGCCGAGGCGGCGAAGCCCGCCGACGCGCCCGTGACGGCCGCCACCCCGCCGCCGCCGAGCGAGCCGGTCACCGCCGCCGAGCCGGCGGTACAACCTGCCGCCGACACGGCGAAGACCTAGGCGCTCCATGGCCGACACAGCCCACGACAACTTCGACCCGGATGGGATCGGCGCCGACGAAAGCAAGATGCCGCTGCTTGAGCATCTGCTGGAACTGCGCACGCGCCTGATCTACTGCTTCGCGGCGCTGATCGTGCTGTTCTTCATCGCCTATGGGTTTTCCGAACATATCTACGCCTTTCTGGTCCATCCGCTCGCTGACGTCATGCACGATGCGGGCGGCCAGCGGCGGCTGATCTACACGGCCCTGCACGAAGCCTTCTTCACCTACCTGAAGGTTTCGTTCTTCGCCGCCCTGTTCGTGGGCTTTCCCTTCATCGCCATGCAATTCTGGGGCTTTGTCGCGCCAGGCCTATACAAGCACGAAAAGCGCACTCTGGCGCCGTTCCTGGTGGCGACGCCGATCCTGTTCTTCATGGGCGGCGCCCTGGTCTACTACCTCATCTTCCCGATGGCCTGGAAGTTCTTCCTGGGATTCGAATCGGCGGGCATTGACGGCTCCCTGCCGATTCAGCTTGAAGCCAAGGTCGATCAGTACCTGTCCCTGGTCATGCAGTTGATTTTCGCCTTCGGCATCTGTTTCGAGCTGCCGGTGGTGATCACGCTTTTGGCGCGCATCGGCATCGTCAATTCCAAGGGGCTGCGGGCCAAGCGCAAGTACGCCATCGTCATCGCCTTCGTCGCGGCGGCGATCCTGACCCCGCCCGATGTCATCAGCCAGATCGGCCTCGCCGTGCCGACCATCATGCTCTACGAAATCTCCATCTGGTGCGCGCGTCTGGTCGAGAAGAAACGGGGCGACGAGCCGGACGTCGAAGACGACGACCTGGATGATGCGGATGACGCCGATGACGACGGCGAGGACCAGGACCGGACCGCCAAGGCGACCCCCGAACCCGGGCCGTAGTCCTTCCGCTCCCTGCCCATAAACGGGTCTCCGCCCCTGGACGAGGCCGGTTCGCCCGCCTATAAGTGCGCGATTGGACAGGGGCGCCCGATGGGGTCTGTGCCCGGTCCCGCCGTCCCGCAAACGACACCTCGAAGAGACAGCGATGTTCGACATCAAATGGATCCGTGAAAACCCCGATGCCTTCGACGCGGGGCTCGGACGCCGGGGGCTTCCGCCCGCCGCTGAAGGGCTGATCGCGCTCGATAAAAAGCGCCGCACCGCCGAAACCCGGGCCCAGGAAATCCAGACCGAACGCAACGCCCTGTCCAAGCAGATCGGCATCGCCAAATCGAAGGGCGAGGACGCCACGGATATCCTGGCCAAGGTGTCGCAATCCAAGGACGCCCAGGCCGCGGCCGAGGCCGAGGCCAAGGACGCGGAGCAGGTGTTGGAAGATGCCCTGTCCGGTATCCCCAACCTGCCGGCGGCCGACGTGCCCGACGGCGCCGACGAAAGCGCCAACGTGGAAATCCGCAAATGGGGCGAGCCCGGGACCTTCGACTTCACGCCGAGGGACCATGTCGATCTGGGCGAGGGCCTAGGCCATATGGACTTCGAGAACGCGGCCAAGCTGTCCGGCTCGCGCTTCGTCGTGCTGTCCGGCCCCCTGGCCCGGCTGGAACGCGCTATCGCCAACTTCATGTTGGACACCCATATTGCCGAGCACGGCCTGACCGAGGTCGCGCCGCCGACCCTGGTCAAC
This sequence comes from uncultured Alphaproteobacteria bacterium, assembly GCA_963976055.1. Lineage (GTDB taxonomy): Bacteria > Pseudomonadota > Alphaproteobacteria > Rhodospirillales > Casp-alpha2 > UBA1479. The sequence goes on from CAXBJB010000002.1 coordinate 83,983, forward strand.
GACGCCGCCATGTACGGCACGGGCCAGTTGCCGAAGTTCGCTGAGGACCTGTTTCATACGGACAACGGCTATTGGCTGATCCCGACGGCCGAGGTGCCCCTGACCAACCTGATGGCGGGTGAGATCGTCGATGACGACCGGCTGCCCTTCCGCTATGCGGCGCTGACCGACTGCTACCGTTCCGAGGCCGGGGCCGCCGGCAAGGACACCCGCGGCATGATCCGCCAGCACCAGTTCAAGAAGGTCGAGATGGTGACCATCTCGGCGCCCGAATCCTCCGACGACGAGCTGGAACGCATGACCGGCTGCGCCGAGGCGGTGTTGCAGAAGCTGGGCCTGCCCTACCGCGTCGTGGTGCTGTCCACGGGCGACATGGGGTTCGGGGCGCGCAAGACCTACGACATCGAAATCTGGCTGCCGGGGCAGGGGGCCTACCGGGAAATCTCCAGCTGCTCCAACTGCGGCGATTTCCAGGCCCGGCGCATGAAGGCGCGCTGCCGCGTGAAGGGCGAGAAGGGGACCCGCTTTGTGCACACCTTGAACGGCTCCGGCGTCGCCGTCGGCCGCGCCATGATCGGCGTGTTGGAGAATTATCAGCAGGCCGACGGCTCGATCGCCGTGCCGGAGGTTCTGCGGCCCTACATGGGCGGGCTCGAGGTCATCGGAAAAGCATGACCCGCCGCCCCATCGATCTGAGCCAGGCCCGGGTGCTCATATCCAACGACGACGGCGTGCATTCGCCGGGCATCAAGCTTTTGGAAACCGCAGTGCGCGCCGTGGCCCGTGAGGTCTGGGTCGTCGCCCCCGAAACGGAACAGTCTGCGACCAGCCATTCCCTGACCCTGCGCCGCCCGTTGCGCATCCGCAATGTGTCCGACGGGCGCTTCGCCGTGGACGGCACGCCGACGGACAGCGTGCTTCTGGGCGTGCATCGGGTGATGAAGGATCTGCGCCCGGACATCGTCATGTCCGGGGTCAACCGGGGCGGCAACCTGGGCGAGGACGTGCATTATTCGGGCACCGTGGCGGCGGCCATGGAAGGGGCGTTGCTGGGCATTCCCTCCGTCGCCTTTTCCCAGGAATACGACGACCACCGCAACGTGATCTGGGAAACCTCCGAATTCTGGATGCCGAAGATTCTCGAACGGCTGGCCGGCTATTCCTTCGACCCGGCGATCCTGCTCAACGTCAATATTCCCGACTGCCCGCCCGGCGACGTCACCGGCATGGAGGTCACGCGCCAGGGGCGGCGCAAGATCGGCGGCGAAATCCAGGATGGCCGCGACCCCCGGGGCGATGCCTACTATTGGGTCGGCGTGCAGCGCGACGAGGAAAAGTTCCAGGAGGGCACGGATCTGGATGCCTGCCGGCGCAAGGTGATTTCCGTGACGCCCTTGAGCCTCGACCTGACGGCGGGGCGGGAGCTTGACCGCCTGCGCGAGGTCTTCCCGTGAACCGGCTCCGCCCCGCGCTTGAGGAGGCCCTGGCGGCGGAGCGTGAGGAACTGCTGGAAAGCCTGCGCCGCCTGGGCGTCGCCGACGAACGGGTGCTGGAAGCCATCGGCCGGGTGCCGCGCGAACAGTTCGTGACCGAGGCCTTTCAGGACCGGGCCTACCGCAACCTGGCCCTGCCGATCGGCCATCAGCAGACCATCAGCCAGCCCTGGGTGGTGGCGCGCATGACCGAGGCGTTGGAGGTCACGGACCGCACCAAGGTGCTGGAGATCGGCACCGGCTGTGGCTACCAGTCGGTGGTGCTGTCGCTGCTGTGCCGCCGGCTCTACACCATCGAACGCCACAAGGGACTATTGGGCGAGGCCGAACGCCGGTTCCGCCATTTCGGCCTGACCAACATCACGACGCATCTGGGCGACGGCTCCCTCGGCTGGCCCGACCAGGCGCCATTCGAACGGATCATCGTCACCGCCGCCGCCGAGGACATCCCGCCCGTGCTGCTGTCGCAACTGGCCGAGGGCGGGATCATGATCGTGCCGGTCGGCAGCCAGTCCGGCGACGGCGAACAGCGCCTGTACCGGGTCGATAAGGGCCCCTTGGGCCTGGAGATCGAGGACATGGGCGAGGTCCGCTTCGTGCCCCTGGTGGCAGGCGTCGCCGCACCGGCGTGACAGCGGGCATGAGGACACAAATGGCCGGCAGCTGGCGCAAAATCGGGAAGGCGGGAACGGCGGCGGTGTTGCTGTGGACGCTGGCCGCCTGCGGCGCCGCCGAATGGCCGCCGCGCGGTGAGGCGGCGGGGGCGGTCCCGCGTGCGCAAACCCGGGCTCCAGCTCCCGTGCGCGCCGTCGAAGGCGTGGAGGCCCGGCGCCGCGACGGTGGGGACCTGACCTTCGTCGGCGCTTCGGCCGTGCGCGTCGGCCCGGGCGACACGCTCTATGCCATTTCGCGCCGCCATCGGGTCGGCCTGCGTCCCTTGATCGAAGCCAACGGCCTGGAGCCGCCCTTCATCCTGCAGGTCAACCAGCGCCTGGTCCTGCCGCGCGGGCGTCAGCACACGGTTTCCGCCGGGGAAACAGTCTACGCCATCGCCCAGAAGTACGACGTGGAGCCCAACGAACTGGCGCGCATCAACGGCATCCGCCCACCCTATACGATCCGCGTGGGCGAGGACCTGCTGATCCCGACCGGCACCCTGCAATCGGTCAAGGCCCCCCATCGTCCGGATCCGGATCAGGCGGCCGCCCAGGCTGCTACCCCATCATCCATCCAGGTAACGCCACCGCACCGCCCCAAGGCGCCGGCGGCTGTGGCGACGAACCGCGCCCTGGCGGGGCCGCCCAAGCGCAGCGGCAGCGGCTTCTACTGGCCCGTGTCCGGGGGGCGGGTGATCTCGCGCTTCGGGGTCAAGCAGAGCGGCCTGCGCAACGACGGCATCAACATCAAGGCGCCCCGGGGCACGCCCGTGGTGGCCACGGAAAACGGCGTCGTCGCCTATGTGGGGAACGAATTGCGCGGGTTCGGCAATCTGGTCCTGATCAAGCATGACGGCGGCTGGATTTCCGCCTATGCCCATACGGACCAGTTGGCCGTGACCAAGGGCGACCGGGTGCGCCGGGGCCAGAAGATCGCGACCGTGGGCGACTCCGGCGGGGTCGGCGAGCCGCAGCTGCATTTTGAGCTGCGCAAGAACAAGCGCGCGGTTAATCCGCAGCAGTTCTTGTCGTCGAAACCGACCTGATTTCAGGATTCGATCTTGCGCTTGGCCTGGGCGAGAAGCTCGCGCGCCATGGCTTCCTGGCCCTTTTCGGCTGCCAGCCAAGCCTGCTCGATCATATGCTTGACGGACGGCGGCAGGCCCGCGACATCGTGGGCCATCCGTTTCAGGTCAGCGATGCTGGTGCGCCAGTCGTCGTCATCTGACGGTACCGCCATAACACGTATTCCCCGTTCCCTAGCAACCACTTAGCATAGCACAAACGGCGTGCCCGGCCAGTTCCCGCATTCATTGAATACGACAAGGTGCTTGCAAGAATATCACGGGGCGATGACGCCGCGGCTATTCCAGGTTCTTGCCCAGGCGTCCGGCCAGATTTTGGATGTACTGCCAGGCGACGCGGCCCGAGCGCGAGCCCCGGGTGACCGACCATTCGTTGGCTTCGCGGCGCAGGTCGACATCAGGGCCGTCCAGGCCGTAGCGCTTGGCATAGCCTTCGACGATCTGGAAATAGGTCTGCTGATCCAGGTTGTGGAAGCCGAGCCACAGACCGAAGCGATCCGACAGGGACACCTTTTCCTCGACCGCCTCGCCGGGATTGATGGCGGTGGAACGTTCGTTTTCGATCATGTCGCGCGAGATCAGGTGGCGGCGGTTGGACGTGGCGTAGAACAGGACGTTCTCGGGCCGTCCCTCGATGCCGCCGTCGAGCACGGCCTTGAGCGACTTGTAGGACGTGTCCTCGGTATCGAAGCTGAGGTCGTCGCAGAACACCAGGCAGCGCCGCCTGCCGGCGCGCAGCACGGACAGCAGGGCGGGTAGGGAGGGGATGTCCTCGCGGTGGATTTCCACCAGCACCAGGGCGCCTGGATCAGCCGCGTTGATTTCTGCGTGCAGGGCCTTGACCAGGGAGCTTTTCCCCGTGCCGCGGGCCCCCCACAGCAGGGCGTTGTTGGCGGGCAGGCCCTTGGCGAAGCGCTGGGTGTTGTTCATCAACTGCTGGACCTGCATGTCGATGCCGCGCAGCAGGTCCATTTCGACCCGGTTGACCTTGGGCACGGGCTCCAGCCAGGACGTGTCGGCGTGCCAGACGAAGGCATCGGCGATGGACATGTCGTTTTCGGGGACAGGCGGCGGGGCGAGACGGTCCAGCGCATCGGCGATGCGGTCGAGAACCTTGTACATATCGATATCGGTCATGGCGGCGGAAATTAGGCCGGAGAGCGCGAGGCGTCAATCATCTGCGTGCAGTCGTCGGCAATGGGCAAAAATTCGCCGGTTTGCGTTTGCATCGCGCGGTCTTGCGGTTATAGTCCCGCGCACCCAAATAAAACGATCGATTTCCGGGTATTTAAGAACCGCCCCCGACGGTAAATGCGGGGGGAATGAGGAGATAAACATGTTGATTTCGCCCGCGTATGCCCAGGCCGCCGGTGGCGGTGGTGGTGGCGGCATTGAGGCGTTCCTGCCCCTGATCCTGATCTTCGTGATCTTCTACTTCCTGCTGATTCGTCCGCAGCAGAAGAAGATGAAGGAACACAAGCTCATGCTCGAAGCAGTCCGGCGCGGCGACAAGGTCGTCACGGGCGGCGGCATCGTGGGCACGGTGACCAAGGTCAACGAAGGCGACGAGGTGGTCGTCGAAATCGCCGAGGGCATCAAGGTCAAGGTGCGCAAGAGCACGCTGGCCTCGGTCGAAAGCAAATCCGAGCCCCAGGCCGATTCCGGCAAGACAGCCGACAAGGGCGACGCCGCCAACGACGAAGGCGCCGCCAAGAAGAAGCCGGGCGGTCTGCGCGGCCTGCTGGGCGGCGGCAAGAAGGACAGCTGATCCCTTGCCTTTGGTCTTCGTTTCGTCCCATTCCTGACACGTCCGGTTAAGCACCCATGGTCTATTTCCCCAAGTGGAAGGTTGCGTTGGTCCTGGTGGTCTGCCTGCTGGGCGTGGCCTATTCCCTGCCCAACTTCCTGCCCAAGTCGCTGACCGAATCACTGCCCGTCGGGCTGCCGAGTCAGCAGGTCAACCTGGGCCTGGACCTACAGGGCGGCTCGCACCTGCTACTTGAGGTCGAGGTCGACGAGGTCGTCAAGCAGTACCTGGAAGGCATCGCCGAAAGTGCCCGCGCCGAACTGCGCACCGCGCGCATCCGCGCCCGCGCCCTGGGCGTCGATGGCAATACGGTGGTCGTCACCATCGCCAAGGCGGACGAGGTCGAGAAGGCGCGCGATCTTCTGAAGCCGATCGAGCCGGGTGCTCAGGTCAGCGTCGACGGCGACCGCATCACCATCACGCCCTTGGAACAAACCCTGTTGGAACGGCGGTCGTCCGCCCTGCAGCAGTCCGTGGAAATTCTGCGCCGCCGTATCGACGAGACGGGCACGCGCGAGCCGACCATCCAGCGCCAGGGCGACAACCGGGTGTTGGTTCAGGTGCCCGGCCTGAAGGACCCGGAACGCCTGAAGGCGATCATCGGCAAGACCGCCAAACTGACGTTCCAGCTGGTCGACATGGAAAATTCCGTGGCCGAGGCTCGCGAGCGCGGCCGCGTGCCGCCGGGCAGCGTGCTGCTGGAGGCGACGGAGGAAGACCGCGCCGTCGGCCGGCAGGACGCCTATCTGGTCAAGCGCCGGGTGCTGGTGTCGGGCGAGGACCTGGTCGACGCCCACCAAAGCTTCGAACAGCGCACTAACCAGCCGGTCGTCGGCTTTCGGCTCAACGCGCGCGGCGCCAAGAAGTTCGGCGACGTGACGACCAAGAACGTGGGCCGGCCCTTCGCCATCGTGCTGGACAACAAGGTCATCAGCGCGCCGGTGATCCGCGAGCCGATCATCACCGGCAGCGGTCAGATTTCCGGCTCATTCACCGTACAGTCGGCGCAGGACCTTGCCCTTCTGCTGCGCGCGGGTGCCCTGCCGGCGCCGATTTCGATCCTTGAGGAACGCACCGTCGGCGCCAGCCTGGGGGCGGACAGCATCGCCGCCGGGGAAACCGCTTGTATCGTCGGCCTGATCGCGGTGATCGTGTTCATGGTCATCGCCTACGGCAAGTTCGGGGTGATGGCCAACGTGGCGCTGATCTTCAATCTGTTGCTGATTTTGGCGGTGCTGTCGGTGATCCAGGCGACGCTGACGCTGCCCGGGATTGCCGGGATCGTGCTGACCGTCGGCATGGCGGTCGACGCCAACGTGCTGATATTCGAGCGCATCCGCGAGGAAGTACGCGCCGGGCGCACGCCGATCAGCGCCATCGACGCCGGCTACAGCCGCGCGCTGACCACCATCATCGATGCCAACGTGACCACGCTGATCGCCGCCGTGCTGCTGTATGCCTTCGGGTCCGGGCCGGTGCGGGGGTTTGCCGTGACGCTCGCCGTCGGCATCGCGACCTCCATGTTCACCGCGATCATGGTCACCCGTCTGATGGTCGTCGCCTGGCTGCGTCGCACGCGGCCGCAGGAATTGCCGGTCTAGGCGCCGGGTAGGATAAAGATCATGCGTCTGCTCAAGCTTGTCCCCGACGACATCGACATCCGCTTCATGTCGTTCCGCAAGGTGTTCCTGACGATCTCGGCCCTAGCCGTCGTGGCGTCGCTGGCCTTGGTGTTCGTCAAGGGCATGACGTTCGGCATCGATTTCCAGGGCGGCATCCTGATCGAGGTGCGCATGCCGCAGGCCGCCAATATGAGCCAGATGCGCGGACAGTTGGGCGCGCTCGGCCTGGGCGAGGTCAGCCTGCAGGAATTCGGCAACCCGGCCGACGTGTTGATCCGCATCGGCGCGCAGGATGGCGACGCGACGGCGCAACAGGCCGCCGTGGCCGCCGTGAAGGACGCGTTGGGTGCCGGGGTGGATTACCGCCGCGTAGAATTCGTCGGGCCCAAGGTGTCGTCGGAACTGCTCATTGACGGCGTGCTGGCCGTGGTCGTGGCGATCATCGCCATGCTGATCTACATCTGGCTGCGCTTCGAATGGCAATTCGGTCTGGGCGCCGTCATGGCGTTGACCCATGACGTGTTCCTGACTCTCGGCATGTTTTCCCTGCTGGGTCTTGAATTCAACCTGTCGACGGTGGCCGCCGTGCTGACCATCGCCGGGTATTCCATCAACGACACGGTGGTCGTGTTCGACCGCATCCGCGAGGACTTGCGCAAGTACAAGACCAAGCCGGTACCGGATCTTTTGAACGATTCGATCAACGCGACTCTGTCCCGCACCCTGATGACGTCCCTGACCACCCTGGTGGCGCTGCTGGCGTTGTTCTTCCTGGGCGGGGAGGTGATCCGCGATTTCTCCTTCGCGATGATCTTCGGTATCCTGGTCGGCACCTATTCGTCGATCTGCGTCGCCTCGCCGCTGTTGCTCTATACCAACGTGGCCGCCCGCGCCCGCGGCACCGGCGACACCAAGGAGGCGGCGGAAACGCCGTAAGCGAAGACCTGATCCATGCCCGGACTTGACGTCACGCCCTTGGTTCCCGCCGGCCGGAAAATCATCCAGGCCTACGGAGACGGGCGGTTCCGGGTCGCCGGAGAGGCCTTCGATACCTCGATCCTGATCTGGCCCGACCGCTGTGTGGTCTGGGACGCGCGCTCCGTCACCGACCTGGATGTGGACGCCCTGCATCTGGCCATGACCGGGCCGGGGGCGCCCGAACCCCATGCGGAAATTCTCATCATCGGCTGTGGCGCCGCATTTTTGGCGCCGCCCAAGGGCCTGCGCCAAGGCCTGCGCGCACGCGGCATCGCCGTGGAATGGATGGACACGGGGGCGGCCTGCCGCACCTTCAACGTCCTTCTGGGCGAGGATCGCCGCGCCGCAGCGGCCATTTTGGCCGTCGACTGACACGCATCGGGACGGCTTTCCTTTATATCCCGGTTTCTGTATACTGGCGGCCTTCCAGAAGGATATTCCGACTCCCAGAATGGGAAAACGATCCAGAAGGACCGCTCCTTTACGGAGCCGTGCAAAGAAGATGACAGACGTAACCAAAGTGGGGGGCGTGACCTCCCAGTTCGTAAACCGTCCTGTTCCTCCCTCGAAAAGCACCGATAAATCGGCCGCGACCGGCGACGATACCAAAGCCGGCGAAGCCAAGGGTGCGCCCGTAACCTTCAGTCTGCCCAGCGCGATTTCCGGCGGGGAGACAAAGGAGGTTTCGGCGGCGGAGGCGCTCAAGACGGTGTTCGCCAGCCTGAGCAAGGCATTCTCCGAGGCCGAGGACAATCCCCCGGCTTCCGGCGCCGCGCTCGAAGCCCTGCTGTCCGACTTCAAGGTCGCAGCTCCCTTCCTTGATCGCGTGTTGGCGGCCCGCAAGAGCGAACTGACCGCCGCCGGCGATACGGAAGGGCTGAAGACCCTGGACGCGACCCTGGCCGAGGCCGAGGCATCGCTTGCCGATGCCCGCACCCAGCTTGAGGGCGTGGCGGACGAGGTGCCCGACGAAGAGGTGGTCGAAGACCCCGCGGTGACGGCGGCATTGAACGCCATTCTTGGCGAGGGGCGGGAAATTCCCGCGTTCTCGGCCGAAGAATTGCGTGAAGGCCGCAAGGAATTCGTCGCCCTGGTGTTCGACGACATCGCCGATTCCATCGGCCGCCACCGCAACGCGGGTGTGCAGACGGCATCCTATACGCTGGGTGCTTTCGGCGGCGCCAACCTGACGGCCTAGGCAGCAGACGTTTTCGTTTGTTGAGCGCGGCCGCGCCCTTGGGTGCGGAGCGATCTTGTGCGTCTGGGCGATGGGGTGGCGGATGGTCTGCTTTTGGCCATAAGCGGCGCCATTTCCAACTGCTACCTTTTCCGCCACTCCCAGGGAGGAACTGGGCTAGGTAGCTTCCAGAGCCCCACTCTCTTCGACCTTGCCCATCTCTCAAGAGCCTCAAGTTTATACTGCCGCTCAGGATCATGATGAGCATAGTGACCACGCATAATCCAAGCGTGACCTAGCATCACCATGCGCTCATTCACGTTGGTCCACTTGTGTGTCTTCTTGTCGCGAACCCAGATGGTTGCCAGCGTTCGCCCGTAGTGGTCCTCGCCGAACTCCTCAAGTAACACTGTCTGTCCGCCGATCATCTTGATGAGCCCGGCTGTCGCGATGTCTCCCCATGGCTGCCCGTTCTCGGGGCTGTCTATGGAGTACAGACGGATGCAGACCTTCCCTCGTTCGCAGTCGATATCGATAGTATCGCCGTCACAGACCCACTTCACCCGCGCTGTGGTGCCTAGCCTACGTCTCTCATTAGGAGGCAGGTGGTCACGATACGGCAGTTCTCTTGCGGCCTCCCGTCGCTGTGTCCGCTTGTGAAGCACGACAAACACGAGGGCGCTACCGACAACTACAAGTATCGTGAAGCCATCCATAGGGTAATGACCTTGTGTTGGATCAACCTCAAAGAGAGGATAGCATCGCGATGCAAGTGATGATATGCGAACTGCTCATCAGCCATCCCAAGCAGAACGAGTCTCGTTCGACCTGGGTTAATAGCGGATGACGCGGATCAAAAAAACGGGGCTGCCAGTGGCAGCCCCGCTTCACGTCGGTATTCTGTATTTCGGCTTAGAACACGTTCTGCGCCGACACCATGGCGTAGAGCATGGGGAACGACAGCAGCGTGTTGGTGCGCGAGAACAGCATGGCCGTGCGCGCGGCGGCGGCCTTGGCTTCCGGCGTGGCTTCGACGATGCCCAGCGCCTTCTTCTGGTTCGGCCAGATCACGAACCACACGTTGAACCACATGATGATGCCGAGCCACATGCCGATGCCGATGGCCGTCGACTTGGCAACCCCACCCTGCAGGCCCAGGGTCATGGCGTCGACCAGATAGCCGTTCATGCCGGCCAGGATCAGGCCGGTGACGAGGGTCGCCATGGCGCCCCAGCGGAACCAGAATAAGGCGGCCGGTGCGATGACCTTGCCGATGGCCGGTTTCTGTTCGTCCGGAATTTTGCCCATGTTCGGGATCTGGACGAAGTTGAAATACCACAGCAGGCCGATCCACATGACGCCGGACAGCACGTGCAGCCAGCGGAACAGGAACGCGAACCAGGCATGTCCGCCCGGCTGACCTTCGCCCGTCACGGCGGTGACGGCGAGAACCATGAGAATGGTGAGAATGAAACCGGCGATCACCGTGTTTCGTAAGTTTGACAGGATAGCGGCCATTGCCCGATCCCTCCTTCGACTTGTTTGTCTATTAACCCCAATAAACCCGGCGGTCGGGCTGAAAGCCCCAATAAACCCGCCCGCATGTCACGGAATATAAGGCCTGACAGGGCTGCATCAACGATATTCCTCGTTCTCAATTCCGATTATAGGCATATATCAAGGCACACCGCGCCTTGCGCGGCCCATCCCACAACGCCCGGAAACGGGAGAAATTCACGTCCGTCATGGCAAATAACGCCGAATCATCAACCGGGATTCCGACCCCGGAGGCCCTGGCGCCGGTCATGGCGGACCTGCGCCGCGACGACCGCGACCGCTATCTGACAGCCCTTTTGGCGCCGCCGGAAGCCCGCGAAGGCCTGATCGCGCTCTACGGTTTCAACCTGGAAATCGCCCGTGTGCGGGAAACCGTGTCGGAGGAGCTGATCGGGCGCATGCGCCTGCAATGGTGGCGCGACCGCCTGGACGACATCTACGACGGCACACCGCCCGATAACCAAGTGAGAGGGCATCCCGTGGCCGAGCCGCTCGCCTGGGCCGTCGCCCGGTTCGCCGTGCCCCGGGGGGGGCTGGAGGACCTGATCGCCGCCCGTGAGGATGACCTTGCGGGCGCGCCGCCGGAAAACCTCGCAGCGCTTGAGGACCATGCCCGGCGCACGGCCGCCCCCGTGGTCTCCCTGGCCCTGCGCGTATTGGGGCAGGACAGCGGCCCCGCCGCGGCCGCGGCCGCGGACGTTGCCATGGCCCAGGCCCTGACCGGCATCCTGCGCGCCGTGCCCTTTCACCTGCGGACCGGGGTGGTGCGCCTGCCGGGCGACCTGTGCCATGCGGCAGGGCTGGATTTGGACCGCCTGCGCGACCGTGGGCCTGCGGGGCAGGAAGCGGCGCTTGCCACGGTTGTCGCCCGCGTCGCGGCACGGGCGGGGGAGGCGCTGGCGTCGGCGCGCCGCCATCGGGTGCCGCGGGGCGCCCTACCGGCGCTGCTGCCGGCACGCCTGGCGGCCCGCGACCTGAAACGCCTGGAACAGGCCGGGTTCGACCCTTTCGCGGGGGCGGTCATACGGGTGGACGGTCTGCGTCCCCTGGTCCTGCTGATGGCTCGTCTCGGCGGGAAATTCTAGGGCGCCGGATCGGGTTCGGGACGAGGGCCGGGACAAGGGCATGAACGACGACAGCCAGACGGAAGAGGTCCAGCGGATGCTGGAGCGCGCGCAGTTCTATCTGGAGTGCGGCCTGACGGCGGACGCCGTCCGCCATCTTGAGGATGCGTTGGCCTTGGCTCCCGATGATGTCCGCCTCCAGGCCGCCCTCGACCGCATCCGCCCGCGGCCGGCCAGGGAGGGCCGGGTATTCGACATCAAACCGAAACACCCGCCAGACGCTGCCGAAGACGATCTGTCCGCTGCCTTCGCGGTGGCCTATCGAGACCGGGACTGGGCCGGTGCGGCCGATGCGGCACGGGCCCTGACCCAGGCCCGGCCGGACGATGCCCGGGTCTGGAACTCCTTGGCTGCGGCCGAGTGTAGGCTCAGCAATTTCGCCGCAGCCCTCGACGCCCATGACCGCGCCGTCGCCTTGAACCCGGCGGCGCCGGGACCCGCCCTGGCGCGTGCCAAGACCCTGTGGGAAGCCGGCCGCCTGGACGAGGCGGCCGCCGCCTATGGGACGCAACTGCCGAAGTTGGACGAGGGCGGGCCGCAATATGCCGACGCCCGCATGTCCCAGGGCATGATCCGCATGACCCTGGTCGGCCCCGACGCCGGGATCGACGATTACGAGTGGCGCTGGCGCACTGGGCAGATCGCGCTGCCCGACGTGGCACAGCCTTATTGGGACGGTACGCCCCAGCCGGACAAGCGCATCCTGTTTTACGGCGAGCAGGGGTTCGGCGACGCCATTCAGTTCGCCCGATATGTGCCGCTGATCGCGGCGCGCTGTGCCCGCGTGGTCGTGCCCTGCAAGCCGGAGATCCGGCGCCTGATGGAAACCCTGCCGGGTGCGCCCGAGGTCTGCGGCGAGAAGATCACCCGGGACTCGTTCGATCTCTACGTTCCGGCCATGTCCGCCATGCGGCTGTTGGGCGCGGGTCTGGATGCCTTGCCCCGCGACGTGCCCTACCTGCGCGCGGCGCAGGACGATACCGCGCGCCTGCGCCCGCGGATCAAGGGTGGCGGGGGATTGCGCGTCGGCATCGCCTGGACCGGCAGCCCGACCAACGGCGGCGACTGGAAGCGCGCCATCGACCCGGCCCTGTTCGGAGGTCTGGCCCGGGTACCGGGCGTGACGCTCTACAGTCTGCAAAAGCTCAAGGACGACACGCCGGACACTTTCCGTCGGCCGCCGGAGGGAACGGTCGATCTGGCCACCCTGCTGAACGATTTCGCCGACACGGCGGCGGCTGTCGCCTGCCTGGATCTGGTGATCTGCGCCGATACCTCCGTCGCCCATCTGGCGGGAGCGCTGGCGAAACCCGTGTGGGTGATGCTGCCCAAGGTGCCCGATTGGCGCTGGATGCTGGGCCGCGACGACAGCCCCTGGTATCCGACCATGCGGCTGTACCGCCAGCACGCCTTCGGCGACTGGCCGGGCGTCATGGCGCGGATTGCGGCGGACCTGGCGGGGTTCGAGCCGAAGGGCCGGAAAAAGGGCGGGAAACTTACTCGGCTGCTGCCCTGGCGCCGGTGATCCAGGCGTCCAGGTCGGCGAGGGCCCGTTCGGACAGCTTGATCTTGCGGTCGCGGCCGCGCGGGCGCTGCTTTTTCGGCAGGTCGTCGGTGGCGAGCGGCGGGAACAGGCCGAAATTGGCGTTCATGGGCTGGAAGGTATCAGCCTCGGCGCCGACGGTGATGTGGTTCAGCAACGCGCCGATGGAGGTCGTGGCCGGCGGCAGGGCGGGGGTCGCGCCCCGGTGGTCGGCGGCGGCGAAGCGCCCGGCCAGCAGGCCGATGCCGGCACTTTCCACATAGCCCTCGCAACCCGTGATCTGCCCGGCGAAGCGCAGGCGCGGCTGCGTCTTCAGGCGGAGCGCCGGGTCCAGCAACCGGGGTGAGTTGATGAAGGTGTTGCGGTGAATGCCGCCGAGGCGCGCGAACTCGGCGTTTTCCAGCCCTGGGATGGTGCGGAACACGCGAATCTGCTCGCCGTACGTCAGCTTGGTCTGGAACCCGACCATGTTGTAGAGCGTGCCCAGGGCATTGTCCTGGCGCAGCTGGACCACGGCGGCAAGGCGCGTGTCGGGCGCGTTCGGGTTGGTTAGGCCGACGGGCTTCATGGGGCCGAAGGACAGGGTCTTGGGCCCCCGTTCGGCCATCACCTCGATGGGCAGGCAGCCCTCGAAATAGGGGGTGTCCTTTTCCCATTCCTTGAACTGATGTTTCTCGGCGGCGAGCAAGGCCTCGATGAAGGCGTCGTACTGATCGCGGTCCATGGGCAGGTTGATGTAGTCCTTGCCGTCGCCCTTATCGTAGCGGCTTTGGAACCAGGCGATGTCGAAATCGATGGATTCCTTGTGCACGATGGGGGCGATGGCGTCGAAGAAGGCCAACTGGTCCTGTCCCGTCAATTCGCAGATCGCCTGCGACAGGCCGGGCGAGGTGAGGGGGCCGGTGGCGATGATGACGCTCGCCCAGTCCTCGGGCGGCAGGCCGTCGATCTCGCCGCGCTCGATGGTGACGAGCGGCTCGGCCTCCAGAGCGGCGGTCACGGCGGCGGCAAAGCCGTCGCGGTCAACGGCCAACGCCGCCCCTGCCGGCACGCGATGGCGGTCCGCCATTGCGATGATGAGCGAGCCCAGCCGCCGCATTTCCTCGTGCAACAGGCCGACGGCGTTGGTCTCGAAATCGTCGGAGCGGAACGAGTTGGAACAGACCAATTCGGCCAGGTCCTGGGTCTTGTGGGCGTCCGTCGCGCGGTCGGGGCGCATTTCATGCAGGACCACGGGCACGCCGGCGCGGGCAAGCTGCCAGGCGGCTTCCGAGCCGGCCAGTCCGCCGCCGATCACATGGACCGGAGCGTTATGTGCGGGGGATGTCGTCATGGCCCCTAGATAGACGTAAAAGGCGGTAGGAGCAATCTTGGCGATGTGCCAATGTTACCTGTCATGACGGACGTTTACCCTTCGTTTATCATGGGTTTTCTATAGTTCCGGGCCGGGGAGGCACGGGCTGCCGCGCCGGACCAAGGGAGTAGGATACCTATGTCGTTGCAGAAGACGCGGGATTTCGGCGACCACACGTGGAAGAAGCTGTCGCAGCAGGAACTCGACGTGATTCTCGACAAGCATATGCTGTTCGCCAACGGCCGGACCGGCGGCGAACGGGCGACGCTGTCCATGCATGACCTCAGCTATCTCGATCTGTCGCGGCGCAATCTGGCGCGCATCGAATGCGCGGGCACCCTGTTCTGCCATTGCGACCTGTCGGACACTAATTTTGAGGGGGCCGTTCTGTTCGCCGCCGACATGCGCTTCACCAACCTGAAGCGCACGGTGCTGGACAAGGCGGATATCCGGGGCGCCTGCCTGGCTGGCTCGAACCTTGAGGGGGCGTCGCTGGTCGATGCCGACATGCGCGACGGCATCTTGTTGAAACCGCAGAAGGGCGGCGGCGACCTGATCCAGGTCGTCCACGAGGACGCCACCGGCGGCCTGGAAAAGGCCAACCTGCGCGGCGCCAACATGACCGGGGCCAAGGTTTCCGATTCCATGATCGTGCAGACGGACATGACGGACTGCATCCTGCGCCACGCCAAATTCATCCGCACCAACCTGTCGCTGTCGAACCTGACCGGCTGCGACCTGGAGGGCGCCGATTTCACCGACGCCAATCTGTCCGGCGCGATCTTCCATGGCGCGGTGTTCAACAACACCAACCTGTCCAATGCGGATCTGTCGGGGGCCGACCTTGTCGGCGCGATTTTCGACAACATGGACCTGACCAAGGTCAATCTCGACGTCGCTTATCTGGCCAAGCGCATCGAGGACATGGATGTCAGCCTGCAGGAAGCGATCCTGATGCATGCGCGCTGGGTCGATTCCAACGGCGCCGAGGGCCAGCGGGCGGTGTTTTCCAAGACCGATCTGACGGACAAGGACCTGTCCGGGGTCAATCTGGCGGCATCCGACTTTTCCTTCGCGATTTTGCAGCGCACGAATTTCTCGCGTTCCGAACTGTTGATGGCCGATCTGTCCTTCGCCGACCTGCGCAAGGCCAATCTGGCGCGCTCGGACCTGCGCGGCGCCAAGTTGAGCCGCGCCAACCTGGCCGAAGCCAATATGGTCGGCGTGCTGCTGGGCGAGATTGTCATTTCGACCAAGGCCCAGGGCGGCAAGGTGCGCGCCAACCTTGACCACGCGATCCTGCGCGACGCGCAGATGAACGGCGCCGACCTGCGCAACGCGGACTTGGAAGCGGCCGACCTGCGCGGTGCCGACCTGCGCGACGCCGACCTGCGTGGCGCCAGCCTGCTCGATGCGGATCTGACCGATGCCGACCTGCGCGGCGCCAATCTGTCCGGCGCCGACAAGCGTGGCGCGGTGGGCCTGCCCAACGGCATGGCCCGCGACGACGACGTTATCGATTGATCCGCCCGCCGCGAGCCCGTAGAAATCACCCCCATGGATTTTTCAAATATTCAGATCGACGAACGCACGATGATGAGCCTGGTGCTCATCGTCATCGCCTTTTATATCGGTCGCCAGCTTCCGCGTTGGATGGCGGGCGTGCCCTATGTGAAACCGGATGCGGCCAAGGCGCAGCTTGACCAGGACCCGGACACCCTGGTCATCGACGTGCGTTCCCCCAGCCAGTTCACCGGCAAGGACGGACATATCAAGGACGCCCTGAACCTGCCGCTGATCGACCTCATGGGGCGTATCAAGCAGATCAAGGCCGATCTCGCCGACTATGCGGATACGCCGGTGCTGGTGGTGTGCAAGACCGACCAACTGTCGGCCCGCGCGGCCCGTATCCTGCGCAAGAACGGCCTGACCAAGGTGGCGGTGCTTGCCGGCGGGCTCAAGGCCTGGAAGAAGGCGGGACAGCCGGTGACGGGTGTTTGACCGCAGGGCGTTTGAAATAGCGGGCAATTGACCGCGCCCAAGACCCTGTGACACCCTGTCCGTCCTTTATCCACCGACGGACGACCGCCATGCCCCCCCCCGACGTTGACGCTCTCGCCGAACAGGTGCCAGACGGGGCGCTGTTGGCCCTGCCGCCCGATTACAGCTTCGTTCCCATGGCGTTGATCCGGGCCTTGATCCGCCGCGGCGTCAAGGACCTGCATGTGCTTGCCGTGCCGATTTCGGGTATGGCGGCCGACCTTCTGATCGGCGCCGGTTGCGTGCGCCTGATGGAAGCGGCGGCGGTCAGCCTGGGCGAGGCGGGCCTGGCGCCCAGCTTCACCCGCGCCGTGCAGGACGGCAGCC
This sequence comes from uncultured Alphaproteobacteria bacterium, assembly GCA_963976055.1. GTDB lineage: Bacteria > Pseudomonadota > Alphaproteobacteria > Rhodospirillales > Casp-alpha2 > UBA1479. The sequence continues at coordinate 100,746 of CAXBJB010000002.1, forward strand.
TGAAAATGCGGGACAGCACCTGTCCGGCCATCCACACGGCCCTGCAGGCCTCGGAAAAGGGCGTGCCGTTCATGCCCTTGGGCGGCATCATCGGCTCCGATATCGTCAGGTACCGGGACGACTGGAAGGTAGTCGACGATCCCATGGGGGCGGGCAACGGCAAGATCCTGCTGCTGCCGGCGATCAAGCCCGACGTGGCGCTGGTTCACGCGCCGCTGGCCGACAAGTACGGCAACATCTGGGTCGGCAAGCGCCACGAACTGTTCACCATCGCTCATGCGGCGAAGACGACACTGGCGACCTATGAGGACATCCACGACGGCGACCTGACCGCCGATCCCGTGCTGGCGGCGGGCACTATCCCCGCCATGTACATCGGCGCCACCGCCCAAGCCAAGGAAGGGGCCAAACCCCTGGGGCTTGCCGGATGCTACCCCATCGACATGGACCATATCCGTTCCTATGCCAAGGAAGCGCGCAGCCAAGAAGGCTTCAACGCCTATCTCAAGCGCGAGGTTCTGGGCCGGCAGGCGGAGGCGGCGTCGTGAGCGAAGCCTATTCCTCCGAAGAATTCCTGATTTCCGTCGTCGCCCGCCTGCTGCCCGAACGCGGCAACGGCGCCATCGGTGCGGCGTCGCCCATTCCCGGTGCGGCGGCCCTGTTGCAGCGGGAGTTGACCGACGGCGCCTTCCGCGTGTCGCTGATCCACGGCATCACCAACAACCCGTTCACGGACGGCGGGCGCGAACTGTTCGACGCGGCCGGGCAGGGGCGCATCGACGTGTTCTTCCTGGGCGGCGTGCAGATCGACGGTCAGGCCAACCTGAACCTGGTCGGCACCGGCGCCTATCCATCGCTTGACCGCCGGTTCCCGGGGTCGTTCGGGTCGGCCTACATGTACTTCACCGTGCCGCGTGTCATCCTGTTCCGCCCGGAACACACGCGCCGGGTGTTCGTCGATAAGGTCGATTTCATCAGCGCCCCCGGCATCAGCCCGCCCGACGTGCACCGCCCCGGCGGCCCGCACGCCCTGGTCACGGAGCTTTGCGTCATGTCGTTCGACCGGGCGCTGGGGCGGTTCCGTCTGGAAAGCGTCCATCCGGGCCATAGCGTCGAGGAAGTACGCGACAATACGGGCTTCGATTTCGACATTCCGGACAGTGTGCCCACCACCCCGGAACCGGAGCCCGAGCGGCTGGACATCTTGCGCGCCAAGATCGGCCGCGAGGTCGCCGGAACCTATCCGGACTTCGCCGAAAGGGTGCTTGGATACCGCGCCCAAGCATCAGCTTAAGAACCGCACATCAGCCGTTTTGACGGCCGGGAATGTTGATTCCGCCGAGTTCAATCAGGGCAGAGGCCGTCCGGCAGCCCTTTGTCACGGCGGCTTTCAGCTTTTTAACCCTGCATATTCAATGGGTAATGGGATCGGGGGCGGCGGATTTCTGTATAATATTTATTTTTACCTTTTCTTGTGCCATATTTTATGCGCTGACAGAACGTCGCAATTCAGAGCGGAGAAACGCTATGATTGATCAAGCTTCAAATCTTGCGTCATTTCCTTTGACGCTCGTGAAGCAGGTTACTCAAAGTACCGAGAACCTGCTTCAACAAACTCGACAAGAGGTCGAGGAAGCTGTCGAGAGTGGTTTCCGTTCTGAGGAACGGCAATCACTCGAAGAATCGACCTCTCCTTCGGCGGCCACTCAGCCGTCTCAGGACAGCAACTCCTCTGGTGAAGACCGCGGAAAAGACTCCGCGAACACGCCTACCGACGTCGGCAGCAATGCCGGCGGCGCCAGGGGCAATGTCGTCAACGATGTTGCCTGACACTCTTGCTCCCCCACGGTTTGGGGGGGGTGGCAAATCCCCGTCCCTAGGGGCGGTTTTGTCTCAACCCTTGGAGACGTTCTGAAGGCACGGCTGAGCTCCCCCCGGGATATCCCGGGGGGGCTCTTTCGTTTTCGGCATTGCGGTTGCGGCTTGGTGCGACCGGGATTCCATATTTCAACAGTTGAAATGAGGTTTCATTTACTTCCGGCCCGGCGCTGTGCACTTTGCCGTGCCCTCGTTGTTCGGTCCGGTTCACCGGACCCGGGGCCAACCGGCAAAGGAGACACCGACCGTGGACTTTCGACTGACCGATGACCAGCGCCAGCTGCAGGACGCCGCCCGCGCCTTTGCCCAGGGCGAAATGCGCGACGTCGCCCGCACCCTTGAACAGGAAGACAAGGCGCTGCCCGCCGAATGGATCAAGCGCTACGCGGAAATGGGCTTTCTCGGCGTCAACGTGTCGGAAGATCTGGGCGGCCTCGGGCTCGGCAATCTGGAAGCCCTGATCGTGCTGGAAGAATTCGCCAAGGTCTCGCCCGCCGTCGCCTTTCCCATCTTCGAAAGCTCCGTCGGCCCGGTGCGCGCGGTGGAACATTTCGCCGATGCGGATCTCGCCAAACGGATTGTGCCCAAGGTCTGTGCCGGCGAGATGGTTGTCGCCGTCGCCATGTCCGAACCCGAGGCCGGATCGGCCCTGACCGACCTGAAGACCCGGGCGGTCATCAAGGATGGCAAGATCGTCCTCAACGGCCAGAAGCGGTGGTGCTCGGGCGGCAGCCACGCCGACGCCTATGTCGTCTATTGCAAGCTGTCCGATGATCCGGGCGCCAAGGGCATCGGCGCCGTGCTGGTCGAGGACGGCACACCGGGCCTGAGCTTCGGCGCGCGCGAACGGCTCATGGGCTTCCGCGGCGTGCCGTCGGCCGACATCTTCTTCGACAACGTGGAAGTGCCCGTGGAAAACCTGGTCGTCCCGGCGGGCGGCTTCAAGAAACTGATGGAAGCCTTCGACCTGGAACGCTGCGGCAATTCGACCATGTGCCTGGGCATCGCCCAGTCGGCGCTGGACGAAGCCCTGGCCTATGTCCAGGAGCGCAAGCAGTTCGGCAAACCGCTGGTCGAGTTCCAGGCCGTGCAGTTGAAACTGGCGGAAATGGCGATCCGCTGCGAAGCTTCGCGGCTGCTGATCTGGCGGGCCGCGCAGAACGCCGCCGACGGCCTGCCGTCGATCCTCGATTCCTCCCTCGCCAAGTGCTTCTCCAACGAGATGGTGCGCGACGTGGTCGGCGCCGCCATGCAGGTCATGGGCGCCTACGGCTATTCCAAGGAGTTCGACATGGAACGCCGCATGCGCGACGGCTGGGGCTGGGGCATCGCCGGCGGCGCCATCGACATCCAGAAGGTCAACATCGCCGCCGCCCTGGTCGGCCGCCGCTTCGATCAGCGGCGCTAGGGAGGACACGATAATGGCCGGACCCCTCGACGGTATCCGCGTTCTCGACTTCTCGCGCGTTCTGGCGGGACCCTGGTGCGCCATGATCCTGGGCGACCTGGGGGCCGAGGTCATCAAGGTGGAAAGCCCCGAAGGCGACGACGTGCGCCATTTCGGCCCGCCGTTCGAGGCCGGTGAAAGCGCCTATTTCCAGGTCACCAACCGCAACAAGCAGAGCATCGTCATCGACCTGAAGACGGACGAGGGCAAGGCCATCGCCCGCGACCTGGCGCTGAAAAGCGACATCGTCGTCGAGAACCTGCGGCGCGGCGCCATGGAAAAATACGGCCTGGGGTACGCGCAACTGCGCGCCGACAACCCGGGGCTGATCTATTGCTCCGTGTCCGGCTATGGGCGCACGGGACCGGCGGCGGAGCGCGCCGGCTACGATTTCCTGATCCAGGCGGAAAGCGGCCTGATGTCGCTGATCGGCGGGGCCGACCAGCCGCCCATGAAGGTGGGGGCCGCCGTGACCGACATGGTCGCGGGTCAAGACGCGGTCGCGGGCGTGCTTGCCGCCCTGTTCCACCGGGAACGCAGCGGCAAGGGGCAGCATGTGGACATCGCCTTGCTGGACAGCGCCGTGGCGCTGCTGGCCAACCAGGGCGCCGCCTATCTGATGACCGGCGCGCGGCCTCAGCGTTTGGGCAATGACCATCCGTCGGTCTGCCCCTACCGGCCGTTCGACACGGCGGACCATCCGCTGGCGCTGGCGATCGGCGCCGACCGCCAGTTCCGCAAGCTGGCGGCGGCCCTGGGCCATCCCGACATGGCCGACGATCCGCGCTTCGCCACCAACCGGGCGCGGGCCGAAAACCGCGTCGCGCTTTACGAGATCATGGAGGCCGCGTTCCGCACCAAGGGCCGCGACGCCTGGTTGGTCGACCTGCACGCGGCGGGTTTGCCCGCCGGCGCCATCCGCACGGTCGATGAGGTGCTGGAAGCGCCGGAAGTCCACGCCCGCGACATGGTGGTCGAGGTCGAGCACGCGACCATTGGCCGCGAGCGCATCATCGGCTCGCCGCTCAAGCTGTCGGAAACGCCGATCAGCGTGCGCTCCGCCCCGCCGACCCTCGGCCAGCAGACGGCGGAGGTGCTGAAGGACGTGCTGGGCTGGGATGGGACCGACGCCGACGACTACGCGGCCAAGGTGAAGCCTGATTGACCAACCCGTCGGACGATGACGCCACGGGCGGTTACTCCAGCTTCGGTAGTTGTTCCTGCATGACGCTGGGCGTGCCGGCCAAACGCGGCGCGGGTGCGTTGGTCAAGAGCCTCTTGCAGTAGTCCTTCGCCTCCGCTGGTGCGGTGTCACCCTTATCAAGGACGGTGCGGCAGAAGCTGACATTGCTGATGTTCAGTTCTGAATTCAGGGCCAATTCGCGAAGGCGGGATTCTTGGCTGTACTGTTCCCGAATCATTAAGCGTATCTCGGGCAGGCTTCTTTCACAGTATTGTCCGAAGGGGGATAGGGCAGTTTGTTTCTGAATTTCCAGGGCTCTTGAGACGCTTTCTTCGGACTTCTTGATTTCTGCAGTGATCTGAACAATATTGCTTTCGGTCGCGTTCTTTTCTTTCTCCAGGTTGTCCACTTCCTTCTCCAAGGATTCTGCCTTTTGCCGCAGCGCTGCGATCTCCGTGTCCGCTCTTTCAAGGCCCGTCCCCTGCAGGGGGTTGATCTGGTAGGCCTGAAGTCCAGTTTCCTGGTTTTCCAGTTTCTTGCGAGTGTTCATGAATTGCGATTCTTGAGCTTTGATGGTCTGGAGACTTGTTTCCAGCTGGGTACTCAATTGGCCCAGCTGTCCCGTGCTCGTGGCGATTTCCCGTTCAAGAACCGACTTTTCCCAGTCAGTGCTGGCTTTTGATAGGCGGTCTGAATTGTTGCTGATCGATTTGGTCAACTCGCCGATCTTCGCCTGCGTTTTCTCGATTTGCTCGCGCGCACCCTTGAGGGCATCTCCCTTGTCCCCGATGTCCCTACTCAGCAAGGACAATGCACTGATCGTATCGGTGAAATTTTGAGATACGATCTTTCCCGTCAGAAATTTCGTAAGCTGGCCGGTGATCTCGTTGATCCTGGTCTTTGTTTCGGCGAGTTGCGCATTCTTTTCGATGATCAGATCGGCGATTTTCTTCAGGTCCGTGGCCTTCAGTTCCAACTCCTCTCGGTGCGTAGCCAGTGATTTGTTTTCATCGATCACGTTCTGTATCGGGGAGCCCTTTCTGCCTCCCTTTTCCTTCAGGTCGGTGGCGCCGATACAGGCCGCTAAAAGGGTGCCTAAATCGTCTTCGGCGAGATAGTTGCTCTGAAGCCTGACGATGTTTCCGCTCGCAAGCGCCAAGGTGTCGTTGATCCGCCCGCTGATGGTGCCGGGTTGGCCATCGCCACCGGCGGACGTGAATGTCGAGGCGGACTTGGCGAGCAGCGTCCTCAGATCCTCGCTGCGCGCCGCGACTACTAACGCCGCGGCGTCGACGGACTCCCGATGTTGCTTCAACGCCGCCTCGTCGCCATCGGGTACATTGTTCAGCTTTTCGTCTTCTGCCTTTTTCGCGGCGACCGCCGCATCTAACGAATCCCGCGCATTCTTGATGTCCTCGGGAGAACCCTTGGTCGCCGTCGTCGATGCGCCCGAAGCCTGAATGACGGCAAGGTTTCGCCCAAATGCGCCGGCGGACATTTCACCCATCAACAGAGTGACCATCTTCTTATCCAACCGGCTGAGCCGGAGCGTATATGTGGTGTTTGTAACGGCGCCGTTTGCGTATGAACGGCACAGGTCCGCCAACTCGTCGCGGAGCAGTTGGATGGTGGCGATACGTTCCACAAGTTGGCCGACGGCCGAGGCGGAAGAATAGCCGAGGCTGCCGTCACCCTTGCTGGCGACGGATACGGCAAGGCTAAGTGCGGCCGAGAAGGCTTGCGCGACATCCGGACTGGGCTCGGCGCAAACGATTCGCTTTGGTTTTACCCGGCCGTAGAATTCATCTTCGTCGTAAATGGCGGTATTGATGATGACGCGCTGTTTCGCGTCGGTGACGTACGATTGGCCATCGTTGAAATTGATTGTTCTGAAGATCGAGTTGGCATTCTCACAGGCCGACGCGGTCAATGCTGCTGCGATAACAAGCCACCGCACAATGTTGCTGTTCCCCATGGCTCCCTCCCTCAGAACACACTTTATATTATATATATTTAATTTACTTGATGGGGAATATGGAAATCAAAAAGCGACTTATACGTTTATGCCTCACGATGGAGGGCGGGGGGCTAACGGCTCTGTTGCAGGCAATTGTGGAACGCCCGGCGCTTGGCGCGGGCCGCCCCTTCGCGGCCGTCGTGTGACAACCGCTGTTCCTCGCGCAGCAGGCGCAGGCAATCGATCTGATCGGGCCGCGTGTCGGCGGGGTCGGTCTCTGCCTTCACGCCGTCGGCACCGTCCCGCGAGCGCACGGCGCCGCCATAGGTCTCGCGCCCCGTCGAATTACGATAGAATAGTTCGTCCGGGTGAACCCAGAAACCGTGCGGCGTGGGGCACCAGGTATCGGTGACGGCACCGCCGGTGCCCGCTGTACTGACCTGGCGGCAGCCCTCCGCATCGGGGGTGCCGACAAGGGTGGCCGTGCCCGTGGCGCCGTCGGGGCTGTGCCAGGGGCGGGGCGCGCCGATGTCACCCGCCGTCAGAACGGCCTGGATCGCCGCCTGCCGGGCCTGCATGCCTTGAAAGGTCAGGCTGTGCTCCGGCGCGGTTGCGCAGGCGGACAGCAAAAGCGCGGTCAAAAACGCGACAGGGGCCGTCAGGGTGGTGCGGTGAAGATATCCGGTCATGCGCCGACATATAGGCACGTTGCGGCAGCGATTCTAGGACGATGGCCCTTTGGGGCATAGGGCGGCGCCCAGGATCGGGCCGTGGTTCGGGGACTGAACCAGGACCGCGCAGCCCATGCCGTCACCGCCGGCCGCGTCGGCGGGCAGATCGAGGGCCGTCTGCGCGCCGCGCCAGGTGCCCAGCTTGTGGGTTTCGCGCACGATATGGCGGCTGACCAGCACCTTGCCGTGGTTTTCGCCCTTCTGGACCACCGTTTCGGCACGGTCCTGGAAACGGACGAGGATGATGTCGGCCGCACCGGCGGCGCCTTCGGAGACCGATGCCTGCAACCGGCCGCCCCGGGCCGCGACGGCGACGGCGAGTTTGCCCTCGGTCTTGGCCGCCCGGACCATGTTATCGGTGACCCGACCGCGGTGCGATCCCACGGCCTCGAACCGCCCATCGATGACCATCTGTGGGGTGTAAACGCCGGACTGACCGCGAATGGCGACGTTGTAGAGGCGCTGGCGCTGCGTGTGTTCCGGCGCCGAGAATGGATCCTTCCACTGGCCGTGCCACATGTAATTCAGGCTGTCCCAGTAATCGACGTGGAATTCCAGGGCAACCACGTCCGCGCGGTCGGCCAGTTCGCCCAGGAATGCCTCCGCCGGCGGACAGGAATAGCAGCCCTGCGAGGTGAACAGTTCGACCACCACCGGCTTCTTGCCCTGGGCCGAAGCGGGGACGGCGGTGACGATCGTCACAGCAAGGGCCAGGGCAGCGAATATAAGATGTTTCATGGGTATGTTCCCGACTATCTGACCGGATGATTGGAGAACGTGAATCCCATGTCAATTTAACCCCGATCGGCGTATGCTCAATTCATGGTGAGCCAAGTTCACAATTCCGCTGCGGAGCTGCCGCGTCCGACCACGCTCGGTGAAAAGCTGATGCGCGAGGCGCGTGAGGCGTTGGCAAATCCGGGGCAATCCCTGGGCGGACGCACGGTCGAGGACCGCATCGACTTTTCGACCACCGATATCGGCGGCGGTCACAAAGCCGTGAACCTTGCTCGCGGCGGTCAGTTGGCCGACGAATTGCGCAACGCCAAGCCGGAAGACGTGGCCGAGAAATTGGATCGCGGTCTGGCCGAAGGCTTCCATGCCGGCAACCTGTTCCGCAACGTGTTCCGCAGCCTGTTCGCCGCGTTCCGCGCCCGCTTCTGATTTGCTGTTTCTGTGATTGCAGGGACCTGCCGTTCGGCGTGCTTGACCTTTCTCGCCGCCTTTGGCACGAGAGAGCACGCGCGGCTCGGGTTTCCAGTGCCGACGCTGTATCACGGAACATGCCATGGTATCCACGGAACATAATCTGCCGCCGTCGCGCGCCCGCGCGATGATGACGCAACTGCCCCTGATCCGCATGCTGTCGCGGGTGACGACGCCGCACTTAGCTGCATTCGGCATGACTCCCAATCAGGCAACCAGCCTTGGCTTGGCCTCAGGTCTTGGCGCCGCCGCCTGCTTCGCGCTCGGATCGCCGGTCGTGCAGGTGCTGGGGGCGGGGATGTTCTTTCTCTATTATCTGTTCGATTACTGCGACGGCGAACTGGCCCGGCTGCGCGGCATGGGATCGCGGTTCGGCGCCGCCTTCGATGACTTCACCGACTGGGTCGTCCATGCCGCCTTCTTCCTGGCCGTCGGCTATCATACGATGGCCGAGGCGGGAGACGTGTTGTGGATGTGGCTGGGGGGCGCGGCCGCGCTCGGCGGAACGATCAGCGCGGCCTTGCCGCTGCTGCTCGGCGGTGTGCCCGAGGGCGAGACTCAGGTCGCCCGCCTGTCCGACCTGGGCGGCGAGGCGGGATGGCGCGACGTCGCCGTGTTCGCCTTTCGCGGACTGGCCCGCGCGGATTTCTGGCTGATCGTGGCGGGATTGGCGCTCGGCGGCTGGCTGTGGGTTCTACTGCCCGCCGCCGCCATCGGCGCCCAGGTGTTTTGGCTGCTTTATCTCAGCAAGTCCGCGCGCCGCATCCTCACGTAAGGGATTAAGCCGCTCTACTGAGAATAGGTGCGCTGCGGCGTGCCGAGGTCGAGGGTCAGGTCCGTCGGCGGGATGAAATAGTCCTGGTAGTACATCGCCTCGCCATCCATCGAATATCCCACGACGTTCAGCACGGATGCCCGTTCACCTTCTGGCCAACGGCACTTCAAGGAAATACCCGCGGGCGGGTCCTCGAACCGCATCAATTGCCGGCCCCGCTGCACGGCGAGGTGCTGTCCCCTGGCCATCATGTCCTTCAGGTTGATGCCGTTGAGGTCGGCCAGGGGGGTGTCGACCAGTTCCGGAAAGCGGTCGGCCAGGGCATAGAACAGGTTGTACACGTCGAATTGGTCCGCGATCACCATCACGCGCTCGATCCGCACGACCTTTTCCGTCGTCTGCCCCAGGTCGGCGGACCAGGGGCCATGGTCAGCGGTAACGTCCCGGTGCAGCACACGGGTGGCGACGGGCATGAAGCTGCCGGGCGTCCCCTCGGGATTCAGGAACCGCATGTGCCAGGGTTCATGGATCGGGCGGCTGAGGTCCGAGACGACGCTGCCGCTGCCCCGCCGCCGCTGGATGACCCCGGCATAGGCGAGGTTGCGCAGCGCCCGCTGCACGGTTCCCAGGCTACAGGGCGTGGTTTGCACCAGTTCCGCTTCCGTCGGCAGTCGCGCGCCCGCCGTCCAGAAACCGTCCATGATCGATTCCGTGAACGCGCGGGACAGCTTTTCGTGTTTCGGCAGGTCCGTTTCATCCGACCAGTAGCGTTTGACGAAATCCTCGGTCTTGCGCGTTGAAAAGCCAGCCATCCGTTCCCCCTTCAGCTGTCGCAGCGAATCACATGGCCATCTTCCCCAGCCTGCGCCGGTGGGACAAGGCGGCATTGACATGGTAAATTACTATGATGTAATTACTATATTCTTATTTTTTGGCACGGTCTGCTGATATCCGCCGTCGCCGATGCAAAGGAGGGCCAACGAGCCCTCGAGATTGGGAGGATTACCATGTTTAAGAAAATTGCCGGTGTCGCCGCGGCGGCACTGATCGTTCTGACCGGTACGTCGACCGGCTCGGATGCCGCGGAACGCCTGTCCCTGTCGTCCTGGGGCAGCCCCAAGCATTATCAGGTCTCGCAGTTCGTGCCGAACTTCCAGAAGCTTCTGAAGGAAAAATCCGGCGGCGACATTCGGCTGAAGACCTTCGCCGGCGGCGAGATGGTGAAGCAGCAGTTCGTGGCCACCGCCGTGCCCCAGGGCACCGTCGATATCTCCCTGACGACGCTCGACAACTGGTCTGGCCGCGTGCCCGACGTGGGCATCCTGACGACGCCGCTGTGGGACAAGTCCATGGCCTGGACCCGCGACAACCTGAAGCCCGGCAATCCGATTTTCGATTATTTCGACGCCCAGCTTCGCAAGGAAGGTGCGCTGATCATCGCCATGTTCGATATCGGCCCGCCCGTCGTCAGCACCAACTTCAAGATCGAAGGCCCGGACTCGTTCAAGGACATGCCGATCCGCGCCTACTCGAAAGGCTCGGCGCAGGTTCTGCAGGCGCTCGGCGCCGCGCCGACGATCATGGGCGTGGGTGACGTCTATTCCGGCCTGCAACGCGGCACGGTCAAGGGTGCGATGGGTGGTCTGGGCGGCGCGGTCGGCCTGAAGCATTTCGAGGTCACGTCCAACATGTTCGTGCCGAACGGGGTGATGGGCACGCTCATCCACGCCTACGTCATGAACAAGGAAAAGTTCGAGAAGATGTCGCCGGCGAATCAGAAGGCGGTCATGGAAGCCGCCGGGGAAGCCCGCGACCACATGCAGCAGTTCGCCATCGACAAGCTGGCGAGCCTGCTGGACACCGTGCGCAAGAACGGCAATGAAGTGACGGCGGTGGAGCCGGGCAGCGATCTTTGGAACAAGTTCGCCAAGCGTCTGGAACCGTTGACGGCCTCCGCGAAAGAGCAATACTCCAAGGAAGTGCAGGACCTGCTCGCCAAGAACTGATGCTTTCAGGGACGGGCCGCACGGCGCGGTCCGTCTCTTGCATCTTCTGTCCGTTTCCTATGACCGCCCCAAAGGAGAGGCCCGCGCGATGATCGGATTGCTCCGAACAATCGGTCGAGGCATGACCGCCGTCTCGATCACCCTGATGATCCTGCTGTGCGTTCCGATCACTTATGAGGCCATTGCGCGGTTCTTCAACGCGCCGACGATCTGGGTTTTCGAGACGACGCTCTATGCGTTCATATTTCTCGGCTTTTGCGGCAATGCCCTGGCCGTGCAGTCCGGATCGCACTTCCGGGTCGTCATGCTGCGGGAAATGTTCCCGGCCAAGCGCCGGATGTTCGACCTCATCGCGCAGTTGTCGACGCTGGCGTTCGGTTTCCTGATCATCGCGACGGGCAGTTACTTCGTCTGGTATTCCGCATCCAACGCCATCGTCTCCGCGACCTTGCTGGAGGTGCCGTTGTGGATCCCGCAGCTGGCGGTGCCGCTCGGCGGGATCGGGCTCGTCCTGCAGACGTTTGTCCAGATGGTCACCGGCGAGATGCCGGTCGGCGACGCCCATGTGGTCGGGGAATAACCGATGCTGATGGACTTCATCTACGATCACGTCGGTTTCATCGCGATCTTCCTGCTGTTTTTCCTGATGGTGCTGTCGGTGCCGGTCTTCGTGTCCATGGGACTGGCGGCTTTCGCGGCGGCGCTGATGGTGGAGGAGCCATTCCTCGCGTTCAGGAACTTCATCAACATCGCCTGGCAGGGGGCCTCGATCTTCGAACTGATCGCCTTGCCGCTGTTCATCTTTACCGGCACGATCATGCAGCGGACCGACGCCGGGCGGGACCTGTTCGAGGTCACCAAGGCCTGGACGGGATCGATTCCCAACTCTCTGGGCGTGGCGACCATCGCCGCCTGCGGAATCTTCGCCGCCATTTCCGGATCGTCCGTGGCGACGGCGGCGACCGTGGGCCTGGTAGCGATCCCGCTGCTGCTCGAGGAAGGCTACGGCGAACGCCGGGCCGGCGGCTTCGTGGCCGGCGGCGGCACCCTCGGCATCATCATTCCGCCGTCCATTCCCCTGATCCTTTACGGTGTGATCACGGAAACCTCGATCGGCCAGCTGTTCATCGGCGGCGTGGTGCCGGGCATCATCATGATGAGCCTGTTCACCTTCTACGTCATGCTGTCGCGGCCCCGGGTCATGGTCACCCATTCCATCAGCCTGGAGGAACGCATGGCCATCACCCGGCGGTCCCTGGGCGTCGTGCTGCTGCCGGTCGTTATCATCGTCGCGATCTATACGGGCGTGTTCACCCCGACCGAGGTTGGCGCCCTGTCGGTGCTTTATGTCTGTGCCCTGGGTTTCGCGCAGAAGAAGCTCAGCTTCGCCGACCTGAAGGCCGCCGCCGTCGTCGCGACGGGCGCCACCACCATGCTGTTCATGCTGATCGTGTTCGGCCAGTACTTCGCGCACTTCCTGACCTTCGAACAGGTGCCGCAGGCCATCGCCGCCGCGATCATCGAAAACGCCAGCGGCATCTGGGCCGTTACGCTGATGATCCTGGCCTATATCGTGCTCGGGATGTTTCTCGAAAGCGCGGCCATGCTGCTGATCTCGATCCCGATCTTCTTCCCTGTCGCCGAACAGCTGGGGATGGATCCGATCGTGTTCGGGATTTTCGCGGCGATCTCCATGGAGATCGCGCAGATATCGCCGCCGATCGGCGTCAACCTGTTTACCATTCACGGCATTTCCAAGATCGATCTTTGGAAGCTCGCGCGCGGCGCGTTGCCGTTCCTGCTGATCCAGATCGGCATGCTCTATCTCGTATACCTGGTGCCGGAAGTCGTTTTGTGGCTACCGAATTCGATGAAATAGGAGACCCTGCGTTGAAGTTGACGGATGAAGAAAAGGCCATGCTGGCCGGCGAAATGGGCGAAGCGAAGCAGTGGGCCATCGACCATCAGGTCAAGGTCGGCGGCATGTTCGATGCGGCGGATCTGGTGCCGGTCAGCCAGGCCCACATGATGGCGGACCCGGAATCTCTGGGCGAAGCCGGCGGCGACTTCCTCGAGGACATGGTGGCCAAGGGGGCGCGGGTCGCGATCCCCATGATCACCGACCCCCGGGGCGTCGACCTCAACCATTACCGGCCCTTGGGCCAGTCCGAGGAAATGGCCACGTTGGAACGGCGCATGATCGCCGCCTGCGAAAAGATGGGCATCCTCATGACCAATACCTGCGTCAACTATCAGACGATCATGCCGCCGGTGCTGGGCGATCATGTCGCGTTCGGCGACACGGGGGTGGTGATCTATTCCAACAGCATCTGCGGCGCGCGATCCAACTTCGAAGGCGGGCCTTCGGCCCTGGCCGCCGGGCTGACCGGCCGCACGCCGCGCTACGGCCTGCATCTGGACGAGAACCGCCAGGCGACCCGCCGCTTCGTGGTCCGCGAACAGCCCAGGGAATTGACGGACTGGGGCGTGCTCGGTGCCCTGGTCGGCAAGCTGGCCGGGTCCTACTGGGCCGTGCCGGTGATCGAGGGGCTGGAAGCCGTGCCGACCTCGGACGAGGCCAAGCACATGGGCGCGGCGATGGCGAGTTTCGGTTCGACCCCGCTGTTCCACATGGCGGGCATCACGCCCGAGGCGCAGACCCTGGCCGACGTCGGCGGCGACAAGCTGGTGGCCGAGGAGATTACCAAAGCGGACCTTGACGCCCTGCGCGCCGGGTTCGGCGGCACGGGCGACAAGATCGACGTGGTTGTGTTCGCGGCCCCGCAGCTGTCGATCGTCGAGATGCAGGCCCTGGCGACGCTGTGCGACGGCAAGACGTTCAAGACGGCGGTGATCGTCTGCACCTCGCCGCAGGTCTATCCGGACGCGACCCGCATGGGCCTGATCGATACCATCGAGGGCGCGGGGGCCAAGGTTCTTGAAGGGACCTGTTTCTACAACCAGTACGCCCGCGAAATCGGCGAGGCCAACGGCTGGACGCGGCTGCTCAGCAATTCCGCCAAGATCGTCAACATCATCAGCGGCTACGGCTACACCCCGGCGCTGGCGAGCATGGAAAAATGCGTCGCCTCCGCCGTTGCAGGAGAAATCGTATGACCAAGGAACTGAAGTGCCACAAGGGGATCGGCGACAAGGTGCAGGGCATCGCCCTGGTGGCCGACGACAACTTCTCGGCCCGCTACGACCTGGACCGCAAGAAGGGCGTGTTTTCCCGCCCGGCGCACAAGCTGTGCGGCCAGTCCTATCACGACAAAATTCTGGTCCTGAACACGTCGAAGGGCGGCGTGGCCTCGGCCTGGATGCTCCACGAAATGAAGTCGCGGAACATCTGCCCCAAGGCGATCCTGTTCAACACGGCCAATACCATCCTAGCCCAGGGGGCGGCGCTCGCCAACCTGACCATGTGCGACCGCTTCGCCGACGGCGACGTGACCAAATTGATCAAGACCGGGGACGAGGTCGTCGTCGATCCGGAAAACGGTCTGGTGACGGTGCTGAACGGCTAGACGGACGATCCACGCAATAGACCGGGCCTGATGCGCCTTCCTGAAACAGGGAAGGCCGTCAGGCCCGTTTCTTTTCCGGGCGCTTGTCCAGATAGGGGGCCAGGTACTGGCCCGTGAAGCTGCCCTTGGTGCGGGCGACATCCTCGGGCGTGCCTTGGGCGACCAGCTTGCCGCCCTTGGTGCCGCCCTCGGGCCCCAGGTCGATGACCCAGTCGGCGGTCTTGATGACTTCCAGGTTGTGTTCGATCACCACCACCGTGTTGCCTTGGTCCACGAGGGCTTGCAGAACCTCCAATAGCTTCTTCACGTCGTCGAAGTGCAGGCCGGTGGTCGGCTCGTCCAGGATGTAGAAAGTCTTGCCGGTGGCGCGGCGCGCCAACTCCTTGGCCAGTTTCACGCGCTGGGCCTCGCCGCCCGAAAGCGTCGTCGCCTGCTGGCCCAGGTGGATGTAGCCCAGGCCCACGCGCTTCAGGGTTTCCATCTTGTCGCGGATCGCCGGCACGGCCTTGAAGAAGTCGGCCGCTTCCTCGACGGTCATGTCCAGGACTTCGGCGATGGATTTGCCGCGGAACTTGATGTCCAGGGTTTCCCGGTTGTAGCGCTGGCCCTTGCAGACGTCGCAGGTGACGTAGACGTCGGGCAGAAAGTGCATCTCGATCTTGATCAGGCCGTCGCCCTGACAGGCCTCGCAACGCCCGCCCTTGACGTTGAAGGAAAACCGCCCGGCCTTGTAGCCGCGTGTCTTGGCGTCGGGCAGGTTGGCGAACCAGTCGCGGATCGGCGTGAAGGCGCCGGTATAGGTCGCCGGGTTGGAGCGCGGCGTGCGGCCGATGGGCGACTGGTCGATGTCGACGACCTTGTCGATGAACTCCAACCCCTCCAGGGAATCGTGCTCGCCCGGATGTTCGCGCGCCCCGTTCAGGCGCCGGGCCAGGGCCTTGTACAAGGTCTCGATGACCAGGGTCGACTTGCCGCCGCCCGATACGCCGGTGATGCAGGTCATGGTGCCGAGGGGGAAATCCACGTCCAGGTTGGCCAGGTTGTTGGCCTTCGCGCCCCGCAGCTTGAGGGCCTGGCCTTTCTTGCCGGGGCGGCGCCGGGCGGGCAGGGGGATCTGTTCAATCCCCGTCAGATACTTGCCGGTCAGGCTGTCCAGCGACTTCATGATGTCCTCGGCCGTACCCGTGGCGACGACATGGCCGCCGTGCACGCCGGCGCGGGGGCCCATGTCGATGATCCAGTCGGCGGCGCGGATGGCGTCTTCGTCGTGTTCGACGACGATGACGGTGTTGCCCAGGTCGCGCAGGCGGAACAGCGTCGCGAGCAGGCGTTCGTTGTCCCGTTGGTGCAGGCCGATGGAGGGTTCGTCCAGCACGTAGAGCACGCCGGTCAGGCCCGAGCCGATCTGCGACGCCAGCCGGATGCGCTGGCTTTCCCCGCCCGACAGCGTGCCCGAAGCGCGCGACAGGCTCAGGTACTCCAGCCCCACGTTCATCAGGAAGCCCAGGCGGTCGTTGATCTCGCGCAGGATGCGCCGGGCGATCTCCTTGTGCTGGCCCTTCAGCTTTTTTTCCAGCCCGGCGAACCAGGCATGGGCGTCGGCGATGGATTGGTCGGCGACCTCCGAGATATTAAGGCCGTCGATCTTGACCGCCAGCGCCTCGGGCTTGAGCCGCAGGCCGCCGCAGTCGGAACAGGTGGTCACGGTCTGGAAGCGCGACAGTTCGTCGCGCACCCAGCTTGAATCGGTTTCGCGCCAGCGCCGTTCCATGTTGGGGATCACGCCTTCGAAGGGCTTCGTGATGTCGTAGGATCGCTTGCCGTCGTGATACTTCATGGTCACGTCGGTGGTGCCGGACCCGAACAGGATGACTTCCTTGACCTTGGCGGGCAACTTATCCCAGGCCGTCGACAGGTCGAAGCCGAACTGGACGCTCAGGCTTTTCAGGGTCTGCTCGTAATACTTGGACGACGAATTGGCCCAGGGGGCGACGGCGCCGCTGGCCAGGGTGCGCTTTTCGTCGGGGATCACCAGCTCCGGGTCGAAGAACATTTCCGTGCCCAGGCCGTCACAGGCCGGGCAGGCGCCGAACGGGTTGTTGAAGGAAAACAGCCGGGGTTCGATCTCGTCGATGGTGAAGCCCGACACGGGGCAGGCGAAGCGGGCCGAAAACACCGTGCGCCCGGCGGGCACATGGTCCTGGATGCCGCCCTTGCGGGCCCCCTTGGCGGTCTTGGGGGCTGCGTCCTTGGCGGCGTCGGCGTCATCGGCATAGGCGATGCCGTCGGCCAGTTCCAACGCCGTTTCCAGGCTGTCGGCCAGGCGTGCCTCCAACCCTTCGCCGACGACCACGCGGTCGACCACGACCTCGATGTCGTGTTTGAACTTCTTGTCCAGGTCGGGCGCGTCCTCGATGTCGTACAGCTCACCGTCGATGCGGATGCGCTGGAAGCCCTTCTGCGCGAAGGCGGCGATTTCCTTTTTGTATTCGCCCTTGCGGCCGCGCACGACCGGGGCCAGCAGGTAGAGCCGGGTGCCCGGCGTCATGGCCATGATGCGGTCGACCATTTCCGACACGGTCTGGCTTTCGATGGGTAGGCCCGTGGCCGGTGAATGGGGCACGCCGACCCGCGCGAACAGCAGGCGCATGTAGTCGTAGATTTCCGTGACCGTGCCGACGGTGGAGCGCGGATTGCGCGAGGTTGTCTTTTGTTCGATGGAAATGGCGGGGCTGAGCCCGTCGATATGGTCGACGTCGGGCTTCTGCATCAGTTCCAGGAACTGGCGGGCATAGGCGGACAGGCTTTCCACATAGCGGCGCTGACCCTCGGCATAGATGGTGTCGAAGGCGAGGGATGATTTGCCCGATCCCGACAGCCCGGTGATGACCGTCAGGCTGTTGCGCGGCATTTCCACGTCGACGTTGCGGAGATTGTGCTCCCGGGCGCCGCGGACGGTAATTTTTTCCATGAGAGTTCCGAGTGCCATCCGTCAGAAGGAAGGCGGAAGGTGCTGTTTTCACAAGCGCTGAGTCATATAGGGGCCCGCGTCCGACGTAAAGCATGACTCGATTGAGAATAATTTCACTAATATAGTTAGTGAAAATTCACAAAAAAATACATCTTAAACAAAATCTTGAACGTTTTTGCGTGAATTTAATTTTGAATATGAATAAAATATAACGGTCAAGCAAGGAGGCGCCTCCCTTGAAACCGGCAGCGCTGCCACGATCGAATGGAGGCACACATGACGCAGGACGACAAATCGGCCCTTAAGTGGACCGTCGGGTTCGTGGCCCTGGTCCTTATCCTTGGTTACGGCGCATATGCGGCTGGCTGGCTGACCCAGTAACCGCATGGACGCCATCTGAATCACACCAACGGAACTTGCGCCGGCCTCTTCGGGTCGGCGTTTTTTTTCTGCCTGTCCAAGGGGGGCGGGCCGGAGGCCATGGGCGTTTGCAAATCGGCTCCGGTGATTTAAAAGGGCCGAATTGAAACGACCGGCCGAGGATTCCGTCATATGCCCAGCGACAGCGACGCGCAATTCGACAAGGCGGACATGATTCTGTCCAACGCCTTGCAGGAGTTCATCAGCGCCGGCGTCAGCCAGGAAGTCTATGGCATGGCGATGCTGGAGATCGGCATCCTGGCCCTGGTCAAACTCGACGAGAGCGAGGAACGGATCGCGGCCCTGGTCGCCGACTTCATCGCCCGGGCGCGCCAGGGTGGGCCGCAGGCACCGGCGCCCCGGACAACAGACACCTAGCCGCGGCCGGACGATTCCGGCTAAAGTCCGCTATCCTCCCAGGGGGGCGGAACAACCACCACGACACAGCAAGCCACGACACAGCAAGAACGAGGATTCCGATGGCAGGAAGCGTCAACAAAGTCATTTTGGTCGGCAATCTTGGCCGCGACCCCGAAGTCCGGTTTTCCCAGTCCGGCCAGAAGATCGTCAACATGTCCATCGCCACGTCGGAAACCTGGAAAGACAAGCAATCCGGTGACCGCAAGGAAAAGACGGAATGGCACCGTGTCGTGGTGTTTGACGAGCGGCTTGCCGACGTCTGCGAGCGGTACCTGAAGAAGGGTTCCAAGGTCTATCTGGAAGGCACGCTGCAGACCCGCAAGTGGACCGGTAACGACGGGGTCGAGAAATACACGACCGAGGTCGTTCTGCCCCGCTTCAATGGCGTCATGACCATGCTCGACGGCCGTGGTGAAGGCGGCGGTGGCGGCGGTGGCGGCGGCTACGGTGGGGCGGACGACAGTGGATCGAGCTGGGACGGCCCGGGCAACGACAGCTCTGGCGCAAGCGGCGGTGGCGGTGGCGGCCGGTCCGACCTGGACGACGAAATTCCGTTCTGACGGCCGCCGAGGCGGGCCGCGAGAGATAACCGATACCGTTGGGGGGCGGTCTCGAAGGAATCAGGCGAGGCGTTGAATGACGACCCAAGGGAGCACGACGGTTCCCCCGCGCAAGGGCGTACGTCTGCGCTTCGTTTTGGCGGTCGTGTTGATCGTCGTCGGCTCGGTGCCGTCTGTCATCTTGGCGTCCTGGCTGCATGCCCGCGCCATCGACATCCAGGTTGCCGACGTGTCGCAGCGCTCCTTGCTGCTGGCCAAGACCTTGGCCCGTTTCATTGCAGGCGACCTGATCGAGTTTCAGCACGCTTTGGACGGTCTGACGACGCAATATCCCCTGTCCGGTCTACCCAAGGCGCTGATCGACAGCGCCGATCATCGGGGGATATCGGCGATTTGCCTGTTGAGCGGCGCGCGCCAGCCCCAGGACGCCATCGTGATTTCCGGCACGGCCTCCTGTCTGCCGCGGGACGAAAACCGCATGTGGCGCGACATCCGGGGGCGGTTGCCCGCATCGGGCGGCGGCATCGTATTTTCCGAGGTCCTGCTGGACAGCGACGGCCAGCCCGCGGTGTTCGCCGTCAATTTCCGCGCCGGCTTGCCGCTTGCCGCGGCGCGCATGTCGCTTGATCAGTTGCGCGAGTTGCGGCGCTCCATCGTGTTCGGCGAAAAGGGGCATGCGGCCATCGTCGATCACCGGGGCAACATCGTGTCCCATCCGCGCCCCGATTGGGAAGCCGCGATCAAGAACATCGCGGCCATCGACCCGGTGGCGCGCATGATGAAGGGGGAATCCGGTATCTCCCGGTTCCATTCACCCGCCGCCAACCTGAAGATGATCGCCGGTTACGCCTCCGTGCCGGTCGCCGGTTGGGGGGTCATGGTGCCCCAGCCCGAACAGGAACTGGCGTTCCACGCCGAAGACATCCAGAACAGCACCCAGGTCGCCCTGATCGTCGGGGTGCTGGTGGCCGGTGGGCTTGCCTGGTGGCTGGCGGGCTGGCTGACCGCCCCCATCGCCCGGATCGAGGCGGCGTCGCGCCGTCTCGCGGCGTCTGAGCCGCCCGGTTCCGTTGACGCGGAAGGATTCCTGGTTCCCGCCGAAGTCGCCTCCCTGGCGGCCAATTTCACGGTCATGGCCGATCGCATGCAGATTCGCGATCGGGAGCGCGAGCGCATCGTCGACGACGTGCGCCGGCTGAAGGACGAACTGGAGCAGCGGGTCGCCGACCGAACGCTTGAGCTGACCATGGAAATCAACGAGCGCGACCGGGCGGAAAAGGAGCTTTTGCGTTCCAAGGCCGAGGTCGAATACGCCAACCGCGCCAAGACCGAGTTCCTGGCCCATATGAGCCATGAATTGCGCACACCGCTAAACGCGATCCTGGGCTTCGCCGAGGTCGTGCGCGACACCGACCCGGCCTTGGCGAAACCCGAACAGACCCGCCAGTACGTGCAGTATATCTATGATTCCGGCAGCCATCTGCTGACCCTGATCAACGATCTGTTGGACATCTCGCGGATCGAGGTCGGCGCGATGGCCCTTGAGATGCAGCCGGTCGATCTGCGCGAGGCCGTCGAAAGTTGCCTTACCATCGTGTCCGAGCGGGCCTCCAAGGCCGGGCTGAAGCTGGTTTCGGACCTGCCGGATGCCCCGGGTACCATCGAGGCCGACCCGACCCGTCTGCGCCAGATTTTGTTGAACCTCATGATCAACGCGGTCAAGTTCACGCCCAAGGGTGGCACGGTCAGTCTCCAGCTGCGCCGCATGACGGATGGGGCGGCGGAGTTCGTCGTCAGCGATACGGGCATTGGCATCGCGCCTGAGGATATGTCGCGGATCATGGAACCGTTCAGCCAAGCGCGGCACAGCCATGTGTCGAAGAGCGAGGGAACGGGCCTGGGCTTGCCGTTGGCCAAGGCCTTTTCCGAGCTGCATGGCGGCAGCTTGAGGGTCGAAAGCCGCCTCGGCAAGGGGACCACGGTGCGGGTCATGATCTCGGCGCCGCCTTCGCCTCAGGAAGCAGTTGCTAATATATTGAATTAAAAAAGAAAATTAATCAGAAATTCAGGTGATTTGAGGGCCCGATCGAGTTGTTCCGGCAAGGCTGATCTGCTAGAATTACCACTGTATTACCAGGAACCGGATGTGCCGGCCGTTGCGGCCTGTAATTATCTGAAAAATCAGGAAAAATCTCTTTGACACCCCCCGACGATCTGCCGCCAGACGGCGCTGAGCCGCTGCCGCCCGATTCGGACGTAAGTCTTATCTCTATCGAAGACGAAATGCGTTCGTCCTACCTCGATTACGCCATGAGCGTGATCGTCAGCCGGGCGCTGCCGGATGTGCGCGACGGCCTGAAGCCGGTGCAGCGGCGCATCCTGTTTTCCATGAAGGAAAACGGCTACGAGGCGGGCAAGCCCTACCGCAAATCCGCGCGTATCGTCGGGGATGTCATGGGTAAGTATCACCCGCATGGCGACCAGGCGATTTATGACGCCATGGTGCGCTTGGCGCAGAACTTCTCCATGCGGCTGCCACTGGTCGACGGGCAGGGCAACTACGGCTCCATGGACGGCGACCGCGCCGCCGCGATGCGGTATACGGAGGCGCGCCTGGCGCGCTCCGCCCATGCCTTGTTGGAGGATATCGACCGGGAAACGGTGGATTTCCAGCCCAACTACGACGAATCCTCGCGCGAGCCGGTGGTCCTGCCGGCGGGCTTCCCGAACCTTCTGGTCAACGGGGCGGCGGGTATCGCCGTCGGCATGGCGACCAACATTCCGCCCCACAACCTGGGCGAGGTCATTTCCGCCTGCTGCGCCTATATCGACAATCCCGACATCACCATCGACGAGCTGATCGCCAACCACGTGCAGGGCCCGGATTTCCCCACGGGTGCCCAGATTCTTGGCAAGCAGGGCATTATTTCGGCCTACCACACGGGGCGCGGCTCCGTGGTCGTGCGCGGCAAGACCTCGATTGAGGAAATCCGCAAGGACCGCTTCGCCATCATCGTTCACGAGGTTCCCTATCAGGTGAACAAGGCGCGCATGATCGAGATCATGGCCGACGCCGTGCGCGACAAGAAGATCGAAGGCATTTCCGACCTGCGCGATGAATCCGACCGCGACGGCGTGCGCGTGGTCGTCGAGATCAAGCGCGATGCCGAGCCCGAGGTCGTGCTGGCCCAGCTGTACCGCTTCACGCCGCTACAGACATCTTTCGGCGTCAACATGCTGGCCCTGGACCAGGGCCGGCCGAAGATGATGAACCTGAAGGACATCATCGTCGCCTTCGTCGCCTTCCGCGAAGAAGTCATCCGCCGGCGCACCATCTACGAACTGGCCAAGGCGCGGGAACGCGCCCATGTGTTGGTCGGCTTGGCCGTCGCCGTGGTCAACATCGACGCGGTCATCGCCCTGATCCGCGCCGCCAAGGACCCGCAGTCGGCGCGCGAGCAGTTGATGTCCCGCGACTGGCCGGCCGACGAGATCGAACCCATGATCCGCCTGTTGGACGAGCCCGGCCGCGCCGTGGTCGACGGCGTCTACAAGCTGTCGGAGGAACAGGCCCGGGCGATCCTGGAACTGCGCCTGCACCGCCTGACCGGGCTGGAGCGGGACAAGATCGGCGGTGACCTGAAGGAACTGGGCGCGCAGATCAGCCACTATCTGGAACTGCTGGCCTCGCGCGAAATGCTGTTCAAGCTGTTACGCGACGAACTGGTGGAAATGAGCGAGAAGTTCGCCGACCCCCGGCGGACTTCCCTCGAAGACGACGAGTTCGAACACGACCTCGAGGATCTGATTCAGCGCGAGGACATGGTCGTCACCGTGACCAACGCGGGCTATGTGAAGCGCGTGCCGCTGTCGACCTACCGTGCGCAGCGGCGCGGCGGCAAGGGGCGGTCGGGCATGGCGACCCGCGACGAGGATTTCGTCAGTCAGGTGTTCGTCGCCAATACGCATACGCCCATGCTGTTCTTCTCCTCCGCCGGCATGGCCTACAAGATGAAGGTGTATCGCCTGCCCGTCGGCACGCCGCAGGCGCGCGGCAAGGCGTTCATCAACCTGCTGCCCCTGAAAGAGGGCGAGACGATCTCGACCGTCATGCCGCTGCCCGAGGATGAAAGTACCTGGAGCGAACTGTTCGTGATGTTCGCCACGGCGTCCGGCTATGTGCGGCGGAATGCATTGTCCGATTTCACGGACGTGCGGGCCAACGGCAAGATCGCCATGAAGTTCGAAGGCGACTATGCGGACGATAAGCTGGTCCGTGTGCGCGTCTGTACCGAGGACGACGACATTCTGCTGTCGGCCGCCGGCGGCAAGTGCATCCGCTTCCCCGTTCCCGACGTGCGGGTGTTTGCCGGCCGTTCCTCCCACGGCGTGCGCGGCATGCGCCTGCCCAAGGGGGACGAGTTGATCGCGCTTTCCGTGGTCCGCCATGTGAAGGTCGAAACGGACGACCGCGATGCCTATCTGCAGGCTCGCAACGCGGCCCGGCGCCTAGTGTCCGGCGACTATTCCGAGCGGCCCGAGGACAAGGCCCGCGACGAGGAACTGGCGGCCCGACTGGAAGAGCCCAAATTCCAGGAAATGCAGGAAAATGACCAGTTCATCCTGACCCTGACCGAGGACGGTTACGGCAAGCGCACGTCCGCCTATGAATACCGGATTTCCGGGCGCGGCGGGCAGGGGGTCGGCAACATCAACGTGGAACGCGCGGGCAAGCCCGACGCCCGCGTGGTCGCCGCCTTCGGCGTGTTGGAGGAAGACCAGCTTGTCCTGGTGTCCAACGGCGGCCAGATCATCCGTGTGCCCGTGGACGGCATTTCCATCTATTCGCGCTCCTCGCGCGGTGTGCGGGTGTTCAACACGGCGGAAGGCGAACACGTCGTCTCCGTGTCGCGCCTGCGCGACGTGCAGGACGACGGCGAGGACGAGGACGACATGGAAGAGGGTGCGGGAGAAACCGCCGAAGCGCCCGGTGCCGCGCCGGAAGGGGCTTTTGCCGACGTTCCGGACGAATCTCCCGAATCTCCAGACGCCCCGGAAGAGGAGCAGCCCTGATGCCCGGTCATCGCGGCGTATATCCCGGCACCTTCGACCCGGTGACCAAGGGGCACATGGACATCATCACGCGGGGGGCCAGGGTGGTCGACGAACTGGTCGTCGCCGTGGCCGTCAACGCGGGCAAGGGGCCTTTGTTCACGCTTGAGGAACGGGTCGCCATGCTGGAGGCCGAAATCGCGGCCCTCGACGGCGGGATCGCGGCGCGGGTTGAGGTCAAACCTTTCGACAACCTGCTCATGGAGTTCGTCGGCCAAGTCGGCGCGTCTCTCATCGTCCGCGGGCTGCGCGCCGTGTCCGACTTCGAATACGAATTCCAGATGGCGGGCATGAACGCGCGCCTCAATCCCAAGGTGGAAACCGTGTTCCTCATGGCCTCGGAACGCCATCAGTTCATCTCGTCCCGGTTCGTCAAGGAAATCGGCTCCCTCGGCGGCGATGTCGGCCATTTCGTCTCGCCCGCGGTGAAGGATCAGCTGATGGTGCGCTTCGAAGAGAGAAAGCGCTCAGGCGACGAATAGGCAGTCAGGCGTGTTGGACTGTCTATTCATCTCGGAAAAAACTCTAATCGTTTGATTAATAATAATTAAATTGAAAGTCAGGCTGGTTTTTTCGGCTCGCTTGATTACTGTTTTGAATCCCTCATTGCCAATTGTCAGGTTTCTGTCAGGTTGTTAACCTGTTTTTAGACACTGTCCACTTATCTAGTGTCTAAGAAGAGAAAGACGCTTTCATGGGGGTGAGGGTATGGTGACCAGCAAGGAGTTGATGGAACGGACCGGAATTTCCCGTGCCACCATCAACAACTATATCGCGCTTGGCATTCTTCCGCGGGCGGAACTCCGCCGGCCCGCCGCAGCCGACAGCACCGCCCCGCGCATCGGATATTTCCCCGACAAGGTTATCGAGATTGTCGAAACAGTGCGCCGCCTGCGCGCCGAGGGCAAATCGATGGATGACATCGTCCTTGTTCTGAAGGGTAGGGAGATCGCCAAGGCGGATGCCGTGAAAATGGCGGTCGGAACGTCGGCGTCGGTTGTCTCTCTGGCGGACCACAGCCCGCACCTCGTCCGCCTGACGCTCGACCAGTTCGATTACCCGGCCTATCTGGTCAACAACAACTTCGAGATCGAATGGTGGAACGGATACGCCGAGGAAGACCTGTTCGGACCGGACCTGACCGCCAGCGGCGATATTTCGGAGCGCAGCGTGTTCAAGCTGCTGGGGACCTGTCCCGGTCTTGCCCGGTCGGAAAGCTGGGACGAGATTCTCGATTTCCACTTTTCCATCGCCAAGAACCGGATGCCGAAGAAGGCCTTGCTGCAGTTGGACGGCGAGGTCGAAGCCGATGTCTTCGACAGTCTTGTCGGTGCCTATGACGCGGCTGAGGTGGATTCTTCCCGCGCCCTTCGCCAGACCGTGGTCAACCTGGCGGCGCGCGTCGACGCCCCCCGGGCCTACACGCTCTATGCGTCGTTCTTCCGCGAAGGGGTTTTTCTCACTTATGTGCCGCTGGATGCTGACCGTGACGGCCTGTTGGCGTTTCTCGCGCGCCGAGACATCGTCATCCGCGAATTGCTCAAAAGCCGCCGGCCTTACCTGACGCCGCTGGCGGTCCTGGTTGCCGATCTGCAGAGTTCCGTGCGGATCTGCTCCGAGCTTCCGCCCGAAGAGTACTTCGAGCTGATCAACAACATCTGGAGCGTGATGGAGCCCAAGCTACGGAAGTTCTACGCTACCCACGGCAAGCATGTCGGCGACGGCATGGTCTATTACTTTTTTCCCCAGCCGGACACGGACTATGTCCAAAACGCGCTGACCTGTGCCTACGAAATGCGCGAGGCGATGCACGATATTTCCCGCGAGTGGCAGGGGCGAAAGAACTGGCTGACGGACCTCAAGCTGAACATCGGCCTGGACGAGGGCGAGGAATGGTTCGGCACCTACCAGACGCCGACCCATCTTGAGTTCACGGTGCTTGGCGATACCATCAACCGGGCGGCACGGCTCAGCGATTTCGCCCGCGACGGCAGCCTCTGGGTGACTAAGAATTTTCTCTCGCGCCTACCGGCAAAGCAGCGGAAATCGGTGCATTATGGGATTCGCCGGACCAGCGACAGCGGCGAGGATATGTTCGTACCGGAGGTCTATTCCCGGGTCTCGAACCTGATCGATCTGGGCAATCCGCGGTTCGAGAAGTTGCAGGACATCGCGGTTTTGCCGGTCACGGAGATCCTCAACCTGGGGCCGGCCGATAAATAACCCGGAAAAGTCCGGACTCCGGCGTTGACCTAGGGGCCTTTGGCCCGTAATTTCCCGCCTGCCTTGCCGGGCATCGTCCGGCGAAGGCCCCGAACACCGATATGCGCGCTTAGCTCAGTTGGTAGAGCAACTGACTTTTAATCAGTAGGTCGCAGGTTCGATCCCTGCAGCGCGTACCACTTTCCGGGGACCGCCTCCGTCTGGGGACGAAATAGGGACGAAAAGTCATCGTCCCTAGGCCAGGAGGTCCGCCAGAAGACGCTTGCCCTTCGGGGTCAGGCTGAACATCTTCTGGCGCATGAGCGAGGGGTTGACGTCAACCCGCACGAGGCCCATGGATGCCTTGCGGCGGCCCCCGAGCGACCTCCCGGAGTCGCTTAGGTCCTGCAAATAACGCCCTACCGAGGACTGAGGGAGGTCCATTTTGTCAGCCAACTCTTTCAAGCTGGCTCCCTCGTTCATGGCCACGAGGAGGAAGGTTTGGGCAGCCTGGACAGATATACCGTGTTCCAAGGCTGTCAGCCTCCCCAGCTTGTTGAACAGGCTCAATGGGGAAATCATCTTGGGACACTCCTCTCTTGTTGCGCGTGCGGATGCGGCGGCCAAGTGGTGGCGGGCTTCGGTGTCTTGCATGGGGTTCTCCTCGTGGGGACGTTGTGGGGCCGTGCAGTGCCTCGGCTCGCATGATTGTAATCATTACAGTTTTGGAAGTCAAGGGGACTTGATAGTCCGTGGGGCTGCGCTACGGGTGGCGAAAATCTCGGGGAAAATGGCGTAAACCATTGTTCCAGAACGGGGAATGGGTGGCCCCGGAAGGTGGCGATCAAAGGCCCTTGGGGGACTTTTAATCAGTAGGTCGCAGGTTCGATCCCTGCAGCGCGTACCATCCTCCCCCCTTACATGCCGTGAAATTGACGGCGCGGCTTGAGATTGGTTAAGTCGCAGCCTGCCGGTCTGCGCCATAGTCGTAGTCCAAGGGCGCCCCCCGCAGGCTGCCCGTTGGCAAGCGAGGAGATACAGCATGGCCATCAGGATCGCGAATTCGGAAGCCGTCCCGCGGTATGCGGACTGGTCGGGGCCGGCGTTGTTCAGCCAGGGGTTCCGGCCGTTCTTCCTGGCGGCGGGCCTGTCGGCGGTGGCTTATGTCGCGCTGTGGGTTGCGGTTCTGTCCGGCGACATCGCGGTCCGCACGGCGTTCCCGGCTGTCCAATGGCACGCTCATGAAATGACGTTCGGCGTCATCGCCGCCGTCGTGACCGGGTTTCTGTTGACCGCCATCCCCAACTGGACCGGGCGGATGCCGCTGCAGGGCTGGGGACTGATCGCCCTGTTCGGGCTGTGGCTTGCCGGGCGCGCGGCGGTAGCCTACAGCGCCGTCCTCGGCGTGCTGCCCGCCGCCGTGATCGACGGGGCGTTTCTGCCCGCCCTGATGGCGGTGGCGCTTCGCGAAATCCTTGCCGGGCGCAACTGGCGCAACCTGCCGATCGTCGGCGCGGTCGGCGTTCTGGCGGTCGCCAACGGTCTGGTCCATGCCGAAGCGGCGGGCGTGGCGCTGCCCGGCGGGATCGGCGCCCGCCTGGGCGTCGCCGTGATCGTCATGCTGATCTGTCTCGTCGGGGGGCGGATCATCCCCAGTTTCACGGGCAATTGGCTGGCGAAAAATCGGCCCGACATCGCGCGTCCGGTGCCGTTCGGCGGCTTCGATCGGGGCGTGTTGCTGGCGACCTTGATCGCCCTCGCGGGTTGGGTCGCCGTGCCGGATCATGCGGCGACGGCCTATGTCCTTTTGGCTGCCGGCGGGCTGCATGTCATCCGGCTGGGGCGCTGGAAGGGCATGGCCTGCCTGCGCGATCCCCTGGTCTGGAGCCTGCATGCCGGATACCTGTGGATTGCGATCGGTCTTCTATTAATGGGGGCGGCCGGGTTTGCCGACAATATTCCGCAAACGGCGGGCCTGCATGCCCTGACGGCGGGCGCCATGGGTGGCATGGTGCTGGCCGTGATGACCCGGGCGACCCTGGGGCACACGGGCCGCGTACTCGCCGCAGACGGCGCCACGACGGCCGTATATGTGTTCGTGTTTCTGGCGGCAGCGACCCGAGTCCTGGCGCCCTTCACGGGCGATTATCATCTGATGCTGTCCTTATCGGGAGGCTTTTGGTGCGCGGCATTCGCTTTGTTCGTCATCCGGTACGGGGCCGTCCTGTGCGGTAAATGACCGCCCGGTAGCGCGGCCTAACGGCCTGGGTCGTAGAGAAAAACCCCTTTAATTCCAATTGATTGTCCTTCGAGAAGGCTTACCGAGACTCGTGCGCGAATACAAAGTTATGATCTTTGATAGGGATGTCTGATTATTTTTGCACAGATACGTGCAAAAATTTTGAATTGCCGTTCAAATTAATTCAAGGCACCGTTTCCGTAACACGCACCAAAAAACAGGTGCTCACAAGGGGGCCGACACGGCATGGAACTCGTCATCGCACTTGGGATGAACGGCATTGTTTGGGGGCTGATCATCGCACTGATCGCCCTGGGGCTGTCGATCATCTTCGGGCTTCTCGACATCATCAACATTGCGCACGGCGACTTCTTTATGGTCGGCACGGTGCTGGCCTGGTTCGTGTTCGATACAACGGGCAATTACTGGCTGGCCTTCGCCATCGTGCCCATCCTGGGCTTCGCCATCGGCGCCGTGATCGAATACACGGTGATCCAGCCGATCAAGAACGCGGCGGCGCTGTCCATCGTCGCGACCTTCGGGCTGTCGATCATCCTGCAGGAAAGCGTGCGAGCGACCTTCGGCGCGACGCCGGCCCGCTTGACCGCCCCCATTGAGGACACGGTGCCGCTGTTCGGCCTGGAATACGAAGTCTACCGCCTGTTCGCGGCCCTGGTGTCGATCGCCGCCATCGGCTGCTTCTTTCTGTTCCTGCACCGCACCAAGCTGGGCACCTGGATGCGCGCCGTGCGCTTCGACCCGGAAACGGCGACGGCCATGGGCATCCCGGCTCGCCGCGTCTACATGGTGACCTTCGCCATCGGCTTCGCCATGGCGGCGTTGGGCGGCGTCGTCGCCGGCCCGATCACCACCGTCGATTTCCAGGCCGGCGTCGATATCCTGCCGTTCTGTTTCATGGCCGTCATCATCGGCGGTCTGGGCAACCTGGAGGGCACGGTCGCGGCGGCGGTCATGCTCGCCTTCTTCGAAGGGGTGATGGCCAGCTTCGTGGACCCGACCCTGGCCCGCATCGGCTCGCTCTGCCTGATGAGCGCCGTTTTGCTGGTCCGTCCGCACGGTATTTTCTCGGGGTCGACCCGATGACGGCGGCGGCAATCAATCGCCTGGGGCTTGTCGTGGTGGCTCTGCTGACCCTCGCGGCGCCGTGGTTCCTGCCGCTCCTGGTCGACGGGTTCTGGGTCGACATCTATGCCGAGATGCTGATCTGGTCGCTGCTGGCGGCCAGCGTCAACCTGCTGTTCGGCTATGTCGGGCTGCTGTCCTTTGGCCAGGCCCTGTTCTTCGGCATGGGCATGTACGGGGTTGCCATCGGCGTGGCCAAGCTGGGGCTGGGGTTCTGGCCCGCGTTCGGGCTCGGCATTGTTATGGCGACGGCCATGGCCCTGGTCGCCGGGGCGCTCGCCGTGCGCCTGACTTGGCACTACTTCGCGATCATCACCGTCGTGTTCTCGCTGATCTTCTATTTCGCGGCCCTGTCGTGGAAGCCGCTGACCGGCGGTGACGACGGCCTGTCATTCACCATGCCGCCGATCGTCAGCATCGGCGAGTGGGAGCTGTCGCTGACCGATCCGACAGTGCAGTACTATTTCATCATCACCGTCGTCGGCATTTGTTACGCGCTGATGGGGGTGATCCTGAAAAGCCCGCTGGGTTCGGCCTTTCGCGCGGTCAAGGAAAACGACCACCGCGCCGCGCTGATCGGGCTCAACGTCTATTTGATCCGCCTGACCGCTTTCGTCATCGCCGGCTTCATCGCCGGGATTGCGGGGGCGCTGTTCGCCTTCTTCGGCCGCTACGCCTCGGCCTCCTACATGTTCTATCACGTGTCGGGTGAGGCCGTTGTCTGGGCCATCATCGGCGGGGCGGGTACGCTGCTCGGACCCATCGTCGGGACGTCGCTGCTGATCGTGCTGCGCGAGGAACTGTCCCACGCCTGGGAACACTATCTGATCCTGGTCGGCATCATCGTCATTTTGGTTGTGATCTTCGCGCCCAAGGGCCTGGGCGGCCTGTGGCAGGCCCTGGTCCGGCGCATTGCCCGCCCGGAAACGCCCCCCTCTAGCCCCGATGCGAAAGGGGAGGACAAGCCATGACCGCGACCCCGATCCTGGAAATCGACGGCATCGAGAAGCATTTTGGCGGATTGGCCGCCCTGGGCGGCGTTCATGCCACGGTGGACAGCGGCAAGCTGACGGCGGTCATCGGCCCCAACGGGGCGGGCAAGACGACGCTGTTCAACGTCGTCACCGGCATCCTGACCCCATCGGCCGGGGCCATCCGCTTCTTGGGCAAGGACATCACGAATTGTTCCGTGCATGAGATCAGCCGCCTGGGCCTGGCGCGCACCCTGCAGATCAAAAGCGTGTTCCACGGCATGACCGTGCGCGAGAATTTGTGGATCGCGGCGCAATCCCGCCGCGGCGTGTTCCGGCCCTTTACCGGCCTGAAGGCTTGCCGGGCGGCGAACGAGCGGGCGGATGCCTTGCTTGAGGAACTGCAACTGACCCATCTGGCCGGGCAGGAGGCCGCCAATCTGTCCTACGGCGACGTGGCGCTGCTGGAGATCGGCATCGCGCTGGCGACCGAGCCGCAACTGCTGCTGCTGGACGAGCCGATCTGCGGCATGGGCCCGGCCGAGACGGAACGTACCGTGGAGAAAATCCGCGAGCTGTCGAAGCGCATCGACATCGTGATCATTGAACACGACATCGAGGTCGTGTTCGACATTTCCGACGATATCATCGTCATGGCGCTGGGCACCGTGTTGGCGCGCGGCACGCCGGCCGAGATTTCCGAAAACGCCGACGTGCGCGCGGCCTACCTGGGGGACGACGATGCTTGAGCTGAACGCCGTCCACGCCCATTACGGCAAGGTCCACGTCCTGCAAGGGACGTCTCTGCAGGTGCAATCCGGCGAGGCGGTCGGGCTCCTGGGCCGCAACGGCGTGGGTAAGACGACAACACTGAAAACCATCATGGGCCTGGTCAAGGCGACCGGCGGCGAGATCGTGTTCGACGGCCACAGCCTGACCGACATTGCGCCGCACAGCATTCCCGGCACCGGGATCGGTTACGTGCCGCAGGGGCGGGGCATTTTTCCCTCGTTGTCCGTGAAGGAGAACCTGGAGATCGGCCTGACCAAGACGCCGCCCTCGCAGGTCTTCGACTATGTGTTCGACCGTTTTCCGCGCCTTAAGGAACGCCTGAGCCAGCCCGGCGGAACGCTGTCCGGCGGCGAGCAGCAGATGCTCGCCATCGCGCGCTGCCTGGTCATGCAGCCCAGGTTGCTGATCCTGGACGAGCCGACCGAGGGCATCATGCCGATCCTGGTTCAGGACATCCGCCGCGAGATCAAGGCGGTCAACGACGCCGGGGTGTCGATCCTGCTGGTTGAGCAGAACATCAAGACGGCGCTCCGCCTGTGCTCGCGCATCT
Organism: uncultured Alphaproteobacteria bacterium; assembly: GCA_963976055.1. Taxonomy (GTDB): domain Bacteria; phylum Pseudomonadota; class Alphaproteobacteria; order Rhodospirillales; family Casp-alpha2; genus UBA1479. The sequence goes on from CAXBJB010000002.1 coordinate 132,836, forward strand.
ACATCATGGAGAAGGGGGCCGTCGTACATCAGGCCGCCGCCCAGGACCTCAAAAACGATAAGGAGACCCTGCACCGATATCTCGGGGTCACCGTCTAACAACCGCCGATGAAGGCGGGGCTTCACGACGATCCGTCACAACCCAGCTGGAGACAGAACAATGACCAAAGACGTGAAATCGAAGCCGGCCACGGCGCCCCGTTCGGGCCAGACCCGGCGATCCTTCCTGCAGACCGCCCTGGCGGGCGGTGCGGCCGCGACGACAGCCTATTTCGGCATCACCCATAACGCCTTCGCCAAGGCGTCTGGGCCCATCGTGATCGGCCATCAGTGCGAACTGACCGGCGGGTTTTCGTCCTGGGGATATTGGCATGACAAATGCGCCCAGGCCGCGGTCAAGGTGATCAACGAAGGCGGCGGCATCGCCGGGCGCAAGGTTGAACTGGCCGTCGCCGACACGGAATCGAACCCGGCCGCAGGGGCGCGCAAGCTGCGCTCGCTGATCCAGCGGCAGAAGGCGTCGTTCGTCGTCGGCTCCGTCCACTCGGGCATCATGCTGGCCTCGATTCCCATCGCGACGGAACTGAAGACGCCCTATTTCTCGGCCGGTGAGGCGACCGAGGCGACGGGCTCCAAGGGATCGCGCTACAGCTTCCGCACGGGCACCGACACCTATGCCCTGGCCGCCGCGGGCGTGCCCTGGGCGATGGAAAACCTGGGCAAGAACTGGACCATGATCTTCCCCGATTACGCCTGGGGCCACAGCCATCATCAGGAACACCGCAAACTGATCGAAGCCGCGGGCGGTAAGGTCAACGACCCCATCGCCGTGCCGCTCGGCACCAAGGATCTGGTGCCCTATCTGGCGCGCATTCCGGAAGAAACGGAAGTTCTGTTCTCGGTGTTCTTCGGCGCCCTGTCGGTCGCGTTCTACACGCAGTCGAAATCCATGCGCCTGGACGAGAAAATGAAGATGTATTCCGTGTCCGGGACCATCGAGGCGATCGATCCCCGCGACATCAACGGCGCCACCGAAGGGGTCTACTTCCTGGAGAACTTCCCGCGGCCCCTGGAATTCAAGAACGACGAATACCACGCCAAGTTCATCGAGATGATGGGCGTCGATCCGGTCTACGCGAAGGACGACAAGTCGGGCAAGGTCATGGCGAAAAGCCATGCCTGGCAAAGCTACGAGAACTTCTTCGCTCTCAAGGCCGCCATCGAGGCGTCGGGCTGGCAGCGCGACAAGGACACACCCGGTGTGATCGAAGCGCTCGAAGGCCTGAAGATGGAAAATTCCCTGGCTCATCCGCAGGGAACCAAGATCCTGCGCGCGGAAGACCACAGCGGCATGATCGATTGTTACATGAGCCGCGTCGAAGACTCCAAATTCGTCCTCAAGAAACACATTCCCCGCGAGGACCTGATGGCGAAACTGCCGCCGCGCTACGACTTCCGCACTCACAAGCTCTAGTCCACGCCTGCGGTACCTGAAACCCCGCGAGGGGCCGGCCGTCTCCACCCGCGTTTTTCTCCCCGCGCCACAGGGAGACGGCCGGCGCACCCTTGCGACAACACGAGACCGAACATGAACCAGAAAATCACGGTTGCGGCGGCCCATTTGGCGCCGGTCTACCTCGATGCCCGTGCAACCGTCGACAAGGTTTGCGATTATATCCACAAGGCGGCGGCGCAAGGCGTGCAGTTGATCGCCTTTCCGGAATCCTTCGTGCCCGGATTTCCCGTGTGGCCGGCGCTGGCGGCGCCGATCCATAACCACGACCTATTCAAACGCTTCGTCAGCCAGTCGATCCGCGTGCCGGGGCCGGAGATTCTCAAGATCTGCTCGGCCGCGCGCGAGACGGGCATGATCGTGTCGATCGGTATCAGCGAGTCCACGGACCGCAGCGTCGGCTGCATCTGGAACACCAACCTTTTGATCGGGGCCGACGGCTCGATCCTCAACCATCATCGCAAGCTGGTGCCCACGTTCTATGAAAAGCTGGTGTGGTCGAACGGCGACGGCGCGGGCCTGCGCGTGGTCGATACGCCGCTTGGCCGCATCGGCGCCCTGATCTGCGGCGAAAACACGAACCCGCTGGCGCGTTACAGCCTGATCGCCCAGGGTGAACAGATCCATATTTCCAGCTATCCGCCCGTATGGCCAACCCACGAGCCGTCCGCCAACGACCGCTATGACCTGGCGTCGGCCAACCGCATCCGCGCGGCGGCCCATTCGTTCGAGGGCAAGGTCTTCAACATCGTCTGCGCCGCGCGCCTGGACGACACCGCCTACGAGATCATTTCCCGGATCAACGGCGACGCGCTGCGCATCGTCAAGGAATCGCCCCCAGGCGTGTCGATGATCGTCGGGCCCAGCGGCCTGGCCATCGCTGAAAGTGCCAAGGACGAGGATCAACTGCTGATCGAGCAGATCGATCTGGACGATTGCATCGTGCCCAAGCAGTTCCATGACGTGTCCGGCTACTACAACCGTTACGACGTGTTCGGGCTGACCGTGCGGCGGCGCGACCAGGCGCCGGCCCAGTTCGACGATATCGGTGGGGACGGGCGCGCCGTGCCGTTTGCGACCCTCGAAGCCGGCGCACTGGAGGACGAGGCCGCGGCGGGGTAAAATCGCCCCGTCATTCCAGGAGAACCGTTCCGTGACCAAGCCGGACCCGAAACCGCGCGCCTATGCCTCGGAGCTGTCCCGCTTCGATTGGGACGACATTGCGTTGTTCCTGGCTCTGGTGCGTCACCGCTCGCTCAGCCACGCGGCGCGGTCGCTGTCGCTGACCCATTCCACCGTCGGGCGGCGGATCAAAACGCTTGAGGCGGCACTGGGCGCCAAGCTGTTCGAGCGCACCCCGGGCGGCTTCCTGCTGACCGACCGGGGCGAAGACCTGCTGCGCGAGGCCGAGGGTATCGAGGCCCATGTCGCCCAGATCGCCGCGACCTTCAGCGGCGAGACGGCCGAAGTCAGCGGCACGATCCGCGTCGCGACCATGGAGGCGCTGGGCAGCCTGTATCTGGCGCCCCGCATGCTGTCGCTTTACGAACAGCATCCGTCGATCAACGTGGAACTGGTCACGGCGTCCCACTGGGTCAACCTGTCGAAGCGCGAGGCCGATGTCCTGATCAGCTTTCCGCGGCCGAGCGGCCATCGCATCACCAGCGAAAAGATCGGCGAGTTCGCGTTGTTTCTCTATGCGTCGAAGGACTACCTGGACCGCTATGGCCGCCCGCGCACGATCGAAGATCTGCAACATCATCGGTTCATCGACTATATCGACGAACTGGTGGCGATCCCGGCGGTGCGATGGATGTCGGACGTGCTGCGCGACCAGAACGTCGTGTTCCGTTCGACCAGTCTGGTCGCCCAGTACCACGCGGCGGCGGCGGGCATGGGCATTTCCATGCAACCGACCTTTGTCGCCGATCAGGACCCGCGCCTGGAACGGGTGCTGGGCGACAGGCTATGCGTGAAACGGGATTTCTGGCTCAGCATCCACGACGACCTGGAACACATCCCGCGCATCCGCAACGTGCACAACTTCCTGAAGACGCTGATCGAGGATAACGCGGAATTTCTCAACGGCGGCCCCGACGCGGGCACCGCCTGAAATCCGGATCAATCCGCGAGATAGCGCGACCCCGCCGGCACGCAATTTCGCGGCACCGTGACCTCGATTTCCCCCAATAACAGGAACGACAGGGTCTTGCCGTGCAGGTCCTGGGTCAGGGCGGAATTGACACCGCCTTCCAGGGCGTCGTCGATGACGAAGTTCAGCGCGTTCAGGTTCGGCAGCACGTAGCGTGTGACTTTGCTCGCCCCCTTGTGGCGGAACAGGGCCAGCACCTTATCCTCGGTCACCTGATCGCGGAGGTAGGCGAAGGCGTCGGGCAGGTAGGCGACGACGGAGATGTTGGAGCGGTTGCCCTTGTCTCCGGCGCGGCCATGGGCCACGGCGTGAAGGGGCAGGGTGAGCATGCCGGTATCGCTCATGACGTCACCTCTTCGGCTTTGGCTTGGGCCTCGACCGGGCCGCGCGGCACCAGGACCGAGGCCGTGTTGACCTGTCCGGTGATCGAACAGCGATAGCCGCCGCCGCCCGCCGGGCCGGAGCAGAACAGGCTCAGCACCTCGTCGTTCACGTATTGCGCCGTCGCCTTGTCCGCCGTGCGCACGGCGGCGCGCAGGCGGTATTCGCCGTCGAGCGGCATGTTGGCGCCGCGCTGACGGTCGGAGGCATCGTTGTCGAAGGCGGCACCCGCGCCCACGATCTCGACCCGCACGGGGTCTTTGACGCCGCGGCTCGCCAATCGCTTGCGCACGATGTCGGCGGCCAGATTGGCGCGGGCGAGGGCATTGGGCCCGGCATAGGTCAATTCGGCCTCGCCCAGCCAGCCGCCGTCGGCGGACACGGTCACCTTCAGCGTGTCCGGCGGCGGATGGCCCTTGGCGCCCCGGACGCGCACGCGGTCCTTGCCGTCGTCGGCCAGGGTCACGCCGGTCACGTCGAGCGCCACGTCGGGCGTCAGGTAAGCTGATGGGTCGTGCATTTCATAAAGGATCTGTTCCGTTACGGTGGCCTTGGTGACAAGTCCGCCCGTGTTCTCCGCCTTGGTGATGACGATGGAGCCGTCGGCGCCGATTTCGCCGATGGGAAAGCCCAGTTCGTCCATGCCCGGCACGTCCTTGAACCCCGGGTCGCAGAAATAGCCGCCCGTGACCTGGCCGCCGCATTCCAGAAGATGGCCTGCCAGGGTGCCGGCGGCGAGGCGGTCCCAGTCGTCCGCCGCCCAGCCGAATTCGTGGATCAGCGGGCCCAGCACCAGGGCCGCGTCCGTCGTGCGCCCGACCAGCACCACGTCGGTGCCGAGGGCCAGGGCCTCCGCCACGGGCCGCGCACCCAGATAGGCGTTGGCGGCGACGATTTCCTTGCCCTGGATGGTCACACCTTCGATGGTCGGCAAGCCCGCGACATCTTCCGCCGTCATGAAACCCAGCAGGTCGTCGCCCAGCACCACGGCGACGCGCAGGCCCTCGATGCCGAGCTTCCGGGCGATCTCCAAGGTCTTCCTGGCGCCGCCCAGGGGATTGGCGTTGCCCAGGTTGGCGACGATGCGCACGCCCGCATCCTTGGCGGGTTTCAGCACGCCGCGCAGATAGGGTTCCAGATAGGGCGAATAACCCAGGTCCGGGTTGCGCATCTTGATGCGCTGGGCGATGGCGAGCGTCCGTTCGCCCATGACCTCGAAGATCAAATAGCGGGGGCCGTCGCGCCGGGCCAGGGTTTCGACCACGGGCAGGCCCGCGTCGATGCGGTCGCCCGCGAAGCCGGCGCCGGATCCGATAAAGACGGTGGATGCGGTCATGCGTTTGTCCTCCCGCTGTCCTGCGTCAGGACGCCCGGTTCAGGGCGTCCAGGTTGAAGATCATCTCGTCCTTCAGGCAGCCGTCGAACTGATCCAGGATGTTCTGCGCCGTCATCATCGCTGCCGCCTCCAGGGCCAGGAACGACGCGGCGCCGTTGTGCGGCGCCAGAACGGTGCGGGGATGGTTGACCAGGGGGTGGCCGTCCTGCGGCGGTTCCTGTGAAAACACATCGACCCCGGCCCCCATGACATGGCCGCTGTCGAGGGCGGCGGCGAGCGCCTGTTCATCGACCACGCCGCCGCGGGCGTTGTTGATGACGATGACGCCCGGCTTCATCGCGGCCAATTCTTTGGGCCCGATCAGGTGACGCGTGGTCTCGTCCAGCGGCACGTGCAGCGACACGAAATCGGCGGCCGGCAACTCAGGGCGGAAATCCTCGACCGCCCGCACGCCCTGTTGGGCGGCGAGGTCGCGGTCGAGCTTGATGTCGGCCACCACGACATCCATGCCGAAGGCCTTGCACAACGGGGCGAGCAGCCGCCCGATGCGCCCGTAGCCGACGATCAGGATGGTCGAGCGGTACAGGTCTTTCGCCTTGAACGTGCCGCGGTCGGCCCAGCGCCCCTCGCGCACGGCGGCGGTCTGGCCGGTCAGGTCGCGGGCCAGCGTCATCATCATGGTCATGGTGTGTTCGGCGACGCAGCGCGCGTTGGCGCCCGACGCGATGCAGACCGGAATTCCCCGCGCCGTCAGGTGGTCGACCGCGATGTTGTCGCAGCCGACGCCGTGGCGCGAGACGACCTGCAGGTCGTTGGCATGGGCCAGGACCGCTTCGGGAAGTTGCGCCGTGCGCACGGCGATTCCATGCACGCCGGGCAGGGCTTTCGCCAATCCTTCGGCGCTGACATCGTCGGCGATCACGACCTCGATGTCGTCACGGGCGTCGAGGATCGCGTGTCCGGCGGGGTGAATCCGCTCGGTCATGAGCACTTTTTTCTTGGCCATGGGGGCTCCGGTCTTGGTCTGGATGGGCGTGGTCGGTGGACAGGGTTACTCGGCGGCGGTCTTGGCGCCGAAGAATTTCTTCTTGGCCAGGGACTGGCTTTCATAGATGGACCCACCCTTGAGCGGCGGCGGGTAGGGCAGGCGGATGGGGGCGGGCACCACGCGGGGCTCCAACGTCGGCTCACCCGCGATGAAGGTGGCAGCGTATTCGTCCCAGGAAGCTTCCTTGCCGAAGCCTCGGATGTCCCAGGCGTCGGCGGCGGCGATCTGGTAAAGCAGCAGGGTGCGGCCACGGCCCGAGGTGTTCTGTCCCGAGCCGTGAATGGTGCGCGCGTGATGGAAGCTACAGGCCCCGGCCGGGCCGGTGATGGTCTCGGCGCTGCCCAGGTTGGCGCCGGGAACGTCCGGGTCCATGGCGCCGATGAAGCGGCCGTCCTGATGGTGATCGTAGGTCGGGCCGGTGTGCGAACCGGGCACGCAAAGCAGGGGGCCGTTTTCGTCCGTCATGTCGTCGAGCATGACGCCGACGGCCAGCACGTCGTCGTTGGTATGGGGATAGAAGGCCCAATCCTGATGCCATTCGACGGGCGATCCGTATTCGGCCGACTTCAGGTTGATCTTCGATCCGTGCATGCGGAACGCCGGGCCGAGCAGCGCCGTCAAGACCGCGATCAGGCGCGGATGGCGGGCCATGCGGTTGAACACGTCATGGTTCTTGAACGGCTCCTTGATGCGGCGCACGCGGGGCGCATCAGGTGTGTGGTTGGGTTCCAGGTCGATGACACTGGTGTGGTCCGTCAGGCCATGGGCGCTTGCGATCAGGCCGTCGAGGGCGTCGCGCATTTCCTGGACGTCGGCGGGCGAATAGATGTCCTCGACGACGATATAACCCTTGTTCCTGTAGGCCGCGACCTGATCGTCGGCGATCACGGGATTGGTGGTCATGGGATGTTTCCTTGTCTGCGTGGTGTTCGTGTCTCGGAAATTCGTTTAACGGAAATATTCAGGGAAGACGGCGCGCATTTCCCCGGTCGCGGAAACGGTGTCCTTCAAATGGGCGCGCACGGCGGCTTCGGCTTCGTTGGGGGTACGCGCGTCGATGGCGTCAAGGATCGCCTCGTGGTCGCGGATGATCTTTGCCGCCTTGCCTTCGGTGGGCAGGTGCAGGCGGCGCAGCCGGTCCAGATGGGCGCGCCGCGCGTGGATGATGTCCCACAATCCGCCGACGCCGGCCATCTCGTACATCATTTCGTGGAAACGGTTGTCGGCGGGCAGGAAGGCCGACAGATCGCCGGCCTCAAGCGCCGTCCTTTGGCGGCCGATGGCGGCGCGCAGGGCATCGACTTCGTCGTCGCTGATCTCGGCGGCCAGGGTGCGGGCGATTTCAACCTCGACGCTGCGGCGCAGGAAATGGGCTTCGCGCGCACTCTGTATGTCGATGAAGGAGACACAGGTGCGCGACTGGGGAAACACATCGACCAGGCCTTCTTCCTCAAGCAGGATCAGGGCCTCGCGCACGGGGGTCGGGCTGACGCCGAATGTCTCCGCGATCTGTCGCGTCTGAAGCACCGTGCCGGGCGGCAGGTCGAGGGAAACGATCTGGTCGCGCACCGTTTGATAGATTTGCTGGACGGTCGTCAGGCGGCCGCCTTTCGGTGGGGCTGGACGCTCTTTGAACAGGCCGGTCGAGTCAGGCGTCACGTGGTCGATACCCCCGAAAAACGGCGCAAAAGCAGGGTTTTTGCTGCGCCTGCGAGCCAGCTTTGTGCTTGACTCTGCAACTGATATATTAGTATTTCAGTGCGGGTGAAGTCAATATCACCGTCATAAGAACTACGTTTAGGGAGATCCAAGGATCATGTTTAAGAAGACACTGATGGCGCTTGCCGTCGGCGGCTTGGTCATTGCCGGGACGACCGGCGGTGCCGCCGCGAAAACGCTCAAGGTTCAGGCCAGTTCCAAGGCCGGCGATTGGGCTCACCGCTTCATGACCGACACCTGGGCGCCGAAGCTCGATGCCATGACCGCCGGTACGGTCAAGATCGAGGTTCTGCCGACCAAGGCCGTCGTCCCGCACCGTGAAACCATCGACGCCGTCGCCAACGGCATTCTCGACGGCGACCTGAACGCGGTTTCCTATTTCTCGGGCCGCGATCCGGCGTTCGCCGTGATCGGCGACCTGATTGCCGGTTACGACACGGTCGACCAGGTCCGCACCTTCTGCCAGTACGGCGGCGGCAAGGAAATCCTGCAGAAGATGTATGACAAGTACACCAAGGGTCAGGTGCATGTCGTCGGCTGTGGTCCTTACGCCAAGGAAGCCTTCGTATCGACCATCCCGATCAAATCCGTCGCCGACTTCAAGGGCGTGAAAGTCCGCTCGCCGGAAGGCCTGGCCGCTGAAGTGTTCAAGCGCGCGGGTGCTGCCCCCGTGTCGTTGCCGTTCTCCGAGGTCTATACGGCGCTGGAGAAAAAGGTCATCGACGCGGCTGACGCCTCGGCCCACGTGAACAACAACGCCCAGGGGCTCTACAAGGTCGCCAAGTATCCGATCTATCCGGGCATCCATTCCATGGCCGTTCTGCAATTCATCGTGAACAAGAAGGTTTGGGACAAGCTGGGCCCGCAGGGTCAGACCGCGCTGGAGGTCTGGTATCAGGCCGCCTATGACGCCATGCGCCGCGAAGCCGATCTTGAAGACCAGAAGATCGCCGACGAACAGCGCAAGGGCGGCGATGTCACCGTCGTTGACTGGACGACGGAAGAGCGCGCCAAGTTCCGCAAAATCGCGGTCGGGGCCTGGGAAGATTTCGCCGCGAAGTCGCCCCTCGCCAAGGAAGCCCTGGACGCGCATTTGAAGTACATGCGTTCCGTCGGTCTCCTGAACTAGCCGGCATCGAATTGCCGCCGCGCCCTTACGAGGGCGCGGCGGTTCTTCCATTGATTTTCTGATATACTTTGCCGATCCAGGAGGGGGCCATGTCTGGATTCACGGAAACCTTGGTTGGTGCGCCAACCGGCGCGACCTTCAACCGAGCCGTCGACCATTTCAGCCGTTTTCTCGGTCTGGCGGTCGGCAACCTCTACCTGATTGCGGCGTTCTGTACGATGTGGGAGGTCGTGGCCCGCTACGTCTTCCATTCGCCCACGCAATGGGTGTTCGAGGTGGTGATGGTGCTGTGCGCCAGCGCCTGGATGCTGTCGGCCGGTTTCGTGACTCTGCAAAAGCGCCATATCGGCATCACCGTGTTCTATCTCATGGTGTCGGAGAGGGCCCGTTGGTGGCTCGACCTGTTCGCCATGGTGGTTGGCGTCATTGCCCTTTACATGCTGGTGTCCGACACCCTGATTCGGGCGCTGGAAAGCATCGATCTGGTGGAACGCGGCGGGTCGGCCTGGAATTCGCCGCTGCCCATGATGCTCAAGACCATCCTGTTCGCGGGCCTGTTTCTGTATCTCGTGCAGTTGCTGGTCAACCTGGGCCGCCATTTTCGCACCCACGCGCTGCAGATCACGGTCTATGCTGTTCTGGCGCTGGTCTGCCTGCGTTTGCTGGTGCAGATCTTCGCCCATTACGGCGAAAGCGGTGGCATGTGGATCAACCTGGAAGAATACCTGCACGGCGCATCGGGCAGCGTTATCGATCAGTTCCGGGTTGATCGCGACTCCGTCGGCATCGCCACCATCTCGCTGCTGATCGTCGCGGCGCTTCTGGTTCTGATGATGACCGGCATGCCGCTCGGCATCGTCACGCTGATCATTTCCGTGGTCTGTGCCCTGGCATTCTACGGCTTGCAGGGCATGTACCTGGTATCGACCAATGCCATGGACCTGCTGGAAAAATATCCCCTGATCGCGGTGCCGTTCTTCGTGCTGATGGCGTCGATCCTGGAACGCGCCGGGATCGCCCAGGACCTGTTCGACGCCATGTCGATCTTTGCCGGCGGTCTGCGCGGCGGCGTGGCGGTGCAGACCACCGTCGTCGCCGTGATCCTGGCCGCCATGTCGGGTGTCATGGGCGGCGAGATCGTCATGCTGGGCCTGGTCGCCCTGCCGCAGATGCTGCGCCTGGGCTACGACCGCAAGCTGACCATCGGCCTGATCTGTGCCGCGGGTGCTTTGGCCACCCTGATCCCGCCGTCGATCGTCATGATCGTCTACGGCCTCAGCGCCAACGTCGGCATCGGCGACCTGTTCAGCGCCGGCTTCATCCCCGGTCTGATGCTGGCCACGTTCTACGTGACCTTCGTTCTGGTGCGCTGCAACCTCAACCCATCCCTGGCGCCGACGGCGGCGGAAATCGCCCTGAAGACGGGACAGGAAACCAAGCTGGGCCGCCATCAGATCGCGGCGGTCGTCATGTGCGTCGCCCTGATCTTCTGCGTCATGGGGTCGATCTACGGCGGCATCACCAGCGTCACCGAAGCCGCCGCCGTGGGCGTGTTCGGCGCCATCGCCGTGGCCGCCGTGCGCTTCAAGTTCAACTACGCCCTGCTGCGCGATTGTCTGGCGAACACCATGGCGGTGGTCGGCACCATCATTTGGCTGATCCTGGGGGCCGTGGCTTTCGTCGGTCTGTACAACCTGATCGGCGGCGCCGACTTCATGCGCCAGTTGATCAAGGGCGCCGGTTTGGGTCCCCTGGGCACGGTCTTCGTGATGATGGCGATCCTGGTCGTTCTCGGCACCTTCATGGAATGGATCGCGATCATCTTCATCACCGTGCCGGTATTCGCTCCGGTGGTGCGCGATCTGGGGCCGGAACTGGGCATGACCCCGGAATGGGCGGCGGTCTGGTTCGGCATTCTGTTCGTCATGAACATTCAGATCTACTTCCTCAGCCCGCCTTTCGGCCCGGCTTGTTTCTGGCTGAAGTCCGTGGCGCCCAAGGACGTGACCCTGCAGGAAATCTTCATCAGTGTGCTGCCGTTCATCGGCCTGCAGATCATCGGCATGATGCTGGTCATGTTCTTCCCGCAGATCGCCCTGTGGATGCCTCAGGCGTTAAACTAGGTCCAGTGGAGGTCCCATGAGCAATCCCCTAACCACGCCCGAAGAACTGCATGACGACCTCGAGGAAGAGGGCGTCCACGGCAGCGACCGATACGGCATCGCGCCCGGCGTTGCCGGCATCCTTATCGGTGCGGCGTTGATCGTTTTCATGTTCGCCCTGGCGGACGGTTTTTCCTGATCGGGACGTGCGACCAAGATGACGACCAAGAAAGCCTACGCCGACCTGCGGTCCGCCCGCTGGTACGCCCCCGACGACCTGCGCTCCTTCGGGCATCGTTCACGCACCATGCAGATGGGTTATGACCGGGCCGACTGGGAAGGCCGGCCGATCATCGCCATCATCAACACCTGGTCCGACATCAACCCGTGCCATGCGCACTTCAAGCAGCGGGTCGAGGATGTGAAGCGCGGCGTGCATCAGGCCGGCGGCTTCCCCATCGAACTGCCGGCCATCAGCCTGTCGGAAAACTTCGTCAAGCCGACGACCATGCTGTACCGCAACATGCTGGCCATGGAGACGGAGGAGCTGATCCGCTCCCACCCCGTGGACGGCGCGGTGCTGATGGGCGGCTGCGACAAGACCACGCCGGGCCTGGTCATGGGCGCGATTTCGGCCGGGGTGCCGATGATCTACGTGCCCGCCGGGCCCATGCTGCGCGGCAACTACAAGGGGCAGGCGTTGGGCAGTGGCTCCGACGGCTGGAAATATTGGGACGAGCGCCGCGCCGGGAATTTGAGCGCCGAGGAATGGACCGAGGTCGAGGCCGGCATCGCCCGCTCCTACGGCACCTGCATGACCATGGGCACGGCCTCGACCATGACCGCCATGGCCGAGACCCTGGGTCTGACGATCCCGGGGGCGTCGTCCATCCCGGCGGCCGACTCGGGCCATATCCGCATGGTGGCGCAGACCGGGCGGCGCATCGTCGACATGGTGTGGGAAGATCTGACGCCGAAAAAAATTCTCGACCGCCGCGCCTTCGACAACGCCGCCATCGTCGCCATGTCCATGGGCTGTTCGACCAACGCGGTGATCCACCTGATCGCCATGGCGCGGCGCGCCGGGGTGATGATGACGCTGGAAGACCTCGACGCCTTCTCCCGCCTGGTGCCGGTGATCGCCAACGTGCGCCCGTCGGGCGATACCTACCTGATGGAGGATTTCTATTACGCGGGCGGCCTGCGCGGTCTGATGTCGCGCCTGACCGGGCATCTGAAGCTGGACGCCGTGACGGTCAGCGGCAAGACCCTGGGCGAAACCCTGGACGGCGCCGAGGTCTACAACGACGACGTCATCCGCCCGCTCGACAATCCGCTTTATGACGAAGGCTCGCTGGCCCTGCTGAAGGGTAATCTCGCGCCCCAGGGCTGCGTCATCAAGCCGTCGGCCTGCGACCCCCGGTTCTACAACCACCAGGGCCCGGCCCTGGTGTTCGACAGCTATCCGGACATGAAAAAGGCCGTCGATGACGAAAATTTGGACGTCACCGCCGACCATGTCCTGGTGCTGCGGGGCGCCGGGCCGCAAGGCGGGCCGGGCATGCCCGAATGGGGCATGCTGCCGCTGCCCAAGAAATTGTTGAAGCAGGGCATCCGCGACATGCTGCGCATGTCCGACGCGCGCATGTCGGGCACCAGTTACGGCGCCTGCATCCTCCACGTTTCGCCGGAAAGCCATGTCGGCGGGCCGCTGGCCCTGCTCAAGACCGGCGACATCGTGAAGATCGACATCCCGAACCGCACCATCGACATGCTGGTGGACGACGACGAACTGGCCCGCCGCCGCGCCGCCTGGACCCCGCCGGCACCTAAGTTCGAACGCGGTTACGGCTGGATGTTCGCCCAGCACATCCGCCAGGCCGACGAGGGCTGCGATTTCGACTATCTGGAAACCCAGTTCGGCGCGCCGGTCGGCGAGCCGGACATCTTCTGAGCGGAGCGATCCATGGCCAAGAAACTTTCCAAGAAAACCCGCGACCTGCTGATGAACGTGTCCACGGCGACACTGTGCACAGCGTTGTTCAAGGTCGGCCTGAAGAACCAGTTTATCCAGGACGTTCATCCGGTGTCTCCCAAGGGGAAGAACATGGTGGGGCAGGCCTATACCATGCGCTACATCCCGGCGCGGGAAGACCTGAACCCGATTTCCGTGTTCCAGGACCCCAAGCATCCGCAGCGCGTGGGCGTGGAGGAATGCCCCAAGGGCCACGTGATGGTCATCGACAGCCGCAAGGACCCGCGCGCCGCCTCGGCCGGCTCGATTCTGGTCACCCGCCTGATGGTGCGGGGCTGCGCCGGCGTGGTCAGTGACGGCGGTTTCCGCGACGCGCCGGAAATCGGCGATCTGGACATTCCGGCGTACCACAACCGCCCCTCGGCCCCGACCAACCTGACCCGCCATCAGGCGATCGAACTGAACGGCCCCATCGGCTGCGGCGACGTCGCCGTGTTTCCCGGTGACGTGATCGTCGGCGACGACGAAGGCGTCTGCGTGATCCCGCTGCACCTGGCCGACGCCATCGCCCATGAGGCGACGGAAATGACCGCGTTCGAGGACTTCGTCACCGAAGAGGTGAAGAAGGGCCGCCCTGTGATCGGCCTCTACCCCGCGACGACGGCGAAGGCGAAGGCCGATTACGCCGCTTGGCGGAAGCGGACCGGACGATAAAATCTCCCCTCCTGCGGAGGCCTTAATCCTGCCGGAAAATATGCTAGTCTTGCCGCCTGCCATCGCGCCGGAACGGGAGAGGACCATGCGCAAGACCATCGCCATTGCCGCGCTCGGGTTGCTCGGCGCCTGTACGGTCGTCGAGAAGACCGGCGAGGACATCACCATCGAGCACGCGGCGAACCAGTTCTTTGTCGCCGAGGCGAAGGCCGAAGATTACTGCCAGACCCTGGGCCGCCATGCCCAGCACGTGATGACCGGCCCGCGCCAATCGTCGCTTTTGTTCGTGCAGTCCAGCGTCAGCGTGTTCCGCTGCGTCCTGCCGGCAGCGGCGAAGAAATGACGGCGGGGCGGTCTGCTTTCACGCCATGAGACGCTCCGTCCTCCTGATGGTTGTGATCGGTCTGGCTTTGGGTGGCTTGGTTCTGTTCCTGGCTCTGCAATTTCCCGAAGCCCTGACGACGCGGGGCGAACAGATTCAGTTGACCCATGCCCTGCTGCTGGTTGCCGTGATCGGCGGGGCCGCCATCGCCCATGGCCGCTTTCAGGCGCGCCAGGCCCTGCGCCATGCCGCGATTTGGGTCGGGCTCGGCGCCGTGCTGCTGCTGGGCTATTCCTTCCGTGCCGAGTTTCTGGCCCTGGGCGGCCGACTGACGGGCGAACTGCTGCCGCATCGGGCACAGGAGGCCCCTGGCGGCGACGTCACCATCCGTGCGGGTGCCGGCGGCCATTTCATCGCCGAGGCCACGGTCAACGGCGTGGCCATCCGTTTCCTGGTCGATACCGGGGCGAGCGAGGTGGTGCTGAGCCCCCGCGATGCCGAACGCCTGGGTTTCAACCTGAAATCCCTCAGTTTCAACCGCATGTATCAGACCGCCAACGGCACGGTCACGGGCGCACCCGTGCGCCTGGAAGACATCCGCATCGGCGCCATCACCGTCAAGGACGTGCGGGCCTCCGTCAACGGGGTGGCGATGAAACGCTCGCTCCTCGGCATGAGCTTTCTCGGCCGCTTGGGCGGCTACCGGGTCGACGGCAATGTGCTGACGCTTACTCCGTAGCCGCTGTGCGGGGGGCGAGGGCCGCCTGTTCAACCTGTATCCGCCAAGCCAGAACAAGGGCGTTGAGGATGGAGAACCCGAGGGCGATGTGCCACGCCCCGAACGCGAGTGGCAGCACCGCGATCTCGGCCGCGACCACGCAGTAATTCGGATGCCGCAGGAAGCGGTAGGGACCGCGCCGCACCAGGGGGGCGCCGGGCAGGGTGATGACGCGTGTCGTCCAATAGGGGCCTAGGGACGCGATGACCCAGACCCGGACGCCCTGCAATCCGATGAACAGGGCAAGCCAGGGCCATTGTACGGGTGTGTCCGGCGGCACCAGGACGGCCAGGGCGGTCAGCCAGCCCGCGTGCAGGGCGACGATGACGGGATAATGGCCGCGCCCGTGCTCAATCCCGCCCCGGGCCATCAGGCGGGCCGTGTTACGCCGTGCATGGATAAGTTCCGCCAGACGCAGCAGCGCGACCAGGGCGATGAAGATCCAAGGAACCGGCACGGCGGCGAACCTTAAACCGTTTCCAAGGTCAGGAACCCGGCCGTGAAACCGGGGCCGAGGGCCGACATCAGGGCGCGCCTGCCGGGCGTGCCGGCAAACCCGGCGTCCAGCGTACGGCGTAGCACGAACATCACCGTTGCCGCCGACATATTGCCGAAATCGCGCAGCACGGCGCGGCAATGCGTCAGCCCGCCTGGTGCCTGTCCGAACACCTTTTCCAGGGCGGTGACGACCTTTTCCCCGCCCGGATGGGCGACGAAGGCGTCGATATGGCCGAGGCTTAGATTGTCCTGGGCCAGATAGTGCCGCAGCACGGGCGGCAGTTCCATTTCCACCAGGCGGGGAATGTCGCGGGAAAACACCACGCCCAGTCCGTCTTCCTCGACCGTCCAGCCCATGACGTCGAGGGATTTCGGCCAGGTATGTTCGCCCGTGCGTGTGATGCGGGGGCCGGGGCCGTCGGTGGTGATCAGCGCCGCCGCCGCGCCGTCCCCGAACAGGGCCGTGGCGATCACGTTGCTTTTCGACAGATCGCTGCCGCGAAACGTCAGGCCGCAGAGTTCCACCACCAGGAACAGGACTTTGGACCCGGGCCGCGCCCGGGCGATGTCGGCGGCGCGGGCCAAGCCGTTGACCCCGCCGGCGCAGCCCAGGCCGAAGATCGGCAGGCGCGTGGTTCCGGCGCGGAACGGCAGGCGGTCGAACAGGCGGGCGTCGAGCGACGGCGTGGCGATCCCCGTGGTCGAGACGGTGACCAGGGCGTCCACATCCTCGGCCGTCATGCCCGCCGCCGTGAGACAATCTTCGGCCACTTCGGTCAAAAGGTCCAAGGCATGGTCGAGATACCGCGCGTTCTTTTCCGCCCAGCCGCGCGGTTCGCTGAACCAATCCAACGGCATGCAGGAATAGCGGGTGTCGATGCCGGCGTTGTCGAAGGCCGGCAGCATGCGGTCGATGTCGCGGACCTGGCCTTTGAACTGGCCGCGGGCCCAGGCGCGGATATCGGCCTGGGCCAGCTTATGCGGCGGGACCGCGGTGCTGAGCGCGGCGAGCCGGGGCATGGGTGTGGTCACTGGTATCGTCATCACGGGCCTAAGTCTGGTCTCGTTCGGCCCCGGGCGCCACTAACGTTGACGTGAGTGGGGTGTCCGGCGGTTTATTGCACCTGCGCCGCGACCTCGGGCGGCAGGCTGCCCTTGACGGTGTCCAGGTCGCTCGGGAAGTATGATCGGCCGTTGCATTCGCCATTGAACCGCCCGGACATTTCCGAATACAGGCGAACCTGACGGTTATGGCCCTCGACCGCACCGCGCCGTTCCTCGACCCAGGCGTTGTAGCCGGCAATCTGCGCCTCGTAGGCCTTGCGCCGTTCCGGGTCGGTCAGGGCGGCCATGGCCTGGTGCTGCAGACGCGGCCCGGTCTCTTCGATCCTGCTGTCCAGGTCGCGGATCGTTCCTTTTGCCGCCTGGATCTCGGCGGCGACCGCGTCGATGCGGTGGGCCAGGATAAGGCAGGCCGTCAGCGTCTCGGGCGTCATCACCCCGGCGCGGTAGGTCTTGGCCTTGCCTTCGTAGAGCTTCTCGGGTGCGTTGCGGGCGGATTGCAACATGGTGTCGAGCAGGCTGCCGCCGGCTTGCGCGGTCGCCGCCGCCAACATCAGCATCGCCACCGTCAGGGAAAGGAAAATTTGGCGCGAGGTGGGCGTGCGGGGGAGATTGGGCATGGGGGCAGGGGCCTCGACTGGTTAGACGCGTGAAACAATATCATGGTCTTCCCTCTTAAGGCATTGCGCGGAATACTTCAAAGCTGCGTGAGGATTGCTCTGAGGGCTCGCATTAACCAAGAAATGCGCCCATATTCAGGCCATGGTTGAGATTGTTTCCGGTTCCGGTATCGACCGGATCCTGTCCAAGAACGAGGTGCAGGAAGACCGCGCCACGCGCCTGAACAGGCTGCGTGCGGTTGAAGCGCGCGACGGCCGGGTTGAGATTCGCGCGGCCACGCTGGCGCGCGGTCTCGAAGCCGAGGCCTTGGCCCAGGCGGAAAATCAGGGAACCGCCGTGGACGTGGAGTCCGATGCGGCAACCCGGCAGCCGCGTTTCGCCGATCTTGTGGGGAATGCGGAAACCGTCAACCGGGCGCTGGAAGAGACCCAGGGCGTCGACCGCCTGGTTACGGCGGGCGAACGGTTGCGTCAGGCGGCGGTGTTGACCGACAGTTTCCTCAAGTCCTACTTCATTTCCATGATCGATCCCGGGCGGGCGATGACGATGATCAGCCCGCGCGACATCGCGCGGCCGCTCGAAGAAGACGGCTAACGGAAGCCGGACGTCAGTTCAGGACGGTAGTGTCGGGCGAGGAGTCGGAAAGCAGTTCTTGGGTCGCCCGCGCGACGCGAAGCCAGACGGACCGCGCGGCCCGGTCGCCCCGGTCCTGCATTTGGTCTGCCTTGACCTGCGCGCCGATGGGCGCCATTTCGCCGAATTCCTGAATCAACAGGTTGGCGGCGCGGTAGATTTCACTGTCGGTGGCCATGGCGGTTGCCTTTACTCCAGGGGCCCGGCCTTGTCAGGGCGGGGCATTCAAGCGGCCTTACTGTTTAAGGGATTGGCTGATTTTCAACACTTCCGTCAGGGTGACGCCCAGGCGGTCCTCGACGACCACGACCTCACCCTTGGCGACCAGCCGGTTGTTGGCATGGATTTCGATGTTCTCGCCGACGGTACGGTTCAGTTCCACGACGGCACCGCGACCGAGCTTCAGGATCTGACTGATCGGCATTTCCGCCGTGCCGAGGACGGCGGTGATCTCCACCTGAACGTCATAGAGAGCATGAACCTTTTCAGATTCCTTTTTCTCTTCGGGGGCGGTGTCTTCAGCCATTGCCTTGCTCCGTTATCCGGCGGTGAGTGCGGCCATTCGGGCCGATGGCCCGCCGTCGGCAGGGTCTTCATCTGCCATTAACCGTGAATTTGACCAGGGAAACCTTAAACTTTCCTTATCGCCGGACGGATTCTATCACGGCGCCGGGGATTGCGCACGGGCTCCGCCGGGGCGTGGGCGCGTCAAATCCCGCCGCCCTGGTCGAGAAGGCCAGTCAGATGCTGCACCCGGGCCAGCAGGGCATGCAGGGCGTCGTCGCGAAAACCCATTAATTCCAATTGACTAAGTGTGTTTATCAGGTAGTCGCGGTTGAGCCCGCTTTGCCCGGAGGCGGCCATGATCAATGCCGCCGACCGCGCCGGGCCAAGATCGCCCGCGTATTGCGGATGGGTCGGGTCCGTCACGAAAGTATAGGCGGCGACGGGCTGTCCAGCCTCAAGCGTCGCCGTGACGATTGCCGGGCGGTAGGCATATCCGATCAACTCCCGCTCGTTCAGGTAGGCGACGACGGCGTCGCGGGTGTCGGGGGCGAAGCGCAGGGCGATGCCCCGGCAGCTGCCGCCCTTGTCCAGGCCCAGGACCAGACCGGGCTTCGCCGGGGTGCCCCGGTAGTGGTGGGAATAGATGCAGAACGCCCGGTGAAACCCGTCGAGCATGGCGGGCTGGCGGTCCGTGTACGCGAACCCGGGATTCCACATGAGCGAGCCATAGGCGAAAACCCATTCGACGGTGCTCAGCGCGGCGGCATCAACCATGGCCCTGAGCGGACACCTTTTCCTCTACGAAATCAAGGCGGTCCTGACCCCAGAACAGCTCGTTGCCGATGACATAGGTCGGCGCGCCGAACACGCCGATGCTTTTGGCCTGTTCTGTATAAGCCTGGGCGATATCGTCGATCTCGGCGGTGTCGGCGCGGGCCAACAGATGTGCACTGTCCAGCCCCATGCCGTCGAGGACCGCGGCCAAGGACGCCGGATCGGCGATGTCCTTTTCATCGACCCAGACCGTGCGCATGAATGCATGGACCAGGTCGCCCAGCCGTTGGGCGTCCAGTCCGTCATGTTGGGCGGCCAGGATCAGCCGCCGCGCCATCTTGTCGGCGGCGGGAAAGAATTTTGGCTCCAGCGTCAGGGGGACGCCGAGCCGGGCACGCCAACGTTTCAGTTCCATCATGCGGTAGGCGACCCGTTGTGGCGGGCGTTTCGCCAGCGGTAGGCCGCCCGAGACGGCGAACACCTCGCCCATGTCGACCGGCTTGTGGTTGATCCGCCAGCCGTGCCGGTCGGCGATGGCGCGCAACCGAGCGTCCCCCAGATAGGACCAGGGCGAGGTCACGGTGAAATAATAGTCGAGCGTTTTGGACATCACTGTTCCTGTTCAGGCGGAAGGCATCGCGATTCGACGCCGAAGCGGGCCGCGCGGCATGTTGGGGGGAGCGGTGGGAATTGTCAAAAATGGCTGAAAACCGATGATTTGTCCGGAAATATAAGCCAATTCGAGGAGCGCGTTGACATTGAAAGTAGTGGACGGCAACGATTGTCACATAATCATAACAAAAGACATTCCGCTGCTTGCGCTTTTCTTTCGGATGCGGGAGCTGGGGACCCGGAGGAAACAAATCCGGAAGGCGCGCTGAAAAAGGGGCTGGCGGATGAGGCACCCGACCAAGGACGGCGACAAGATTTTTGAAGTCGCCATCTACAACAAGGATGTCCGGTCACTCGTTAAGGACAATCAATCCCATTCTTTCTTCGACGACAACTGGGCTGACGCCCAGGTTCACGATGTCGTCGCCACTGACGAAGATACGGCCCGCGAGATGATCGCCGAGCGGTTTCCGCCCGACGACGGCTTCGTCATTCAGTGGGTAGACCAGGCGTCCTGACCTAGGCCCCGCGGACAGCCGCGAAGGCGTGGGAAGAAACCTGGAACGGTTGACGGTCAGGTGTGGCCGATCTTCGCCCGTTCGGCGTCGCGCAGATCCTTGCGCTTGATCTTGCCGGTCGCGGTCATGGGCAATTGGTCGACGAATTCGATCTGCCGCGGGTATTCGTGGGACGACAGGCGGGTCTTCACGAAATCGCGGATGTCCTGCTCCGTCGCGGCCCCGTCTTCAAACCCGGGCATCAGTACGATGAAGGCCTTGACGGCCTCGGTGCGGATCGGGTCGGGCACGCCGATCACGGCGGCCAGTTGCACTGCCGGGTGGCGGCTCAGGCAATCCTCGATCTCGCCGGGCCCGATGCGGTAGCCGGCCGAGGTGATGACGTCGTCGCCGCGCCCGACGAACCACAGGTAGCCCTCGTCGTCGCGGTAGCCCGTGTCGCCCATGCGCCACCAGCCACCCCGCAGGTTGGACTGCGTGGCCTCCGGGTTTTTCCAATATTCCAGCAACATCACCGGGTCGGGCGCACGGCAGGCGAGGTCGCCCTCGTGTCCCGGCGGCAGGACGTTGCCGTCGCCGTCGATGACGTCGACCGTGTGCCCCGGTGCTGGCCGGCCCATGGAACCGGGTTTAGCTTCCATGATCTCGGCGCAAGTGGCGACGACCACGTTGCATTCCGTCTGGCCGTAGAATTCGTTGATGATCAGGCCCAAGGCCTCACGGCCCCATTGCAGCAACTCAGGCCCCACGGGTTCGCCCGCCGAGGCGACGGAACGCAGGTTGAGCCCATGGCGGCCTTTTGGCGGCGGCAGTTTGCTCATGAGGCGCAGCGCCGTCGGCGGCATGAAGGTGTTGCGCACGCTTAAGCGCGCCATCAGGGCCAGGGCTTCCTCGGGGTCGTACTTGCGCGCCCGGTGGGCCACCACGGGCACGCCGTGGTGCCAGGCGCACATGAGGGTGTTCATCAACCCCCCGATCCAGGCCCAGTCGGCGGGCGTCCACATCAGATCGCCCGGCTGGCCGAGGAAGTTGTGGAACATTTCCACCCCCGGCAGATGGCCGAGCAGGCAGCGGTGGGCATGCAGCGCTCCCTTGGGATTGCCCGTGGTGCCCGAGGTATAGATGATCAGCCCGGGATCGTCGGCGGCGGTATCGACGGGCCGGAACGCGTCGGACGCGCGGCCGAGCGCCCCCCAGAAATCCGTGAACCCGGCGCCGTCGGCCCCGGCGTCGATGACGTAGACCCGTTTGAGGTCCGGCAGGGCATCGGTCAGGGCCGCGATCTTGGGGTAATTGGCCATGTCCGTGACCAGCGCGGCGGCCCCGGAATCGGCAAGCCGGAAGTTCAGCGCGTCCTCGCCGAACAAAGTGAACAGAGGGACCGAGATCAGGCCCGCCTTCCACGCCGCGACATGGGTCAAGGACGCTTCGACCGACTGCGGCAGCAGCACGGCGATGCGCTCACCGCGTGCCAGACCCTGGGCCTGAAACATGTTGGCGGCCTGGTTCGAGAGGGCGCGCAGGGCGCCGAAGCTGTAGGTCACCAAGTCGCTCTCGGCCGAGGTGACGATCAGGGCCGGCGCGTCGGCGTCGCGCGCCGCGTTCTTGTCACAGACATCGACGCCCATATTGAACCGCGCCGGGATATCCCAGGCGAAGGTGTCGTAGAGCGTGTCGTAGCTGTCGGTCCTGGTCAGCATGGGATGCCCGTCCTGCCAAACGGCCGAGGGAGGTCGTTATTTGAAGGCCGCCATATCCTGACCGTCGGATTCGAAATAGCGGTAGGCCTCGACCGTTTCGATCACCACGCCGTCGTAGCCCTGGGCCAGCAGGCCGAAGGTGAAGGAACTGGCGTCGCCGTACAGGATCTTGTGCCATTCGGGCCGCCAGTATTCGACGAAGTAGCGGTCCGGGTCCGTGGGGTAGGGGGCGGTGATCCAGCGTGGCGCGCCCGACTGCCAGCCCGCCTTCCAGTAAAAGCGGTAGGTCGCCGCCGTGCCCACGTCCATGCGCGCGAGGACTAGGCGGCGGGCCCCCAGCTTTTTGTACTTCAGGGTTTCGATGGCGCGTTTGGAGAACGGCTTGCGGCCGTGGAACACGTCGACGATGACCATGTCGTAATTGGTGTCGTGGAGTTTCAGCGCGAATTCGTCTTCCTGGCCGAAGGCCGTGGTATCGCGCAGGTAGAGATAGTTTTCCGCGCCCGACATGGACAGGACATGGTTGGAGTTCTCGCGGAACGGCCTGGCCGGATAGGGCGGCAGGCTGTTCATGACGGACAGGTCCTTGTGGGCGACGAAGGGCAGGAAGCCTTGCTTGCGGCTGGCGGCCAGAACCTCGTCGATCTTTTTCGGGTCACGGGCGAAATCCATGGTCAAGATGCTGACCCGGTCGCGCTTGGCGACATCGATCAACTTGCTGAAGGTTTCCTTCATCTCCTTGGACGTGGGCTGGCCGAAGGTTTCGTACCCGTAAAACATGCCGTCCTGCAGGATGGCGTCGATCGACATCATGTAGGCGCGGGCCGGATAGACCTTTTTCTCGTCGACCTCGTCGCGCTTTTGCAGCAACTCCATGCCGTTATGGGTGACGACGACGAATCCGGGGTTCTTCTCGCGGGCGAATTTGGCGATATTGGTGATCAGCCGACGCATCTCGTCGCGGTAGTTGGTCAGCTTGCCGAGCACGGGGGCGGCAGGGCCGGCCTGCACCGGCTCACCCTGGGCGCGCACCTGACCCGGCGTCTGCGCCGCGGCCGGCGTGAAGGCGCTGATGGCCAGAAGGGCGGCGCTCAGGACGCCCGAAAGGGCGGTCGGACGGAATGCGGTCATGGTCTTCCTGTCGATGCTTTTTCCCGCCGATACCATAGTGGGCAAGGGTTAATCAGTCCTTATCCGGCGGCGACCAGCAGCATAGCACGGCGACGGCGGTACGGTGAACGCGCCCGCGATTTCTTCGCCCTGGCCCCTATCGGTTCCTTGTCCGTCGGCGGGGTGGAGAGTAGATTTCCGCCATGCAACCCGAATTCCGGCCCACGGCCTGCCCCCACGACTGTCCGTCCACCTGTGCCCTTGAGGTCGAGGTCCTGGACGACCGCACCATCGGCCGCGTGCGCGGCAATCCGCGCAACGACTACACGGCCGGCGTGATCTGCGCCAAGGTCGCCGCCTACCGCGAGCGTGTCCATCATCCGGAGCGGTTGACCCACCCGCTGCAACGCGTCGGCGCCAAGGGTTCAGGCGAATTTCGCCGGATCACCTGGGATCAGGCGATTGAGGAGGTCGCCGAAGCCATCGAACGTGCCCGCGCGGCCCACGGTGCCCAGGCGGTCTGGCCCTATCATTTCGCCGGCACCATGGGCCTGGTGCAGCGCGACAGCATCCACCGTTTCCGCCACGCCTTCGGCTTTTCCCGGGAGCACGAAACCATCTGCGTGACCACGGCCTGCAACGGCTGGGTCGCCGGGCACGGCAAGATCTGGGGCGCCGATCCGCGCGAGATCGCCGAATCGGACCTGATCGTCGTCTGGGGCGGCAACCCGGTATCGACCCAGGTCAACGTGATGACCCATATCGCCAAGGCGCGAAAGACGCGCGGCGCCAAGCTGGTCGTCATCGACCCCTACCGCACGCCGACGGCCGAGGCCGCCGACATCTACATTCCGATCCGCCCGGGCACGGACGGCGCCTTGGCCTGCGCCATCATGCAGGTGCTGTTCGCGGAAAACCTGGCCGACTGGGACTACATGCGGGAATTCGCGGACGGCCCCGAACGCCTGCAGCAGCACTTGAGCACGCGCACACCGGAATGGGCGGAGGCAATCACGGGCATCCCGGCCGACGACATCCGCGACCTTGCCCGGCTGTACGGCCGGACGGAGCGCGCCTACCTGCGTTGCGGTTACGGCTTCACGCGGTCGCGCAACGGGGCCGCCAACATGCATGCCGTGACCTGCCTGCCCGTGGTCACGGGAAAATGGAAGCACCGAGGCGGCGGAGCACTGTTTTCCAACCGCGAACTCTATGGCGTCGACGGGACCCTGATCAAAGGCTTGGACGTGGTCGATCCGGACACCCGGGCGCTCGACATGTCGCAGATCGGCCGCGTGCTGACCGGCGACGCCAAGGCGCTCAAGGGCGGGCCGCCGGTCACCGTGCTGTTTACCCAGAACATCAATCCGGCCGAGGTTGCGCCGGAAACGACTCGGGTGATCGACGGCATGATGCGCGACGATCTGTTCACCTGCGTGCACGAACAATTCATGACCGCCTCGGCCAAACTCGCCGACGTCGTCCTGCCGGCGACCATGTTCCTGGAGCACGAGGACATGTACCAAGGCGGCGGGCATTTCTATCTGCAGGTCCACAAGGCCCTGATCGATCCGCCCGGCGAGTGCCGCTCCAACGTCGAGGTCATCAACGGATTGGCGCGGCGCCTGGGGTCCGACTATCCGGCGTTCCACATGACGGCGTGGGAGCTGATCGACGACGCGCTGCGCCGCAGCGGCCGGCCAAGCGCCGACGAAGTCTTGGCCGAAGGCTGGATCGACTGCACCAAGCCCTTCGAGGAAGCCCACTTCCTGAACGGCTTCGGCCATCCTGACGGGAAGTTCCACTTCGCCGCCGATTGGTCGAAGATCGGCGCGGACTGTGACGCCATGTCGGCTCTGCCGGATCATCTCGACGTCATCGACGAGGCGACGGAGGCCCATCCCTACCGTCTGGTCGCCGCCCCGGCGCGTCGGTTCCTCAACACCTCGTTCACGGAAACGCCGTCTAGCCGCAAGAAGGAAGGCCGCCCCATGGCCCTGATCCATCCCGATACCTGCAAGGTACTCGGCCTGGACGAAGGCGACCGCGTGCGCCTGGGCAACGACCTGGGCGACCTTGTCGTCCATGTCCGACCGTTCGACGGTTTGCAGGCCCATACCGTGGTGGTCGAGGGCATCTGGCCCAACGACGCCTTCGAGGAAGGACGCGGGATCAATACGATCATCAGCGCCGACGCGGCCTTGCCCGGCGGCGGCGCGGCGTTTCACGACACCGCCGTCTGGATGCGTCCGGCGTGAACGGGCAGGGCATGCAGGGCCACGTCATCGTCGTCGGCAACGAAAAGGGCGGCAGCGGCAAATCGACCACCGCCATGCATCTGGCCGTGGGCCTGATGCGGGCCGGGCACCGCGTCGCCGTGCTCGATACGGACATCCGCCAGGGATCGTTGCGCCGGTTCCTGGAAAACCGCCGTGACTATGCCCGCACGATCTCCGGCCATGTCCCGATGCCGGAATTCTTCGACGTCGCCCCTTCGGGCGGCGACGGCACGGATACGTTTCCGGGCGTTCTTGCGGCGGCCCGCGCGGCGGCCGGGGTCGTCATCATCGACACGCCCGGCAGCGCCACGCCGCTGTCGGAAGCCGCCCATTCCCATGCCGATATCCTGGTTACGCCGCTCAACGACAGTTTCGTCGATCTGGACGTTCTGGCCCGGGTCGAAGTCAGCACCGAGATGACCGTGAAGGGGCCCAGCCAATACGCGGAAATGGTCTGGAAGCAGAAGATCGTCCGCGCCCGGCGCGACGGCGGTAAGATGGACTGGATCGTGTTGCGCAACCGCCTGAGCCCGCTTGATTCGCGCAACCGTCAGGAAATGGAGAAGGCGCTCAACCAGCTTGCCCAGCGCATCGGCTTCCGCTTTCTGCCCGGGTTCGGCGAACGGGTGATCTACCGTGAACTGTTCCTGGCCGGCCTGACCATCATGGACATCAAGGAAACCGGCGATCCGGCGGCCATGTCCATGTCACACCTAGCGGCGCGCCAGGAAGTCCGCGCCCTGATCGGCGCGCTCCACCTGCCGCCGCCGCCGGCCTAGGCCGGAGGATTTCCGCTGCGCTGGCGAACGGTGCCCGAACACCTTATCTTTCAAGGCGAAGGGCAGGGGTCATGAATAACGACGACAAGCTTGCAAAATCGAACGCCGCCGGCGCACCCGCCAAACGGGCGGACGTCGATGCGTTCCTGGACAAGCTGTCGCGCGCGCCCGTGCAGGCGCGCGGGGACGGGCGCGGCCGGCTGATGTTCGGCATGGACGCGACTGCCAGCCGCCAGCCGAGCTGGGACAGCGCCGCCCGCCTGCAGGGCGAGATGTTCCAGGTGACGCACGAACTCGGCGGCCTCGACGTGCAGCTCGCGTTCTTTCGCGGCTTCGGGGAATTCAAGGTCTCGAAATGGACCGGCGACACGCATGAACTGACCCGGCTGATGACCGGCGTCGGATGCCTGGCCGGCGAAACGCAGATCGGCAAGCTTTTGAAGCATGCGGTGAACGAGACCGGCAAGCGCCGGATCAACGCCCTGGTCTATGTCGGCGACAGTTTCGAAGAAGACGTCGACGCATTGGGCAGGACGGCGGGCGAACTGGGCCTGTTGGGCGTGCCCGTGTTCATGTTCCACGAGGGCGAGGACCCCATCGCCCGGTTCGGGTTCCAGCAGATCGCCAAGCTGTCCGGCGGCGCCTACTGTTCGTTCGACGCGGCCAGCGCCGACACGTTGAAAGAACTGCTTGCCGCCGTCGCGGTCTATGCGGTGGGCGGGCGCCGGGCGTTGGAACATCACGCCCAGGCCAAGGGTGGCGATATCCTGCGCATCGCCCATCAGGTCAAGGGGGTCTAAGCGCCATGTCCTACCTGGTGCTCGGCGTGGCCTTGCTGGCGGCCTTCCTGATCGGTGCGCGCTGGTACGCGACCGCGAACGTGAAAACTCTGAAGAAGGTTCTGTTCTATGTGGTCGGCATCCTGGCCGTGGTGCTGGCGCTGTTCTTCGTCATCACCGGGCGGCTCGGCTGGGCCGTGTTCGCGTTGTCGGCCTTGATCCCCATGCTGCTGCGGGCGCGGACGGCCTACCGCGCGGCGCGCAATTTCTCGCGCATGGCCGGGGCCGGGCAGGGGGCGCCCACGGGCCAGACGTCGGATGTGGAAACCCGCTTCCTGCGCATGGGCCTGGACCACGACACGGGCGACGTCTGGGGCGAGGTCGTCGACGGTCCCTACAAGGGACGCCGCCTGGACGACATGACTGTTTCGGAGAAACTCGACCTGCTGCGCCACTGCTGGACCGAGGACGAGGCCTCGGCCCGTGTCCTTGAAGCCTATCTGGACCGGGTCCATCCTGATTGGCGTGACGCTGCCGAAGACGCAGGACCACAAACCGGCGGCGCCGGGCCATCCCGTTCGGGTGCCATGACGCGGGCGGAGGCATTGGCCGTTCTGGGCCTGTCCGAAGGGGCGAGCCGCCAGGACATCAAGGCCGCTTACCAGCGCATCATTTCCGGCCTGCACCCGGACCATGGCGGATCGGATTATCTGGCGGCCCAGGTCAACGAGGCCAAGGACGTGTTGCTGGGCGATTGAGGGATTTCGCCCGTGCAAAAGCGATTCGCGTTACGGTTCCGTGACGATCCATGGCGCCTATGGCGAAAACGGGGGGATTCCGGGGGGCGTGGCCGGATCAATCGGGCGGTTGCGGTGCCAGGGACGGTATGGCACAAAAAGGCCCCATCGCCGTGCCATCCTGTGGTTGGCACCGTTTCGACGCTGAAAGTTCACAGCAGAAAGTTCCGACATGCACGCTCCCGTCCGGAAGGCCGTCCTGCCCGTCGCCGGTCTCGGTACGCGGTTCCTGCCCGCGACCAAGGCGATGGCCAAGGAAATGCTGCCCATCGTCGATAAACCGCTGATCCAATACGCCATCGAAGAGGCGCGGGCCGCCGGGATCGAGGACTTCGTCCTGGTCACCGGACGCGGCAAGACGATCATGGAAGACCACTTCGACCATGCAGTGGAACTGGAACAGGTTCTGCAGGCGCGCGGCAAGACCCGCGAGCTTGAGATTGTCCACGACGCCATGGTGCCGGCGGGCCACCTGGCCTATGCGCGGCAGCAGAACCCCCTGGGCCTGGGCCACGCCATCTGGTGCGCGCGCCAGATGGTCGCCGGCGAGCCCTTCGCCGTGCTGCTGCCGGACGATCTGGTGCAGGCGGAGCCGGGGTGCCTGACGCAGATGATGGAAGCCTACCGGGAAGTCGGCGGCAACATCGTCGCGGTCGAGGACGTGCCGCTTGAGGACACCAACAAGTACGGCATCCTGGATGTCGCCGAGGACGACGGCCGCCTTGCCCGCGCCAAGGGTTTGGTGGAAAAACCGGATCCGTCGGTCGCCCCCTCGACCCTGTCGATCATCGGCCGCTATATCCTGCAACCCGAGGTGTTCGAACACCTGGACCGCCACGAAAAAGGGGCGGGCGGTGAAATTCAACTGACCGACGCCATGGCCAAGACCTTGGGCACGGTGCCGTTCCACGGCCTGCGGTTCAAGGGCCGGCGCTTCGACTGCGGGTCCAAGGTCGGGTTCATCGAAGCCAATGTCGCCTTCGCGCTGGAGCGGCCGGATATGGCCGACCGCGTCCGCGCCACCTTGAAAACCTACCTCTGAAGGAAGTTACAGCATGCATGTCGCCGTCGTCGGGACCGGATACGTGGGATTGGTGTCCGGGGCCTGTTTCTCCGAATTCGGCCATAACGTCATCTGCGTCGACAAGGACGCGAAGAAGATCGCGGGCCTGAAACAAGGCGAAATGCCGATCTACGAACCGGGTTTGCAGAAGCTGGTCGAAGGCAATGCCGAGGCCGGGCGCCTCAGCTTCACCACGGATCTGGCCGAGGCCGTGAAGGATGCGGACGCTGTGTTCATTGCCGTCGGCACGCCGTCCCGGCGCGGCGATGGCCATGCGGACCTGTCCTACGTCTATGCGGCGGCGGAAGAGATCGCCCAGGCCATCACGGGCTATACGGTCGTCGTCACCAAGTCGACGGTGCCCGTCGGCACGGGGGCCGAGGTTGAAAAGATCATCCGCGCGGCCCGGCCCGACGCCCAGTTCGATGTGGTGTCGAACCCGGAATTCCTGCGCGAAGGGGCGGCGATCGAGGATTTCATGCGCCCCGACCGGGTCGTCATCGGCACGGAGTCCGAAGACGCCCGCGAAGTGATGCGCGAGCTTTATCGCCCGCTATACCTGATCGAGACGCCGATCGTGTTCACCCGGCGCCAGACGTCGGAACTCATCAAATACGCGGCCAACACGTTCCTGGCGACCAAGATCACCTTCATCAACGAGATCGCCGACCTGTGCGAGATCCTGGACGCCGACGTGCAGGACGTGGCCCGGGGCATCGGCCTGGACGGGCGCATCGGGCGCAAGTTCCTGCACGCGGGGCCGGGCTACGGCGGGTCCTGCTTTCCCAAGGACACACTCGCCCTGGTGCGCACGGCGCAGGACGCGGGATCGCCGCTGCGCATCGTGGAAACCGTGGTCGACATCAACGCCAAGCGTAAGAAGGCCATGGCGCAGAAGATTATCGACGCCTGCGGCGGCTCGGTTTCCGGTAAGACGATTGCGGTCCTGGGCCTGACTTTCAAGCCCAACACGGATGACATGCGGGATTCTCCGTCTCTCGACATCGTGCCCGCCCTGATCGCAGCCGGGGCCAAGGTCCGGGCCTATGATCCCAAGGGCATGGACGAAGCCAAGCACATGCTGGACGACGTCGACTGGTGCAAGGGCGCCTACGACACCATGGGCGGTGCGGATGCACTGACCATCCTGACCGAATGGAACGAATTCCGCGCCCTCGACCTGGACAAGGTCCGGGGCCTGATGAAGGCGCCGGTGATGATTGACCTGCGCAACATCTATAACCCGGACGACATGGCCGAAGCCGGGTTCGATTATACCTGCATCGGCAAATCGAAAGTGTCGGCGGCAAGCTGACCGCCGGTCCGGCGCGGCGCGAACAAGGACGCAACCCCTCATGGCGGATAGCCACAGCTTCAATCCCAGCATCCTGCGCGAATACGATATCCGCGGCACCGTGGGCGAAACCTTGGGGGCGGCGGACCTGTTCGCCATCGGCCGGGCGTTCGGCACCTTGCTGGTGCGCGCCGGCGGCAAAAGTGCCGCCACGGGCTATGACGGTCGCCTGAGCTCGCCCGAACTGGAAGCGGCCCTGGCGGAGGGTCTGCAGGCTGCTGGGGTCGACGTCAAACGGGTCGGCCTCGGGCCGACGCCCATGCTCTATTTCGCGACATATCACCTGGGCACGGACGCGGGCCTGATGGTCACGGGCTCGCACAACCCGCCGGAATTCAACGGCGTGAAGATGGTGATGCAGGGCCGGTCGTTCTTCGGTGCCGACATACAAAGGCTGGGTGCCCTGGCAGCCCAGGGCGATGTCGCCACGGGCAGCGGCGCCGAGGCCAGGGTCGACATCATGGACGCCTACGTGGCGCGCCTGCTGCAGGATTTCGACGGCGCCAAGCCGCTGACAGTCGCCTGGGATGCGGGCAACGGGGCGGCGGGCGAGGCATTGGTCAAGATGGTCGCCGGCCTGCCGGGCCGCCACATCATGTTGAACGAGACCATCGACGGCACCTTCCCGGCCCATCACCCGGATCCGACGGTGGAAAAGAACTTGGCGCAGTTGAAGGATGCGGTCGCCGCCAACGGTTGCGACCTGGGCATTGCCTTCGACGGCGACGGTGACCGGATCGGCGTCGTCGACGGCCAGGGCAGGGTGCTGTGGGGCGATCAGCTGCTCGCGATTCTGGCGCGCGACGTGCTGGCCGCCCATCCGGGGGCGACGATCATCGCCGACGTGAAGACCTCCACCGTGTTCTTCGACGAAATCGAGCGCCTGGGCGGCAAGCCGATGATGTGGAAGACCGGCCATTCCCATATCAAAAGTAAGATGGCCGAGATCGGCGCCCCGCTGGCCGGCGAGATGAGCGCCCATATCTTCTTCAAGGACCGCTATTACGGCTACGACGATGCGCTTTACGCCGCGATCCGCCTGCTCAACGTGCTGAACGGCACGGATGCCAGCCTGGGCGATTTGCTGGACGCCATGCCGAAGGCCGTCTCGACCCCGGAAATCCGCTTCGATTGTGCCGACGACCGCAAGTTCCAGGTGGTCGAGGAAGTCCGCGCCCGCCTGGCCACGGAAACGGGCATCGACGTCCACGGCATGGACGGCGTGCGGGTGCAGTCGGCGGACGGCTGGTGGCTACTGCGTGCATCCAACACCCAGCCGGTGCTGGTCGCGCGTTGCGAGGCGGCGGACGCAGCCGCCCTGGCGCGGCTGAAATCGGTGCTGGCCGGGCAGTTGGCGCAAAGCAACGTGGCCGTGCCGGACCTTTAGGTCGCCGTTTTCTTTTTTCAGATATCAGGTCTTTGGCATCCCAGTGCGGGAGGCCAAAAAACGGAGAGGAACCGTCGTAAGACGATTCCTCTCCCTCCCCCTGCCACGCGTGGCACCCGATGGGCCGCGCGCAGCATTTCGATACCGTGGATGATTGTGGCAAAATTTGTTGGCTGATGCCATGAAAACTTCGCTGTTTCGCGGATCTCGATCTCAAGTAGTGGGCGCAAAGGGCAGGCCCATGTATCACCCCGGCCTAAAAGACCGTGAGGGTAGAGGCTCGAGAAACGTGCGGAAGAGGGAGGGAAGTTTAATTGTCGGCCGGAAGGGAGGCCATTTCCAAGGTTTCCGGCCCGCGCAGTTCCATGCACGGGATGTGGCGCCGCTCCAGCAGCTTGCAGGCGCGGTAGGCGTCGCGCTTGCTGAGGCCGTAAACCCGCGCCCGGTGCAGAACCTTGCCGTTCTTCTTGGTCAAGGGAACGATGGAGACGACGCCACCGTCAAGCAGGGACGGCAGGGTGTCGCGTGCCTTCATGGCCATGCTCTCGGCCTGTTCGGATTGCGCGAAGGCGCCGACCTGAATACCCCAGCGCGACTGCTTGTCGAACGCGACGATCCGGGGCGGTCCGTCGCCGTCGCCCTGTTCTTCCTCGCGGCCGGGGGGCGTGGGCAGGGGGGCGGGGGCCGGAATGTCGGCCTTGGCCAGCACCGGCGCACTGCCCAGTTCGGCGAAGGCGCGGTCCAGGTGCTTGGCCATCAGGTGATTGCGGGCACTCGACGAATTGGCGCCGAACACGACGCCGATCAGGCGCCGGCCGTCGCGCTTGGCCGAGGTCACCAGATTGAAGCCCGACGCCCGGATATAGCCGGTCTTGAAGCCGTCGACACCGTCATAGGTAAGCAGCATCTTGTTGTGGGTCTTGTGCGACACGCCGTCGAAATCGAACCGGGTGCGCGAGAAGAAATGATAGTACTGGGGAAAGTCGCGGAGAAGTGCGCGGGCCAGCTTGGCCATGTCGCGGGCGGTGCTCATCTGCGCGCTGTGGGGCAGGCCCGAAGCATTGCGGAAGGTCGTCCGGTCCATGCCCAGGCGGCGTGCCGTCTCGGTCATTTCCCGGGCGAACTTCCATTCCTTGCCGCTGTAGTTCTCGGCCACGGCGGCGGCGATGTCGTTGGCCGATTTGACGGACAATGCCAGGATCGCGTCGCGCACGGAAATGGTCTCGCCGGGCTTGAGGCCCAGTTTCGACGGAGGCTGGCCGGCGGCGCGGGCTGACATGCGCAGGCGCGTGTTCATGGACCAGCGACCGTTTTCGACCGCTTCGAACATCTTGTAGAGAGTCATCATTTTGGTCAGGGAGGCGGGATAGTTCCGCGTGTCCGCGTTGACCGCGTGCAGAACCTCGCCCGTTTCGGCATCAATAACCAAAGAGGCATACTTGGCGACCGCCTGTCCCGGCGAAAGCACCAGGGCGGTCAGCAGAACCAGAGCGGCGGCGGCAAAAAGGCGCAGCCCCCCTCTCCGTTTAATCGGACGCGTCGTCTCAGCCATGAGAGCTCTCTTCCCCGTGTTGAGCTGTATGCCTCATTGTCGTCGTCGCGTCGTCCCCCGATTCGCCGGTATCGTAGCGGAATCCGCTTGCGGCGTCTCCAGAAATTTCGCAGCCGAATCAATATCTTCTTTAAGGATTCATCGTAAACATTTGATTAACGGACCGGCCCACGGAGGTTCCAACCACCCCTAAGCAGGTCGCAGAGGGGCCGTTGATGGACATTTTGAGAACAAAAAATTGACACAAAAACAAAAGGTTACAAGAAGGATAAATTTTTGTGCAACGCACCATGCGTTCTTGACGAAAGGCCGGGGCGGGGCTTATATTCAGCTGATTGCTGCATTGCAGCATCGCTGCTCAGCAGTGAGAAGCGGCACCGGAGACGCCAAAGCGCCCGGAAGCCGCCAAGGATGATGTCGATCACCCGACAAAGAACCCAAATGGAGAGTACGATGGCTGAAGCCAAGAAGCCCACCGCGACCGTGAAACCTACCGCTGCGCCTGCCGCCCCCGCGCCCGCAGCCAACCCCGCAGCCAGCCAGGTCGAGGCGGTCGCGCCTGTCGTCAAGGAGACCGTTGAAACCGCCGTCAAGGCCGGCGCCGACGTCGCCGCCAAGGGCGTTGAAAAGGCCGCCACCATGGGCCAGGAGCAGATTACCGCGGCCGTCAAGGCCGGCGGTCAGGTGTTCAAGACCTATGAAGACGCTGTTGCCTACAACAAGGAAAACGTCGATGCCTTCGTCCAGGCCAACAACATCATGGCGAAAGGCATGCAGGACCTGAACAAGGTGCTGTTCGCCATGGCGCAGAAGAACATGGAAGAAACGGTCGATCTGACCAAGAAGATGTTCGGCTGCAAATCGGTCGACGACATGGTCAAGCTACAGAGCAGCCTGTTGAAGACCAATTACGCCAAGGCCTTTGACGAAAGCCGCAAGATTTCCGACATGGCCGTGAAACTGGCCGAGGAAGCCGCGGCGCCGATCGCCGGCCGCGTGACGGTCGCCGTCGAAAAGGTGACCAAGCCGATTGCCGCCTGAGGATTTCGCCTCGCGCAGTGTGATGCGGCCCTGAACAAACGCCCGGCAGTCTCTGCCGGGCGTTTTCGTTTGCCGGTTTCGGAGGGACGGTGACGGACGATTCTCCGATCTTGGCCGCGCGCCGGGCCGCTTTGGGCGGCGGTTGATCGGACTGTGGGCGGCCTGTTGGAGAATTCCTGGGCGCGGGACTTGGCGCTGGCGGGTGCTCTGCCCATATATCCTGGGACAAGCGGCGACCGCACCCCGGACCCGGGGCTTCCCCGGGCAATCCTTTTTAAATAGAATTGGATTACCGTCGGAGTGGCAAGCCGCTTCGGCGGCGCCGATGGGCGGCGGTCGCCGGCCCGAACACGGCAAGGACAGGACGGAGATGACAGGACCGACAGACCCGCCAAAATCTCCCATCGACCCGGGACGGGACGATGACTCCGGCACCGGTTTGGCGGTCAAATCCCGCACGCGGACCAAGCGTCCGTCCATGTACAAAGTCCTGATGCTCAATGACGACTACACGCCGATGGAGTTCGTCGTCCACGTGCTGGAACGCTTTTTCGGCATGAACAGCGAACAGGCGACCCAGGTGATGCTGCATGTCCACCAGCGCGGTGTGGGCGTATGCGGCGTCTTCACATATGAAATCGCCGAAACGAAAGTGACACAGGTCATGGATCTGGCGCGTCAGCATCAGCATCCTCTCCAGTGCACGATCGAAAAAGACGGCGGCGGAGATGAGGATTAGATGCTTTCACGCGAGCTAGAACAGACCCTTCACCGCGCCCTGGCCCTCGCCGCCGAGCGTAATCATGAATACGCAACCCTCGAACACCTGCTGCTATCCCTAACCGAAGACCCGGATTCCATCGCGGTGCTGAAGGCCTGCGACGTGGAGGTCGAGCGCCTGATCGCCGACCTGACCGAGTTCCTAGACAACGAACTGGCCGAGATCGACAACCCGCGCGGGCTTGAACCCAAGCCGACGGCAGGCTTCCAGCGCGTCGTCCAGCGCGCCGTGATCCATGTCCAGTCGTCGGGGCGCGAGGAGGTGACCGGCGCCAACGTGCTGGTGGCCCTGTTCTCGGAACGGGAATCCCATGCCGTCTATTATCTGCAACTGCAAGACATGACGCGCCTCGATGCCGTCAACTATATCTCCCACGGCATCGCCAAGGTGCCCGGGCGTTCGGAGCAGCGCACCGTGTCCGGCGCCGACCCGGAGGCCGAAGCCGAGGCCGCTGCACGCAAGGGTTCGGAAGCGCTCGACGCCTATTGCACCAACCTGAACAAGAAGGCGAACGAAGGCCGTATCGATCCTCTGATCGGCCGCCACGAAGAAGTCGATCGCGCCATCCAGATCCTGTGCCGGCGCAACAAGAACAACCCGCTGTTCGTCGGCGACCCGGGGGTGGGCAAGACCGCCATCGCCGAAGGCCTGGCCAAGCGCATCGAGGACGAAGACGTGCCCGAGGTGCTGCTCGGCAACACCATTTACGCTCTCGACATGGGCGCCCTTCTGGCCGGAACCCGCTATCGCGGTGATTTCGAAGAGCGCCTGAAGAACGTCATGTCAGAACTGGAAGCCATGCCCAAGGCGATCCTGTTCATCGACGAAATTCATACGGTGATCGGCGCCGGGGCGACGTCGGGCGGGTCCATGGACGCGTCCAACATCCTGAAGCCGGCCCTGCAAAAGGGCGGTCTGCGCTGCATGGGCTCGACCACCTACAAGGAATACCGCAACTATTTCGAAAAGGACCGCGCCCTGGTGCGCCGGTTCCAGAAGATTGACGTGTACGAGCCGTCCATGGACGACACGATCAAAATCCTCAAGGGCCTGAAGCCCTATTTCGAGGAACACCACAACGTGCGCTACACCAACGACGCCATCAAGGCGGCGGTGGAACTGTCGACCAAGTACATCCACGAACGCAAGCTGCCGGACAAGGCCTTGGACGTCATTGACGAGGTCGGGGCGTCGCGCATGCTGCTGCCGCCGGGCAAGCGGCGCAAGACGGTCACCGTCAAGGACGTGGAACAGGTGGTCGCCAAGATCGCCCGCATCCCGGAAAAGTCCGTGTCGTCCGATGACCGCAAGGCGCTGAAGAACCTGGACCGCGACCTGAAGACCATGGTGTTCGGCCAGGACAACGCCATCGAGGCTTTGGCCAGCGCCATCAAACTGTCCCGCGCCGGCCTGCGCGAACCGGAAAAACCCATCGGCTCCTACCTGTTCTCGGGCCCCACGGGCGTCGGCAAGACCGAGGTCGCGCGCCAGTTGGCGCACATGATGGGCATCGATCTGGTCCGCTTCGACATGTCCGAATACATGGAACGCCATTCCGTGTCGCGCCTGATCGGCGCACCCCCCGGCTATGTCGGCTTTGACCAGGGCGGCCTGTTGACCGACGCGGTCGATCAGCAGCCCCATTGCGTTCTGCTGTTGGACGAAATCGAAAAGGCCCATCCGGACCTGTTCAACATCCTTCTCCAGGTCATGGACCATGGCAAGCTGACCGACCACAACGGCAAGTCCGTCAGCTTCCGCAATGTGATCCTGATCATGACCACCAACGCGGGGGCGGCCGATCTGGCCAAGCCTGCCATCGGGTTCGAGCGCGAAACCCGCATCGGCGAGGATACGGAAGCGATCGAGCGCATGTTCACGCCCGAGTTCCGCAACCGTCTGGATGCCATCATTCCCTTCGCGGCGCTGACGCCGGAAGTCGTCGCCCGCGTCGTCGACAAGTTCATCATGAACCTGGAATTGCAGCTTGAGGACCGGGGCGTGGTGATCGAGCTGACCGACGTGGCGCGCGAATGGCTGGCCAAGCGCGGTTTCGACAAACTGTTCGGCGCCCGGCCGCTCAGCCGCGTGATCCAGGAGAGCATCAAGAAGCCGCTGGCCGAGGAGCTGTTGTTCGGCAAACTGGTCAAGGGCGGCATGGTTCTGGTCGGCGTCGACGACGACAAGTTGGTGTTCGATTTCCCCGAACCGGGATCGACCCGCCTGCCGGCCAAGCGCAAGAAGGGCAAAGTTCCCGCCCTGGTCGAATAGCCGGTCCCCGGTCCGGGCGGACGCAGCGTGGCGTTTTCCTTCCTTTCCGGGATTCGGGTTCTCGATCTCAGCCAATACCTGCCGGGACCGCTCGCGGCCCAGGTCCTCGCCGACCTGGGGGCGGAGGTGGTGAAGGTCGAGCCGCCTGCGGGCGACCCGCAGCGCCACCTTGATCCCACGGCGGGACCGCTCGACCCCGGCGTCGTCGAAGGCGGCGACGCCTCACCCTTCTATCAGGTGCTCAACGCCGGCAAGACGGTGACCCGTCTCGACCTCAAATCCGCCGCCGGCAAGGCGCAGTTCCGGGACTTGGTCCGGGGTGCCGACGTTCTGTTGGAAAGCTACCGGCCTGGAGTGATGGACCGTCTTGGTTTTAGCTACGACGCGGTCCGCGCGACCAATCCCGGTCTGATTTATTGCGCGCTGACGGGATATGGGCAGACTGGGCCCCTGCGCCTAGCCGCCGGGCATGACCTGAACTACATGGCCGCCACGGGCGCGCTCAGTCAGGCCGGAACGGCGGCGGGGCCCGCCATGGCCTGGCCGCCCATGGCAGACTGCGCCGGGGCGGTGATGTCGGCGCTCGCGATCCTGGGGGCGTTGGTGCGTCGCGGTCGGGACGGGCAGGGCGCCTTCCTGGACATCGCCATGTCCGACTGCGTCCTGTCCTGGCAGGCCATCGGCCTGACGGCGGAAAAGCTGGGTTTGGGCAAGGCGCGGGGGATGGCGCTGTTGACCGGCGGGGCCGCGTGTTATCGGGTCTATGGCTGCGCCGACGGGCGGGAATTGACGCTGGGCAATCTGGAACCCCGGTTCTGGGAAAATTTCTGCCGCGCCGTCGGCCGCGACGATTGGACACCGCGTCAGTGGCAGACGCTGCCGCAATCAGCACTGATCGCCGAGGTCGCGGGCCATCTTGTCGGGCAGCCTTTGGACCATTGGCTTTCCCTGCTAGGTGATGTCGATACCTGCGTGCAGCCGGTCGCCGATTACGCGGGCGTCGCGGACCAGCCGCAGGTACAGGCGCGGGGCCTTGTGGCGGACGATCCCCTCGGCGGGGTGCAGGTGTTGTTGCCGATCCTGGCCGACGGCATGACCACGGGCGCGCGGGCACCGTTGGCGCTGCGCACGGCGGAACAGATCTTACAGGATTGGGAAAAGGGTTAGCGGGCGAACTGGGGACAGTCGGCTTCGCGGGTCAGGCCGACCATGGAAGCGCCCTGCGACGACAGGCGCAGGTTGCCCTTGGCGCCGATCACGTAGGATTGACTGCCCAGCGGTTTGCCGTTGGCGGCCATGCGCACGACCTGGGCGGCACGGCAGGCGCGGCAGTTGTTGACCAGGAACACGCCGCCGTTGCCCTTGTCGGTTTCCAGGGTGATGCATGTCTTGTTGCTGTCGTCGACGAGCGTTTCCGGCTTCACCAGATTGGCCTGATCGCAGGGATAGATGGAACCCAAGCTGGTCCGGCCCGGACCGCGGAACGGCAGGGGCAGGGTCATGTTGGCCATGACGTTGAACTTGCGCACTTCCGGGTTGGAATAGCCCTGGCGCAGGCGGGTCACCCCGACCACCATGCAGGCATTGCATTTGTTGACCAGGACTTCGCCCGTGCCCGTGCGCCCGTGGCGGATGCAGTCGGCACCCGGGGCCAAGGCCGCCGCCGTGCGGATCAGGGGGTTGATCCCCATGCCTTCCGCATCGGGCACGCGGGGCGCCGCGATGGCCGCCGCCGACAGCAGCAACACCGCGACGAGCGCGGCGGCGGTCAGCAGGTAAATTTGCACATAGCGTTCCATAACCCCTTTACTTTAGGGAATATTGGTAAAGGAAACGTGACCGGCATCACACTTGCGCGCGATTTTCGAAAAATTCGTCTACAAATTTGATTTTATTCTGATTTTTTAAAGGGAGAGAACGCTCCATAGGCGGACATTTCCCGCTCTATTCCCTTGGATTCGTCTTTCAGGAAGCCGGAAACGGCATCTCGGAAGCCCTTGTCGGCGATCCAATGGGCGGAAAACGTGCGGCGGGGCAGGTAGCCGCGCTGCACCTTGTGGGGACCTTGGGCGCCGGCTTCGACCCATTTCAGGCCGTGGGCGATGGCATAGTCGATGGCCTGGTAATAGCAGGCTTCGAAGTGCAGGAATTTATAGTCGGCGACGCAGCCCCAGTTGCGGCCGTAGAGCGTGTCGCCGCCCCGCAGGTTCAAGGCGCCCGCCACGGGTCGGCCGTCCTTTTCCACCACGATCAGGACCACGGCCCGGCCCAGGCGCGCGCCGAGCAGGGAAAAGAACCGGCGCGTCAGATAGGCCTGGCCCCATTTCTTGTCCGAGGTGTCGATGTAGAACTGGAAGAAGGCGTCCCAATGGGCTTCGGTGATGTCGGTCCCTTCAAGGACGCGGATGTCCAGGCCGGCATCATGGACGGCGCGGCGCTCCTTCTTGATGTTCTTGCGCTTGCGCGACGACAACTCGTCCAGGAAATCGTCGAAGGTTTTGAATCCCTTGTTCTCCCAATGGAACTGCTGGCCGATGCGTTGCAGATAGCCCGCTGATCCGAACGCCTCCCACTCAGCCTCGGTGGGAAAGGTGACGTGCAGCGACGATACGCCCAGGTTCTGCGCCAACTGCGCCATGCCGGCGATCAGGGCAAGGCGCATCTCGCGGCGCTGGCTGTCGGGCAGGGCTTCGTTGACCAGCAGGCGCGGCCCCGTCACCGGCGTGAAGGGTACGGCGCATTGCAGCTTGGGGTAATAGCGCCCGCCGGCGCGCTCATAAGCATCGGCCCAGCCCCAGTCGAACACGTATTCGCCGTAGGAATGGTTTTTCAGGTAGAGCGGCGCGCAGGCGGCAATGCCGCCCGCCGGGTCTTCGATCACCAGGTGCTGGCCGAGCCAGCCGGTCTCCGCCGTCGCCGATCCGGAATCCTCCAACGCCGACAGAAAGGCGTGACGGACGAAGGGATTGTCCGTTCCGGCACAGGCGTCCCAGGCCTCGGGCGAGACCTCGGAAAGGGATTTAAGAACCTTGATGGCGACCGCGTCTCGTCCGTCGGGCATGGGTTAATCTATCATCCGTTCAATACCCGGGGGCAAGTCTTGTCCGCCGAATGCGGCAACCAATAGGCCGAGGCTTTCGACCAGCCTGGGCCCCGGCCGGTTGAAGTAGCTGTTGGCGTCCGTGGCGTAGACGCGGCCCGTGCGGATGGCCTTGAGGTTCTTGAATTGTGGATGGGCTGCCATCAATAGGCGCGCTTCCGCCGCCGCGCGCTCCAGCCCGAACCCGCAAGGCATGAACACGATGACGTCGGGATCGGCGGATTTCAAATCTTCCCAGGTGATCCAGGGCGCGTGTTCGCCGGGCGTGCCGAACACGTCCTCGCCGCCCGCCATGGCGACCAGTTCCGGTACCCAGTTGCCTGCCGCCATCAACGGGTCCGTCCATTCGATGCAGGCGACGCGGGGGCGGGGGCCCGTCGGCGTGACGGTCAGGTCCCGGGCCCGGTCGCGCAGGTCGTCGGCGACCGAGCGACCCTGTTCGGTAATACCCAAGGCGGCGCCGACACGGGCGACGTCCTCGAATACGTCGGCCAGCGTCATCGGTTTCAGCGACACGATGCGCGCGGGCCTGCCGGCCCAATCACAGATCGCCGCCTCCACATCGGCCAGACTGACGGCGCAGACCTCGCATTGGTCCTGGGTGAGGATGACGTCGGGGGCGCAGTCCGCGAGCGGGCCTTGCAGGACCTCGTAGACGGAGGCGGCGTTGGCCACGGCGGCCTTCACCTTGGCGTCGATCTCGGCGCTGCTGCCGGAAAGGTCCAGGCGCGGCGCCGTGCAGACGGGCAGGGCCTGGACGTCGGGCGGGAAGTCGCATTCGTGGGAACGGCCGACCAGCCAGTCCGCGCAGTCCAGCGCCGCGACGATCTCCGTCGCACTCGGCAGCAGCGAGACCACGCGCTTCATTTCCCTGTTCCCGGCCGGTTCCATCAGGACTAATCTGCGCGCGCGGCCCGCGATCGGCAACCGCGTTATGGAGGGTGGTGTGATGCGCGTGCGGCCCTTTTTGCTTTCCCTTGCCTTTTGTTTCGTCTTGATGCCCGGCGCAGTCAGTGCGGGGATGGACGAAGTGCCCACGGAATCCCTTGGCCCGGATGCCGTCGAGCGGACCTGGAAACGGGCGCATTTCTATGTGCCCGCCGACGCCAATCCTCTGGGCACGGGCGTGCTGGGCGGCCAGCGCGACCTTGGGTCCGTGGCGCGGACGTTGGACAGCCTTGCCAAGGGACCGCCCCGGCCCGTGGTGGTCTATCTGCACGGTTGCGGCGGGTTCGGTAATTCGGGCAGCGTCAACGCCGGCATGCTGCCGAGGCGGGCTTCGTCGTCGTCGCGCCCGACAGCTTCGCCCGGCCGTCGCGCGTCAAGACCTGCGATTCGAAAACCCATTCCCGCGCTGGACCGAAGGGGATTTACAAAAACGTCGTCGCCTGGCGGCTCGAGGAACTGGACCGGGCCCTTCTGGGCCTGAAGGACTTTTCCTGGGTCGATTGGAACAACATCTTCCTGTTCGGTCATTCCCAGGGCTCAAACGCCGCCGCGGCCTATCCGGGCACGGCCTTCAAGGGCCGCATCATGAGCGGCACGCGCTGCTCTACAGGTTACCAAGGGCCGCGGGAGGAGCCGGCGCTCGCCGTCTATTCGGAAAACGATCCCTGGCGCAAGGGCCGCCCCATCAAATGCCTGGATTACGTCGGTCGCACGGGGATGCAGGTCCTGGGGTTGACCGGAACTCTGCATGTCGTCGCCAAGGATCCGGAAGCCAAGGCCCGAATGCTGAGTTTCCTGGGGGCGCTGATAACGCGCTGAGCCGGAAGGCGGGGTCAGCGGATTTCGAAAATCCCGTCGACCTCGACGGCCACGCCGCGCGGCAGGGACGGGGCGCCGACGGCAAATCGCGCGTGCTTTCCGGCGTCGCCGAACACCTCGACCATCAGGTCGGAGGCACCGTTGATGACCTCGGGCTGATCGGTAAAGTCGGCCGCCGAATTGACGAAGCCGCCCAGCTTGGCGACCCGCACGACGCGGTCCAAGTCGCCGCCGCAGGCTTCGCGAAGCTGGGCGATAAGATTGAGGCCGCAGACCCGGGCCGCTTGATAGCCGTCCTCGGTCGAGACGTCCTCGCCCAGCCGGCCGCGGCAGGTGATCTCACCGTTCCACACGCAGACCTGGCCCGACACGAACACGGTCGACCCGACCACGGTATAGGGGATGTAGTTGGCGGCGGGTGTGGACGGTTTGGGCAGGTCAATGCCCAGGTCCTTCAGACGGGCGTCGACGGTTCCGGTCATGTGGGGGATCCTTTCGTTGGGGACTGGTCATTGGGCTGGGTGCCCGCCACGGCGGGGCAGGGCGGATCGGATGCGGGCGGATCAGATGTAGAAGGTGTCGTGTTCCTTGGGCGCGATGCAGACGGTGTCGCTGCCTCGTTCCTGCAACAGCTTCTGGGCCGTTTCCAGCTTGCTGTCGATGGCCGCGTCGTCCTGGTCCGGGTCGTGGTGATAGAGGTAAAGCGCCTTTACCTTGCCCCGGTCCGCCAGCTCGACGACCTTGGAAATGCAGGAATGGCCCCAGGTCACCTTGGTTGCGTATTCGGCGTCCGTATAGGTTGAATCGGTGATCAGCACATCGGCGCCGTGCACGAATTCGGCCAGTTTTTCCTCGTAATGCGGATTGTAGCCGTCGGAATTCTCGAGAAACATCTCGTTGTCCGTGACGTAGCAGATGGCACGGCCGTTGTATTCGATGCGAAAGCCCAGGCATTGCCCCGGATGGCTCAGAAGCTTCGTCTTCACGCGGATGCCGTCGACCTCGAACTCTTCTTCCTCCAGGTCGCGGAAATAGACCCGCGCGGCGAACTCCTTCAGCGTGATCGGGAAATACACGCCATCCATCTGGGCCGAGATGATTTCACGGATGGAAATGTCGCCCTGATTGGCGCCGAGAATCTGGAACTCGTTGCCCTGGCGGTAAAGGGGCGCGAAGAACGGGATGGCGTTGATATGGTCCCAATGGGGGTGGGAGATGAAGATGCGGCCGCGGACGTTGCGCCGACCGTTGGCCACCAGCTTGTCGCCGAAGGTCTTGATCCCGGTACCGCCGTCGAAGATGAAAATCTGGTCGCGCGGGAACTGCAGGGTCACGCAGTTGGTGCTGCCGCCGTACTTCAGGGTGTTCTCGCCGGACACGGGCAGGGTGCCGCGCACGCCCCAGAACGACAGTTCGATGTCGTCGCGCAGGATGCGGTTGACCTTGTCCAGGAAGGTCGCCGCGACGATGGGCTTGCGGATGAAGCCGTGGGCGCCGAACTCATAGGCGCGGTTGACGTCGAATTCATAGCTTTTCGCCGTCAGCACGATGAAGATCGTGTCTTTCAGGCCTTCGTGGCCGCGCACGAACTTGCACAGCTGGAAGCCGTCGACATCCGGCATCATCAGATCCGAGATGACGCAGTCGGGGGCCAAGGCGACCATCTTGTCCATGGCTTCCTTGGAGTCCGTGAACGCGGTGACGCGATGACCCGCCGCCTCCAGCATGGAGGCGATGGCGTCAAGAATCATCGGGTCGTCATCGACCGCGACAAAATGGATAGGGTCGGTCTTACCTGCCATTCCTGTCCCAGTATGCCGGTCTTGATCCGGTCATCCAAAAAAAGGCCAACTGTTCAAGCGAGTAGAGCCTGAACAGATTAACAATCCCTCAAAACGTCGATTATCACCGTACCCGGAAACGTATCGTCTGGGCAGGGTTTTCAGGGTTGTAGCAGAACATGCGGGACAATCGCAAACCGTCTTTCCTTATGGCACGGGAGACAGGAAACCCGCCTGCGGGCGGGATGCCGGCGGCGGGCGCGACAAGGCGGCGCGGCGTCGGGACGTCAGGCCAAAAAAGAGGCGCGCGGCGGACCGAAGCCCGCCGCACGCCCCAAGTTTCCCAGGGAGGATTCCTGAATGGATGGAATGCCGGTTCGGGGCATCATGAACATCCGCTTGTGGCGCCGCAGGTGACGCACTTCATGCAGGTGCCGT
This sequence comes from uncultured Alphaproteobacteria bacterium, assembly GCA_963976055.1. Taxonomy (GTDB): domain Bacteria; phylum Pseudomonadota; class Alphaproteobacteria; order Rhodospirillales; family Casp-alpha2; genus UBA1479. Next base: position 177,208 of record CAXBJB010000002.1, read on the forward strand.
TGCGCACCAGGGTGAAGTTGCCGCAGTCGCCGCAGGAGTCGCCTTCATATCCCTTCATGCGGGCTTCGCGGATCTGGTCCAGTTTGCTGTCTGTCTGGGTGATCACGCTGGTCTCGATCTCCAGGACCGTCTCGGTGCTTTCCGCCCGTTGCACGGTGACGCCGACGCCGTTGCCGCCGCCGTTGCTGCCGCTGGTGCGCACGGCGCCCGCGGTCGAGCCGGACTGTTCACCGCCGAAGCGCCCGCCCTGCACGACCATGAACTGCTTGGAACGCACATAGCCGCGGCTGGTCAGCTGCGCCACGGCCTCCATCATGCCGGACTTCTCGGCGTTATCCGGAAGGTCGCCTTCGTCGGAACCGTCGCCCACGGTATCGGGCAGCAGGTCCGCCGGTTCGACATGGGCGAGGTCGTTGCGGTCCAGGTACGACACCGCCAGTTCGCGGAAGATGTAGTCGAGGATCGACGTCGCCATTTTGATGGTGTCGTTGCCGGTGACCATGCCCGAGGGCTCGAAGCGGGTGAAGGTGAAGGCCTCCACGTATTCTTCAAGCGGCACGCCGTACTGCAGGCCGATGGAGATGGCGATGGCGAAGTTGTTCATCAGCGAGCGGAAGGCGGCCCCTTCCTTGTGCATGTCGATGAAGATTTCCGCCAGCTTGCCGTCGCTGTATTCGCCGGTGTGCAGGTAGACCTTGTGATCGCCGATCGACGCCTTCTGGATATAGCCTTTGCGCCGGTTGGGCGGGCGGCGGCGTTCCTGGGCGCGTTCGACGATGCGCTCGACGATGCGTTCGGCGACGATCTCGGCCCTGGAGGCATTGGCCGGCGCGGCGGCCACGGCCTCTTCCAAAGTTTCCTCGGCATCGACGTCGTCCAGCAGGGCCGATTGCAGCGGCTGCGACAGCTTGGAGCCGTCGCGGTACAACGCGTTGGCTTTCAGCCCCAGTTTCCAGGACAGCATGTAGGCGTCGTTGCATTCCTTGACCGAGGCTGAGTTCGGCATGTTGATGGTCTTGGAAATGGCGCCCGAGATGAAGGGCTGCGCCGCCGCCATCATGCGGATGTGGCTTTCGACGGAAAGGTAGCGTTTGCCGATCTTGCCGCAGGGGTTGGCGCAGTCGAACACGGACAGGTGCTCGGCCTTCAAGTGAGGCGCGCCCTCCAGCGTCATGGCGCCGCAGATATAGGTGTTGGCGGCCTCGACCTCGGCCTTGGAGAAGCCGAGGTAGGCGAGCATGTCGAAGCTCATGTCGTCGAGCTTGTCGGCTGGAATGCCCAGGCCCTCGCGGCAGAAGGCATCGCCCAGGTTCCACTTGTTGAACACGAATTTGATATCGAAGGCTTCGCCGAGAGATTTTTCAAGTTTCTTCAGAACGTTATCCGTGAAACCTTTGATTTTCAATGTTTCTGCATTGATCCCCGGCGCCCCTTCCAAGGTGCCGTGGCCGACCGCGTAGTTGATCATGTCGGTGATCTCGTCGGCCGTGTAGCCCATGCCCGACAGCGCCTTCGGCACCATGCGGTTGATGATCTTGAAGTAGCCGCCGCCGGCCAGCTTCTTGAACTTGACCAGGGCGAAGTCGGGCTCGATCCCCGTGGTGTCGCAATCCATGACCAGGCCGATGGTGCCCGTGGGCGCGATCACCGTGGTCTGGGCATTGCGGTAGCCATGGGCCTCGCCGCCTTCAAGCGCGAGGTCCCAGGCCTTGGCCGCGGCCTTGGACAGTTCCGCATCTGGGCAGTCGCCCGCGATCAGCGGCACGGGGGCCACTTCCAGGCCTTCGTAGCCGGTCTTGTCGCCATGGGCCGCGCGGCGGTGGTTGCGGATGACCCGCAGCATGGCGTCGGCGTTCTTTTCGTAGCCGGGGAAGGTGCCCAGCTCCGCCGCCATCTCGGCCGAGGTGGCGTAGCAGGTGCCGGTCATCAATGCCGTGACGGCGCCGCAGATGGCCCGGCCTTCGACGGAATCATAGGACAGCCCGGCATTCATCAGGTAGCCGCCGATGTTGGCATAGCCCAGGCCCAGGGTCCGGAACTCGTAGGACAGTTGGGCGATTTCCTTGGACGGGAACTGAGCCATGAGCACCGAAATCTCAAGCGTCACGGTCCACAGGCGCACCGCGTGCTCGAACCCGGTGACATCGAAGGTGCCGTCCTTCTGAGAGAAGGTGATCAGGTTCAAGGACGCCAGATTGCAGGCCGTGTCGTCCAGGAACATGTATTCGGAGCAGGGGTTAGAGGCATTGATGCGGCCCGAATTGGGACAGGTGTGCCATTCGTTGATGGTGGTGTCGTACTGCAGGCCCGGATCGGCGCAGGCCCAGGCCGAATAGCCGATCTGCTCCCACAGGTCGCGGGCCTGGATGCGCTTGTGCACCTTGCCGTCCGTGCGGCGGATCAATTCCCATTCGCCGTCGTCGAGAACGGCCTGGATGAATTCGTTGGTCAGGCGCACCGAATTGTTGGAGTTCTGCCCCGACACGGTCACGTAGGCTTCCGAATCCCAATCCGTGTCGTAGGTCGGGAATTCGATATCCGTATATCCCTGGCGGGCGAAGTGGATCACTCGCTGGACGTAATTGTCAGGGATCATGGCTTGGCGGCATTCCCGGATGGCGGCCTTGAGCGCCGGGTTCTTGCGCGGGTCGAAGCAATCCTCGGCGGAGCAGTCTTCGCCGTCGGCTTCCATATTCTGACAAGCGGCCAGGACCTGGGTCAGGTGCTTCTTGGCGAGGCGCGAGCCGGACACCAGCGCGGCGACCTTCTGCTCTTCCTGAACCTTCCAGTTGATGTACTTCTCGATGTCCGGATGATCGACGTCGACGACGACCATCTTGGCCGCGCGGCGCGTGGTGCCGCCGGATTTGATGGCGCCGGCAGCCCGGTCGCCGATCTTGAGGAAGCTCATCAGGCCCGACGACTTGCCGCCGCCCGACAGGGCTTCGTTCTCGCCGCGCAGGGCCGAGAAGTTGGACCCGGTGCCCGAGCCGTACTTGAACAGCCGTGCCTCGCGGACCCAAAGGTCCATGATCCCGCCGTCGCTTACCAGGTCGTCGTTGACGCCTTGGATGAAACAGGCATGGGGCTGCGGGTGCTCGTAAGCGGAATTGGAGGCGACCAGCTTGCCGGTCTCGAAATCAACGTAATGATGCCCCTGGGCCGGGCCGTCGATGCCATAGGCCCAATGCAGGCCCGTGTTGAACCACTGGGGCGAGTTGGGCGCGGCCATCTGCTTGGCCAGCATGAAGCGCATTTCATCGAAATAAGTCCGGGCGTCGGCTTCGGAATCGAAATAGCCGCCTTTCCAGCCCCAATAGGTCCAGGTCCCGGCCAGACGGTCGAACACCTGCTTGGCGCTGGTTTCGCCGGACGACCGCTTGTCCTTGGGCAGCTTCTTGAGGGCGGCGGCATCGGGCTCGGAACGCCACAGCCACGACGGGACCGAATTCTCCTCGACCTTCTTCAGCTTCGCCGGCACGCCCGCCTTGCGGAAGTACTTCTGCGCCAGCACGTCCGAGGCGACCTGCGACCACGCGTCGGGCACTTCGATGTCCGCCTGCGCGAACACCACGGAGCCGTCCGGGTTTCGGATTTCGCTGGATGCCCGGCGAAACTTGATTACCGCGTAAGGTGACTGGTCCTGTTTCGTAAAATGCCGCTTGATCTGCATGGCTACCCCGTCTGCGCTTCCTTAATGGTCCCTGTCATTTCCGGCCCTGTTGCTGGCCGGCGGGCCCAACAACAGACCCGGGTCGCTTCTTTGCCGCTGGCTCGGAAGGCTTTCGCTTCCTGAAACTACATAGTGTATTTGCCCAGGCGTGAAGGACGCTAAATGTAGCCAACGGCTTTGGGACCAGCAACAGGATTATTTCAACATTTAGGGGTTATGTTACGAATAAATTACTTGATTTTGTGGAACCTCCTGGAAAACCGGGAGTTATGCCTTAGGTCATAGTCGGGGCCGCCCTATATATTGCGGGCGGTGGTCGGTAAAGGCGGTCAAGCGGACTGGACCTCGCGCCCGCATGGTGCCATATTCCCGCGGTACATCAGGCGGATATGAGGCCCCATGGACATCGGAACGCTGCTGCATACCTGGATTCACGGCAAGCTCGTCGGCACCGACGAGTTCGGCAACCGTTATTACAAGAACAAGGGCGGGTCGCTGTATGGCCGCGAACGCCGCTGGGTTCTGTACAAGGGCCGCAAGGAAGCCTCCAAGGTGCCGCCGGAATGGCATTCCTGGCTGCACCACACCTCTGCCGAGCCGCTGACCGAAAGCGCCACCCGGGCGCGGCCGTGGCAGAAGGAACACGTTCCCAACCTGACGGGGACGGCCGGTGCCTATCGCCCCGCGGGCCACGATTTCAAGGGGGGCACCCGCGCCCATGCCACGGGCGACTACGAAGCCTGGAAGCCGGAATGATTTGCGGCTCCCTGGCTGGGGCGCTGCGATGACGGTCGGATACCGATGACACTCGAAACAAAGGAACAGATGATCGGCGCTTTGGCGCTTGTCGTGCTTCTGGCGGTTCTCGGTTTCATGAACCAAAGCCGCGACGTGACCTCCGGCGCGGACGGACGAATCCGGGTCGATGCCCTGTTCGGCCGCGTCGATGGCATCGCCCCCGGTGCCGAAGTCCGCATGGGCGGCGTTCGAATCGGCAAGGTCACGGCCCAGCGCCTGGACGACAAGTTCCGCGCCGTGCTGACCCTCAATCTGACCGACGGCGTGATGGTGCCGAATGATTCGTCGGCCTCGGTGCAGACCGACGGCCTGTTCGGCGGCAAATATATCGTTTTGGAGCCGGGCGCATCGGAACAGGGCCTGAAAACCGGCGATCTGATCGCCATCACCCAGGATGCCCAGGTCGTTAGCGACATTCTGAATCTGATCATTTCCCAGGGCCGGGCCGCCATGGAAGAGCGCCGGGCCGCCGCCGAAACGGCGGCTGGACAGACGAAATAAGGGGCGGAGAGACCGGACATGGGACGTAATGCAATCGAAACGGTCCTGGGCGGCGTCGTGCTGATCGTTGCCGGGGTGTTCCTTTTCTTCGCCTTCAACGTGGCCCAGGTGAAGGCCGTCACGGGCTATGAGATCAAGGCGCATTTCCTCAAGATCGGCGGCCTGTCGAATGGCAGCGACGTGCGCATCAACGGCATCAAGGTCGGCACCGTTCTCGACCGCGCGCTCGATCCGCAGACGTTCGAGGCCGTTGTCACCATGTCGATCCGCCCGGACGTGAAACTGCCCAAGGACACGGTGGCGACGATCGGCTCCGAAGGCATCTTGGGCGGAAAATACATCCGCCTGAAGCCGGGGCAGGCTTCGGAAATGCTGCCCGCGGGCGGGCGCATCGCCAAGGTCGAAGACTTTAAATCCCTCGAGGATCAGGTCGGCGAGATCATCTTCCTGGCTACGGGCGGGAAATAGGCCGCGATGCGGCTGTTCCTGATTGCCCTGATCGGCGTCCTCACCGCCTTTCCGGCGGGGGCGGCCCCTATGAACAAGGTCATCCTGCAGGGCCTGGACAAGGTCACGGCGCGGGTCTCGACCCTGGAAACCCGAGTCGGCGAGGTCGTGCGTTTCGGCACGCTTGAGATCATCGCCCGCAGCTGCGACAAGCGCCCGCCGGAAGAGCCGCCGGAAAGCGCGGCCTTCCTCGATATTTGGGAAATCCGCCCCGGAGAGCCGGCGGTCAGCCTGTTCCGCGGCTGGATGTTCGCCTCCAGCCCGGCGCTCAACGCGCTGGAACATCCCGTCTACGATATCTGGGTGCTCGATTGCGCCGAACCGGCGGATGCCGCCCCGCCTAAATAGCGTTCCCCTACCTTTGACCCCGCCTTGCAGGACGCCGGTGAGTCCCCGTCGTGCCGGGCCGAGGGGGCAGGGCCGCCGACCCCGCCCTCTGCCGGAATTGCCATACGCCGCAGGGGATGATTGCCCAGAACCTTGCGGGCATGCCGACAGACACATTGCCGCAGTGCGGCGGTTCCGTTCGGGGGAACAAGTCCATCCGGTGATGGCATCCCTCTCGCGATCCTTCCCTGATGCCGAAATCACGAAGCTGGCCGCGTATTTTTCCGCGCTCGGCCCGGTCGGGACGCAGCGCGCGGCGGAAAAGCCGACGGAACAGGCGAAACAGGTCAGCGCGAAGGCCGCCAACGCCGCAGTAGAAGATGGACGGCGATCGGCGTGGCGATTGAGGTCGCCAGCGCAACCAGGGCAATCCCCGAAAAGACCCCGGCCGGCATGGCCCAATCGCCCAGGTCGCGTGCCTGCTGACCGATCACCATGGCCATTTCGGCGCGTGGCACCATGCTGACCCCGATCAGCAGCGCGCCGGCACCGGACGTCGTCATCAAGGCCGGCAGCCCGGCCCCGGCGATCTTGCCGCCGACGGCCACGGCGAGCAACGCCCCGCCGAACGCCAGTGCCATGCCCAGGGACCCGGGATCGATGCGGAAGCCGATGGCGATGAAAAAGAACGGCACGAAAAAGGCCTGGATTTGCACGAAGCCCGTTTCGATGCGCACGACGTCCGGATTGCGGCTGAAGATCAGGCCCGCGAAGAAGGCGCCGATGGCGATGGAAAAGCCCAACAGAGAGGCGACGGCGGCGACGCAGAGCCCGATGCCCAGGAGGATCATCGCCGCATGGGGGTTGCCCAGGCGGGTCAGGACGGCGGCAAGGCGGTGCTGGTTGGTCCAGGCGACGGCCAGGCACAGCCCGCCGAGCGCCGCCGCCTTGACCAGCAGAATCAGCGAAATTTCCGATATATGGGTGGCCAGACTGCCGCCGTTCCCCGAATGGACCAGGGGGGCGACGGCCACGGCCATGGCCATGAAGATGACCGCCGACAGGTCATCCAGTTCCGCCACGTCGATCAGGGTTTCGCCGTCGGGGGTGTCGAGGGCGCCGGCCTCGCGCCACAGTTCCGTGGTCACGGCGACGCTGGTCGCCGTCATGGCGATGGCCGTGAACATGCTGGGCACGGGGCCCAGGTCGAACATCTGATGACAGAGCAGGAACGCGGGCACGCCGCTGAGCGTGACGTTGCCGAGCCAGATGGGCGCCGCCCGGGGCAGCTTCGCGACAAGGCCGTGCAGGTTGCTGTCGAGCCCGATGCGGAACAGCAGGATGAACACGCCCGTCTCGGCAAGGAATTCCAGCAGGTGGCGGCCCGTCCCGGATATGAAGGCCATCTGTCCGTCGGCCACGCGGAGGGCGAATCCCAGCGCGATGAAACCGGCCAGGGCGGGCAGGCCGACCTTCTCGAACCAGATGCGCGTGAACACCGCCGCGACGATCAGGATGCCCAGCATCAATTCGAAGATGGAAATGGATTGATGGTCGATCATGGCCGTATTCCGTTGATCAGCGTCCCAATCTATTCCAGGTCGTCCAAAACGTCATGTACCGCATCCGCCAGCAGGGGCGCGAGGGTGACCGTGTTGGTTTCGTGCGGCACGGAATCGGCGGATTCGATCGCACCGACACCGGCTGCCTTCAGCATGGCAAGGACCGATGGCGGGCCCAGCATGTGCACGGCCGTCACATCGACCGATGCGGCCCCCGCGGCCCGAAGCAGGCGCGCGCTTTCGGCAAGCGTCGCGCCGCTGGAGATCACATCGTCGACCAAGACGGCCGGCCGTCCGGCAACCCGTTCGATTCCCGAAATCTCGATCGTCACGTCACGGTCGCCCGTGCGCAGCTTGCACCCGATCAGAACATCAAGCCCCAGGGGCACGGCGACGGCCTCGACCCATTGCCGGGATTCGCTGTCCGGGCCGACGATGATGGCATCCCCCGCCAAGCCTTTGTCCCGCAGGCGTGTGGCCAGCAAGTTCGTCGCCGAGACCGCTACCGCCCGCGCCGTGGGAAACACCGCCGCAAGGGAGCTTGTCCGGTGCAGGTGCGGATCGACAGTGACGACGCCGTCGATCAGGCCGTCCAGGAAGCGGCCGATGATGCGTTGGCTTACGGCCTCGCCGGCGTGAAACGCCGCGTCCTGGCGCATGTAGCATAGATAGGGCGCGACCAGGACAAGACGCTGCGCGCCGGCGTCGCGCAGCGTCGAGGCGGCGAGCATCAGTTCCACGAGCTTCGCGTTGGGGTCGTCGAGGGAGCGGTAGAGGATCACCGTGTCGGCCGCGTCGCCGACGCGGACAAGGCTTTCCCCGTCGGGAAAACGGCGTGCTGCGATCCCGGAGAACGGAATCGTCAGTGCCGCGGCGAGACGGCGGGCCTGGGGCGCCGATTCCGGGAATCCTTGAAGCGTGAGCGCGGCCGCCGTCATGTCGGCCCGATGGTATAGCCGTTGTTTTCAGCCGCGTCGTTCGTCGCGAAACCGAAGTCGGCGGCCACGCAGGCGTAGATGCGGTAGATCGGCTCCCCTTTGGTTACCCGGTCACCGGTCTTTTTCAGAAGGTCGACGCCCGCGCCTTTGTCCAAGGGGGCGCCGGCAAGGCGGGCGATGCGGCCCAGACGATAGCAGTCGATACCTTGGATCACGCCGTCGGCCGGGGCGCAGACATCCTCCACCAGTTCGCCGAGCTGGTGGTTGGTCTTGCTTGGGCCCTGGGCCTTGATGATCCGCTCCATGGCATCGAGCGCCTGCCCGGAATTGAGAATTTCGCAGGCCCGCGCATGGCCGCTGCCGCCCCGCAGTTCGGGGTCGAAGTCGAGCATCCGACCGGCCAGCAGCAGCGCGTGGTCGCGAAGGTCCTGCGGTGCCCCCGGGTCGTTGCGCAGCACCGCCATGACGTCGCGCGCTTCAAGGACAGGGCCGATTCCTCGCCCGATGGGTTGCGCGCCGTCGCTGAACACCACATCGATAATCAGGCCGACCTTGTCGCCGACGTATTCGAACATCTTGCGCAGGCGGACGGCGTCGGCATGGCTGCGCACCTTGGCGGTGGGGCCCACGGGAATGTCGATGACCAGATGGGTCGAACCCGCGGCCATTTTCTTGGAAATGATCGAAGCGACCATCTGTTCGGGTGTGTCGATGCGCAGCGGCCGTTCGACGGAAATCAGGATGTCGTCGGCTGGCGACAAATTGACGTGACCGCCCCATACCAGACAACCCTTCTCGCGCTCGACCACGGCGCGCATCTGGGTGATTGACAGATTGACCTCGGCCAGGACCTCCATGGTGTCGGCGGTGCCGGCGGGCGAGGTGATGGCACGGGACGACGTCTTGGGCACCGGCAGGCCGTGGGCCGCGACGATGGGGACGACGATCATCGAAGTGCGGTTGCCAGGAATGCCGCCGATGCAGTGCTTGTCGATGATGATGGGGGCTTCCCATTCCAGTTTGTTGCCGACCTTGGCCATGGCCTCGGTCAAATCCAGCATCTCGGCCGTCGTGCTGAAACTGGCCGCCGAGATCAGAAAGGCCGCGATCTCCATGGGCGAATAGCGGTAGGCGGTGATGTCGGCGATGATCGCCTCGATCTCCGATTTCGACAGCGTGTGACCGTTGATCTTTGCGCGGATTGATTCCAGGCTTCGGGGTTGGGGCGCCTGGGCGATGCGGACCATTTCCCCTTCGGGCAGGCCAAGCCGCCGGAAAGCCTGTTCTCCCAATCCCAGTTCGTCCGGCGCAACCATGCCGCAGTCGTCGCAGATGATCAGGTTGGCCAGGATCTGCTTGCCGTCGGAAACCACCTCGATCTTGCGGAGCGCCTGGAAATCCTCGGCGCGGTAGAGCGAGCAGGACCGCGACAGCAGAGCCACGTTCTCGGGATGGGTGTCGATGGCGATTCGTTTTATTCTGAGCATCCCGTCCCCCTTGAACGCGGTGGCTTGCAGCGGCGCGTTCGAACCCCCCTACTTTTTCATCTTAGGGGGCCGCAAGCAACCGGGTGAGGGGCCGCCGCCGACGGTTCTAAAATGTCGCCAGGCGGGTTTTCGGGTCCAACATTTCACTGGCGATGACCGGCGGCTTGGCGACGCCGACGTCGGGTGTCAGGGCGTCGGGACCGAGTTTCCGGTTCGGCAGGAAGATGGCGCAGACGCTCACCGTGCCGCCCTTTGTCTTGAGGCCGGCAAGCAGGGACAGCACGGTCATGCCCGTCGGCGTGACGATTTTACTTGCGGCGGCGGGCGGTTGTCTGAGCGCGATCTCGCCGGCCGGACCGCATAGCATCAGGTGCACGGTCTTGCCCTGCTTGGCGATCTGGTTGGACAAGACCAGGGCCATGGCCTGAGTTTCCGTATCGGGCGAAGTCAGGATGATCAGGGCCTTGTCGACGGGGGCGTCGGCGTTTGCGTTGGGCGCGAGGGCGGTGAGGGCGACGATGGCGCCGGCGATGGTCTTGCGTATATGCATGCTGGTTACTCCGTTATCGTTGGCGGGCAGGAACAGGCAATCACGGCAGCCCGTACATCTTTTCTTTGTTGAGCTTATAGCTCCACGGCAGCCCGGAATTCTTCCAGCCGTCCTTCAGGCGCCAGTTCTTATGGGGGCCGTCCTTCAGGGTGCCGCCCTCGAACCCGTCGACGACGACATAAACCTTTTCAAATCCCAGGCCATCGAGTGCCTTGGCCGACGGCGCGCCGCGCTCGCCGCCCGATCGGCACATGAGGATCACAGGCGTGGCCTTGCTTAGGCCGCGGTTTTCAAGCGCGCGGGCGACCGCGGCGGCGAAATCCAGGTTCTTCTTCATCAGGAACACGGACTTCTTCTCGTTCCACTTGCTGCGGTCGGACAGCAAGTATGGCACGTTCAGGTCCACCATGTCGGTGAAGCCGGTGAACATGATCTCGATGGGGTCTCGGACATCGACGAACAAAACCTTGCCGCCTTCGGCCGCCTTCATGTCGTAGGCTTCCTTGGAGGTCAGGTAGAGACCCCACGGCGTCTGCTTGGCCGCATCCTTAGGCGCAGGCGCGGCCTGAACGGTCGCCGGCGCGGCCATTGTTAGGGCCACGGCGCCCGCCATCACCAACCGCATTGCACGTTTCAACATCTTTCACTCCTTCGCAAAGGCACCACCGCCGTAATCGACCGTATGTCGATGGACCGTGTCGTGCTTCGCATAACACTAGACCCGCCGCCGGCCATTGATCTGTGACAAAGTTACGGCGATACGTTGACCGTCAGCAGACGGAAGTGCTGCGGGTGGGGGGCGTTGGGGCAGAGGAGGGTCAGCGGCCGCTGGCGATCGCCTCAATCTCTTGCATCACCCGGTCAGGCGGCGGGTTAAGAGGGAAGCGAGCCTGATAGTCGAGGGCCGATTCCAAACGCTTTTGATAGTCGCGGGCGGGGATTTCCTCGCAGCCGAAGGTCTTCAGGTGGTCGGTCACGAACTGGGTGTCGAGCAGGCGGAAGCCACCCAGGCGCAGGCGCGCGACCAGATGGGCGAGGGCGACTTTGGACGCGTTGGTCGTGCGCGAAAACATGCTTTCGCCGAAGAACGCCCCCCTGAGCGCCACCCCGTAGAGCCCGCCGGCCAGTTCGCCGTCCTTCCAGGTTTCGATGGAATGGGCAAAGCCCAGGTTGTGCAGTTCGATGACGGCGGTGCGGATCGGCTCGTTGATCCAGGTGTCCTTGCGCCCCGGCCCGGGGGCGGCGCATGCGTCGAGTACCCGTTCGAACGCCGAGTTGGCGCGCACGATGAATTCGCCCCGGCGCAGCACCTTGTGCAGGCTTTTCGAGATGTGGAAGGCGTCCAGCGGCAGCACGCCGCGCTGCTTGGGATCGACCCAGAAGACCTGCGGGTCGTCGCGGCTTTCGGCCATGGGAAAGATGCCGGCGGCATAGGCGCGCAGCAGAAGTTCGGCGGGCAGGCTTTCCTGGGTTTGATCGCGCCGGCTCATGAAGCCCTCCCGGCGGGGATGTCAGGCGCCGTCCTTGTCCGCCGCCATGAGGGTTTCAAGCCAGTGGATGTCATAGGAGCCGTCGACGAAATCCCGTTCGCCGATGATGCGCTGCTGCAGCGGTATGCCCGTCGAGATGCCATCGATCACAAATTCCTCAAGCGCCCGTCGCAGGCGCATCAGGCATTCGTTCCGTGACGCGCCATGAACGATCAGCTTTGCGATCATGCTATCGTAGTGGGGCGGCACTGTGTAGCCGGAATAAAGGGCGGAATCGACGCGCACGCCCAGGCCGCCCGGCGCATGATAGACACCGACCTTGCCCGGCGAGGGCGCGAAGGTCACGGGGTCTTCCGCGTTGATCCGGCATTCGATGGCATGGCCGCGCAGGACGACGTCTTCCTGGGTCATGGACAGCTTGGCCCCCTGGGCGACACGGATCATCTCACGCACGATGTCGATGCCGGTGATCGCCTCGGTGATCGGGTGTTCGACCTGCAGGCGGGTGTTCATCTCGATGAAGTAGAACTTTCCGTCCTCGTACAGGTATTCGACCGTGCCGGCGCTTTGATAGCCCAGCTTGGAAATGGCGTTGACCGTGATCTCGCCGATCTCGGCCCGCTGCGCCGCATTGAGGGCCGGCGAGGGGGCTTCTTCCAGGACTTTCTGATGCCTGCGTTGCAGGGAGCAGTCGCGCTCGCCCAGATGCACCACGTTGCCGTGCATGTCGGCCATGATCTGGATTTCGATGTGGCGCGGCTTGTCCAGGTATTTTTCCATGTAGACGGCGCCGTTGCCGAAAGCGGCGCTGGCCTCGCTCTGGGCTACCTTGACCAGGTCTTCCAGGTCCTCTTCCCGGCGCACCACCTGCATGCCGCGCCCGCCGCCGCCGGCGGCGGCCTTGATCAGCACGGGATAGCCGATGTCCTTGGCGACCAAGGCCACGTCCCTGATGTTGTCGATGGCGCCGTCCGATCCGGGCACCACGGGAATGCCGGCGGCCTTGGCGGCGGCCTTGGCCTGGACCTTGTCGCCCATCAGCCGGATGTGATCGGCCGAAGGGCCGATGAAGGTGAAGCCGTGTTCGGCGACCATCTGGGCGAAATCGGCGTTTTCCGAGAGGAAGCCATAGCCGGGATGGATGGCGTCGGCCCCGGAAATCGCGGCGGCCGACAACACGGCCTGGATAGACAGATAGCTGTCCTTGGCCGACGGTGGGCCGATGCACACGCTTTCGTCGGCGAAGCGCACGTGCATGGCGTCGGTGTCGGCGGTGGAATGGACGGCGACCGTGGAAATGCCCATTTCGCGGCAGGCGCGCAGAATGCGCAGCGCGATTTCCCCCCGGTTGGCGATCAGGACCTTTTCGAACAAGGCCTGCCTCCTATTCGAGAATCAGGAGGGGTTCGCCGAACTCGACGGGGGTGCCGCTGGTCACCAGGACCCGCTTCACCGTGCCGGCGCGGGGGGCGGTGATCTGGTTGAACACCTTCATGGCCTCGACCAGCAGCAGAGTGTCGCCTTCCTTCACCGTGTCGCCTTCCTTGACGAAATCGGGGCTTTCAGGATCGGGCGAGGTATAGACCACGCCGACCATGGGCGAGGTGATGGCGCCGGCGGGCACGCCCTGTTCGGCGGCGGGGGCTTCGGCGGCGGGGGCGATGGCCATTGGTGTCGCGGCCATGGCGGTGGCCCCCTTGGACACGCGCAGCGACCAGTCGTCGTGAGTATATTCGATTTCCGTCAGGCCCGTCTCTTCCAGGAGACTGGCCAGCTTGCGGACGGCGTCCGCGTCGATGTCGGTCGCTTTGGGGCTTCTTGCCATGGTCCCTTACCCGTTGTTTTTCAGTCGTTTTGCCAGCGCGTCGAGCGCCAGCTCGTACCCCTGTCCGCCGAGACCGCAAATCATGCCGTCGGCGGCCTTGGACACGAATGAATGATGCCGGAACTCTTCACGTCTGTGAATGTTGGAAAGGTGCACCTCTATGATCGGCATGTCGATGGCCGAAAGGGCATCGAGAATCGCGACCGAGGTATGGGTGTAGGCGCCGGCGTTGATGACGATCCCGGCGTGCGCCTTGGGCGCGTCCTGGATCCAGGTCACCAGTTCGCCCTCGTCGTTGGATTGGCGGAAATCCACGTCGAGGCCCAGGTTCGTGCCGTGCGCCCGGCAGGCGGCTTCGATGGTCGCCAGCGTCTCGCGCCCGTAGATGTCGGGCTCGCGCGTGCCCAGCAGGTTCAGGTTCGGGCCGTTGAGGATGAGGATCGTTGCTGTCATGGTTCCGTTCCGGGTGCGTGTCGCCCCCCAGGTCGCGTTCCGTCATATGGTAGCGGGCTTATAGCACGCGCCATGATGTGAGAAACATCCCGTTTCACCTCATCCGGGCGTTGAAAGCGGCTGGTCGCGGCCCCATAATCCCTGTAAAGCCCCCCGGACAAAGGCCTGTACAGGCTTCAACAACGGCGCGAACAACGGCCCCGAGGATAATTTCTTCATGCAAGTTCAGATCAACGGCGAAACCCATTCCCTGGATGCCCCCCTGTCGGTGGCGCAGCTTCTGACCCGAATCGGCCTGGACCCGGCCAAGGTCGCGGTCGAACGCAATCTGGAAATCGTGCCCAAATCCGGCTACGGCCGGATCGGCGTGGAAGACGGCGACCGCCTGGAAATCGTGCATTTCATCGGCGGCGGCGCCCCGGATTCGGCGCCGGCGCCCGAGGACGAGGACATTCTGGAAGTCGCCGGGCACAAATTCCGCTCGCGTCTCATCATCGGCACCGGCAAGTACAAGGATTATGACCTGAACCGCCAGGCCGCCGAGGCGGCGGAGGCGGAGATGATCACGGTTGCCGTCCGGCGCGTGAACCTGACGGACCCCAATCAGCCGCTGCTGGTCGACTATCTGGATCCCAAGAAATACACCTACCTGCCCAACACGGCGGGTTGCTTCACCACCGACGACGCCGTGCGCACCTTGCGTCTGGCGCGCGAAGCCGGCGGCTGGACCCTGGTGAAGCTGGAAATCCTAGGCGAACAGCGCACTCTGTACCCGATGATGCCGGAAACCATCGAGGCGACCCGGGCGCTGACGGAAGAAGGCTTCCAGGTCATGGCCTATTGCTCCGACGATCCGATCCTGTGCAAGCGGGTGGAGGAGGCGGGGGCGGTCTCCATCATGCCGCTGGGCGCGCCCATCGGCTCGGGCCTGGGCATCCAAAATCCGGTTAACATTCGTCTGATCAAGGAACAGTCCGAGGTCCCGGTGATCGTTGATGCCGGCGTCGGCACGGCATCGGACGCCGCGATCGCCATGGAACTGGGCTGCGATGGCGTGTTGATGAACACGGCCATCGCCGAGGCCAAGGACCCGGTGATGATGGCCCGCGCCATGAAGCACGCGGTGAAGGCCGGGCGCATGGCCTATCTGGCCGGACGCATGCCGCGCAAGATGTACGCCGACCCGTCGTCGCCGCTGTCCGGGCTGATCTAAGCGAACCGTACCACACCGCACAAAAAGGAAGGGGCAGGCCGCTCGTGCTACCTGCCCCCTTGATCGGTGCGCGCCGCTTGGGCCGGCGCGGAAACCCGATTACTTCTTCGCAGCCTTCTTGGCGTCGGCTTGGGCCTTCATGCAGGCTTTCTTCTCGGCCTTGTCGGTCAACTTGGCGCAGGGATTTTCCTTCTTGTCGGCGGCCAGGACGGCGGTCGACGCGGCGGAGAAGCCCAGGGCCAGGACGAATGCCAGGACGGCGGCGGAAAGAACGGACCGTTTCATGATTTGGATGTTCCTCGATTAAGGGTTGGTGGAATGGCCACACTATCGAAGAGGCGATGGCTCCCTAACATCGAAAAATTTGAATGCGTTCCATCGACAAAGGCGATGCGACGGCGCTAATTCACGTGACGCCACCAAGTCTTTTCATTGATCGAGAACACCGGCTGGTAGTGGCGGATTGAGTCGGCCTTCACCACGGCCTGAATCTGGTTGTCGAGGACCAGCGGGATGCGCTGGCCCGCCTTGTTCTGCATGTAAACGACAAGGATGGCGTGGCCGACCTTCAGGTTCAGGTCCTTGACCGCGACGACGCGCAGGTCCTGCTCATCCCACCCCAGAAAGCGCAACGACAGGTACTTCATGATCGCGTAGTCCTCGCAATCGCCGAACCGCGCCATGAATTCGTAGGGTGTTGCCCAATAGTCGCTGACGCCCCAGTTGTCGTTGTCCATGACGTATTTGGCCAGGTTCATGCGGGCGTTGATGAGGCGGACCTGATCGAGAAGGGGCTTTTCCTTCACTTGCTTGAGGAATTGGATCCAATCCCCGTCGCCGCAGATATTCATTTCGCCGGGACCGGGGCCGCAGACCAGCGGCTGCTTGCTTTTCCGTGTGCTGGCGAACCGGGCCAGGGCATCGGTCCATTTCGTGAAGGCCTTGAGGTCGTTGGACGGCAGTTCCTTGGTGTTGAAGAAACTGGGGCCCGCCGTGGCCGCATGGGCCGCGGGGGCCATGCCCGACAACATGGCGGCGGTGCCCGCGGCAAGCGCCGAGGCACGCATCAGGCCGATGATCTTGCATATCAATGAAATAGCGTCACCTGTCCGTGAAGCCGTTTCAATCCGGGCGTGCCGCCGGTGACACCGGCGGCGGCCATGGGTCGGCGAACGTCACGGGAGGACGGTAGGATCGAGTCCGTCAGGCGTCAATCCGCCGAACGGCATAGGCCCGGGGCATGCCTGGGGCCGGGGAGGCGCTTTTAGAAATTCTTGAGGAAGGCCGGAACCTGGTCGCTTTGCCCGAACACGACGTCCTTGTCGTCCATCGTGCCCGCGTCGTTGCGTTGGTCCGAGCGGCTTTTGCGGGCGCGGCTTGGTTTCGCGGCCGGTTCCTCGGCGGCGGGCGCGGGGGCTTCCGCCTTGGGGGCGTCCTGGGCCGGTTCTGCGTTTGCGGCGGGCTCGGCCGCGGCATCGGGCGCCGGTTCGGCGGCCTTGGCGTCGGCGGGGGCCGGCTTGCGGCTCCGGCCCCGATCACGTCCTCGGCCTCGGCCACGCTCGCCGCGTTCTTCTTTTTCCGGGACGCTGGTGGCGTCATCGCTGCTGCCACTGCCGCCGGTGCTGCTCATCGCGTCGCGTTCGATGGGCCGGCCCATCAGCTTTTCGATGGCGTCCACGTATTTGCCGTCGGACGGCACGGCGATGGAGATCGCCACGCCTTTGTGCCCGGCGCGGCCGGTGCGGCCGATGCGGTGCACATAGTCGTCGGCATGGGTCGGCACGTCGAAGTTGAAGACATGGCTCATCAGCGGAATGTCGAGCCCGCGCGCCGCCACGTCGGAACACACCAGCAGGGTCACGTCGCCGCTCTTGAACTTCGCCAGGGTCTCCATGCGCACGGATTGCACCATGTCGCCGTGCAGGCGCGCCGCCGTGTTGTAGCCGTGGCGTTCCAGCGATTTGTAGACCACGTCGACATCGCGTTTGCGGTTGCAGAAGATGATGGCGTTCTTGGGCTGTTCGCGCTCGATCAGCTTGCGCAGAACCTCGCGCTTGCGCTTGGCGATGGAGGCCTGGTCGCGTCCGGCGCCGGTCACCATGACCAAGCCCTGGGCGATGGTTTCCGCCGCCGTCGCCGGCTTGGACACCGTGATTTCCTTGGGATTGATCAGGAAACGGTCGGCCAGGCGCTTGATTTCCGGCGGCATGGTCGCCGAGAACAGCAGCGTCGTGCGCATCTGCGGCAGCTTGGAGACGATCTTCTCGACATCGGGGATAAAGCCCATGTCGAGCATGCGGTCGGCTTCGTCGATCACCAGGATCTTCACGTCGCGCAGCAACAGGTGGCCGCGGTCGAACACGTCCATCAGGCGGCCCGGCGTGGCGATCAGCACATCGACGCCCTTTTCCAGGCGCTTGATCTGCTCGCTCATGTTCTCGCCGCCGATCAGCAGCGCATGGTTCAGCTTGTGGTACTTGCCGTAGATTTCGAAGTTGTCGGCGACCTGGGCGGCCAGTTCGCGGGTCGGCTCCAGGATCAGCGAGCGCGGCATGCGCGCCTTGGCCCGGCCCGAGGCCAGGATTTCGATCATCGGCAGGGTGAAGGATGCCGTCTTGCCCGTGCCCGTCTGGGCGCAGCCCAGAATATCGCGGCCCATCAGCACCTGAGGAATGGCCTGGGCCTGAATGGGGGTGGGATCGGTGTAGCCCGCGTCGAAAATCGCTTTGAGGAGTTCGTCGCTGAGGCCGAGGTCTGAAAAGGACATATTGCTCCACTTCGGGAGTTGCGCCGCCCGGGCTGGGTGGTCACCTTATGGGGGCTTGGATTTTGGCCCTTGGAGACTTCCCCGGGCCGTGTGAGCGGGATATTAGGTATTCCCGACCCGAAGTCAATGATAAGCGGGGGTTGGGCGGCGGATTTCTGCCAACCGCTACCGATTTGTCACGGTCCCCGAAGGAGGTTTCATGTCTGATCGAACGCCGCTTCTGTTCATGCCGGGGCTGCTGTGTGACGCGGCGTTATGGGGCCATCAGTTGGCGACCCTGACCGACGTCGCCGACATGACCGTCGCCGACATGACCCGGGACGACAGCATCGACGCCATGGCCCGGCGCGCGTTGGACGCGGCCCCGGGCCGGTTCGCGCTGTGTGGGTTGTCCATGGGCGGCTACGCGGCCCAGGCGATCATGCGTCTTGCGCCGGAGCGGGTGACCCGCCTGGCCCTGCTCGACACCGCCCCCGGCCCGGACACGCCGGAACGCACGGCGGGCCGTCGCGATCTGATGGCGCGGGCGGCTGCCGGCGATCTGGAGGGCGTCATCGACCACCACATGACGGGGTTCATTGCCGCAAACCGCCAGGACGACGGGGAGTTGACGGCCGTCGTCCGTGCCTCGGCCCGCAATGTCGGGGTGGAGGCTTACCGGCGCCAGCAGACGGCCATCATCGAGCGCCCGGACAACCGGCCCAATCTGTCCGCGATTTCCTGCCCGACCCTGGTTCTGTGCGGGCGGCTTGACGTCATGACGCCGCCTTCGGTGCATGAAGAAATGGCGTCGGCCATTCCCGGTGCTAAACTGGTGGTCGTCGAGAACTGCGGCCATCTTGCGCCCCTGGAACGGCCCGAGGCGGTCAGCGCGGTGCTGCGCTATTGGCTCGCCGAATAAGGAAGAACAGATGCTGATAAAGCCCGAACTGTCCTGTCTGGTCGTCATCGACATCCAGGACAAGCTGGCCCCCGCCATGCAGTCGCCGGCCAGGGTCATTCGCAATACGGCACTGCTGATGCGCGCGGCCGACCGCATGGGCGTGCCCGTTCTGATGACGGAACAGTATCCCAAGGGGCTGGGCCATATCGTGCCGCAGCTGCAGGGCATCGCGCCCCAGGCCCAGGTGTTCGAGAAGATTCATTTCTCCTGCATGAACGAGGAACCGTTCCAGCGGGCGTTCGAAGCCACGGGCCGCCGCCAAGTGGTCATCACGGGGATGGAGGCGCATATCTGCGTCATGCAGACGGGCGTCGACCTGATGGACAAGGGGTATGAGATCTTCGTCGTCACCGACGCCACGGCGTCGCGCAGCCTGGAAAGCGAAAAGGCCTGCCTGGATCGCCTGGGCGCCGCCGGGGCCGGCATCGTGACCACGGAAATGGTCATCTATGAATGGCTGGGCCGGGCCGGAACGGAGGCCTTCAAGGAAATGCTTCCGTTCATCAAACAATCTTGAATATCAAATAATTGAAACAAAAACCTAAGGTGAATTCTGAATGACTTCCCTGCGCCAGCCCGGCGGTGTGATCCTGCCCTTCAAGGACAAGCATCCGCAGATCGACCAAACCGCCTTCATCGCCGAAAACGCCATCATTATCGGCGATGTGACCATCGGGACCAAGTCGTCGATCTGGTATTCCTGCGTGCTGCGCGGCGACATGAACTACATCCGTATCGGTAACGATACGAATATTCAGGACGGCACGATCGTGCATGTCGATTCCAAGGGCTATCCGACGATCCTGGGCGATCGGGTCACGGTCGGACATATGGCGCTGCTGCACGCCTGCACGTTGAAGGACGACGCCATGATCGGCATGCAGGCCTGCGTGATGGACGGTGCGGTGGTCGGTGAGGGATCGTTGATCGCCGCCGGTGCCCTGGTCACGCCAGGCAAGCAGATCGGCCCCCGCGAGGTCTGGGCCGGGCGGCCGGCCAAATTTCTGCGCAAGGTTGGGCCGGACGACCAGAAGATGCTCGACTACATCTGGCCCGTGTACGACGACCTGAGCGCCGAATACCGCATGGCGGGCCACGACCTGCGCGCCCTAAGTCGCAACCGCCGCATCCCCCCGAGCGACTGAGGGATAGTCCATGGCAGCCCCGCAGCCGGATAGGGACACGGACCTGCTTGCCGCCGCGCAAGGCGGCGACCGGCGCGCTATCGCCAAGCTTCTGTCTCTGGCCGAGACCACGGGCAACGCCGCCCCGAAAAC
The DNA here is from genome assembly GCA_963976055.1 of uncultured Alphaproteobacteria bacterium. Classification (GTDB taxonomy): domain Bacteria; phylum Pseudomonadota; class Alphaproteobacteria; order Rhodospirillales; family Casp-alpha2; genus UBA1479. The sequence goes on from CAXBJB010000002.1 coordinate 197,519, forward strand.
CGGGGCATCCGACAGCGATCTGATGGCGCGCGTCTATCAGGCGGCGGGGGCGGCCCATGTGGTCGGCGTCACGGGCCCCCCGGGGGCGGGCAAGTCGTCCCTGGTCAACGCCCTGGTCAAGGACCTGCGCAAACGGGGTCTGACCGTCGGCGTCATCGCCATCGACCCGTCGAGCCCGTTTTCCGGCGGCGCCATTCTGGGCGACCGGGTGCGCATGGGCGACCACGGCGGCGATGACGGCGTGTTCATCCGATCCCTGGCGACCCAGGGGGCCATGGGCGGGCTGGCCCGCCCGGCCCTGGATTCCGTCGATGTGCTGGACGCCTGCGGGTTCCAGGTCGTGGTGATCGAGACTGTGGGCGTCGGTCAGGACGAGGTCGATGTCGCGACCGCTGCCCACACGGTTGTCGTCGCCTCGCCGCCGGGCTTGGGCGACGGAGTCCAGGCCATGAAGGCGGGGATTCTCGAAATCGCCGACATCCACGTGGTGACCAAGGCCGACCGCGCCGACGCGGACCAGACCGCCGCCGACCTGACGGGGGCCCAGGATCTGGGCCTGACCGGCCGTCAGGGGCAGGGGGCGCCGGCGACCGGCTGGCGCGTGCCGGTCATCGCGACCAGCGCCAACACGGGCAAGGGGGTGGCCGATCTGGCCCAGGCCGTACTCGACCACGGCGCACATCTGGCCGCCAGCGGCGAGGACAAGGCGCGGCGTCGGCGCATCGCGCTGATGCGCCTTGAATCGGCGGCCCTTGACCACATGCGCCGGGAATTCAAGCGCCTGGCCCCGGACATGGCCGATCTGGTCGATGATTTGGCCGAGCGCCGGGCGGCCCCGCGCGCCGCAGCCAGATTGTTGGTGGAAAAAGCCCTGAAGCCCCGATAGCGGGGATTATTTCACGACCAGGATCAGCCCGCTGACCGCCGCGATGGTCAGGATCGCGATGCGCAGGCGGTCCCGGTTGACGTAGCGCCGGGTCACCGGGGCGAGGGCCAAGCCGATCGCCACGCCGGGCAGCAACACGACGGTGCGGCCGATTTCCGGGGCGCCGAACGCCCCGATCAGCACTTGGGCCGCCACCGCCGACAGGTAGGCGGCGGTGAAATAGGCGCCCAGCATGGCGCGGGCGACCCGGGGGGCGGCGTTCTGAAAGGCGAGGGAGATGGCCGGACCGTGGAGGCCCGCCATCGTTCCCATGATGCCTGAGACACCGGCGGCGGCCAGCAGGCCACGGCCTTTGACCACGGCCGTCTTGGCCATGATGCTGACGCCGACGGCCAGCAGGATCATCACCCCGAACAGGCGTTGCAGGTTCATCCCCTGGACAGCCTGCAAGGCAACGGCGCCGGCCACCGTGCCCGCCGCCAGGCCGATCAGGCAGGTCATGAGCATGCGGCGGTCGATGGCATCGCGCTCGCCATAGGCCGTCAGGGCCGCCAGCACGACCCCCGCCAACAGCATGGGGCCGGGCACGAAGGCCGGGTCAAGCAGGGCCAAAACCGGCGCCGCGAGGAGGGCGAAGCCTAGGCCGAGGGCCGTCTGAAACGCGCAACCGAAGGCCATGGCGCTGATCGCGATCAGGATCGTCGAAAGGGTCAGTCCGTCAAATGTCATGACGGCATCGTAGCGCCTTTATCCTCGGTGCGATGCCCCGATCACGATGCGGCGCAGGTAATCCGGCTCGGGCACGCCGGGCTTCAGGCGATCATCGGCGATGGGCTCTCCGACCATCGTGGTGATCGGCACCACCCCGGCCCAGACGTCGAGGTCGTAATCGGGCTCGTCATCAAGGGGGCCGCCCGTGCGCACCTTGGCCGACCCTTCGTCGATGGCGAGCGCGCAGATGGTGGTGCCCTTCAGTTCCTGGTCCGTGGTCTCGCGCAGTTCCTCCCAGCGGCCCGGTGTCAGGCGGTCCGTGAAATCCTTCAAGGTGGCCAATTTCTCGGCCGGATCCTCGATCTTCACCGCCTGGCCGAACAGGGTCACGCCCCGGTAATTGACGGAATGGTGGAAGCCGGAGCGCGCCATGACCAGGCCGTCCAGATGCGAGACGGTAAAGCACACGGGCACGCCGCCGGTCACCGTGCGCAGCATGCGGCTGGCCGCCGAGCCGTGCCAGTACACCCGGTCGCCGTGCCGCCAGTAGCAGGTCGCGGTGACATAGGGTGCTGCGTCGATGACGTAGCCGACATGGCACATCAGGCCCGCGTCCAGGATTGCATCCACCGTGGCGCGGTCGTAGGCGGCGCGCTTGGGCACCCGTTTGACCTTGGAGCGTTCGGTGATCCGGAGATCGGGGGAGGATGTCATGGGTCGGTTCCTTCCGTCTGTCACGCCATCTTGCCAGCAGTGGTTTAATCCCGCCTTGTCGGCGGTGGCGGTCTCCCTGTACCGTGCAACTTGGTTCTTAAAAAAGAGCCATAAATTTTATTCTGATGGAGCCATTTAAATGCCCCCTTCGGGCCGTGTGAAACTGGGCCGGGATTCCCAACTGATCGACCTGGACTTGGACAGGTCCGGCGGACAGCCGCTGAACGAACAGCTTTACAAGGGGATCAAGAGCCTGATTCTGGCGGGCGTGCTGCGCTCGGGCGCGCGCCTGCCGGCCAGCCGTATCCTCGCCCGTGAGCTGGAGATTTCCCGCAACACGGTGCTGGCGGCCTATGATCAGCTTCTGGCCGAGGGCTTCACCGAAGCCCGGCCGGGCGCGGGCACGCGGGTGTCGGCGGACCTGCCGGACCTGTCCGGCGACCTGCGCGCCGCCGGTCCGCTGCCCGCGGATGCCACGGCACCGCCGCCCTTGCCGGCGCGGGTGCTCGATCTGATATCCCGACATTCGCCCGGGCCGGGGACGCATCGTCCGTTCCTTCCGGGCCTTCCCGATGTCGCCGCCTTTCCCTTCGATGAATGGGGCCGCGCCGTGGGCCGTTTCTGGCGGCGTCCGCCCCTGGCTCTGTTGGAAGACCGGGACGGCCGTGGCCACGGGCCCCTGCGCCGCGCCATCGCTGGCTATCTGGTCGCCGTGCGGGGGGCGAAATGCACCGCCGATCAGGTCATCATCACCTCGGGCGCGCAGCAGGGAATCGATCTTTGCGTGCGCGTGTTGTTGGAACCGGGCGCGCCTGTGGTCATGGAAAACCCGGGATACCGGGGCCTGATCTCGGCTTTTTCCTCGGCCGGCGCCAAGGTCGTGCAGGCGCCCGTGGACAGCGAGGGGTTGGACATGGCCCGCGCCCGCCGGCTCGCCCCGCATCCGCGCCTGCTGGCGGTGACGCCGTCGCATCAGTTTCCCCTGGGCTCGACCATGTCCCTGGCGCGCCGTCTTGACCTGTTGGCCTGGGCGCGGGATGCCGGGTTCTGGGTGCTGGAAGACGACTACGACAGCGAATACCGCTACCGTGGCCGGCCGCTGGCCGCACTCCAAGGATTGGATGGTGGCGACCGGGTGATCTACGTTGGCACCTTTTCCAAGGTCATGTTTCCGGCCCTGCGCCTGGGCTATCTGGTGGTGCCGGAACCGCTGATCGATGCCTTCGTCCGCCTGCGCGGCGCCGTCGATGACTTTCCCGCCCTGGCCATGCAGCCGGTTCTGGCCGATTTCATGGAGTCAGGCCGTTTCGGCGCCCATGTCCGACGGATGCGTCAGATTTACGGTGAGCGGCAGGCGGTTTTGCTGGACGAGATGATCAGGCGGTTTGACGGACTGTTCGACCTGCCTGACGATGACGCGGGCATGCAATTGACCGTCACCCTGGCGCCCGATGGGCCGGGCGGAAACCTGGCGGACGGGTCCATCACCCGTGAAGCGGCGGCCTTCGACATTACCGCGCGCGCGTTGTCTGGCTACTACACCGGGCTCGGACGCCGCCACGGGCTGGTCCTGGGATATACGGCCTATCCCGCCGATGCATTGAAACGCGCGGCGGGCCTATTGGAACAGGCGGTCGGCCGGGCGCTGGCGGGCGGTCAGGAAACCCGGATCTTGACATAGGTGCCGGGCGCGTCGTCCAGGGCCGGCAGCTTGCCGTCGCCGGGGATGCGCGCGGGCACCGTTTTCTTGCCCGCCTGTTTCTTGACCCAGGCGTCCCAATCCGGCCACCAGGACCCTTCGTGCTGCGTGGCCTTCGCCAACCAGGCGTCTGGGTCTTTCGGCGTCTGGGCATTGGTCCAATAGCAGTATTTGTTGGCGGACGGCGGGTTGATGACACCGGCGATATGGCCCGAGGCCGACAGCACGAAGCGGATCGGGCCTTTGTATATCTGCGTCGCCGCATAGGTCGCCTTCCAAGGCGCGATATGGTCCTCGCGGGTCGAAATCATGTAGGCCGGTACGTCGACCCGGGTCAGGTCGATGGGCGTGCCCCCCAGGGAGATACCGCCCGGCGTGGCCAGTTTGTTTTCCAGGTACATGTTGCGCAGGTAGAACGCATGCATGGCCGCCGGCATGCGGGTTGAATCCGAATTCCAGAACAACAGATCGAAGGGGAAGGGATCCTTGCCCAGCAGGTAGTTATTGACCACGAAGGACCAGATCAGATCGTTGGCCCGCAGCATGTTGAAGGTGGTCGCCATCTCCGATCCTTCAAGGTAGCCGCGTTCGTTCATCTTGGCTTCCATGTTGGCCAGCTGCGTCTCGTCGACGAACACGGACAGGTCACCGGCCTCGGCGAAATCGACCATGGTGGTGAAGAAGGTCGCGGATGTGACGCGGTCCTTCCACTTTTCGCCCTTCTGCGCCGCCATCCAGGCCAGCGTCGCTGCCGTCAGGGTGCCGCCCAGGCAATAGCCGATGATGTTGATGGCGCGTTCGCCGGTTGCCTGTTCGATGGCCTCCATGGCGGCAAGCGGGCCTTCGAGCATGTAGTCGTCGTAGGTTTTCCGGGCCAGCTTGGCGTCCGGGTTGACCCAGGAGATGACGAACACCGTGTGCCCCTGCGCCGACGCCCAACGGATGAACGAGTTTTCCGACCGTAGGTCGAGGATATAGAATTTGTTGATCCACGGCGGCACGATCAGCAGCGGCGTCTGCGAAACCTTGTCGGTCAGGGGGTCGAACTGGATCAGTTCGATCAGGTCGTTGCGGTAGATGACCTTGCCCTTGGCGGTGGCGACGTTCTTGCCGATCTCGAACGCCTCCATGTCGGTCATGCGGATCGCCAGCTTGCCGTCGCCGCGTTCCAGGTCTTCCAAAAGATTGTTAAGTCCGTTGACGAGATTTTCGCCCTTGCTTTCGACCGTTGCGCGCAGGGCTTCCGGATTGGTCATCAGAAAGTTGGTCGGCGACAGGGCGTTGACGAATTGGCGGGTGTAGAAGTTGACCTTGTGCTGGGTCTTGCGATCCAGGCCTTCAACGTCATGGACCGTCGATTCCAGCCACTTCGCGGTCAGCAGGTAAGACTGCTTGATGAAGTCGAACACCTGATTTTCGGACCAGGCCTCGTCGCGGAACCGCCGGTCGTCGCGCGCGGGCTCGGCCACGGGCTCGGCCTCCGCGCCCATCAAGCGCCGGGCCGCAGATTGCCACAGCTCCATGTAGCCCTGCCAAAGGGACAGGCCCGATTCCATCATTTTCTGGGGATTGGCCATCATGTGGCGCGTCATTTCGACGAAGGCCTCACCGATGTTCAGGGGATCGACGTCCGGCGCCTGGATTTCGTTGCTATGCCGGGTCAGCCAGTCGTTGACGAGGCGCTGGCTGCGTTCCGCAATCTCGATGAAGGGATTTGCGGACTCGGGTGTATCCTCTTTAGGTGTCGGGCCGCTGGGCTTCTTACTCATTGGGCACTGCGTCCTTTGCTCCGACTAGGCGATTGAGGCAAAATATGATACCGGATTGCGAAGAAGCCGGGGTGGCGTGAAGCCGTTGTTGTGCAAACGACATCTCCGGCATCGAAAATCCTGGGCTTGGGCGGTGTCCGCCGTCTCTGTCGGTTGGCGGGGTTGTAAACCGGCATATTAGGAAATTCAAGGTGGGGAGCCCCTCGAAAGAACATATCATCAGCGTTCGGGGGCTGAATTTAAGGGAAGGGAGTATTGCGGCACATGGGCGTGATCAAGGAGGACGTTGTTCAGTTTCAGGCTGGCCTGCATCGGGGCCTGTTGCGGTCCGTGCCGATGGCTGCCGTCATGGCGGTCCTCTTGACCGGCTGTTCGTCGGTGCCCGACGCCGTTAACCCGGCCGAATGGTACAAAAGTACGGTCGACCTGTTCTCCGGCGACAAGGCTGCCGGCGATCCCGAGGAAGAGGCGCGCCGTCAGCGCGAGCAGCAGGTCGCGGAAGCCGCCGGCCAGGAACAGTCGTCCAAGGAATTCCCCAAGGTGTCTGACGTGACCAAGCAGCAGGAAAGCCGCAACCTGGGCCTCGCCGCCGACCCGGACCGTCCGCGTTATGCCCCCGCCATCACCCGCCAGGACCAGAGCGCCGCCGCCGATCCGGTGCGCCCGGCTGCCGCCCCCGCGGCGCCGCCCGCCCCGACGCCGATGGCCGAAAAGCCGGCATCCGGGGCCCCCAAGGCCCCCACGACCGCCGAGGGACCCAAGCTGACCCAACCCAAGGAAACGCTGACCCCGCCCGCCGGCGAGGAGCAACTGGCGACCACGGTGCCGGGCGTGCCGCAATTCACGATCCCGACCCAAGCTGAACAGGAAGCCGAATTCTCCGGGTTCCAGAACCGGATGCAAAAGCGGTTGGCCGAAATTCTCGCCGCTGCCGGGGAAGAGCCCAAGTTCGTGCGTCCCTCGGGCATGCCGTCCGGCGTCGGCGTCGGCGAAACGATGGTGATTTCCGGCGACGGCGTCATCGAGCCGGGGATGACCGAACTTCCGGCCACCGTCATGGAAGGGGCTTCCGTGGCGGGCACCGCCCAGTCGCAGCCGCTGCCGCCGGGGGCGACCCGGGTCGCGACCATCGTGTTCCCCAACGGTTCGTCCAAGCTGTCGGTGCGTGACCGCCAGATCCTGGCCCAGGTCGTTGCCCTGCAGAAGGAGCGGGGGGGCACCCTGCACGTGGTCGGCCATTCTTCCTCGCGGACGCGCAACCTGAGCCCGGAAAAACACCGCCTGGTGAACTACAAGATGTCCGCGGAACGGGCCAAGATGGTGGCCAAGGAACTGGTCCGGCGCGGCGCGAATCGCCGCACGGTCGCGACGGCGGCCCTGTCCGACACGCAGCCGCTGTACCAGGAAATCATGCCGAACGGCGAGGCCGGGAACCGGCGCGCGGAAATCTTTTTGACGCGCTGAGGCTTTTGCCGCTAAAGGAATGCCGCCGGTCTGGGGCCGGAACGCGCCGCAGAGCGCGCGTTCGCGCCCGGCATGGCTGTTGTATCCGCACCCGCTCTGGCACATGATGAAGCCGCGATGAAACAGGAATTCCACCGTATCCGCCGTCTCCCGCCCTATGTGTTCGCGGAAGTGAACGCCATGAAGGCGCGCGCCCGCGCCAACGGCGAGGACATCATTGATTTCGGCATGGGCAATCCGGACCTGCCGACGCCGCAGCACATCGTCGACAAGATGGTCGAGGCGGCGCAGGACCCGAAAACCCACCGCTATTCCAATTCGCGCGGCATTCCCGGCCTGCGCAAGGCGCTGTCGGCCTATTATGAACGCCGCTTCAACGTCACCGTCGATCCGGAACACGAAGCCATCGTGACCCTGGGATCGAAGGAAGGCCTCGCCAACCTGTCGGCCGCCATCACCAGCCCCGGCGACGTGATCCTGGTGCCGAACCCGAGCTATCCGATCCATCAGTTCGGCTTCATCATCAACGGCGCCGCCGTGCGCAACATTCCGGTCAAGGCCGACGAAGACTTCTTCCGCGCCCTGGAGCGCGCCGTGCAGCACAGCGTGCCCAAGCCGACGGCGATCGTCCTCAACTACCCGAATAATCCGACGGCGGAGCTTTGCACCCTGGCGTTCTACGAACAGGTTGTCGATTTCTGCCGCTTCCACGAAATCTACATCCTGTCGGATCTGGCCTATTCGGAAGTCTATTTCGACAACAATCCGCCGCCGTCGATTTTGCAGATTCAAAAGGCCTGGGACGTTGCCGTCGAATTCACGTCGATGAGCAAGACCTATTCGATGCCCGGTTGGCGTATCGGCTTTGCGGCCGGCAACCGGGAGCTGATTTCCGCCCTGGCGCGGGTCAAATCCTATCTCGATTACGGCGCCTTCACGCCGATCCAGGTGGCCGCCGCCGCCGCGCTGAACGGGCCGCAGGACTGCGTCGACGAGATGCGCGCGGTCTACAAGGAACGCCGCGACGTGCTGATCTCCGGGCTGGCGTCCGCCGGCTGGGACGTACCGGCGCCGCCGGCGACCATGTTCGCCTGGGCTCCGATCCCCGAAGACATGGCCCATCTCGGTTCGCTTGAGTTCTCCAAGCTTTTGTTGTCAGAGGCCCAGGTCGCGGTCGCGCCCGGCGTCGGCTTCGGTGAACACGGTGACGGCTTCGTGCGCATCGCGGTGGTGGAAAACGTGCATCGGACGCGCCAAGCGCTCCGCGCCATCAAATCCTTCCTGCAACGCTACCGCGCCGGCAATCTGGACAATCTGGACTCTGGCAGGCGGGCCCTCGGCGGATGACGGCGCCATTGCGCGTAGGCATTGCCGGGCTCGGCACTGTCGGCGCGGGCACGGTCCGGGTCCTGGCCACCCATCGGGACGAGATTTCCCGCCGGGCCGGCCGCGCCATCGACATCGTTGCCGTTTCCGCCCGTGATCCCAAAAAGGACCGTGGCGTCGATCTGTCCGGGGTGTCCTGGACCGACGACCCCCTGGCGCTGGCCGCCGATCCCGCCGTGGACGTGGTGGTCGAACTGATCGGCGGGTCCGACGGCGTCGCCCGGGATTTGTGCGCGGCGGCCCTGGCCAACGGCAAGCACGTCGTTACCGCCAACAAGGCGCTGATCGCCCATCATGGTCAGGCGCTGGCCGCCGCCGCCGAGAAATCGGGTGTGGCGCTGGCCTTCGAGGCGGCCGTGGCGGGCGGCATTCCAATCTTGAAAGGGCTGCGCGAAGGGCTGGCGGCCAACGCCATTTCCCGCGTTTACGGCATCCTCAACGGCACCTGCAATTACATCCTGACGGAAATGCGCGACACCGGGCGCGAGTTCGACGAGGTGCTGGCCGAGGCCCAAGCCGAAGGCTATGCCGAGGCCGATCCCAGTTTCGACATCGACGGCGTCGATGCCGCGCACAAGCTGGCGATCCTGGCGGCCCTGGCGTTCGGCACCCAGGTCGATTTCAAATCGGTCCATGTCGAGGGTATCCGCCATGTTTCGCCGGTCGATCTGGCCTTCGCCAAGGAACTGGGCTTCGGCATCAAGCTTTTGGGCATCGCCACGGAAACGGCGGCGGGGATCGAGCAGCGGGTGCATCCCTGCATGGTGCCGCTGGACGCCCCGATCAACCACGTCGGCGGGGTGTTCAACGCCGTCGTCGCCGAGGGCGATTTCGTCGACCGCGTGCTGATGCAGGGACGTGGGGCCGGGGCGGGGCCGACGGCCTCCGCCGTGGTCGCCGACATCATCGACATCGCGCGCGGCAACATGGTGCCGGGCTTCGCCAGCCCGGCGGCGGATTTGGCCGCCCCCCGGCCCGTGTCCATGGCGGCACACAAGGGCTGCTACTACATGCGGTTCGAGGTCGTGGACAAGCCGGGCGTGTTCGCCGGCATCGCCCAGGCCTTGGGCGCGCATAACGTGTCCATGGAATCGATCATCCAGCGCGGCCGCGATCCCGGAGAGCGCGTGCCGGTGGTGATGACCACCCACGACACCCTGGAATCGGACATGACCGAAGCGGTCGCCGCCATCGCCGCCCTTGACGCCGTGGTCATGACGCCGCGTATCATTCGCATCGAAGATCTGTAGTCCGAATAAAAGAGTGATGAGGATTCGTCCGTGACCGATGCCGTGACCGACCGCAACCTGGCCCTTGAGGCTGTCCGCGTGACCGAGGCCGCCGCCGTGGCGGCCATGGCCCATCTGGGCGGCGGCGACGAGCGCGCCGCCGACGAGGCCGCCGTAAAGGCCATGATGGACAGTCTGGACACCCTGATGGTGGACGGCACCGTGCGCATGGGCGAGGGCGAGGAAGGCGAGGTCGAAGATCTGTATACGGGCCAGAAGCTCGGCACCGGCGGTGCGCCCAAGGCTGACGTCGCCGTACTGGCGCTCGAGGGCAAGTCGATCATCGCGCGCGGTGGTTACAACGCGTTGTCGGTCATCGCCCTGGCCCAGGACGGGGGCTTTCTCTCCGTGCCTAATCTCTACATGGAAAAGATCGCCGTCGGCCCGGGCCTGCCCAAGAACATTGTCGATCTGGACGCCGACCCGGCGGACAACCTGGCGGCGCTCGCCAAGGCCAAGAAGCTCAAGGTGTCGGATTTGGTGGTTTGTATGCTCGACCGGCCGCGCCACGCGCAGATCGTCGCCAAGGTGCGGGAGGCGGGGGCACGTATTCGCCTGATCCTCGACGGCGACGTGTCCGGCGTGGTCGCCACGGCCCTGCCGGGATCGGGCGTCGATATCTTCCTGGGCAGCGGCCGGGCGACCCAGGGCGTGCTGGCCGCCGCCGCGTTGCGCGGCCTGGGCGGACAGATGCAGAGCCGCCTGATCGTGCGCAACGACGACGAGACGGCGCGCCTGCGCAAGGCCGGGGTCGATGACCCGGCCCGCAAGTACGACATGACCGACATGGCGTCCGGCAACGTCACCTTCGCCGCCACCGGCGTGACCACGGGGCCCATGCTGTCCGGCGTTCAGTTTCCCGGTCGCGGCATGGCGACCACCCATTCGCTCGTCGTGCGCTCCAAGACGCTGACGCTGCGCTATATCGAAGGACACCATCATGTGTCCAAGCTCTCTCGCAGGTCCTGACATCGGGACAGCGGGTCATCCGCGGCATGACGGGGCCGAAACGGCCCGGGTTCTCGGCGTCGCGCGCTCGCTGACCGGGCGGCAATGGCTGGAACGGCCCGTCGACCCGCGCACCGTGCAGACCTTCGTTCAACGATGGGAACTTTCCGAACTGACGGCCCGCGTGCTGGCCGGGCGCGGCATCGGCGTGGATGACGTGCCGGGCTTTCTGGCGCCGACCTTGCGCGATCTGCTGCCCGATCCGGACCGATTCCTCGATATGGGACCGGGGGCCGAGCGCCTGGCCGGCGCCATCATGCAGAACGAATGCATCGGCATTTTCGGCGACTACGACGTGGACGGGGCGACCTCGTCGGCGCTGTTGAGCCGCTTCGTGCGTGCCGTGGGTGGACGCACGGCGGTCCATATCCCCGACCGCATCAAGGAAGGCTACGGCCCCAATACGGCGGCCATCCTGGGATTGAAGGACAATCACGGAGCCTCCGTCGTGGTCACGGTGGATTGCGGCACGCTGGCCTTCGGGCCCCTGGCCGCCGCCCGTGATGCCGGCATCGACGTGGTCGTGGTCGACCACCACACGGCCGAGGCCGATCTGCCCAAGGCCGAGGCCGTCATCAACCCCAACCGCCTGGACGAGACGGCCGGATACGGCCAGTTGGCGGCCGTCGGCGTGACGTTCCTTCTGGTCGTCGCCATCAACAGGGTGCTGCGCGGGGCCGGCTGGTACACATCGCGGTCCGAACCTGATTTGCTGCAATGGCTCGACATGGTTGCCCTGGGCACGGTCTGTGATGTGGTGCCTTTGACAGGAATTAACCGCGCTTTGGTTACGCAAGGTATGAAGATCATGGCCGGGCGGCGAAACCTGGGCCTGCGGGCGCTTGCCGACGTGGCCGGGGTGGACGAGGCGCCGACCGCTTATCACTTGGGGTTCGTCATGGGACCGCGGGTCAACGCCGGCGGGCGGGTCGGCGAATCGGACCTGGGATACCGGCTGATGACCACGGAGCATGAGGACGAGGCCTGGCATCTGGCGCGCAAGCTGGATGCCTTCAACCGTGACCGCCAGACCATCGAGGGGGCGGTGCTGCAAGGTGCCATGGCGCAGCTTGAGGACGCCGGCGGCGGCAGCACCAATGCCATGGGGGCCGTGGCCTTGGCCCATGGCGACGGCTGGCATCCGGGGGTCATCGGCATCGTCGCGAGCCGCCTGAAGGAACGCTACAATCGGCCCGCCTGCGTCGTTGCCTTTAACGGCGGCGACGGCGATCTCGGCGTCGGCTCTGGCCGCTCGGTCAAGGGCGTGGACCTGGGCGCCGCCATCATCGCCGCGCGCCAGGCGGGCCTGATCGTCAAGGGCGGCGGCCATGCCATGGCGGCCGGATTTACCGTGGCGCGCGACCGTCTGGCGGCGTTCCGCGCCTTTCTCGATGACCGGGTGGCCGCCCATGTGGCCGAGGGCGGTATCCTGCCGACGCTCTATCTCGACGGCGGTCTCCGCCCCGACGGGGCGACCGAGGCCCTGGTCGAGGAAATCGCCCTGTTGGGCCCCTTTGGGGCCGGCAATCCTGAGCCGCGCTTCGTCATGCCGCACGTGCGCCTGACCTATGCCGACCGGGTCGGTGAGAATCACGTGAAGTGTTCTGTCGCGAAGGACGCCCGAGGGGCGCTTGAAGGCATTGCATTTCGGGCCCTCGATTCCGATCTCGGGCCGGCTTTGCTGAACCATGACGGACGCCTGATGCACCTGGCGGGACGCCTGCGTTTCAACAACTGGAACGGCCGAACCACGGTGCAATTCCAGATCGAGGACGCCCAGCCGGCGGGCGGATGACGATTATTGAAAAAGTCTCCTTGATTTTGCGTCTTGGGCCGTATACCAAGTGCGCCTTCGGGCCATGGGCCACAGCGTCCCCATCGTCTAGCCCGGCCTAGGACACCTCCCTTTCACGGAGGAGACAGGGGTTCGAATCCCCTTGGGGACGCCAATTTTCTATCGATAAATCCGACACGTAATTCATTGCACCGGACCCGGTTTCCGGTTGCAATGGCGTGTGGGAAGAGGCACCGCCCGTTTGGCGGTGGTTGGGAGTGAGTTTTGTGAACGACGCGTTCAGCGCCGAGGAGTTGCCCGTCGATCCATCGGCGTTTACGGGCGATTTTGCCTGGCTTCACGGCTATTGGGCGGCGCGCGCGGGGGCCAACGGCATGCCTGCCTGGGCCGATATCCGGCTCGTCGAGTTTCCCGCCACGATTTTACCCTGGTTGGTCGTCATGGACGTGGTCGCGGACCACCGCGGCTTCGTGTTCCGCTATTGGGGCACGGAGCGCACCAACTTGCAGGGCGCCGACATGACAGGAAAATCGGTGAAGGAATTGAAGATTCCCGGTCTTGCCGCCGCCATGTTGCACCAGAACGAACGCGCCGTCGCGGCGCGGGGGGCCGTTCTCTACCTCAACCGCTTCACGGCCCCCTCGGGCCTGACCGTGCAATATGAGGCGCTTCGCCTGCCGGTGACGGACGGCGGGGAGTGCGTGGGCAAGGTGCTGGCCCTGAGCCGCTATATCGAGGACAACGAGGCCATATTTCTGAATGAGGACGAGGGGCCTCGGCCCGTTTGAGCGGCCCGGCCCGGCGGGGCAAAATCCCTGGTATCGGCGGCGGGGGTCTGGCATACGTTCTTAGCCGGCCGGCTCCCCGATAATGAAAACAACCAAGAGGGACACCATGGGTAGCGAAAGACTGACACTCGCCCATTTCCTGTACGAAGACGTCCGCAACGAACCGCAGGCGACGGGCGAGCTTGCCTCGCTGATCAACGACATCGCGGCGGCCTGCAAGGCCGTGGCCAGTCTGGTCAACCATGGCGACCTCGCGGGCAACCTGGGCGGTGCTGTCGGTCAGAACATTCAGGACGAGACCCAGAAGGAACTGGACGTCCTGGCCAACGACACCTTCCTCGCCTGGACCCGCCGCGGCGGGCAGCTGACGGCCCTGGCGTCCGAGGAGATGGAAGACCCCTACATCATCCCCATGGACGAGCCGCGCGGCAAATACCTCCTGGTGTTCGATCCGCTGGACGGATCGTCCAACATCGAAATCAACGGCCCCGTGGGCACGATCTTCTCCATCCTGCGTTCGCCCGATCCCACACGTCTGGCGACCAAGGAAGATTTCCTGCAGCCGGGCCGCAATCAGATCGCCGCCGGCTACGTGCTTTATTCCGCGTCCACGACCATGCTGCTGACGCTTGAGGGCAAGGGGGTCACCAAGTTCACCCTGGACCCCAACGTCGGCGAATTCGTGCTGGTCGAACGCGACATCCAGGTGCCGGTTCAAGCCAAGGAATTCGCCATCAACGCGTCGAACCAGCGGTTCTGGGACGCGCCGGTCGCCCGCTATGTCGGGGAATGCCTGGCGGGCAAGACCGGCCCCCGCGGCCGCGACTTCAACATGCGCTGGGTCGCCGCCATGGTCGCCGACGTGCACCGCGCGATTTCGCGCGGCGGGGTGTTCATGTATCCGGTCGACGCGAAATGCCGGGAAAAGGGCGGGCGCCTGCGCCTGCTCTACGAAGCCTCGCCCATGGCCATGATCATCGAGCATGCCGGCGGGCGGGCGACGACGGGCCTGTGCCCGATTCTCGACGTCCTGCCGACGGAGATCCACCAGCGCATTCCGGTGATGATGGGCTCGGCCGAGGAAGTTGAAATCCTCGAACGCTATCACGCCGAGACGGAGACGGACGTCACCGCCGCCCCCGCCAGCCGCGCCGGCGCGGCGGAGTAGGGACGCCGTTACCACCCAAAGCGTCATGGCCGGGCCTAGACCCGGCCATCCACGTTCCGGTCAAGCCGATGCCGAGAGGCGGTAAGCCGTGGATGCCCGTGTCAAGCACGGGCATGACGGTACAAGGGCGTGGTTTGGTGGACTTCAGACGGCGAATGCAGTCGGGATCAGAACTCGTCCTTCACCTGATTGATCAGCTGGTGCAAGCCTGCCGCCGGCTTGGGCTGTTCATGCTGCCCGCCGTGGACCTGGGCGTAGTATTCCAGCATATGGTGGAATTCTTCGGTGATATGGCCCTCGGCGATGGCATCCGGGTCCGTATGCTGCGCGACAAAGGCGGAAAAGTTGGCCGCCGCGTGGCGCAGGCCTTCGGCGATGACCTCGGGCGGCAGGCCGCTTTCCAGGCGCGTGTTGGCGACATTGATGATCTGGTTGGCGATCTGCACGCTCAGCGTATGGTCGTCGTCGCCGTGATCATGGCCGTGGTCGTGGCCGCAATCGGGGCCGTGGACATGTCCATGGTGATGATGCCCACCGTGATGATGCCCATCGTGATGATGATCGTGATCGTCGTGGTCGGCCATGGCTTTGTCCCTTCGTCTTTGTCGCCCCGCAGCATGTGCGGCCTGCTATAGCACATCACCGGGGGCGCGGGGACTCCGTTCCGCATGATTGGGCCGACCCCGGTTCATATTGCAATGTGCTGAGATAAGGCAGTACCTTCGACGCAACGAAACGCGCACCGGAACGGGCGAGGAAACAGGCATGAGCGCGGACACCGGATCCTACCGGCTGATTACCCGGCCCGATTTCGACGGCGTCGTGTGCGGCGCCCTGTTCATGGAGCAGGACATGATCGACACGGTCATGTTCGCCCATCCCCGCGACATGCAGCACGGCCGGATCGAGGTTTCCCGCGAGGACATCACCACCAACCTGCCCTACGTGCCGGGCGTGCATCTGTGTTTCGATCATCATGTGTCGGAATCGGAACGCGTCGGCCCCATGGAAAACCACATCATCGACCCCAAGGCGCCCTCGGCGGCGCGGGTCGTCTATGACCATTACGGCGGCAGGGACACCTTTCCCCTGATAGACCCGGCGCTGATCGACGCGGTCGATAAGGCCGACGCGGCCCGGTTCACGGAAGAGGAAATTCTCGCCCCCGACGGCTATACGCTGCTCAACTTCATCCTCGACGGCCGCACGGGGCTGTCGCGCCTGCGCGACTTCGCGATTTCCGAAGAACAGCTGATGATCGACATGATGACCTATTGCCGCCATCACCCGGTCGACGAGATATTGCAGATTCCTGACGTGGCGGAACG
Source organism: uncultured Alphaproteobacteria bacterium (assembly GCA_963976055.1). Lineage (GTDB taxonomy): Bacteria > Pseudomonadota > Alphaproteobacteria > Rhodospirillales > Casp-alpha2 > UBA1479. The sequence goes on from CAXBJB010000002.1 coordinate 213,524, forward strand.
CGTGCGCACCTACATCCTGAACGAGGAATTCGCCGAGCTGCAGATCAAGCGCTGCGCCGAGGTCACGGACAACGTGGTCAAGGTCGACCTGCGCGGCGAGGACACGCTCTACACGGTCAATCGCTTCCTGGTCTATGCGCTCTATCCCGACTGCGACGTCTCGCTTCATCTGACCAATCTGCCGGACCGCGGCCTGGTCGAAATCGCCGTGGGCAAGTCGATCCTCAACCGGGGCAACAAGACCAACATCGGCTCCATGCTGCTGCAGTACGGCGGCGGCGGCCATGCCGCCGTCGGCACCTGCCAGGTCGAACCGGACCACGCCGACCGCGTGGCCCGGGAAATCGTCGCCGCCGTGCGCGGCAAGTAATCCAATCCATTCACCGTCAAGCACCAGAAACGTTAGGGAGTTCCCATGACCGCGCCGTTCCAGATCGACCGCATCGACCATTTCGTCCTCACCGTCGCCGACGTGGACAAGACCTGTGAGTTCTATGCGACGGCGCTGGGCATGACGCGCGACGATTTCGAGGCCCGGCCCGGCGATGTGCGCTCGGCCCTCGTCTTCGGGCGCAACAAGATCAACCTGCACCCGTTCCCAAGCCCCTTCGAGCCCAAGGGCGTGAATCCGGTGACCGGGGCGGGGGACTTCTGCCTGATCACCGAAACCCCCATCGCCGACGTCATGGCGCATCTGGAAAGCGTCGGCGTCGAGATCGAAGTCAAACCGTCGAAGCGCACGGGTGCGATGGGCGAGTTGCACTCCATCTACTTCCGCGATCCGGACGGTAATCTGGTGGAAGTGTCCAACTACGTGTGAGTGGGCTACCGCTCTAATACATCATGACCGGGCTTGACCCGGCCAGCCACGCAGAGCCCCCCGGGTTAAGCCGGGGGTGACGGGTTGATTGTGGGCAGGGGGGAAGAGACTCAGCCGGCGAGCGCCCTGTCTAAATCCCTTATCAAATCCTCCGCTGTTTCCAAGCCGACCGACAGCCGCACCACGTCCGGCCCGGCACCGGCGGCGATTTGTTGGTCTTCCGTCAACTGCCGGTGGGTGGTCGAGGCGGGGTGGATGATGAGCGAGCGCGTGTCGCCGACGTTGGCGAGGTGAGAGAACAGCTCCACCGTCTCCACGCATTTGATTCCGGCCTGATAGCCGCCCTTGAGCCCGAAGGTGAACACGGACCCGGCGCCCTTGGGCAGGTACTTTTGCGCCAGGGCATGCCAGGGGCTGGATTTCAGCCCCGCGTAGGACACCCAGGCAACAGCCGGATGGCCTTCGAGGAATTCCGCCACGGTCTGCGCGTTCTGAACGTGGCGGTCCATGCGCAGCGCCAGGGTTTCGGTGCCGGTGATGGTCAGGAAGGCGTTCATCGGCGCCATGGCGGGGCCGAAATCGCGCAGCGCCACGGCCCGCGCCTTCATGGTGAAGCCAAAGTCGCCGAAGGTCTCGTAGAAGGTGAGGCCGTGATAGGCCGGGTCGGGCGTGCACATGCCGGGGAACCTGCCGGATGCCGCCCAGTCGAATTTTCCCGATTCGATCACCGCCCCGCCCATGGAATTGGCATGGCCCGACAGGAACTTGGTCGTCGAATGAACGACGATGTCCGCACCCCAGTCGAACGGCCGCAGCAGGTAGGGCGTCGCCAGCGTGTTGTCGACGATGAGCGGGATGCCCGCCCCATGGGCGATCTCGGCGACCGGCTCCAGATCGACGACCTGGCCGCCCGGGTTGGCCAAGGCTTCGAGGAAGATGCATTTGGCGTCCGGATGGTCGGCGAGGGCGCGCCGGAAGGCGTCCGGCGTCGGATCGACGAAATGACAGGTCCAGCCGAGTTTCTTGAACGAATGGCCGAACTGGGTGATGGATCCGCCGTAGAGGTTCTTCGACGCGATGAAGCTGTCGCCCGGTTCCAGCAGCGTGAACATGGTGAGGAACTGCGCCGCATGGCCCGAGGCGGCGCAGACGGCGGCGCGTCCGCCTTCCAGATTGGCAAGGCGTTCCTCCAGCACCGACACGGTCGGGTTGGTCAGGCGCGAATAGATGAAGCCGAAGGTCTGCAGGTTGAACAGGTCGGCGGCGTGTTCAGCACTTTCGAACACATAGGACGTGTTCTGATGGATCGGCGTGACCCGCGCCCCGGTTTCCGCGTCGGGGCGGGCACCGGCGTGGATGGAGCGGGTCTCGAAGCCGAATTCGGGCGGGCCGGCGGATTTGTCCTTGCTGTCGGTCATGGCGTCAACGCTTCGGCCGCTTGGCGGAGATGACGCCGGAATTGACGCCGCACCAGCCCAGTTCGCCGAACAGCCGCCCGTATTCGATCTTGGGGCAGCGGTCCATGATGACGGTCAGGCCGGCGGCTTCCGCCCGCGCCGCCGCCGCGTCGTCGCGCACGCCCAGTTGCAGCCAGATCACCTTGATGCTCTTTTCGTCCTTCAATTCGATGGCGCGGTCGACGATGCCGCCCGCGTCCTTGGACGCGCGGAACACGTCGACCATGTCGATGGGACCGGGCACGTCGCCCAGTTCGGCATAGGTCATCTGCTCCCAGATCTCCTTGCCCGCGTGGCCCGGGTTGATGGGGATCACGGTGTAGCCCTTGCCCAGCAGGTACTTTATGGCGAAGTTGGACGGCCTGACCCAATTGGGGGAGGCACCGACCATGGCGATGGTGCGCACGTCCTTCAGCACGCCCGCGACCAGGGCGTCGTCGTAATGCAACGGCGGGGCGGGGGCGTCGGCGGGTTGGCTCACGGCGTGTCGTCCTCCGTATTGTTGGACAGGTCCTGCCATGCGGGCATGGGCTGTTTTTCCAGGAAGGCGGCGACGCCGCCCTGGGCGTCCGGGTGCAGCATGTTCTGAATAATGGTTTCGGTCGCCAGATCGTAGGCGGCGTCCAGGCCTTCCTCGATCTGCCTGTAGAACAGCTCCTTGCCGAACTGGATGGCGCGGGGGGATTTGTCGGCGATGGCGCGGGCGAGCTCTTCCGTGGCGCGGTCGAGCCTGTCCGCCGACACCACCCGGTTGACCAGGCCGTATTGGCGCGCCGTCTCGGCATCGATGAAATCGCCGGTATAAAGCAGCTCCAGGGCCTGCTTGCGCGGCAGGTTGCGGGTCACGGCGACCATGGGCGTGGAACAGAACAGCCCCAGGTTGATGCCCGAGGTCGCGAAGCGCACGCCCTCGGCGGCGACGGCGAGATCGCATTGCGCGACCAACTGACAGCCCGCCGCCGTGGCGACGCCGTGGACCCGGGCGATCACCGGCTGCGGAATGCGGGTGAGGGAGACCATCATGCGCGAGCACTGCTTGAACAGGGCTTCGAGCGGCGCACGTCCTTCCATGGCCTTCATTTCCTGCAAGTCGTGCCCGGCGCAGAAGGCGCGGCCGTTGGCGGCGATGACCACGACCTTGACGGTGCGGTCGTCCATCAGGGCGTCCAACTGGTCCTGGATTGCGCCCATCAATTCGCTCGACAGCGCGTTGAACTTGTCCGGCCGGTTGAGGGTCAGGGTCGCGATGCCGTCGCGGTCGTCGCGCAGAAGCACGGCCTCGTTGGCACCCTTGTCGGCAGCGTCGGTCATGAGCGATGTTTCCTCCGCCTTTGTTTCTAAGGCCCGGCGACCGGGGATGGCAAGCGAGACCGGCGTGCGACGGCCCCTCAATTGACGTTTACGTTAACGTAAATTACGGTCGCGTCTCATTCAATTCAGCCCGGAGCCCGCGCCTTGCCGGAAATCACCGCAGAAGAGTTCAACCGCATCCTGGAACAGGAAATCCCCTTCGCCCATGAGGTCGGCATGCGCGCGGACGATATCGGGGAGGGCACGGCGGTGTTGCGGATGCCGGCGAGCGCGCGGCAACTGCGTCCCGGCGGCACCGTGTCGGGCCCGGCCATGATGGCCCTGGCCGATGCCGCCATGTACGCGGCCCTGTTGGGCCGGATCGGGCCCGTGAAATTGGCCGTCACCACCAGTTTCAACGCCAACTTTCTGCACCGGCCGGAGCCCGCCGACCTGATCGCCGAGGCCTCGGTCCTGAAACTCGGCAAGCGCCTGGCGGTGATCGAGGTGACCGTGCATTCCGAGGGCTTCGATGCTGCCGTGGCGCATATGACCGGGACCTATTCGATCCCACCGCAAGGTTGATGTGCAAAAATTACGGTATTATAATACCGCACTTGTAAGCAACGGAAAATGTTGCGCTATTCCGCTTGACTTCCCGCTCTTGTGTGGCATATTCCGCCGCCTTCGGCCCTCTCTGCGCGCGTTTTGCCTGGGGACCGGGCCGCGAAAGCTTTTAAGGAACGTGAACCGATGAAAACCTATTCCGCGAAACCGACGGATGTCGAAAAGGGTTGGTTCGTCGTCGATGCCGAAGGTCTTGTCCTCGGTCGTCTGGCGTCGGTCATCGCCTCTCGCCTGCGCGGCAAGCACAAGCCGATGTACACCCCGCATATCGATTGCGGCGACCACATCATCGTCATCAACGCCGGCAAGGTGCGCCTGACCGGCAACAAGTTGGCGGACAAGAAATACCATTACCACACGGGCCATCCGGGCGGCATCAAGACCCGCACGGCCGGCGGCATCCTGGGCGGTGCCCATCCCGAGCGCGTCGTCATGAAGGCCGTCGAGCGGATGATCAGCCGCAACCCGCTGGGCCGCGAGCAGATGCGCAAGCTGCATGTCTATGCCGGCGCCGAGCATCCCCATGCCGGCCAGCAGCCGCAGGTTCTGGACGTTGCGTCCATGAACCCGAAGAACAAAAGGAGCGCCTAATCCATGTCCGAAGATGTGAAAACGCTTGAGGACCTCAAGGAACTGACGGGTGCTCCGGACGTCGACGACGCGGGCCCTGCCGAGCCGGTGATTGACGAGCACGGCCGTTCCTACGCCACGGGCCGCCGCAAGGACGCCGTCGCCCGCGTGTGGATCAAGCCGGGACCGGGCAAGATCACCGTCAACGGCCGGGATGTGACGACCTATTTCGCGCGCCCCGTGCTGCAGATGATGATCAAGCAGCCGTTCGAAACGGTCGAGCGCCTGGGCCAGTACGACGTCATGTGCACGGTCAAGGGCGGTGGGCTTTCGGGCCAGGCCGGCGCCGTGCGCCACGGCATCTCCCGTGCGTTGACCTATTTCGAGCCGACCCTGCGCGGCAAGCTCAAGGCGGGCGGGTTCCTGACCCGCGACAGCCGCGCCGTCGAGCGTAAGAAGTTCGGCCGCCGCAAGGCCCGCCGCAGCTTCCAGTTCTCGAAGCGCTAAATCCAGGATTTCGATTTTGGTCGAGACAGGCCGCTCCCTTGGGAGCGGCCTTTTTCGTGGGCGCTGTCGGGCAGACGCATTTCGCGCTACACTATTTCCCCCAACGACGGGAGGACACGGCATGCGACGGCTTTTGACGGCAGTGGTTGTGTTATTGGCAATCTCGGGCACGGCCCGCGCCGCCACGGTCGGCGAGGACGGCCTGCACAAGCAGCCCTGGTTCGCCGAAACCTTCCTGATCCTGGCCGAGGACATGGCCGAGGCGGCGGCCCAGGGCAAGCGCGTCGCCGTGATCTTCGAGCAGAAGGGCTGTCCCTACTGTCGCGAGATGCACACCGTCAACTTCCAGGTGCCCGAACTGACCGACTTCGTGAAGGCGAATTTTGTGGTTCTGCAATTGAACCTGTGGGGATCGCGCGAGGTCACGGGCCTGGACGGCAAGGCCATGGAAGAACGGGACCTGGCCCGCCGCTGGCGCGTCAACTTCACGCCGACCATCGTGTTCCTGCCCACGCCCGCGGAAATGAAGGCCGGCGAGACCGAAGTCGCGCGCATGCCCGGCTATTTCAAGCCGTTTCATTTCCAATCCATGTTCGAATACGTGAAGGCGGGGGCCTACAAGGACCAGCCGTTCCAGCGCTTCCTGCAGCACAAGTTCGAGGTCATGGAAAAGGTCGGGCAGAAGCCCAAGGTCTGGTGATCCGGATTAGGTCGTAGACTCATAAATGGCGATTGACTGTGATCGGCAAGGAGCCCGTTTCGTTAGGAAAGGGCCGAAAGCGGGGCCGAAACCCCGGCGAGGCCGTTTGACGCGGCGAAACGGGCGCCTTGCCGACCCCTTCGGGGCGCGGCTCTTTTTGTCGCTGAACTGCGTTGTGTCGTCAGTCACGATGCTTTGGCATCGCTCCCTCCTAACGCCTTGTCAGCGAACAAAAATGGCCGCGTCACAGCAAACGCCATTTATGAGTTCACGACCTAGGGCGTGCGGTCGAGGAATTCACGCATTTTGCCGGCCCACAGGTCGGCGTCGATCATCGGCCCGGCATGGCCGTAGCGGGTCTTGAGTTCATGAAACTCCGCGTCCACGCCCTTTGATTTCAGCAAATCCACTGTTGGCTGGCCCAGGGCCACATCGACCACGCTGTCCGTATCGGCGAGCACGTTCAACAGCGGCGCCTTGATGTTCCCGGCCATCGGCGTCATGTCGGAGCCGATGCCGGCGCGGTAGAGGATGTAGAGGGAATTGGCGTCGAATTCCTTGGCCCATTTCTCCGCCCGTTCGCGGATGATGCGCTGGCATTCGGCCGGGTCGCCCGCCGTGTCGGCCAGATGCGTGCCGATGCCGTAGTTGGTCAGGCGTTCGATGCGGTCGGTGACCATGCGCTCGAACACGCCGCCCGATATTTCGTTGCCGTAATAGTGGCCGCCGTTCCAGCCTGGGCAGGCGGCGTAGCGGTCGATGATCGCCTGCACCTGGGCCGGTGTCGTCGCGCGTTTGATGACCCCTGCGATGGGGACCAATGCCCGCATGCGGTCGGGATGGGTCGCCCCCCAGCGGAAGGTCAGGTGCCCGCCGTAGGAATAGCCCATCACGGCCTTCAACTGTCCGATGCCCAGATGGTCGATCAGAAGGCGCTGCGCCTCGACCATGTCGGCGCAGGTATAGGCGGGGAAATCGGGGCCCCAGGGCTTGCCCGTCGCCGGATTGATCGAGGCCGGGCCCGAGGTGCCGTAGGCGGAGCCCAGCATGTTCGAGCACACGACGAAGTACTTGTCCGTGTCCACGGCCTTGCCCGGGCCGATCAGGTTGACGGCCCAGCCGCTTTCGTCGCCGGTGGCGTGCGGGTAATTGGTGTAGCCATGACAGACCAGGATCGCGTTGTCGGCGGCGGCGTTGAGCGTGCCCCAGGTCTCATAGGCGACGACCAGTTCGGAGAGCATTTCCCCGCTGGACAGTTTGAAACCGGCATGGGTAAAGGTCTGGGAGGTCGGCAGCAGCATGAGTTTGGGGCTTTCGTGACGGACGGGTGGGCGGGACGTGGCCGAAACTCTAGACCCGGGGCGGACAGCGGATCAATGCGCATTCTTGCGCAGCGGCCTCGGGCCGCCTATACCCTGTCGGCGCAACGAGCAATTCGCGACAAGGCCAAGATACCACAAGGACTGAGACCATGACCGCCAAGGTATTCATCGACGGAGAAGTAGGGACCACGGGACTGCAAATCAGCCAGCGCCTGTCCCGCCGCGCCGACGTGGACCTGTTGCGTCTGGCCGACGACCGGCGCAAGGACCCGGCGGCGCGGGCCGATCTGCTGAACGCGGCGGACGTGGCGATCCTCTGCCTGCCCGATGCGGCGGCCAAGGAATCCGTGGCCCTGATCGAAAACAACGCGACCCGGGTGATCGACGCCTCGACAGCACACCGCACGGCCGCGGGCTGGGCCTATGGCTTCCCGGAATACGACAAGGGCCATGAGGCCACGGTCGCCGGTGCGGCGCGCGTCGCCAACACGGGCTGTTATGCCGTCGCCTCCGTGTCGCTGCTGCACCCCTTGGTTAAGGCCGGGCTGCTGCCCAAGGACTTTCCCGCCAGCATTAACGCCGTGTCGGGCTATTCCGGCGGCGGACGGCAGCTGATCGAGGCCTTCGAGGATCCGAACGCGGAAGGGCATATCGACGCCGCCGTGCGGGTCTACGCGCTCGGCCTTGCGCATAAGCACGTGCCGGAAATCCACAAGTATTCTGGATTGGGCCACGCGCCGATCTTCGTGCCCTCCGTGGCGCGCTATCGCCAGGGCATGATCGTGCAGATCCCGGTTCCCCTGTGGGCTCTGCCGGGCACGCCGACGGCAAAAGACCTGCACGGCGTGCTCGCCGACCATTACGCGGGCCGCCGCTTCGTCACCGTCGAGGGCTATGACGCGGCGCTCGGCCTGGGTCATCTGGAGCCCGAGGGGTTGAACGGCACGAACGATTTGAAGCTCTACGTGTTCGCCAACGAGGCCACGGGTCAGGCGGTGCTGACGGCGCTGCTCGACAACCTGGGCAAGGGGGCGTCGGGCCAGGCGGTGCAATGCCTCAATCTCATGCTGGGGATCGACGAGGCCACGGGTCTTGAACCTTCCGCCGATTTGTTGACCTGAGGCCCAAGCGGGTGCGCGGCGATTACCTGATTCTCGCCGGCGTGCTGCTGTTCGTCCTCGTCACGACGTATTACGTCGTGATCACCGGTATTTCGCCCATGCCGTCGTCGCGCACGTCGCGGCGCAAGATCAATGAAATCCTCAATCTGGCGGGGGTCTGCGCCGTCGTGGACCTGGGCGCCGGTTGGGGCGACCTGGCGTTCTCCATCGCCAAGGCAATGCCGGAATCGGAAACGATGGCCTACGAGCTGTCGCCCTTTCCCTGGCTGGTGATGAAGGTGCGCAACGGCCTGTTCGGCCCGCGCAACGTGACGGTCCGGCGCGCCGACTTCCGCAAGGTCTCGCTTGCGGGCACGGACGCCGTGGTCTGTTATCTGTACAGCGAGCTTCTGGAAAAGGTCCGACACAAGCTGGAGGCGGAGCTCAAGCCCGGAACCCTGGTGGTATCCAACGTGTTCGACATTCCCGGCTGGACGCCCGAGGCCGTGCACAAGCTTTATGATTCGCAATGCCCGCAGGTCTACGTCTACCGCGTGCCCGACCGCACGGCGGCCGCCGTGGCGGCGGGGGTCGGCCTGGCAGGCTGATCCAGGCGGTCGGTGACTAAATGTCGATGTCCTGCACGAATTTCGCGTGTTCCTGGATATAGGCGAAGCGCAGTTCCGGCTTCCGCCCCATCAGGCTTTCCACCAGTTTCGCCGTCTTCCTGGCCTCGGACTTGATTTCCGGCCCGTCGCCCGTGGGAATCGTCACGCGCAGCAGGATGCGCTTGTTCGGGTCCATGGTGGTTTCCTTCAACTGGGCCGGCGGCATTTCGCCCAGGCCCTTGAAGCGGCTGACGTCGACCTTGCCGCGGCCCTTGAATTCCGTCTCCATCAATTCGTCCTTATGCGCGTCATCGCGGGCATAGGCCGACTTGCCGCCCTGGCTGAGCCGGTACAAGGGCGGCAGGGCCAGGTAGAGATGCCCCGTTTCCACCAGCTTGGGCATTTCCTGGAAGAAGAAGGTCATGAGCAAGGATGCGATATGGGCGCCGTCCACGTCGGCGTCGGTCATGATGATGACTTTCTCGTAGCGCAGGTCGTCTTCCATGAACTGGTCGCCGGTGCCGCAGCCGAGGGCTTCCATCAGGTCGGACAGTTCCTGGTTGGCGCGCATCTTGTCGGCGGTCGCACTTGCGACGTTGAGGATCTTGCCGCGCAGCGGCAGCACGGCCTGGGTTTCGCGCAGGCGCGCCTGCTTGGCGGAACCGCCGGCGCTGTCGCCCTCGACCAGGAAGATTTCCGTGCCCTGGGACGTGTTGCGCGTGCAGTCGGACAGCTTGCCCGGCAGGCGCACCCGGCGGGTCGCCGACTGGCGCTTGGTTTCCTTGGCGGCGCGGCGCTTGAGGCGCATTTCCGCGCGCTCAATGGCATGCTCCAGCAGCGCGTTGGCCTGGGCCGGATGGCCGGACAGCCAGTGGTCGAAGTGGTCGCGCACGGCGGTTTCGACCAGGCGATGGGCCTCGGCCGTCGCCAGCTTGTCCTTGGTCTGGCCCTGGAACTGCGGGTCGCCGATGAACACGGACAGCATGATCGCGGCCCCGCCGGTGATGTCGTCGGCCTGAACCTTGGCGGCTTCCTTGTTCTTGACCAGATCGCCATAGGCGCGCAGCCCCCGCGACAGGGCCGATTTCAGGCCTGTTTCATGGGTTCCGCCCTGGGCCGTCGGAATGGTGTTGCAGTAGGACGAACAGAAGCCTTCCTCGTCGAGCGGCCAGGCGATGGCCCATTCGGCGCGGCCGGTGCCGCCGATCAGCTTGCCCTCGCCGACGAAGGGCTGGTCGGTCAGGCATTTGCGGGTGTCCAGGGACGCCTTGAGATAGTCGCCGAGCCCGCCCGGGAAATGGAAGGTAGCTTCCGCCGGGGTCGGGTCGTCGGCCTTGAGAAGCTTGGGGTCGCAGGACCAGCGGATTTCGACGCCCTTGAACAGATAGGCCTTGGACCGCGCCATGCGGTAAAGCGCCTGCGGCTTAAAGGCGCAGCGCGCGCCGAAAATCTCAGGGTCGGGGGAGAACGTCACCGTGGTGCCGCGCCGGTTGTTGACGGCGCCCGCGTCCTCGAGCGTCGAGGTCGGATTGCCCCGCGAATAGGTCTGGCGCCACAGCTTCTTGTCGCGGGCAACCTCGACGATCAGTTCCGACGACAGGGCGTTGACCACGGAAAGCCCGACACCGTGCAGGCCGCCCGAGGTTTCGTAGTTCTTGCCCGAGAACTTACCGCCGGAATGCAGCGTGGTCATGATGACCTCGAGCGCCGACTTGTCCTTGAACTTGGGGTGCGGGTCGATGGGAATGCCGCGCCCGTTGTCGCGCACGGTCAGCGCCCCGTCCTCGCCGAGCGCGACTTCGATGCGGCCCGCGTGGCCGGCCACGGCCTCGTCCATGGAGTTATCGATGATTTCCGCCGCCAGATGGTGCAGGGCGCGCTCGTCCGTGCCGCCGATGTACATGCCGGGGCGGCGGCGGACGGGCTCCAGGCCTTCCAGAACCTCGATGTCCTTGGCCGTATAATCACCCTCGCCCGAGGGCTGGACAGCCTTTTGGGCAGCCTTGGCAGGTTTCGTGGCGGCGGCCTTCGGCGGCGCCTTATCCGGTTGCTTTTTGTCCTGGGCGTGTTGAAATAGGTCGGTCATTCGGTGTCCGGCGCCTTGTAACCTGCGGCGCGTGTTCGCGTGTTTTTCGTGTCCCTGCCGGCTGGCCCTGCGCTGGCCTCGGCTTGCCCCAAGCTATACCATAATGGGGTAGGGGGAATGCAATGAATTACCATATATTGTGCTGAAATCCCTATTGCGGAAACAGGAATATTTTGTGATGACGCCCCAGAATTCCACCGATTCGACCGCTTCCGACGATGATCTGCCGCGCGGCGAACTGGCGATCCGCACCCTCGCCATGCCGGCCGACACCAATCCGTCCGGCGACATCTTCGGCGGTTGGGTGATGGCGCAAATGGACGTGGCCGGCGGCATCACCGCGGCCCAACGCGCCGGCGGCCGGGTCGCCACCGTGGCGGTCGACGGGTTCATCTTCCATAAGCCCGTCAACGTCGGGGATGTGCTGTGCTGCTATGCCGAGGTGATCCGCGTTGGTAAGACATCGATCGCCATCCGCATCGAGGCCTGGGCCCTGCGCCAACGCGCGCGCGACCGGCGGGTCAAGGTGACCGAGGGCATCTTCACCTTCGTCGCCCTGGACGAGGCCGGCAACAAGCGTGCCGTGCCGCCGTCCTAGGACATCGGGGCGAGAGGACGGAAAAATCCGTCAGCCGACCACCATGCAGGCATAGCCGGCGGTGAACATGACGGCGAGGGCGAACAGTTCATGAAGGCGCGAAATGGACATGGGTCATCTCCCAGGGGGTGATACATTGTGTGAACGAAAAAGAACATAACATGAACATTATCGTCAACACTTTTTTGTCATGTCCTTGGTCGCCACCCTATAGACAGGCTAAAATTCCAAGAGTTTCGGGGTTTTCCCTGAGGAAATTGAAAGGGAATCATCTTCATGCCGTGTCGAGCCCGAACTTCCGCCGCCGCCGTCACGGCCCTGGCGCTGATGTTGGCCGGCGGTGCCGCCCTGGCCGACGCGCCCCGCGTCGTTCATGCGGAGGCGTCGCCCAACGGCGACGGCACCTATACGGTGAGCGCCACGATCCGCCACGGCGACACGGGCTGGGATCATTACGCCGACAACTTCGAAATTCTGGCGCCGGACGGCACGCTGCTGGATCGCCGGGTTCTGTACCACCCGCATGTGGACGAGCAGCCGTTTACGCGCTCGACCGAGGGGGTGAAGGTGCCGGCGGGGATCAAAAGCGTCATCGTGCGGGCGCACGACAAGGTCCATGGCTACGGCAAGGGCACGGTGACCGTCACGCTGCCGGACCGCTGACCGCCGGGATTGGGTTGTGCCGCTGTATGCTGCAGCACGCTTTTTTACTCTTGGCGGCCAGGCCGGATAGATGACGGGCATATTGTGACCATTGTCATTGGATCGCCGCATTCTCCATCCTAGAGTAGGCGACCGTACCGTGGCCCGAAGACATCTTCGGTTGGCGGCCCCGGCCAAGCCAAAGGAGCGACCCTTCCCATGCGCCTGATTCCCATGCTGTTCGCCTGCGTTCTTGCCGCCGCCGTCACGGCCGCCGCCCCTGCCCATGCCGACGATACCTACAGCCAGGACGAGATCATGGCCAAGGCCAAGGGCTTCTTCGGGGCCACCACCAAGGGGCTGGCCGAGGCTATCCAGAAGGTCTTCGCCGACCAGGGGCAACCCAATGCGGTGATCCTAGGTGAGGAGGCCTCCGGCGCCATCGGCATCGGCCTGCGCTATGGCGAGGGCATGCTGGAGCGCAAGGCCGGCGGCAGCCAAAAGGTCTATTGGCAGGGGCCGTCCATCGGCTTCGATTTCGGCGGCAACGCCTCCAAGGTGTTCACCCTGGTCTACAACCTGAATGACACGGAAGCCCTGTTCCAGCGCTACCCCGGCGTCGATGGCAGCTTCTACGTGGTCGCCGGCATCGGCATCAATTACCAGCAGGCGGGCGAGGTGATCATGGCGCCGATCCGCACGGGCGTGGGGCTGCGCGCCGGCGCCAGCGTCGGCTACCTGCATTATTCCAAGAAACACTCCTGGATCCCGTTCTAGGGGGCTGACTAAAGGGGCGGTGTTAAAGGGCTCAGGCCGGGCGTCACAGCTCTTCAATCGAACGCTGGTGTTCCAGCCGGCGGCGCACGACCTCTTCCGTCGCGCCCAGGCCCGACAGCACGCGCCCGGCCAGTTGCAGGCTGCCCTCGATCGATTCCGGCACCGCCTGGGTGGCGCCTGCGGCCACCATGCGTGCGGCATGCTCCTTGTCGCGCGCCCGCGCATAAACGGCGATCAGCGGCCAGGTACTGCGGATTTCACCGACGATGCGTTCCGCCGCCGCGGGGTTATCCATGGTGACGACGACGGCGGCGCAGCGTCCGATATGGGCGCGATTAAGTAGGTCGAGGCGCGAGGCGTCGCCGTAGAACACGGGCAGCTTTTCGGCCCGCGCGCGGGCGACATGCCCGGGGTCCGTGTCGAGCGCGATGAAGGTGATGGATTCCGCCTGCAGGGTGTTGGCCAGGGTGCGCCCGAACCGCCCGAACCCGGCCAGAATGACATGGCCCTCCATATCCCCGACGGCCTCCAGGCTGCCCTGATGGGTGCGGGTCGTTTCCCGGCGTTCCATGCGGCCGGCAAGAACTTCCGCCGCTTTGGCGACCAGCGGTGTGACCAGCATGGTCAGGCTGGAGACGATCAGCATGAACTGTCCGACATCCGCGGGCAGCAGGGTCAGGCTCATGGCCAGGCCGACGACGATGAAGGCGAATTCGCCGCCCTGACCCAGCAGTAGGCCGGCTTCGAGCGAGGTATGGCGGGGCAGCCCGAAGGCAAGGCAAAGGCCCGCTGTGATGACCGACTTCACCAGGAACAGGCCGAACACGGACAGGGGAATCCACATCGGCTCGTCGCCGATCACCCGCCAGTCGATGCCCATGCCGACGGACATGAAGAACAGTCCCAGCATCAGGCCCTTGAAGGGCTCGAGGTCGACCTCGATCTCGTGACTGTATTCCGTTTCGGCCAGCAGCAGACCGGCAAGAAAGGCCCCGAGCGCCATGGACAGGCCGGCATAGCCGGTGATCGCGGCGATGCCGATGACGGTCAGCAGCACCGCCGCCATGAACATCTCCGGGCTGCGGGTCTGCGCGACCAGGCGCAGGGCCGGGCGCAGGACCAGCCGCCCGATCATATAGATCGCAACGATGGTCAGCGCCGCCTTGCCCAGCGCCAGGGCCAGGTCCGCGCCGAATCCACTGTCGAGCTTGGTGCCGAGCACGCCGACGATGAACAGGATGGGCACCACCGCCAAGTCCTGCATCAACAGGATCGCGAAACTGGACCGGCCCAAGGGCGTGCCGATCCGGCGGCCTTCCAGCAACAACTGCATGACGATCGCCGTCGACGACAAGGCGAGACAAGCGCCGAGGACGATCGATGCCCGCACCGAGTTGCCGAATTCGAAGGCTATCAGGCCGATGATCGCGCCGGTCACCAGAACCTGCAGGCTGCCCAGGCCGAACACCAGCCGGCGCATGGCCCATAACCGCTCAAGCGACAGTTCGAGGCCGATGGTGAACAGAAGAAACACGATGCCCAGTTCGGCAAGCGCCTGAACGCCCGCGATGTCGGAAATCACGACTTGAGACAGGATCGGAAAATCGTCGGCCAAGAGGCCCAGGCCGAAGGGGCCGATGATCCCGCCGACGACCAGATAGCCGAGCACGGGGCTGACGCGGAAGCGGTGGAACAGGGGAACCATGACGCCGGCGGCGATCAGGAAGATGATCATTTCCCGCAGATAGGGCAGGGTCGCGTGCGATCCCATGGGTGGTCCTTCGGTCGTCGGTTCCGGAGAGGCCCCGCCGGCCGGACGGTGACCGGCGGGCCGGGAAAGAGGTTAGTGGGTTTTTCTCCGGGATTGAACCATTGTCGCGCCGATTTCCCTCAGCGTCGGTCGAGGCGGCTTTCCAGCCAGACCTTCGTGAGGTCGAACAGGCGCCGCCAGCGTCCCGTCAGAGGGTCCAGTTCGATGCCGACGGTGACGATCCGGCCGTTCTCCATGCGCCGGACGATGAGTTCGACCGAAACCAGATGCAGGCGGCGCCCGACGGTGGGCGCACGCAGCAGGTTGCGGCGCAGGAAATCGCCGACCGGCGTGTCGCGCCGGTTGCCGGGGATCCAGAAATCATAGGCATCGGCGATGGCGCCGAGGGGGGCTTCGGAATCGAACGAGAACTCGCCGACCGTGTCCGGGTCGTTCTGCCCGGGTTGCCGCGCGCCGAACAGCCGGTCGAGCGACGTCGCCTGATCGGGGGGCGCAAGCAGGATCACGTCGTCCCCCGGGGCCAGACGTTCGACGTCGGCGGGGGTTCGGAGGATGCCGTCACGGATGATGGAGACGACGTCGATGTTTTCCGGCAGGGGTAGGCGGGCCAGGTCGCGCCGCAGCGCCAGGCTGCGTGCCTGGACGGTATAGGCGGTCATGTCCTTGCCGACATCCGACGGCAGATCGATTTCGACCCGGGGCGGCTGTGCCGGACGGGGGGCGAGCAGCACGCCCAGGCGCCGTCCGACGGCGCCGACGCTCCATCCCTGCACGATCAGCGAGGCCATGACGACGACATAGACCACGCCGAAATAGGTTTCCGCGTTGTCGACACCCGCGATCACGGGGATGGTGCCAAGGAAAATGGGCACGGCGCCACGCAGCCCGACCCAGGATACGAAGGCGATTTCCCGGGGCGGATAGCGGAACGCGGCCAGGGACAGCCCCACGGCGAGGGGCCGGGCGATGAACATCAGGGCAGCGGCGATGGCGACGGCGGGCAGGATGACCGGGATGAGGGAACTGGGCGTGATCAGCAGGCCGAGGATCAGGAACATGATGATCTGGCACAGCCAGGCCAGGCCGTCGTGGAAACGGTTGATCAGCAATGTCGCCTTGTGCCGCCGGTTGCCGACGACCAGCCCCGCGATATAGACGGCAAGGAACCCGCTGGCGCCGATTTCCTGGGCGCCGGCGAACAGCAGCAGCGCCCCCGACGCGGCCAGCACCGGATAGAGCCCGGACGCGATGGTCAGGCCGTTGAGCGCCGCCAGGAGGGCATAACCCCCGAGCAGCCCCGCGATCAGCCCGCCGACGATCTGCAGGGCGAACCGCCCGGCGACGATGGTCGCGGTATCGACGCTGAGCGACGGGTCCGTCGACAGGATCAGGCCGACGCAGGTGACGGTCAGCAGCACGGCCATGGGATCGTTCAACCCGGCCTCGGCCTCGAGGATCGCGCCCAATCGTTCACGCAGGCGCATGGCCCGCGCCGACAGCAACAAAAACACCGCCGCCGCGTCCGTAGAGGCGACGATCGAGCCGATCAGCAGGCCTTCCAGCCAGGGGACGCCAAGCAGAAACCGCGCCGCGACGCCGGTGAGCGCGGCGGTGATCAGCACCCCGGCCGTCGCCAGCACCACCGCCGGCGCGCCAACGCCGCGGAAATCCTTCCACCGGGTGCGCAGGCCGCCGTCGAACAGGATGACCGCGAGGGCGATGCTGCCGACCAGATAGGTGGCGTCGTAGTCGTTGAACCTAAGCCCGCCGGGGCCGTCCTCACCGGCCAGCATGCCGAGCACCAGAAACACCAGCAGCAATGGGGCACCGAACCGCGACGACAGGGTGCCGGCGACGATGCTGACCAAGATCAGCGCCGATCCGATCAGGATGAGGTGATTCGAAAACTCCATATCGTCTGGTGCCCGGGAAAAGGGGTGTCGCAAGCGCGTAATCCATCATATTGGAATTAAAGGAGGTTTTCTGCAACCGGCATGCGGAATAAGTGGCGTGGAACATGCACCTGCTCTTGCGTCTTTTCCCCCGGCCCGGCAATCTGCGCCCAGCAATGACGAACGCGCCCCAGGGCCGCCGGCATATGGCCGCGCCGCACGAACCGGGCGCCTTACGGGAGGATCAATCCATGGAATACAGAACGTTGGGCCGCACGGGCGTGCGGGTGTCGCAATTATGCTTCGGCACCATGTCCTTCGGGGCCGAGGCCGACAAGGCCGCGTCCAAGGCCATGTACAAGAAGGTGCGTGACATCGGCGTCAATTTCTTCGACTGCGCCGACGCCTATACCAAGGGCAAGGCCGAGACCATCCTGGGCGAACTGATGAAGGGCGAGCGCGACAATCTGGTCATCACCTCGAAATGCTTCAACAACATCCGGGGCGACATCAACTCCACGGGCGGTAACCGCCGCCACGTCGTGATGGCGGTTGAGGACAGCCTGAAGCGTCTCAAGACCGACCGCCTGGACGTGCTGTTCATGCACCGCTTCGAGAAGCTGGCGCCGCTGGAGGAAGTCCTGCGCGGGCTGGAAGACCTCGTGCGGTCGGGCAAGGTGCTCTACACCGGGGCGTCCAACTACGCCGCCTGGCAGGTCGCCAAGGCGCTGGGCATTTCGGAAAAGAACGGCTGGACCAAGTTCGACGTGATCCAACCCATGTACAACCTGGTCAAGCGTGCGGCCGAGGCGGAAATCTTTCCCCAGGCCCAGGCCGAGGGCATGGGCGTCATCACCTACAGCCCCGTCGGCGGCGGCATGCTGTCGGGCAAATACCGCCCCGGCGTGCAGCCCAAGGTCGGCCGGGTCAAGGACAAGCAGGAATACGCCGTGCGCTATTCCGACGACTGGATGCTGGAAACCGCCGGCCGGTTCACGGAATTCGCGGAAAAGCAGGGTATCCATCCGGTGACGCTCGCCGTCGCCTGGGTCGCCGCCCATCCGGCGGTCACGGCCCCCATCGTGGGCGCGCGCAACGTCAAGCAGCTGGAACCGTCGCTCAAGTCCCTGGATGTCAAGATGACCCAGGATTTGTGGGACGCCGTCGCCGCCCTGTCGCGCACCCCGGCACCGGCCACGGACCGGCTGGAGGAGTACGAACCCGTCAAGGTGCGGGGGTGAGGGCCCGCCCGTCACGGGTCCGCGCGGCCGCGGCCTTATGAGTAGCGCGCCGGCGGAAATCAGGATTGAGGGCCTGTGCAAGGCCTTCGGCGCGCATCGGGTGCTCACCGGCATCGACCTGTCGGTCACGCGGGGCGAGATCGTCGCCATCGTCGGCGGCTCGGGCAGCGGCAAGACGGTTCTGCTCAACCACATCCTCGGCCGCCTCGACCCGGACCGGGGCCGTGTGTTCGTCGCCGACCACGACATGGACGGCGCGCCCCTGATCGACCTGACGGCGCTGGATACGATGGAGACCGACCGCCTGCACACCCATTGGGGCGTGGTGTTCCAGAGGAACGCCCTGTTTTCCGGCACGGTGCTGGACAACATCGGCCTGTGGCTCTCGGAAGTGCGGGGGATGGAAGAGCCCGAGATCATCGCCGTCGCCCGCAGGGTCCTGGCGGCGGTCGACCTCCCCGACACGGACGATTTCATGGCGACGGACGTCAACGAGCTGTCCGGCGGCATGGCCAAGCGCCTGGCCGTGGCGCGTGCGCTCGCCATGGACCCGGAGGTTTTGTTCTACGACGAGCCGACCACCGGCCTGGACCCGACCACGGCGTCGACCATGCACGACCTGATCGCGCGCACGCATGTCGCGCCGACCCGGTCGGGCAAGCATCGCACGACCTTGATCGTTACCCATGACAAGGATTTGCTGCGTCGGCTGCAGCCGCGCACGGTCATGCTGCATGAGGGCGTGGTGTTCTTCGACGGGCCGTTCGTGGATTTCGAAGGATCGGCGTCGCCCATCATCCGGCCCTATTTCGACCTGATGCCGGTGCTGCACGGCCGGGCCCTCGACCCCCGTGACCTGCCGCCGCCGGGGCACGAAGCGTAACTCCCAAGAAAATCGGGGGCCCGCCGCCGAAACGACAGAGCCCCCAAGTTTGGCGCGTAAAACCGATTGAACGCCGGTCTTCCGATTGGTCGTGATGTCTCCGAAAGACAGGGCAGGGCGGGACCGCGCGGTCCCGCCCGCCGTCTGTCTTAGGAGGAATAATACATCATGAATTCAACCGGATGCGGCGTGTGTTCGAAGTTGTAGATCTCTTCCCACTTGAGATCCATGTAGCCGTCGATGGCGTCGTCGGTGAAGACGTCGCCCTTCTTGAGGAAGTCGCGGTCGGCGTCCAGCGCCTGGACGGCTTCGCGCAGGGAGCCGCAGACGGTGGGCACGCCCGCCAGTTCTTCCGGCGGCAGGTCGTAGAGGTCCTTGTCCATCGGGTCGCCCGGATGGATCTTGTTCTGGATACCGTCGAGGCCGGCCATCATCATGGCCGTGAACGCCAAGTACGGGTTGGCCGTGGCGTCCGGGAAGCGGATTTCGCAACGCTTGCCCTTGGGGCTGCCCGAATACGGAATGCGGCAGGAAGCCGAACGGTTGCGGGCCGAATAGGCCAACAGAACCGGGGCTTCGAAGCCGGGAATCAGGCGCTTGTAGGAGTTGGTCGACGGGTTGGTGAAGGCGTTGAGGGCCTTCGCGTGCTTGATGATGCCGCCGATGTAGTACAGGCAGGTTTCCGACAGGTCCGCATAGCCCGAGCCCGCGAAGGTCGGCTTGCCGTCCTTCCAGATGGACTGGTGGGTGTGCATGCCGGTGCCGTTGTCGCCGGCCACGGGCTTCGGCATGAAGGTCGCCGACTTGCCGTAGGTATGGGCCACCATATGGGTGCAGTACTTGTAGATCTGCACGTTGTCGGCGGCGCGCACCAGGGTCGAGAACGCCATGCCCAGTTCGTGCTGGGACGCGGCAACCTCGTGGTGATGCTTGTCCATGGTCAGGCCCATTTCCTGCATCACGCTGACCATTTCGCCGCGCAGGTCGTGGCACGAGTCAACCGGCGGCACGGGGAAGTAGCCGCCCTTGACGCCCGGGCGGTGGCCCAGGTTGCCTTCGTCGAACAGGGTGCCCGAGACATAGGGGCCTTCTTCGGACGTGAACTCGTAGAAGCACTTGTTCATGTCGACGGCATAGCGCACGTCGTCGAACACGAAGAATTCCGGCTCGGCGCCGAAATAGGCCGTGTCGCCGATGCCCGTGGTGCCCAGATAAGCTTCGCCGCGTTTGGCGATGGAGCGCGGGTCGCGCTCATAGCCCTGGCCGGTGACCGGGTCGAGAACGTCGCAGTACAGGATCACGCAGGGTTGGGCCGAGAACGGGTCCATGACCGCCGTGGAGGCGTCGGGGATCAGCGCCATGTCGGATTCGTTGATTGCCTTCCAGCCGGCGATCGACGAGCCATCGAACATGATGCCGTCTTCGAATTCGGCCTCGGTGACGAAATCCGACACCATGGTGAGGTGCTGCCATTTCCCGCGGGAGTCCGTGAAGCGAAGGTCAACGAAAGGAATTTCGTTGTCCGTCACGTATTTAACGAATTCCGCCGGTGTTTTCAGATCCAAGCTCATACTTGCTTCCTTTTCTTGACTAGGTGTCGAGACGATATTTTTGAACGCGCTTTGGTTTAGGCCTCCCTGGCGCGCCGGCGCGGTGGCCGGCGGGAACCGGACGGCTAGATCGCTTCGGACCCGCGTTCGCCCGTGCGCACGCGGATCGCTTCTTCAACGGGGATGATGAAGATCTTGCCGTCGCCGATGCGGCCGGTCTGGGCCGTCTGCTGGATGGCCTCGACGGCCTTGGCGACCATGTCGTCGTTGACGACCAGTTCGATCTTCACCTTGGGCAGGAAATCGACCACGTATTCAGCCCCGCGGTAGAGCTCCGTATGCCCCTTCTGGCGCCCGAAGCCCTTGGCCTCGACCACCGTGATTCCTTGCAGGCCCACCTCGTGGAGGGCCTCTTTCACCTCATCCAGCTTGAACGGCTTGATGATGGCTTCGATTTTTTTCATCAGTTTGGTTCCCTTGGGGTTGTCCCCCCATCAGAAGAGACGGATTTCTCGGGTCGGAAGCCGTTCTTGGCGCGGCGTCCATCCTTCCTCGTCCGCCTCTGTATAGCAGGAGGCGTGCCAGTTCCGGGCCGTGAAGAAAATCGGCCCAATTCAAATACTTACGATGCAACTTGGCGGCCTTGAGTCAACCGTTTGCCCACCCATAATGCCGAAAAAAAGGGCATGTGCGAATAATTTCGGCACATGCCCCTGAGATCGTTGCGGACCGGGGCCGTGCTAGTCGGACAGGCAGTCGCGGATACGGGCCACGGCCTTCAGGATGTTCTCCTTGGAATTGGCGTAGGAAAAGCGGATGTAGCCCTCGCCCTGGGCGCCGAAGCTGGTGCCGGAAATGATCGCCACGCCGGCTTCGTTCAACAGTTTGTTCTGCATCTCCATGGACGACAGTCCCGTGCCCTCGATATTGGGGAAGGCGTAGAACGCCCCGCCCGGCTCGGCGCAGCGGAAGCCCGGAATCTGGTTCAGCTCGCGCAGGATCACCTTGC
The DNA here is from genome assembly GCA_963976055.1 of uncultured Alphaproteobacteria bacterium. Classification (GTDB taxonomy): domain Bacteria; phylum Pseudomonadota; class Alphaproteobacteria; order Rhodospirillales; family Casp-alpha2; genus UBA1479. The sequence continues at coordinate 234,974 of CAXBJB010000002.1, forward strand.
GGCGTTCGTCAAAGGCCTTGACCATATCGTCGACCGCGTCCTGCGGCCCGTCCAGCGCCGCGATGCCCGCGAACTGGCTCGCCGCGTTGACGCAGGAATTGCAGTTGATGGCAAGGCGGGTGACCGGCTCGACCATGGATTTCGGCCACACGCCGTAGCCCATGCGCCAGCCGGTCATGGCATAGGTCTTGGACCAGCCGTCGAGCAGGATCACCCGGTCGCGCAGGTGTTCGTATTCCAGCAGGCTGACGTGCTCGCGCCCGTCGTACAGCATGCGGCAATAGATTTCGTCGGACATGATGGTGACATGCGGATGGTCGGCCAGGCCCGCCGCCAGCTTGTCCATTTCCTCCCGCGGCACGGCACCCCCCGTGGGATTGGCGGGCGAATTCAGGATGATCAGCCGGGTGCGCGGCGTGATCAGGGCCAACACTTCCTCGGCTGAAAAGGCAAATCCCTTGTCTTCGTGCAGCGCCATGGGCACGGGGGTGGCGCCCGTGAACTTGATGACGCTTTCGTAGATCGGGAATCCCGGGTTGGGATAGATGATCTCGGCCCCCGGTTCGCCCAGGGCCAGCACGGCGAAGAACATGGTGACCTTGCCGCCCGGCACGATGATGACGTCGGCGGGATCGACGGTCACTTTCCGATGACGCGCGATGTCGCGCACCACGGCCTCGCGCAGTTCGGGAATACCGTTGGCGGGGGTATAGCCGTGATGACCGTCGCGCAGCGCCTTGATGGCGGCCTCGACGATATGCGGCGGGGTCTTGAAGTCGGGCTGGCCGATGCCGAGGTTGATGATGTCCTTGCCCTGGGCGGCCAGGGCGTTGGCGCGGGCCAGAACCTCGAAGGCGCTTTCGGTGCCGAGCCGCGACATCGCGGCGGCCATCTGTACCATGGATGCAATCTCCGTCTGGTGGTCTTTGTATCGGGGCCTTGGCGGCCCGTTTCCGGTGGGCCGCACTCTATGGTAGACGGTCGGGCGGAGGCAACGGTCATGAGCGACATCGACGCGGCGGAAATCGCCAACCTGTTCGCGAACCTGCCGGACGGCGCCGGGGCGGAGGCGGTCACCCGATTGGCTGAAGGCGGGGCCTTCCGGCTGGAACGCATCGTCTCGACCGGCCAGGCCACGCCGCCGGGCGACTGGTACGATCAGGACGACGACGAATGGGTGATCCTGCTCGCGGGCGGGGCCGGACTGCTGATCGAGGGCGAGGCCGCGCCCCGCACGCTGGCACCCGGCGATTTCCTGCTGCTGCCGGCGCACAAGCGCCACCGCGTGGAATGGACGGCGGCGGGCACGGAAACGGTCTGGCTGGCGCTGCATTTCAAGCCTGCTTGACGTAAGCGGCGGCAAATCCCGGGCGGGCCGCATTCTTAAATTCGAATGGGGCCCGCGACGACGCATTTGCGCCAAAATAACAACGGCCCACGCGCGTCTTGACGTGGGCCGGGCAGGGGATTACACAGGGCGCTCTTTCGTGGGCCGCGCCCAGTAAATTGGCGGCTCCGGGGCTCGAAAAGGGTCCGAATGGTGGCTGTAGCTCAGTTGGTTAGAGCATCGGCTTGTGGTGCCGAGGGTCGTGGGTTCAAATCCCATCAGCCACCCCATTTCCTCAAGTTCTCCCAAATTCTCATGGTCTCGACTCTGGTCCTGAGTCTAAGCTGGTGAAAATCGGCGGCCGTTCGGCCGTGCCCCCCAAAATAAGACCATCCAGAGGACCCATCCGCATGTCATCCGATCCGCAGGCCGCGCAGGCGGCCGCAACGCTGTCTCCCGCCCTTCAAGGCCTTGCCCAGCAACTCTGGGCCGCCCGCCGGGACGGCGGGACGGTCGATCTTGCTGCCGTGACCCTGCCGCTGACCCTGGACGAGGGCTACGCCGTGCAGGCGGCGGTCGATGGGGCCTGTGGTGCTGCCATCGCCGCCTTCAAGATCGGGTCCTCAAGCAAGGCGTCGCAGGAAAAGCTGGGCACGGACGAGCCCTGGTTCGGGGCGGTGGCGCAGTCGTTCATGGCGGAAAGCGGGGCCACCGTGCCGTCCGCCGCCCATACGCTGGCCGTGGAAGGGGAATTCGCCTTTCGCCTGGGCGCCGACCTGCCCGCGCGGGCGGGCAGTTACGCCATTGAAGACGTCCGCGCCGCCGTCGACCAGGTGGCGGGCGCGATCGAGGTCGTCGGGCGGCGGTTCGAGGGCGGGCCGGCGGACGGCGCCATGTTGCCGCTGTTGGTCGCCGACGGCGGCGTCAATGTCGCCCTGGTGTTGGGCGCCGCGAAACCGTTCACGCCGGACATGGATTTCCGCGACCATGGCGTGGTCATGCGGATCGACGGCGCGGAGCGGGGCAGGGGTGTCGGGTCCATGGCGCTCGGCGATCCGCTCAACTCGCTGCTGTGGCTGGTCAACGGCCTGTCGCGGCGCGGGCGCGGCCTGACGGCGGGGCAGTGGGTGTCGACCGGGACCTGCACGGGCATCGAGCCCGCCGTCCCCGGCGACCGCGCGGCCGCCGATTTCGGCGACTTGGGCGTTGTCGAGGTGACGTTGGACCGCCGATAACGGCAAACCCGCTTTTTAAGAAAATCAAACTCAGAGGATGCTTCCATGACACTTCCCCCCGTCGGTTTCATCGGCCTCGGTACCATGGGCCGGGGCATGGCGCTGAACCTCGTGAAGGCCGCCGAGACGGTATTCGTCTACGACCCCGTGCCCGAAGCGGTGAAGCTGTTGACCGACGCCGGGGCCGTCGCCTGCGCCAGCCCGGCCGAGGTCGCGGAAAAGGCGGGCACGGTGGTGATCTGCGTGCCCGACGCGCCGCAGGTGCGCGACGTGATCTTTGGCCCGGGCGGCAACGGCCCCGGCGGCATCGCCGATGCCGAGCGCAAGGACATCACGGTGCTGGACGCCACGACCGTGAAACGGCCCGATGCGCTCGCCATCGCCGAAGACGCGGCGGCCCGTGGCATCGCCTATTTCGACTGCCCCATTTCCGGCCTGCCCCGGCGCGCGGCGGACGGCACCCTGACCATCATGTTCGGCGGTACCCGGGAAGGCTATGACGCAGCCCTGCCGTTCCTCAAGGCCTGCGGCGAGGAGATCATCCATTCCGGGCCGCTCGGCGCCGGGCAGGCCATGAAGGGCCTGAATAACGTGATCTACAACATCAACATCGCGGCGTTCTGCGAATTGCTGCCCTTGGCCCTCAAGTCGGGCATGGGGGTCGAGGCGTTGGAGAAACTGGTGCTGACGGGATCGTCGCGGTCCTTTGCCTCGGAGCATTTCGTGCCCAAGGTCCTGAACGGCGATTTCGAGGGCGATTTCCCCATGCAGGGCGCCTACAAGGACATCCTCAACGTGCAAAGCTTGGCCAAGGACGCCGAGGCCGCGACGCCGCTGGCCGACGCCATGACGGCGATCTACGAACGCGCGCTGGAGGCCGGTTACGGCCAGGGCCCGAAAAGCTCCATGATCAAGCTGTATGAAGAGGACCTGGGCGTCCGGTTTCGCAAGCCCGGCAAGGGGTGATCGTCCGACGCGGCGGATTGCCGATTGGGCGGCCGCCCCCTGATTTATAAGCGGAGAGGGGCCGTTGGATTTCGTCTGCGCCCCGAAGAGAACGAAGTTCCGAAACCCGGCCTGTCCTGATTTTGACCGGGTTCGCGGAAGCCTTTGCCGCAGGTTGCATAGATTGGTATGACTGCATATCTATGTCTCTACAACTTTCTGTCGCTGGGAATTCATCGTGTCCGAGGAAAAAGCGGCCCTGCTTGGGCAAAACGTCATCGTCACCATGACGGAGACGTTTCGGTCTCCGGTGACACGGGCGCTGTTCGACTATTGGCGGATGAAACGCGGTTCCAGGCCCTATCCGGCCTGGACCGATATCAATCTGATGGACGTCTATAAAATCGCACCGCAGATCATCGTCCGCGATGTGATCGACGGCGGCGCGGAATTCCGCTGCCGGTATTCGGGCACGGGAATCTCGGAAGTGCTGGGGCCCGACGGCACGGGCGAACTGCTGTGCGAGACCTACCCTCCGCAAGCCGCGGAAGCGATCAAGGCCCGGTATCGACCGGTTCTGGAGGCGCGGGGGCCGGTCCGCGCGGTCGGTTACGTGCAGGCGGTCAAAAAAAACCTGCCGACGGCCTTTGAATCCGTTTATCTGCCGCTCGCCGATAAGGACGGGGCCATCGGCCATATCATCGTCGCCTACGACTTTTCCTATCTGCCCTTGCCCGACGAGCCGCGGCCCCCCGACGCCGCCCGTTAGACGGCCGGGGTCCGGCGGCCCATCAGGACACGCAGTTTGTCGGCCAGCCAGCGGCAGGCGACGTAGAACGTGGGCGTGAAGATCAGGCCGAAGAACGTCACCCCGACCATGCCCGAGAACACCGTCGTCCCGAGGGCCTGGCGCATTTCCGCGCCGGCGCCCTCGGCGATCATCAACGGCACCACGCCCAGGATGAAGGCGAAGGACGTCATCAGGATCGGGCGCAGGCGGGTTTTGGCCGCGTTGATGGCGGCGTCGATGGCGGTCATGCCTTCTTCCTCCGCCTGTTTGGCGAATTCGACGATCAGGATGGCGTTCTTGGCCGCCAGCGCGATCAGCACGACGAAGCCGACCTGGGCCAGGATGTTGGATTCCATGCCGCGCAGGTTGAGCCCGACGATCGAGGCCAGCAGGCACATGGGCACGATCAGAATGACCGCGAGCGGCAGGGCCCAGCTTTCGTAAAGTGCGGCCAGCAGCAGGAACACGAACACCACCGCCAGTCCGAAGGCGAACACCGCCGTATCGCCGGCCAGTTTCTGCTGCAGGGCGATTTCAGTCCATTCATAGGAAAACCCGTCGGGCAGAACCTTGGCCGCCAGAGCGTCCATCTTGTCCAGGCTTTCGCCGGTCGAGATCGAGGGCAGCTTGGCGCCCTGGACCTCGGCGGCGGGATAGAGATTGTAGCGCGGTACGCGGTGCGGCCCGGTGATGTCCCGGAACGTGGCGAGCGAGCCGATGGGCACCATGTCGCCCGAGGTCGACCGCGCGTAGAGCTTGGCCACGTCGCCGGGCTGGTCGCGGAATTCGCCGTCGGCCTGTGCCGTCACGCGGAAGGTTCGCCCTAAGAAGTTGAAGTCGTTGACGTAGGCGGAGCCGATATAAACCTCCAGCGCCTCCAACACGTTTTCCACCGGCACGTCGAGGATTTCCGCCTTCACGCGGTCGATGTCGGCATAGATCTTGGGCGTCGCGGAATTGAACAGCGAAAACACGCGGGTCAGGCCCGGTTCCTTGTTGGCGGCGGCGACAAGGCTTTGCGCCGCGGCTTGAAGGGCCTCGATGCCGCGTCCGCGGCGGTCCTGGACATAAAGCTTCCAGCCGCCGCCCCGGCCGATGCCGCGCACGGGCGGCGGGGCGACCAGGAAGATCATCGCGTCCTCGATCTGGAACAGCTGCGCCTGCAATTCGCCCAGCACCTTGTGGACGGTCGCTCCCCGTTTGTCGCGGTCGGAGATCGGCTTCATGGGCACGAAGATGGCGCCGCCGTTGGGCGCGTTGGTGAAGGTCGCGGCGTCGAACCCGGCGAAGCCGACGGCGTGTTCCACGTCGGGATGCTTGAGGATAATGTCGATGGCGCGGCGCACGACCGCGTCCGTGCGCGCCAGGGACGACCCGGCCGGCAATTGGACGACGGTGATCAGGTAGCCCTGATCCTGTTCCGGGATGAAGCCCGAGGGCGTGGTCTTGAATTCATAGACCGTCAGGCCGAGCAGACCGACATAGACAGTCAGCACGATGGCCGCTTTGCGCACGAACCGCTTGGTGCCTTCCGTATAGGCGATGTTCAGGCGCTCGAACCCCCAGTTGAAGGCGGCCGTGAATTTGTCGATGGGCAGCATCAGGGCCCGCATGACGCCTTGGCGTTCCGCGCCGCCGTGGTTGGCCTTGAGCAACAGCGCGCAAAGGGCCGGCGACAGGGTCAGCGACACGATCATGGAGATCATGGTCGCCGTCGCCACGGTGATGGCGAACTGGCGGTAGAACTGGCCGGAAATACCGGTGATGAAGCCCGTCGGCAGGAACACGGCGACCAGCACCAGGGACATGGCGACGATGGCGCCGCCGACCTCGTCCATCGTCTTGTGGGCGGCCTCGCGCGCACTCAGTCCCTTGGCCAGATAGCGTTCGACATTTTCCACCACGACGATGGCGTCATCGACCACGACCCCGATGGCCAGCACCAGGCCGAACAGGGTCAGGTTGTTGATCGAATATCCCAACATCCCCATGACCAGGAAGGTGCCGATCAACGACACCGGAATGGCGACGATGGGGACGATGGCGGCACGGAAGTTTTGCAAAAACACCAGGATGACCAGGATCACCAGGATGATGGCTTCGCCGATGGTCGTGTAGACCGCGTCGACGGAACGGGCGATAAACTCGGTCGGGTTGTAGACGATGGTGTGCTTCAGGCCTTCGGGAAAGTCCTTGGCCAATTCGTCCATGGCGTCGATGACCTGCTGCGCCGTCTCCAGGGCGTTGGAGCCCGGGCGCTGCATGATGACGATGGGCAGGGCCGTCGATCGGTCGAGATAGGCCGTGGTCTGGTAGTCCTGGGCGCCCAGTTCGACCCGCGCGATGTCGCGCACGCGGACCACGCCGGTGCCTTCACCGCGCTTGACGACGATGTCGCCGAAGGCTTCGGGCGCGATCAGGCGGCCCTGGGTTTCCACGTTCAATTCGAACGCCGACGGCTTGGGCACGGGCAGGCGGTTGATGATGCCCGACGCGACCTGGACGTTGTTCTGGCGCAGCGCCGCGACGACTTCGCCGGCCGTCAGGTTGAAATTGGCGATGCGTTCCGGGTCCAGCCAGATGCGCATGGAGTACGCGCGTTCGGCGAACACGCGGGCCTCGCCGACGCCGGGAATGCGGGCGAGGCGGTCGAGGACCTGCGTCCGCGCGTAGTTGGAGATGTAGAGCTGATCGCGCGAGCCGTCCGGCGACAGCAGGTGGATGACCATCATCAGGTCGGGGGAGCTTTTCTTCACGGTCACGCCCAGGCGGCGGACTTCCTCGGGCAGGCGGGCCTCGGCGATGGATACCCGGTTCTGCACCTGGACCTGGGCATCGTCCAGATTGGTGCCCAGCTTGAAGGTGACTTGCAGGTTCAGCACGCCGTCGCCGGTGGCTTCCGACTTGGCGTAGAGCATGCCTTCGACGCCGTTGATTTCCTGCTCGAGCGGCGTCGCCACCGTGTCGGCCACGGTTTCCGCCGACGCCCCCGGATAGGTCGCGGTGACCTGGATGGTCGGCGGCGCGATTTCAGGATACTGCGCGACGGGCAGGCTCAGATAGGCGATGAAACCCAGCAGCGTGATGAGGATCGAGATGACCGATGCAAAGATCGGGTGATCGACGAAGAAATGTGTAAAGCGCATGAGACGTCAGGACCCCGAACGAACCATGATTGTGCCGTCGGGCAACAGGTCGGCCTCCTTGGCGATGACCTTGCCGCCCGGCCGTGCGCGCTGAATGCCCTTAACGACGATCCTGTCGTCAGGCCCGACACCGCCGTGGATGACGCGCAGGCCTTCATGCAGGGGGCCCATGTCGATGGGCGCCGCCTTCACGTTGCCTTCGTCATCGACCATCAGCACCATTTTCTTGCTCTGATCCGACACGACGGCGGCATCGGGGATCAGTACGGCTTCGTATTCGTCGGACCCGATCAGGCGCAGGCGCCCGAACACGCCGGGCACGAGAAAGCCCGACGAGTTCTCGAACACGGCCTGGGCGCGGATGGTGCCCGTGTTGGTCGACAGTTCGTTATCGACGAAGCTCATGCGGCCTTCGCGGGTGAAGCTGTCCTCGTCCATCAAGCGCACGAACACGGGATTGGCCTTTTCCCGCGACGAATCCCGGCGTCCTGTGGCGTCAAGCCGGGAATATTTCAGGAATTCGGCTTCGGATGCGGAAAAGGTGAACAGGATCGGATCGATGGAGACCAGGGTGGTCAGCAGGGTCGATTGGGCCGAGCCGCCTTCGACCAAGTTGCCGACATCGACCTTGGCGTCGGATATGCGGCCTGAAATCGGCGCCTTCACCTGGGTGAACTCCAGGTTCAGCTTGGCGATGCGGATCTGCGCCTGGGCCGACAGCACCGTGGTCTTCGCGGTCTCAAGCTCAGCCTGGCGCTGATCGAAGGTCTCGCGCGAGATGTTGTTGCGCTTCAGCAGGCTTTCGGCGCGTTTGAATTCACGCTCGGCCAGATTGACGCGGGTCTTGGCGGCTTCTAGCGACGCCTTGGCGACGTCCAGCTGAGCTTCGAACGGGCGTGGGTCGATGACGAACAGCAGGTCGCCCTTGTTGACCAGATCGCCGTCCTTGAAATGGATCGATTCCATGAAGCCGGACACGCGGGCGCGAATTTCAACGCGGTTCGTCGCCTCGAAGCGGCCGGTGTATTCATCCCATTCGGTGATCTTCTTGATCAGGGGCTTGGCTACGGTCACCGGCATCGGGCCCTGTTGGGCGGCGGCGGGGACGGAAGCTGCCGCGAACACGAAGGCGGCGAGCGTCCAGGCGGCGGACAGGGAAAGCAGACGGGGGGAAATCACCATGAGAATTGCTCTCTGATTTTTTAACGGAATGATTGTTCTGGATAGACGCAAAAAAAACCGGGCCCGAGCCCGAGGTATGCTTAAGGCGTGAACATCGGCTTCATCGGTAAAAAATTCAAGCAAGAATTTTGCACCGCAGCAAAGAAAAATTGACGCTGCGACAGCCCGCGCGTTCGGTGCGAGGGCCGGAAGGTGCGCGTTGTTCAACCGGCCTCGGCCTTGGCGCCGCCCATGCATTGGGGGGACGCCAGGGTGCGTCCGCCGCGCGTCTGCCATTCTTCGGCCGTGTAGGTTTCCATGGACAGGGCGTGAATCGGGCCGGCGAGTTCGTCCGCCAAAACGGCGTTGACCGTCTGATGGCGTTTGATTCGGTTCAGGCCGTCGAACCGGGGCGACACGACGATCACCTTGAAATGGCTTTCCGATCCCGGGGGCACCGAATGCATGTGGCTTTCGTTGATGACCTCAAGGTGATCCGGCGTCAGGGATTCGGTCAGTTTTCTTTCGATCGACTGTTGAACGTGCACGGCATGCATCCTTGTGTTCGGGCTGTCTTAGGGCCTTAATCTAGGGGGCGCCCCGCGTGACGACAAGTTTTCCCCGTTATGCCCGATTTATCCCTGTTTGGCGGCTTGCCCTGGGCACGGCGAACGGTTATTCATGCCGCAGCCGTCCGGTCCTGAAATCCGGCCAGATTCCCTGGTTCGTCGGGCGGCGGCGACGTCCGCTTCAGGAGACTCCCATGACGGCTCCAGACAACGGTTCGAGCGTGGCCGCGCAAGCGTCGGCCGCCCTTGCCGTATCCCATCAAGACATGGCGAATGCCATCCGATTCCTTTCCGCCGATGCGGTGCAAAGGGCCAATTCCGGCCACCCGGGCATGCCCATGGGCATGGCCGATGCGGCGACGGTGCTGTTCACCCGGTTCCTCAAATTCGATGCATCGGACCCAAAATGGCCGGACCGCGACCGCTTCGTGCTGTCGGCGGGCCATGGGTCGATGCTGCTCTACAGCCTGCTGCATCTGACCGGCTATCCCGGCATGCCCATGAGCGAGCTGGAAAATTTCCGCCAGTTGGGCTCCAAGACCGCCGGCCATCCCGAATACGGCCATGCGCCGGGGATCGAGACGACGACCGGGCCGCTGGGGCAGGGCATCGCCACCGCCGTCGGCATGGCGCTGGCGGAACGCCTGCATAACGCGCGTTTCGGCGACGCCCTGGTCGATCACCATACATATGTCATCGCCGGTGACGGTTGCCTGATGGAAGGCATCAGCCACGAAGCCATTTCCATGGCCGGGCATCTGAAGCTGGGCAAGCTGATCGTGCTGTGGGACGACAACCGCATTTCCATCGACGGCGGCACGGACCTGTCCGTGTCCGACGACCAGATGGCGCGCTTCACGGCTTCGGGCTGGGACGTGCAGGCCGTCGACGGCCACGACCCGGACGCCGTCGCGGCGGCCATTGAAAAGGCCCGGGGGACGAAGACGCCCTCCATGATCGCCTGCCGCACCATCATCGGTTACGGCGCGCCCAACAAGCAGGGCACCTCGGGCACCCACGGCGCCCCCTTGGGCGACGATGAAATTGCCCTGGCGCGGGAAAAGATGGGCTGGCCCCATGCGCCGTTCACGGTTCCCGCCGACGTGCTGAACGCCTGGCGCGCCGCCGGCAACCGGGGTGCGGAAGTGCGTGCCGGATGGCTGGGGCGTCTTGACGGATCCAAGGACAAGGCCGCGTTCGAGCGCGGCGTCGCCGGCAAGCTGCCCGAAGGCTGGAAACAGGCGGTCCTCGACTACAAGAAGGCCGTTGTCGAGGAAGCCCCGAAATGGGCGACCCGGCAGGCGTCGGGCAAGTTTCTCGACCTGCTCTGCGCTGCCGTGCCCGACCTGATCGGCGGTTCCGCCGACCTGACCGGCTCGGTCAACACCAAGGCCAAGGGACTGGAGCCCGTCACGCCCGACGATTTCTCGGGCCGCTATATGTATTACGGCGTGCGCGAGCACGGCATGGCCGCGGCCATGAATGGCATTGCCCTGCACGGCGGGTTCATTCCCTACGGCGGGACGTTCCTGGTGTTCGCCGATTACATGCGCGGCGCCATGCGCCTGTCGGCGCTCATGGAACAGCGCGTGGTCTATGTGCTGACCCACGATTCCATTGGTCTCGGCGAAGACGGGCCGACCCACCAGCCGGTGGAAACCCTGGCCAGCCTGCGCGCCATGCCCAACTTCGCCGTGTTCCGGCCCTGCGACCCGATCGAGACCGCGGAATGTTGGGAACTGGCGGTGGAGCGGTTCGACGGCCCGTCCGGCATGGTGCTGACGCGCCAGGGCGTGCCGCTGCTGCGCAAGGACGCGGGGGCCGAGAACAAGTCGGCCCGCGGCGCTTATGTCCTGGCCGAAGCCGAGGGTGCCCGCAAGGTCACGTTGCTGGCGACCGGCTCGGAAGTATCCATCGCCATGGCGGCGCGGGATATGTTGCAGGCCGAAGGCATCGGGGCGGCGGTCGTCTCCATGCCGTCGTGGGAGCTGTTCGAGGAACAGGACCAAGCCTACCGGGATGAAGTGCTCGGCCCGGGCTCGGTGCGGGTGGCGGTCGAAGCCGCGATCCGCATGGGCTGGGACCGCTACATCGGTGCTGACGGCGGGTTCGTCGGCATGACCGGGTTCGGCGCCTCGGCGCCGGCGGGCGAGTTGTACAAGCATTTCGGCATCACGGCGGACGCCGTGGTCGCCGAAGCCAAATCACGGATCAACTAGGGATAACGCAGGGGCACAGGGGACGAATGATGAACCTTGATGTTTTGGCCGCCACGGCGCGGGAAATGGTCGACAATCACCGCGGGCTTCTGGCCGCCGACGAAAGCACGGGCACGATCAAGAAACGCTTCGATTCCATCGGGGTCGAATCCACGGAAACGGCGCGCCGCGATTACCGCGAACTGCTGTTCCGCACCAAGGGCATCGGCAAGTTCATTTCCGGCGCCATTCTGTATGACGAAACCCTCCGCCAGAAAGCGGCCGACGGCACCACCCTGGTGCAACTGCTGCAGGCGGAAAACGTCATTCCGGGGATCAAGGTCGACGGCGGCGCCAAGGCGCTGCCGGGATCGTCCCAGGAAAAGATCACCGAAGGGCTGGACGGCCTGCCGGAACGGGTTGCCGAATACGTCACGCTGGGGGCGCGTTTCGCCAAATGGCGCGCGGTCATCACCATCGGCGACGGCATGCCGTCCGATTACTGCATCCACACCAACGCCCATGCGCTGGCGCGCTATGCCCGCATCTGCCAGGAAGGCGGGCTGGTGCCGATCGTCGAGCCGGAAGTCCTGATGGATGGCAGCCACACCATCGACGTCTGCGAAGCGGTTACGACCAAGACCCTGGAAGCGGTCTATCACGAGCTTTACCTGCAGGGCGTGCAGCTTGAAGGCACGATCCTGAAGCCGAACATGATCATTTCGGCGTCGGACTGCCCGAACCAGGCCTCGGCGGACGAGATCGCCGCGCGCACCGTGAAAGTGCTGAAGCGTTGCGTGCCGACGGCCGTGCCGGGGATCATGTTCCTGTCGGGCGGCCAGTCGGAAGAGGAAGCGACCCGCAACCTCAATGCCATGAACGCCAATCACGGGCCGCTGCCCTGGGCGCTCAGCTATTCCTACGGCCGCGCCTTGCAGCAGAGTGCCTTGAAGGCCTGGAAGGGCGAGGCCGGCAACGTGCCTGCCGCCCAAGCGGCGTTGCTGAAGCGCGCGCAGTTGAACAGCGCCGCCTGCGCCGGGAACTACGCCGGTGAAGCGGAGAAAGCCGCCTAAGGGCGGCGTATCGCCATGGGCCGGGACATTAAGATCGCGCCGTCCATCCTGTCCGCCGACTTCGCGCGGCTGGGCGAGGAAATCCGGGCGATCGATGCCGCCGGCTGCGACTATGTGCACGTCGACGTCATGGACGGGCATTTCGTGCCCAACCTGACCATCGGGCCTATGGTGGTGAAGGCGATCCGCCCGCACACCCAAAAGCCCCTCGACGTGCACCTGATGATCGACCCGGCGCAGCCGTTCCTCAAGGAATACGCCGATGCCGGAGCCGACATCATCACGGTCCACGCGGAGGCGGACAAGCACCTCGACCGTTCGCTCCAGGCGATCAAGGATCTGGGCAAGAAGGCGGGGGTGTCTCTCAACCCCGGCACGTCGGAAAACGCCATCGAATACGTGCTCGACCGCCTCGACCTGATCCTGGTGATGTCCGTCAATCCGGGGTTCGGCGGGCAGAGTTTCATGCCCTCGCAACTGCCCAAGATCAAACGCATCCGCGAGATGATCGGAAATCGGCCTATCGAGCTTGAAGTCGACGGCGGCGTGAACACGGACACCATCAAGTCGGTGGTCGACGCCGGGGCCGGCGTTCTGGTCGCCGGCAGCGCCGTGTTCAAGGGCGATGACTACGCCGCCACCATCAGGGCGCTGCGGACCGCCGCCGCCTGATCAACTCAACGGATGGGCCGGCTGTTCCAAGACGGCCCGCGCGAAATACCGGAACGTGACGTTCATTGCTTCCGGCTTGTGGCGCCAGTCGTGGGCAAGCCTGCCCAGTTCCGGATCGATGTCCTGAATGTCCCCCGCCGCCATTGCCGCCAGTTGGATGCGTGCCGCGTGTTCGAAGAAAATTCCCATGACGCAGGCGGACTCGATGGTGTTGCCGGCGCAAAGCTGACCGTGATGGGCCAGCAGGATCGCGGATTTATCGCCCATCGCCGTGGTGATGATCTCGCCTTCCTCGTCGCCGAAGGGCACGCCCGGCCAGTGGGGCAGGTGGGCGACATCGTCGAAAAACGCCATCGTATCCATATGGGCGACGCGCAGCGGCGCGCCGATCATCGACAGGGCCGATGAATAGGGCGGGTGGGTGTGGACGATGGACTGTACGTCGGCGCGCGCGCGGTAGACATGGATATGGAAGCGGTTGGCCATGTTCGGCGTGCCCTTGCCCTTGAGGACCTTCAGGTCGCCGTCGACAAGCAGGTAGTCGGACGCCGTCACCTGTTCGAAGCCTAAGCCGTAGGGCAGGGTCCACATGGTATCCGGTTCATCCCCCCGGGCCGTAAACTGCCCGGCCAGGCCGCTGCCGTGCCCGTGCGCGGCGAGAATCCGGCAACCCACGGCCAGGCGTTGCTGCACGGACCAGTCGGGCATCTTTTCGCCCGCCAAGGCCGCGGTCATTTCCTCGATTGCCTGTTCCTGGGTTTGCGCCATCGTTGGGGCCTCCTGTGCGTTGAATGGGGTGAGGTGTCGAATGGGGTGGACGGCCGTGACCGGTGGCAAAAAGGTATCTCCCGGCTTAAAATTGGACAACCCAATTATCTATGTATTCCAGTTTTTGTTTGATATGGATATCTGTAGGATGACGCAACGTGCGGGCATTCCGCCCGCCCGGTCCGAATCTCGACGGAGATATCCATGGCGCTCGAAACCCCAGAGAAAGCAGATGCCGTGCTGTCGTTTTCCCCGGTCAAGACGATCCTGCGCCACCAGTCGATCATCGACCAGATCGTGGGGTTGATCGATACCGGCGCCTTGCAGGTGGGCGACAAGTTCCCGCCCGAGCGGATGTTGTCGGAACGCTGGCAGGTCAGCCGGCCGGTTCTACGCGAGGCCTTCCGCGTGCTGCAATCGCAAGGCATCGTCGAAAGCCGCCATGGCGACGGACGTTATGTGCGCGCCGTCCGCGCGCTGGACGTCAATGATCTGCGCCGCAGTCATCTGATCGACCGGCGCCAGTCCCTGTTGCAGATATGGGAAGTGCGCGCGTTGCTGGAGGTGCAGGCCGCCCGCCTGGCGGCGGTCAATGCCAGCGAGGAACAAATCCGGGCGATTGAGCGCCCGATCATCCTGATGGGGGAGATGGCGGCCCCCGACTCCCGGGAAACCGACCTGAACATGGAGATTCATACCGCCGTCGCCCTGGCCTCGGGCAACGACTATCTGGCGCAGATGATCCTCATGGCCCTTGAGGAGTACCGCGCCCTCGATTTCAAGGAAGCCGTGCCCATCGAGGAATGGAACGGGTTGCAGGAAGAACACTGGCCGATTGCCAGGGCGATCCGGTCCCGGTCCGCCGAACATGCGGGTGCGGTGATGACCCAGCATTTCGAAGACCTGAAACGGGCTCTCGACAAATGGTCCGGCCCAGCCAACTAAAGGATCGGAAACATGACCGTCAAATTGTATTCCCGGTATCGGAACTCCGCCGGGCAACGGGTTCGAACCACCCTGAACCTGAAAAATGTGCCCTACGATTACATCGCCGTCGACGACATGAGGTCCGAGGAATATCGGCGCGTGAACCCGCAGGGGCTGTTGCCGGCGCTGGAGATCGATGGCCGGGTCTTCAGCCAATCGACGGCGATCATCGATTGGCTGGAACGGACCTATCCGGACCCGTCCGTTTACCCGGAGGACCCGAAGGACCGGATGGACGCCATTTCGTTCTCCCAATTC
Organism: uncultured Alphaproteobacteria bacterium; assembly: GCA_963976055.1. Classification (GTDB taxonomy): domain Bacteria; phylum Pseudomonadota; class Alphaproteobacteria; order Rhodospirillales; family Casp-alpha2; genus UBA1479. The sequence goes on from CAXBJB010000002.1 coordinate 250,103, forward strand.
ATCGCCTGCGAAATCCATCCCATTCACAATCACCGGGTCCGCGATTACCTGACCGATCAGGAAGGTTGGAGCGAAGACAAATCCATGGCCTGGTACGCGCATTGGATCACCGAAGGCCTGACGACGCTGGAGACGATGTTGCGCCAGCGGCCGCGCAAGACGGCGTTCTGTTACGGCGACAGCCCGAGCATTGCCGATATTTACCTGGTGCCCGTGCTGTTCAACGCGCGCTGGTACGGCTTTGCGCTGGACAAGTTTCCCCTGATCCTGGGGGTCGAGGCCGCCTGTGCCGAGCTGGAGGCCTTTCGTCTGGCGGGCCCGGAAATGCAGCCGGATTATCCCGGACCCGATCCCGAATCCCGCTAGCTAGTTCTCAAGGCGCAGGCCGGACTGAACACGCTCGATGGTGCGGCGCACGTCGCGTTCGCTGAGATCGTCGGCGGCGATCAGTTGGCGGATGATCGGGTCGGACATCACTTCTTCCAACAACGGCTCATTCCTTGGCTGCAGGCGCGGGAAGCCGGCCAGGCGCCGAATTCTGCCGACGATCCGGGCGGCGGGGAAATCCGATTTTCCGGGAATGGTTCCATCGGTCATGGGGCAGTCTCCTCCTTCGCGTGCATCACGGCGCCGGCACGAGGGGGCACGAAATTGCCGCGCGCCCACTGCCGCCAGCCAGGGTCGAAGGGTCGCGGGGCAATGCGGCTAAAAAAAGTCGGCGGCCCCATCGGAGGCCGTGTTGTGGGAAAAAGTGATCAGCAGATCGCGTCGAGCTGCGCGTCGGTCAGATTGCCGGGCACGATGGTGATCGGCACGCGCAGGCGCCCGGCCTGTTTTTCGACCAGCAATTCGATCAGCGGCCCCGGGCCTTCGTTGCCGGTCGCGGCGCCGAGGACGAGCAGGGCGATGTTCTGTTCTTCGTCGATCAGCTTGATCAACTCCTCCGCCACCTTGCCCTCGCGGATATAGACCGGCGGAATCTTGCCCGTGATGCGCTGCACCACCGAGGCGACGGCCTGGACCATTTCCTCGGCTTCCTCGCGGGCTTCCTCGCGCATGCGCTCGCCGATCGCCATCCAGTGCTGGAATTCGGCGGGTTCGGTCACGTAAAGCAGGGCCACACGGCGGTCGGCGTTGCGCGCCCGCAGGCTGGCAAAGCGCACGGCGCGGGACATTTCCTCAGATCGGTCGACGACACAGAGGAACGTCAGCTGGTCGTCGCCCGGCTGGTCGGCGCCGGTCGGCTGTTTGGCGTCGGTCATCGGATTATCCCTTTCGGAATGCCGCGTTCGCCGCCCATCCTGCCACCACGGCGATGATCACGGCAAGCACGCCGTAGGCCAGCGAGTAGCGATGGGCGAGATCGTAGACTTGGGCCTCGACCCCGAACTTGCGCACGGTCAGCAGCGTCGTCGCCGTCGATTGCAGCTTGTTGTCGCGGAACAGGTAGACCTCGATGGTGAAGGTACCGACCGAGACATTGGCCGGAAACCGCAGGCGTGTGCGGAAAAGCTGTTCGGACAGGAACACCACGTTGTCCGGTTTGGTCATGTACAGGCCGATGCGCTGCAGGTTGCGGATCAGGCCTTCGCGGAAATCATAGGGCGCTTCGGGCAGCAACTTGCCGGAGACCTTGGCGCGCAGGTCGAGGTTCGTCAGCCCGATTTGCAGGCGGTCGGCATCGGCGGCGTTCATGAATTCATCGAGCGGGCGGTTGCTGGCGATGCGGTAATAGGACGGCACCTTGTCGAACACCAGTTCGTCGCGGTTGACCCATACACCCAGCACCTTTTCCTTGCGGCGGACGACCTCGTCCCGGGCCGGGCCGCGCACGACGACGACCAGATCGCCGGCCTGCTTCACGGCGCCGTAGAGCAACAGGTCCGTGCCCGTGAATCCGGTCGTGATCGACACGATGGGGTCCGTCAGATCGATGGTGATGTCACGGGCCTGGGCGCGGCCGGGCAGGGTGAGCGCCAGCAGGATTGTCAGGAAGGGAATCAGGTGTCGCATCGTCAGTGCCCCGCCAAGCCGATGGAGTAAAGATCCACGGGCGTCGCCACCAGGTCGTAAGTCAGCTTGGCGCAGACCGCGAGCACGATCAGCGCCAGCATGCCGCGCAGTTGTTCGCCACGGATGCGCCCGCCGAACCGGGCGCCGAACTGGGCCCCGATGACGCCGCCGAACAGCAGGATTAGGGCCAGAACCACGTCCACGGTCTGGTTGGTCACCGATTGCAGCACGGTGACGTTGGCGGTGACGAAGATGATCTGGAACAGGGAGGTGCCGACGACGACCGATGTCGGCATGCCGAGCAGATAGATCATGGCCGGGACCATGACGAAGCCGCCACCGACCCCCATGATGGCGGCCAGAAGACCGACGAAGACGCCGACGCCGAGCGGCAGCAGGGCGCTGATGTACAGGCGCGAGCGGCGGAACCGCATTTTGAACGGCAGGCCGTGCAGCCAGTTGTGCGTATGTTGGCGGCGCGGCACGTCGCGCTTGTGCGCCATCATCGCCCGCATGCTCTCGATCAGCATCAGAAATCCGATGATCGACAGGAACACGACATAACACAGCTTGATGACCAGATCGACCTGGCCCAGTTCGCGCAGCACGGTGAACAGCCAGACCCCGACCGACGAGCCGATGACGCCGCCGACCAGCAGCACCATGCCCATTTTCAGGTCGACGTTGCCGCGTTTCCAATGGGCCAGCACGCCGGACACGGATGCCGCCACGATTTGGTTGGCTTCGGTCGCCACGGCGACGGCGGGCGGAATGCCGGAAAAGATGAGCAGCGGGGTCATCAGGAAGCCGCCGCCCACGCCGAAAAGTCCGGAAAGAAACCCCACGCCTGCGCCCATGCCGAAAATCGCGAATGCGTTGACCGACATCTCGGCGATGGGGAGATAGATATCCAACTCTGTATCCCGGTGGGCTTAGCGCGAAAATGCTGCGGGTCAGGTTTGTAACCGCGTGAAATTACAAGGAAATCCTGTGTCCCCATAGAAAGTAATAATATAGCACTCTGCACTGTAAAACCCTTAATTTGCCGTGGATCGGCGATTTTTCCGAAATCGGGACAGAATTCGTCATCGCACCCGCCGAACGGGGGTCAATAGCGGGCGACTTCGGCGATGGAGAACAGGTCCGCCGGTTGCAGGACGAGCTCGTAGGTCAGCTTGGCGCAGACCCCGAGAACGATCAGCGCTAGCAGCCCGCGCAGTTGTTCGCCTTGCATCTTTGCGCCCAGGCGGGCACCGAACTGGGCCCCGAGCACGCCGCCGACAAGCAGGATCAGCGCCAGCACGATGTCCACCGTCTGGTTGGTCGCCGACTGCAGGATGGTCACGTTGGCGGACACGAAGATGATCTGGAACAGGGACGTGCCGACCACCACCGCCGTCGGCATGCCCAGGATGTAGATCATCGCGGGGACCATGACGAAGCCGCCACCCACGCCCATGATCCCGGCCAGCAGGCCGACGAACAGGCCGACGGCAAGCGGCGGCAGGGCGCTGATGTACAGCCGGGAACGGCGGAACCGAACCTTGAACGGCAGGCCGTGCAGCCAATTGTGCGTATGGTCGCGGCGCGACTGGTTCTTTTTCTTGCGCATCATGGCGCGGGCACTTTCCACCAGCATCAGGCCGCCGATGATCGCCAGGAACACGACGTAGCTGACGCGGATGACAAGGTCGATATGGCCTTGTTCGCGCAGCACGGTGAACAGCCAGACCCCGACCGATGAGCCGATGACGCCGCCGACCAGAAGGAACCCGCCCATGCGAAAATCAACGTTGCCGCGTTTCCAGTGGGCCAGTACCCCGGAAATCGACGCGGCGACGATCAGGCTCGCCCCGGTCGCCACGGCCACGGCGGACGGGATGCCGATGAAGAACAGCAGCGGTGTCATCAGGAACCCGCCGCCGACCCCGAACAGACCCGACAGAAGCCCCACGCCGGCACCGACGGCCAGAATAAGGGGGACGTTCACCGACATTTCGGCGATGGGCATATAGATATCCAAATCAGCTTCCTGACGGATCTAGGGGAAATCAACAGAGCGGTGCGTGTTGCCGGGACGGGCCGGGGCGGGTCGCGGCCCGCACGTTGTAGTCCCGTCCGCCGGCCAAGAAAAGCCCCGGAAGTGGGAAATTTCCGTGTAACCATGTAATTAGGCCGCCGATTGGTCTTGCGGTGGCCCGGCGCATCCCGAAAAATGCGGACTTCCTAATCGATCTCGAGGGTAACGACATGGCGGAGACTTTGGATGCGCGCGGCCTGAAATGCCCACTTCCCGTGCTCAAGGCAAAAAAGGCCCTGAAGCCGCTGGCGACGGGCGATACGCTGACGGTGATCGCAACGGATCCCAGCGCGCCCAAGGATTTCGAGGAATTCTGCGCCGCCACGGGCTACGCCCTGGTCGAGAGCCGCGCCGAAGGCGGGGAATTCACCATCGTCGTGCGCAAGACCTGACCATGGCGGCAGGTGCCACGATGGAGAGCGGGCCACGACGGGGAGCGGGTAGCGCGTCTTGACCGAACCTCCGTACATCACCGACGACGTCGATGCCGGGGGAGCTCGGCCCCTGGCGCGTCTGACCCTTGCCCTCGCCGTGGCGGTGGGGTTGACGCTCTGCGCCGCCGCGGTGCCCATTCTGGTCGGCGCCGAACGCCTGATCGCCGCCGTCGGCGGCTGGGTCACGGGCTACGAGGTCGAGGTCAAGGGCAGCGCCCAGTTACGCTTTTGGGGAACGCCGGGCCTCGACGCCGACGATGTCATTCTGCGCCTGCCGAGTAACCGCTTCGTTCCCGTGGACAGCCCGCCGCTGTTGCGCATCGCGCGGCTGGAGGCCGATCTCGACCTGTGGGCTCTGGCGCGCGGCGCCGTGCGGGCGCGCCGTCTTGTCCTGGTGCGTCCCAGCCTGCGGCTCGACCGCGGCCCGGACGGGGTCAACAACTGGAGCCTCCGGGGCAAGCCGCGTCTGGACGGCGAGGCGCCGCCGCCGGGGACACCGGCCTTCAAGGTATCCGGCCTGCCGGGGGCCGAGATCGCGGCGCTGACGATCGAGGGCGGCGCCCTGCGTTATACCGACGCGGGGCTGGATCGCGACGTCACCCTCGACGGCATTTCCATGGAGGCCGGCATCGCGCGCGCGTCCGAGGGCCGTGTGCTGCGCCTGCGCGGCGATGCCCGGTTGCGGGGCGAGCCCGTCTATGTCGAGGCCGAACTGCACCGGCTCAACGATTTCCGCGACGGCATCCGCGTGCCGTTCAAGGTCATGCTTGACGCGGCGCCGGGCAGTCTCCTGGTGCGCGGTACCGTGGCCCATCGTCATCGCTGGGCGCTGAGTGCCGGGATCGACCTGGACCTGGACGATCCCAAGGCCCTGGCCGCCGCCTGGCCGCCGGCACCGGCCGATCTGATCGGTCAGGCCTCGGCCCGTCTGCAGGCGGACGTGAAGGGCGGACGCATCGACCTTGGGCTCCGTAGTCTGGTCCTGGGCGCGACGGACATGACAGGGCGCGTCGCCGTCGATCTGGATGACAAGCTGCCGCTGATCGAATTGGATCTGGAGGCCGGGGCCCTCGACCTGCGCCACGCGGTCGCCGTGGCACGCCTGGCCGGATTGTTTCAGCCGGCGGCGGGGTCGGCGCCGCGCCGCTTCGCCATCGGCGGGCGGGGGCGGATTAAATGGGCGCGCCTGAAGGTGCCTGGGGTCGACTTAGGCGCGGGCGGGCTCGGCCTGTCGTGGCGCACGGGGGAACCGAACCTGGCGGCCGAGATCGGCGCACTGCCGCTGTTCGACGGCACGGTCAGCGCCCGCTTGGAAGCCACGGCGAACGAGGGCAAGACGGCGCTGTCTCTCGCCTTGTCGGGCAGCGACCTGGATGCCGCCCTGATGACGGCAAGTCTGCTGGGCGGGCACGGCGTCGCCGGGCGTCTGCACGGCAATCTCGATGTTCTGGCCGTGGGGGCCTCGGGGCCGGAAATGCTGGCGGCCACCTCGGGCGGCGGGCGCGTGACGCTATCGGAAGGGCGCATCTTCGGGTCGCCCCTGCAGCGTGCGGTCGACAAGGAAAAGCGGTCCATCGGGCTCGGCCGGGCGTCCATGGATTTCACGGTCGAGGGCGGCCTGGTCGCGAGCGACGAACTGCTTCTGGATTTCGAGGTCGGCCACGCCCGCGCGGGTCTGACCTGGGACATGCCGTCGGGCGATGTCACGGTGACGTTCCAGCCGTCGCCCGTGTTCGAAGGCAGGGACGCCCCGCCGGTGATGTCGGGCCCATTGTGGGAAGTGTTGCTGGCGCGGTAGAGGACAGAGCGAAAAAGCGTGTTCTAGAACACCAGTTCGCCTTCTTCGTCGCCGGTGGCGATGACGATTTCGCCACTGTCGGCCAGGTTCTTGGCGACCTGCACGATGGCCGACTGGGCCTCGTCCACGTCCTTCAGACGCACAGCGCCCATGGCCTCCATGTCTTCCTTCATCATCTTGCCGGCGCGCTCCGACATGTTGGAGAAGAACAGGTCCTTGACCTCGTCCGACGCCCCCTTGAGGGCCAGCGCCAGCTGTTCCTTCTCGACCTGACGCAGCAGCGTCTGGATGCCGCCCGGGTCGACCTTGATCAGATCGTCGAAGGTGAACATCAGCTGCTTGATGCGCTCGGCGCTCTCGCGGTTGCGTTCCTCGAGCGCCGTCATGAAGCGGTTTTCCGTGTTGCGGTCGAGCGAGTTGAAGATGTCGGCCATCAACTCGTGGCTGTCGCGCCGGGCCGTGCGCGCCAGGTTGGTCATGAATTCGTTGCGCAGCGTGCGCTCGACATGGTCGATCACATCCTTCTGCACGGCTTCCATGCGCAGCAGGCGCATGATCACTTCCATGGCGAAGTTTTCCGGCAACAGGGCAAGAACACGGGCGGCATGGTCGGTGCGGATGCGCGACAGGATGACGGCGACGGTCTGCGGATATTCGTTCTTCAGATAATTGGCGAGCACCGCTTCGTTCACGTTGCCCATCTTGTCCCACATGGTGCGGCCGGCGGGGCCGCGCATTTCTTCCATGATGTTGTCGACGCGCTCGCCCGACAGGGCCGCCTTCAACAGGCGTTCGGCGGCGTCGATGGAGCCGACCAGGCCGCCGGCCGACGACAGCTTGTCGGCGAATTCGACGAACAGCCGTTCGATGACAGAGGAATGGACATTGCCGAGCGACGACATGGCAGCGGACAGTTCGCGGATTTCCTCGTCGTCCATGCGTTCGAACAGCAGGGCCGCCTGGTCCTGGTGCAGGGACAAAAGGAAGATCGCCGCTTTTTCCGTACCCGTTAGGGCTCGGTAGTCGTCCTTGATGCGGGCCATTTTCACTCCGAAAGGGATTACAAGAGCTAGACCAACAAGAGCGGCGAGAGCTTACGCTCGGACCACCGAAAAATCAGCCAGAATTGTCTGCCGTACGTCTTTCTTTACGCCCTTATTGGTTAACAGCTCATTTACCCGAATATCGTAGGGTTTGGGGAGTTGAAGTACGTATTTTCGGAGACGTTCCATGTTTCGCATGACGCCCCTGTCCCGCGTCCGTCCGGCCGCCACCGTGATTTTGATCGCGCAACTGGCCGTGCCGCTCGCTGCGGGTCCGGCCCATGCCGCCGATGCCGGACGCATCACCGGACCGGACATCAACCGGCCGGGCGTGGCCCTGCCGCTCGATCATCAGGCCGGCGGCGGTTCCGTGGTGCGTCAGGCGCCGCCGGGTTCCGGCGGTGAGACCAACGGCAACGGGGGCGAACAGTCCCAGGTCCAGATGACCAAGGAGCCGAGCCTGTTCATTCATCCGGCGCGCGGGTTTACCCTGCCGCTGCCGGCCGGCGTCGCCGTGTCCCATCGGGGCAAGGAAATGCACGTCGCCGTGCGCTCGCCCAAGGGCTATGTCATGAACCTGCAGACCGGCGACAGCAACCCGTTGGTGCCGCTCACGGGCATGCAGGGGCGTCTGGAATCACACTACCTGAACGAACAAAGGGGGCCCTGGCTGCGCAAGCTGGCGGACGGCACCACCGCCGTCGCGGGCCTGCCGGCGATCGACGCCATCTATCAAGGCCACCGCACGAAAACGCGGGTCATCATCGCGCGCGGCGCCCGCACGGACTTCGTGTTCACCTTTACCGCGCCGCTCGACCTGTATGACGAGCACGTTCAGATCTTCAATTGGGTGTTGACCAATTTCGTGCCGGGCGAGGGCGAACGCCCGGCCCAGGCGCCGGTCGCCGACGCCGCGGATACCAAGACGCCGAAGACGCCGGTCAACGTGCCCGTGCGAGCCGGAGATCACGTCGCGTCCCTGGCCGCCGGCCGTCCCGAACCGGGACCCTCGGCGGCGCCGCCGCCCGACATGAAGCGTTTCGTCGAGCCGGGCTACGGCTTCCTGATGGACTATCCCAAGCAATGGACGGTATCCAAGCCGACGGCCTTCACGGCGACCTTCAGCGGCCCGGAGGGGGCGGCGTCCCACGACGCCGTCGTCTCCGTGCAGAACGTCAATCCGGCGGGCGCGCGGACGGGCGACGAGTCAGCCGTCATGGCGACGGCGGACTTGCTGAAGGCGCTGGAGGCGGGGACCCGCGGCATGACCGTGCTGGGCGAGGGCAAGCTGGCTGAATCTCCCGGCTCCCAGTTCATCGCTCGCTATGAATATTCCGGCAAGGCCTACCGCAAATGGGCCGTCGTCGTGCCCCGGCCCGAAGGCACCATCGCTCATATCTGGTCGTTCACCGCCCCCGAGGGATCGTTCGACAGCTTTCGGCCCGTCGCCGAATCCATGCTTCGGTCCTGGACCCTGACGCAGTAGACTGCGCCCTTGCGGCCGCTTCCGGCCGCCCGCAGGGTGACCGGGACGAACGGCATGCGCCAGTTCACGCAACTCATTGAAAGATGGACATTTCCCAAAATCCGTGTCGCCCTTTCGGCGATGTTCATGGCTGCCGCCGTCTGTCTGGCCGCGGTCCCCAACGCCCGCGCCGACGGCGCCCTGCCGCCGGTCGACGATCTGGTGAAGGCGTTCGAGACCGTTGCCTTCGGCTCGGAAACCAAGGCTTTGGCCGCGCGCTCGACCCTGCTGCGCTGGGACATGGACGAGATCGCCGTCAACATGACCCAGTTCATGAGCGAGGGAGCGCGCGAATTGAAGCCCGTGCCGGCGCAGGATTTCTGGGCCAAGTACGCGTGGAACCATCTCCGTACTCTCGAAAACCTGACGGGCCTGACCTTCGTCGATTCCATCGCCGCCAAGAAACGCCCGCGCCTGACCATCGTGTTCACGCCCCGCGACTTGTTGGTCAAGGTGCCGATCCCGGGCGTCAGCGCCAAGCTGCAGCAGGAACTGTCGGCACCGGGCGGATGCTATTTTCTGTCCTTCGCCGGGGGGCGCATGGGGGCCCTGGAGCGGGCCTTCGTCGTCGTCAATACGGACCGCGACGGCTTCCTGATCGACCATTGCCTGCTCGAGGAATTGACCCAGTCCCTGGGGCTGCCGAACGACACCGATTTTCTGCGTCCGTCGATCTTTTCCGACCATGACACGCTGCGCAAACTGAGCCCGACGGACGAAATCCTGGTCCGCACGCTCTACCACAAGCGCATGTTCGCCGGCATGACGCGCAAGGCGGCCGTGACCATGGCCCGCCTGCTGATCGCCCAACAGTTGGCGGCGAAGCGGTAAAATCGTACATTTTCAAGGGCTCAGGCCGTTTAGGGGTAGCGGATTGTTAACCCCTGGCGGGTAGGTTGGGCGTACGTTCCGGCCCATCTGCGGCCTGGCCGGGCAAACTGGGGTGACATGATTCCACGGGCAGAGACCTTCGGTGCGGTCTTCGGTCCTGCGTCCGCACGCGGCGCGGGCTGGGAACTTGCGGCCGCGGGCGTCGTCCGCGCGGTGCTTTGGCTCACCCTTCCCATGCTCATATTGCAGGTCTTCGACCGTGCCCTTCCGGGGGCGCGAAGCGATGATCTGATCCTTCTCGCGGGGGCCGTCGCCGCGGCGCTCGCGGTGCGGGCCGCGATTGATCTGGCGGCCGCGTCGCTGGCGGAAACGTCCGCCCAGGCAGAGGCACGCGCCGGCAGTTGGGCGGCCATTGCCCGTCTGTTCTCAGGGCCGTCTTCCGCCGCGCCGCCTGTCGGCGCGATTTCGGTGCCGGCATCCCATGTATCGATTTTGACCGGATTGCCCGTTCTCGCGGTGGCGCTGGCGTACCTCGGCGGCGCAATGGCGTTGCCGGCGATCCTTCTTGCCGTGGCCGCAGCGGGCGCGGGTCATGTGATTCGTCGCGGGGAGAAAACTGCGCCTCCCGCCGACGGCATTGCCCAACGCATTCTGGACGCCCTTTGGACGGTCAAGGCCATGGGGGCGGAAAACCTTGTCCTGCGCCGGGCCGAGGGAGCTGCCCGCGATGCCGCCACGACGGACCGCAACCGGGTACGGTCCCTGTTCGCCGCCGGCCGGGCGATGGCTCTGTTCGACCGCACAACCCTGGTCCTGATCATCCTTACGGGAACCGTGCTCTGCCTGAACGGGCTGATCACGGTGGGGCAGTTGGCGGCGGGGGTACTGATTTCCTCGGCCCTGGTGCGCGACGCATTTCGCGGCACGGCGGCCTGGACCCTGGCACGGGCGGGGCGAGACCAGAGTGACACAGCGGCACCGGTCACCGATGCGCCGCACGAACCGCTGCCCCGCGTGACCGGCAACCTGATGCTCAACCGGGTCAGCCTGGACCAGCCCGCCGACGGCCTGCGCACCGTGGCGCGGAACCTGTTCGACCGTGTCCGCATCGAAGCCGAAGTCGGCGAAATGGTCCTGGTGACCGGCGGCGACGCCCAGATGCAGTCGGCGTTGTTGCGCCTGATGGCCGGGCTGGAACGCCCGCAGTCGGGAACGGTGACCATCGACGGCTATGACCTCACCGCCTACCGCCCGGACAGCATCCGCCGCCAGATCGCCTATGTGCCCAACCTGGGCAATATCCTGCCGGGCACCCTGCTGGAAAATCTGACGGGCTTCGATTCCGGCCGCGCCGCCGACGCCTTGGGCGCGGCCCGGCTGACCGGGTTGGATGCCCGCGCCGCCTGTCTGGCCGACGGATTCGACACGCGCCTACAGGGCGGGGCGGCGGGCTTCCCCGCCGGGTTCCGCCAGCACGTTGCGGTGACCCGCGCACTTGCCTTCAAGCCGAAGATCCTGCTGCTCGATCGGGCCACGGAAAATCTCGACAGCCAGGATGTGCGCACGGTCTCGGAAGTTCTGGCGCGGCTCAAGGGCCGAGTCACTATCGTCTTCGCCTCGACCCAGGCGGGGCTGCGCGCCATGGCCGACCGCGAGATCGACCTCGACAGCTTGAAACCGGCGCCGGAAATCGGCGCGGCCGGCGACGAAGCCGACGAGGGTGGGGCCAACCCCTTCCCGGGTCCGGACGGGGAGGGCTGAGACGGTGGGCCGCATCCCTCATTTCGAAGCGACGGAAGCCTTGTTCACCCGTGCCCTGTCGGCGGGGTTGGACCGTGTTGTCGAGGCGAAGACCACGCGTTCTCCGGGGCCTTGGCGCGCGTTGCGCCTCAATCGTTTGGAGGGGATCGATCCCCACGCCCAGATACCGCCGCCGCTGCTGGCCCTGTCGTCCGATGCCACCGTCGGTGTTGCCGAGCCGGAGCCCGAGGAAGCGCCGCCCAGTCCCCAGGACCTGGAAGTGGCGTTGTCCGAGGCCGTGGACCTGCCCGACGATTGGACCATGGCGGCAACGCTGGCGGGTGGCACCAACATCGCCCATTGCCTGCGCGAACTGCTTCTGGCCCTGGATTGGAACGGGGCGCCGCGCCAGGTGGCCGAGGTTCTGCCGGTCCTCAACGCGCCGCTGGATGCTTCCGGCGCGGCGACGGTTCTGGCCCGGCTTGGGTTCCGCTCGCGGTCGTTCCGCGCCCGGCTCAACGAATTGGGACCGCAGGATTTTCCGGCCCTGTTCATCACCAAGTCCGGCGACGCCCTGGTGCTGGAGCGGTTCGGCCAGAATTCCCTGCCCGGATTCGACGGGTCGACGCGCACCCGCCGGCCCATTGCCCGCGACCGGCGCGCCGGACAGGTGCATGTCTTCACCGCGGCCGAGCCGATGGCGGATGCCGCGCCGCCGGCGGAACCGCTTGCCTTCCTCCGGTCGTTGTTGCGGGGCCGGCTGCGTGTCCTGGGGGCCTTGGCGCTGGTTCAGGGAGTTCTGGCGCTGGCCGCGCCGTTGCTGTTGCTGGTGGCGCTCGACGATGCCCTGCCCTCAGCGGCCTTGCCCATGATTCTGTTCTTCACCGGGGCGGCGGCGTTGGCCGTGGTGTTCGAGATTCCGTTCCGTGCCTGGCGGGACCGCATGGCCGCCCCGGTGGCGACGGCGGCGGCGGGCCTTGCCCTCGGCGCCCTGACGCGCACCCTGTTCCTGCCGCCGGAAACCCTGAAGGACACATCGGCGGGCGCGCGGCGCAGCCGGTTCGATGACTTTCACGCAGGCGGCGCCGAGCCACCGGTGCGGTTGGTGCGGGCCGCCCTCGGCCTGCCGGCCGCAGCGATCGCCCTTGCCGGCGTGGCATATCTTGCGGGCGCATTGGTTGCCGTCCCCGTCGTCGGTGTCTTCGCCATCGTTGTCACAGGTTGGGTGCTCAGGGGTGGGGTGCGCCCTGCGACGGCACGGGCCGTTGGTGCGGCCGGAGCCTTCGCCCAACACTGGTTTGAGACCGCCCGTGTCCGTGCCGACGCGATCGCGGCCGGCTGCGAGGACGCCGTCGCCCGGCGGATCGAGCGCGCCGCCGCCGAGGCTGCCCGCACCCGGCGCGATGCCGCAGACCGGACCCGCCGTGTCGCCATGATCGGGCGTTGGATCGGAGGTGCCGCCGTTGCCGCGACGGCGGCGGTCGGGGCCTATCTGAGCCTTTCCGACGGCCTGACGACTCAGGGCGCCCTGGCGGCGTCAATCTTGCTGACGGCGGTGGCCCTGCGTGCCGCCGCCCGCGTGACGGACGAGGCCGGCAGCGCCGCGCGCCTGTGGTGCGGCCTGACCCAGGCGGGGCGCCTGCACACGATCCGGCCCGAGCGCAGTCCGTCGCGACCGTCCTTGCCGCCGCGCACCCTGGCCGGGCATGTCGATGTCAGCGGCCTGTCCACGGCGTCCACGGGCGGCATTGAAATGCCGCTCGACGATGTGTCGCTTTATGCCGATCCCGGCGAGGTCGTCGCCGTTGTCGGGGATTATCAGTCGGGCAAGTCGGCGCTGCTGCGGGTACTGGCCGGGCTGGAGCCCGCCGCTGCCGGACATGCCCGCTTGGACGGCGTCGAAACGAGCCTGTTCGATCCCGTGCAATTGCGTCAGTCCGTGGCCTACGTGCCGGAGATGCCGGAATTCCTGCCGTTCAGCATCGAGGACAATTTGCGCCTGATGAACCCTGTCGCCTCAGAGGCGGACATCCAATCCGCTTGCACCCTCGCCGGTGTGATGGAGGACATTCGCGTGTTGGAAACGGGTGTCGGCGGCAACCGACGGTTCGGTCTGGCCGTCAACATGGGGCTGATCGACCACGATCCGCAGCCGGGATTCCTGAAACGCGTCGCGCTGGCCCGCGGCTATGTGCGCCACAGCGGCCTGCTGCTGTTCGACGGGCCGGAACGCCATTTGGACCCGGACGGCGAACAGGCCCTGTTGCGCGCCATCGAGGAATTGCGCGGCACCGCCACGATCATCGTCGCCACGGACCGGCCGCAGATCATTCGTCTGGCCGACCGTGTGATCTGGCTGGAAGGCGGGCGGACCCGCGCCGAGGGGCCGTCGTCGGCGGTCCTTGAACAGCTTTACGCGGAAGGGCGGGTCGGCCAGACTCTCGCTGAACAATGACCTTGGCCGAACGATGACCCAGCCCGGCACCACCCCGTCCTATACCGCCGAGACCCAGGCGCCCGCTCAGGGGCAACCGGCCCTTGCCGTGCTGGAAGACGGCACGGCGTCGGCCGGTGAAGGCCGCCGCCGCCTGTGGTCGCGGGGCATGATCGCGGGGCTCGTGGTTCTTGTCGCCGCCGTGGGGATCTGGGCGGCGTTCGCCGAGGTTCAGGAAACGGTCGAGGCTGAGGGCGCCGTCGTGCCCGCCGGTCAGGTGCGCGCGGTCCAGCATCTTGAAGGCGGCGTGGTGGTGGAGGTCCTGGCCAAGGAAGGTCAGCTGGTCGATCAGGGCGCCGTGCTGTTGCGCCTCGACCCGGCGCAGATCAAGGCGCGGTACGAGCAGGCGCGCATCGAGGAAGCGGCGCTCGCCCTCAAGGCTGAACGCCTGCGCGCCATCGGTGATGGGCGCGAGCCCAATTTCAGTTTCGCCGACCTGCGGTTTCAATCCCTCGTGCAGGACCAATGGGCTGTCTACAACGGTTATCAGCGGGCCCAGGAAAACCGCCGCATCATCCTGGAATCGCGCATCCAGCAGCGCCAGTCGGACCTCGACCGTCTGAAGGGTGAGGACGAAACCCTGACCCGTAAGGCGCAGATTTTGGCCGAGGAACTGGCCATGCGGGAAGAACTGTTCCACAAGGGCCTGAGCCCCAAGATCCTGTTGCTCAACGTGCGCCGTCAGGTCGCCGACGTGCGCGGCGACATGGCCACGGTCATCTCCCGCCGCGAAAAACTGACCCAGGCGGTTGAGGAGGCGAAGACGGAACTCGACGCCCTGGAAAGCCAGAACCGCGAGGAGGCCCTGGCCGAATTCGGCCTGATCACCGCCAAACTTGCCCAGGCCTCGGAAGATGTGAAGCAACTGGCGGCGCGGGTCGCCGCCTTCGACATCCGCGCGCCCGTGAAGGGCTTCGTGAAGGGCATCGGCGGCTATGCCAAGGACCGCATCGTGCCCACAGGCGCGACGGTCATGGAAATCGTGCCCGTCGACGACGACCTGATCGCCGAGGTTCGCTTGGCCCCCCGCGACATCGGCCGCGTCACCGTGGGGCAGCCAGTCGCCGTGCAGATCACGGGGGCGGGGTCTGGGCGCGCGGGCCGGATCGGTGGCGAATTGCGCGACGTTTCCGCCGGCACCTTCACGGACGCCGCCGGCAAACCCTATTACCGCGCCACGGTCGTCCTGGATCAGGCGTTCATCGGTGACGACCCCAATGCCAACAGAATTCTGCCGGGCATGCAGGTCAGCGTGCGCGTGCGCACGGGGCGGCGGACCTTGCTGGAATATCTGTTCCGGCCGGCGTCGGCACCCCGGCGGCTTTTGTAAAATTCCGTAAGCGTCAGTCCGATGGCGGCAGGGCCGCGGACATTTCCGCCGCCAGTTCGATGATGCGCCGGGTTTCCGACCACAACTCCAGGGCGGGCACATCGGCCAGCGGCATCCACAAAGCATCGGCGGCGTCGCCGGCGGCCCGGGGGGCGCCCGCGACCCAGCGGCAAACCACGTCGATCAGGGTGTAATGGAACTGCAGGCGGCCATTGTCGTCCCGGGTCATGCTGTCGACCACGTCGATCAGTCCCAGGACCTCGGCTTCGATGCCCGTTTCCTCCATGACCTCGCGCAGGGCACCCTCATGTACGGTCTCGCCGATATGCTGCGCGCCGCCGGGCAGGGACAGACTGCCGAGGCGCGGGGGCTTGCCGCGGCGGATCAACAGCACATGATCGTCCTTGAGGACGACCGCGCCGATGCCGACGATGGGGCGGTCGGGATATTCGCGGCTCATGCGGGGTGGGCGGGCATTTGAAAATAGACTCCCCTTGGCGGGTGGAGCGGGTACACTAACCGTAACGGCGCAGGCCTGGAAACGGGAAACGAAAAACGGCGCCGGACGGGTTGTGAGCGGCCGCGCGTCGGCCGGATACGGATAGAAAACGAGGGTTCGGACATGTCGGCCACAGGCGTGCTTGAACGGAAAATGTATCAGGCGGGCGATCGCATCTTCAAAGAGGGCGACGAGGGCCTGTTCGCCTATCTCGTACAAAGCGGATCGGTGGAGATCTACCGCGAAGCGTCGGGCGATATTCTCAGCACCATCGGCGCCGGCGGCATCTTCGGTGAGATGGCGCTGATCGACGGCAAGCCGCGAGCAGCCTCGGCCCGCGCGGCCGGCGGGTGCACAGTGGTCGTCATCAACCGCGCCAATTTCCAGCACCGCATGAAAAAGTCGGACCCTTTCGTCCAGGGCCTGTTGAAAATTTTGGCCGAGACCGTCCGGCGGATGAGCAAGTGATCCCATCGCACGGGAGGCAGGGGACCGCTTGATGTTTGACGGCTTTCAACAGGATCGCCGGGAGATCGGCGGCGTCGCCGTCAATTTCCGCATGGGCGGCGAGGGACCGCCGGTTCTGCTGCTGCATGGCTATCCGCAGACCCATGCCATGTGGCACAAGCTCGCCCCCCTGATGGCGCGGCATTACACCCTGGTCATGCCCGATCTGCGTGGTTACGGCGACAGCGGCAAGCCGCCGACGGACGCGGATCATGCGCCTTATTCCAAACGCGCCGTGGCGGGCGATCTGGCGGGCCTGATGACGGACCTGGGGGTCGAGAAATTCGCCGTGGTCGGCCACGACCGGGGCGGGCGGGTCGCCCACCGGCTGACCGCCGACAACCCGGACAGGGTGGCGCGGCTGGCCGTGCTCGACATCGCGCCGACGGAACATATGTACCGCCTGACGGACATGGAATTCGCCACGGGCTATTACCACTGGTTCTTTTTGATCCAGCCGGCCGACCTGCCGGAACGCATGATCGGCGCCGACCCCGAATTCTTCCTGCGCCGCAAGATGGGGCAGTGGAGCGGCCAGGGCACGCTATTCGACGACGCGGCCATGGCCGAATACGTCCGCTGTTTTTCCATGCCGGAAACCATTCATGCGTCCTGCGAGGACTACCGCGCGGCGGCGACCATCGACATGATCCACGATCGGGACGACATGGCGGCTGGCGCCAAGCTGACTTGTCCGGTGCTGGCCCTGTGGGGGGCCAAGGGATTGGTCGCGCGCAAGTTCGACGTGCTGGCCGCGTGGCGCGAGCGGGCCGAGAACGTGACCGGCGGCACCCTCGATTGCGGCCATTTTCTTGCCGAAGAGTTGCCCGACGATACCTTTGCCCGGCTTCGGGGCTTCCTCGGCGATGGGCCGTGGGGGTGAGGCGAGATTGAGTATTTCCATATTTGAACCGGGAAACAGAAGGCACTTCCTTACATGAGTGACGAGACGCAACACGGCGACCAGACCCCCGCATCCGACGCCAAACCGGCGTCGAACGGGTTCTTCCCGCGCATGCGGGCCTACTTCTTCGCCGGGATTCTGGTGACGGCGCCGATCACCTTTACCTTCTATCTGGCTTGGCTGCTGATCCATTTCGTGGACAACACCATCCGGCCGCTGATCCCGGTCAAGTACAACCCGGAAACTTATCTGCCCTTCGCCCTGCCGGGCCTGGGTCTGTTCGTGCTGATCGTCGGCCTGACGCTCACCGGCGCCCTGACCGCTGGGTTCATGGGCCGCTTCTTCATCAAGCTGAGCGAACACATCCTCAACCGCATGCCGGTGATCCGCAGCGTCTACAACGCGACCAAGCAGATTTTGGAAACGGTGCTGGCGCAGCAGTCGAATGCGTTTCGCGAGGCGGTATTGGTCGAATACCCTCGGCGCGGCATGTGGGCCATCGCCTTCATCACCGGCACGACGACGGGCGAGGTGCAGAACGTGACGCAGGAGGAATGCATCAACATCTTTATTCCGACGACGCCGAACCCGACCTCGGGATTCCTTCTGTTCGTGCCCAAGGAGGATCTGGTCAGCCTGGATATGTCCGTCGAGGAAGCCATCAAGATGGTGATTTCCGGCGGCATCGTCACGCCGCCGGACCGACGGCCGGTGGCCTTGAAGAACCAGCCCGTGACCTCGGCCCGGGTGTACGAAGACCTGGAGGTTCTGCGCGAAACCGAAAACATGCCCGTGGTCCTGGCCGCCAAGCGTCCCGGCGAAATTCAGAAAGACTTGCAGGCATCGCTGCCGGCGGGGGAACGGGGACGGACCAAGAAGCCGAAAAACGGCGAGAAGTCCTAACCGGCTGATCTAACCTGCCAATTTAACCTGAACGCAGGGTCCGTGCCGCCGCGTCCCGTTCGAACAGATAGAGCAAGACACGAAGGGCCGCGCCCCGGTCCGACTTGAGGTCCGCGTCCCGGTTGAGGATCAGTGCCGCGTCGTCCCGCGCCATGGCCAGAAGGTCGCCGTGGTGGGCGATGTCGGCCAGACGGAAGGTCGGCAGGCCGCTTTGCCGCGTGCCCAACAGTTCCCCGGCACCGCGTAATTTGAGGTCCTCCTCGGCGATGCGGAAACCGTCGTCCGTTTCGCGCAGGATTTTCAACCGCGCCCGCGCGTTCTCCGACAGCGGCGGCGAATAGAGCAGCAGGCAGGTGCCCGGCTTGGCGCCGCGCCCGATGCGTCCGCGCAATTGATGCAGTTGGGCAAGGCCGAAGCGTTCCGCATGCTCGATGACCATGACCGTGGCGTCGGGCACGTCGACGCCGACCTCGATCACCGTGGTCGCGACCAGGATTTGCAACGGGCCATTGGCGAAGGCGTCCATCACCGCGTCCTTTTCCGTCGCCTTCAGGCGCCCGTGAACCAAGCCGACGCGGTCGCCGAACACCTGCTTCAAATGGGCATAGCGGTCTTCCGCGGCGGCGGCGTCAATCTTTTCCGATTCCTCGACCAGCGGGCAGACCCAATAGGCCTTGGCCCCGGCCGCAAGGGCGCGTGTCAGGCCGTCGACGACCTCGGCCAGGCGGTCGGCGGGCAGGGCCCGGGTATCGATGGGGGCGCGGCCCGGCGGCTTTTCCGTCAGGCGCGAGGCCTCCATGTCGCCATAGGCCGTGAGCATCAGGGTGCGCGGGATCGGCGTCGCCGTCATCACCAGCACGTCGCACTTGCGGCCCTTGGCGGTGATGGCGAGGCGCTGGTGCACGCCGAAGCGGTGCTGTTCATCGACCACGGCAAGGGCCAGATCCTTGAACGCGACGTCTTCGGTGAACAGCGCATGGGTGCCGACGGCAAGGTCTGTTTTTCCTTCGGCCAAATCAGCCAGCACCGCGTCCCGGGTCTTGCCTTTTTCCCGCCCGGTCAAAAGGGCGATGGACAGTCCGGCCGACCTAGCGAGCGGTTCCAGAGTCGCGAAATGCTGGCGGGCGAGAATTTCCGTCGGCGCCATGAGGACGGCCTGGGCCCCGGATTCGACCGCCCGCGCCATGGCCAGCAATGCCACCAGGGTCTTGCCCGACCCCACGTCGCCCTGCAGCAGGCGCAGCATGCGTTCCGGCGCCGCCATGTCGCCGCTGATCTCGGCCACGGCCATGACCTGCGACGGCGTCAGTTTGAAGGGCAGGGCCTTGGTGATCCGGTCCATGATGCGGCCGTCGCCGGTTACCGCGCGGCCCGCCACCTTGCGCATGTCGCGGCGCACCAGGGCGAGGGCGAGTTGATTGGCCAGCAGTTCGTCATAGGCGGCGCGGCGATGTGCCGGTGCATCGGGGGCCGTGTCGGCCTGGGTTTGCGGATGGTGCAGGGCTTCCATGGCCGGGCGCCAGGCGGGCCAGTCTTCCCGTGCCGCGACGGCGGGGTCGAGCCAGTCGGGCAGTTCCGGCGTCGCTTCAAGGGCGGCCAGGACCGCCCGCCCGAAGGTCTTGGGCGACAGGCCCGCCGTCATGGGATAGACGGGCTCGGCCTTGAGAATTTGGTCGCGTTCGGCAACCGGCACGATGTGGTCCGGATGAGTGATTTGCAGGTTGTCGCCGTAGCGTTCGATCACGCCGGACACGATGCGGGTTTCGCCTTCGGGCAGGATCTTGGCCAGATAGTCGTCCCGGGCGTGAAAGAACACCAGGGTCAGCACGCCCGAATCGTCCGAGACCTGGACCTTGTAGGGCTGGCGGCGGTTGTGGGGCTTGGCGTGGGGGCCGACGGTCACGGTCAGGGTGGCGACGCGCCCGGCCTCGGCCTCGGCGATCTTGGGCGCGTAGCGGCGGTCGACGATCCCGGTCGGCAGATGGAACAACAGATCGAGCAGCCGCCCGCCGCCACACAGCTTTTCAATCACCGATCCCACGCGCGGGCCGACGCCGGGCAGCGTCGTCACGGACTTGAAAAGCGGGAACAGGATTTCCGGGCGCATTTGGGGCAGGGCCTTTTCGACGGCTGACAAGGCGGGTTGAAGCGACTATATCCTACGTCCCCCGACGCGATCTTTCGATAGGAACCGGCCCCCAGATGGACGCCCGCCGCAAACGCATCCTTTTCCGCGCCCAGCACTGCGGCATGAAGGAGAACGACATCATCCTGGGCGGTTTCGCCGAGGCGCGGATCGAGGCCCTGTCCGAGGCCGATCTGGATGCCTTCGAGGTACTGTTGAAACAGCCGGATAATGACGTCTACACCTGGGTCTCGGGGCGCGAAGCGCCGCCCGCCGAATTCACGACGAACCTGATGCGCCAGATCCTCGCCTTCAATGACAATGACCACTAATCGCAAGAACCCGTGACCGGCATGGAAAAACATTGGTATTCGCCCGGTGTGCGCCGCGTGTTCGGCGTGCCCGGCGGGGCCGAGGCCCTGGTGCTGGCCGACGCGGGGCGGGCGGGCAAGGCCGTTCTGTTCATCGCCCGCGACGACGTGCACATGGACCAGGCGGCGGAGGCCCTTGCCTTCATGGCGCCGGATCTGACCGTGCTGACCTTTCCCGCCTGGGACTGTCTGCCCTACGATCGGGTGTCGCCCAAGACCGACATCGTCGCCCGCCGCGTCGGCACCCTGACCGAACTGCGCCACGGCGTGACGGGGAAGGGCACACCGCCGGTCGTGCTGACGACCGTGTCGGCGGCCCTGCAACGGGTGCCGCCCCGCGCCTATTTCGACGACGCCGGGCTGACCCTTCGTGTCGGCGACCGCACGGGGCCGGAAAAGGTTCTGGAAAGCCTGGCCCACACCTCCTATCAGCGGGTCGAAACGGTGTACGAGCCCGGTGAATACGCCGTGCGCGGTGGCATCATCGACATCTATCCGGCCGGGGCGGCGGCCCCCGTGCGCCTGGATTTCTTCGGCGACGAACTGGAACAGGTCCGCAGCTTCGATCCCACGACCCAGCGTTCCGACACCAAGCTCGACGGCTTCGCCATCCGCCGGGCGCTGGAGGCCCCCTTGGATGCGGAGGCGGTCTCACGCTTCCGCTCCGGCTACCGCGTCGCCTTCGGCGCGGGCGGCGACGACGATCCGTTGTACGAAAGCATCTCCGCCGGGCGCGCCCATCCGGGCATGGAACATTGGCTGCCTCTGTTCCACGACGGCATGGATACCCTGTTCGATTTCCTGCCCGACGACGTGATCATCGCGCTGGAGCCCCAGGCGGGCGAGGCGGCGGAGGGCCGTCTTGCCATGATCGCCGACTACCATCAGGCGCGGGTGGAAATGGCGAACACGCCTCAGGGCGCCATGACGGGCGTGCCCTACCGGCCTCTGCCGCCGGAACAACTGTATCTGACGCCCGACGAATGGCGGCAGATCGAGGGCGGCGTGAACGTGCGCGAACTGTCGGCCTTCGACGCCGCCGGCGACTGGCCCGACGCCATCGATCTGGGCGGGCGGCCGGGCCGCGAATTCGGCGACGTGCGCGCCCGGCCCGACGCCGACGTGTTCCAGGAGACGGCGGCGCATATCAAGGCGCTGTTGACCGAGGGCCACAACGTCGTGGTCGATACCTATTCCGAAGGGGCGCGCACGCGCCTAATGACCGTGCTGGCGGAACGCGGGGTGACGCTGACGCCCGCCGCCGACTGGCAGGCGGCGCTGACGGGGCCGGGGGCTACGGCGATCGTCCTGGGCCTGCCGCGCGGCTTCGTGCTGCCGGGCCGGGTCACCGTCGTCTCGGAACAGGACATCCTGGGCGAGCGCGTGGTGCGCCGTCACCGGGTCAAGGTGCGTCCGGAAAACCTGATCGCCAGCGTGTCCGACATCGGTGAGGGCGATCTGGTCGTCCATGCGGAACACGGCATCGGGCGCTACGAAGGTTTGCAGACCATCGACGTTGGCGGCGCGGCGCACGATTGCCTGATGCTGGTCTATGCCGGCGACGACAAGCTGTTCATCCCGGTCGAGAACATCGAGGTCGTTACGCGCTACGGCTCCGAAGGCGGGCCGGGGCAGTTGGACCGCCTGGGCGGGGCCGCCTGGCAGGCGCGCAAGGCCAAGATGAAGGCGCGCATCCGCGACATGGCGGAGAAGCTCATGCAGGTCGCGGCGGAACGCCTGCTTAAGGACGCGCCGCGCCTGGAAGGGCATCCGGGGGCTTACGATGAATTCTGCGCGCGCTTCCCCTATGACGAGACGGAAGATCAGCTGCGCGCCATCTCCGACACCCTGGAAGACTTGGCCAAGGGCCTGCCGACGGATCGGCTGGTGTGCGGCGACGTCGGCTTCGGCAAGACCGAGGTCGCGTTGCGCGCCGCCTTCACCGCCGCCTTGACCGGCAAGCAGGTCGCGGTCGTGGTGCCGACGACGCTGTTGGCCCGTCAGCACTTCAAGACCTTCCAGGACCGCTTCGCCGGGTTTCCCGTGAAGATCGGGCAGCTGTCGCGCCTGGTCACGGCCAAGGACGCGGCCAAGGTCAAGGACGGCATGGCCAAGGGCGACATCGACATCGTTATCGGGACTCATGCGCTATTGGCCAAGGACGTGCGCTTCCGCGACCTGGGCCTGCTGATCATCGACGAGGAACAGCACTTCGGCGTCGCCCATAAGGAACAGCTGAAGCAGTTGAAGACCAACGTCCACGTCCTGGTGCTGACCGCGACGCCGATTCCGCGCACCCTGCAGATGGCGCTGTCGGGCCTGCGCGAGATGAGCCTGATCGCGACGCCGCCCGTGGACCGGCTGGCCGTGCGCACCTTCGTGCTGCCGTTCGATCCGGTCATCATCCGCGAGGCCATGGTGCGCGAACTGCACCGGGGCGGGCAGGTCTATTACGTCTGTCCGCGCGTGTCGGACCTGGACGGCGTCGCCAATCAGATCACGGAAATGATGCCCGACGCGCGCGTCGGGCTCGCCCATGGGCAGATGAAGCCGCGCGACCTGGAAGACGTGTTTCAGGCCTTCGCCGACGGCGCCTACGATGTGCTGGTTTCGACTAACATCATCGAATCCGGCCTCGACCTGCCGCGCGTCAACACCATCATCATGCACCGCGCCGACCGCTTCGGCCTGGGCCAGCTCTATCAGCTGCGCGGCCGCGTCGGGCGGTCGAAGATCCGCGCTTATGCCTATCTGACCGTGCCGGCGCGGGGCAAGCTGACGCCGACGGCGGAAAAGCGGCTGGAGGTCATGCAGACCCTCGACACCCTGGGTGCCGGCTTTACCCTGGCCAGCCACGACATGGACATCCGGGGGGCCGGCAACCTGTTGGGTGAGGAGCAGTCGGGGCACATCAAGGAAGTCGGCGTCGAGCTTTATCAGCGCATGCTGGAAGAAGCCGTGGCCGAGGCCAAGAGCGGCGGCGGCGAGACGGCTGCGGACGAAGACTGGAGCCCGCAAATCTCCCTCGGCACCGAGGTGCTGATCCCCGACCATTACGTCGCCGACCTGAGCCTGCGCCTGGATCTGTACCGCAGGATTTCCCGATTGTCCGGCGACGACGAGATGGAGGACCTGGCGGTCGAACTGATCGACCGCTTCGGGCCGATGCCGGAAAGCGTGCAGAACCTGCTGGACCTGGTGCGGCTCAAGGGATCGTGCCGCCGCGCCGGGGTTGCCAAGGTCGATGCCGGACCGCGCGGCGCCACCGTGCAGTTCCGCGGCGACGACTTCGCCGATCCGGCGGGCCTCGTTCAATGGATCACCCAGCAGAAGGGCAAGGCCAAGCTGCGCCCCGACCACCGGCTGATCTACGTCAGCGACTGGCCTGACAAGCAGACGCGGACCAAGGGCGTGCGTTTCCTGGTGTCGCAGCTGGCGGCCATCGCGGGCAAGGCGGCGTAAAGGCTTTCTACTAGTAGGAAGTCAGTCGGAAATCAGTGAATGACCTTTGTGCCCGCCTGTGGGGCGACGACGGGCTCGCCCACGGTCAGCGCCAATCCCCATTCGGCCTTCTGCACCGTGGTCGCCACCATGTGGCAGAACCCGTGTAGCAGTTTTTTGTCCAGCGTCACCGTGACGTTCATGTCGTTGGACGTCTGAAACCCCAGCACCAGTTTTTTGCCGTCCCAGGGTTTGACCTTGGCGCTGACCACGATCATCGGGCCCGAGTTGGCGGTCAGGTCGACCGTGTCCTCATCGTGCTTGCGCGAGAAATCGGAATCCTGGACGGCGGCTTGATGCTCCATGCCCAGGACCGCGTCGCGTACCTTGGCCGGCACGTCGGGGGCCGGGGGCGGGGCCTCGGAGGCGCCGGCGGGGGATCCCGCGTCTTTGGTCTGCGGGCGCAGGCCGCTGAGGTCCGCCGTCTGCGCCAACTGACCGCCGAGCGCCGGCCACATCGCCGCGACGAAGCGGCGGGTCAGCCACAGGCGGTACTCGGTCTTCTCGCTGGTTGCGATGCGCAGCATCATGCGGTCCTCCGTGGGCACGTAGGTGACCGTCATCTGATGCAGGCGTTTTGTCACGGTCGGCCCGCGCCCCCGGCTCAGGCGGCCGAGGCGGCGGCGTCGAGCATGCGCGCCAGGATCTGCGGTTCCTGAGCGCCGGAAATCACCATGGGTCCGGCGAACACGAAGGACGGCACGCCGTTGACGCCGAGGCGGTGGGCGCGGGCGTTGTCCTGGGTCACGGCCTCCAGGTCCGTGTCCCCGGCCAGATAGGCCCGCAGGTCGGCACGGTCGAGGCCGTGCCGGCCGCCGATGTCGAGCAGCACCTGTTCCTCGCCGATGTCGAGGCCATGGACGAAATAGGCGACGAACAGGGCTTCGACCACCGCGTCGGCGGCGCCGCCGTGGCGGGCGACGTATTTGACCAGGCGGTGGGAATCGATGGAATTGGGCGTCTTCTGGATGCGGTCGAAGGCGAAGTCGATCTCGACCGACTGGCCCGCCTCGCCGATCGCGCCGTAGATGCGTCGGACCCGCGTTTCCGACCCGAACTTCTTGACCAGATAGGCCGTGCGGTCGACGCCGTCGGGCGGCAGCTCGGGGTTCAACAGGAACGGCCGCCAATGGGTGGTGACGTTCAGGTTCGGGCGCAGGGCCAAGGCCTGATCCAGCCGGCGCTTGCCGATGTAGCACCAGGGGCAGACGGTGTCGTAGATGATTTCGATGTCCACGCGGCGGGCCCTTAATCCCTAATCAGGACGAAGTATAAGGGGGCGGCATGGACGTGCACACCCCCTTGATACCGGGGCCGTCGGCGGGGAGAGGAGGACCGGCCGGCCGGTCGTTCAGTGGCTGAAGCGCGGCCGAGGCTGATAGAGCGCCCGATTGAAGGCCGCCCATTCCGGTGGGGAATAGGGGTAGGCCGTGACGGCCGGGGTCTTCTTGGGCCGATTGAAGATGAAGCCGCGAAACAGAATGATGTGCGAAAGCATGTCGTGGTCTCCTTTCATGATGGAGAATCGCTAGACATGAATATACGCACACTGTGCGGAAAAATCCATTTAAATACGCACAATGTGCGCTTTAAGGCCGGAAATAAGTCGGAAGGTTTATATGAATGGGGATAAGCCGTACGAAAGTCAGCGCCGTGCGTCCGGCACCCGCAGGATCAGGATGAACCCGACGACAAAGAAGGCGATGATCGTCGCCATGCCGTGGCGCTGGCTTTCGGCCATGCTTGTGGCCCAGGCGACGGCGGCGGGGCCGACGAAGGCCGTCGCCTTGCCGGCAAGCGCCATGAAGCCGAACATTTCCGTGCGCAGATGGTCGGGGGCGAGATGCGCCATCAGGGACCGTCCCGCCGCCTGGCCCGGGCCGACGAACAGGCCGATGCCGAGCGCGAAGGTCCAGAACAGGGCCTTGTCGGTGACCGAGACGATGGCGAGCCCGAACACGATGAGGCCCAGCAAGGAGATCAGGATCGTGCGCTTTGGCCCGATCCAATCATCGACCCAGGCCATGGCGAAGGCGCCCAGGCCGGCGGTGACGCTCATGCCGATGCCAAGTTGGATGACCTCAGCCTGTTCCATTCCGAAGGTGCCGGCGGCGTAGATGCCGCCGAAGGTGAACATGGTGCCGAGCCCGTCCATGTAGATCATATAGCCGATCAGAAAGACGATGATGCCGTCGTAATCCCGTGCCCGGCGAAGGGTCCCGCGCAGGGTGGCAATCCCGTCGCGCACGGCGGTCAGGGCGGGCAGGCCGCGGGATGGCGTGTCCGGCGTGAACAGGAACAGGGGCAGGGCGAACAGGGCGAGCCAGATTGCGACGAAGGGCCCCGAAATGCGCACGTGCTCGGCCGCGTCCTTGTCCAGGCCCAGCCACGGCACCTCGGGCTGCACGAAGCCGACCAGCAGCACGACCAGACAGACGATCCCGCCCGCATAGCCGAAGCCCCAGGCCCAGCCGGACAGCCGCCCGATGTGGTCGCGCCCGGCGACGTCGGGCAACATGGCGTTGTAGAACACGGCCGCCGTCTCGAAGGTGAAGTTGGCGGCGGCGGCCAGGACGAGCGCCAACACGACCGATGACGGGGAGGGCTCCACATACCACATCAGCGCGGTCGCGATCACCAGGCCCAGAGTGAATACGAAGATCCAGGGCTTGCGCCGCCCGCCCCGGTCGGCGATGGCGCCCAGGACCGGCGCCGTGATGGCGACGCAGAACGACGAGGCGGAAATGGCATAACCCCACATTTCCGTGCCGGCGATGGGGTCGGCGGCGACGGCCTTGGTGAAATAGGCACTGAACACGAAGGTCGAGATAACGGCCGCATAGGCCGAATTGGCCCAGTCGTACATGGCCCAGGCGAGAGCACCCAGGAACGACGCGGGTTTCGGCGCCGCGTGCTGCGAGTGGTCGGTCATCGGCGAGGGGGCATGTTGGGGCATCCGGCGGCGGTTCGTTGGTGGGGGCGACGGTAAGCTGGATCGTTAATGGCAGGCAAGGAAGTTGCCGGGCGATTACGCAACGGCATTGCAAAGATGACGAAGACTCGCCATACGGCGGCCATGATTATCGGGCAAAACCCGTTTGATCGACGATCTTACGCAACAACAAGAGTTCGCGAAATTCACGCATGCAGAACGATCCCAAAGAAATCGCAAAAAACTTGATCCAGGAACACGGATTGAACGACGCCCTTTCAGTCGCCATCGAAGGCGCCATTGATGCGCAGCGCGCGGGCGACAATTATACCCTGAGCGTCTGGCGGGAAATTAAGGCCGTCATCCGCAAGCACATCACCGACCAAGCGGCGTAAGGCATCGGGAAGGGCAGGGTTTTAAACAGGTGGTGCGGAATTAAGCAGGTGGAGCCGAAAATAGCTGGTGCCGCCTTCGCTGAATTCCGCCGTCAGGTCGCCCCCCATGGCCCGCATGATCGAGCGGCTGATCGGCAACCCCAATCCGGCACCCTTGCCGCGCGCGGATTTGCTGCCTCGGGAAAATTTTTCGAAGATTGTCGCCGCGTCTTCCTGGGACACCCCTCCGCCGTTGTCCATGATGTCGATCAGCACGTGTTCGCCGTTCCTGTAGGCGTTGATGCGAACCTCTGGCTGATCGGAGTCATTATATTTCACGGCGTTCGACAGGATGTTCAGCAGAACCTGATGCAGCCGGTCCTCGTTCGCTTTGACCCATAGCGTATCCTGTTCATATTCGATGTTGACGTGAACATTGGCGTTCCTTGTCACGCCCGACATGGCGTCCAGGGCAGCCGTGATCGCAGCCTTTATTTCAATGAGCCTGATTTGCAGGTTCACGGTGCCGGATTCGAACCGGCTGATATCCAGCAGTTCATCCAGCAGGCGCGTCAGCCGGCGGCTTTCGTCATGGATGATGGATACGAAGCGCCTTTGATCGGCGAGCGATATCGGATCTTCGGTGGTCAAGGTTTCCGAGAAGGATTGGATCGATGTCATCGGCGTGCGAAGTTCGTGACTGATCTGACTCAGGAATTCGTCCTTCTGCGCATCCAGGACCCGAAGGCGTTCGTTCACTTCGCGAAGCTGTTGGGCGGTGCGTTCCAACTGCGCGGATTTCTCGGACAATTGCCGGGACGTTTCGACGAGTTGCAGCGCTTCGTCGGCAATGTCGATCAGTTCGGTCATGCCGACGGTCTCGTGACCTGCGATGCGTGACACCATGGCGTGAGCCGAGGCCGCGCCGATGGAGCCGGCCAGTTCCCGTTCGAGTCTGGCGATGACCGCGTCGCTGGCCAGGGGAAGTCCGGTGGTTCCCTGCTCATGCGCCATTTCATCGAAAAGCCTGCGGGCCGCGTCGGTGCCAAGAATACGCTGGGCCAAGATGAACAAATCTTCCGAGTCGGCGGTGCTGGTGGCGACGGTCGATGGGGCCCCTCCCGACGAGCGGAAGACGTCGACGAACATCGCCGCCTGAAACCGCTCAAGCGTCCCCGCATTGGTCAGGTTCGACACGATCAGGAACGTCAAGGCGTTGGTCCCGACGCTCCAGATGACGGCATGAACCAGGGAATCCATTCCCTTGAATCCGAACAGCGCCTGGGGCCGCAGCATGTCGATGCCCCATGGGCCGCCCGCCAGCGTTGCCGCGCTGAGCACGAAATCGCCCCCGAAGCTGGGCAGGAACAGCGTGTAGGCCCAAAAGATGAAGCCCACGATCAGACCGGCAAAGGCGCCGGTCCCGGTTGCGCCGCGCCAGAAAATCCCGCCGAGCAGGCTGGGCAGGAATTGGGCGACGCCGACGAAGGCGATCAAACCGATTGCCGCCAAGGCGTCGGATCCGCCGCTGGCCTGGAAATACAGAAAGCCAAGGCCGAGGATAAAGGCAATGCTGATCCGCCTGGATACCAGAAGAAGATTCCGGACATCGCCGCTGACCGCGCGCGTGCCATGCAGCAGGCGCAGCGCCACCGGCATCACGATATGGTTGGACACCATGGTCGATACCGCGATCGCGGCAACGATCACCATGGAGGTCGCCGATGAAAACCCGCCGAGAAAAGCAAACAACGCCAGTTCGTGCCTGTCATGGGCAAGCGGGATGGTCAGGACATATAGATCCGGGTTCGATGTCGTGGGCATGACCTGAAGGCCGACCAGCGCGATGGGCATGATGAAGATGGTCATGCCGAACAGATAAAGCGGGAACAGCCAGGACGCCGTCGTCAAATGGCTTTCTTCCACGTTTTCGACCACCGTCACCTGAAACTGCCGCGGCAGACAGATGATCGCAGTTGCGGACAGGAACGTCAGGGTGATCCACCGCGGGCCGAAGATATCGCTGGAGCCGCGGATGACATCGGGATGCACGTTTTCAAAGATATCGGCGAAGCCATCGGAAATGCCGTAGGTGACAAAGATCCCGACGGCGAGCAACGCGAGCAATTTGATGATGGCCTCAAGGGCGATGGCGGCGACGACCCCGTGATGGCGCTCGTTGGCATCAAGGTTTCGCGTTCCGAACATGATCGTGAAAAGCGCCATGCCGGCGGCCACCCAGAACGCGGTGGTGATGGCATCCGCGTCACTGGAAATGATCTGATAGCTTCGGACCACGGATTGAAGTTGAAGCGCGATGTAAGGCGTGGTTGCGATCACCGCGATCAAGGTCACGAGCACGGCCAGACTTGAGCTTTTGCCGTAGCGCGATGAAATCAAATC
Organism: uncultured Alphaproteobacteria bacterium; assembly: GCA_963976055.1. GTDB lineage: Bacteria > Pseudomonadota > Alphaproteobacteria > Rhodospirillales > Casp-alpha2 > UBA1479. The sequence continues at coordinate 279,910 of CAXBJB010000002.1, forward strand.
GGCGATGGATGTGATCCGGTGGGCGCGCCCGATCCGGACCAGCTTGCGCAGAATCCACCACCACCCGACAAAAACCAATGTGGGACCAAGATAGATGGTGACAAATTCGAGCCCGTTTCGGGCGGCGGAACCCACGGCGCCGTAGAATGTCCAGGACGTGCAATAAACGGAGATCGATAGGGTGTAGACGATGGGCGAGTGCAGCCAGCTTGTGCGGCTCCGTTGGGCTCGCCGGTCGACCACGAAGGCAATGGCGAATAACAGGAACACATAGCCAAGACAGACCGTCAACAGGACATTGACGGAAATCATCAGTTCGCGGGATCGGTATCTGTTGGGGGGGCGGGCTCGCTGCCGTCTTGGGGTAGGGGCGTCGCCAGTCTACCGGCCTTGCTGAGCGGGCCGGCCATGACCGCGGCACCCAATATCAGTGCGGCCCAAACCGTAAAGATGTACAGCAGCGGAATGGGCAGGCCGAAAAGATTGGCATCGACCAGAACGACTTGTGCGAATGGCGGCATGACCATGGCAATGCCGACCAGCAGGATCGCCATCGACCGATCGCGTGCCCGGCGTCCCGACAGTTGTGTTATTTTTCGATCAGGCAAGACGCGGTCCCCAGCGAGTCCCTAATCGGGCCGGTCGACCGCGAGTTTTTCGACAGCGGCGATCAGTTCGGAGTTGACGAACGGTTTGGTGATAAACATGTCGGCGCCGCATTTCATCGCGGTTTCCCGATCTTCGCGCTGTCCTTTCGCCGTGACCATCAGCACGGGAAGGGTTTTGGTCCGGGCGTCCGCCCGCAACCGCCGCAGAACCTCGTAACCGTCCAGTTCCGGCAGCATGACATCCAGAATAAGAATATCCGGCGTGTCGGATAGCGCGACCTCAAGGGCCTGGCGCCCATTGGTTGTCGTCGCCACGTCGAACCCGGACCGTTCCAAGATGAAAGTCAGCGATTCGACGATGTTCGGCTCGTCCTCGGCAAGCAACACACGTTTCGCCATGTTTCGACGAAATCTCCCAAATTTCTGTTGTTGTTTTTTCTCCCGACCGAGGGATTAGACCCCAGATAACCCGGGCCTGCAATGCCCATGCGGAAATTCACATGTTACTGAGTCAGAGGGTCTTCCACCCGGTGTGGACAGGATTGCCGCGAACACAATCGGCAGCCCGGCCCGACTTCCTCGACAACGGATGCGGTGTCCGGTTCATAGATCGTCATTCCGGCATCAACTTCGGTCGTGACCAGCATATCGGTCACATAGTGCCGCGGTCTGCCGAACCCGGTCATTCCGGTGTTTCGTGCCCGGGCGATAAAAACAAAGCGGTCGCCGGAAGGGAAAAGCGCGCGCTGTCTGATCACCGCCTCCGGAGACTGCTGGGCCCGAAACAAAACCCACAACGGACAGGCGGCGGCATATCGGGGAATGATGAGTTTCTCAAACCCGAGCTTTTCGATGATCATGCCCGATGCGTTGGCCTGTAGGTATCCGAAGCGGGGAAAGCCGTCGCCCCTGGGGATCGAGATCAATCGGTGACAAACGGTGTCGACCTCGGTCGAGTAGGCGTCCGCCAACGCTTCGATGTCATAACGGAGATTCTTGGCTTCCTGGGTAAACGCAGCCATCGGCATCAGAATCGCGCCGACCGCGTAATTTACAAGCATTTGGCGGGCCCGGTCCGCCGCCGCGGTTGTTTCGATTTGGTCGCTGTCTGCGATGATCCGTTGAATAGCCCCCCCCAAATGCTCGTCCACCAATGCCCGCGCTTTCACCCGTCGGGGGAGCGGCCGCAAGTCCGCCAGCATGTGCGACATCTCGCCGGCAGTGCTTTCGATGATGTCGAAACAGCCCTTATGCGCGTCAAACAGCGCCTCAACCTCGTCGGCCGGGGTGAGAAATTTTTCCGCATGCACCGATTTGTCCAGGTATGTGGCCAGCGTTTCGCCGTTGTCTGAAAGCACGCGAATTTCTTCATGGATGATTTCTATGAACCTGTCGCGGCGGTCAGGGGGCAGGTCGGAATAATCGACGAGAATATCCGCGACCGAGCGAATAGCCGTCATGCGGTTCAGCATCTTGTGGATCTCCGCGCCGAGGTAGGGGTCGTTCGACAGCCGGTCGGACAGGACTTGCGCGCGAACCGTCGCTTCGCGCTCGGACAGGGCCAGGGCCGCGACGGCACGGGCCCAACCGGGAAACCGTCCGATGAATTCACTGGTTCGTTCTCTCTCGACATTCGCGTCCTTCAGGCCGGGCAGATGGGCGATCTCTGAAAGAGCGGCATTCAACCGTTCTTCCGCCGCGCTTCCCAGGTCGTCCAGGGATAGGTTAAGGGCGCTGGCGATTTTGCGCAGCAGGGCGCCGGCGATGGGCCGTTTGTTCCATTCGATCAAGTTCAGATAACTTGGGGAAATGCCGACTTCGCGGGCGAGGGCGGCCTGTGTCATCCCCACTTCCCGCCGATATTGCTGAATTCGCGTGCCCAGGATTGCATTGACCATTCGAGCGCCTCGTATGTATCGCGCGCCGGAGGGCGCCTGTGTCAATAATTTACAAATTAATTATCATGAAATACAATTTTTTACTAAATTATCTATATAAATCAATTAAATATTGATTCGTTTACAAGAATCCCGTCATGTTCGCCCGGGATGGATCAATTCATCGTGGGTTAAGGCTTCGCAAACAGCCGCAGATATCGATCTGGCCCGCCTACAACAATTCAAATTGGGAGACTTCCAAACATGAGTGACTTCAAGATTACGCGCCGTGGGCTGCTGCAGAGCACCGCCGCGGCCGGTGCCGTTCTGGCGGCCCCGACCATTTTCTCCTCGAAGGCGTTCGCCGCCGGGTATCTGAACGAGCCCAAGGGCAAGACCGTAACCTTCGGCTTCAACGTGCCGCAGACAGGGGCCTACGCCGATGAGGGTGCCGACGAGCTGCGCGCCTATCAGCTGGCCGTCGAGCACATCAACGGCGAAGGCGACGGCGGCATGCTGAACACCTTCTCCTCCAAGGCGCTCAAGGGCAACGGCGTCAACGGTAAGAAGGTCGTGTACGTCACCGGTGACACGCAGACCAAGTCCGACGCGGCCCGCGCCAGCGCCAAGCGTATGATCGAAAAAGACGGCGCCATCATGATCACCGGCGGTTCGTCCTCCGGCGTCGCCATCGCCGTCCAGGGTCTGTGCCAGGACGCCGGCGTCATCTTCATGGCCGGCCTGACGCATTCCAACGACACCACCGGCAAGGACAAGCGCGCCAACGGTTTCCGTCACTTCTTCAACACGGAAATGACCGGATCCGCCCTGGCCCCGGTGCTGAAAAAGAACTTCGGCGCCGACCGCACGGCCTACCACCTGACCGCCGACTACACCTGGGGCTGGTCGCAGGAAGGCTCGATCAAGAAGTACACGGAACAGCTGGGCTGGAAGACGGCCGCCGCCGTCCGCACGCCGCTCGGCGCCGGTGACTTCTCGCAGTACATCACGCCGGTGCTCAACTCGGGCGCCGACGTTCTGGTGCTCAACCACTACGGCCGCGACATGGTCAACTCGCTGACCCAGGCGGTGCAGTTCGGTCTGCGCGACAAGCAGGTCAACGGCAAGTCCTTCGCCATCGTGGTGCCGCTCTACAGCCGTCTGATGGCCCAGGGTGCCGGTGAAAACGTCAAGGGCATCTTCGGGTCGACCAACTGGCATTGGTCCCTGCAGGACGAGGGCTCCAAGGCCTTCGTCAAGTCGTTCGGCCAGAAGTACGGATTCCCGCCGTCGCAGGCGGCGCATACCACCTACTGCCAGGCCATCCTCTATGCGGATGCCTGCCAACGCGCCGGCACCTTCCGTCCGTCCGGCGTCGGCAAGGCTCTCGAAGGCTTCAAGTTCGATGGCCTGGGCAACGGCCCGACGGAATACCGCGCCGAGGATCACCAGTGCTTCAAGGACGTCCTGGTCGTGAAGGGTAAGGAAAACCCGACCTCCAAGTTCGACGTTCTCGAAGTCGTCGAAGTCACGCCCCGGGCGCAGGTCGAATATCCGGCCAGCCTGCTGGGCGGTGAACTCGGCCCGTACAACGACGGCAAGTAATCGGTCCTCCCTGACTGGCCTTACGGTCGCTCCCGGGTCTTACCCCCCGGGAGCGGCCAACTATTTCCGTAGGGGTGACAATCCATGGATGCAATTTTTCTCCAGGTTCTAAATGGCCTTGATAAGGGCGGTGCCTACGCCCTGATCGCGCTCGGCCTGACCATTATTTTCGGCACGCTCGGCGTGGTGAATTTCGCGCATGGCGCCTTGTTCATGCTGGGTGCCTTCTGCGCGGTGGCGGTCAAGGCGGTTCTGAATGTTCAGAAGATCACGATCGACCCGACGCAAACGACACCATGGGGCGCCCCCATGGAGATCAAACAGCCTTTTGTCGAGGTCTGGTTCGGTGATTTCGGCACCACGATCCTCGATTACTCCGTGCCGGTTTCCATTCTTATTGCCATCCCCGTCATGCTGATGATCGGGATCGTCATGGAGCGGGGCCTGATCCGGTATTTCTACAAGCGCCCGCACGCGGAACAGATTTTGGTGACCTTCGGCCTCGCCATCGTGCTGCAGGAGATCGTCAAAAGCTATTTCGGCGCCAACCCGATCCCGCAGCCGGCCCCGGACATCGCCAACGGCATGATCGACTTCGGCATTCTGGTCGGCTTTGACGCGGGCAACGTGGTCTACCCGGCCTGGCGCTTCATCTATTTCCTGTTTTCCACCGCCATCATCGCGGCCGTGTTCGCGTTCCTGCAGTTCACCACCTTCGGCATGGTGGTGCGGGCCGGGATGGCGGACCGGGAAACCGTGGGGCTTCTGGGCATCGACATCGACCGCAGGTTCACCATCGTGTTCGGCATGGCCGCGGTCGTCGCCGGCCTGGCGGGCACCATGTACACGCCGATCCTTAGCCCCGATTACCACATGGGCATGGACTTCCTGGTTCTCAGCTTCGTGGTCGTGGTCGTCGGCGGCATGGGGTCGTTGGGCGGTGCCGTGTCCGCTGGGTTTCTGCTCGGCATTTTGCAAAGTTTCGCCTCCATGAACGAGGTCAAGGCGATCCTGCCCGGCATCGACCAGATCATCATCTATCTGATCGCGGTCGTCGTCCTTCTGGTCCGCCCACGCGGCCTGATGGGCCGGCGCGGCGTGATGGAGCAATAAAAAATGTTCGCCAATTCAATCAGCAAAAAAGACCTGCTTCTGCTCGCCGTGTTTACGGCGGCCGTACTGGCGGGGCCCATCATTCTGAAACCGATCGGCGCCGGCTATCCGGACCTTCTGCAAAAATTCGCGATCTACGGAATCTTCGCGCTCGGCTTCAACATCCTGTTTGGGCTGACCGGGTATCTCTCGTTCGGCCACGCCGCCTTCCTCGGCGTGGGCTCCTACACCGCCGTCTGGACCTTTAAGCTGCTGAGCATGAATCCGCTGCCGGCGATCGTCTTCGCGACGGTGATGGGCGGCCTGTTCTCGGCGCTGATCGGGTTTATCTCGCTGCGCCGCTCGGGCATCTACTTTTCCATCCTCACGCTGGCCTTCGCGCAGATGTGTTATAACCTCGCCTATTCGGTGCTGACCCCGATCACCAACGGTGAAACGGGTCTTCAGCTTGCCCAGTCCGACCCCCGGGCCCTCGACGTCGCCTTCGGGCGGGATTACGGCGCCGTGCTGCCGTCGTCGGACCTGTTCGGCATCGAAATGACGGGCTACCCGGGCTTCTATTTCTGCGCCGTGATGCTGATCATCTGCTTCTTCATCTCCATGCGCATCTACCGCTCGCCTTTCGGGATGATGCTGCGCGCCGTGAAATCGAACCAGAACCGCCTGAACTTCACCGGCGTCCACACGCGGCCCTATGCGCTTACGGCCTTCGTCATTTCAGGCATGTATGCCGGGTTGGCGGGGGGACTGTTGGCGGTCACCGATCCGTTGGCCGGGGCGGAACGGATGCAATGGACCGCCTCGGGCGAAGTCGTGCTGATGACCATCCTGGGCGGCGCCGGCACGCTTCTTGGGCCGGTGATCGGCGCCGGTGCCATCAAGTATTTCGAAAATATCTTCTCGGCCTTCAACGAAGGCATCCTGATGAAGATCTTCAGCTTCCTGCCCGAGGTCCTGCAGCACATCGCCGTGTCCGTCAGTTCCATGTTCGTGGGCGAGGGGTGGCACCTGACGCTGGGTGCCCTGTTCATGGTCATCGTCATCTTCCTGCCGGGCGGCCTGATGGAAGGCGTCAGCCGCATCGGCAACCTGATCCGGCGGCAACCGCCGGATGGTGGGTCCGGCGGCGTGCCGCAACCGGCGCCGGCGGAATAGGGAGGACCAGGACATGAGCGCTCTATCCGTCAAGAACGTCAACAAACGGTTCGGCGGCCTGAAGGCCCTGGACAACGTTAACCTGGAGATCGAGGCCAGCACGGTCCATGCCATCATCGGCCCCAACGGCGCGGGTAAATCGACCCTGCTGAACTGCTTCATCGGCCGGCTTGAACCCGATTCCGGAACAGTCACCTTCGACGGCCGGTCGTTGCTCGGCATGGCGCCGCACGAGATCAACCAGGCGGGCGTCAGCCGGGTTTTTCAGACGCCGGAAATCTTCGGCGACCTGAGCCTGATCGACAATGTCATGATCCCGAGCTTCGCGCGCCGCGACGGGGCCTTCAGGATCAACGCCTGGACCCCGGTCCGGCGCAACGGGCCGATGGCCGAGAAGGCGATGTCCATGCTTGAGGACGTCGGCCTGGCGGCCAAGGCCGACGAGACGGCGGCGCACCTGTCGCGCGGCGACAAGCGGCGGTTGGAGCTCGCCATGTGTCTGGTCCAGGACCCGAAGCTGCTGTTGCTTGACGAGCCGACGGCCGGCATGGCGCGGGCGGACACCAACAACACGATCGATTTGATGAAACGGATTGCCCAGCGCGGGGTGACCATGGTGGTCATCGAACACGACATGCATGTGGTGTTCTCCCTGGCCGAAAGGATTTCCGTATTGGCCCAGGGAACGGTCATCGCCGAGGATACGCCCGAGAACATCAAGGGGAATCCGAAAGTTCAGGAAGCCTACCTTGGTGGAGCGCATCTATGAACCAGATAGACGAACGGGAGTCTCATATGGACAAGAGCGCCGAGGAACAGACGCTGCTCGAAAACGGCGGGTTTAAAGACGGCACGGCGCCGGGCGTGAAGCCGGTGACGGGGAAGGGCGGACAGCCCGCCTATTTTTCGTGCTGGGACATCCACGCCTATTACGGTGAAAGCTATATCGTTCAGGGCGTCTCGTTCGATATCCGTGAAGGAGAGATCGTCGCCCTTCTGGGGCGCAACGGTGCGGGCAAGACGTCGACGCTTCGGGCCATCGCGCGGCTCGACGATCCGGCGCTCAAGCATGGGGAGATCTGGCTCGACCACAAGCCGCTTCACAGCATGCGGGCCCACGAGGCGTCGCGGAACGGGATTGGTCTGGTGCCCGAGGACCGGCGCATCATCCAGGGCCTGACGGTGGAAGAGAACCTGACCCTGGCGCAGATCGCGCCGCCGATCGGCTGGTCCATCGAGCGCATTTACGAGCTGTTTCCCCGCCTGGGGGAACGCCGCAATCAGGAAGGCACGACGCTGTCCGGCGGCGAGCAGCAGATGCTCGCCATCAGCCGGGCGCTTGCGCGCGATGTGAAGCTGCTTCTGCTGGACGAGCCCTATGAAGGCCTGGCGCCGGTGATCGTGCAGGAGATCGAGCGGACTTTGGAAGAGATCAAGTCGCACGGCATGACGACGATCATCGTCGAGCAGAACGCCATCGCCGCCCTGCATCTGGCGGACCGAGCCATCATTCTCGATATGGGGAAGGTGGTGTTCGACGGCCTTGCCCAGGAAGTCCTCGAGAATGCCGACATGCGTCAACAGTACCTGGCGATCTGACGGTCGCTTTCCATAATCGCGGCCCGAAAACCCGAGGCCGCGAATGAGATTTCAAAAAGACTGGAGGTTTTTATTTCTGAACCGTGAGTGAAGCCCGCGCATCAAGACGGGCCAGGGGGGCTGTCCCGATATAGGGAAAGAACAACTTCCGCTCACACACAACGTGTAAGGGGAGACGATGATCGTTCAACGCAGAGCGCTTCAGGGGGTTAAGGGTAGGCTATTCATCTCGTTCGGGACCGTGACCTTATTGACCATCGCCGCTGGGGGAACGGCGCTTTTCGCATTCAACAGCACGGAACGGCATTTTCACGCGGTTCTCGACCGCGCGGTTCCAACCATGGAGACCGCGCTCGAACTGGCCCGCAGCAGCGCATCACTGTCCGCCAGCGCCCCGGCCCTGGCAAGGGCCCAGAACACGGAACAGAGCGCCGATATTCTTGAGACCCTCCAGGAGCGCGTATCGCAGATCGGCGGCCTGATCGGCAGGCTGGAGGCGTCCGGGCCGCAGGAGGCAACGGCGCGGATCAAGCCTCTGGTGGCGCAATTCCAGCAGAATATCGAGAACCTGAATCTTGAAGTGTCGAGCAGTCTTGCCGTCAGGGAAGAGCTTCAGGTCGTAGCTCAGAAGGTCATCGATACCCACGAGAGCATTCTCAAGAACCTAGCCCCGATCCTTGGCACGGCCGAAGGCGAGGTCGGGAAGGGATCCGCGTCGTTGAGCATCGGAGGGGTTCAGGCGGTTAACGCTCTCATGAACAAGGACCTGCCAAAGCTGCTTCAGCTTCATCAACTGGAAGCGCTGGCCCATAAAGCGGCCTTGTTGGCGACGCTGCCGCGAAAGGCGGCCTCTGGCATGTCGGCTGGGGACGATCCCACGAAGGCCATGGCGGATGTATCGGCGCGGCTGGCGAACAAGCACGGCCTGGCGGGCGTCCAACCGGCGGTGACGGCGTATCTGGCTGCCGTCGGCACCAAGAAGCAGGGCGGGATTCCGGCGGCGCACGACAAATTGCTGGCGGTGTTGAGCGCACAGGCGAACACCGCGCGCGGCGATCTGGCCGCGGCCATGCAGAAGTTCATGATCGACAATTCCGTGCGCGGATCGACCCTTGTCAACAAGACGATGAAGACCGTCAGCACGTTGCTGCGCATCGAGGCCAAGGTGAACCGTACCGCCGGCCTGATGGCGACCGCGGCGCAGGCCAATGACATTGACCTGATCCAGCGCCTTCACGAGGCCATACTGCTCGCCGTCCGCCAGACCAACTTCGAAATCGGCGAACTTCAGGACAAGGAGATGGCAAGTGCTCTGAAGGAGTCGGCCGCGTGGTTTACGGTGGCATCGGAAGGCGAGGGTGGTATCAGCCAATTGCGGAAAAAGTTTATCGGCGCGAACCAGCGTGCGCTGACGATCTTGGAAGATACGCAGAAGATATCGGAGAACCTGTCGGCGGAGGTCAGTGCGATCGTTGACAGGTCCCGTGCGGAAGTGCGGCGCGGGTCGGAGGATATCGTCTCGGACTTCTCCAAGGGAAAGCGGCTGTTGGGCGTGATTGTCGGCTTGGCGGTCGCGATCGCGCTGTTGATCTTGTGGCTTTATGTCGCCCGAAACCTGGGCCGGCGACTGACGACCTTGACGCAGGCGACCCGGGCGGTCGCCGATGGCCACCTCGACGCGGAAATCAACATCGCCGGAACGGATGAAATCGCCGACATGGCGTCGGCGCTTCAGGTATTCAAGGACGGGCTGGCGAAGGCGCGGGCCAGCGACCAGCGGGCAGAAGAAGAGCGTGACCGGGCCGCCGTGGCGCGCAAGGCCGAGATGGCCGAGCTTGCGGACGGCTTCGACACGAACGTCGGCGGAGTCGCCCGTGCGGTCGCGAGTGCGGCGAACGACTTGAAGGCGGCATCCGAATTGATGGCGCGGTTGGCGGAAAAGACCAATGCACAATCCGCCGTCGTTGCGCGGGCCTCCGAAGATGCCTCGTCGAACGTGCAGACCGTCAGTGCATCGGCGGAACAACTGTCGGTATCGATCCAGGAAATCGCCCGGCAGGTGACGCAGTCCTCTGAAATCGCGGCGAAAGGCGTGCGTGACGCCGAATTGACGAACAGTAAGGTCCAAGGCCTTGCACAGGCGGCCGAAAAGGTGGGCGAGGTCATCGACCTGATTACCGATATCGCCGAACAGACCAACCTTCTGGCGTTGAATGCGACGATCGAGGCGGCCCGTGCCGGAGACGCTGGAAAAGGCTTCGCCGTGGTCGCGAGCGAGGTTAAGAACCTGGCGTCGCAGACGGCCAAGGCGACGGAGGAAATTGGCCGGCATATCGACGGCATTCAATCCGCGACCCAGGAGTCCGTCGATGCCATCCGAGGCATCAGCCGGATCATCGACGATATCAACGAGATCGGGTCCGTGATCGCGGCCGCGGTCGAGGAGCAGGGGGCGGCTACCCGCGAAATCGCCCGGAGCGTCGAGGATGCCGCCTCGGGGACGTCACAGGTCAGCGACAACATCGAATCCGTCACGTTGGCGGCCGGCGAAACCGGGCAGGCCGCCGAGCGCATTCAAAAATCGGCCCTGAGCTTGACCAGTCAGGCGGATATTCTGAGAGGGGAGGTCGACAACTTCCTGACCCAGGTGCGGGCCGGCTGAACGCTGCCGAGGGGCGGGGCGGCTGCGGGGGGGAGGGTGGTATTGACCTGCATCAAGGCGATGGTCTGTAGGGCCCTGTAAAAGCCGCGTACAACCACATGAGGGCACCATGAACCATCACCACCGCAAGGTCCTGCATTCGTTTTTTTCTCATCCAATCAACGGCAATATCGCCACCAAGGATGTTGAAAGCGTGTTTCGAGAATTAGGCGCGGAAGTCAGCACGGCGCATTCGGGTAAGATTCACGTCGCCCTAAAGGGGCACAGTGCCAACTTTTCCAATGCTCAGCACAGCCTGCCGCGTGAAGAGGTCGTCCAGGTCCGGAAATTCATCGAATCTTGCGGAATTAACCCGGAATCCGATTATCCGCTCTAAGCCGTCGGGGGCAGGGCGAAGCAAGGTCCGGAACAGGTAAACGCCCATTGACGCGTCCGGCCCGGAGCCGCTCACCGGGCGCGGTCTCCAAAGAATAGCGGATGGGGTGGGATTCGAACCCACGGTACGCTTTCACGCACGCTGGTTTTCAAGACTTGCGATTTGCTACGACATGTTGTGCTAATTCGGAGAAAACAGCACAATTACAATGCGGTGGGATGTGGTCGTTTGCGATCATATATGAACGTTTACGACTCCAATTGTCCCTGATTTGTCCCGAATCCCACCGTCATTCGCACGGTATGTACTGTCGCCGTTCATTTCGTTGAATGTCTCGTCGAATTTATCGGCCTTGGCCTCTAAATTTTCTCCGGAAACATCCTCCTAATAATTTGCTTCGCTAACATGAATCAGCGCGGCACCCCCCTAATGAATGTAGGGCTAAAGCGATTTGAATTGCTGAAGCCCTGCATTGTCGGGATTGAACCTGCTCGGAAGGGCGCGAATCCATGCCTGCTCTTGATGAGTTGCCGAAATCACCAAGCCAATCCCATGGCGCTGTACATGCCGTGAGAGGCGCCGTCGTGGACGTCAAGTTCTCCGAGGTCGACCTGCCACCAATCAATTCTTCGCTGATCGTGGAGTGGGATCGACCGACCCCGCTTATTCTGGAAGTCCATAGCCACCTGGACTTAGAAACCCTGCGTGCCGTGGCGTTTCAATCCACGGCCGGCCTCGCGCGCGGCGTGACCGTTCGTGCCACGGGCGGCCCGGTCACCGTGCCGGTGGGCGAAGCAGTCATGGGTCGGCTTCTGGATGTTGTCGGCAATCCCCAGGACAACGGTCCGGACCTTCCGACCGATACGCCGCGCCGACCAATCCATGCGCTTCCGCCGCTTCTGAAATCGCAAACCCGGACCACGGACATATTCGAGACGGGCATCAAGGTGATCGATCTCCTGACACCCATGGCGCAGGGCGGCAAGGCGGCGATGTTTGGTGGCGCCGGTGTCGGCAAGACGGTTCTGGTGATGGAGCTGATCCGCGCCATGGTGGAAAAATACGAGGGCATTTCCGTCTTTGCCGGCATCGGTGAGCGTTCGCGCGAAGGGCACGAACTGCTGACGGAAATGCAGGCTTCGGGCGTTCTGGAACGCACCGTCCTGGTCTATGGCCAGATGAACGAGCCGCCGGGCGCGCGGTGGCGCGCTGCGCTGACGGCGCTGACCGTCTCGGAATACTTTCGTGACCAGAAACACCGGAACGTGCTGCTTCTGATGGACAACGTCTTCCGATTTGTCCAGGCAGGCGCGGAAGTGTCGAGCTTGCTTGGCCGTCTGCCGTCGCGCGTCGGCTATCAGCCGACGTTGGCAACTGAAGTGGCGGGGCTTCAGGAACGTATAGCCTCCGTTGCCGGGGCCGCTGTCACCGCCATTCAAGCCGTGTACGTGCCGGCCGATGATTTTACCGATCCCGCAGTCACGACAATTTCCAGTCACATGGATTGCGTCATCGTCCTGTCGCGCGCGCAAGCGGCAGAGGGGTTCTATCCCGCGATCGATCCCCTCGCGTCGTCCTCGATGCTGCTTGATCCATTGGTCGTGGGCGAAGCGCATTACCAGACAGCGGAAGCCGTCCGACAGGCGCTTGCCAGGTTCAGGGAGTTGGCCGACATCATTTCGTTACTTGGGATTGAGGAATTGGGGGCCATCGACCGCAAGATCGTCAAGCGTGCACGACGCCTACAGCGGTTTCTCAGCCAGCCCTTCATGGTGACGCAGGCCTTTACCGGCATCCCCGGCGCAAGCGTCGTCCTTGCGGACACATTGTCGGGCTGCCGCGCAATTCTTGATGGAGAGGCCGACGAGTGGGCGGAAAGCTCGCTATACATGGTCGGGACTTTCGAGGATGCGCGCGCAAAGGAGAAGAAGGCGAAAGACGACGCCGGTGCTGCTGACGATGAGGCCGCGGCATGAGGCTGAAGATCGTGACGCCCCTGTCGGTCATCGTGGATGAGGATGTTGATAGCCTGCGCGCCGAGGATACGAGCGGCAGTTTCGGCGTCCTGCCCGGACATGCGTCGTTCCTGACGTCATTGGGAATATCCATCGTCAGTTGGCGAAAGTCCGAAGATGAGCGGTTCTGCGCCGTGCGCGGTGGGGTGATGACCGTGACTGGCGGCGACACCGTCGCCATCGCGACCCGTGAGGCCGTGGCCGGGAATAATCTTGCAACGCTCGATGCCGAGGTGTTGGCCCGGTTCCAGTCCGACGCCGATGAGGAGCGGATCGAGCATGTCGAAACAGTCCGCCTGCAACTGCATGCCATCCGCCGCATGATCAGCCGCCTGCGGCCCGGCGCGAACACGGAGTCGTTTCGGTGATCTCGCAGCCTCCCCAACGGTCCAAGGCCGAACCTACTGAAACCGATCCGCTGATCAGCGAAATTCGGTTACGCCGAGACCGTCGAGACCGCTGGCTGCGTGAGGGGGACATGTCCGTCGGCCGCCGTCTCGCGCAAATCGGCGTATTGGGCTGGATTATCGTGGCGCCAATGCTGGCTGCCCTGTTCCTCGGGCGTTGGCTTGATGCCTACCTTGCAACTGGAATCTTTTGGACCGCCCCCCTCCTAGGTTTGGGTCTCGGGTTGGGCGGCTGGACCGCCTGGAAATGGATGAATGCCCGATGATTAATGATCACGCTTGGCCACTGCTCATTACGCTGCCTGTTTGTTTCGCCGGCGGGATCCTGCTGGGCGTCCTGTATTTTCGTGCCGTCAAAGTGACCGCGGGTTTGATTGTGACCGGGGGGAGCCCCGTCCTGGCCATCGCGATGACACTGGGGCGTATCGGGCTTCTGGTGGCAGGCTTCGCCCTTGCTTTGCAGGTGGGAGGGCTTGCCCTTCTTGCGGCGCTGGCAGGTGTGCTGAGCGGCCGCGGTCTGACGGTCAGCCGCATGCGGGGGGTGGGTGCATGAAATCGCCGCTCGAATCCCTGACGCTTTTCCATATCGGGCCGGTACCGATCACCCAGGCCGTTGTGACGACATGGGTGATCATGGGAGTGTTGTTGCTCGGTGCGTTTTTGCTGACCCGGCGGCTCGATTTGATCCCGAGTAAGCGCCAAGCGGCATTGGAGCTTATGGTTGGAACGCTGGACACCCAGATCCGTGAAACGACCGGCGCTGAACCTGCGCCTTATCGCGGCTTCATTGGCACGCTGTTTCTGTTCCTTCTTGTGGCGAACTGGTCGTCGCTGGTGCCGGGCATCGATCCCCCGACGGCGCAGCTTGAAACCGATGCCGCATTGGCGACGCTCGTCTTCCTGTCAGTCATCTGGTTCGGCATCCGCGGGGCAGGGGTGCGGGGTTATTTGAAGTCATTCGCCGCGCCCAATCCGGTGATGATCCCACTGAACATGCTGGAAAGCGTCACGCGGACGTTTTCGATGTTCGTCCGCCTTTTCGGCAATGTGATGAGCGGGGTTTTCGTTATCGGCATCGTCGCCTCTTTGGCAGGCCTCCTTGTCCCGATCCCATTGATGGCGCTCGATCTGCTGACCGGGCTGGTACAGGCCTACATCTTCGCCGTCTTGGCGATGGTGTTCATCACGGCAGCGGTCGCCGACGGTGCGCGCCACCCGACAGACGCAGAGCCGAAATCTTCTCCAATAGAAAAGGAACCCTGATGAACTATCTCAGCTTAGCCAGCATCATCTCCGCCGCCTTCGCTGTGGCATTTGGGGCGATCGGCCCAGCACTTGCCGAAGGCCGCGCCGTTGCCGCCGCGATGGACGCCATCGCGCGCCAACCGGAGGCGGCGAACACGATCTCGCGGACCTTGTTTGTCGGTCTCGCGATGATCGAGACGACGGCGATTTACTGTCTTGTTATCGCCCTTCTGTTGTTGTTCGCTAACCCACTTCTGGCATGATTCCATGACAATTGACTGGTGGGGGTTGGGACTGCAGGCGGTCAACGTCCTGATCCTCGTATGGCTGCTGTCGCGCGTGTTCTGGCGCCCTGTCGCAGGGGCGATTGCCAGGCGCCGGGATGCGGCACAGGGCATGCTGGATGCCGCGAAAGCCGCGCGGGCGAAGTCCGATGCGGCGTTTGCCGAGGTGACGATTGCCCGTGAAGGCATCGCCGCCGAGCGAGATGCCATCCTTGCCGCGGCGACGGAGGCGGCGGAGGCAGAGACGAAGTCGGCGTTGGATGAAGCCCATGACAAGGCCGAGAAACTCGTTGCCGCCGCTCAGCTTGCCAGTGACCGCGTACTCGTCGCTGCGCGCAAGGAAACCGCTGCGCAATCCGCCCAACTTGCGGTTGAGATCGCAGAAAAACTTTTGGGACGATTGAATGCACCGGCGGTCGAGACAGCGTTTATCGCCTCGCTTGTCGGAGCCATAGCACAGATGTCGCCGGACGACCGGGCGGCGCTGACTGGGACCGCGACGGGCATTGATCTGGTTAGCGCGACGGATTTGGATGACTCCAACAAGACGAAGATCACGAATGCGATTGGGAAAGCTCTTGGCGGCACGCCCAAACTGACCTTCGTCACCGATCCTGAACTGATCGCCGGCCTTGAGCTTAGGACGGCACATTTCGTGCTGCACAACAGCTGGCGGTCGGACCTCGAAAAGATCCTGGAAGAGCTGAAAAATGCGGACTGACGTCCCGAACTGGCTTGTCGCCGCACGGGGTGTTGTCAGCACTGCCGCGCCGGGTCCGCGTGCTGAGCACATGGGCCGGGTCGAGGAGATCAGCGACGGCGTGGCGATGATCTCGGGCCTTCGGGATGTCCGGCTTGACGAGGTGTTGCGTTTCCAAGGCGGTCAGGTCGGTTTCGCCCGGGTATTGGATCCGGACCTTATCGGTTGCGTCCTTCTGGACGCCGTGACCACCGTCGAAGCCGGTGATGCCGTTTTCGGCACCGGCGCCGTGGTCCAGGTTCCGGTTGGTCAGTCGTTGCTCGGGCGGGTCGTGGACCCGCTGGGCCGCCCGCTCGATGGCAAGGGCGACATTGAGGCCGAGGTAAATATGCCGATCGAACGCACCGCCCCATCGATCATCGAACGCGACCTTGTCACGGAACCAGTGCAAACCGGATTGGTCGTGATGGATACCCTTTTCGCACTCGGTCGGGGCCAGCGCGAGTTGATCGTTGGTGATCATTCCACGGGAAAAACAACCCTCGCGATCGACGCGATCATCGCGCAAAGGTCCAGCGACATGATCTGCGTCTATGTCGCGGTCGGGCAAAAGACATCGAGCGTGCGCCGCGCCATCGACGCCCTGCAATCGCAAGGCGCGTTCGAGCGATGCACTGTTCTCGTCGCGGGTTCGGCGAGCCCGCCGGGGCTGCAATGGATCGCACCCTATGCAGGGATCACCATGGCTGAATATTTCCGCGACAAAGGGCAACATGCCCTTGTCGTGATTGACGACCTGTCAAAGCACGCCGCCACCCATCGCGAAATCGCACTTCTGACCCGGCAGTCGCCAGGGCGCGAAGCCTATCCGGGCGATGTCTTCTATATCCATGCGCGGCTTTTGGAGCGGGCGGCCAAGTTATCCAAGGAACGCGGCGGCGGTTCATTGACGGCCCTGCCAATCGCGGAGACCGATGCCGGCAACCTGTCGGCGTATATCCCGACTAACCTGATCTCGATCACCGACGGGCAAATCGTGCTTGATGCCGCCCTGTTTCATCAAGGCCAGAAACCGGCGGTTGATGTCGGTCTGAGTGTCAGCCGGGTGGGCGGAAAAACGCAGGCACCGCTGTTGCGCGAGGCGGCCGGGACGCTGCGTCTCGACTATGCGCAGTTTCTGGAACTGGAGGTTTTTACCCGGTTTGGCGGAATGCCCGAAGGCCGAGTGCGCAAGCAATTGACGCGCGGGGCACGGATACGGGCGATCTTGAAGCAACCTCAGCATGCGCCGTTTCGCCTCTCCGACCAGGTCGCGCTGCTGATCGCTGTTCAGTCCGGCCTGCTCGATCCGCTCTCTTTGGACGCCGTGGCGGCGTTCCGCGCCGGCCTGCCCGCGGTGCTGGACAAGGATGCCGCCGATGTCGGGCGCATGATCGACGAGAACGGGGAAATGACTGCGGGCGCACGCGATGATCTGTTGGCGGCGATGACTCGTCTTGCTACGTCTCTGGCCGGTGAATATCCGGAACCTGGTACGGACGTCGGGAAACAGCCATGACAGAACGATTGGCCGATGTCAGCGCCCGAATCGACGGCATTCGCCAACTGGGGTCGGTCGTGAATGCCATGAAGGGCATCGCCGCCGCCCGCGCCCATGTCGCCCGCGCGCAGGTCGGTGCGATTGATAGCTATGCTGCAACCATCGCGGCGGCGTTGTCCACCGTCCTTCCGCGCGATGGAACCCCGGATCGTGGAGGGAGTGGTCAGGATGCCCGCGCTGACGGCACCGGCCTTCTTGTATTCTGCGCGGAACAGGGGTTCGCCGGCGCTTTCAGCGAGCGCGTGCTGGACAGCATCGGGGGCGAGCTTGATGGGGCGCAACTGTTCCTGATCGGAACCCGCGGTCTTTCCGTTGCCGCCGCGCGGGGGGTGGCGCCGGTTTGGAGCGCCTCCCTGCCGTCGCATACGCCGGGCATTCCGAAACTGGCCGACGAGATCACCAAAGCGATCTATCGCAGCGTGGAGGAAGGGGACATCGAAAGCCTTGATGTCGTCTATGCCGGTTGGAATTCAGGTCGGCCTCTGGTCGTGCGACAGGCTGTGTTTCCAATTGATCTGTCCGAATTCCCGCCTGCCGCAACCGATCGCCCCCTGACGCAGCTTCCCACGGAAACATTGATTGCCGGCCTGAGCGCCGACTACTTCCATGCGCAAGTCTGCAAGGCGGCGCTGCATGCTTTTGCCGCCGAGAACGAGGCCCGGATGGAAGCCATGTCCGCCGCGGGCAGCCAGATCGCGCGCGAGCTTGAGACGTTTGAGGCCACATTGCGTCGGGTCCGCCAGGAGGCGATCACGGCGGAAATCATCGAACTGGGCACCGGCGCCAAGACCGCGCGTGATGCCAGGTGAATTTATGATCTGGGCGCCGCAGTCGGACGCTGATGATTTGAATCAGTGGAGAGTGGCCGTGGTCACGTCAGCAGCGGGCCCTGCTGATCGAGATAGGTGGGGTCGAACTCGGCCAGCGCAGCCAAACGGTTATAATCGTGGAACGTCACCCGCCCGTCGCGGAACGTGGCCAACCCATCTTCCCTTAGTTTTCGTAGCACTCGGTTAACGTGAACCGCAGTTAGCCCCAAGGCGTCGGCCAGATGGTATTGCGTTAGCGGACAAGCATAGCCTGCCTTGGTCGCCATGCCGACCAGGGAGAGCCTTATCCCAAGTTCAAGCAGGAAATGGGCAGCACGTTCGACCGCGTTGCGGCGTCCAAGATCAACGAGATGTTCGACCACCATTGCCTCATCCCGCGACGCCGCCCAAAGGATGGCCGTCGCTAGCCGAGGGGTTTGGGCGAACGCACTGAGGAGGTCGGTCACGAGAACTTCAGACACCTCAATGTCGGTCACCGGCTCAATACTATGGTCCGAAGTGTGGAGCAGCACGCTCCGCAGGCCCAGAAAATCGCCGGGAATCTGAAAATCGACGATTTGGCGCGCGCCGTCGGGCAGGATTTTGTACGAACAGACCCAACCGGCGGCCAGGATGTAGGCAGCCTGGTCAGCCTGTCCTTGATGTACGAGATCGCGTCCCGCGACGAATGACCTGCGACGCAGATGCAGCTCTTCCAAGACCGCAAGGTCCGTCTCCGACAAGGCCACGAAGGCGCCGAGCTTCCGGGCGAGAGGTGTGTTTTCAATGGCGGTCAAAATGTCCTCCCGGTCCAGTGACACGTCATCGAAAAAGCCGGGACAGGGACTGCTTTCGATCAGCCCATCATAACGGATTTTCTGTCAACTTACTGAAATTCGCGAGGCACGCTGCTGTGCCACCAGGGTTTATGTATGCGAAAGGCTGCGCCAGCATGACAGATCGGCACGATTATTCAGGAATGGCGGCGCTTTCCATTTGCGAGGCGCTCCTGCTTGCCTTGAACGATCATAAGCTCTTGCCGGAAAGCGAGATCATCGGCGTTCTTAAGGACGCCGCCGCCACGCATGAGAATGCTGCCGGGCTGCAATCCGATCCGGAAATGCATCGCGGCGTCGCGGCGTTGATCAATCAGATCATCGCCGGCGGGAATTCGGTTCGCAGGCCATAAGGCGAAACGACGGTAATTTTAATCTCATTAAGTGCAAGGCCGGCCCCCACCCCGGAAATCCCGTTTCCGTCACAGGCGACACTAACGTAGATCAATGCTGCAGTGCAGCGCGAAGCCTATGATCACGGAATGAAACGGATGGGAACCCTTCGCCATCCACATAGGAGACACCATGTTGGACCGGCCGAACACGATAGATACCGATATAGAACCCTCAGATACGCATAGACCGGCCGCAAAGGCTTCGGCGCCTTCATCACAGGAGGCACCGGCTGTCGCGCCGACGTTCTATCAAACGATGGACCAATCCGCTCATGCCGCGGTTGCCAAGGCGACCTCCGGTCTCGCTCCTTCGGTGCTGGGCGAAGCCTGGATGGATTGGGCCGTGCATATGGCGACCTCCCCGGGCAAGCAGTGTCAATTATTGGAATTGGCGATGCGGAACGCACGGGATATCTGGACCCAGGCTCTTGCCGTTGGGGCTGATGAAAACTCTCAAGAAGCGGTGTCGGACAAGCGATTTTCCGGCGACGGTTGGCGAAATTATCCTTTCAATCTTTGGTCGCGGGCGCATCGCCTGAATTGGCAATGGTGGCAGGATGCAATGACCGGTGTCCATGGCGTCGCACCGCCGCATGAGGACCTCATGGCGTTTGTTGCGGGGCTCATGGTGGATATGGCTGCACCTTCCAATTCCGCCTTCACAAATCCCGACGTGATCTCCGCGACAGTGGCCGAAAAAGGCCAGAACTTGGTTCGTGGTGCGAAGAACCTGGCCGATGATCTCGGCCGCAAGGCTGGCGCGGCGAAACCGTCGCAACCGCAGGCATTCGAGGTTGGGCGCAATTTGGCGGTCAGCCCAGGCAAGGTCGTATTCCGCAACGATTTGATTGAACTTATCCAATATGCGCCGAGCACCGGAAAGGTTCGTCCCGAGCCGATCCTGATCGTGCCAGCATGGATCATGAAGTATTACATCCTCGACCTTTCGGCTGAGAATTCGATGGTCCGTTTCCTCGTGGAACAGGGCTTCACCGTGTTCATGGTGTCCTGGAAAAACCCCGGCGCCGATGACCGTGACCTGAGCATGGAGGATTACCGCCGCCTTGGGATTATGGATGCCGTGGACGCGGCGCAGGCGATCACGCATTCGCCGCGGCTGCACGCAGTCGGGTATTGCCTTGGTGGCACGCTTCTGGCGATTGCGGCGGCGGCTATGGCCCGTGACGGGGACGACCGCTTCGCAACGGTGACGTTCCTTGCTGCACAGATCGATTTCACCGAAGCCGGACCGTTGCGGCTCTTCATTAACGAATCCCAGGTTACCCTGATCGAGGACATGATGTCGGAAACGGGCTATCTGTCATCCGATCAGATGGCCGGGGCTTTTGCGCTGTTACGTGCCAGGGATCTAATTTGGGCGCCCGCCATTCGCGATTATCTGCTTGGCGTGCGCGGCCATGCCTTCGATCTGATGGCTTGGAATGCCGACGCCACGCGGATGCCCTCCCGAATGCATTCGGAATACCTGCGCCGGCTCTTCCTCGACAATGATCTGACTGAAGGCCGTTATCGGGTGGGCAAAAAGGCGATCTCCGTCACCGATATCCGTGCACCGATCTTCGCAGTCGGCACCGAGCAGGATCATGTGGCGCCTTGGCATTCGGTGTACAAACTCCATCTGTTCGTCGATACGGATATGACCTTTGTGCTGACCAGCGGTGGGCATAATGCGGGTATCGTCTCCGAACCCGGCCATCGGAATCGACATTATCGGATCGCTGATACGCCTTCGGACGCCCCGTTCCGCGATCCCTGCGAATGGCTGGCGGAAACGGCGGCTGAAGACGGCTCGTGGTGGCCGGCATTTTCCGCATGGCTTGCGACACGCTCCGGAAAACTGGAGAAGCCGCCAACGATGGGCGCGCGTTCGGGACGATATACGGCGCTCTGCAATGCGCCCGGCACCTATGTCATGCAGACATGAAGCTTCTTGAAAACAAAATCGCGCTGGTGGTGGGTGTTGCGAATGCGCATTCCATCGCCGCCGGCTGCGCGCAGGCTTTTCGCTCTGCGGGCGCCGAAGTCGCGCTGACCTATGTGAACGAAAAGGCGAAGCCCTATGTGGCACCGGTCGCAGAGGGTATCGGCGCAGCGCTCCTGATGCCGCTCGATGTGGAAGCAGAGGGTGAGATGGAGGCTGTCTTCGCGGCAATCGCCGCACGGTGGGGCCGGCTCGACATCCTCGTTCATTCGATCGCGTACTGCCCAGCTGATGATCTCCATGGCCGCGTGACGGATTGTTCGCGTGACGGCTTCGTCCGTGCGATGGAGATTTCGGTCTATTCGCTGGTCCGCATGGCGCGGCTGGCTGAACCGCTCATGACGCAAGGCGGGACGATCCTTACCATGACGTATTACGGCGGTGAGAAGGTTGTGGATCACTACAACATCATGGGTCCTGTAAAGGCGGCGCTTGAAGGCACCGTGCGCTCATTGGCTGTCGAACTCGGCACCAAGCAGATTCGCGTCAACGCCATATCACCGGGACCGCTGCGGACCAGGGCGGGATCGGGCATCGCGCATTTCGATGATCTGATCGACGCGGCTCAGGAGCGGGCGCCGGAACAGCACCTTGTCACGATCGAAGATGTTGGGAGCATGGCCGTCATGCTCGCGAGTGATGGGGCGCAGCGTGTCACGGGCGACACCGCGTATGTCGATGGGGGCTTCCATGTCCGCGCTTGAAAAAGTCGATGCCACAGAGACCATGCAGTTCATCGAGAACAAGACTTTCGACGAGATTTCGGTCGGCGACAGCGCTCAACTGACGCGAACACTGAAGCCCCAGGACATCGAGCTTTTCGCCGTGATGTCGGGGGATGTGAACCCTGCCCATGTCGATGCGGAATACGCAAAGACCGACATGTTTCACGGTGTGATCGCCCATGGCATGTGGGGCGGCGCGCTGATCTCTGCCGTGCTCGGCACCGAACTGCCCGGTCCTGGTACGATCTTCCTCAACCAAAGCCTGCGGTTCATGGCACCCGTCGGGTTGGGAGATACGGTCGTCGTGCGGGTCGAGGTGACTGAAAAACGGGCCAAGGGGCACTTGATCCTGGCCTGCACTTGCGTCAATCAAGACGACAAGACGGTGATCGAAGGCGTGGCCGAGGTCATTGCCCCGCGCGAGAAGATGCGCCGCCCCCGCGTCGTATTACCCGTGGTCCATCTACACGTTCAGGGCGCTCAATATGCCAAGCTGATTGCCGCAACCGAGGACCTTGCGGCGGTTCGTACAGCGGTGGTGCATCCCTGCGACGGGCTCTCCATCACCGGCGCGCTTGAGGCCGCGCGCCAGGGCATGATCGTGCCGGTTCTGATCGGGCCCAGGGCAAAGATCGAAGTCGCGGCCAAGGCGGCGGGGCGGAGCCTCGACGGAATTGAAATCATCGATGTGCCCCACAGCCATGCCGCCGCTGCCACTGCGGTGGACCTTGCCAGGTCCTGCAAGGTGGACGCGATCATGAAGGGGGCTTTGCATACGGACGAATTGATGGATGCTGTTGTCGACGCTGCCGCGGGCCTGCGGACAGAGCGGCGGATGAGCCATATCTATGCGCTTGACGTGCCGACTTATGCCAAGCCGCTCCTCATTACCGATGCCGCCATTAACATCTATCCCGACCTCGCCGCAAAACGTGACATCGTCCAGAACGCCATCGACCTTGCCCATGCGCTCGGGATTGAGCGGCCGAAGACGGCGATCCTCTCGGCGGTCGAAACGGTCAATCCCCGGATCACCTCGACGCTTGATGCGGCATCGCTTTGCAAAATGGCGGACCGGGGCCAGATCACGGGCGGACTGATCGACGGACCACTTGCCTTCGATAACGCCATTTCTTCTTCGGCGGCCGCAGCGAAGGGCATCGTATCCGAGGTTGCCGGCGATGCTGATATTCTGGTCGCGCCCGATCTAGAGGCGGCGAACATGATGGCCAAGCAGCTTATCTATTTGGCCGGTGCTGACGCCGCTGGCATCGTGCTCGGTGCGCGGGTGCCGATCATCCTGACGAGCCGGGCCGACAGCCCGATGTCGCGGCTTGCCTCCTGCGCGTTGGCGCAGCTCTTTATCAGCAACAGGACGAATGTCGTAGAATGCCTGACGCCATCCTTGTCCTGAATGCGGGTTCGTCGAGCCTCAAGTTCGCGGTCTATCCGGTCGAGGCTGGCGCGCCATCTCCGATCTTGCGCGGCAAGATTGCGGGGATCGGAAACGCTCCGGTCTTCTCGGCGCGCGATGGCGAAGGCCGTGCGGTGCCGCAAAACGACCTCATGCGGCTCAATCCTGGTGCAGGAATTGACGACCTTATTCCGGCACTCCTTGACTGGCTGAAAAGCCACCAGGGCGGTGTCGGCATCGTGGCTGCCGGACATCGCGTGGTCCATGGCGGTCGCAACCATACCGGTCCGGCGCGGGTCTCCACCACACTCCTCGCTGAACTCGAAGCGCTTGTGCCGCTGGCCCCACTGCACCAACCCCACAATCTGGCGGCGATCCGTTCCGTCGCCGCCTCGGCGCCCGGCCTGCCGCAGGTCGCCTGCTTCGATACGAGCTTCCACCGAACCCAGGATCGGCTCGCCCAGCTTTTTGCCCTGCCGCGCGCGCTGACCGAGGCCGGAATTATCCGCTACGGCTTTCACGGCCTCTCCTACGAATACATCGCAGGGACATTGCCCGGCCATCTCGGCGATAGGGCCGAAGGGCGCGTGATCGTGGCCCATCTCGGTAATGGGGCGAGCATGTGCGCCATGAAAGCCCGCCTCAGCGTCGCCACCAGCATGGGCTTCACCGCCCTCGACGGGTTGATGATGGGCCGCCGTTGCGGCGCGATCGATCCCGGTGTTCTCCTTCACCTGATTGACGAGCGGGGCATGAAAATGCGGGAGCTTGAGCACCTTCTCTACCAAGAGTCTGGCCTTCTCGGCGTGTCGGGCATCAGCAACAACATGCAGGTCCTGCAGATGAGCACCGCGCCCGAGGCACGGGAGGCGATTGAGCTGTTCTGCTACCGCGCCGCTTGCGAGCTGGCCGCGCTCGTAGCAACGATCGGGGGTTTGGACGCCATCGTCTTCACGGCTGGGATCGGCGAGAATTCGGAATTGGTCCGAAGCCTGATCTGCGCCCGGCTTGGCTGGCTGGGGATTGCCCTCGACACCGCCGCGAACAACAGGCACGCGACGCGCATCAGCACAACGGCCTCAGACGTCGATGTCCTAGTCGTCCCGACCGATGAGGAGACAATTATCGCATCTGCGACGCAGGGGCTGATTATGGAATTTTCTGCAAGTTTGCGCGCCTGATATGGCGGATGGGGTGGGATTCGAACCCACGAAGGACTTTCATCCTTGCTGGTTTTCAAGACCAGTGCCTTCAACCGCTCGGCCACCCATCCGGTCCGGACTCAGGGAGCCCGAATATAGGGAGGATGTCTCTCGTGTTCGCGGGCGGCTGTCAAGAATAAGCGAATGTCGGCCGTATCGGCCTAGAAAAGCCGGAGAAGGCTTAACTGAATGACCTGGATGACGCCGATGGCGGCGAGGGTGCCCCCGGTTACGATGCCCAGCGTGCTGCCGATGAGTCTGGTGGAGCGGTTCGTCATTGTGAAGCCTCCTGTCCCGGCAGGACCGTCCGTCTGACGTTCTGCTGCATGCAGTCTTGCTAATGCATTTCGGCGCGGCAGTGACCGGAGTCACAAACCCCCAAAAAAAGACCAAAAAGATACCGTCAGGTTATTGTCAGGATTTGATTTCACGGCAATTTTCACCCGCCGCGCCGCGTAAAAACGGCGGAAACCAGCCCTAATCCATAAAATGAAAAAATTGTCAAGAGGGGGGTTGTTATGTGTGCCAGGTCTTGGTATTATACGATCGTAATCCGTGTGTGATGATTTAATCACGCGACGTGTAGGTTCAGAAGGGACCGCCTGACAATGATCGGTTCGGCACAGAAAGCGCCGGGAGTAAGCGCAGCCCTCACTGTCCTTAATTTGGCGGTGGTGCGGCAAGTTGTGTTTGAGCGCGCTGCTGAGCAAATTTCCGAACGACGTGAAGATGCGACTGCAGCCGTTGTCCAGACGGCCGAGGAAAACCGCAGCCGCGGTGCTGCCGTTGAGGCCATCCTCGAAGACAAGAATTCCCACCACTCCACCGCCGACGACAAGACGTCCAGCGGCGGTGCCGACAGCGAGTTCAAATCTCCTGATTTCTCCGCCAATAGCGGCAAGACGGTCGATATCCGGGTCTGAAGCCAGGTCTGAGGTTCGAACGCCTTCCGTATTGTGACGTTGCTTGGCCCTCGTGGGCCATTTTTAATGCCGGGCCACATTCCTCGGGGCGCCGCCTTATGAATGGAAACCGGGCGCCGCCGTCCACCGTGCGCGGATTTGCGTGCGCTTGATCCGGCCTTGGGGTACAAGCCCGGCCATGTATTTCATCTTGTCCAAAGTCATGTGGTTTCTGTTGAAGCCGTCGATGGTCATGTTCCTTGGCATGACGGTCGGTTTTATACTCGTCCTGACCCGGTTCCGCCGGGCCGGCCTGATGCTGTTCGGCGTCAGCATCCTGACCCTTTGGGCGGTCACCGTGATCCCGGTCGGAGAGATGATGATCCGTGATCTGGAGGAGCGCTTCCCCAAACAGACGGAGCTGCCGGAAAAGATCGGTGGGATCATCGTGCTCGGGGGCTCTATCAATCCCGTGCTCTCCCGCGAGCGGGGCCAGATCGCCGTCGACAGCAGCATGGAACGGCTGTTGTTCTTTGCCATGTTGGGCGATACCCGGCCGGGCGTGCCGTTGGTGTTTACCGGCGGGGCGGGCAGCCTGTTTGCCCAGGATGCCAAGGAAGGGCATTACTTCAAGGATCTGGCGGGGCTGCTCAACCTTGATATGTCGCGGGTGATTGTCGAGGCCGAGTCGCGCAACACCATGGAAAACGTGGTGTTCAGCAAGAAATTGGTGACGGTCGAGGCGGACCGGCCCTGGGTGATGATTACCTCCGCCCGCCATATGCCGCGCGCCGTCGGCCTGTTCCGCAAGCAAGGCTGGCCGGTCATTCCCTATCCCGTCGATTACATCACGCTGCCGGCCAGGGGCTGGACGCTGAGCCTGGAAAACCTGGGGGGGCAATCCATGCTGGACGCCGCCGTGCATGAATTCCTGGGCATGGCCGTCGCCTATGTTCTGGACCGCAGCGACAACCTGTACCCCGCCCCCTGAGCGAAACCGTCCCCGGGGCGCTCCGGGGCGTGTGCCGGGTCTTGCGGCGGTGAAATCCCTATGGCACAAGGCCTCAGTGGCTCTGGCGAGGCAACCGCCGTCGGCCGGGCAAGGTATCGAGGATCATGCAGAGACGTTCACTATGGCTCGCGGCGCCGGTGTTGTGCACCCTTTGGCTCGGGGCACTGGGCATCCGGCCGGCTTCCGCCTCGGTTGACCCTGTAACCCCGCCGAGCCCCGCCGAATTCCAGGCTTGGCTCGATTCCTTCAAGGTAACCGCCGCCGCGCGGGGTATTTCCGCCGCGACGCTGGACCGGGCCCTGGCGGGGGCGTCCTACATCACCCGGGTCATCGAGCTGGACCGCCGCCAGCCCGAATTCACGATGACCTTCTGGCAGTATTACGAAAAGACGATTTCCGACAAACGAATCGCCCGTGGCCGCGAACTGCTGAAGACCCATGCCGCGCTGCTGAACAAGGTCGAGGCGAAATACGGCGTGCCGCCCCGGTTCCTGGTCGCCTTCTGGGGCCTGGAAAGCAATTTCGGCGACTACACGGGCACCTTTCCGCTGATCGGCTCCCTGGCGACCCTGGCGTTCGATCCCCGGCGTTCCAAGTTCTTTTCCGAACAGCTTCTGGCGGCGCTGGAGATCATCGACCGCGGCGATATCCCGGCAGACGTGAAGGCGTCCTGGGCCGGGGCCATGGGCAACACCCAGTTCATTCCTTCGACCTACCGCGCCTATGCGATCGACTTCGACGGCGACGGGCGCCGTGATTTGTGGCGATCCCTGCCGGACGTGTTCGCCTCGTCGGCGCATTTTCTGTCCAAGTCCGGTTGGCGCAAGGACGAAACCTGGGGGCGCGAGGTGCGTCTGCCAAAAGGATTTGATTTTGCTTTAAGCGGCCTTGATAAGAAGTTGAAATTAAAGGAATGGCAGGCGAAAGGCGTGCGCCGTGCCGATGGCCGTGACCTGCCGGCGGCGGACATCGACGCGGCTCTGATCCTGCCCGCGGGGGCGGATGGCCCGGCCTTCCTGGTCTACGGCAATTACGAAACCATTCTCGTGTGGAACCGCTCGATCCTCTATGCCCTGGCGGTCGGGCATCTCGCCGACCGTCTGGTCGAAAAGGGCCCCCTCGTTGCCAAAAAACCAAGTAATGACAAGGCCTTGTCTAGGTCCGACATGCGTGAAATTCAGCGCTTGTTGGCGGAAAAGGGGTTCGACGCCGGGGGCCAGGACGGCATCGCCGGGGCCAAGACGCGGCGCGCCATCAAGGATTATCAAGGGCGGGAAGGGCTGGCGCCGGACGGTTATCCGGATTCCCGCCTGCTCGATCATTTGCGCGGCAACGGCGGATAGCGCCCACGGTTGCCGGGCGGACCAGACTCGACTACACTAGATAAAGGCTGGTTTCTTTATATTTTCTACTACATTTTCGTATTCAGGGGGCGGCGCCATGGCTGGGCGTATTAAGGTTAACTGGCTGATCTTGTTGGGATTGGTCATGCTGGTCAGCGGTTGCGCCGAAACTCAGTTCCTGATTTCCGGCACCAAGCGCCTTCAGGGGGCGGCGGGAACCACGGGGAACTACAAGATCGGCAACCCCTACCAGATTTCCGGCACTTGGTATTATCCGGCCGAGGAATGGGACTACGACGAGACCGGGATCGCCTCCTGGTACGGCAGCGATTTTCATGGCAAGGACACGGCCAACGGCGAGACCTACGATATGAACGACCTGACGGCGGCGCACCGCACGCTGCCGCTGCCGTCCTTCGTGCGGGTCGTCAACCTGGAAAACGGGCGTTCCATCGTGCTTCGGGTCAACGACCGGGGGCCCTTCGCCAAGGGCCGCATCATCGACGTCTCCCGCCGCGGCGCGCAATTGCTGGGGTTCAAGGACCAGGGCACGGCGCGGGTCCGGGTGCAGATTTTGGCCGAACGATCACAGGCCTTGAAGGCGCAGATTCTCGGTCAGGATTCCATCGCCGAACACGGCAGCCCCATTCAGGTCGACAAGTTGCCGAAGGCCTCGGTCAGCGCCGAATCGCTGCCGCCGCCGCCAGGCGCCCAGGCCGCACCACAGCCGTCCAGCCCGCCGCCTGCGCCGGTCCCGGCCAGTCAGGTCGCCGCTGCGGATGAAATCCGTCCCGGCACACTGCCGGAACCGGAAGTCACCACCGTCGCCGTGGGGCCGACCAACATCTTCGTTCAGGCCGGGGCCTTCACCAATTACCAGAACGCCATGCGGACCCAGATCATGGTCAGCCGGGTGTCGTCGGCGACGATTTCCCATGTCCTGATCGACAACAAGGATTTCTACCGCGTGCGGGTCGGTCCTCTGGCCACGGTCGAGGACGCCGACCGGGCCCTTGAGCAACTCCAGGCCATCGGTTATCCAGGGGCGCGGATCATCGTCGACGGCAAGGGGGCGGGGTCCTGACCCCATTTCCGCCCCATTTCCATGGCGTGGTCGGCCCTACGATTACCCCAGGCGCCCGGTCCCGGGCGTTGCAAGGAACCAGAAGGACGCGCCTTAAGCAGCGGGCGCGAAGCGTGATGACGACATTGAATTCCGTATCCCATTCCGTCCCGCATCTGCGCCGTCTCGCGGCGGGCGCCGTGCTGATCGCCGCCGCGTTGGCCGGCGTCCCGCCGGCGGCGGCCATGGACACCGCGGCCCGCGAGGCCATCCTGATCGACAGCCAGACCGGCGCCGTGCTGTTTGAAAAGGACGCGGACGCGCTGATGCCGCCGGCATCCATGAGCAAGCTGATGACGATCTACATGGTGTTCGAGCGCCTGAAGGAGGGCAGCCTGTCCCTTGACGAGGAATTCGTGGTCAGCGAGAACGCCTGGCGCAAGGGCAACTGGGCCTCGGGCGGGTCGACCATGTTTCTCGAACCGGGGCAGCGGGTTCGTGTCGAGGATCTGCTGCAGGGCATCATCGTGCAGTCGGGCAACGACGCCTGCGTCGTCGTCGCCGAGGCTCTGGCCGGCAGCGAGGATGCCTTCGCCGAAATGATGACCGAAAAGGCCCGCGAAATCGGGCTCAAGAACAGCACCTTCCGCAACGCGTCGGGCTGGCCCCATCCGGAACACCGCATGACGGCGCGCGATCTGGCGACCCTGGCCAAGCGGACGATCAATGATTTTCCCGCGTTCTACCATTATTACTCGGAGCGCAAGTTCACCTACAACAACCACACCCAGCACAACCGTAATGAACTGCTGGGCAAGGGTATCGGTGTCGATGGCCTGAAAACGGGGCATACGGAAAACGCCGGATACGGGTTGACCGCCTCGGCGGAGCGCCTCGACCGGCGGCTGATCCTGGTCGTCAACGGCCTGACCAGCAAGCGCGCCCGGCGCGAGGAGCCGCAACGCCTTCTCGAATGGGGATTCCGCGAGTTCAAGAACTACGCCCTGTTCAAGGCCGGCGAGGAAGTCGCCAAGGTCGATATCTGGCTCGGCAATAAGGCGCAGGTGCCGCTGATCGTCACTGACGAGATGCTGCTGACCCTGCCGCGCAAGGAACGGGCGGGCATGAAGGTGACCATCGACTACCAGACACCGGTGCCGGCACCCGTGCAGGCGGGCGACAAGCTCGGCACCCTGACCCTGACCTTTCCCGAGCGCGAGGCCATCCGGATGCCGCTGGTGGCCGGTGACGCCGCCGAACGCCTGGGCCTTTTCGGTAGGGTGATGAGTGCTCTCCGGTCTATCATTCTGGGTGTTTCCGGTTAGCGCCGCCCGATCAGGGACGCGGCGGCTGACGGCGGACATGCACGGAACGCGCGACAACCAGGATTTTCGGGGTGCCGGCCGGTGACGACGGGCAAGTTCATTACATTCGAAGGCGGCGAGGGGGGCGGCAAATCGACCCAGCTCGGCCTATTGGCCAAGGTGCTTGAGGACGCGGGTATCGAGGTTCTGACCACGCGGGAGCCGGGCGGCACACCGGGGGCCGAGGACATCCGCGATCTTCTGGTCCGCGGCACGGTCGATCGCTGGCCGCCCGTGGCCGAGGTGTTGTTGCATTTCGCGGCCCGTGTCGATCATGTCGAGAAATCGATCCTGCCGGCGCTGGAAAGCGGCGCCTGGGTGCTGTGCGACCGCTTCACCGATTCCACGCTGGCCTATCAGGGCGGCGGGCACGGCCTGGGGCTGCAACGCATCCAGGCTCTCAAGGAAGACATCCTGGGCGACTTCCAGCCGGATTTGACCCTGATCCTGGACATCCCGGTGGAGGAAGGGCTGGCCCGCGCCTTCGGCCGCGCCGGGGCCGAGGACCGGTATGAACGCATGGATCTGGGCTTCCACACCCGCATCCGCGACACCTTCCTGGCCATCGCCGAGACCGAACCCGGGCGTTGCGCCGTGATCGACGCCACCGGGTCCGTCGATGACGTGCAGCGGGAAATCTGCGCCGCCGTGTCGCACCGCCTGGGCGCCGACCTGAAGGAAGCAGGCCGGTGAGCAGCGATGACGACGCCCTAGCCCTGGACCCCCGCGCCAATCCGGACCTGATCGGGCATTTGGAGGCCGAGGAAAGCCTGCGCACGGCGCTTGAGGCCGGACGTCTGGCCCATGCCTGGCTGATCACCGGGCCCAAGGGCATCGGCAAGGCGACCCTGGCGCACCGTTTCGCGCGTTATGTCCTGAGCCATGGCGCGGTTCTGGCCAAGGCCGCCCCCACGAGCGACGGCCCGGGTCTGTTCGGCGATGCCCCGCCGGAACCGGCACCTGCCCCCGCCGGGGCCGGGGGAGAGGGGCAGGGGCTTTACCTGGACCCCGCCCATCCCGTGTTTCACCGCACGCTGGCCGGCAGCCATGCCGACTTGATGGTGATCGAATGTGCGGTCGACGAGAAAACCGGCCGCCGCAAGGGCCAGATCCCGGTTGATGCGATCCGCGCCGTGAAAAGCTTTCTCAGCCTGACGGCGGGCGAGGGGGCGTGGCGCGTGGTCGTCATCGACAGCGCCGACGACATGAACCGCAACGCCGCCAACGCGCTTCTGAAAGTACTTGAA
Source organism: uncultured Alphaproteobacteria bacterium (assembly GCA_963976055.1). GTDB lineage: Bacteria > Pseudomonadota > Alphaproteobacteria > Rhodospirillales > Casp-alpha2 > UBA1479. The sequence continues at coordinate 311,470 of CAXBJB010000002.1, forward strand.
GAACCACCGCCGCAGGCCTTGGTTATTCTGGTGTCGCACAATCCGGGCAGCCTGCTGCCGACCATCCGCTCGCGCTGCCGGCGCCTGACCCTGCGGCCGCCGCCGGCGGATGCCGTGGCGGCCCTGATCGCCCGGCGCTGCCCCGATCTGGGGGCGGCCGAGGCCGCGCGCCTGGCCGAGGTTGCCGAAGGCAGTATCGGCTATGCCCTCGACTTGGCGGAACAGGGGGGGCTGGCCATGCTGGACGAGGTCTCAAGCCTGCTTGCGCGCCTGCCGGACGGCATTCCGGCCAAGGATCTGCACGATTTCGCCGGGCGCCTGGGCGGGGCGGGGAAAGAGGCCGAGTTCGCGGCTTTCGCCAAGACGCTGCGCTGGTGGTTGGAACGCCTGATCATCGCCGGCGGCGGCGGGCCGCTGCCGGGCATCATCGATGCCCAGGCCGTGGCCAGGCTCAACGCCATGGCCGGCCTTGATCGTTGGCTGGAGGTATGGGAAAAGGTGTCGCGCCTGCTTGCCGCGACGACCGCCGCCAACCTGGACCGCAAGCAGGTGGTTCTCAACGCGTTCATCACCGCCGAAGCGGCGGTCCGGCGATAACGCGGACGACGCGCCACCCGTTGACCCTGTGCCATTGGATCCATACATGCCGGCCACGCCCTACTATCTGACCACGCCCATTTATTACGTGAACGACGCGCCGCACATCGGCCATGCGTACACCACGCTGGCCTGTGACGTGCTGGCGCGGTTCAAGCGCCTGGACGGCTACGATGTGAAGTTCCTGACCGGCACGGACGAACACGGCCAGAAGGTCGAGAAATCGGCCCAGGCCAAGGGCATCGATCCGCAGACCTTCGCCGACCGGGTGTCGCAGAACTTCCGCACCCTGGCCGATTTCATGAATTTCAGCCACGACGACTTCATCCGCACCACGGAACCCCGCCACATCAAGGCCTGTCAGGCGATCTGGCAGCGCATGATCGACGCCGGGGAAATCTACCTTGGCAGCTATTCCGGCTGGTACGCCGTGCGCGATGAGGCGTTCTACGGCGAGGGCGAGCTGACCAAGCGGCCCGACGGTACGCGCATCGCCCCCTCGGGCGCCGAGGTCGAATGGGTGGAGGAGCCCAGCTATTTCTTCCGCCTGTCCGCCTGGGAGGACCGCCTGCTGGCGTTCTACGACGCCAATCCGGATTTCATCGCCCCGCCGAGCCGGCGCAACGAGGTCACCAGTTTCGTCAAGGGCGGCCTGCAGGACCTGTCCGTGTCGCGCACCACCTTCAACTGGGGCGTGCCGGTGCCCGGCGACGAGGCGCACATCTTCTATGTCTGGCTCGACGCCCTGACCAACTACATCTCGGCCCTGGGCTATCCGGACGAGCAGGGGGAATTCGCCACCTATTGGCCCTGCGATCTGCACATGGTCGGCAAGGACATCCTGCGCTTTCACGCGGTCTACTGGCCAGCCTTCCTGATGGCCGCCGGGCTGGAGCCGCCGAAACGCGTGTTCGCCCACGGCTGGTGGACCAACGAGGGCCAGAAGATTTCCAAGTCTGTCGGGAACGTCATCGATCCCATTGATCTGGTTGGAAAATACGGCCTCGACCAGGTGCGCTATTTCCTGCTGCGTGAGGTTCCGTTCGGCAACGACGGCGATTTCTCCCATTCCGCCATGGTCAACCGTATGAACGGCGAGCTGGCCAACGATTACGGCAACCTGGCGCAGCGCGTGCTGTCCATGGTCGCCAAGAACTGCGGCGGCACGGTGCCGACGCCGGGCGACTTCACGGACGACGACAAGGCCCTGCTCGATCCCGCGGCGGCGCTGCTGGACGTGGTGCGGGGGGCCTTGGACCGACAGGCGTTCCACGAGGCGCTGGAGGCCATCTGGACCGTGATCCGCGCCGCCAACGCCTATGTCGACCATCAGGCGCCCTGGAAGCTGCGCAAGGAAGACCCCGATAGAATGGCCACCGTGCTGTACGTGCTGGCCGAAACCATCCGGCGGCTGGCGATCTTGACCCAGCCGTTCATGCCCGACACCTCGGCCAAGCTGCTGGACCAATTGGCCGTGGCGGCGGACGCCCGCGCGCTGGATCAGTTGGCGCCTGGTGTGGCGTTGGCCTCCGGCACGGCCCTGCCCAAGCCGGAAGGGGTGTTCCCCCGTTTTCAGGACGACGAGACCCAGGGGGCGGCCTGAAGCCATGGACGGCGCCCGGCAACCCTTTCTGGTCGACAGCCATTGCCATCTGGATTTCCCGGATTTCGGGGATGAACTGGACGCCGTGGTGGCGCGGGCGGGGGCGGCCGGGGTCGCCTATATGGTGACGATCTCGACGCACCTCTCCAAGTTCGATCAGGTCAAGGCCGTGGCCGAACGGTTCCCCAACATCTTCTGCACCGTCGGCATCCACCCGCACCAGGCGGCGACGGAAAAGGTGACCAGCGCCAAGGAACTGGCCGAGTTGGCGCAGCACCCCAAGGTCGTCGGCATCGGCGAAACGGGCCTGGATTTCTATTACGAGCACAGCCCCCGCGACATCCAGGAAACCCAGTTCCGCGCGCATATCAATGCGGCCCGCCTGACCGGCCTGCCGCTCATTGTCCATACCCGCGACGCCGACGACGACACCCTTCGCGTGATGGACGCGGAATACCGCGCCGGCGGGCCGTTTCCCGGCTTGATCCACTGCTTTTCGGCGGGGCCCGAGGTGGCGGAAAAGGCCGTCGAGATGGGGCTCTATATCTCCATTTCCGGGATCGTCACCTTCAAGACCGCCGACGCTTTGCGCGACACGGTCAAGGACGTGCCGCTCGACCGCCTGCTGGTCGAAACCGACTCGCCTTTCCTGGCCCCGGTGCCCCAGCGCGGCAAGCGCAACGAGCCTGCCTTTACCGCCCTGACCGCCGCCAGGGTGGCGGAACTCAAGGGGATTTCCCCGGACGACCTGGCCATCCACACGACCGACAACTTCTTCACCCTGTTCACCAAGGCCGCGGCCGCGGTGCGGGGCGAGGGGTAGGGCCCGTCATGAAGGTCACGATCCTGGGCTCGGGCGCGTCCAGCGGCGTTCCATCGATCGAGGCCGGATGGGGCGACTGCGACCCGGAAAACCCGAAGAACCGCCGCACGCGGCCGTCGATCCTGATTGAGCAGGCCGGCAAGCGCCTGCTGATCGACACGGCGCCCGATTTCCGCGAACAGATGCTGCGCGCGGGCGTGCGGCACCTGGACGGCGTCGTCCTGACCCATGGCCATGCCGACCATATCCACGGCATCGACGACATCCGCAGCATCAACCGCGCCATGGGCGCCGCCATTCCCATGTGGACCGACGCCGAGACCTTGGCGGCGGTCCGGGAACGCTTCGCCTATGTCCTGGCGCCGCTGCGCGAAGGATCGGAGGTCTATTACAAGCCGACGCTGACGGCCAACGTCTATGCGGCAGGCGCGCCGTTCACCGCCGCCGGCATCGACGGCGTGGCGTTCGAGCAGGACCATGGCTTCTCGACCACCCATGGGCTGCGCTTCGGGCCGCTGGCCTATACCACGGACCTCGTGCGCATGACCGACGCCGGCGTGGCGGCGCTACAGGGGGTGCATACTTGGATCGTCGGCGTGTTCGCCTGGCATCCGCATCCCACGCATCTGCATGTCGACGCCGCGCTCGAGCTGCGCGCGCGCATCCAGCCCCAGCGCATGGTCATCACTCATATGAGCCCGCGCATCGACTACGACGCGCTCACGGCCTATGTGCCCGAGGGGGTGGAGGTAGCCTACGACGGCATGGAACTGGACGTGCCGGAGGCCTGATCGGCGATGGCGTTCAGGTTCAACAGTGGATTCAACGATGAATCTAACTTACTGAATAAAAATATACATCTAATATTTTCCATAATATACATTATGCGATAATTGGATGTGGCGACAATGATGTGACGGTTGGATACCACTCCCCGGTTATTCGATTTTCGGGGGTGAATTTTCGATCCGCAATGATTTCGAATGGTTCGATGAGAAACCGAAACTGGCTATATTGCCGTTGGATGGTAAAACGCGTTGCGTTGGTGTCGCCAGTTCGACCGCCAGCTTGGATCCTTGGTTCAACCACCTCCGGTATGGATTGCTGATGGCAAAAGAAACCGAACACGAATTCAGGCAACTGGGCTGCAAGCAGTGCCTGGAAAGCAATCCCCTTGATTTCGAGATCACGATGGCGTTCCAGCCGATCGTCGATTTGGATCGCAGCGTCCCTTTCGCCTATGAGGCGCTTGTTCGCGGAAAAGGCGGTGAAGGTGCCGGCCAGGTGCTTTCAAAGGTGACGGAAGCCAATCGCTACGCGTTTGACCAAACCTGCCGGGTAAAGGCGGTGCAATTGGCGTCGCAGTTGAATTTGGACTGCAAGCTGAGCATCAATTTCATGCCGAACGCGGTGTACCGCCCGGAAACATGCATCCGCGCCACGATGGAAGCCGCCGACGAATTCAATTTTCCCATCGACCAGATCATTTTCGAGGTCACGGAAGCGGAACCGATCAAGGACCCGGCGCACCTGCTCGGCATTTTCAACGCCTACCGGGAGCGCGGCTTCATAACCGCCATCGACGATTTCGGGGCCGGATACGCGGGCTTGAACCTGTTGACGAAATTCAAGCCGCAGGTGTTGAAGCTGGATATGGAGCTCTGCCAGGGAGTTGCGGACGATGTGGTCAAGCGAACGATCACCGAAGGCGCGATCAGGACGGCCAAAGCCTTAAACATCCTGGTGATCGCGGAAGGTGTGGAAACCACCGAGGATCTGCGCGTGCTGCGGGACCTTGGCGCGGATTACTTTCAGGGATACCTGTTGGCCCGGCCGCAAATCGAGACCCTGCCCCTGCCCGACCTGTCAAAAATTTGACGACACTCCCCCGAACGCGCTCCTCCCTGTTTACCGAAAGGCCGCGCCGCCCTTGCGTCAGGTCGGGGACAGGGAAAACGTCAGTTTCGTGCTTTCGGTGAAGATCCCTCCCCGGTCGCCGGGCGTCAGAGGACCGTAGCGCGGCTCGAACACCGGCGGTAACGGTCGGCCGTTATCGGGCGCCAGCCACAGGCGCAGGAGATGCCGCCGGTTTTCAAGCTCCGGCCAATCCTCGTAGTCGGTCCGCGAATGCAGGATCTGGTGGTTGTGCAGCAGCTGGATGTCGCCCGGCAGGAAATCCATGGAGAGGTAGAATTCCGGGTCGTTGCAGAGCGCATCCAGGTAGTCCATGGCCTCGGTCTCGAGGGCCGTCAGGCGGCGCGCTTCCGGAAACAGCTCCTGGGCCGAGCGGATGTACTGCCCGACGTACATCGTCGTCAGATGACCGTCGTGCCAATTGAACACCGGGACATCGAACCAGGGCTTCATCCCCGGCGGGATTTCGCCGCGGCGGTCGGTGGGAAAGGCATTGAACAGGGCGCGCCACAGGTCGGGCCGCCGTTCGCGGATGACATCGTGCAGGGTCACGGAGCTGACGATACGGCTGGCGCCGCCGGATTTCGCCGTTTTCAGGCAGAGCAGTCCGACGATGTCGACGCTGTCCGTATGGAATTCGAGGCCGCGGTTGGTCTGATAGTATCGCGTGGTCGGGTCCTTGATGTTCAGGCCAATGTCGCGCACATGACCCAACAGGTGCCCCTTGGCGTTGCTGGGACGGAAACCGCCGATGTAGGACCCCAGCCCCAGATAGCCGACGGCCGATTCCGTGACGCTGTAGCGGTCGACCGGAAACCCGCGCAGCAGCACGAAACCGCGTCCGTTGACGACCTCGTCGCGCATCTTCTTCAGCCGAGGGCCCAGCGTCGGGAGGTCAAAGGTTTCGGGCCGGATATCCGCCATGCCGAGGTTGTTGGCCTGATGAGCACGGATCGCGGCGTCGATTTCGGCGATCTCGTGCGTGCTCAGGTGTTCGATCCAGGCGTCGGATGCCGCCATGTCCGGGCCACGCCAGGCGCCGGGGCCGCCAATCGGCTCAGGTGTCATGGCAGGTGGCGTCAGGTCAGGCGCCGTATCGGCCGTGTCGAATACGTCTTTGAGGGCATGGTCAGGCATGGTCGCTCCCGCAGGTTGTTGGCGGAAACACCATCAAGTCGGATCAGTTATTTGTCTATTTTATTTTTTTAATTGATTAATATATTTAAGATATGAATAGCAACATTACCCTCCGCCAACTGCGCGCCTTTCTCGCCGTCATGGAACAGGCCAGCTTCACCAAGGCGGCGGCCGTGCTCAACATGACGCAGTCGGCGCTGACGAATTCCGTCAAGAACCTGGAATTGGAACTCGGGCTTCGGTTGTTCGACCGCACGACCCGGCATGTCGAGCCGACCGCCCACGGCCGGCAGTTCGCCACCGTCGCCCGCCGCTTCACCGAGGACCTGGAGCGCGGCATGGACGATCTGCGGGCCCATGTCGACCGCCAACAGGGTCTGGTCGTGGTCGGTGCGACGGCGACGATGATCACCTCGGTGCTGATCCCGGCGATCAAGGAGATGGCCGCCCGATATCCAGGAATCCGTGTGCGGATCATCGAGGTCCTGACCGCGGAGGCGGTCGAGCGTGTCCGTGCCGGCGACATGGACATGGCGTTCACGACCCTGGCCCTGCCCGATGCGGATTTCGACGCCACGCCGGTGATGCGCGACGCCTTCCACCTGGTTTGTCCGCCGGCGCATCCGCTGGCAAGGCACGAAGGCCCCCTCGCCTGGGACGTGTTCAACGATCATCCGGCCGTGGGCATGTCCGGCGAAAGCGGCATCCGGGGCATTCTCAAGGAGCACGCGGCGGGTCAACTCGCGGTCAGTGGGCTGTCCTACGAGGTGTCGTCGGTTTGGGGGCTGGTCCGCATGGTGCGCGACGGACTGGGGATCGCGGCGGTGCCGGGCCTGGTGGCTCAGGCCATGGCGTCGGAAGGCATCCCTGGTTTTCGTTTAACGCCGCCTATCCATCGCACGGTGTCCCTGATCACGCGCGCGGGACGGTCGCCGACGCCGGCCGCCGGCACGCTGGTGTCGGCCGCGCTGGCGCAACTCAGAAACGTGCAAAGCGACGGGATCGAGATCCCGGTGACCGAGGAACAGTTGTCCGCCCGGGGTTTTTCCGCGGGATAGCCGCCTCATCCGGCCTCGGCCGGAAGAAACGTCGCCGCTTCGATCTTGTTGCCGTCGGGATCGCGGATGAAGGCCGCAAAGTACGGCGCCGTGGAGGCGTCGCGCATGCCGGGCGCGCCGTCGTCCGCGCCGCCGTTCGCCAGCGCCGCCGCATGGAACGCCGTGACCGCCTCCTGGGTGCGGGCGCGCAGGCAGACGTGCAGGCCCGTGTCGGCGCCCGCCGCCGCCATGCCCGGCCGCGCATTGAGCCAGAATTCCGGATAGCGCTTGCCGAAGCCGACCGTATGCGGCCGCTCGACCAGCCGCGTCAGGCCGAGCGGCTCCAAAACGGCTTGATAGAATGCCGCGCCGGCGGCAAGGTCCGAGACGGCGATGGAGATATGATCGATCATGTTTGGCCTCTGCGTTTGCGGTGGCCAATATACTGCGACCGGATGGCCCTTGTGTGAAGCCGTCAGGGTTCCCTACCATTCATCGTCATTTCCATATTCCCCCTCCTCCAGAAAACGAGACCGCCGACCATGACCCAGCAAGATTTCGTAGAACGCGCCCGCGCCGTACTGCCCGGCGCCGGTTTCGGCAATTTCGACGCCAGTTTAGTGATCCGCGAGGGCAAGGGAGCCCATATCTGGGACGAGGACGGCAACGAATACATCGATTTCCTGATCGGCTCCGGCCCCATGATCCTGGGCCATTGCCATCCCGAGGTCGTCGAGGCCGTGCAGGACCAGGTGGCCAAGGGCTCGACCTTCTTCACCAGCAACGCCCACGGTATTGAGCTGGCGGAGGAAATCTGCCGCGCCATGGTCTGCGCCGAACAGGTCCGCTTCACCAGCACCGGCAGCGAGGCCGATATGTTCGCCATGCGCCTGGCCCGGGCGCATACCGGGCGGGACAAAATCCTCAAGTTCGAGGGCGGCTACCACGGCATGTCGGCGGAAGGCCAGATGAGCCTGGCGCCCGACCGGCTGATGAATTACCCCGTCGCCGTTCCGGACTCGGCGGGCATTCCCGACGCCGTGCGCGACGACATGCTGGTCGCGCCCTACAACGACATCGAATTCTTCCGCTCGCTGATCGCCGAGCGGGGCCACGAGATCGCCGCCGTCATCGTCGAGCCGCTGCAGCGGATCATCCCGCCCCTGCCCGGTTTCCTCGAGGCCCTGCGTGCGGAATGCACCCGTAACGGCATGGTACTGATCTTCGACGAGGTCGTGACCGGGTTCCGCCTGGCCTATGGCGGCGCGCAGGAGGTCTACGGCGTGACGCCCGACGTCTGCACCCTGGGCAAGATCATCGGCGGCGGCTTCCCGCTGGCGGCGATCGCCGGCAAGGCCGACATCATGGCCCATTTCGATGCCGGAAAGGTCGGCAAGGACAAGGCGCTGATGCAGATCGGCACTCTGAGCGGCAATCCCGTCGCCGCCGTGGCCGGCCTCAAGACCATGGAAATCCTGCGCCGTCCGGGCCAGTACGACCACCTGTACGCGGTCGGCGAAACGCTCATCAACGCCGTCAACGAACACCTGGGGGCGGCGGGTCAGGCACATCACGTCGCCGGTTGTCCGGTGCTGTTCGACATCGTCTATGCCGAGGGCCCCGTGCACAATTACCGCGATGTAACCCGGAGCGACGCAAAAAAGGCGGCACGGTTCAACGCGGTGCTGCGCGAGCAAGGCATTCTGAAGTCACCCAGCAAGTTCTATCCCTGTTTGGCGCTGACCGACGATGACGTGGCGCAAACGGTTGCGGCCATCGCCCGGGCCGCGGCATCGTTGAACGGCTGACCTGGGGAGAACCTTCGACGTGTCCGACGACCTGACCAGCGGCAACCCGACCGACCGCCTGCGCGCCGTCATGGCCAGGCTGCGCGATCCCGACGGCGGCTGTCCCTGGGACGTCGAGCAGACGTTTGCGACCATCGCCCCCTACACCATCGAGGAAGCCTACGAGGTCGCCGACGCCATCCAGCGCGGGGATATGGCGGGATTGCGGGACGAGTTGGGCGACCTGCTGCTGCAGGTGTTCTTTCATGCCCGCATGGCCGAGGAAACAGGCCATTTCGATTACGACGACGTGGCCCGCGCCATCGCCGACAAGATGGTCCGCCGTCACCCGCACGTGTTCGGCGACGCGGACATCGCGACGGCCGAGGCCCAGACCGTGCATTGGGAAGACCTGAAGGCCCGGGAGCGGGCGGAAAAGGGCGAGACGCCGGCGGAAGACGCCAGCGCGCTGGACGGCGTGGCGATCCCCCTTCCCGCCCTGACCCGCGCGGAAAAGCTTCAGAAACGCGCCGCCCGCATTGGCTTCGACTGGCCCGAGGCCGCCCCCGTGATCGCCAAGATCGAGGAAGAGTTGGCGGAGCTTCGCGCCGAAATGGGTGGCGGAACGTCCCGGGCGCGCCTGGAGGAGGAAATGGGCGACCTGCTGTTCGCCGTCGCCAACCTGGCCCGCCACCTTAAGATCGACCCGGAAACGGCGTTGCGCCGGGGCAACCACAAGTTCGAGGACCGCTTCCGCCGCATGGAAAAGCGCCTGCGCGGCCAGGGCCGGGACCCGGCGGCGTCAAGCCTGGACGAGATGGAAGCCGCCTGGCAGGCCGAGAAGCGGCATGACAAGGCCGCCGAATAGTCGAAAACCGCTGACCCGCAGGCCCGAATAGGCTAGAAGGTTGAAGGACTTAAACCGATTGAGAGCCCGAATTTCCGCATGCGCCGCCTCCTCCGCCCCCTTCTGATCCTCCTCGTCGCCGCGGTCGCGCTCTCCGGCTGCTATCTGCCGGCGCGTTTCGACGCCGAGATCGAGTTGGACAGGCGCGGCTATTACAAGCTCACGTTCTCCGGCTACATGGTCGACACGCGGCTTTATGGCGCCCTCAAGGACGGCAAGGTTCAGGGGGCCCAGGAAGTCGACGAGGTCAAGAAGCTGAAGGCGGATATCGAGCGCGATCCCGACGCCTCCGATTTCGGCTACATCAAGCAGGGCTATTTCAAGATTCACTGGCATCGCGAGGGCGACTTGCTGAAGGCCAAGTCGGTCACCTTCCTGCGCCGCAACGAGCATATCTTCGGCATCGCCTACAACAAGGAAACCCGCATCGTGAACATGCTGGGCCGGTCCCTGTCGAAAAGCCAGAAGGACCAAATCGTCCAGGCCGGGATGAACACGTCGGGCGAATTGCGCGTCATCACCGACACCAAGGTGGTCAGCCACAACGCCGACGAGGTGAAGGATTTCCCCGCCCGCGGACCGAACACCAAGGTCTATGTCTACCGCATCCCCAACATCTACCGCGCCACGCCGCAGATGCAGATCAGCTTGCGCTAATAGCGCGTTCTCAATCCTGATTCAGCCCCAGTTCCCGTTGCAGCTTCTTGGTCAGACCCAAGGAGACGAGGCGGTGCGATTCCGCGAGGTGGTCCTTGAGGGCGGCGTCGTTCAATCCCGGCGCGCCGTACTGCTGGATCCATTTCATGCCGCGCGACGCCAGATAGGGGGCCGGGCGCAGGCCCGGCATGTCGCGCAGGACGTGGTAGGCGAATTCCGAGACCTTGAAGGTGATTCCCGCGAGGTGACCGGCATTCCAGCCGCCGATGGCGAACACCTTGCCGCCGACCTTCCACACGTCCGCCCCGCCCCATTGCACGACGTGGGTGGTAGCCGGAAGCGAGGCGCAGAAGGCGTTGAACGCGTCGTAGGTCATGGCCGCCGCCTTCCCGAACGCCGCCGCCCTATTTGCGGCGCAGCCTGCGGATCAGCGACGAGGTGTCCCAGCGCGCCCCGCCCATGTCCTGGACTTCCTTGTAGTAGCCGTCGACGATTCTGGTGACCGCCAGCTCGGCGCCGTTGGTTTCGGCCTCGGCAAAACAAATCCCAAGATCCTTGCGCATCCAGTCGACGGCGAAGCCGAACTCGAACTGGTCGTCGGCCATGGTCTTGCCGCGGTTTTCCATCTGCCAGCTTTGCGCGGCCCCCTTGGAAATCACGTCCAACACCTGCTTGACGTCGAGCCCGGCGCGCATGCCGAAGTCGAGCCCTTCGGATAGGCCCTGGAGCAGCCCGGCGATGCAGATCTGGTTGACCATCTTGCACAGCTGGCCCGAGCCCACGGGACCCAGCAGGGTGACCGCGCGGGCGTAGGCCTGGATCACCGGCTCGGCGCAGGCGAAATCCCCCTCCCCGCCGCCGCACATGACGGTCAGGACGCCGTTCTCGGCCCCCGCCTGGCCGCCCGACACGGGGCCGTCGATGAAGGCGATGCCCATTTCCGTGGCCTTGGCCGCGATTTCGCGGGCGACGGCGGCGGACGCCGTGGTGTGATCGACCAGAACCGTGCCGGCCTCCATGCCCGCCAGCATGCCGTCGTCGCCAAACGTGACGGCGCGCAGGTCGTCGTCGTTGCCGACGCAGGAGAATACGAACTCGGCGCCCTTGGCGGCTTCCGCCGGGGTCTTGCCGAACGCGCCGCCGTGATCGGCCGCCCATTTCTCGGCCTTGGCCGTGGTCCGGTTGTAGACGGTGACCTGATGGCCGTTTTTCGCCAGATGCCCGGCCATGGGATAGCCCATGACGCCCAGGCCGATGAATGCGCAGCGTGCCATGTCGCCTCCTTTGAAGTCGTTTCAGATGTTAACGCTGACCCGTTTGGTAGCGTCCCGGGCGCGCGGGGGCAAGGTGCGATATGTCTCAGGACATTAGGGTGTTGAGGTCCGTCCAGGCCGGCATGTCAGGGGCCAGCAGCAGCGCGTCGCCGGGGCGCGCCATGCCGGGGGCATAGGCCCGACCGTCGCCGGTCATGGCCGCCTGTCCCCCGGCCTCGCCGTGCAGCAACACCCCCGCCGCATGGTCCCAGGGCATCAGCTTTCCGGCGTAGCGTGCGAAATCGAGCTTGCCCCGCGCCAGGTCCATGTATTCCAGACCGACGCAGCGATAGTGCAGGAAGGCCTTGGGGATCGGCGGGCTGCCGGGTGTTCCGGCGCGGGCGCGCAGACGGTCGGCGAACTTGTTGCCGAGGGAGCCGGTCATGGCGGCGACCGGGCCGGCAGCGCCCAGGCGCAGGGGCGTGCCGTCGATGGCGGCGCCGGCTCCTACTTCGGCAAAGGCCAGGTGATCGCCCACGGGATCGAGAATCCAGCCCCTGGCCGTCTCGCCGCGCCGGGCGAGGGCCAGAATCATCGCGAAGCGCGGCGTGCCGTGGGCGAAATTATGGGTGCCGTCCAGGGGGTCGATGATCCAGGCCCAGGGGGCGTCGTTGATCTCGCCGAGGGCCTCCGGGTTCACTTCATGGGCTTCTTCGCCGACGATCAGAGCGCCCGGAATCAGGTCCGCGAGACAGCGGGTCAGAAAGGCTTCCGACGCCCGGTCGGCGACGGTCACCAGGTCGCCTGGGTTCTTTTCCGAAATCTCGTGGCTGGCCAGGGTGCGGAAGCGCGGCAAAATTTTCGTCTCTGCCGTTTCGCGCAGAATGGCGGCGACGCGGTCGGGATCGATGTCTAAGGCATTGGACACGGGCTGGAAATCCGGACGCCGCCTTGAAGGACGGGTCAGTTGGAGTGGATGTCGCGGTCGCGGTGGAAGGCTTCGGCGAGGTCTTCCAGCATTTGCGCCACATCGTCGCTGTAATCGGCGCGCTGCATCAGGGCCCGGGTGATGAAGGTCGCAAAGGACACGGCCTCACCCTTGCCGCGCAGACGGAAATCGTCGGCCAGACGCTGCAGATGGTCGTGAACATGGCTTTTCGCCATGACGTTCAACTGGCGCTTGACCAGCTTGTTCTTGGAACGCCATTTGTTCTGGCTGCGGTTTGTCGCCATGGGTGCCCGTCCGTTCGTGCCGGATATCTGCTGTCGCCGGAATGCGATGAACCCGGTTTAGCGGCAAATGGTTACCAACCGGTGTAGGGAATCGCCCCTGAACCCCTCGCGGGTTAGTGTAAACGGCTCTGGCGGGCGCTGTCGATACGGGTGAGAAGCTGTGACTGGCTGCGCGGGTCCATGCGGACGCGCAGGTGGATGCCGGCTTCGCCGTCGGTCCGGTCCAGAACCTCTCCGTGCTCGTAGATCCAGGCCAGGGTCGCTCCTTCGTCGAAGCCCAGATCCAATTCCATCTCGCCCAACTTGTCGCCAAGAACGTTCTGGATGCGCTGGATCAGGGTATCCAACCCCTGCCCGGTCACGGCGGAAATGGCGACCGGCGGGTTGTTATCCTGGCGCGCGATGCGTTCCTCCAGGGCGCTGAGGGTCTCCGGCGGCAGTAGGTCGATCTTGTTGAGGGCCTCGGTGATCGGCGTCGCCGAGTCGTCGCCGAATCCCAGGCCGCCCAGAACCTCCAGCACGTCGCGGCGCTGAATCTCCGTGTCCGGGTCGGCGATGTCGCGCACGTGCAGGATCATGTCGGCCTCCACGACCTCTTCCAGGGTGGCGTGGAAGGCGTTGACCAATTGGTGCGGCAGGTCGGAAATGAAGCCCACTGTGTCGGACAGGATGACCGGTCCGCCTTCCGGCAGGTCGAGTTTGCGCATGGTCGGGTCGAGGGTCGCGAACAACTGGTCGCGGGCGACCACGTCGGCCCCGGTCAGGCGGTTGAACAGGGTCGACTTGCCGGCGTTGGTGTAGCCGACCAACGCGACCACCGGATAGGGTACGCGCTGGCGCGCGCGGCGTTGCAGGGAGCGCGTGCGCTTGACCTCGGCCAATTCGCGCTTCAGCCGCGCGATGCGCTGGCGGATCATGCGCCGGTCGAGTTCGATCTGCCGCTCGCCGGGGCCGCCCATGAACCCCGCCCCGCCGCGTTGGCGTTCCAGGTGGGTCCAACTGCGGACCAGACGACCCAATTGATAGCTGAGGGCGGCCAGATCGACCTGCAGGCGGCCTTCCTTGGTCCGCGCCCGGGCGCCGAAGATTTCCAGAATCAGGCCCGTGCGGTCAATGACCTTCGCTTCCCAGGCGGTTTCCAGGTTGCGCTGCTGAACCGGCGTCAGGTTGGCGTTGACGACAACCAGTTCGCAGTCCGGCAAGGCATGCAGGGTCTCGCCGATGCGCTCCACCGTGCCCTTGCCCAGTAGGGTCGAGGGCCGGGGCCGGGACAACTCGAACGTTTCGGCATGGACGACGTCCAGGTCGATGGCCCCGGCGAGCGCCACGGCCTCGTCCAGGCTGGCGCGTGCGCTACGGGCGTCGGCCCCGCCGGCCGCGGACATGTTCGGATGGATGACGGCGCAGGCACCGGCGCCCACCGCCTTGGCGGCGGACGTGACATCACCTGGCGTTTGTTCGCTCAACCCTCGACGGACTCAGCCGCATCCGGTTCGAACAATTGAACGGGAACGGACGGCATGACCGTCGAGATGGCGTGTTTATACACCAACTGCGTATGCCCATCCCGGCGCAGGAGAACGGAAAAATTATCAAACCAGGTGACGATGCCCTGCAATTTGACTCCGTTGACCAGAAACACCGTGACCGCAGTTTTGTTCTTCCTGATGTGGTTAAGAAAAACGTCCTGCACGTTTTGTGATTTTTCTGACGACATCACTCCCCACCCCAAAGTCTTTTTGCGGCCGCACCTCGCTTTTGCGCGCTGGCCGTATCGCCGCGTCCGACTTTGTTCCGGGCTCCCTGTTGTTGTTTTCTCTTTTGTTTCTACACGGCTAACCAGCCTTGTACAAAAGCTTACAGTGTCTGAGTGAACTTGCAAAGACTATCGCAATCGGTGAAATGCAGGGCCGGAGGAAAGTCGATGAATTCATCTAGTCCGGGCGCCTGGGGGCGGATCAGCACCGGATAACAGCCCGCCCCATGGGCGCATTCCATGTCGACATCGGCGTCGCCGACGAACCACACGCCCTCCCCGGCCGTCACGCCGCCGGGATGCAGCGCCATGTCGATGGGATCGCGGGCCGGCTTATCGCGCGGCGCGTCCATGGCCCCGACCAGGGCGCCGAAATGGCCGGTCCAGCCGAGTGCCTGGGCCTCCTTGCGCAGGAAAGACCCCTTCTTGTTGGACACGACGCAAAGGTACACGCCGGCGTCCGCCAAATTCTGGAGAAGCGCCGCCGCCCCCGCCGCCGGTTGCAGCTTTTCCGCATGGATCGCGCCATAGCGATCGTAGAACACGTCGCCGGCTTTTTCCCAGTCGTCGCCGAACAGGCCGGGAAAGCTGTCGCGCAGGGATTTGCGGACCTTGGCATGGGTCTCCGCGAGCGTCCATTCGCGCAGGCCCCAGGCCCGGAAGGTATGGTTCAGAGCATCGTGGATGATCGGCCAGGTATCGACCAGGGTGTTGTCCCAGTCGAAGACGACGGCCCTGGGCAGGGGCAACGGCGGCAAAGGGCGCGAATCGCTCACTGCTTAGAAATATTCCAGTTGCACGGCGAACATGTTTTCGACCTTGCGGATGGATTCCGGCGCCGAGAACAGGATCACCCGGTCGCCGGCCTCGACCGTGGTCGTGCCGCGCGGGAACAGCATCTTGCCGTCGCGCACGATGGCGCCGACGACGACCCCCGCCGGCAGTTGGATTTCCTTCAGCGTCTTGCCGGCAAGGTCCGAGGTTTCCAGGGCCTCGGCCTCGATCAGTTCGCCCAGGCCCTCGCGCACCGCATGGACCGAATGGATGCGCCCGCGGCGCACGTGCTGCAGGATCGTCGAGACGGTGATGTTGCGCGGGCTGACCACCACGTCGATGCCGAGCGATCCGATGAGCTGCTCATAGATCGAGGTATTGACCAGGGTCACCGTGCGCTCGCAGCCGAACTTCTTGGCCAGCAGCGAGGCCAGGATGTTGCTTTCGTCGTCGTTGGTCACGGCGACCACCGTGTCGGTGCCGCGGATGTTGGCTTCTTCCAGAATCTCGATGTCGCGCGCGTCGCCGTTCAGCACCACCGTACTGTCCAGTTGGCCGGAAATATATTCGGCGCGCTCCTTGCTGTGCTCGATGATCTTGGCCTTGACCCAGGGGTATTCGCGCTCGATCTCCTGCGCCAGGACCAGACCGATGTTGCCGCCGCCGATGATCAGCAGGCGCCTGGCCTCGCCCGCGTCATAGCCGAAGGCAGTCATGGCGCGGCTGATCTGCGCCGTGTCGACGACGAAATAAACCTCGTCGCCGGGCGCCATCTGGTCGTTGGCCTTGGGCACGATGGCGTTGCCGTCGCGGACCAAGCCGACGATCACGATGTTGAGGTCCGGGAACAGCTGGGTCAGCTGTTTCAAGGGCGTGTTGAGCAGCGGGCATTCCTCGGTGCAGCGCACGCCCAGCAGCGTCACCGCCCCGTCGGCGAGCGGGATCATGTCCATGGCGCCGGGGATGCGCAGGCGCCGGGCGACGGCCTTGGCGACTTCCATTTCCGGCGAGATGATGACGTCGATGGGAAGGTTGTCGCGCGAGAACAGATTGGCCCACATGGGGTCGAGATAACTTTTCTGGCGGATGCGCGCGATCTTGGTCGGCACGTCGAACAGGGAATGGGCGACCTGACAGGCGACCATGTTGATCTCGTCCGTCAGGGTCACGGCGATCAGCATGTCGGCGTCGGCGATGCCGGCGCGCTCCAGCACGTCCGGGTGGGACGCATGGCCGACCACGGCCTGGGCGTCCAGGGTGTCGGACACCCGGCGCACCAGGTCCGGCGCCTGATCGACGATGGTTACGTCGTGATTCTCCAACGCCAACTGGCGGGCGATGTTGACGCCGACCTGGCCGGCGCCGCAAACGATGATCTTCATGCCGGACGCCCTTCTTTGGATGCGGCGGTTGTGCGGGAAACGGTCATGACGCCCCGCGGTCCTCGTCCGTCAGGCCGAGGGACTTGAGCTTGCGATGCAGGGCCGAGCGCTCCATGCCCACGAACTGCGCGGTGCGCGAGATGTTGCCGTTGAACCGCGACATCTGGGCATTCAGGTATTCGCGTTCGAAATCCTCGCGCGCGTCCCGCAGCGGCTTGGCCAGATAGCCCTCGTCGCCGCCGATGGGGCTGCGTTTCATTCCGTCGAGAAACTCCGTCGGCAGCATGCTGGCCCCCAGAACCGTGTCGTTGTCGCCGGGGGCCAGGATCAGCACCCGTTCGATCACGTTGCGAAGTTCGCGGACGTTACCCGGCCATGCGTAACTCTGCAATGCCGCCAAGGCGTCCTCGCCCAGGCGGCGGGACTGCTGGCCGGTGGCGTCGGCGGCCTGGCGCATGAAATGGTCGGTCAGGGCGCGGATGTCCTCGCGCCGGTCGGCCAGTGCGGGCACCGTCAGGGGCACCACGTTGAGACGGTAGAACAGGTCCTCGCGGAACCGCCCGGCGGCGACCTCCGCCTGCAGGTCGCGGGTCGTCGACGAGATCACGCGCACGTTGACCTGCACCCGGGTTGAGCCGCCGACCCGTTCGAAATTCTGTTCCTGCAGGACGCGCACGATCTTGCCTTGAGTTTCCAGCGGCATGTCCGAGACCTCGTCGAGCACGAGGGTGCCGCCGTGGGCGCGCTCGAACGTGCCGATGCGCCGCGAACCGTCGTCGCCCTCGGTGCCGAACAGTTCCATTTCGACCCGATCCGGTGCCATGGTCGCGCAGTTGACGATGACGAAGGGCCCGTCGGCGCGGTTGGACCGCGCGTGGATGTTGCGCGCCACGATCTCTTTGCCGCTGCCGCTCGGCCCGAAGATTAAAATCCGGCTGTTGGACGGCGCCGCGCGGTCGATGACCTGCTGAATTTCGCGTATCGCGGCCGACGCGCCGATCAGATCGAGGGATGAGCCGGCGCGCAGCCTCAGTTCCTCGTTTTCCGAGCGCAGACGCGCCGCCTCCACCGCGCGCCGCACGTTGAGCAGCAGGCGGTCGGCCTTGAACGGCTTTTCGATGAAGTCGTAGGCGCCATCCTTGATGGCCGTGACGGCGGTTTCCACGGTGCCGTGGCCGCTCATCATCAAAACCGGGATTTCCGGATGGTTCTGCTTGATCCGCTTGAGAATCTGCAGGCCGTCCAGTTCACTGCCCTGCAGCCAGATGTCGAGCAGCACGAGGCTCGGCTGTCGTGCCGACAGCGCCTCAAGCGCACCCTGGCTGTCCGCCGCCTCGCGGGTATCGTAGCCCTCGTCCTGGAGAATCCCCGCCGTGAGGGTTCGAATGTCGGCTTCGTCGTCGACGATGAGAATGTCTTGTGCCATGACAGCCCTACCCCAACCCCAGGCCGGTTGCGACCTTCATGGGATCTTTGTCGCCGTCGTTGGCGGTTTCATCCAAGTCCCGAAACACCAGACTGATCCGCGCCCCGCCGCCGGGGCGGTCTTCGAGGCGCAGGTCACCCTGATGATCTTCCATGATCTTGCGGACAATGGCCAGTCCCAGGCCCGTGCCCTTGCTGCGCGTCGTCACGTAGGGTTCGGTCAACCGCTCGCGTCCGGCTTCGGGCAGGCCGATGCCGTTGTCCTCGACGATCACCGCGACGCTTTCGTCGCCGCCGCCTTGGCCGCGGCCGTCGGTCACCGTGACGGAAATCCGACCAGGTTCGCCCTCGCCGCCTTCGGTCTTGTCTTGAAGTATCCGGCTTTCAATGCTTTCCGCCGCGTTCTTCAGAATGTTGGTGAGAGCGCGTGACACCTGGCGACGGTCGCAGCGCAGCATCATGTCGCCGTCCGGCAGGGCGAGATCGATCGCGATGTCTTCCGTACGCGATCGCTCCAGAGTGATGACTTCGCGAATCAGGTGCGACAGGTTCTCGCGCCCGATGGAGGGTTGGGGCATGCGCGCGAAGGACGAAAATTCGTCGACCATGCGGCCGATGTCTTCGACCTGACGGATGATCGTGTCCGTGCAGGTGGCGAAGGTTTCCGGGTCCGAGGTGACTTCGTCTTGGTACTTGCGCTTCAGGCGCTCCGCCGACAGCTGGATGGGCGTCAGCGGGTTCTTGATTTCATGGGCGATGCGCCGCGCGACGTCGGCCCAGGCGGCGGCGCGCTGCGCCGACAAGAGTTCGGTCACGTCATCGAAGGTGACGACGAAGCCCAGCAGCTGGCCGGCCAGACGCTCGGCGGCGATGCGCACCAACAGCGTGCGCTCGCTGCCGTCGCGGGCAAGCTTGACCTCGGACCGCTGCTGGCGGTCGGGCCGGCGCTTGGCCTCGGACCACAAGGGGGCGAATTCCGGCACCAGATCGACCAGCAGCCGCCCCTTGGCCCGCATCAGGTCCTCGCCGACCAGGGTCGAGGCCGACCGATTGGGCAAATTGATGCGCCCGTCCTTGTCCAGGCCGACCACGCCCGCCGACACGCCGGCCAGCACCGTTTCCGTGAACCGGCGCCGTTCGTCCAATTCCCGGTTGGCCGAAATCAGGCCTTCCTGCTGGCCGCGGATCTGCGCCGTCATGCGGTTGAAGGCGCGCGACAGGGAGGCCAGTTCGTCATCGGCGTCGGGAATGTCGACAGTCGTCGTCAGGTCGCCGTCGCGGATGCGCCCGGCGGCATAGATCAGGCTTGAGACAGGCTCCGCCAACTGCGTCGCGACGGTCAGGCCCGTCCACACGGCGGCCAGCAGCAACAGCACGGAAACCACGGTGAAAATCAGGATAAAGCTGACCTGCAGGCCGCCCCGCTCGCGCTGCAGGCGCTGGTATTCGCGCACCGCGTTCTGGATGGTGTCGATATGGTTGAGGACGTCCGGGTTCACGAACCGCTCAAGCACCAGATAGGTATCGACGAAGCGGCTCAGCTTGTAGATGGCGCGGATGCGGTCCTGTTCGTCGAGCGGGATCAGGGTGATTTTGCCGGCCTGCGCCTGCTGGAAAAGCTCCGGGGTGATCTGCTCGGTCTCGCGTGGGCGGGAAAATTCGGATTGCGCGATGACCTTTCCCGTGCTGTCGACCATGACCGCCTCGGTGAAGCCGCGAGAGCGGGTGTGGAAGGTCAGGAGCGGGCTCAGGCGCCAGGGTTCGCGGGTGAGAATGCCGGAATTGATGTTCAGATCGTTGGCCACGGCCAGGATGTCCGTGCCGAAGTTTTCCCGATGTTCCTTCAGATAGGCGCTGGCCACGCCCATGGACTGCTCGAGCGCCGTCGAGACCCGTTCGTTGAACCAGGCCTGCACACCGTAATGCAGGAAGGTCGCCGACATCACGGCGACCAGAATGGCCGGTGCCGTGGCGACCAGGGCGAACAGGGTGACCATGCGCACATGCAGGCCCGAGCCCGCCTGCCCGCGCCGCCGGTCGAGCCAGATCGAGAACAGACGCTGGCCGACGACCATGCCGAGAAGCAGCAGAATCCCGCCGTCCAGGTAGATCATGGCGACGATGGTTTCGATGTTCTGGGTCTGGGCCGGGCGGAACACCAGCATGAAGGCGGTGGCCACGCAGGACACGACCGCCGCCGCCGCAAGTCCGTAGGCGAGAAGCCGCTTGGTGCTCGCCCCGCGCAGGCCGACCAGCGCCCAAAGGCTGCCGAGGGGGCCTTGTCCGGGCGTGGCCGGAGGGTTCATTTCTGGCCCCGCACCACCGAAATGTCGAGATCGCGGATCTTCTTGCGCAGGGTGTTGCGGTTGAGACCCAGAACCTCGGCTGCCTTGACCTGATTGCCGCGCGTGGCCCGCAGGGTCAACAGGATCAGCGGCCGTTCGATTTCACGCAGCACGCGGTCGTACAGACCCGCCGCCGGCAACGCCCCCGCATGGGCGCCGAAGTAGGCTTCTAGGCGTTCCTCGACGACCTGCGACAGCCCCCGGTTGGCGCCCGGGTCTCCGCTGCGGCTGCGGTCGGCGAGCTCCGCCGAGATGGCCTGTTCGGAGATCGTTTCCTCGGAATAGAGGGCGGCCAGGCGGTGGATCAGGTTTTCCAGTTCGCGCACGTTGCCCGGCCAGTTGTAGGCCATCAGGCGTTCCGTGGCCTTGCCCTCGATGATCTTCCACGGCAGGCCCTCGCCCGCCGCCTTGGCGAGGAAGGTCTTGACCAGTTCAGGGATATCCTCGAGCCGTTCGCGCAGCGGCGGCAGGCGCAGCGGCACGACGTTCAGGCGGTAGAACAGATCTTCGCGGAACCGGCCCTGGCGGGTCAGCTGGGTCAGGTCCTGATGGGTCGCGGCGACGATGCGCACGTCGGTCTTGCGCGTCACCCGGCCGCCGACGGAGGTGTATTCCCCTTCCTGCAGCACGCGCAGCAGGCGGGTCTGGGCCTCCAGCGGCATGTCGCCGATTTCGTCGAGGAACAGGGTGCCGCCCTCGGCCTGCTCGAAGCGGCCGGAGGAGCGCATGGTGGCCCCCGTGAAAGCCCCCTTTTCATGGCCGAACAGCTCGCTTTCGATCAACTCACGCGGGATCGCGGCCATGTTGACGGCGACGAACGGCCCCCGCTTGCGCTTGCCGTAATCGTGCAGCACCCGCGCGGCCAGCTCCTTGCCGGTGCCCGACTCGCCGGTGATCAGAACGGTCAGGTCGGTCGAGATCAGGCGCGCCAGGGTGCGGTAGATTTCCTGCATGGCGGGCGAGCGGCCGACCAGCGGCAGCTTCTCCACGCCGGCGTGCTCGGCGCTCAGGCCCGGCTGCTCGGGCGGCGCTTCCAGGCCGCGGCGCACGATCGAGATCAACTCGTTGATGTCGAACGGCTTCGGCAGGTATTCGAAGGCGCCGCTTTCGGCGGCCTTGACCGCCGTCAGAATGGTGTTCTGCGCGCTCATCACGACGATGCGCAGTTCCGGGCGGATTTCCTTGATGCGCGGGATCAGGTCGAGACCGTTTTCATCGGGCATGATGACGTCGGTGATGACGATGTCGCCCTCGCCCGCCGACACCCAGTCCCACAGGGTCGAGGCCTGGCCCGTCGTCTTGACGTCCAGTCCGGCACGGCCCAGCGCCTGCGCGACCACGGTGCGGATCGCCGCGTCGTCGTCGGCGACAAGAACGGTGCGGCCGCTCATTTCAACTCTCCCGGTTCGGTGTCTTCGTAGAACGGCAGCATGACCCGGAACTCGGTCCGACCTGGGCGGCTTTCGCATTCGACCACGCCGCCGTGATCGCCGACCAGCTTGGCGACCAGGGCGAGGCCCAGGCCGGTGCCGTTCGGCTTCGACGTCACGAAGGGATCGAACAGGTTGGATGTCAGGTCGTCGGGGATGCCGGGGCCGTTGTCGATGATGGAAACCTTCAGGGGCAGCGCCACCTTGTCCTTGCGGCCCGATAGCGCGAACCGCACGCCATGCTGGTAAGAGGTGCGCAGGTTGATCTCGCCGCCGACCTCGGGACAGGCGTCGCAGGCGTTCTTGACCAGGTTGAGGAATATCTGCACCAGTTGGTCGTGATCGCCCGGCACCGGCGGCAGCGACGGGTCGAAATCGGCACGGAACCGGATATTGGTGCCGAACCCGGTTTCCGCCAGGCGCTGCACCCGGTCCAGGACCTTGTGGATGTTCACTGGCTTGCGTTCGAACGGGCCGTAATCGGTGAAGATTTCCATGCGCCCGATTAGAGTCGAGATACGGTCCGCTTCCTGGCGAATCAGTTCGGCAAGCGGCCGGTCCTCGTCGGAGGCGTTCTGCTCCAGAAGCTGCGCAGCACCCCGGATGCCGGACAAGGGGTTGCGCACCTCATGGGCCAGCACGGCGGCCATGGAGGTGATGGAGCGCGCCGCCCCCCGATGAGTCATCTGGCGGTCGATCATTTCCGTGATGCCGCGGTCGAACATCATCAGCACGATGAAGCCGGGCGAATCCGGCAGCGGCGTCGCCTGCACGCTGAGGAAATGGCGGCCGACGCGCGGGCTTTCGATGGCAAGTTCGTGTTCCGAGACCTGGGCATTGGCCCGGCGCACCTGGGCGATCAGCCCGTGCAGCGGTGAATCGGGCGGCACGAAATTGGACAGCGGCCGGTCGATCAGATGCGAGGCGCTGGCGCTGAAGAAATTCTCCGCCGCCGCGTTGACCATGGTGATGCGGTCCTCGGCGTCGAGCGTCACCACGGGGGCCGGCAGAAGGTCCAGGATGGTCGCGGAATCGGCCGGCGAATGGGCGCGCCCGCCGGCACGGACCCGGGTGACGGTGGTCTCCATCACGCCGCGGCCCTTTCCATCTGCGGGCCGTAGAACGCGGCGAGCTTGTGGCGCACGATCTCCGGGTCTTCCTGACCCATGATGTCGGCGCGGAATTCGGCCGATCCGGGCAGGCCCTTGGAATACCAGCCGATATGCTTGCGCGCGATCTTGACGCCCGCGTGGACGCCGTAATGGCTGAGGATGTCCTCGTAATGCCGGCGCAGCATCTCGTATTGGGCATTGATCGAGGGATCGGGCAGGCGCTCGCCCGTCTTCAGGAAATGAATGACCTGGGCCGGAAACCAGGGCCGGCCATAGGTGCCGCGCCCGATCAACAGGCCGTCGGCCCCGGATTCTTCCATGCAGCGTTTGGCGTCGTCGAGGATCAGGATATCTCCGTTCGCAAACACAGGAACTTGCACTGCTTCCTTCACGTTGCGAATGAACTTCCAGTCGGCGCTGCCCTTGTAGAACTGACAGCGCGTGCGGCCGTGCACGGCGATTGCCCTGACACCCACATCCTGGGCCGCGCGGGCGAGGATCGGGGCATTCAGGCTGTCGTGGTCCCAGCCCATGCGCATCTTCAGGGTCACGGGAATGGAGACGGCCTTGACCACGGAGTCGAGAATCTTGGTCGCATGCTCGACGTCGCGCATGAGAGCCGAGCCCGCATCGCCGTTCACGACCTTTTTCACCGGGCAACCCATGTTGATGTCGATCAGCGCCGCGCCGCGTTGTTCGTTCAGGCGCGCGGCCTCGGCCACGACCTCGGGCTCGCAGCCGGCCAACTGCACCGACATGGGGTGTTCCTCGGCGCAATGGGTCGCCATTTTCATGGTCTTCTTGGCGGCATGGATCATCGCCCGGCTGGCGATCATTTCCGACACGACAAGGCCGACGCCGCAGCTCTTGACCAGGCGGCGGAACGGCATGTCGGTGACGCCGGACATGGGCGCCAAAACAACCGGGTCGGAAATCTCGACCCCACCAATCTTCAATGACATGTTGGGTATCCCATTTTGCGTGCCCATTTATTGGGCAGAAACGGCAAGAATTCAACAAAATGCGGGGGAAAGGCGCATAAATTTTATGCCAGAAGCACGCTGGTTACGAATTTGACCCCTGGATAGGCCAGGGTCACGAACAAATAGGCCAGCAAAACCAGGCGGGCGACCAGACGACCGCGGGCGCCGGTTTTCTGATGTGCATACAGCAGCGCGCAGATCACCGCGAAGGCGGCCAGGGCGAACACGGTTTTGTGGTCGAGATGCAGGATGGACACGCCATGGGTCAGATTGATGGCCGTCCCGGTGGCCATGCCGAGTGCGAGGACCGCCGCCGACAGCCACAGGAAGCGCAGCACCACGCCCTCGCAATCCAGCACCGACGGGAGGCCCTGGGGCCGCTTCAGGGGCACCTTGCGCTTCAGGGCGCGTTCCTGCAGCAAAGCCGCGAGAGAGGCCGCGGCGGCCACGGTCAGCAACGCATAGGTCGCGATGGACACGCCGATATGGAACCACAGCCAGCCGCCGTCGCCCGGGGCCATGGTCATGGGGGCGGCATGGGTGGCGCCGTGGCTGAGCATGGCGAGAACGGCCAGGACCGTCATCAGCGCCAGAAACAAGGGCGACAGGCGGGCGACGTCACGGTCGAACACGGCCGCGGCGGCGAACACCGCCGTACTGGCACTAACCGAAACCCAAAGCGCGAACGACAGGTCCGTGCGCCAATCGGCGATCGCCGTGGTGGCGGCCACGGTCCAGGCCACGGGGCCGACCACGGCCACGGCGAGCAGGATCCAGAACCGCGCCTGGGGCTGTTCCGCTTCGCCCTTCCAGGCGGCGAGGAGCGCCGGCAGCAGGGCGACCAGGGCGGCGATGTTGAGAACGGTGTCGGCGGCCATTTGTTCAGTCTCTCGTTACAACGGGCGGCTAGAACATCGCCCTACGCGCCCGGTTTGACAAGGGCCGCCTGCGCATGACCGCCGGACGACATGGCCTATTGGCAAAATCCCCGTTTGTTCAGTATGTTCCGCGCCTGACCTCCCTTCCCTCCCTGCGTTGGACAAGGCGGCACTGGAACCCATGGCGAATTGCACGGCCATCATCGTCGGCGCGGGCCGCGGTCACCGTTTCGGCGGCCCCCTGCCCAAGCAGTACCGGACCCTTGGCGGAGAGCCCGTACTGCGCCACGCCTTGCGTGCCTTCGCGGCCCACCCCGCCGTGACCCGGGTGGTCGGCGTCATCCATCCCGACGACCGCGAGATGTTCGAGGCCGCCGCCCAGGGCTTGGGCATCGCCGGCCATACGGCGGGCGGCGCCGAACGGCAGGATTCCGTGCGTAACGGCCTGGAATTCGCGGCCGGTCTGGCTCCCGGTGGCGCGCCGGATCTGGTGCTGATCCACGACGCGGCCCGGCCCTTCGTGTCGGCCCGCGTGATTTCCGGCGTCATCGCTGCGTTGGAAACGGCACCCGGCGCCGTGCCGGCCCTGGCCGTGGCCGATACGCTGAAACGCGGCGCGGACGACCGGGTGACGGAGACCGTGGACCGCACCGGGCTGTACCGGGTACA
The DNA here is from genome assembly GCA_963976055.1 of uncultured Alphaproteobacteria bacterium. GTDB lineage: Bacteria > Pseudomonadota > Alphaproteobacteria > Rhodospirillales > Casp-alpha2 > UBA1479. The sequence continues at coordinate 337,172 of CAXBJB010000002.1, forward strand.
GACGCCCCAGGGCTTCCGCTTCGCCGAGATTTTGGCGGCCCACGGCAAGGCCAAGGGACAGAGCCTGACCGACGATGCCGCCGTGGCCGAGGCGGCGGGCCTGGCGGTCGCCCTGGTTGCGGGCGACGCGGATAATTTCAAGATCACGACGGAGGGCGACCTGATGCGCGCCGAAGACATGATGAGCGGCGGCGAAACGCGGTGCGGATTCGGCTTTGACGTCCACCAGTTCGAAGCCGGTGACGCCGTGCGGTTATGCGGCGTCGATGTTCCCTTCGACCGCAAGCTCAAGGGGCATTCCGATGCCGATGTCGGGCTGCATGCCCTGACCGACGCGATCCTGGGCGCCATCGGCCAGGGCGACATCGGCCAGCACTTTCCGCCGACGGACCCGCAGTGGCGGGGGGCCGAATCCCACATCTTCCTGGCCCATGCCGCCGCCCTGGTCCACGACCGGGGGGCGATGATCGTCAACGTCGACGTGACGATCATCTGCGAGGCGCCCAAGGTCGGCCCCCATCGCGCCGCCATGGCCGCGCGGGTCGCGGAAATCCTCGGCATCGACGAGAGCCGGGTCAACGTCAAGGCGACGACGACGGAACGCCTTGGCTTTACCGGCCGGGGCGAAGGCATCGCCGCCCAGGCCGTGGCGACGGTGCGTTACCGCGGCGCGGGTCCGGCGTGAACTGCACACCTTCGTGTGAACGCCGGTTCACAGAAGCCCGACGAACGTTCTATATTTTCGGCCAGCCGGCGTGGGGACGCGCTGCATCAAAAGACCGGGGAACCGCCTGAACCATGGCGAAACTGAACTTTGGCAATGTCGGGGTGTTTCTGGTCGACGGCGACGCCAGCGCCCGCCAGGGCATCCGCCACATCCTGTTCAACGAAGGTTGCCGCGACATTCGCCTGGGCGACGACTGCAAGGAAGTGGTCGCCGTGCTTGGCCAGAACGATCCCGACCTGATTATCGGAGAACTGCGCCTGCCGGACGGCAATTTCGCCGCTGTGACGCAGAAAATCCGCCAGGGAAAAATCGGCCATAACCCCTTCGTGCCGATCATCCTGGTCGTCGTCGAGGACGAGGACCCCAAGGCGATCAAGACGGCGCTCGACATGGGCGTCGACGATGTCGTGTCGAAACCCGTTTCCGCCGTCGGCCTGATGTCGCGCATCAACCGCCTGGTGGAAAAGCGCCGTCCCTTCGTGGTGACCGAGAACTACATGGGCCCCAAGCGGGTGCAGGACGAGGGCGCGAAGGCCATCGAGGCCCCCAATCACCTGAGCCGCAAGCTGAAGGGCGAAAAGATCGGGTTCCTCGACAAGGAAATGGACGTCGCCGCCGCCGAGGAGGATGTGAAGGGCTGCCGGCTGCAGTTCATCGGCGATGAGATCAAGTCATTGATCAACGGCATCGCGCCGCGCCTGGAAAAGGGCGAGTTCGACCGGGATCTGCGCAATACCCTGGCCCGCGTGGTGGCGGAAGCCATGCGCGCCCAGGATCAGCTTGAGAACACGCGCTACGAACATGTCGCCCGCCTGTGCAGCAGCTTGAGCGGCGTCGCCGGACAGTTGCGCGATACGGGCGAGGACAGCGTCGATCAGCGCCGCGCCATGCTGCTGCGCCCCTTGTCCCAGGCCATACAGGTGGGATTCGCGGGCGGCATCGCGTCCGAAGAGGCCGCCAAGACCATCGTCGAGAAGATCGGCGCCGGCATTCTCAAGACTTAAGGGGGGTATCGGGGCGAACGCCCTACCCGCCGGTTTCCGCCGATATCCAGTTCAGGAACGGTGCGTGGCCGCCGGCCAGATCCAGGACCACCAGACAGGGACAATCGTAGCTGTGCAGCGCGGCCGCGCGGGCGATCGCCGCATCCGCCAGATCGCCCCGTGTCTTCAGGATCACGGCCACTTCGCGGCCGCGCGTGACCTTGCCGTCCCAGCGATAGACCGATTCCATAGCGCCCAGGATGTTGGCGCAGGCGATCAGCCGTTCATCGACCAGGGTTTCCGCGATGTGCCGCGCCTCATCCAGGTCGGCGGCGGTCATGTAGATGAATTTTGCGGTCATGTTCAGTGTCTGCGGCCCTAATCGGTTGGCGGGGCTCGGGAACTCAATTACCATCGCCGGGGACGCGCCCCCAAGGGATGGGGCATGATGGCAGGTGAGCGGGAGGCATGATGTCGCAAGGCCAGACGGAGATCAATGGACGCAGCCGGCAGGACGCCGGCGCGGGGGCGCAGCCGACGGCGCAGCAGCGTAAATGGCTGCGGCGCGGCTTGAATCAGGCGGGCGGAAAGCTGCCGCTGTTTGATGAACTCGGCCAGAAAGTCAGCGACCGCACGGTCAACGCCTGTATCGAACACGGTTGGGCCGAACCCTGGTTCAACAATCCCCTCAAGCCCGACTGGCAGGTCTGCAAATTGACCGACGCGGGCCGGCACCTGCTGACGGGCGATGACGCCTGAACCATGATCATGATGTGGTCGTCGCATTTCGCCCGGGTTTCTCAAAACGACACGCGTTCTGCGAAGAATAATTTTTCTCGAGACACGCCCTGGATGCGGTCGCGGGCCGACCGTGCTGCGGTGCGCGCGATCAATCTATTGAATTATCAGTGAATTTTTTGGGAGGGGACGGCAACCCAGTGAACCAGTTCTTGGGGGGAGGAGGAGAAAAGTTCCGGTCCACCGGGTTACCACTGAGTCAAAATGCAGGTTCCATGCCAGTCCCAATCGCCCCTTCTCATGCCATGATCGCACCGTCCTCCCATGCCGCAGAATAATCTTCCCTTCACGCCGCCCGTGCCGCCGCCCGCCGGCGGCTGGACCATCATGGTCTGCATCAACCGCCGCCTGCGCTCTGACCTGGCGTCCTGCGCCGCGCGCAGCAGCGAGGACTTGGCCAAGGCCATCGAGGCGGAAGTGCGGGCCCGTGGCCTCGATATCCGGGTTGAGCGGACGGTGTGCATGGGGCGCTGCGACTTCGGGCCGACGGTGCGCGTGGCGCCCGGCGGCGCCTTTCATCTGGGGCTTGCGCCGGATGATGTCGGCGGGTTCCTGGATGACCTGGAATTGAAATTGAATCTGAAAAAAGAGTTCAACAAAATCAACGAATTGCCGCCGCCCGGCACCTGATAAGGCAATTTTTCCCAGGATAGTGATGACTATCACAGCAAGGTCACAGGCCACCTGCCATAGTTAGGGTGTTGGATGGATTTGTAATGAATCCTCCCTTCCCTCAAGAATGTTTGGAATTGTTTAGCGCCAATCACTTACGGCGTTTCCCCCACATTCTCCCCCACTTTTAATTGTCCCCCAAATCCCGGATAAGTTCCGCCAATTCTGGCGTGCCACGGGGTTTCAAATCTAACTGATTTCAGGTCGTTAATTGGTGTTTGGTGACCTGGGGATCGGGATGCACTCCCATTTGGAATTTCCGAACAGGACGGATAGATAGGTGACTTCCGCCTCGGTGACGTAATTCTGGTGCTGGCACTGCCAATAGTAGCGCTCCCGGATTTCGTCCAGCCTGGCCGAAGGCTGAAACGTGCTTGCATTCCATGTTGGCCTTTTCCTCGGGGATATAGCCGTCCAGTTCGCAGCGGATGAATTTGTGGTCCTGGGAACGGGCTTCCCGCTCCGCCGTGCTAACGGCCTTGCCGGTCTGCTTGGTGAACCAGAAAAGATTGAACGACTCGGTAAAGGAACCCATGGCGACGACAGGATATCGGACAGGTCTTCCGGGGCAACCTCCTCCCGCTTAACGGCGGCGGCATCGCCCGCCATGATAACGCCCGCGTCACTGCCACCAATCACCGATTGGCGGTCTGGTACCACTGGGAATGGTCATAGAACGTCCTTCCTAAGAAGGGGGCTCCCCCTGCCGCCGTGTTCGCCACGGTCTTAGCGCGGCTCCACCGCATGGGAACAAAATAGCATTTTCCCCCACGTTTCCCCCAAAAACCCCCCACATTTTCTCGTTATGTTCTTAGTTATGGATAAGCATCTTGTCCCGGATACGGGTGACAGAAATTAAATGATACGTGTGAGGTATGCGAAAGGACACAAGCGAAGGGAATTTATTTTTTTGATTTTAGAACAATTAGTTAGAAAATTTTCGATATTTCATACTCAAGCTGTGATTCCCATCACAGCCCGCCGCCTACACCTAAAGTAGGGTTAGATCGTTGGATGGATTTGTAATGAATCCTCCCTTCCCTCAAGAGCACAGACTATGGGCCGGAACTTCGTGTTCCGGCCTTTTTTCTTTGCCCCTCTCTGCGGCGGACGGCCGAACATTGGGCGCAGGGAACGGTGACCCGCGCCGCCGCCTTATGGGCGACAGGGATATGGGGTTCTGGCTGTTCGGGAAAAGTAATGGTCGGAGCGGCGGGATTCGAACCCACGACCCCCACACCCCCAGTGTGGTGCGCTACCAGGCTGCGCTACGCTCCGACTACGTTGTTGGCGCCGCGATCATTTGCCTTGGGGGGGCTCGCGGCCACCGGCAGGTACACCGAGGCAAAACCCCGGTGACGTGCGGGCCGGACTATACTGGCTGTGTTGGGTGGGGGCAACAACCCTGGGCCGATCCGGGCGATTTTTCTGAGCGGGCCGAGGGCTTAGTTGAGAAGGGCCCGAATATCCTTCAATTCGGCCAGCACGGCGGCCAGTTGCGCCGCCTGCCCGTCGCCCGCGGGGGCGGATTTCTGGGCCGGCGCCGCGGGCATGTCCTGGCCCTCGCCGTCGTCGTCGGTGCCGCCGTCCTTCAACAGCTTCTGCACGCCCTTGATGGTGTAACCGTCTTCGTAGAGCCAGCGCCGGATGCGGTCTAGAAGCACGATGTCCTCGGGCCGGTAGTAACGCCGGCCGCCGCCGCGTTTCATGGGCTTGATTTGCGGGAATTTGGTTTCCCAGAACCGCAGCACGTGCTGCGGCAGGTCGAGCTCGTCGGCGACTTCGCTGATCGTGCGGAACGCGCCCGCCGATTTCTTCACGGACCTGGCGTCATCGGCAGGCATCTCTACGCCGCGCCTAACCGTTGCTTATGGAACGGTTGATCCGGCTCTTCAGAACCTGCGAGGGCCGGAACACCAGAACCTTCCGGGGAAGGATCGGCACTTCCTGTCCGGTCTTCGGGTTGCGTCCGATGCGCTGTCCCTTCTGGCGGACAGAGAAACTGCCGAACGACGAAATCTTCACGGTTTCGCCACGCGCCAGGGCATCCGTCATATAGCCCAGAACATTTTCCAAGAGGGCCGCGGATTCGTTCCGCGACAGCCCGACTTCCTGATACACCGCCTCACCCAGCTGCGCGCGGGTGATTGTTTTACCAGCCATAGTTTCCGGTCCCCCTTAGGTCCGCGACCGAGGCAAAGGGTATCCTCGCCGGAGAAAGCCGTCAACGTCAAAGGGTTGCGTGTAACAACCTAAAATCAGGCGGGAATTTACCAACGCACCAGGGCGGAGCCCCAGGTCAACCCGCCGCCCATGGCTTCGAGCAGAAGCAGGTCGCCGCGCTTGATCCGGCCGTCCTTGACGGCGACGTCCAACGCCAGCGGAATGGACGCGGCCGAAGTGTTGGCATGCCGGTCCACTGTCGTAACGACCCGGTCCGGCGACACGCCCAGCTTGCGCGCGGTCGAGTCGAGAATGCGCTTGTTGGCCTGATGCGGGACGATCCAGGTGATGTCGTCGCGTTCCAGGCCGTTGGCATCCAGCGCCTCGTCGACCACGGCGGCCAGATTGGTCACCGCGTGGCGGAAAACCTCGCGTCCGACCATGCGGACATGGCCCACGGTCTGGGTCGAGGACGGCCCGCCATCGACATACAGAAGGTTGTTCAGCTTGCCGTCCGAATGCAGATGCGTGGACAGGATGCCGCGCTCGAGGTTGTGATGGGCACCGGCTTCGTCGCTCTCGGCAACACCATTGGCGGATGCCTGCAGGACCACGGCCCCTGCCCCGTCGCCGAACAGCACGCAGGTCGAGCGGTCCTCCCAATCGAGAATTCGGGAAAACGTTTCGGCCCCGATCAGCAGCACGGTCTTGGCCTGACCCGAGCGGATGAAGGCGTCCGCGGTGGAAATCCCGTACAGAAAGCCGGAGCACACGGCCTGAATATCGAAGGCGGCGCCGTTCGACATGCCGAGCCGCGCCTGCACTTTCGTCGCCGTCGAGGGAAAAGTCTGGTCCGGCGTCGTCGTCGCCAGGATCACCAGATCGATGTCATCGACGTCGATCCCGGCGTGTTCGATGGCCCGTTCCGCGGCGGCGAAGGCGAGGTCGGAAGTGAACTGCCCGTCCTCGGCGATATGACGCTGGCGGATGCCCGTGCGTTCGACGATCCATTCGTCGGTGGTGTCGACGCGTTGGGCCAGTTCGTCGTTCGTGACGACCCGCTCCGGCAGATAGGAGCCGCAGCCCAGGATGATTGAGCGAGGCATGGTCATCCGTTGGCCACCACTCCGGGCCCGCCGTTGCCGGCGGGGGTGTCCTGACCGTTGGCGGAGACATCGTCGTCGGTTTCCGTCAGGATGCTGGGGTCGAAGGAGGCACGGAACTGTTCGTAGTCCTCCTTGATGCTTTCGTTGAAATTGTTGGAAATCAGCTCATAGGCGACGTGGATGGCGTTGGCGAAGCCGACCGCGTCGGTGCCGCCGTGGCTTTTCACGCAGATTCCGTTCAGGCCGACGAACATGGCGCCGTTGTAGCGCCGGGGGTCGACCCGCATTTTGAAGGTCATGAGCGCCGATTTCGCCAGCATGGCGCCCAGCTTGGCCGGCAGGGAGCTGGTCAGGGCTTCCTTCAGGAACTGGCCGAACAGCTTGGCCGTGCCTTCGGCGGTCTTCAGCGCGATGTTGCCGGTGAAGCCGTCGGTCACGATCACGTCGACGGTGCCGGCGCCGATGTCATCGCCTTCGACGAAGCCGTGGAAATGTAGCGGCAGCTTTGAATTCATCAACCCCTTGGACGCGAGCTTGACCGCCTGATTGCCCTTCAGGTCCTCCTGGCCGACGTTGAGAATGCCGACGGTGGGCTTTTCCAGTCCCAGCACGTTGCGCGCGAATACCTCGCCCATCACCGCGAACTGGATCAGGTTCTCGGCGTCGCATTCCACGTTGGCGCCCAGGTCGAGCATGACGCTTTCCCCGCGCCGTGTCGGGAAATAGGTCGCGATGGCCGGCCGGTCGATGCCCGGCAGGGTCTTGAGCACGAACTTGGCCATGGCCATGAGCGCGCCCGTGTTGCCGGCCGACACGATGCCCGCCGCCTCGCCGTCGCCGACGGCGTTGATGGCCAGGCGCATGCTGGAATTGCGGCCCTGGCGAAGCGCCTGGGCCGGCTTGGCGTCGTTGGTCACGATATCGGCCGTATGACGCACCTGACACACCGCGCGGGCCCGGGGGTACCGGTCCAACAGCGGGGTCAGGAGGGCTTCGTCACCGAACAGGAGAAAGCTGACACCCGTCAGCCGCTCAAGAGCCGTGTCCACGCCTTCCACCACCATGTCCGGGGCATTGTCCCCGCCCATGGCGTCGATGGAGAGCGTCAGGTTATCCGACAAGGAAATGTCCTTTCCCGACTGCCTCGTTGTGTTAGCGCCTGGAAGGCAGGCTACGCGGCGTCGTCGGCTTCGATCACTTCGCGGTCATCATAATGACCACACGCCTGACACACATGGTGGGGGCGCTTCAGTTCACCGCACTTGGGGCATTCGTTGTACGAAGACGGCGACAAGCGGTGATGGGCTCGCCTCATGTCCCTTTTCGACTTCGAGATCTTCTTCTTTGGAACAGCCATGTTGACTACACCTTCATTCAAAAAACGCCCGGGCGGCGAACCGCCTGCGGCGCAAAGCCGGTTACTTAAACAATCTCGCTTTTACCTGCAAGCGCTAACCCACCATTATTTTTCAAGATCGCGCAGTTTCGCAAGGGCCGCGAAGGGGTTGTTTTTGGGCGCCTCGGTCTCCCCGTCCCCATTTCGGGCCGTATTTTCGACCGCCGGCGCGTCTTTGGCGCGGGGATAAGGCGCCATTTCCAAGGCAGTGTACTCGCAAACCGCCGCCCCGGCATCAATCATGCCGCCCGCGATCAGATCGGGGGCATCGTCGTCGAAGGGGTCGAGGTCGTCGTCCTCCTTGTTGGGGGGCGTATCGAGGTAAACGCGGCGAATCGGCCCCTCGACATGGGCCTCGACCGGCTCCAGGGTAACCACGCAGGACTGCACGAGATCGGCGGAAACGGTTCCGTCCAGGACGAACCGGCGGCCCGGCTCGGCCCGCAGCTTGACGCGCGCAACCAAGGATTTGACCTCTGGAATACCCAGGAAATCGGCCAGCGCCCGGCGCTCGTCATCGTCGGCGTCGATGGTCAGGGACACAACGTCGCCGCGCAGCAGGTCGCTCACCGGAACAAGCTGACTCAAAGGGAAAGCGCCGACGGTCATTGCCCGTCCCCTTTCTGCATCCATTCTGGGCCCGTGAAGGCAACACGCCCGGCAAGCAGGTCCGCATCCCCCAGGACCGCCAGGACCGCCGTCTGAGCCCGCACGTAGGCGGCCAAGCGCGCCACGGCGGCATTCTCGGGCGTGGCGTTGCGGTACAGGTTGCGGCGCAGAGCGCCCTCCAGGGCCTCCTCACCGCCCACAAGGCCCTCGCGATAGGCGGTCATGCGGCCGTAGAAGCCTTCGACCATCTTCTGGATGCGCCGGCGCACGCCCTCGTCGCCGAATCCCATTTCGCGCAGATTGAGGTCCAGGTCTTCGAACAGCACGTCGAACAGGTCCTGCTTCAGCTTGGCGGGGGCCGGGGATATGCGGTTCAGACGTTCGAGGACCAGGAACATGTGCAGCAGAATCAGATCGTAGCGGCCGTCTTCCGTGTCGGCGACGCCGCCGGGCCCGTAGAACGCGGGTTGGCGTGCCTGGCGCACGACGTCGCCATACAGGCTGCGTGCGGTCTGGGCGCCGGAAGAACGCTTGAAAAGGGATAGAATCATTGCCGTTTGAACCGGATTTGGGGAAAAACCGCCATATGGGCCCTGGACATGCGCACTCGCGTGACTAATTATCAAGTCCGATTTACCGGGTCCGTTTAGCAAGTCGTGCCGGGCCTTGCACGCAAGAAGATCGCCGCCGGCTGACATGACACGAAATCCCACGACCTATCGCAATCTCATCACCGCCCGCCCCTGGCTTGGTCTGACGGCCGCCGTGCTGGTGTCCGTGGCCGTTGCGGGTTGCGCCACGCGGGTCGCGGTGCGCGGCAACCTGCCCGATTCCGAACGCCTGGCCGAGGTCGTGCCCGGCGACATGAGTCGCGAAGAGGTGGCGGAAATCCTGGGCTCTCCGTCCAGCGTCACGCCCTTCGATTCGCATCTTTGGCTCTATATCAGCGAAAAGACGGAAACCTTCGCCTTCATGGCGCCCAAGGTTCTGGAACGCAACGTGATCATGGTCCGCTTCAGCGACAAGGGACTGGTCAAGGAGGTCAAGAAGCTCGACCTGTCCTCGGCCCAGGACATCAAGCATGTCGAGCGGATCACGCCGACATCCGGCAACGAGATCACCTTCTGGGATCAGTTGTTTAATAATATGGGACGCTTCAACAAGGGGGCCAGCGAAAGCGTCACTCCTGGTGGCCCGACCGGCGGCGGTCTGCCCTAGACGCACGTTGCGGGGGCGCGGCACCCGTTCTTTTTCCTCAGTCCATCAGGCAAGAAAAAGCCCCGGAGCAAGCTGCCCCGGGGCTTTGTCGTATTCGGTTTGCGGCGTTTCCGGCCTAGGCGAGAATCGCCAGCAGCAGGATCGCCACGATGTTGATGATCTTGATCATCGGGTTGACGGCGGGACCGGCGGTGTCCTTGTAGGGATCGCCGACCGTGTCGCCGGTCACCGCGGCGTGATGGGCGTCGGAGCCCTTGCCGCCATGGTGTCCGTCTTCGATGTACTTCTTGGCGTTATCCCACGCACCGCCGCCCGAGGTCATGGACAGGGCCACGAACAAGCCGGTCACGATGGTGCCCATCAGCATGGCGCCGAGAGCGGAGAATGCCGCCGACTGGCCGGCGATGGCATTGACCACGAAGTACATGACCGCGGGTGCGAACACCGGAAGCATGGACGGCAAGATCATTTCCTTGATCGCGGCCTTGGTCAGGATGTCCACGCACTTGCCGTATTCCGGCTTGCCGGTGCCTTCCATGATGCCCGGGATCTCGCGGAACTGGCGTCGCACCTCGACGACCACCGCACCGCCGGCCCGGCCCACGGCCATCATGCCCATGGAGCCGAACAGATAGGGCAGCATGCCGCCGATGAACAACCCGATGACCACATAAGGGTCCTGCAGCGAGAAGGTTACCGAGACGTCCGGGAAGTAGTGCTTGAGGTCCTCTGTATAGGCGGCGAACAGCACCAGGGCGGCCAGACCGGCGGAACCGATGGCATAACCCTTGGTCACGGCCTTGGTCGTGTTGCCGACGGCGTCCAGGGCGTCCGTGGTCTTGCGTACGTCTTCCGGCAGGTTGGCCATTTCGGCGATGCCGCCGGCGTTGTCGGTGACCGGGCCAAAGGCGTCGAGCGCCACCACCATGCCGGCCAGCGCCAGCATAGTCGTCGCGGCGATGGCGATTCCGAACAGACCCGCGTTCAGGTAGGAAATGATGATGCCGGCGCAGATCACGATGACCGGCATGGCCGTCGCTTCCATGGACACGGCGAGACCCTGGATGACGTTGGTGCCGTGGCCGGTTTCCGAGGCCGCGGCGACGCTTTTCACCGGGCGGTAGTCGGTGCCGGTGTAGTACTCGGTGATCCACACGATCAGGCCGGTGACGCCCAGGCCGGTCAGGGCCGTGATGAACAGCTGCGTGCCGGTCACCGTCTTGGCGCCCATGGGGATGACCGTTTCCCAACCGATGAACATGGAAATGATGCCGCCGATCAGGGCGGCGGAGATCACGGCCGAGGCGATGAAGCCCTTGTAGAGCGCACCCATGATGTTCTGGCTGGCGCCCAGCTTGACGAACCAGGTGGAGATCACCGAGGCGATGATGCACACGGCGCCGATGACCAGCGGGAACAGCATCATCTGTTCCTGGGCGGCACCCGTGAAGAAGATGGCGGCCAGCAGCATGGTGGCGACCATGGTCACGGCGTAGGTTTCGAACAGGTCGGCGGCCATGCCGGCGCAGTCGCCCACGTTGTCGCCCACGTTGTCGGCGATGACGCCGGCGTTGCGGGGGTCGTCTTCGGGAATGCCGGCTTCGATCTTGCCGACCAGGTCGGAGCCGACGTCCGCACCCTTGGTGAAGATGCCGCCGCCGAGACGCGCGAAGATGGAGATCAGCGAGGCGCCGAAGCCGAGGGCCACCAGAGCCTCAAGGATATGACGCATGCCGGCGGCGCTGTTCGGGTCGATCATGTTGCGCAGCACGACGTAATAGCCGGCGACGCCGAGCAGCGCCAGGCCGACCACCAGCATGCCGGTGACGGCGCCGGATTTGAAAGCGACGTCCAGGCCGCCGGCCAGGCCCTGCGATTGGGCGGCTTCGGCGGTGCGCACGTTGGCGCGGACGGAGACGTTCATGCCGATGTAGCCGGCCAGGCCGGACAGGATGGCGCCGATGAAGTAGCCGATGGCCACGGTCATGCCGAGCTTCAGGCCAAGCAGGATGCCGATCACGGCGCCGACGACGGCGACGGTCGTGTACTGGCGGTTCAAGTAGGCGGCCGCACCTTCCTGAATGGCGGCGGCGATTTCCTGCATCCGTTCGTTGCCGGCGGGCGCCGACAGGACGGAGCGAATGGCGTAGGCGCCGTATAGCAGCGCCAGGACACCGCAGGCGATGACCAAGGTGTAAAGCGACATTCTCGTTTATCCTTCATGCATGTGAAATGTGCCGCCGGGATAAACACTCCCCTACCCCTATTCGGCGACCCCTGTGATTATTATTCGGCCGGCGCCACAGCGTGCGATTCCGACCGGAAAGCCGCCGGGAACATACGCAAAGAGTTTTCATAAAGCAACCGCCATCGGGATCGGCACGGCCCCCGCCGGCCTCTGTCCGGGGGTGCGAAAACCGACCGGCGATGAGGTTATTTCTGGGGGGTGTCGACGACCGACTGGATCAGCACGCTCTGCACCACGTCCTTGCCCAGGACGATGTCCGCGCGCAGCTGCAAACGCTGCTGCAGGATGGCCAGGTTCAGCTGATCCTGTTCCTTCAGCATGCGCGGGATGAAGGTGTGCAAATCCTTGAAAAAGGCATCCTTCAAGACCGGCGTCATCTTGCGGACTTCGGCGAAATGGTTGTCGTTCCAGACTTCCAGCTTGAGCTCGAACTGGAAGTTTCCAAGCACCTTGCCGTTGCCGAAAACGTTGACCAGCAAGGGAGTCATCTCGACGAACTTGGCTTCGCCCTTGCTTGGGCGCTTGGGTTTTTCCACTTCCGCATTGGGATTGGCGAAGGGGCCGAGCTCCATCCACTTCATGACGCCGACGGCACCGCCCAGGATGCAGACCAGAACGATGAACCCGATAAAGATCTTTTTCATTGGCGTTGGCCGTCAGCCGTTCCGTCTGTGGTCAGGGAGATCGCGTGGCGCCATTATGCAGGTGGCGGCCAGCCGCGCAATGCGGACGATCACCCTGCCCCGGTCGTCAGAAATGCCGGTAGCCGCCGGGCCCCAGATCCAGGACCGCCCCGCCGGGGCCGAGTAGGCGGACGTCCGGTTCCGTCGTCATGGTCCCGATACGGGTCACGGGCACGCCCGATTCGCGGGCCGCCGTGGCGACCGCGGCCGCCGATGACGGGGCGGCCGTGAACGCAAGCTCGTAATCGTCGCCGCCGGTCACCAGTGTTTCCAGCAGGCTGGGATCGGCGGCAAGCGCCGCCCGCGCTGCATCGGACAGCGGCAGATCCTGGACCGCGATCTCGGCCCCCAGGCCGGACGTCTTGGCGATATGGCCGACATCGGCGGCAAGGCCGTCGGAAACGTCGATGCAGCTCGTGGCGATTTGCACCAGGCGCGGTCCGAGCGCCGTGCGCGGCCGGGGCCGGTCGTAACGGTCGCGCAGAAACGCGTCGCCGTCGCTGCCGGCGAGCGTTCGCCCGTCGCGGGCCACCAAAAGGCCGAGGGCAGCGTCGCCGATCGTGCCGGACAGGTAAAGATCATCGCCGACCTGCGCCCCTGAGCGGCGGAGGGCCTGGCCCGCGGCGACCCAGCCGAGCGCCGTGATCGAGAGCGTGAGCGGCCCGCTCGTGGTCACCGTATCGCCACCCAAAAGGAAGATGCCGTGCGCGGCCTGCATGTCCCCAAGACCGGAGGCGAAGGTCTGCAGCCAGCCGGGAACGATCGGCTTGGGCGCCGCCAGGGCCAGGGTATAGGCGGCGGGCGTGGCGCCCATGGCGGCCAGATCCGACAAGTTGACGCCCAGCGCCTTGACCGCCAGGCATTCAGGGTCGGCGTCGGCCAGAAAATGCTGGCCCGCGACCAGGGCGTCGGTGGTGACGACGAGCTGGCTGTCCGCGGGCGGCGTCAGCAATCCGGCGTCGTCCTTCAGATCAAGCGCTTCCGGCCGGCCCTCGGTCAGGGGACGGAAATAGGCGGCGATCAGATCGAATTCGCCCAATCGGTCCGGTTTGTTGTTGTCGTTCATGCGGTTAGGTACATCCGTCGTGTCCCCCACATATTGGGGGACAATTGTGGCGACCTTAAGGGAACTCCGCCGGGCGGAGCTGGCGGCCCAGGTGATCGAGAAAGCCGTTGACCAGGGCCGGTTCGCGCCCGTCGAAAAAGGCGTCGGCGACGTCCACGTATTCCTTGATGACGACCACGGCCGGAACCTGCGGACGTTTGGCCATTTCGAAGGCCGCCGCGCGCAACACCGCGCGCAGGAGCGCTTCCAGGGAGTCCACCGTATGCGGATGGTTGAGCGCCATCTTCAGATAACGGTCGACGCCCTCGAGATCGTTGCTGACCCCCGCGACCAATTCCTTCAACAGGTCCAGGTCCGGCGGCGTGAAACCGTTCTCGCCGTCGTCGGTGTCGAGGGCCGAGGACGACCAGCGTTCGGCCATGATGGCCTCCAGCACCGGGTCGGCCCCGGCGCCGGCCAGGTCCATTTCATACAGCGCCTGCACGGCGGCCAGACGGGCCGAACTCAGGGGGGCGGATCGGGTCGCGCTCATGATGGTCTTCAACCTCCGCCGAAACGCTGTTTGACGCCGATCATGGCAAGGCAGGCGCGGGCCGCCTCGGCGCCCTTGTTCTTGCCCTTAGGATCGGCGCGCACGCGGGCCTGGTCGCCGTTTTCGCAGGTCAGCACCCCGAAACCGAGGGCCAGCCCGTCCCGTGTCGTCAGGTCCATGATGGCGCGGCTGGCTTCGGTGCAGATGTGGTCGTAGTGACTGGTCTCGCCGCGAATCACGCAGCCGAAGGCAAGAAACCCGGCGTACTTGCCGCCGAAGGCCGCATGGCGGATGGCGGCGGGAATTTCGAATACGCCCGGGACCTCCAGACGTTCGTGATGCAGACCGGCCTCGGCCAGCAGCGGCAGGGCGCCGGCGATCAGGCCGTCGGCAATGTCCGGGTAGTAGCGGGATTCGACGATCAGGACAGCGCCCTTGGGGGCCTCGGCGGCGCTCACTCGGCACCTCGGTCGATGGGTTGGCGGCCGACGATGGTCAGCCCATGGCCGTCCAGGCCGACCACGGTCTTGGTTGAATTGGTCAAAAGGGTCATCTCCGTAATGCCGAGGTCGGTCAGGATCTGCGCGCCCACGCCGTAATCGCGGAGCTGACCGGACGGCTTTTCGCCCTCGCCCAACTTGGCCTTGACCCGGTCGGACAGGCTGGTCGGCATGGGTTCGCGGATCAGCACGATGACGCCGCGGCCCATTTCGCCGATGATTTCCATGGACCGCTGCAACAGGCCGTCGGCGCCCCGCGAATTGTCGCCCAGCACGTCCTCCAGCACGTTCAGCGCGTGCATGCGCACGGGCACCGGCCCGCCTTTGGAGATGTCGCCCTTCACCAGGGCGATGTGTTCCGCATAGGCCACGGTGTTCTGATAGATCGCCATGGTGAAGCTGCCGCCGTGGCGGCTTTCGAACGACGTTTCCAAAATGCGTTTGACCAGACGGTCGTTCTGCCGCCGGTAGGCGATCAGGTCGGCGATTGTCGCGATCTTCAGCCCGTGGTGCTGGGCGAACTCGACCAGATCCGGCATGCGCGCCATGGTGCCGTCGTCGTTCATGATCTCGCAGATCACGCCGGCCGGGCTGAGACCGGCCAGGCGCGCGACGTCGACGGCCGCTTCCGTATGCCCGGCACGCACCAGGGTGCCGCCGTCGCGGGCTTCCAGCGGAAAGATATGGCCCGGCGTGGCGATGTCGGCCGCCCCCCGCGCCGGGTCGATGGCGACGGAGATCGTGCGCGCCCGGTCCGAGGCGGAAATGCCGGTGGTGACGCCCTCGCGGGCCTCGATCGACACGGTGAAGGCCGTCTGATGGCGCGACGAATTGGTGCGGCTCATATGCGGCAGGTTGAGTTTTTCGACCCGTTCGCGGGTCAGCGCCAGGCAGATCAGCCCGCGCCCGAAGCGCGCCATGAAATTGATGGCGTCCGGCGTCGCCATCTGGGCCGGAATGACCAGGTCGCCCTCGTTCTCGCGCTCTTCGTCGTCGACCAGGATGAACATGCGCCCGTTGCGCGCGTCCTCGATGATGTCCTCGATCGGCGACAGGGTGCTGTCGTAGGCGTTAACGTCTTGTAATTTCAAGGGGCTTCACCATTCATCTGCATGAGCCGCGCAACATAGCGCGCCAGCATATCGATTTCCAGGTTCACGGCGCCGCCGGCGGCCAGGCCGCCGAGGGTCGTCTGTTCCTGGGTATGGGGGATGATATTGACCGTGAAATCCCGGGCCGCAACCGTGTTCACGGTCAGCGACACGCCGTCCAGGGTGACCGAGCCCTTGGCGGCGATAAAGGGTGCCAGGGCGCCCGGCGCGCGGAAGGTCATTTTCAGGGACTCCCCTTCCACCTCCCGCGCCACCAGTTCGGCCATGCCATCGACATGGCCCGAAACGATATGCCCACCCAGTTCGTCCCCGGCCTTGAGCGCGCGTTCCAGGTTGACGGTGGTGTTCTCGCGCCAAGTGCCGAGCGTCGTCAACCGCCGGGTTTCGCCCGAGGCTTCAAAGGCGAGCCAGCCCGGCCCTTTTTCCACCACCGTCAGGCAGCAGCCCGAACAGGCGACGGACGCGCCGATGGCGATGTCCTGCGTGTCGAAGACCGTTTCGATTTCCAGGCGACCGTCATCCGCATGCTCGATGGCGCGGACCCGGCCGACGTCGGTGATGATGCCTGTAAACATGAGTGCTTCTTACGCCGGACGGGGACGAACCGCCAGTATTTCCAGGATGTCGTCGCCGACCAGTTCCATGGACAGGCGCTCGAAGCGTAAGGCGTCGCTCATGGTCACGACCGACAGAGGGGCGACCGCCGGAACGCCGTCGCTGCCGACCACCACGGGGGCATGGAACCAGGCTAGGCGGTCGACCAGCCCGGCCTTCAGGAACGTCGCCGCCACCGTGCCGCCGCCTTCGATCAGAAGCCGTGTGATCCCGGCCCGGGCCAAGGTGGCGAGCACCGCCGCCGGGTCCGGGCGGCCGTTGTCGCCGGCGGCGACGCGGACCACCTGGGCGCCTGCTTTTTCCAAGGATTCCGCCGCCTCGGGAGAAGCGTCCGGAACCGTAACGACCCACAGAGGGATGTCCTTGGCCGATGCCGCCAGCTTGCCCGTGGGCGGCGTCTTCAAATGCGTGTCGAGCACCACCCGCGCGGGTGAGCTGGCCTCCATCCCCGGCAGACGGCAGGTCAGTTCCGGATCATCGGCCAGCACCGTGCCGATGCCGACCAGGATGGCGTCGGATTGAGCGCGCATCAGATGGCCGCGCGCCCGGGCCGCGTCGGAGGTCACCCATTTGCTGTCTCCGCCGGCGGCGGCGATGCGGCCGTCAAGGCTGGACGCCGCCTTCAGCAAAACCATCGGCCGGCCCTTGGCGGCACGGGTGAAATAACCGGCGTTGATCTCCCGGGCACGGGGTTCGTCCAGGCCCTGATCGACGGTGATCCCGGCTTTTTCCAGGGCGGCGATACCCTGCTCGGCCACCCGGTCGTCCGGATCGGTGACGGCGATGACGGCGCGGCGGATGCCGGCGGCGATCAAGGCGTCCGTGCAGGGGCCGGTCTGGCCCGTGTGGCAGCAGGGTTCCAGCGTCACATAGGCCGTGGCGCCCCGGGCAAGTTCCCCTGCCCGCGCCAAGGCTTCCGTCTCGGCATGGGGCCGTCCGCCGGGCTGGGTCCAGCCGCGCCCGACCACGCGCCCGCCGCCCTCCCGGCAGCCTTCAAGGTCCGGGCGGACGAGGACGCAGCCGACGGCCGGATTGGGCCAGGCATTGCCCAGCCCGCGCCGGGCGAGCCCCAGCGCCATGGCCATGAACCGCCGGTCGTGCTTGGTGAATGGGTTAGTCGTCTTCGCCACTTAAGTTCTCGACGAAGGCCTCGAAATCCTTGGCCTCGCGGAAGTTTCGATAGACGGAGGCGAAACGCACGTAGGCGACCTGATCCAGGTTGGCCAGGTTTTCCATGACCATTTCGCCGACCACCTTGGAGGGGATTTCGTTCTCGCCCAGGGTTTCGAGCCGTCGCTGTATGGAATTGACGATCCGCTCGATGCGGTCTTCGTCCACCGGGCGCTTGCGCAGCGCGATATGCAGGGAGCGCGACAGCTTATCGCGGTCGAAGGGGGTTTTTTCTCCGTCCTTCTTGACGACCACTAGTTCGCGCAGTTGGACCCGCTCGAAGGTCGTCCAGCGCGCACCGCAGGCCGGGCAGAAACGCCGACGGCGAACGGCCGAGCCGTCTTCGGTCGGCCGGGAATCCTTCACCTGAGAATCGTCATGTCCGCAGAATGGGCACCGCATCGGTCACTACTCCCCAATATTTTGTGTTTTGTACCCGCTCAGGTCTAAACAAGCCGTTACCGGCCTAGATGTTCGAATAGATCGGAAAATCCCGGCACAGGCGGCCCACGGCGTCGGCCGCCTTGGCTTCCGCCGCCGAATTGTCGGCCGGATTGGCGGCGACACCGTCCAGCACGTCGGCGATCAGATTGCCGATTTCGCGGAATTCCCCCTCGCCGAAGCCGCGCGTGGTGCCCGCCGGGGTGCCGAGCCGGATGCCCGAGGTCACCGTCGGCTTTTCCGGATCGAACGGCACGCCGTTCTTGTTGCAGGTCATGCGGGCGTTTTCCAGGGCGGCCTCGGCCACGACCCCGGTCAGGCCCTTGGCGCGCATGTCGACCAGCATTAGATGCGTGTCCGTGCCGCCAGCGACGATGTCGAAGCCGCGTGCAACCAGCGTTTCCGCCAAAACCCGGGCATTGGCCACGACGCGCGCAGAGTAATCCTTGAATTCGGGGCGCAGGGCCTCGCCGAAGGCGACCGCCTTGGCGGCGATGACATGCATCAGCGGCCCGCCCTGCAGGCCCGGGAACACGGCCGAATTGATCTTCTTGGCGATCGCTTCGTCGTTGGTCAGGATCATGCCGCCGCGCGGCCCGCGCAGCGTCTTGTGGGTCGTCGTGGTGGCGATGTCCGCATAGGGGAACGGGCTCGGATGCACCCCGGCGGCGACCAGACCCGCGAAATGGGCCATATCGACCATCATCAGCGCCCCGACCTTGTCGCAAATCTCGCGGAACTTGGGAAAATCGAGGGTGCGCGGATAGGCCGAGCCGCCGGCGATGATGACCTTCGGCTTGTGCGCCACGGCCAGTTCCTCGACCTCGTCGAAGTCGACGCGGGCGTCCTGCTTGCGCACGCCGTACTGCACGGCGTCGAACCACTTGCCCGACATGGCGGGCGGCGCGCCATGGGTCAGATGCCCGCCGGCGGCCAGCGACATGCCCATGATGCACTCGCCCGGCTTGACCAGGGCCAGCATCACGGCCCCGTTGGCCTGCGCGCCCGAATGGGGCTGCACGTTGGCGAAACCGCAGCCGAACAGCTTCTTGGCCCGCTCGATGGCGAGCGTTTCCGCGACGTCCACGAATTCGCAGCCGCCGTAATAGCGACGCCCGGGATAGCCCTCGGCGTATTTATTGGTCATGACGCCGCCCTGGGCCTCCATGACCGCGCGGGACACGATGTTTTCGGACGCGATCAGCTCGATCTTGTCCTGCTGGCGCTGCAATTCGGCGCGCTCGGCGGCGTAAAGCTCGGGGTCCGTCTCGGATAAAGGTGCTTCGAAGAAGCGGTTGAGGGACGGATCGGCGTATTTCGGTGTATCGGCGTCGGGCATGGCGGGTTCAGTCCTTAGAATTTCGGTTGCGGCGCCCGGACGTCGTCGGCAGCGGGCGCGGATGTTCAGGCGTATGATGGGCCGGCCTCAGGCCGGGGCGGACAGCTTGTCCACGCGGCGGCCGTGGCGGCCGCCCTCGAAGTCGGTTTCCAGGAACACCTTAAGGCAGTCCTTGGCCGTTTCGGCGCCGATCATGCGGCCGCCGAAGCAGATCACGTTGGCGTCATTGTGCTGGCGGCACATGCGGGCCCCGAGCGCATCGTGGATCAGGGCGGCGCGGACTTCCGCATAGCGGTTGGCGGCCATCGAAATACCGATCCCGGAGCCGCAGACCAGAACGCCCAGGTCGGCCTTGCCGTCGCGGATGGCCTGGGCCATGGCGAAGCCGAAATCGGGGTAATCGACCGAGTCCTCGGAATTGGTGCCGAGGTCCAGGACCTCATGGCCCATGTCGGCAAGCTGCTTGAGCAGATCGCTTTTCAGGGCGAAGCCGGCGTGATCGCAGGCGATGGCGATGGGTTTGGTGCTCACGGGTGTCCACCTAGGGCTTATGGAAGGCTGCGTTCGTCCGGCGGCAGTGATACCACATCTCGATTCTTGCCGCTACACGAACACAAGGGCTCTGCCCCGCTCCAGATGTAGAAAACATGGGGCCGACACAAAACATGTGGAAAAACCGGCAATGAAAATCAAGCGCCGAATTGTCCCCCGGCAATGTTCAGGCCAGCAGGTCCGTGCGCCCGGTCCGGCCCGTTCCCAGGACTTGCGTACGGCGCTTGCGCAGCACGTATTTTAGCTTGCGGACGGCCAGGCGCTGGACCATCGCTTGGGAATACTTGGCGTCGCAGATGGAGATCACCTCGACGCCCGTACGCGGATCGATGGCGGTGACCCGCACATAGCGTCCCTTGGGCTGGAACTCGAACAGCACTTCCGGCAGGTAAACGTCGTCTTGCGTGGCCAAGCCAGAGCCCTTTTTCCACCGACCGGGAGCGACCGTTCAGGCCGGCCCGGCTACATGTTCCGGCGGTACTGTCCGCCCGCGTCGAACAACGCGTCCGTGATCTGACCCAGGGAACACGATTTCACGGCCTCCATCAAGGCGGCAAACAGGTTGCCGTCCGATGCGGCGGCGGTCTTCAGATCGGCAAGCGCCGCCTGGGCATCCTCGCGCCGCGCATCGTGAAACGCCCGCAGCCTTTTGATCTGATTCTGTTTTTCCTCTTCCGAGGACCGCTGCAACGGCGGTTCGGCCAGCCCCACGTCCGGATTGGGATTGAGGAAGGTGTTGACGCCCACGATGGGCAGGCTGCCGTCGTGCTTGAGGGTCTCGTAATGCAACGATTCCTCTTGGATCCTGCCGCGCTGGTAGCCCGTTTCCATGGCGCCGAGCACGCCGCCGCGTTCGGAAATACGTTCGAACTCCTGCAATACGGCCTCTTCCACCAGGTCGGTCAACTCGTCGATGACGAAGGCCCCCTGGTTGGGGTTTTCGTTCTTGGCCAGGCCCCATTCCTTGTTGATCACCATCTGGATGGCGATGGCCCGGCGCAGACTGTCCTCGGTCGGCGTGGTGAAGGCCTCGTCGAAGGCGTTGGTGTGCAGCGAATTGCAGTTGTCGTAGACCGCGATGAGGGCCTGCAACGTGGTGCGGATGTCGTTGAAGTCCATTTCCTGGGCGTGCAGCGAGCGGCCCGAGGTTTGGATGTGGTATTTGAGCTTTTGCGAGCGCTCGTTGGCGCCGTAGCGCTCCTTCATCGCAACCGCCCAGATGCGGCGCGCGACCCGGCCCATGACCGTGTATTCCGGGTCCATGCCGTTGGAGAAAAAGAACGACAGGTTGGGCGCGAAATCGTCGATGTTCATGCCGCGCGCGAGGTAAGCCTCGACGAAGGTGAAGCCGTTGGCGAGCGTGAAGGCGAGCTGCGAGATCGGGTTCGCCCCCGCCTCGGCGATGTGATAGCCGGAGATCGAGACGGAATAGAAGTTCCGCACCTTGTGTTGGACGAAATAGGCCTGGATATCGGCCATCATGCGCAGCGCGAATTCCGTCGAGAAGATGCAGGTGTTCTGGCCCTGGTCTTCCTTGAGAATGTCCGCCTGCACCGTACCGCGCACGTTGGCGAGCGTCCAGGCGCGGATCTCCGCCGCTTCCGCGTCGTCGGGTGCCCGCCCCTTCTCGGCCTCGAACTTGGCCATCTGCTGGTTGATCGCCGTGTTCAGGAACATCGCCAGGATGGCCGGCGCCGGACCGTTGATGGTCATGGAGACCGAGGTCGAGGGCGCGCAAAGGTCGAAGCCGTCGTACAATTCGGCCATGTCGTGCAGCGTCGCGATCGAGACGCCGGAATTGCCCACCTTGCCGTAGATGTCCGGGCGTTCGTCCGGATCGAAGCCGTAAAGCGTCACGGAATCAAAGGCCGTGGACAGGCGCTTGGCCTCGGACTCCTTGGACAGGTACTTGAACCGGGCGTTGGTACGCTTGGGGTCGCCCTCGCCCGCGAACATGCGGGTGGGGTCTTCCTCGGTCCGCTTGAAGGGGAACACGCCCGCCGTGAAGGGGAAGTAACCCGGCAGGTTCTCCCGCATCAGCCATTTAAGCAATTCGCCGTGATCTTCATATTTCGGCAGGCTGACGCGACGGATCGTGTTGCCGGACAGGGTCGTGCGGGTCAGCGCGTTGCGGATTTCCCGGTCGCGCACGGCGACCACCATCTCGTCGCCCGAATAGGCATCCTTGACCGCCGGCCAAGCATCCAACAGGGCATGGGACTCGGCGCTCAGTTGCTTATGTTTTGAGTCAGCAAGGCTTTCCACATCCCTGGAAGGCTTGCCATTTTCGGTCAACATGCGGGCCGTTTCCTGGGCCTGCTGGCGGGCCCGGGCGATGTGCGCCTGGGCCTCGGCCCGGGCCAGGTAACTGCGCACTTCGTCGGCGATTTCGGCCAGATAGCGCTGGCGGTCCGGCGGCACGATGGCCTGGCCCGGCTCCGACGCCTTGCTGTCCACCGCCGGCAGCAGGTGAGGCAGCGCCGGAAAGCCCTTGGCCGTGAATTGGTTCAACAGTTCCTGATAGACCGCCGTCACGCCGGTGTCGTTGAACCGGGAGGCAATCGCGCCGAACACGGGCATGTCGTCGGGCTTGGCGGCGAAGGCCTCGCGGTTGCGCTGAACCTGCTTGCGCACGTCGCGCAGCGCGTCCATGGCGCCCTTGCGGTCCATTTTGTTGATCACGATGACGTCGGCGAAATCCAGCATGTCGATCTTCTCGAGCTGGCTGGCGGCGCCGAACTCGGGCGTCATGACGTAAAGCGAGACGTCGCAGAACGGCACGATACCGGCGTCTCCCTGTCCGATCCCGGGCGTTTCGATGATGACGATGTCGGCGCCCGCGGCCTTCACGGCGGCGATGATGTCGGCAAGCGCCGGCGGCACCTCCGTCTTGGCGTCCCTTGTGGCGAGGGAGCGGAAGAACACGTTGGGCGCGTTGTTGGCGTTCATGCGGATGCGGTCGCCCAGCAGCGCCCCGCCCGTCTTGCGCCGGGTTGGGTCGATGGCGACGACGGCGATGCGGGGTTCTCCCGAGCCGAACCGGAACCGCCGCACGATTTCGTCCGTCAGCGACGATTTACCCGCCCCGCCGGTGCCCGTGATGCCCAGCACCGGCACCGTGTCGCGGCCCTGGGCCGTGGTCGTGATCTCGTCCCGCATGCCCTTGGGCAGGCGGCCGTCCTCGATCGCCGTGATGACGCGGGCCAGATCGGCCGCGTCCCCGCCCTTGAGGCCGCTCAGGTCCTTGGGCAGGTCGGCGGATAGGTCGCGCCGCGCGGTCTGGATCATGTCGGCGATCATACCCTGTAGCCCTAAGCGGCGGCCGTCCTCGGGCGAATAGACGCGGGTCACGCCGTAGGCTTCCAGATCGCGGACCTCATCGGCGACGATCACGCCGCCGCCGCCGCCGAACACGGTGATGTCGGGGCGGTCGCGCTCACGCAGCAGGTCGATCATGTACTTGAAGTATTCCACATGGCCGCCCTGATAGCTTGAGACGGCGATGCCGTGGGCGTCTTCCTGGATGGCGGCGGTCACCACCTCGTCGACGGAACGGTTGTGGCCCAGGTGGATGACCTCGGCTCCCTGCGCCTGCAAAATCCTCCTCATAATATTGATGGCGGCGTCATGGCCGTCGAACAACGCGGCGGCGGTGACGAACCGCACCGGGTGCAGCGGCCCCTTGCTGGTGGCGCCCGGGGCCTGCGTCGACCCGGCGGTGGGAAGTGTGTCGTCAGGCACGATGGTGTTTCCGTTCCCAAGTATCGTTGTGGTTTCCGTTTACGTAAACGTAAGGCAAATCCCCTGTTGGGTAAAGGGACCAATCCCCCGAAGCCGCGTCGAGAAACGTTGACTTTAGCCGATCTGCAAGGGATTTTGTCGGCTCCGTCCAAGCCTTTGGGCCCTCTGACTCTTCACCGGAAGCAATCGACCGTGGCCACATTTCCCCGCAAGCGCATGCGCCGCAACCGGCGCGAACCCTGGATCCGGCGGCTGGTCGCCGAACATAAATTGTCCCCTGATGACCTGATCTGGCCCGTGTTCGTAGTCGAGGGCAGCAACAAGCGGGAACCCATCCCGTCCATGCCGGGCGTCGAGCGCCTGTCAGTCGACTTGCTGGCGGGCGCGGTGACGGAAGCCCGCGAACTCGGCATTCCCGCCGTCGCCCTGTTTCCCTATACGGACGACAACCTGAAGACCCCGGACGCCAGGGAATCCTACAATCCGGACAACCTGGTGTGCCGCGCCGTGCGTGCCGCCAAGGCCGCCGTGCCGGATGTCGGGGTGATCTGCGACGTGGCGCTCGACCCCTTCAATTCCGACGGCCATGACGGTCTTGTGCAGGACGGGATCATCCTCAACGACGAAACGGTCGAAATCCTGGTCAAGCAGTCCCTGGTCCAGGCCGAGGCCGGCTGCGACATCATCGCGCCCTCGGACATGATGGACGGGCGCGTCGCCGCCATCCGCGACGCTCTGGACGATGCCGGCCGTCAGGACGTGTCCGTGCTGGCCTATGCGGCCAAGTATGCGTCGGGCTTCTACGGGCCGTTCCGCGACGCCGTCGGCTCCAAGGGCGCGCTCAAGGGCGACAAGGCGACCTATCAGATGAACCCGGCCAATGTGGATGAGGCCATGTGGGAGGTCACCCTCGATGTCGAGGAAGGTGCGGACATGGTCATGGTCAAGCCCGGCCTGCCCTATCTGGACGTCGTACGCATGGTCAAGGAAGAGTTCCGCATGCCGACCTTCGTCTACAACGTGTCGGGCGAATACGCGATGCTGCGCGGTGCGGGCGACGCCGGCTGGCTGGATTATGACAAGGTGCTGCTGGAAACCATGATGGCGTTCAAACGCGCGGGCGCCGACGGAATCCTGACTTACGCGGCCTTGGACGTCGCGCGCCTGTTACGTGGCTGACGGCAGATTTGTTTTCTAGGGCCGGACGCTGATGTTCAGCAGGCGGTGAACGTCGAGCACCACCATCAACTCACCCTTCAAGCGATAAATCCCGTTGGCGAATTCGCGCCACAGGGAATCAAGGGTCGCCGGATTGCGCTCGTACAACTCGTTGGACAGGCTGACCACGTCGCCGATGCTGTCGACCAGCAGGGTGTAGAGCTCGTGGTCGTGCTCCACCGTTACCGCCATGGCGTTTTCCGAGGCTTCCGTGCTGGTCGGCAGGCCGAGGCGCACGCGCACGTCGATGACGGTGACGATGCGGCCGCGCAGGTTGATGGAGCCGCGCACTTCCGGCGGCGCCAGGGGGATCGAGGCGATGCGGTCCGGCGACAGAATGTCCTGAACCATCAGCACGGGAATGCCGAACAACTGCTTCTTGACCCGGAATGTCACGAAATCGTCCAGGTCCTCACCCGGATGCGTCGCCAGCTCGCGGGTTTCCGCTTCGCGCAGCGCGCGGGACGAATTTACAGCCTGAACTTCAGCCATTATCGGCACTCCCAGATTTCCGGCGGTCTTGCGCGAAAATGCGTCTGACCGATCCCTAATGTGGCTGCATAGTATTCGTCGGCTCGGCGACTTTCAATACAGACAAAGGTATGTGTCCGCTGAATAAATTCGGGCCGCCTCAGGCCGCGAGCCAATCCGCGACCAGATCCAACTGGGCAGCATCCATCAAGGCCGGCGCATGACCGACGCCGGAAATCTCATGGGCCGTGGTTTTCGGGCCGCGGGCTTGCATTTCCGCCAGGGTGTCGGCGCGCAAAAGGTCCGACTGGGCACCCCGGATCACGGTGACCGGGCAGCGGATCGCGTCCCACACGGGCCACAGCACCAGATCGTTGTCGACCGCGCCCTGGAACGGTTTGGCCAAGCCGGGATCGTACTTCAGCACCAGCCGTCCGTCGGGCGCCTGCCGCACGCTGTGCCGCGCGAGATGCGCCCATTGATCGTCGGTCAGGGGGCCGAACGGCGCGTGGACCTGGCGGATATAGGCCTCGGCCTCGGCCAAATCGGCGAAATCCGGCGCCGTGCCAAGATAGGCGGCGATGCGTTGCAGGGAGTCCTTGGTCACCACCGGCCCGGCATCGTTCATCAACAGGCGTTCCACGGGGGTGCCCGGCCCCGCCGCCATGATCATGCCGAGCAACGCGCCCATGGAGGTGCCGAGCCAGGCGACCCGGTCCACGTCGAGGCGTGCAATCAGGGCGGTTAGGTCGGCGAGGTATTGCGGATAGCCGTATTGCAGGGGATCGGCCAGGCGGCCGCTGTCGCCGCGCCCGACGATGTCGGGGCAGACGACGCGCCAACGGTCCGAGAACCGCTCGGCCACCGCGTCGAAATCCCGGCCGTTGCGGGTCAGCCCGTGAACGCAGAGCAGGACCGGGCCGTCGGCGGGGCCCCACTGCCAATAGACGACTTCGTGAAAGGCGCCGAGGGCGGCGCGGCCGAGGAAGGATTTCCGTTCCATGGCCGCGCCGTTCCGGTCAGATCACGCCGCGGTCGCGCAGGGCGGCGACCTCGTCGGCGCTGAGCCCCAGGACTTCGCCCAGAACCTCTTCCGAATGCTGGCCCAGGACCGGCGGCGCCATGCGGTAGTCGACCTGCGATTTCGAGAATTTCAGCGGGCTCGCGACCATGCTGACCGGCCGACTGCCGGTCTTCGGGTGCGGCATGTCGAGCCGCATGCCGCGGGCGAGGAACTGAGGATCGGAAAACACCTGATCCAGGCGGTTGATGGGCCCGCAGCTGACGTTGTTCTTTTCCAGTTCTTCAAGCCAGAAAGCGGAAGGCTTGGCGGCGATGATCGGCTTCAGCAGGGCGACGATCTCGTCCCGGTTCGACACGCGGTTGGCGTTGGTCGCGAATTTCGGGTCTTCCGTCAGATGCTCGCAGCCCGCGACCTTGCAGAACCGCTGGAACTGTCCGTCGTTGCCGACCGCCAGAATGATGTCGCCATCGGCGGTCGCGAACGACTGATAGGGCACGATGTTGGGGTGCGCATTGCCCAGGCGCGGCGGGTTCTGGCCGGTGGCCAGGAAATTCGCCCCCTGGATCGACAGGATGGCGGCGGTGGTGTCCAGCATGCCGATGTCGATGTGCTGGCCTTCGCCGGTGACTTCCCGGTGGCGCAGGGCCGCGTTGATGCCGACGGCGGCGTACATGCCGGCGATCAGGTCGGAAATGGGGATGCCGGCCTTCTGCGGATCGCCGTCGGGATCGCCGGTCACGCTCATGAAGCCGCCCATGCCTTGGATCAGCACGTCGTATCCGGGGCGGTTGGCGTAGGGGCCCGTATGGCCGAATCCGGTGACCGAGCAATAGACCAGGCCCGGGTTATCGTCCTTCAACTGATCATACCCCAGGCCGTACTTGGCAAGGCCGCCGGTCTTGAAATTCTCGACCAGCACGTCGGACTTGGCGATCATCTTTTTCGCCAGTTCGATGCCCTCGGGCTTGGTCAGGTCCAGGGTGATGGAGCGCTTGTTGCGATTGGCGCAGGTGAAATAGGCGCTCTGGTCCGTATCCTTGCCGTCGCCGTCCTTCAGGTAGGGCGGCGCGAAGCCGCGCGTGTCGTCACCCTTGCCGGGAATTTCCACCTTGATCACGTCGGCGCCCAGGTCGCCGAGAATCTGCGTGCAGGAGGGGCCCGCCAGAATGCGGGTCAGATCGAAAACCCGAAGGCCGCTCAAGGGTCCGGACATGTCTGTTTCCTTTTGTTGGTCGCGCCTTATTGTGGGCGTCTCAGCGATGGAAGGGAACGTCCGGCGCGCCCGGAAACCGGGGGCCGGCACAAGTTTGGTGTCGCGCGATGTATAACGCCAAGATTTACCCCCCGCAATGCGGGCGGGCGAAAATTTCCGGCCCGGAAGACCCGCCGTGCGGCTGCGTGGGCTGAAAATCTGGGGCCTGGCGCTGGCCGTGGCGCTTGTCGGCGGCGGCGCGGCCCTGCTCGCCCCGACCTTTGCCAAGACGTCGGGCACCCTGAAACTCGCGGGCCTTCCGGCGCCCGTGACGGTCACCCGTGACAGCCACGGCGTGCCGCGCATCCGCGCCGGTAACGGGGACAGCGCCTTTTTCGCGCTCGGCTTCGTGCATGCCCAGGATCGGTTCTTCCAGATGGAATTGATGCGCCGCGCGGGGGCCGGGCGGTTGGCGGAGGTACTGGGCGCGCCGGCCCTCGACATGGACCGCCACATGCGCCGGCTGGGGATCTACCGGCTGGCCGAGGCGCAGGCAAAGGCGGCCTCGCCCGCCCTGAAAAAGCGGCTCGACGCCTATGCCGCCGGGGTCAATGCCTGGATCGGCGACACCTCCTGGCCGCGCACCGTCGAATTCCTCGCGCTGCGCCACACGCCCGAACCCTGGCGGCCCGCCGACAGCCTGGTCTGGGGCAAGCTGATGGCCCTGCGCCTGGCCGGCAACTGGCGCACGGAACGCCTGCGTCTCGACATGCTGGCCAGGCTTTCGCCGGAACAGGTGAATTTCCTCTGGCCGCCCTACCCTGGCGACGCGCCGACCGCCTTTCCGGGCATGTCCGGCGGCGGCAGCGGCCTGGCCGCCTTTCCCGCCATGGACTGGGACCCGCGCAGCGCGGGCGCCCCGGGCACGGCGTCCAACGCTTGGGCGCTCTCGGGGACGCGCACGACCACGGGCAAGCCGTTCCTGGCCAACGACCCGCATCTGGAATTCCAGGCGCCGATCCTGTGGTATCTGGCGCGCCTGGAAACCCCGAACGGCGTGCTTGCCGGGGCGACCGTGCCCGGCGTGCCGTTCCTGGTGATCGGCCACAACGGCCATGTCGCCTGGGGCTTCACGACCACGGGGGCGGATACGGAAGACCTGATCCTCGAAACCCCGGCCGGGCAACCCGGCGCCTACCGCACGGATGCGGACGGCGGCACCGCCGACTTCCGCGTGCGCAGTGAGGTCATCAACGTGCGGGACGGCGCGCCGGAAACCCTGAAAGTGCTGGAAACCCCCGACGGCCCCGTCATCACCGACATCGGCGGTCGCCCGGTGACCCTCTCCGCCCCCTATCTGGAGTCGGACGACCATACGCCGGAAGCGCTCCTGGCCCTCAACGCCGCCAAGACCAAGGCCGATATCGCGGCGGCCCTGCGCCGGTTCCACGCCCCCGTGCAGAATATTCTCCATGCGACCACGGCGGGCGACATCGGCATGATCACGGCGGGCCGCCTGCCCAAGCGCAAACGCGGCGGCGGTCAGGTGCCGCTGATCCGAATTCAGGGGCCGGTGGGGCACGACGGTTCCCTCGACCCCGCGGTAATGCCGCGCTATGCTGATCCGCCCGGCGGCGTGCTGCTGAACGCCAACAACAAGGTCACCCCCCCGGGCTTTCCCTTCACGATCGCCGCCGACTGGCCGCCGCCCTTCCGCGCTCGGCGGCTGGCCGATCTGCTGGCCGGCGACCGGCCCGACCCGGTCGCTCCCCAGATGGACATCCATTCCGCCGGGGCGGAGGAGCTGTTGGCCTTCGCCCTGGCGCAATTGGACGATGTTGCCGCCCGCCGGTCCCTGGTCCGCGCGCTGGAGCGCTGGGACGGCGCCATGGACCGCCGCCAGCGCGCCCCCCTCGCCTTCATGTTTTTCGCGCTGAACCTGAAGCGGGCGATCTTCGCCGACGAACTGGGTGAGCTGATCGACCGCTGGCACGGCCTGCGCATCCAGGCCGTGGTGCGGGCCCTGACGGCGGACCAGTCGTGGTGCGACGACCGGGGGACGGCGGACAAGGCCGAAACCTGTGCCGACGCGATTGTCCGCGCCCTGGACCGCACGGCCCGCGACCTGATGGGCCTGGACCGGGAACTGGGCCGCACGGCGCTTTGGGGTGATGTCCATGTCGCCCGGTTCGAACATCCCGTGTTCCGGCACATCCCCGTGCTGCGCGATTGGACGACGGTCGAAGTGGCGACGGACGGCGGCAACGACACCCTCAACCGCGGCGCCATGTGGCTGGGGCGCAAGGACGCCCCCTTTGCCCACCGCCATGGCGCGGGATTGCGCGCCCTCATGGATTTAAGCGACCTGGACGAATCTCGCTTCGTCATCGCGACGGGGCAGTCGGGAAATCCGCTCAGCCCGCGTTACCGCGATCTGATCGACCTGTGGCGGGATGGCGGCGCGCTCACCTTGGGACCCGTTCCGGCCGGTTCGGGCGACGTTCTGAAAATTCTGCCAAAAGACTGAGCAAGCGTGTAGAACGGCGGCTTCACTTGCCGTAACGGAACCCGTGCCATGACCGTGACCATAGATGCCATCCGCGACGCCGCCCGCCAATTGCTGGGCGAGATCATCCGCACCCCGGCCCTGCCGGTGCGCCGGCTGTCGCGGGCGACCGGCGCCGAGGTCTATCTGAAGCTGGAAAACCTGCAGGTCACGGGCTCGTTCAAGGTGCGCGGCGCCGGGATCAAGCTGGGCAGCCTGTCGGATGACGAACGCGCGCGCGGCGTCGCCGCCGCCTCGGCCGGCAACCATGCCCAGGGCGTGGCCTATCACGCCGGGCGGCTCGGCATCGCGGCGACCATCTACATGCCCGAAGGCACCCCCTTCACCAAGGTCGGGCGAACCGAGGACCTGGGCGCCAAGGTCGTCCTCGAAGGCATCGATTTCAACGCCGCGCGGGATGCCGCCCTGGCTCATGCCGGGGAAACCGGCAAACTGTTCATCCCCCCCTTCGACGACCCGCACGTGATCGCCGGTCAGGGCACGGTGGCGCTGGAATTTCTCGAAGACGTGCCGGATCTGGACATCCTGATCGTGCCCATCGGCGGCGGCGGCCTGATGGCCGGCTGCGCCATCGCGGCCCATGCGATCAACCCGGGGATCGAGATGATCGGCGCACAGACCGCACTTTACCCCTCCATGGCCCAGGCCCTGAAGGGTGAGGCCTCGACCGGCGCCGGCACCACCATCGCCGAGGGCATCGCCGTGAAAACACCGGGCGAAATCACCCGACCGATCATCGCCGACCACGTCAAGGACATCGCCGTTCTGGGCGAGGACGAGATCGAAGCCGCCGTCCTGGCCCTGGCCGAGGGTCAGCGCATCGTCGCCGAGGGTGCCGGGGCGGCCGGGGTCGCGGCCCTTTTGGCCGGCGACGGCAAATACAAGGGCAAGAAGGTCGGCATCGTGATTTCCGGCGGCAACATCGATTCCCGCCTGTTGTCCAACGTGCTGCTACGCGGCCTGGTGCGCGGCGGGCGCATGGTCAGCCTGCGCATCGGCATGAGCGACCGCCCGGGCATGCTGTCCGAGGTCGCCGGCCTGATCGGCGGTCTGGGCGGCAATATCCTGGAAGTCTATCACCAGCGCCTGTTCACCGACGGCCCGATCCGCGACACGGAACTGGACGTGGTGATCGAAACCATCGATGCGGAACATGCACGCGCGATCGTCAAGGCCCTGTGCAATGCCGGATTCCAGACCCGGGTCCTGTCGAACCGCAAGGACTAAGTCCGGTCGCCTTTCCGTTTACATCCTGAACACCAGCAGCCGGGTGCGCCGGCTGTCGTCGACCACGACGATCTCGTCGGGTTCGACATCCGGCACGGCGAAGCTGTTGGAGATAAACAGGCTGCCCGGCTTCATTTCCTGCCGGGCCTTGGCGTACAGGCGGGCCATGGGCACGGGCGACAGAAAACAATAGACGACATCGAAACTCCTTAAATCCGCCCGCCAAAGGGACAGAAAGCGGAGTCGCAGGTTCGCCCGCGGCTGCGTGAATTGACGCAGGCGGGTCGCGAGATAAACCAACGGGGCGGTCTCGAAGCCTTCGAACGCGGCGTCGGGCCGCGCATCGGCGAGATGCCAGAGCGTCCCGCCGAGCCCGCTGCCCAGATCGGCCATGCGGATGCCGGGCCGCTGCGGCAGCAGTTTTTCAACGGCGCGCCAGGTCTTGGCGTTGGACAGGTAGAGGGGGACGCCCTCACCCACGGCGTTCCAATAGACGGCGAGCAGCACGACGAACACGGTGGGAAATACCCATCCCGGCGGCTGCAGGCCGAGCACGACCCAGAGCAGAACCGGGGCCACCGCCTGAACCGGCAGCCACCAGCGGGCCAGCCCCATGGGTAGGGTCGCCGCCGCCGCCGTCGCTCCCCAGACGATGCAAAGCGTTGCCGGTGGCGCCGGCCAGCCGAGGCTGCGCAGAAGCGCCATGGCGGCCACGGTCGCGATTCCGCCGACAAGCTGTGCCGCCACCGCGCGAACGATGGGGAAATCGAATAAAAATGGATACTTAGATTCGCTCACTTAACCCACGGTATGAGCTTTGAAAATAGACCAGTGGGGCCTTGTCGCGAGCCACCTGAACGTCCGCCACGCGGCCGACCACGATGCGGTGGTCGCCGCCGTCGTGGATCTCATGGGTGTGGCAGGCAAGCGCCGCCGCCACGCCGTCCAGGACCGGCGCGCCGGTCGCCCCCATGGCATATCCATGACCGTGCAGGTCGAAGGTCTGCGGCCCGGCGAAAGAGTCGGACAGGGCATGTTGGTCGGCGGCCAGGACATTGACCGTGAATCCGGCGCCGGGTTCCAGGAACTGGGCGATGCAGCCGGTGCGATTGTCCAGGCAGACCAGGATCAAGGGCGGGTCGAGGGACAGCGAGCAGAAGGCGCTGACGGTCACGCCGACGGGCCCCTGCCCGTCACCGGGCGCGGTGACAACCGTGACGCCCGAGGCAAAACAGGCTAAGGCGTTTCTGAATGCAATTTGATCAACCATGTCGGCGGCCGAATCGTTCCCCAAAGGATGTTGGCATGTGTACGCGGATGACGTCTTGAATACGTCGCCTGGGGAAGGGCTGGCAAGCCTTTACCAATTACCAATCAATTTGACGTTCAATGAGGGCGTGGCTCTTTAAATTAATCCTTTTGGCTTATGGCACTTCGGTACGAGAAATGCTTGTATTTTGGGACGATAGGACGATAGCTTTTCCCCCGTGCGTTAGAGATCGCGAAGCGGCGTCGGCGCGGACCCGTGCTCTTGGAGACTGCTGAATGCTGTTTATTGTAGGCTCATTGGTTGTGCTGGTGTCCGTGTTCGGTGCCTACGGCGTCCACGGTAGCTTCGCCGTGCTATGGCAGCCGCTTGAATTCATCATCATCTTCGGCGGCGCCATCGGGGCGTTCATCACCGGCAACCCGAAGTCGGTGATCAAGGGCGTCATGGGGTCCTTCAAGACCCTGATCAAAGGCCCCACGTATACTCGCGAACACTATGAAGAGCTTCTCGGTTGCCTCTATTCGGTGTTCCGTCTGGCCAAGACCAAGGGTGACCTGGCGCTCGAAGCGCATGTGGAAAAACCGGACGAAAGCACCCTGTTCGCCAATTTTCCGCTGTTTCACGGCGACCATCACGCCATCGAATTCCTGTGCGACTATCTGCGCCTGTTGACCCTGGGGGCGTCCAATCCGCACGAAATCGAATCGGTCATGGATGCCGAATTGGAAAAGCACCACGAAGAGTTGCACGCCATCTCCGGCGCCTGGCAGAGCATGGCCGACGCGACCCCGGCGCTGGGCATCGTCGCCGCCGTGCTGGGCGTCATCGTGACCATGGGCTCGATCACCGAACCGCCGGAAGTTTTGGGCAACCTGATCGCGGCGGCCCTGGTCGGGACGTTCAGCGGAATTTTCTTCGCCTATGGCTTCATGGCCCCCATCGCGGCCTCCCTGACCAATACCTACAGCGCCGATGCCGCCTACCTGAACTGCATCAAGATCGCGCTGGTCGGCCACATGCAGGGATACGCCCCGCAGGTGTCCGTGGAATTCGCGCGCAAGACCTTGGCGCACGGCTTGCGGCCGACCTTTGCCGAGGTCGAGGAAATGGTCACCAACTTGCCCGCGGCGTCGTGATAAGCACCCCTCCTGCCGCCGGTCGCATGCATTCCCGTGACCACGGCAGCGCGAACGGCCGAAACGGGACGGACCCCATAGGAAGGGCCTGATGGCGGACGAAGCCGCAAAACAACCGATCATCATCAAGAAGATCAAGAAGGGCGGACACGGCCATCACGGTGGCGCGTGGAAAATCGCCTATGCCGACTTCGTGACCGCCATGATGGCGTTCTTCCTGCTGCTGTGGCTGTTGAACTCGGTCACCCAGGAATCCCTCGAAGGCATCTCCAACTATTTCGCGCCGGTGTCCACGTCGCAGACGACCAGCGGGTCCGGCGACATCCTGCAGGGCAAGACCATTACCGAGGAAGGCATTTCCTCGAACGCCACGGCGCGCGACAGCGTGACCGTCGATCTGCCGCCGCCCAAGGCCGGCACCGGCGGCGACCTGTCCGAGGGCGAGGCCGAATCCAAGGCCCAACCGAGCGAAGAGGACCTTGAGGCCCAGGCCGCCAAGAAGGAACAGGAAGCCTTCGAGGACGCCCAGGAAGAGCTGCAAAAGACGCTGGAAAGCGTGCCCCAGATGCGCCAGCTGAAAAACAGCCTGCTGGTCGACAACACGCCCGAGGGCCTGCGCATTCAGCTGATCGACCGCGACGGTCTGGCCATGTTCCCGTCGGGCTCCTCCAAGATGTTCCTGCATACGGAACGCCTGTTGGAACTGGTGTCCAAGGTCATCCTGTCGATGCCCCAGGACATCTCGATTTCCGGGCATACGGACGCGACCGCGTTCGCCAGCAAGGATTACGGCAACTGGGAACTGTCGTCGGACCGCGCCAATTCGGCGCGCCGTGCGCTCGAAAGCTTCGGCGTGCCCGATGCCAGGATTCAGCGCGTCGTCGGCAAGTCGGCGACCGACCCCCTGATCGCCGAAGACCCCAAGCATCCGTCCAACCGGCGGCTCTCGATCATTCTGCTGCGTGGCACCGGCCGTGAGGCGGAAAAGGAAAAGACCCAAAAGGACGCCGAGGAAAAGGCCAGGAAGGAACGCGAGAACGAAGCCCTGCCCGGCCTCAACGAGATCAAGCGTCAGCAGCGGCAGGAGGACGGCGGGGCTTCCGCCCCGAAGCTAGAGCCCGAGGGCCTGCGTCTGCCCGCGCCCGGCGAGGTTGCTCCGGCCCGACCTGCGCAACCGGCGGCACCGGCATTGCCGGGGATCAACCTTGAAATTCGCGGCGATATTAAGTCACAGTAGGTTCCGGACGGTCGACGCGCTGGCGGCGTGACCGGAGGCACAGGGACACGACATGCGCCACAAACCCATATCGGACACGCGGTTCTTTTTCGCGACGGCGCCTCTGCCCTGTCCGTACCTGCCGGACCGGGTCGAACGGCGCGTGGTCACCGAACTGTTCGGGCGCGACGCCACGCGGCTTCACGATCAATTGTCCTATGCCGGATTCCGCCGTTCCCACGGCATTGTCTATGCTCCGGCGTGTCCCGGCTGCGACGCCTGCAAGGCCGTGCGGATCGCCGTCGACGGCTTCGACCTGCGTCCGTCCATGAAGCGGATTTTGAAAGCCAACACGGACCTGTCGGCACGCATGGCGCAGCCGGCCGCCAGCCAGGAACAATATCGCCTGTTCCAACGCTATCAGGCGTCGCGCCATTCCGGCGGCGACATGTCCAAGATGGATTACCTCGATTACCAGGCGCTGATCGAGGACACCCCCATCGACACCGGCCTGATCACCTTCCGCGACGGCCAGGGCACGCTGATGGGGGCCATGCTGGCCGACCGCCTGGGCGACGGGCTGTCCGCGGTCTACAGCTATTTCGACCCGGAACAGCCGCGCCGGGGCATGGGCACCTACATGATCCTGTGGCTGATCGACGAAGCCAAGCGCCTCGGCCTGCCTTATGTCTACCTGGGGTTCTGGATCGAGGGCTGCAACAAGATGTCCTACAAGGCGCGGTTCCGCCCGCTGGAAATCCACACGGCACGGGGCTGGGTGCCCTTTTCCGAAGTCTGAACCGGTCTCTGGTTTATGAGTTTCTTCGGGACGTATCGGCCTTTCGTATCATGCTCAGCCGCAGTTGCTTCTCGATCTCGATGATCACGAACAGCGTGACGCCGACGGAAACAATCAAAAGACCGTCCATGAACGGCACGGCGACGGTCGCGAATATGGTCTGCAATGGCGCGAAATACGTAATCGCGAACTGCGCGGCGGTCACCGCGATGACCGTCGCCCAGACGACCGGGGTCCCACGAACGGCGTCCCAGGTGAGCGAGGTGCTGTAGATGTTGCGGATGAAGAACAGGTGGAAAATCTCCATCACGACCAGCGTGTTGAGCGCCATTGTGCGGGCCAAGTCGATGGAATACCCCTTGTCCACGGCGTAGGCGTAGATCCCGAACACGCCACCCAGGAAAAGCATCGACACCAAGACGATATGCCAGGCCAATTCTCCGGTCAGCAGGGGCTCGTCCCTCGGCCTGGGCGGTCGGCGCATGGTATTCTCTTCGGTCGGCTCGAAGGCCAGCGCGATGCCCAATGTGATGGCGGTGATCAGGTTCACCCATAGGATTTGAATTGGCGTGACCGGCAGGGTCATGCCGAACAGCAGCGCGACGATGATTGTCATCGCCTCGCCGGCGTTGGTCGGCAGGGTCCAGCTGATGACCTTCTTGATGTTGTCGTAGACGGTTCGTCCTTCGCGCACGGCGGCGGCGATGGAGGCGAAATTGTCGTCCGCCAATACGAGCTCCGCCGCCTCTTTGGCCGCTTCGCTGCCTTTCCGGCCCATCGCGATCCCTGCGTCGGCGCGCTTGAGCGCGGGCGCGTCGTTGACCCCGTCGCCCGTCATGCCCACGGTCAAGCCGTGAGATTGCAGCGCCATCACCAGCCGCAGCTTATGTTCCGGGCTCGTGCGCGCGAAAATGTCGGCCTCCAGGACGGCCGAGGCCAGAGCACCATCGTCCATGGCGTCCAGGTCGGCACCGGTCAGAACCTTGTCCGGATTGATCAGGCCGATCTGACGACCGATCGCGGCGGCGGTTCCCGCATGATCTCCCGTAATCATCTTGACGCGGATTCCCGCCCCATGGCATTCGGCAACCGCCATGATCGCCTCAGGCCGGGGCGGATCGATGAGCCCGGCCAAGCCGATCAGGATCAGCCCGTCCTCCACGTCGGCGAATTCCAGAACCGTCTCATGCCCGGGCAGTGACCGGGTGGCGAAGGCGAGAACCCGCTGGCCGCGCGCCGCGATGGTGTCGGCAAGCTCGTGCCAATAACGCGGGTCGAGGGGCGCCGTCTCACCTGAGGGGCCGCGCTGGGTGTCACACATACGAAGAATGGTCTCGGGCGCCCCCTTGACGAAGGCGACCGCATGGCGCTCGTGGTCGTGATGCAAGGTTGCCATGAATCGGTGTTTGGCATCGAACGGGATGGCGTCCGTACGTGGCCATGCCGATGCTTCAGCACTGATGTCGATGCCGACTTTTCCCGACAAGCTAAGTAACGCGCCTTCCATGGGGTCGCCCTCGACCGTCCAGGTTCTACCCTTCGCGCGCAGCGTGGAATCGTTGCAGAGTGCCGCCGCCCGGGCGAGTTCCTTAAGAGTTTCATGGTCTCGGCCGTTAATTGTCTCATCGTTGAGCGTTATCGCGCCCGTGGGCTCGTACCCATCCCCTTCGAATGAAAACAAATCGCCGTCGACGGCGATCGTCGTGACCATCATTTCGTTGCGGGTCAATGTGCCGGTCTTGTCGGTGCAGATGACCGACATCGACCCCAGTGTTTCGATCGCCGGCAAACGGCGGACGATGGCGTTACGCCGCGCCATCGCCTGGACGCCGACGGCGAGTGTGATCGTGAGGACGGCGGGTAGTCCTTCGGGGATGGCCGCGACCGAAAGGCCGACCACAGCCATGAACATTTCGGAGAAGGCATGATGTTCGACGAAATAACCGAACACGAGTAGGACCGACGCGATGACCAGGATCAGGATGGTCAGCCAGCGGGCGAACACGTTCATCTGCCTGACCAGCGGCGTGGTCAACACCGCGACCTCGGACAAAAGGCCGCTGATGCGGCCGATCTCGGACGCGGCGCCCGTGGCCACCACCACGCCGCGTCCCGTGCCGCTGGTCACCAGTGTGCCGCTGAAGGCCATGCAGGCGCGATCTCCCAGAGGGGCTTCGGCGGTGACCGGCCGGGTGTGCTTTTCCACGGGGGCGGACTCGCCGGTCAGGATCGCTTCCTGCATGCTCAGGCCGGAGGCGCGGAACAGGCGCAGATCCGCCGGAACCTTGTCGCCGGCTTCCAGAATCACAACGTCGCCGGGAACCAGGCCTTGGCCGTCGACGCTGATCCGCCCGCCGTCACGCAACACGGAAGCGTGCGGCGCGAGCATCTGCCGGATGGAATCCATGGCTTTTTCCGCGCGCCCTTCCTGCACGAAGCCGATAATGGCGTTTGCGAACACCACGGCCAGAATCACAAGGGTATCCGCCGTATGATCAAGAAAGGCCGTGATCACCGATGACGCGAGGAGGACGTAAATCAGGATGTTGTGGAAATGGGAGAGGAAGCGGACGATCAAGCTGCGTTTCGGGGCTTCGGGCAGACGGTTGGGCCCATGGATGGCAAGCCGCGCCTCATACTCGGCCTGGGTCAGGCCTTGTTCGGTCGTCTTCAGGTCACTGAGAACCGCCTCCACAACGGAGGCATGTTGGAGGTGGCCATGGGGCTGCGTTTCGGTCATTTGGGGACCACCATCTCGTTCCGGCGGATTTCGCCGGGCCATCTTAGCGGCATCGGGCGAATTTCACACCTTGGGAGCGCCGATGCCTAGTCCCGACCGAAGGTACCCGAGCGCGGAAATCCCTTGGGCACGACCAGGCCCGATTGCGCCCGCTTACCGACCCATTGATGGTATTCCGGCTCCGTTCGCTGGCCGCCCGACCGCCAGGTCAGACCCTCGGCGAAGCGCATGGTGGTGACGTCGGCCAACCCGCCCTTGTTGTAGCGTTGCAGGATCACGCCCTTGCCGCGGCCCATTTCCGGCAGCTCGTCGATGGGGAAGATCAGCAGCTTGCGGTTCTCGCCGACCACGGCGACGGCATCGGCCCCCTCCATCACTTCCGCAATGGCGGCGGCCTCTTCTCCCGTGCCCAGGTTCAAAACCTGCTTGCCGTTCTTGGTCTGGGCCATCAGGTCATCCGACGGCACGATGAAGCCGCGCCCCTTGTCCGACGCCACGACGTATTTCTTGCCGGGCTGATAGACCTGAAGCCAGATGGGGTCGTGGCCGTTGGGGATATCGACCATCAGGCGCACGGGCTCGCCGTGCCCGCGGCCGCCCGGCAGTCTGTCGCCGGCAAGCGTGTAGAACCGCCCGTTGGTGGCGAATACCAGGAACTTGTCCGTGCTCTGCCCATGGACCATGAACTTCAGGTTGTCGCCATCCTTGAACTTGACCTCCGTACCCGGCTCGACATGGCCCTTGAGGGCGCGAATCCAGCCTTTTTCCGACAGCACGACGGTGATCGGTTCCTTCTCGATCATGGCCTCCAGGGGCACCACGACGGCGGTCGGCGGACCGGCGATTTCCGTGCGGCGGGCGCCGATCGCGGTCTTCTGGCCGAACGCCTTCTTGGTTTCGGCGATTTCGGCGGCGATCGCCTTCCAACGCTCGCCCTCGTCCTTCAGCAGCTTCTTGATGGCGCCGCGTTCCTTGCCCAGGTCTTCGTTCTCGCGCCGGATTTCGATCTCTTCCAGTTTGCGCAATTGGCGCAGGCGCATGTCGAGGATCGCGTTGGCCTGGACCTCGGTCAGGTCGAAGCGCTTCATCAGCACAGCCTTGGGCTCGTCTTCCTCGCGGATGATCTTGATGATCTCATCCAGGTTGAGGAACGCGACCAGCAGCCCGCCCAGGACCTCCATGCGCCGCTCGATCTTCTCCAGCCGGAAGTTCTTGCGTCGGATCAGCACCTTGTGGCGATGGTCGAGGAACGCCTGCAGGACCTCGCGCAGGGACATCACACCGGGCGTGTTGTTGGCGTCCAGCACGTTCATGTTCATGTTGAAACGGATTTCCAGGTCCGTCTCGCGGAACAGGTGCTCCATCAGGGTTTCCGCGTCGACGGTGCGGCTTTTGGGCTCCAGCACGATGCGCACGTCTTCCGTCGATTCGTCACGCACGTCCTGCAGGATTGGCAATTTCTTGCCGATGATCAGGTCGGCGATGCGCTCGATCAGCTTGGCCTTCTGGATCTGATAGGGAATTTCCGTGATGACGATCTCGTACTGGCCGCGGCCCTGATCCTCGACCTGCCACTTGGCCCGCAGGCGGAACGCCCCCCGCCCCGTGCGGTACGCCTCGACAACGGCGGCGTGGTCCTCGACCAGCACGCCGCCGGTCGGGAAATCGGGCCCGGGAACGAATTCGCACAATTTGTCGAAGGTCGCATTGGGAAACTTGATCAGGTGGATCAACGCGTCGCACAGCTCACCCGCGTTATGCGGCGGGATGTTGGTCGCCATGCCGACGGCGATGCCCGTTGATCCGTTGGCCAGCAGGTTCGGGAAGGCGGCCGGCAGGACGATGGGTTCCGACTCCTCCCCGTCGTAGGTGGCGCGGAAATCGACCGTATCCTCGTCGATGCCGTCGAGCAGCGCCGCCGCGATCTCGGTCAGGCGCGATTCCGTGTAGCGCATGGCGGCGGCGTTATCGCCGTCGATGTTGCCGAAGTTGCCCTGCCCGTCGACCAGCGGATAGCGCACGGCGAAATCCTGGGCCAGACGGACCAGGGCGTCATAGATCGCAAGGTCGCCGTGGGGATGGTACTTGCCCATCACGTCGCCGACCACGCGGGCGCATTTCTTGTAGCCCGTGGCCGGGTCGAGTTTCAGTTGCCGCATGGCGTAAAGCAGCCGCCGGTGCACGGGCTTCAAGCCGTCGCGCACATCGGGCAACGAACGCGAGACGATGGTCGACAGGGCATAAGCCAGGTACCGCTCGCTCAGCGCCTGGGACAGCGGGGTGTCGCGGATGTCGCCGCCGAAATCTCCGGGGGGCGTGATCGCGGTCA
This sequence comes from uncultured Alphaproteobacteria bacterium, assembly GCA_963976055.1. Lineage (GTDB taxonomy): Bacteria > Pseudomonadota > Alphaproteobacteria > Rhodospirillales > Casp-alpha2 > UBA1479. The sequence continues at coordinate 378,031 of CAXBJB010000002.1, forward strand.
TCTCATCGATTCCTTAAAGTTCGTCAAAATTCCGCAGGTTTCCGCGCATTTGGGGCGGAACGCCGTGATCCTGCACCAGATATAGTACATTCGGGGGGTGGGCGGTCAATGCGCCGATGGCGGCAAATCGGTTATTTTTTTGCCTGGAAGCGGTCGACCAGACGGTCGCGGGCGGCCAGCCGCCCGGCCCGCCCTTCCAGGGCGTGGCTTTCCAGGAAGTATCCGGTCAGTTTCAGGCCGTCGACCACTTCCGCCGGGGTTTCCGCCGCCCCGGGGCCGAGCAGAAACGCCGGCAGGGCCAGCAGACGCCCGTGATAGGGCTTGCCGGCGGCGGCCGAGACGGCGCGCCCGGTCTTGGGCGAGACATAGGTCAGATTTTCCGTCTCGCCCGTGGCGGCGCAGGCGGCGAGATCGAGCCCGAATCCCAGTTCGCCGAGCACCCCCATTTCCCATTTCACATAGGCCGACCCGACGTCGGCGTCATCCAGCACCCCGAACAACGCCGCCAGGCCGTGGAAGATGGCGGGATGGTCCTCGCCCTCGGGCAACAGGGCCTCGGTCACCGCGCAGGCGGCGGAGAGGGCCGCCAGGCCGTCCGGGCAGTCCATCAGCGCCGCCGCAGGGGTTTCCAGCACTTCCGTCGTCAGGCTGCCCAGGTGTTCCGGCAGGCGGCCGCGCCAATCGAGGGTGACCAGATTGCCGACCTGCAACCCGCCGCGCTTGCGCCGCCCCGCCCCGCCCCGCACCAGGCCCGTCTGGCGGCCCCGGGTTTCCGTCAGGGCGCTGACGATCAGCGCACTTTCGCCGTGCTTGCGGGTCGCCAGGATGTAGCCTCTGTCGCGCCATTCCATGGCGAAACGCCCTATCTGCGCGTTTCAGGCGCAGAAGATTGATCCTGATCAGGCATCGAAATCCAGGCCCCATTCGGCGTAACGTTCGCGGTCGTCCTGCCATTTTCCGCGCACCTTGACGTGGATGAACAGATGGACGGGATGGCCCAACAAATCCTGAAGTTCGGTGCGCGCGGCGGCGCCGATCTGCTTGACCATGGCGCCCTGGCGGCCCAACACGATGCCCTTCTGGCTGTCCCGCTCGACATAGATGACCTGGCGCACATGGGCCGAACCGTCGGCCTTCTGCGTCCAGTCCTCGGTCTCGACGGTGATCTTGTAGGGCAGTTCCTGATGCAGTTTGAGGAACAGCTTTTCGCGCGTGATCTCGGCCGCCAGCAGGCGCGCCGGCATGTCGGAAATTTCGTCCTCGGGATACAGCCACGGCCCCTCGGGCACGGCGGCGGCGAATACCTTGGCCAGGTCGGAAACGCCGTCGCCCGTGTTGGCGGAAACCATGAAGCAATCGGTGAAGACACCTGTATTCATTAACTTTTCGGCCAGGGACAGCAGCACGGGCTTGGCCACCAGATCGATCTTGTTGAGGATCAGATAGGCCTTGCGCCCGCCCAGGGTCAGCTTGTCGATGATCGCCTGCGAGCGCTTGTCGACGCCGTCCTTGGCGTCGATCAGCAGCGCAATGGCGTCGGCGTCCTGGGCCCCCGACCAGGCGGCGGCGACCATGGCCCGGTCGAGCCGGCCCTTGGGCTCGAAAATGCCCGGCGTGTCGATCAGGATGACCTGCGCCGGTCCTTCGATGAAGATGCCGAGCACGCGGGTCCGCGTCGTCTGCACCTTGGGCGAAACGATGGAGACCTTGGCGCCCACCAGGCGGTTGACCAGGGTCGACTTGCCGACATTGGGCGCGCCCAGAATGGCGATGAAGCCGGCGCGGGTCTTGGTCTCGTTCATTCGGTCCCCCAGTTGTTCAGCATTGCCGTGGCGGCGGCCTGTTCGGCTTCCTGTTTGGCGTTGCCCGTCCCCGTCTGGTCCGGGCGGCCGGTAACGCTCACTGTGACGGTGAAGGTCGGCGCGTGGTCCGGTCCGGTCTGGTCCGTCACCGCATAGACCGGCAGCGGCAAAGCATCCTTCTGGCAGCGTTCCTGAAGCCGTGTCTTGGCGTCCTTCAGGGGGCCCGTATGGGCATCGGCCAGGGGCGTCCACATGCGCCGCACGAAACCGGCGGCAACGTCGTATCCGGCGTCCAGGAACAGGGCCCCGATCACGGCCTCGCAGGCGTCGGCCAGGATCGACGGGTTGTCCCGCCCGCCCGCCGCCTTTTCGCCGGGCGACAGCGCCAGACAGGACGCCAGATCCAGATCGCGGGCCACGGCGGCCAGGGTGTCCTTGCGTACCAGGGCGGTGAAGCGGTAGCCGAGTTCGCCCTCGCTTTCTTCGGGAAAGCGGTCATAGAGCAACGCCGAGACGGCCAGCCCCAGCACCCGGTCGCCGAGGAACTCCAGGCGCTCGTTGGAATTCAGGCGGTCCGTCTGCCCCGAGGCATGCTTGAAGGCCTGTGTGAGAAGGTCAGGATCGCCGAAACGGTGGCCCAGGTGGTCCTGCAGGGCCGAATGGCGCTTGGATGTGGCGCCGCCGCTCATTCAATGCCCTGGAAGATGCGCTCGAAGCGCACCGTCGACGGCCATTGCCAAGGCCGCCACAGGGAGCCTTGGGTCGAGAAGAACAGGAATTCGGCGCGACCCACGAGATTTTCCTTGGGAATGAACCCGACGTCGCCGTACCGCGAATCATTGGATCGGTCGCGGTTGTCGCCCATGGCGAAGAACATGTCGGCGGGCACCTTGTAGACCCGCGTGTTGTCCATGGGGTCGTTGTCGGTTTCTTCCAGGATGAAGTGCTTCACCCCGTTCGGCAGGATCTCGACGAAGCGCGGCACGCGCCGGGTGGTGCCGAAATCGTCGGTCGAGACGAAATCCTCGACCCGCTCGCGGGTCACCGGCGCGCCGTTGATGTGCAGGATGCCGCCCGTCACCTGAATTTCATCGCCGGGCAGACCGACGATGCGTTTGATGAAATCGGTCTTGTTGTCGGACGGCAGCTTGAACACCACGACGTCGCCGCGGGCCGGCGTCTCCTCAAAGATGCGCCCGGGGATCAACGGCATGGAGAACGGCAGCGAATGCTTGGAATACCCGTAGGAGAACTTGGACACGAACAGGTAGTCGCCGATCAGCAGCGTCGGCAGCATGGAGCCCGACGGGATGTTGAAGGGCTCGTACGCGAAGGTGCGCACGACCAGCGCGATCAGGATCGCGTAGGCGACCGTTTTCAAGGTGTCCCAGAATCCGCCGGGTTTGTCGCCGCTCATATGTTGTTTTTCCGTGAAATGCCTAGGGTGGTGCCTGGAAGAAATGGCTGGGCCGCCGGATGGTTTCGGCGGGCGGATGAAACGCGGGTCGGGCGCAAAGGTCAAGCGCCTTCCTGGCCGGGGACCGCGGAAATGATCACCATGGCGTGGGCCAGGGGGTATTCGTCGGTCTGGGAGACATGAACCTGGGCGATCAGGCCCGGCGGCGTCAGCGCATCCAGCCGCGCCTTGGCGCCGCCGGTAATCAGCATGTAGGGCTGCCCGGTGGGCAGGTTGGCGACCACCATGTCTTTCCAGAACACGCCCAGGCGAAACCCGGTCCCCAGCGCCTTGGCGCAGGCTTCCTTGGCGGCGAAGCTTTGGGCGAAGGAGGCCGCCGGATTCTGCCGGCGGTAGGCCTTTTTCTGTTCGCCCTCGGCGAACAGGCGGTCGATGAAACGGTCGCCGAACCGATCCAGCGTGCGCTCGATCCGGCGGATGTCGCACAGATCCGTGCCGATACCGATGATCATGGGCGGGGTGTCATGGTCTGCGGGCGTTTCGGCGGCGTCACGCGGAGCGTTCGCCCAGGGCCTCGGCCCGGGCCTGATCCATAAGAGCGCGCATGCGCTTGATGGCGCTTTCCAGGCCGCCGAAAATCGCCTCGCCGATCAGGAAGTGACCGATGTTCAACTCGTCGATGGTGGCGATCGCCGCCACCGGCCCGACCGTGTCGAAGGTCAGGCCGTGCCCGGCATGACATTCCAGGCCGATCGCCTCGGCATGGGCGGCCGCGTCCTTGACGCGCTGCAACTGTGCCGCCTGGGTCGCCGGTCCGGCCTCGCAATAGGCGCCGGTGTGAAGTTCGACCACGGGGGCGCCCAGGGCCTTGGCGGCGTCCAATTGCACGGGGTCCGGCTCGATGAACAGGGAAACGCGGATGCCGGCGGCGTTCAGGGCATCGACATAGGGTTTCAGGGCCCCCATGCCGCCGGCGGCGTCCAGGCCGCCTTCGGTCGTCCGTTCCTCGCGCTTTTCCGGCACGATGCAGGCGGCATGCGGCTTGTGGCGCAGCGCGATGGCCAGCATTTCCTCGGTCGCCGCCATCTCGAAGTTAAGCGGCAGTTCGATCTGCGCCACGAGACGCGCCATGTCGTCGTCGGAGATATGGCGCCGGTCCTCGCGCAGATGTGCGGTGATGCCGTCGGCCCCGGCCTGGGCGGCGGCGCGGGCGGCGCGCACGGGGTCCGGGTGGCCGCCGCCCCGCGCGTTGCGGATGGTCGCCACGTGGTCGATGTTGACGCCGAGCCTGAGATATCCGGTCATCGTCTTCAAGTCCTTGCCTGTCTTAGCCTTTCGCGCGTTCGACCGAGTTGACGGCGGGCGACGCGCGCAGCGCCGCGATGATGTCGGTCAGGTGCTTGACGTCGCGCACCTCGACATCGATCAGCATGTCGAAGAAATCGGTCGAACGGTTGATGATCTTGAGGTTGGAGATATTGCCGTCGTTCTTGGCGATCATGGTCGACAGATCGCCGAGCGAGCCTGGCGCGTTGGCAACGGTGACGTGGACGCGGCCGACGTGCAGGTCGTGCTGCGCCTCGCCCCGGTCCCAGGCCAGATCAAGCCAGCGTTCCGGCTCGTCGCCGTAGCCTTCCAGGGTGTCGCAGTCGATCGTGTGCACGGTGACGCCCCGGCCCGTGGTGACGATGCCGACGATGCGGTCGCCCGGCAAGGGATGGCAGCAGCCCGCGAAATGCATGGCCATGCCGGGGATCAGGCCCTGGATGGGGACGCCGCCGCCCTCGCCCTTGTCCTTGCCGCGCTTGCGGTTGCGCACTTCGGACAGCGGCACGACGGTGTCGTCGCCCTCTTTCTTCTTGCGCTTGGCCCGGGGATAAACGGCCTCCAACACTTCCCGGCCGCTCAGATTGCCCAGGCCGACGGCGACGTAAACATCTTCGACCGATGCCTGGGTCAGTTTTTTCAGAGCGCCGGTTAATCCTTTGTCCGTAAGCTCGTAATCGGCTTCCTTGAAGCTGCGCTGGAGGATGGAACGGCCGAGCTTTTCGTATTCCTCGCGCTCCTGCAGGCGCACGAAGCGGCGGATGCGTGCCCGCGCCTTGCCGGTCACGATGAAGCGTTCCCACGTCGGGTTGGGGGTCTGCGCCTTGGAGGTCACGATCTCGACCTGGTCGCCGTTTCGAAGCTCCGTGCGCAGCGGCATCATCTTGCCGTTGATCTTGGCGCCGACGCAGTGGTCGCCGACCTCGGAATGGACCGCGTAGGCGAAATCGACGGTGGTCGCCCCGCGCGGCAGGTTGATCAGGTCGCCGCGGGGCGTGAAGCAGAACACCTGGTCCTGGAACATCTCCATCTTGGAGTGCTCCAACACTTCCTCGGGGTCCGAGGCGTGCTCCAGAATGTCGAGCAGTTCGCGCAGCCAGCGGTATTGGGTGCCGTCCTTGGCCGGCCCGCCCTGCTTGTAGTTCCAATGGGCGGCGACGCCCAGTTCGGCGACTTCGTGCATCACCCTGGTGCGGATCTGCAGTTCGATGCGCTGCTGGTGCGGGCCGAACACGCCGGTATGAAGCGATTGATAGCCGTTCGGCTTCGGCATGGAGATGTAGTCCTTGAACCGCCCCGGCACGACCCGATAGGCGTTATGCGCCACGCCAAGCGCCTTGTAGCAGTCCTCGATGCTGTTGACGGTGATGCGGAAGGCCATGATGTCCGACAGCTGTTCGAACCCGACGTCGTGCTTCTGCATCTTGCGCCAGATCGAATAGGGCGACTTCTCGCGGCCGTTGACCTCGGCCTCAATGCCGTTCTCCGACAGGGTTTCCGACAGTTCGCCGATGATCTTGGGCACCAACGCCCCGCCCTGCTCGCGCAGGGTGTCCAGGCGCTTGACCACGGCGCGGCGCGCTTCCGGGTTGATCTCGGCGAAGGCCAGGTCCTCAAGCTCGGTCTTGATTTCCTGCATGCCGATGCGTTCGGCCAGCGGCGCATAGATGTCCATGGTTTCCATGGCGATGCGGCGGCGCTTTTCGTCGCTTTTTATGTAATGCAGGGTGCGCATGTTGTGCAGGCGGTCGGCCAACTTAACCAGCAGCACGCGGATGTCCTCGGACATGGCGAGCACCAGCTTGCGGAAGTTTTCCGCCTGCTTGGCGCGGTCCGACTGGAATTCGATGCGGGTCAGCTTGGTCACGCCGTCGACCAGCTGCGCGACCTCGTTGCCGAAGTGCGAGCGGATATCCTCCAGCGTCGCCACCGTATCCTCGATGGTGTCGTGCAGCAGGGCCGTTTCGATGGTGGCACTGTCGACCCGGTAGGAGGTGAGAATCCCCGCGACCTCGATGGGGTGCGAGAAATACGGGTCGCCCGAGGCGCGCTTTTGCGAACCGTGCGCCTTCATGGCGAACACGTAGGCACCGTTGATCCCGACCTCGTCCGCATTGGGATCGTAGGCCTTTACCCGTTCAACAAGTTCGAACTGGCGGATCACGAAGGGGGCGCCTTATCCAGTTAACACCGGGACGCCGCCCTCAGATTGCCGAAACGCACGGCACGGCCGCGGCTCCGGTCGGGAATGTGTCGTGGACGAGGACTTTAGTCCTCCAGCCCAATCTCCGCATCCTTGAAAACGACGTCTGCGCCCATGGTAGCAGGGTCCGAGCCGTCGTCCACGTCCAAAGTATCGTCGTCGTCCTCGTCGTCCGACGCGGAAGCGCCGGCGTTCGCCGACATGGCCGACAGTTGCATGGTTTCCGGAATGGCGGGATCCAAGTCTTCGATGGATTCCTCCATCTGCACGTACTTCTGCATGCCCTTGATCAGGGATTCTTCGAGTTCCGGCAGGGTGACGGCTTCCTCGGCGATTTCACGCAGGGCAACGACCGGGTTTTTGTCATTGTCGCGGTCGACGGCCAGGGGCGCCCCGGCCGAAATGTGGCGGGCACGCTGCGCCGCGAGCATGACCAGCTCGAAGCGATTGGGGATTTTCAGAACGCAATCTTCGACCGTAACGCGGGCCATGCGGAACCTCCGGGGTCGGAATGTCAGGAATATGGGTCGCCAATCATTGGCAAGGTTGTGGGTTATATGCCCGGGCGCCGGGATTTTCAAGCCTTTCGGCGAATTATTCGGGGGCCTGCCATTCCGTGCCCAGATAACCCTCGGCATCGGCCAAGGGGCGAATTTCCTGCTCCGCCGGCAGTGCGGCGCAGAGCGCTTCGATCGTGCGGCCCAGCACGGGATGGCGCCAGCCGGGTGCCACGTCACGGATCGGCAGCAAGGCGAAAGCGCGGGTATGCAGACGCGGATGCGGCACCTCCAGGTCGCCCGTCAACACCCGGTCGCCGAAGGTCAGCAGGTCGAGGTCCAGGATGCGGGCGGCGTTGCGTTCGCCGCGCCGGCGCCCGAACCGGGTTTCGATATCCAGCAGAACCGCCATCAGGGCGTCCGGGGTCAGGTCCGTGGCCACGGCGACGGCGCCGTTGACGAACCAGGGCTGGTCGGAAATCGGCACGGGGGCGGTTTCATACCATCCGGCACGGGCCGTGACCTCGATCCCGGAATGTTGTGAAAGAACCTGCAACGCGGCCCCGCAGGTGGCGCGCGGCGGTCCGAATTTCGCGGTCGGCAGGTTGCCGCCGACGCCGATGACGATGGGCCCGCTCACGCCGGAATCCCTGGGCAGGCGGGCGTTGAATCCTTGTACTCGGAAGCAATGGGGCTTAAGTGTTTCATTATTGGCACTGTGTAAAAAATTAACGTTGTGATTTCACCAAGGGATTGATGGAAATGAATTTTTATCCTGAAGAACGCGTCGCCCTGTTCATCGACGGCTCCAACCTCTACGCCGCCGCCCGGGCCCTCAACTTCGACATCGACTACAAGCGCCTGTTGGCCGTTTTCTCCGGAAAATGCCGCTTGGTGCGGGCCTTCTACTACACGGCCATGGTCGAGGACCAGGAGTATTCACCGATCCGCCCCCTTGTCGACTGGCTCGATTACAACGGCTACACCATGGTCACCAAGCCGACGAAGGAATTCACGGATTCCGCCGGACGGCGCAAGATCAAGGGCAACATGGACATCGAACTGGCCATCGACGTGATGGAAATGGCCGACAAGCTCGACCATATCGTGCTGTTCTCCGGCGACGGCGATTTCCGCCGCCTGGTCGACGCCGTGCAACGCAAGGGTTGCCGGGTCAGCGTCGTGTCCACCGTGCGCTCGCAGCCGCCCATGGTCGCCGATGAACTGCGCCGTCAGGCCGATATTTTCGTCGAACTGCAAAGCCTGCAATCGGCCATCCAGCGCGCCGGCGGTCCGTCCAACAACGCCCTGCCCGACGACGATGACGATTATGATGACGACGACGATTACGACGACGATGAAGGCGAGGCCGAGGTCGAAGTCGTTTGACCGGCATGCCGGTGGTATTTCAGGACCCACCGCGCGACTGCGCGAAATGCCCGCGACTGGCCGGCTTTCGCACCGCCAGCCGCGCGGCCTTTCCCGATTGGCACAACGCCCCCGTCCCCGCTTTCGGGCCGATTGACGCCGGGCTTCTGATCGTCGGGCTGGCCCCCGGGCTGCGCGGCGCCAACCGCACGGCGCGGCCGTTCACCGGGGATTATGCCGGTGACCTGCTGTATCCCACGCTCGGCGAATTCGGCTGGACCGAAGGTGCCTATGGCGCTGCGCCGGACGACGGGCTGCGCCTGTTGGGCTGCCGCATCACCAACGCGGTGCGCTGCGTGCCGCCGGAAAACAAGCCGACAGGGGCCGAATGCAAGGCCTGCCGCCCCTATCTCGCGGATGAAATCGCGGCGATGGAGAATTTGCGGGTGATCCTGGCCCTGGGCGGCGTCGCCCATGCCAACGTGCTGGCGACATTGGGCGAGCGGAAAAAGGATTTCCCCTTCGGCCACGGCAACCGCCATGTCCTGACCTCGGGCCGGCGGTTGATCGACAGCTACCATTGCTCGCGCTACAACACCAACACGGGCCGGCTGACCCCGGACATGTTCCGCGATGTCTTCGCCGCCATCGCCGACCTGATCGCGGCCTGACCCGCCATTCACCCCCCCGGAACAAGAGCTTGGCGACAAGCGGTTGTTTAGGTTATCGTTTTCCAGGCGGCCCCGTCAGCGGGAACGCCGGTGCGAACGGAGGGACGGGATGACTGCGGAGATCGTCAACTTACGCCAGTACCGCAAGGAAAAGCAGCGCCAGGAACGCGAACGGACCGCGGAACAGAACCGGGCCCGGTTCGGTCGCGACAAGGTGCGGCGGCGGGAAGACGAGATGGACCGCCGGCGCCGCGACCAAGACCTGGACGGTAAGCAGATCGACCCCGAAAGCGACAAACCCGCGGGCTGACGTCCACGGGTCCGCGCTTCTCCCAACACCCTGCCTCGGGCCCAATAACCTAATGGTTGTGGACTTCTTCCGGTTCCAACAGACGGTGCAGGTGCACGATCACGTATTTCATGTTGGCGTCGTCCACATGGGATTGGGACGCGCCGCGCCAAGCGGTCAACGCCTTGGCATAGCTGGGATAGATGCCGACGATTTCCAGATTATCCGGATCGACGAAATCCTGGCCCTGGGGGTCGGTTACCTTGCCCCCGAACACGAGATGCAGAAGCGCATTCGACATGGTTAGTCCCTTTTCGTTGTTTCGGCTGCCTCTGAATGTCTCCTCACGGATTGTTTATCCGCGGACCAACTGTTATTCCGCCGCACTCACTGGCGGCCGGTGGAATTTTCCCTAAACTAGGGCCAATCCCGCGGGCGGGCAATACGCCCAACGTCCAGTCCCGCCGTCCGGCGCCAACGGGCGGAATCTCGCGGCCACCGAAACCTTTGAAAGGTCTGCAACGACAATGATCGACCTCTATTCCTGGCCCACGCCCAATGGGCACAAAGTCCATATCATGCTCGAGGAAACCGGGCTGGCGTACACCATCCACCCCGTCAACATCCAAAAGGGCGACCAATTCCAGCCGGAATTCCTGAAAATCTCACCCAACAACCGCATCCCGGCGATCATCGACCAGGACGGTCCCGGCGGAAAGCCCTACTCCCTGTTCGAAAGCGGTGCCATTCTGATCTATCTGGCCGAGAAGACCGGCAAGTTCCTGCCGACCGAGCCGACGGCCAAGTACGACACCCTGCAATGGTTGATGTGGCAGATGGGCGGCATCGGTCCGATGTTCGGCCAGGCCCACCATTTCCGCGGCTATGCGCCGGTCGAAATTCCCTACGCCGTCGACCGTTACACCAAGGAAGCCGGGCGGCTGTACGGCATTCTCGACAAGCGTTTGGGGGAATCGGCCTATCTCGCCGGCCCCGACTATACCATCGCCGACATCGCAACCTTCCCCTGGACCCGGTCCATCGACCGTCAGGGCCATTCCCTCGACGACTTCCCCAACGTGAAGCGCTGGTCCGACGCCATCAACGCGCGGCCCGGGGTCGCCAAGGGCGTCACCGTGCTGGAAGACGTGCGCGGCGAGCGCAAGCCGCTGTCGGACGAGGAACGGGCGGTGATGTTCGGCGACAAGCAGTTCGCAAAAAGGTAGGATCAACGGCACACGCCGGATCGCCATCAGTCCGTCACCGTCAGGACTTGGATCATTGAAAACCTGACGGTGACGGGCGGACGGAAACGTCAAGAAGGGGTGGGTATGAGCACGATGGACGATCAGTCATCGACGGCCCGTTCAGCCCCGGCAGGGATTCCCTCCCTCCTTCGGGGTGTTGGCCTGATCGCCCTTTATTTCGGTCTGCTTGTGCTGCCGGTCGTGGCCGCCTGGCTCCAGGACCTGCCGCCGCGGGCGTGGCGGGACGATCTGTCGTCGGGCCTTGCGATGTGCGCTTTCGCGGGCATCCTTGCCGAGTTCGTGCTGTCCGGCCGGTTCCGCGTGATTTCAAGCCACCTCGGTATCGACACGACGATGCGGGTCCATCAGCTGATGGCCCGGGTGCTGACGGTCTTCGTGCTGGTCCATCCGGTGCTTTATGTTACCCGGGGCCCCGCCTACCCCATGCCCTGGGATACGACGCGCCAGTTGAGCCTCGATTTCGGCCTGATCGCGGTGTCCACCGGGCTTGTCGCCTGGCTCGCCTTACTCGCCCTTGTGCTCACGGGGATTTTCCGCAACCAGCAAGGGGCCAGCTACGAGGCCTGGCGGGCGTCCCACGGCCTGGGCGCGGCAATCGTCGCCCTGTTCGGAACGCTGCATACGCTGGAAGCCGGGCGCTACAGCGAGCACCCTTTTCTTAGGTGGTTCTGGCTGGCGATGCTCGCCGTGGCACTCCTGTCGCTGGTCTGGATCTATCTCCTGAAACCGTTGCGGCAGACGCGCCGCCCCTACGCTGTCCGCTCGGTCAGCAAAATCGGTGACCGCACCTGGGAACTCACCGTCGCCCCGATCCGGGGCGAGGCGCTCGCCTTCGACGCCGGGCAGTTCGTCTGGCTCAACGTCGGGCACAGCCCGTTCTCGTTGAACGAGAACCCGTTCTCGATCGCCTCCGCGCCGAGCACCCGCGACCGATTGAGTTTCGTCATCAAGGAAGTCGGCGATTTCACCCGAAGCCTCGGGGACGTGTCGCCCGGAACCCGCGCCTTCGTCGACGGTCCACACGGCAATATGACGCTCGACGGGCGCACCGGGGCCGGCATTGCGTTCTACGCCGGCGGCGTCGGGATCGCGCCGATCCTCTCGATCCTCCGCGAGCTTCAAGCCCAAGGCGATCAGCGTCCGTTGGTTCTAATGTTTGGCAATCGGATCGCAGAGCAGATCGTCTACCCGGATGAACTGGACGAAATGACGCGAAGCCTCGATCTCAAGGTCGCACATTTCCTCTCAGAACCGCCCGCGGGTTGGTCCGGGCAGACCGGCATGGTCGATGCGGCGGCCCTGCACAAGATGTTCGAAGGCCGCGACGCCTCCTCCTGGCTGCACGTGATCTGCGGGCCGCTGCCGATGATCGAGAAGATCGAGGCCGCCCTCCTCGCCCGCGGCGTGCCGGATAGCCAGATCATCTCCGAACGGTTCTATTACGACTGAGGCATCCGATGACGCAACGCCACCGCATTCTGCTGATCGTCCTGGCCCTGAGCTTGGGGATATTTTTGGTTTCGGTCGCGTTTTCCCTGCGCTAGAGCCGTATCATCTTGATACGGAATCGCTGAGATCGGTTGTCCCCGACGTCGAATGCGGGGCGGACAGGCCGGCTTTTAACCACTACCGGAAGATTGGACCGCGGTGAGCGGTCAACGGGTTGCCCTCAAAACACGCAGACCTAGAGCCTATCATCTTGATACGGAAGCGGCTGAGATCGGTTGTCCGGGTTTCCGGATAGGAGAGGACGTGACGGCGATGCGGGGCATCGGCGAGCGGCCTCGACGACGCCGGAACCCCGGACAACCGACCGCAGGCGGCGGATGACGCGCTCTGGCGGCGTCAGGCGGCGCTTCCGATGACCCCGCAGCGCTGCGCGCCGCCTTCCTGGCCAGAGCACGTCCTTCGCCGTCTCAGCGATTCCGTATCAAGATGATAGGCTCTAACGTTTCCGGTGGGCGGCAGCCCTAGGCGTTGGCGGCGAAGCCCTCGATGATATAGCCGCCGGACTTCGGATCGTACTCCAGTTCCAGAATTCCGCGCTTTTGCGCGTCTTCCAGGAGCTCCTTGAACGTCCGATACCCGTGATAGGACTCGTTGAAACCGGGCTTGCGGCGCTTCAACGCCTGCTTGACCATGGAGCCCCAGACCTTCTCTTCCTCTCCGCGCTCCTGAAACAGGGCCTCGACGGTTTCCGCCACGAGGTCGAGACCTTCCAGCCGCCGGTCCTCGTCGTCGTCTGCCTTCTTGGTACTGGATTTGCTGACCGGTTGGCCGCCTTTGCTTTTGCCCGGTTTCTTGGTGTCTCGCACCAGGTCGTCGTAATAGATGAATTCGTCGCAGTTCGACGTCAGCAGATCGGAGGTCGAGTTCTTCACGCCGACGCCGATGACCAACTTGTTGTTTTCACGAAGTTTGCTGACCAGGGGCGAGAAATCAGAATCGCCGCTGATGATCCCGAAGGTATCGACATGGGCCTTGGTGTAACAGAGGTCGAGGGCGTCAACGACCATGCGGATATCGGCGGAATTCTTGCCCGACATGCGGACGTGCGGAATGTCGATCAACTCGAACGCCGCTTCGTGCATGGGCGCCTTGAATTCCTTGTAGCGCGCCCAATCGCAATAGGCCTTCTTGACCACGATGTTGCCCTTGAGCAGAAGCCGCTCCAGGACCTTTTGGATATCGAAGGCCGCGTACTTGGCGTCCTTCACGCCGAGAGCGACATTCTCGAAATCGCAAAACAGCGCCATGTTCTGGGTGGTGTTTTTCGGGCTCATGACCGTTCAGGGGTTCCCTTCGCCAGTGTGAACAGATCCGGCGTAGACAGAGTCTCCGCTGCTCGCCGGAGAAGAGTCTTCCGGCCCCGACGGCCGTTGCGTATGGCGCAGACTCTTGAACGAAACCATGCGGTCGGCGGCCTCGTCCCATAGAGCGAGGCGAAGGCAGGTCATGCTCTTCAGGAAACCAACGCGATTGAGGTTTTGCAATGCGGGTATGTCTTTCAGACAGGCGGAAAGTCGATAGTTGGGAATACGCGACGACAGATGGTGGATATGGTGGATGCCGATGTTGCCGGTGAACCAGCGTAACAGCGACGGCAGATGACAATAACTGCTGGCCATCACCGAGGCGGTGTAAAAATCCCACTCGCCGTCCTCTTTCCAGTAGGTGCGCTCGAACTGATGCTGGACGTAGAACAGCCAAACACCCGCCGCGGAAGATACCAAGACAATTGGGGCCTGAACCATCAGCACGTCCACGAAGCCGAAAGCCAGGCCCAGACCGGTCAGCAGGGCGACAATGGCGAGATTGGTTCCCATGACGCCAATCAACAACCTCGGTTGCCGACGGATCAGGTCCAGCGGCAGGCGGTATTTGATGACGAACAGATAGATCGGCCCGATTCCCAGTACCACCAATGGGTTGCGGTAAAGGCGGTAAGCCAGGCGCTTCCAACGCGGCAGGTTCACATATTCCGAAACAGTGAGAACGCTGACGTCGCCGATCCCCCGTTTCTCCAGATTGCCACAGGTGGCGTGATGGGTGTTGTGCGCCCGGCGCCAATACTCATGCGGGGTCAGAGTAAAGACCCCGATCAGTGCGCCGAGAAAATCGTTGAGGCGATGGGAACGGAAAAAAGACCGATGGCCGCAATCGTGTTGGATGATGAATAGCCGTACCATGAAGGCCGCCGCCAACAGCGACAGCAACAGCGTCAGCCAGTAGGCGTCCCCTACGGAAACGATCATGGCTGCCCACAGCCCGAACAGCGGAAATACGGTCGTCAGCAACTGAAGGAGGCTGCGCGTCCTTATCGGGTGGGCGTGGTGCTGGGCGATTTGCGCCCATTGCCGGGCGTCACAATTCGGTGTCGCCGGGTCGGCGGTGGCAATTCGGGCAACAGGCGCGTCAGCGTTCACGTTCAATCGTGTATCTATACTAATAAACTTGGTCCTATATCGCAGTGTCGGCACCACAGTGCAGGGTGATCAAGGTGAAATCAAGGCAGCCCCACTCTCACCCGTACCGCTGTTGTTTCCAGGGATCGCCGAGATTGTGATAACCGCGGGTCTCCCAATAACCCGGGGCATCCTTTTCCAGGAATGTGATCTGGCGCAGCCATTTCGCGCTTTTCCAGAAATACAGGCTGGGCACCACGGCTCGCGCCGGGCCGCCGTGGTCGCGCGCCAAGGGTGCTCCGCCCCAGGAATGGGCGATCAGGGAGTCTTCCGCCAGAAAATGGTCGCGCGGCAGGTTGGTGGTATAGCCGTCATGGCTATGCAGCACGGCAAAGGCCGCATTGTCGCGAAGTCCCGCCGCCTCGGCCAGGGTCCGCACGGCGACGCCCTGCCAGCGGTTGTCGTATTTGGACCAGGACGTGACGCAATGGATGTCCGTGGTCAGGTCACCCTGCGGCAGGGTCAGGAACTGCGCCCAGGTGAGCGTTAGCGGCCGGTCGACGGCGCCCAGGACCTTCATTTCCCATTGATCCGTCGGCACCAGGGGCCGGTGGCCCAGGTCGAGGATCGGCCAGTCCTTGGCGAGATGCTGGCCCGGCGGCAGGCGGCCCCCTCCGTCCAGGCGGCCTTTGGGCAGGCGCTTGTCCCGCGCCCATTGTTCCTTGGTTTGCGTCAGCTTGCTTTGCGGAGGCGAGCTCGCCTCTTTATCGGCTTGCGCCTTCATGTCGCCCAACAGCGAGCCCGCGCGCCCAGCGAACAGATCCTTGAAGCGGTCGTCGTCACCACCGCCGGGCATCAGGTTTATCCCTTGTCGCGCATCAGGCGCGCCTTTTGGCGGCCCCAGTCGCGGGCCTTGGTGGTTTCGCGCTTGTCGTACTGATGCTTGCCTTCGGCCAGGGCCAGTTGAACCTTGGCCAAGCCGCGCTTGTTGAAGTAGATGGCGAGCGGCACCAAGGCCATGCCCTTGCGGTTGACGGCACCGGACAGGCGTGCGATCTCGCGCCGGTGCAGCAGCATTTTGCGCTTGCGCTTGGGCTCGTGGTTGTTGGGCCCGGCCTGTTCGTACCGGGGAATGTCGGCGTTGTAGAGGTAAAGCGCGCCGTCTTCCTCCGCCGCATAGGCGTCGACCAGAGACCCACGGCCCAGGCGCAGGGACTTGACCTCGGTCCCGGTCAGCATGATCCCCGCCTCGACATCCTCCAGGATGAAGTAGTTGTGCCGCGCCTTGCGGTTCTGGGCCACCACGTTGCCGGGCGGGCCCTTTTTCTTTTTCGTGGCCATAGGGGGGAACCTTTACGCGCCCAAGGGCGCGGTCAGTTGAGCAGTCCGGCCGCGACCATGGCGTCACGCACTCGGGTCTTGCTCGTCTCGGCGATCTCGCAGATCGGCAGACGGGTTTCCGCCGAACACTTGCCGAGCAGCGAGGCCGCGTACTTGACCGGGCCGGGGCTGGTTTCGCAGAACAGGGCGTTGTGCACGGGCGTCAGGCGGTCCTGCAGGTCCATGACCTTGGCCATGTCGCCCTCGCGCCAGGCGCGCTGCATGTCGGCGCACATTCGGGGTGCGATGTTGGCCGTCACGGAAATGCAGCCGTGGCCGCCCGCCGCCATGAAGGGGATCGCCGTGCCGTCTTCGCCGGACATCTGGCAGAAATCCTTCTTGATCGCGAGCCGCGTGTTGATCGGCCGCGCCAGATCCTGGGTCGCGTCCTTGACGCCGACGATGTTGGGCAGTTCCGCCAGCCGCGCCATGGTGGCGACAGACATGTCGACGACCGACCGGCCGGGAATGTTGTAGATGATGATCGGCAGGCCGCCTTCGTCATGGATGGTCTTGTAGTGCAGGTAAAGGCCTTCCTGGGTCGGCTTGTTGTAATAAGGCGTGACGACCAGCGCCGCATCGGCTCCGGCGGCCTTGGCGTGCTTGGTCAACTCGACCGCTTCCTTGGTCGAGTTGGAGCCGGCGCCGGCGATCACGGGCACGCGGCCGTCGGCGGCCTCGATGCACCATTCGGTGACCTGCATGTGCTCCTCATGGCTGAGGGTCGGCGACTCGCCGGTCGTGCCGCAGGGCACCAGGCCGTCCGTGCCTTCGGAGATCTGCCAATCGACGAAGTTCTTGAATGCCGATTCGTCCACCGCTCCATCCTTGAAGGGGGTAATCAGCGCAGGGAAAGAGCCCTTGAACATCGTTCACTCCTCGGTATCGTGCGGGGCCAGGGGATTGAGCGGACCATAGCCCTGACCGGCTTCGGCGGCAAGCATGGACCGCCGCCGGACGGACCATGTTCCTGCAACGATTGCGTCGCTTGTTGCCAAGGCCCCGAAATCGTATCATCGCCATCATGATGCGGCAGATTGCCATGCAATCCGTGATCGGGCCGCCAAGACGAGGGGGCCGAGCGCCATCGGGGGTATTCCGATGGGTGTGCGCCTTTTGCGTTCTTGTCGGGCTGACCGTCGGCACCCAGGCGCAGGCGGGGACGAAGGCCGGCGGCGCGGCGCCCGAGCCCGTCGATTCCCGCAACCTCGCCATCATGAGCAAGGCCTTCAAGGCCATGGACCAGGGTAAGTGGTCCGAGGTCAAATCCCTGGAATCCAAGGCCAAGGATCCCCTCGCCCGCAAATTGATTTTATGGGGGCGGCTGGCGTCCTACAGCGGCCCGGCCGAATTCGATGAATTGTCGGCTTTTCTCTACAGCAATCCGCAATGGCCCCGGTCCGGGCGCATGACCGCCAAGGCGGAGGCGCGCCTGTCGGCGACGGAGGCCGATGACGTGGTCCTGGCCTGGTTCACGGGCCGGCAGCCGATCACGGCGCTGGGCAAGGCGCGCTATGCGGTGGCACTCCTCAACCGCGGCGACAAGAAGGACGAAGACCGCGCCACCGCCATGCTGCGCGATGCCTGGATCAACGGCGATTTTTCCAAGGCCGACGAAAAGCACTTCATGGGCCGCCACGGCAAGCGCCTGCGTACGTCGGATCATATCGCGCGCCTGGACCGCCTGTTGTGGGACGGCCGTTATTGGGCGGTGCGCCGCCACCTGTGGCGCGTGCCCAAGGCCTATCAGAAGCTTGGCCTGGCGCGCATTTCCCTGCGCCGCCAGATGGGCAACGTGGACGCCCTGGTCGCCAAGGTGCCGGACAACCTGCAGCGCGACCCGGGGTTGATCTATGAACGGCTGCGCTGGCGGCGCAAGAAGAGCCTGGATTCCGCAATCGACCTCGTGCGCTATCTTCCGGGCGATCAGCCCCATCCGGAACTGTGGTGGGAGGAACGCTCGACCCTGGTGCGCCGGGCCCTGCGCAAGGGTTTCATCACCGACGCCTACCGCATCGCCCGCAATCACGGGCTCAGCGAGGGCGCCGATTACGCCGAGGCCGAGTGGCTGGCCGGCTGGGTGGCGCTGCGCTTTTTGAACGAGCCCAAGGTGGCGCTCCAGCATTTCCAGCGCATGTACGCCCGGGTCAACTATCCCGTATCTCTGTCGCGCGGCGCCTATTGGATTGCCCGCAGCTATGACGACCTGAAACAGCCGCAGCGCGCCATCGAATGGTTCGCCCGCGCCGCCCGTCACCCGACGGCTTATTATGGGCAACTGTCGCTGGCCCGTGTCGATCCGGCGGCGGTGCTGCGCCTGCCGCCCGATCCGGAACCGGATGCGGATCTGGTCCGGCAGTTCCAGTCCCACGAACTAACCCGTGCGTTCCGCGCCCTATCCGCCGCCGGGGCCGACGACATGCTGCGCGCGGTTCTCGAAACCCTGCTGGAGCGGGCCGACGAGCATCCCGGCTGGCGCGTGCTGACCGCCGACCTGGCGGCGGAGGCCGAACGCCGCGATCTTGCCGTGCGGGTCGCCAAACAGTCGCTCCGCGACGGCCTGATGCTGGCCAATCACGGCTATCCCGCGATCACCCTGCCCCGCCTGCCGACGAACTGGAACCTGCCGCCCTTGGAGTCCGCCCTGGTGCTCGGCATGATCCGCCAGGAAAGCGCCTTTCGTGGCAACGCCGTCAGCCGCGCCAGCGCCCAGGGCCTGATGCAGCTGATGCCGGCCACAGCCAAGGTGGTGGCGACGCGCCGGGGCCTGCCGTTCTCCCGCGCCCGCCTGATCACCGACGCTGGTTACAACCTGACCCTGGGCCAGACCTATCTGGCCGGGCTGATCACGGAATTCGACGGCTCCTATGTGCTGTCGGTCGCCGGCTACAACGCCGGGCCCCATCGGGTGCGCCGCTGGCTCAAGGAATACGGCGACCCCAGGCAGAAGGACGTGGACGTCATCGACTGGGTCGAAATGATCCCCTTCGACGAAACCCGTGATTACGTGCAGCGGGTGATGGAAAACCTGCACGTCTACCGTTCGCGGCTGTCGGGCACGGAAGTCGCCTTCGCCCCCCACGCCGATCTGGCGCGCTGACCCGTTACAGGCGGAAAATCCGATCAGCCGTCCCATTCACCGGATAGTGACCCGCAATCAAGCCAGCTGTTGTTGACCCGCTTTCCGGCGCCGCTCATAACGGCAGGACCATTCAGCGGGAATCGGACATGGAAATGGGGAGGATTTGAGACATGGCGCACGACCAATTGACGGATATCGGGGCCTGCGTGTTCGACGCCTACGGCACCCTGTTCGACGTCGCCGCGGCGGCAGCCCATTGCAAGGACGACCTGGGCGACAAGATGGCGCCCCTCGCGACCCTGTGGCGGGACAAGCAGCTGTCCTATTCCTGGCTGCGCTCTCTGATGGGCGAATACGTGGAATTCTGGCAGGTCACCCAGGACGGGCTCGACTATTCCCTGGCCGCTCTCGGGCTCGACGGCGACGCGGCCCTGCGTCAGAAGCTACTCGACCTTTACTTCAAGCTCGACGCCTATCCCGAGGTCAAGGGCGTGCTGACCACGCTGAAGACGGCCGGTCTGAAGACCGCGATCCTGTCCAACGGATCGCCCGACATGCTGGCGGCCGCGGTTACCAACGCCGGGATCGGCGCCGTGCTGGACGACGTGCAGTCGGTTGCCGACGTTGGCATCTTCAAGCCCCATCCCAGCGTCTATCAGATGTCCGTCGACCGCCTGGGCGTCGAGGCCGGGCGTATCTGCTTCATGTCGTCGAACGCCTGGGACGCGGCGGCGGCGGCCAACTTCGGGTTCAAGGTCGTCTGGGTCAACCGCTTCAAACAGCCGCCGGAACGCCTGCCGGGCAAGATCGTCACGCAGCTCGACAATCTGAGCGGCCTGCCCGAGCTTCTCGGCCTATAACCACGCATGACGGACGCGGGCTTTACCGAACATCGGTTCACGGCCCGCGACGGGCTTGAACTCTATTACCGCGACTATGCGCCTGCCGGGAACGGCACGGATCCTCGCCCGGCCGTGCTTTGCCTGCCCGGCCTGACCCGCAATTCCAAGGATTTCCACCAGCCGGCAGCGCGTCTGCAAGGCCTGGGCTGGCGCGTCGTCTGCCCGGACATGCGCGGGCGCGGGCGGTCGCCCCATGATCCCGACCCGGCCAACTACCGGGTGGAAACTTATCTGAACGATGTGCGCAATCTGCTGGCCGTGCTCGGCCTGCATCCGGTGGTGGTGATTGGCACCTCCATGGGCGGCATCATGGCCATGGCCATGGCGGCGGTCATGCCCACGGTGTTGGCGGGGGTGGTGCTGAACGACGTCGGCGCCGTGGTCCCCGCCGCCCCCCTGAAGCCGATCATCGACAGCATGCGGGGACGCGGCAGCTTCGCGACCTGGGACCAGGCCGTGTTCGCCCTGCGCCACGGGTTTCCCGATCTTCCGGCCGAAACGGACGCGGAATGGCTGGACTTGGCGCGGGCGACCTTCATCGAGGGACCCGATGGCCGCATCCACCGCGACTGGGACCTGGACATCGTCAAGCCGCTGTTGGCCCTGCCGCCCGGCGACACGGACCTGTGGCCGTATTTTCGCGCCCTCAAACAAGTCCCGACGGGGGTTGTCCGGGGGGCGAAGTCGGATATTCTGAGCGTCGAGATTCTGACTGCGATGATCCACGACCGCCCCGGGCTGATCCATGCCACGGTGCCGAACGTGGGCCATCCGCCCAACCTTCGCGAACAACCATCCAAGGAAGTCATCGATGCCGTCCTCGCCCGCGTCTGAAGTGCTGACATTCGCCGATATCGAAAGCGCCGCCGAAGTCCTGAAGGGCATCGCCGTCGTCACCCCGGTGCTGGAAAGCCCGCTGCTCAACGCGGCGCTGGGTTTTCGTCTGCGGGTTAAGGCGGAACCGTTGCAGATCACCGGATCGTTCAAGTTCCGCGGCGCCTACAACGCCATTTCCCGCATTCCCCAAGACCGGCGCGAGGCCGGCGTGGTCGCCTTTTCCTCCGGCAACCACGCCCAGGGCGTGGCGGCGGCGGCCTCCATGCTGGGGCTGCCGTCGGCCATCCTGATGCCCAAGGACGCCCCCAAGACCAAGATCGAGTTGACCCGAGCCTGGGGCGCGGAGGTCGTGACCTTCGACCGATTCACGGAAAGCCGCGAGGAACTGGGCGCCAAGCTGCGTGAAGAACGCGGTGCGACCCTGATCAAACCCTACGATGATCCCCTGATCATGGCCGGCCAGGGCACCCTGGCGGCCGAGGCCGTGCGGACCTGTCTGGCCGAGGGTTGGACGCCCGACATCTTCATCAGCCCCTGCGGCGGTGGCGGGCTGATCGCCGGCTGTTCGACGTCGGTGCGCGCCCTGTCGCCGGAAACGGCCATCTATTCGGCCGAGCCGGCGGGTTTCGACGATACGGCGCGGTCCCTGGCGGCGCATGAGCGCCTTGCCAACGACCCGGCCGCGCGTTCCATCTGCGACGCGCTGCTGGCCCCGGAACCGGGCGAGTTGACCTTCAAGGTCAACGCCGAACGCCTGACCGGCGGGCTCTGCGTCACCGACGACGAAGCGATGACCGCCATGGCGGTCGCCTTCAAATACCTGAAACTGGTGGTGGAACCGGGGGGGGCTGTGGCGCTGGCCGCCGCGATCACCGGCAAGATCGACTGCAAGGGAAAGAACGTGCTGGTCGTCTGCTCCGGCGGCAACGCGGACGCGGAAATCTACGCGGAGGCGCTCAAACGGCCTCTGCCGTTCTAAATCCCGGAAAAAAGCAGCGGTCAGTCGGCCCCGATGTCTTGTCCGGTGCCTATTCGGCGGCGGCGGGCGCCGTTTTGGGCGCGGCGGCGGAGGCGATGGTCTGCCTGACGGCGTCGACGTCCTTCTTTTCGACCAGACGCTTGCAGTGACCTTCCAGGAAGGCCCCGTTTTCAATCGCCAGATCTTCGTGAAGAATGTCGCCGATGACGCGCGCCGAGCGCGCCAGGGTCACGGACCGGGCCTTGATCTGGCCGTTGATGGTGCCGTGGACCTGCACCCGGTCTGCGACGATTTCGCCCTTGATGTTGGCGGTTTCGCCAACAAGCAGGCTTTTTGTGCGGATATCGCCGTCGATGGTGCCGTCGATTTGGATTTCACCGTCCGAACTCAGGTCCCCGATGATCCGAAGGTCGGCCGAAATAATCGACGGACCGGCCGATTTCACCGTGGGCTGTTGGCCGCTTTGGCTGCTCGTACCCTTACTTGTCTTTGAAAACATACTTTCCTGCCCTGATGAACTTGAGCGGGTTCAACGGCTTGTTGTTGAACACCACCTCGTAATGGAGGTGTGGCCCCGTGCTTCGGCCCGTACTACCCAGAAGTCCAATCTTCTCATGAAACTTAATTTCTTGGCCAACCTTAACAAGAACCTTGCTGAGATGCGCGAACCGGGTTTTCAGCCCCAGCCCGTGGTCGATCTCGATCAGGCGGCCGTAGCGTCCCTTCCAGCCGGCGTAGGTCACCTTGCCCGCCGCCGTCGAAAACACCGGGGACTTCACCGGCCCACCCAGGTCGACGCCGTAATGGGCGGACCAGCGGTTGGTCATGGGGTCCTTGCGCTTGCCGTAGCTGGAGGTGATGTAATAGGACGTCAGGGGTGCCGCGAGCGGCACGCGGGTAATGGATTCCTGAAGGGATTCAAGGCGGTTCAGATTGCGGTCCAGGTTGGCCAGTTCAAGTTTCAGGTCGCCGGCCGGCAGACCGTCGGGTTCGACCGGAATGAACGGGCCGCCGACGCCTGACTTGTCCTCTTCGCTGACGCCGAGCAGCCGGTCCGGCTCCAGCCCGGTCAGTTCGATGACCTTTTCCAGACCGGCGATCTGGTCGCCGGCGCGTTCGTTCATGCGCTGGACGACCTCGCCTTCCGTTTCCTGAAGTTCCTTCAGGCGCGAGGTCAGTTCCTCGACCCGGTTGCGCATGCGCGATGAATCGTTCTGCGCCTTGTTGCGCTCGGTCATGATCAGATGCAGGTCGCTTTCGACCGCGTTCAGATTGTCCTTCAGCGCGAAGTTGCGGCCCGACAGAGACGTCATTTCGTTCTCAAGCGTGGCCAGTTGTTCCTTCAGGCGCTCGCGGGCGCTGATCACCTGCTGGCGCTCGGCGGCGGTGATTTCCAGACGGCGGGACACGGAGCTTAGATTGCGTTGCAGCGCGGCGTTCTTTTCCACCAGCCCCAGCATGAGGGAGTGGTTTTCTTCGAGGTCCTTGGTGATCGAGGCGAACTTGCGCTGGTACTCGGCGACTTCGTTGAGCAGCGAACGGTAGGCCAGGCGCGCGCCGGCGATCTCGTCGTCCTTGGCTTGCAGGACCTGGTCGTGCATCAGGAAGCTGACGGAGGTGAAGGTGCTCCACGACAGCGCCACGGCGACGACGCCGGACATCACGATCTGCAGGGGTTGGGAAACCTTGAAGTAGGACACCCGCCCTTCGGTGCGCACGACGAACTGGCGTTCGGGGAACAATCGGCCGGCAAGCGCCCGCAGGTGCTTCACGGCATTCGTGTCGAAGGCTCCCCGTCTCATCATTCCCCCGCGTTCCTTCCCTCGTACGATGGCCATTCCGGTCCCAGTTCGGTGCCGCCCGACACTTGGCTTTCACGCCTGCGCCGGGTAGACAGTCTTTATTGTTTTTGGGCCGCCCCCAGACCCCCATCGGCCCCGGAAACGATCTGCCTGCGACGAAGGTATAGGGAAGGTCTAAGGCGTTCAAGTCTACATTTCCGCACGCCCCTGAAGACATCGAAAAAGTGTTGGATTTCCGGCCTTTTCTGAAGACTTAAGGCGGTTAGGCCTCCGCATCGGCGGGCCGCGCAAAGGAGCAACAGATTGACTGAAGACACCACGTCCGGGACCGCGCCAAGCCCCGGTCCGGATCGTCCCCCGGCCCTCAATCCCGCGATGATTGTTGCCACATGGTTCGGCTGCGGCCTGGCGCCCAAGGCGCCGGGAACCGTCGGCTCCCTGGGCGCCCTGCCCGTCGCCTGGATCATCCTGTCCTATTGGGGCTGGCCCTGGCTGGCCGTCGCGGCGGTCGCGGCGACGGTGATCGGCATCGTTGCCACAGCGGCGGTGCTCCGGCGCTCCGCCGTCAAGGATCCGTCCTTCGTGGTGATCGACGAGGTCGCGGGACAGTGGATCGCCCTGCTGCCGGCGGGCCTGGACCCGATCCTATTCGCCGTCGGATTTGTCGCCTTCCGCCTGTTCGACATCTGGAAACCCTGGCCCGTCAGTTGGGCCGACCGCAAGGTTCCGGGGGCTGTCGGCGTGATGCTCGACGATCTGATCGCCGGAGGCTTTGCCGCGGCCCTTGTCTACGGATTAGGATATGCGATGGCCGGAGGAACCTAAGACCATGACCGATGCCGCGATTGACGATCTGGCGCGCCAGGTGATCGAAACCTATGCCGCCCGGGGCCTGACCCTGGGCACCGCCGAAAGCTGCACCGGCGGCCTGATCGCCGGGGCCTTGACCGGTATTTCGGGATCATCGGCGGTGGTTGACCGGGGCTTCGTGACCTATTCCAACGACGCTAAGATGGACCTGCTGGACGTCAGCGCCCGGACCCTGCGTGACCACGGGGCCGTGTCCGAAGAAACGGCCCGCGCCATGGCCTGGGGCGTGCTGACCCATGCGCCGGTCGACTGCGCCGTCGCGGTCACCGGCATCGCCGGGCCGACAGGTGATACACCGGACAAGCCCGTGGGGCTCGTCCACTTCGGCGCGACACGCCATGGCCGTGGCATCGCTCATGAGCGGCACGTGTTCGACGGCGACCGGGCAGCGGTGCGGACGGCGACAGTGATGCGCGCGTTGGAACTGCTGCTCAGCCTCGCTGACTGACCGCGCCGCTGGGCGTCGGCACGCCACCGTAAAGATCCTGGGCGCGGCTTTCGAAGGCGTTGACCATCTTGGTCACGGCTTCGTTGAACACCACAGAGATCGCCGATTGCAGCAGCTTGGAGCGAAATTCGAAATCCACATAGAAGTCGATGTCGCAGGCCTGTCCGTTCTCGGTCGGTGTAAAAATCCAGTGATTTTTTAAATACTTGAATGGCCCGTCCGAATAGGCGACGTCGATCCGCCTGGCGTCCCAATCCAACGTCACGCGGGACGTGAATCGTTCGCGGAAAATCTTGAAGCCGATCACCATGTCGGCGACCAAGAGCGTGTCCGACCGTTCGCGGATGCGCGTCGCCTGGCACCAAGGCAGAAATTCGGGATAGCGGCCGACGTCGGCGACCAGATCGAACATCTGATCAGCGCGGTAGGGCAGCCGGCGGATTTCCGCATGTGTGGGCATGGCCCCTAGCCCCGGCCCGCCTGACGCGCGGCCTGTAGCTTGGCGAAGTCCTCGCCCGCATGGTGGCTTGAGCGGGTCAGCGGCGAGGCCGAGACCAGCAGGAAGCCCTTGGCTTCGGCCAGGCGCCTGTATTCGGTGAATTCGTCCGGCGTGACGAAACGGTCGACGGGGGCATGGCGCGTGGTCGGCGCGAGATACTGGCCGATGGTCAGGAAATCGACGCGGGCGGAGCGCAGGTCGTCCATGACCTGCAACACCTCGGACCGGGTTTCGCCGAGTCCGACCATGATGCCCGATTTGGTGAACACGTTGGCGTCGATGTCCTTGGCCCGGTCCAAAATCTTCAGGGAATGGAAATAGCGCGCCCCCGGGCGGATCGAGGGGTAGAGCCGCGGCACGGTTTCCAGGTTGTGGTTGAACACGTCCGGCTTGGCGGCGATGACGGCTTCGAGGGCGCCCGGCTTGTCGCGGAAATCGGGGGTCAGGATTTCGATGGTGGTTTCCGGCGTGGTCTCGCGCAGGCGCTCGATGCATTTCACGAACTGCCCCGCCCCGCCGTCGGCCAGATCGTCGCGGTCGACCGAGGTGATGACCAGATGCTTCATGCCCATTTCGCCGGCGGCGATGGCCAGGTTGTCGGGCTCCAGCGGATCGACCTTCCCCGGCTTGCCCGTGGCGACGTTGCAGAAGGCGCAGGCGCGGGTGCAGATGTCGCCCAGGATCATCACCGTGGCGTGCTTCTGGGCCCAGCATTCGCCGATGTTCGGGCAGGCCGCTTCCTCGCAGACCGTCGTCAGGTTGCGGTCGCGCATCAGCTTGCGGGTTTCCGCATAGGCCGGCGACGTGGGCGCCTTGACCCTGATCCACGCAGGTTTCTTCTGGTGGGGGTTTTCCGGGTTCTTGGCCTTTTCCGGATGGCGCAGCGGCCGCACGTTGTCTGTATTTACCATGGTTTAGAAGTGGATCACCCGCCCATAGGCGTCAAGCACCGATTCATGCATCATTTCCGACAGGGTCGGGTGCGGGAACACCGTATGCATGAGGTCTTCCTCGGTGGTTTCCAGGCCCATGGCGATGACGAAGCCCTGGATCAGCTCGGTCACTTCGGCGCCGACCATATGCGCGCCCAGCAACTGGCCGGTTTTTTCATCGAACACGGTCTTGACCAGGCCGTCGGGCTCGCCCAACGCAATCGCCTTGCCGTTGCCGAGGAACGGGAAGCGGCCGACCTTCACCTTGTAGCCCTGTTCCTTCGCCTTCGCCTCGGTCAGGCCGACGCTGGCGACCTGCGGGTGGCAATAGGTGCAGCCTGGAATATGGGTCTTTTCCATGGGGTGGACGTTCGGCAGGCCCTTGATCTTCTCGACGCAGATGACGCCTTCGTGCTCGGCCTTATGGGCCAGCATGGGCGGGCCGGCGACGTCGCCGATGGCATAAACCCCGGGCTCCGCCGTGCGGCCGTATTCATCAATGACGATGCAGCCCCGGTCGGTCTTGACCTTGGTGTTCTCCAGGCCGATGCCTTCGATGTTGCCCTGCACGCCGACGGCGGAAATGACGCGGTCGACCTTGATTTCCTGGGTCTTGCCGTCCTTGCCCTCGACCGTGCAGGTGACGTCGTTGACACCCTTGGCCAGCTTCACGACCTTGGCCTCGGTCATGATCTTGAGGCCGGATTTTTCCATCTGCTTGCGCGCGACGGCGGAAATCTCCGCGTCCTCGACGGGCATGATCTGGGTCATGACCTCGACCACCGTCACGTCCGCGCCCAGGGTGTGATAGAAGCTCGCGAATTCGATGCCGATGGCGCCCGATCCGATGACCAGCAGCTTTTTCGGGAAGATGTCGGGCTTCAGGGCCTCGAAATAGGTCCAGACCAGCTTGCCGTCGGGCTCCAGCCCCGGCAGGGCGCGCGGACGTGCCCCCGTGGCGACGATGATGTGCTTGCCGGTCAAATCGGGCAACGCCTTGCCGTCGGTGCCGGTCACGGCAACCTTGCCGCTGCCCTTGAGCACGCCCGTGCCGTCAACGACCGTGACCTTGTTCTTTTTCAAGAGATGCCCGACGCCGCCGTTCAGCTGCTTGGACACGCCGCGCGAGCGGCCGATGACCTTTTCAATGTCGAAGGACACGTCCTTGGCGCTCAGGCCATAGTTATCCGCGTGCTGCATGTAGTGATAGATTTCGGCGGAACGCAGCAGCGCCTTGGTCGGGATACAGCCCCAGTTGAGGCAGATGCCGCCCAGGTGCTGTTTCTCCACCACGCAGGTCTTGAAGCCCAGCTGCGCCGCGCGGATGGCGGCGACGTAGCCGCCAGGGCCGCCGCCGATGATGACGATGTCGAACGAAGTATCGGCCATGAGTTTCGCCCTCCCCGCCTACAGCAGCAACTGAATGGGATCTTCCAGGATCGCCTTCAGTTCCTTGGCAAAGCCCGCCGCCGTGGCGCCGTCGATGCAGCGGTGATCGACCGCCAGGGTCAGGGACATCACCGTGGCGACGGCCAGCGCGCCGTTCTTCACCACCGGGCGCTGTTCGCCGGCGCCGACGGACAGGATGCCGCCCTGGGGCGGGTTGATGATGGAATTGAACGATTTCACCCCGAACATGCCCAGGTTGGAGATGGTGAAGGTGCCGCCCTGGAATTCCTCGGGCTGAAGCTTGCCGTCCCGCGCCTTGCCGGCCAGCTCCTTGGCCTTGGCGGAAATGGCGGCGAGGCCGAGCGACCCCGCGTCCTTGATGATCGGCGTGATCAGGCCGCCTTCGATGGCGACGGCGACGGACACGTCGGCGCGCTTGAACTTGAGGATCGCGTCGTCCGTGTAGGACACGTTGACGTCTGGGCAGCGGCGCAGCGCCACGGCAACGGCCTTGATGACGAAGTCGTTGACGGAAATCTTGTAATCCGCCCCGTCGCGCCCGTTCAGGTCCTTGCGCGCGGCCAGCAGCTTGTCGATCTCGACATCGATCGAGATGTTGAAATGCGGGATGTCGCGGGCCGAGGCCGTCAACCGCGTGGCGATGACCTTGCGCATGGAGGAATTCGGCACGGCTTCAAAGTCCGGCATGTTGGCAAACACCGGATCGCCCTGGGCGGGCGTCGGCGCGGCGGCGGGTGCAGGTGTGCCTGTGCCCTTGGCGGCAGGTGCCGCTGCGGGAGCCGCCTTGCCCGTTCCCGACGCGAGCGCCGCGTCCACGTCGCGCTTGACGACGCGGCCGCGCGGGCCGGAGCCGGCGATGGCGGCAATGTCGAGGCCTTCCTGGGCGGCGATGCGCTTGGCCAGCGGGCTGGCGACCACCCGGTCGCCGGATGCGGCCGGGGCGGCGGCAGGTGCTGCGGGCGTTGCCGGTGCAGCCACCGGGGCCGGCTTGGCCGGTTCGGCCGTTGGCGCGGAAGCTCCGCCCGAAGTATCCGCGCCGTCGAGGGCCGAGGCGTCCTCGCCGTCTTCCAGCAGCAACGCGATGACCGCGTTCACGGCGACGTCGGCGGTGCCTTCCGGCACCACGATCTTGCCGAGGATACCCTCCTCCACGGCTTCGACCTCCATGGTCGCCTTGTCGGTTTCGATTTCCGCGAGGACGTCGCCGCTTTCCACGGCGTCGCCTTCCTTCTTGTGCCACTTGGCCAGGTTGCCCTCCGTCATGGTCGGGCTCAGGGCCGGCATCAGAATCTTGATCGGCATGATGTCTCTCCCCGCGCTTTAAGCGTAGCAGACGGCTTTCGCCGCCTCGACCACGTTATGGGCCTTGGGCAGGGCCAGTGCCTCCAGGTTCGCCGCATAGGGCATGGGCACGTCGGCGCCCGACACCCGGGTCGGCGGCGCGTCCAGGTCGTCGAAGGCGTGTTCGATCATCAACTGGTTAATTTCGGCGCCGATCCCGCAGGTCGGCCAGCCTTCTTCCACCGTGACGATGCGGTTGGTCTTCTTGACCGAGGCGACCAGGGTTTCGACGTCGATGGGACGCACCGTGCGCAGGTTGATGACCTCGGCGTCGATGCCCTCGGCCGCCAGCTTTTCCGCCGCCTCCATGCAGATGCCGACGGCGATGGAGAACGCGACCAGGGTCACGTCCTTGCCGGGGCGTTCAACCTTGGCCTTGCCGATGGGCAGGGTCCAGTCTTCGTCGTCCGGCACTTCGAAGCTCTGGCCGTAGAGGATTTCGTTTTCCAGGAAGATCACCGGGTTGGGATCGCGGATCGCCGATTTCAACAGCCCCTTGGCATCCGCCGCTGACCACGGGGCGATAACCTTGAGGCCCGGGCAATGGGCGTACCACGAGGCATAGCACTGGGAATGCTGGGCGCCGACGCGGGCCGCCGCCCCGTTGGGGCCGCGGAACACGATGGGACAGCCCATCTGGCCGCCCGACATGTACAACGTCTTGGCGGCGGAATTGATGATCTGGTCGATGGCCTGCATGGCGAAGTTGAAGGTCATGAATTCAACCACGGGCTTGAGTTCCAGGAACGCGGAGCCCACGGCCATCCCGGCGAAGCCCTGTTCGGTGATCGGCGTGTCGATCACGCGCTTGTCGCCGAATTCGTCAAGCAAGCCCTGGGAAATCTTGTAGGCCCCCTGATACTGGGCGACTTCCTCGCCCATCAGGTAGACGTTGCCGTCGCGGCGCATTTCCTCGGCCAGGGCGGAATTGAGCGCCTCGCGCACGGTCATGGTCTTCATGGCGCCGGTGTAATCAGGCTCGGCCGCGACCGTTGCGGCAACAGGGGCGGCGGCCGTCGCCGGCGCGGCTGTTGCAGGCGCTTCGGCCTTGGGTTCCGGGGCCTTGACGGCGGCCGGGGCGTTGCCGCCTTCGGGGACGTCCTCGCCCTCATCGACGATCACCGCGATGGGCGTGTTGACGGCGACGCCGTCCGTGCCGTCGGGGACCAGGATCTTGCCCAGGATGCCCTCATCCACGGCCTCGACCTCCATGGTCGCCTTGTCGGTTTCGATTTCCAGCAACACGTCGCCCGACGCGACCGTGTCCCCTTCCTTCTTGAGCCACTTGGCGATCTTGCCCTCGGTCATGGTCGGAGAAAGCGCCGGCAGAAGTACTTGCGTAGCCATGTTCAGATGTTCCCTTCGTGCGACGTTTTCGTTCAGGCTTCGACCAGGACGTCGGTCCACAATTCGGACGCGTCCGGTTCCGGGCTCTGCTGGGCGAACTCGGCGGCCTCGTTGGCCAGGGCCTTCACTTCCTTGTCGATGGCCTTGAGATCGTCCTCGCTGACGACCTTGGCTTCCAGAAGCTTGTGGGCGAGCGTGTCGATGGGGTCCATCTCGCGGCGTACCTTCTGCACCTCTTCCTTGGTCCGGTATTTGGCCGGATCGGACATGGAATGGCCGCGGTAGCGGTAGGTCTTCATTTCCAGGATCACCGGGCCCTTGCCGTCGCGGCAGCGCTTGAGCGCCTCGGCCGCGGCCTCCTTGACCGCGAGAACGTCCATGCCGTCGACGGCAAAGCCCTCGATGCCGTGGGCCAGGCCGCGGGTGTGCAGGTCGGCGGTCTTGGAGGTGCGCTCGATGGACGTGCCCATGCCGTACTTGTTGTTCTCGATCACGTAGATCACCGGCAGGTTCCAGATGGCGGCCATGTTGAAGCTTTCATAGACCTGGCCCTGGTTGATGGCGCCGTCGCCGAAATAGGCCATGCACACACCGCCGTCGCCCTTGTACTTATGGGCGAAGGCCAACCCCGTGCCGAGCGGCACCTGGGCGCCAACGATGCCGTGGCCGCCGAAAAAGTTCTTTTCGCGCGAGAACATGTGCATGGAGCCGCCCTTACCGCGCGAATAGCCGCCGCGACGTCCGGTCAGTTCGGCCATCACGCCCTTGGGGTCCATGCCGCAGGCCAGCATATGCCCGTGGTCGCGGTAGCTGGTGATGACGGTGTCCTGCGGTTCCGACGCCGCCATCATGCCGACGACAACCGCTTCCTGCCCGATATAAAGGTGGCAGAAACCGCCGATCAGGCCCATGCCGTAAAGCTGGCCCGCCTTTTCCTCGAACCGGCGGATGAGCAGCATCTCGCGGTAGTAATGGCGAAGTTCGTCGGGCGTGGGGCCCGCCTTGGGGGATTTCGCGGTGGACGACTTGGCGGACGTTTTTGCCTTCGCCGCCGTCTTGGGTGACCGGGCCATTGGACCTCCCTTGGCTGTCTGTTTCCATCCCCAGACGGCGCGCCAAAGGTGTCCGCCTTTTCGCATCCCTCCCAGGGTCGGCGGTTACCCGCCATAACTTCGGAAGATCATAGCTGAAAAACCGGACGAAAAACAATATAGGTCAGGAATGCTGCTATTTAATTAATTCAATAACAGTTAAAACATGATTGTTACGATTGCGGATCAGGCCTGTCTGGCCGCGTCCAGCCAGGGCCACAGGCAGCCTTCCCGCCCGTAAATCCGGGACAGCAGGCCATTATCGCCGATCACGATCGCCGAAGATTTCTTCCATTGCCGGATATGCGCGGGGGACGCCCAATGGGTGACGGCGTATTCCCGCCCGCCGTCCATGACCTCGACATCGTAGCCGAGATAACCCGGGCTTTGTTCCGCCAGGGTGGCAAGCAGACGCAACGCCTCGGCCCATCTGGTCGGCGGGTCGCCGTCCCAGGCATCGGTGAACAGGACCGCGAAATAAGTGGGCTGGTTGCTGCCCCCGGGTTCGACGTCGATGAACGCCG
Organism: uncultured Alphaproteobacteria bacterium; assembly: GCA_963976055.1. Taxonomy (GTDB): domain Bacteria; phylum Pseudomonadota; class Alphaproteobacteria; order Rhodospirillales; family Casp-alpha2; genus UBA1479. The sequence continues at coordinate 410,221 of CAXBJB010000002.1, forward strand.
GCGTCAGCAGGTCCCTGCTCTCGGCGACCGCAATGGACGCCTGGGCGGACATTACGCCGCGCTCCGTTCGACCGCCGGTACCGGTAGCGGTGAGAAGGTGCTCATGATTTCGACGGAAAGGGGCGTCTTGCGCCCGAACAGGCGTTTGACGACGCGCGTCACCTCGATGGCGCAGGCGTCCTCGATGCGCCGGTTCTTCAGGCTCACCTCTTCCATCATTTGCGCCAGCACGCGGGTTTTCCAGCCCTGGATCGCCGCCGGTGTTTTCCAATAGCACACGGCCGCCCCCCGGCCGTCGTCCAGGCGGCCCGTCTCAAGACCGAGAAATCCGTCGAGACGGGGGGCCAGGGAAATCAGTTCATCCATGGCCAGGCGGCCCGACGGGTCGATGTCGCCGCCGACCGGCGTGACGACGGCCGCGTAATAAGGCGGGCGCAGGGTTTCCGCGAGCGATCCCATCGGCTCAGCCCTCCGTCTTGGAAAAGAAGATGACGTAGTCGCGGTCGAAGCCGACGTTCAGCATGATGCGGGCCCGTTCCTCGAGCATGTCGAGGTCGAGGCTGTGAGAGCCCAGCAGTTCGACCCGGTGTTCCCATTCGTCGCGCTGCGCCTTCAGGTCGTCGGCGAGGACCTGCGCCTCGGCGACCTTTTCCTGCATCAGCATCAGGGACGTGACGCCCCGGTCGCCGTGGACCATGTGATAGGCGAAATAGGCACAGGCCAGAATGCCCAAGGTCGGACCCAGGGCAGTGGCCAGTTTTTTCTTCAGAGAGGCAAAGCGCGTCGCCATCGATTTCATTCCCCAGTATTCCCCATGCCGGTTCCGCGAATCGGCAGGTGCGAATCTAAGGATTGATGGTTAATTTTCGGTTAGGATTCGGAAAAGCCCTTTTTTTTCCAGCACTTTGGAAATCCGAAAAGGTTAACGCAACTCACCCGAACAGCGCGGCGCCGTTGTAGCGCGCCGTCGGCCCCAGGTCTTCGTTGATGCGCAGAAGCTGATTGTACTTGGCCAGCCGGTCGGAGCGCGACAGCGACCCGGTCTTGATCTGCCCGGCGTTGGTGGCGACGGCGATGTCGGCGATGGTGGTGTCCTCGGTCTCGCCGGAGCGGTGGGAAATCACCGCCGTATAGCCCGCCTTATGAGCCATCTCGACCGTCTGCAGGGTTTCCGACAGGGTGCCGATCTGGTTGACCTTGATGAGGATCGAATTGGCGACGCCCTTTTCGATCCCGTCGGCCAGGCGCACCGGGTTGGTCACGAACAGGTCGTCGCCGACCAGCTGCACCGTGGCGCCGATGGCGTCGGTCAGGGCCTTCCAGCCGTCCCAGTCGTCCTCGGCCATGCCATCCTCGATGGATTTGATGGGATAGTTGGCGCAGAGGTCCTGGTACAGCCGCGCCATCTCGTCGGCGCCCAGGGTCTTGCCGATCCCCTCCAGGACGTACTTGCCGTCCTGGTAGAATTCGGTCGAGGCACTGTCGAGGGCCAGGACCACGTCCTCGCCGGGCGTGTAGCCGGCGTCGGCGATGGCCTTCATGATGAAGTCGAGGGCTTCTTCCGAGCTTTTCAGGTTCGGTGCGAAGCCACCCTCGTCGCCCACGTTGGTGGCGTGCCCGGCCTTGGCCAAGCCCTTCTTCAGGGTATGAAACACCTCTGCCCCCATGCGCAGGGCGTCGGGAAAATCGTCCGCGCCCACGGGCATGATCATGAATTCCTGAAAATCGATGGGATTGTCCGCATGCGCCCCGCCGTTGATGATGTTCATCATCGGCACCGGCAGGTCGCGGGCGAAGGCACCGCCAACATAGCGGTACAGCGGCAGGCCCGCCTCCTCCGCCGCCGCCTTGGCGGCCGCCAGGCTGACGCCCAGAATCGCGTTGGCGCCGAGCCGCGCCTTGTTGGGCGTGCCGTCCAATTCGATCATCACGTTGTCGATGAACAACTGGTCCTCGACATCGGCGCCGGCCAGGGCGTCGCAGATTTCGCCGTTCACGGCGTCGACGGCGGCCAGCACGCCCTTACCCAGGTAGCGCGTATCGTCGCCGTCGCGCAATTCCATGGCCTCGTGCGCCCCGGTCGAGGCCCCCGACGGCACGGCGGCGCGGCCGAGCGTGCCCGTTTCCAGGGTCACGTCCACTTCCACGGTGGGATTGCCGCGGGAATCCAGGATTTCTCGGGCGAACACGTCGATGATGGCGGTCATGTCTGTCTCTCCGGTCAGGTCGGGCCGGTGGGCCGTCTGGTGGGGTATCAGGATCGGGGCGTTATAAGGAAACCGGATGCGCCTTGGCCAGCCGGTCGAACGCCGCGAGCGTTTCTAGCACAGCGGGCATGTCGGTCAGATGTATCATGTTGGGCCCGTCGGACGGCGCGCTGTCCGGGTTTTCATGGGTTTCCATGAACACGGCGGCGACGCCCACGGCGACGGCGGCGCGGGCCAGGATGGGCGCGAATTCGCGCTGGCCGCCCGAGGTCGCGCCCTGCCCGCCCGGCTGCTGCACGGAATGGGTCGCGTCGAACACCACGGGACAGCCGGTCTTGGCCAGCACCGGCAGGGCCCGCATGTCGGACACCAGGGTGTTGTAGCCGAAACTCGCCCCGCGTTCGCAGACCATGACCCTCTGGTTGCCTGTCGACTTGATCTTGTCGACCACGTTCTGCATGTCCCAGGGCGCCAGGAACTGGCCCTTCTTGACGTTGATGGCGGCCCCTGTCTCGCCGGCGGCGAGCAGCAGGTCGGTCTGGCGGCACAAAAACGCCGGGATTTGCAGCACGTCGATCACGGTCGCGGCCTCGGCGCATTGTCCGGCGTCGTGCACGTCGGTCAGCACGGGGCAGCCGATCTGTTTCTTCACCGCCTCGAACACGGGCAAGGCCTTGTCCAAGCCCATGCCGCGCGGGCTGGTGGCGCTGGTGCGGTTGGCCTTGTCGAAGGATGTCTTGTAGATCAGCCCCATGCCCAGCTTGCCGGTCATTTCCATGAGGGCACCTGCCATGTCCAGCGCATGGTTCCGGCTTTCCATGGCGCAGGGCCCGGCGATCAGCACGAGCGGCAGGCCGTTGCCGATGGTCAGGTCGCCGACGGTGATCGTTGAGGACAAGGGCGTTTCCTTAAAGGGCCGATTTAAACCAGATGTTGTTTAAACCAATCTGGCCTGCTTGACCGCCGCGTCGATGAAGGACGTGAACAGCGGATGCGGCTCGAACGGTTTCGATTTCAGTTCCGGGTGGAACTGCACCCCGATGAACCACGGATGCTCGGGGATTTCAACGATTTCCGGCAGCAGGCCGTCGGGCGACATGCCGGTGAACTTGAGGCCCGCCGCCTCTAGCCGCGCACGGTATTCCGTATTGACCTCGTAGCGATGGCGGTGACGCTCTGAAATGTCCTTGAGGCCGTAGATTTCGCGGACGCGCGAGCCGTCCTGCAAGGTGCAGGGAAAGGCGCCCAGGCGCATGGTGCCGCCCAGGTTGCCGCCTTGTTTGCGCTGCTCCAGTTGATTGCCGTTCATCCATTCGGTCAGCAGGCCGACCACCGGCTCCTTGGCCTGGCCGAATTCGGTCGAACTCGCCCCCTTGATGCCGGCCAGATTGCGCGCCGCCTCGACCACCGCCATCTGCATGCCGAAGCAGATGCCGAAATAGGGCACGCCGCGCTCGCGCGCGAAGGTGACGGCGGAAATCTTGCCTTCCGAGCCACGCTCGCCGAAGCCGCCCGGGACCAGCACGCCATGCACGTCCTCAAGTGTGTGCAGGGCCTCGGTCTCGGTCTCGAAGATTTCCGACTCGATCCACTTGATGTTGACCTTGACGTTGTTGGCGATACCGCCGTGGGTCAGGGCCTCGATCAGCGACTTGTAGGCGTCGGGCAGCACCGTGTACTTGCCGACCACGGCAATGGACACCTCGCCCTCGGGCCGGATCGCGGTTTCGGCGATGGTCTCCCAACGGCTGAGGTCCGGTTCCCCCGTCTCGATATTGAAATGGCGGTAGACGGAGGCATCCAGGCCTTCGGCGTGATAGGCCAGCGGCACCCGGTAGATGGTGTCCACGTCCAGCGCCGGAATGACGTCGCGTTCGTCGACATTGCAGAACAGCGAGATTTTCTTGCGCTCGCCCTCGGGCAGCGGCCGGTCGGCGCGGCACAACAGCACGTCCGGCTGAATCCCGACGCTCAGCAGTTCCTTCACGGAATGCTGGGTCGGCTTGGTCTTCAGCTCGCCCGCCGTCGGGATATAGGGCAGCAGCGTCAGATGAATGTACATCGTGCGGTCGCGGCCCAGGTCGTTGCGCAACTGACGAATGGCCTCCAGGAAGGGTAGCCCCTCAATGTCGCCGACGGTGCCGCCGATCTCGCACAAGATGAAGTCTTCGTCCTCCAGGTCCGAGGTCACGAAATTCTTGATCGCGTCGGTGACGTGGGGAATGACCTGGATAGTCGCCCCCAGATAGTCGCCGCGCCGTTCCTTGGCGATCACGTCCGAATAGATGCGGCCCGTGGTCACGTTGTCGGATTGGCGGGACGCCACGCCCGTGAAGCGTTCGTAATGGCCGAGGTCGAGGTCGGTTTCCGCCCCGTCGTCGGTGACGTAGACCTCGCCGTGCTGATAGGGGCTCATGGTCCCTGGATCAACGTTGAGATAGGGATCCAGCTTGCGCAAACGGACCTTGAATCCGTTCGCCTGCAGCAAGGCCCCGAGAGCCGCCGATGCCAGTCCTTTTCCAAGGGAAGAGACCACGCCGCCGGTGATGAAGATGAACCGCGTCATGGGCCTACACAATACACTGACGGTGGGAGGGGTAAAAAGAAAAGAGGCGGGAATTTCCCCGCCTCTGATCGATGTTCCGGGAGTCGCGGATTCCTGCCATTTCCCTATTTGGCGATCGGGGCTGCGGGGGCCGCGGGTACGCTCGACTCGGGCGCGGTTTGGACCGGCTGGTCGAGAATCGACCCCGTCGCCGCCTTGCGGTCGTGGGCGGCGATGATCGCCAGCACCAGCGAGGTGATCATGAACGCGGTCGCCAGGATCGCCGTCGTGCGGGTCAACAGGTCCGCCGTGGCGCGCCCGGTCATGAAGCCGCCCATGCCGCCACCGCCGCCGCCAATGCCCAGGCCGCCGCCTTCAGAGCGCTGCAACAGCACCACGCCGACCAGGCCGATGGCCAGCAGCAGGTGAATGACCAGGATCACATTTTGCATCGAACTTCCTTCCAAACGGGCCGTGCGCCGCCGTGGCGCGCACCGACCCCAATCAGTTGGGCCGCGTTTTACTGCGTTGCAAGACCGATTACCAGGAGGTTTTGTGCGCTCAGGACACGGCCTCGGCAATCGCCCAGAAATCATCGGCCTTCAGCGCGGCCCCGCCGATCAGCCCGCCGTCGACATCGGCCAAGGCCAGAAGCTCCGCCGCGTTGCCGGGTTTCATCGACCCGCCATAGAGAATGCGCACCCCCGCCGCCGCATCCGCACCGAACCGATCGGCCAGCGATGCCCGGATCGCCGCGTGCATTTCCTGGGCGTCTCCGGGCGTCGCGGTCTTGCCCGTGCCGATGGCCCAGACGGGCTCGTAGGCGATGACCAGATTATCCGGGCTCGATCCTTCCGGGACGGAGCCCGCGACCTGGCCGACCACGACCTCGGCGGCGCGGCCGGCGTCGCGTTCCGCCTCGGTCTCGCCGACGCAGACGATGGCGCAAAGCCCCGCCGCCTGCGCCGCCCGGGCCTTTTCCTCAACCTGGGCGTCGGTTTCATGATGGTCCGTGCGCCGTTCCGAATGGCCGACGATGACGAAGCCGCAGCCGACCTGGGCCAGCAGGGCCGCGCTGACGTCGCCCGTATGGGCCCCCTGCTCTTTCCCATGGCAATCCTGGGCGCCGAGCGCCAGGCCGCTTTCCTCGATTCGGGCGGCGATCATGGGCAGCAGCGGAAACGGCGGGCACAGCGCCATGTCGAAGGCGGGCGGCCCGTCCAGCGCGGTCATGCGCCGGGCCAGTTCGCCGGCCAGGGAATCGACCTCGTCCAGTCCGCCGTTCATTTTCCAGTTGCCCGCGATCAGCGGCGTCCGCCCTTGGCTCATGTCGCACCTATGTATTGGATGTACCGGATGATTTGTCTCGCTGCGCCTCCTCTAACACAGCCCCCCCCGGCAAGCCAATCGGCAAGCCGCCGGAATACCGCCGCAATCGGCGTCCAAGTGGTGTTGCGGGCGTTCCGTGCCCCCTCTATGATGCGCCGCCCCAAGGAGAAGGGCGCAACCCAGAAGGATTTTCCATGCTTCGTCAAATTCGCGAAAAGACCGGCTCACTCGTCGTCAAGATCATCCTCGGCCTGCTCGTCATCAGTTTCGGCGCCTGGGGGATCGGGGACATGGTCCAGTTCCGTCCCGACGACCAGACCGTCGCCGAAGTGGCCGGTAAGGAATTGTCGCGCCGCGACGTGGAAAACGAGGTCCGCCGCGAGATGGCGCGGCTCAATCCCCGGTTCGCCGGCCAGCTGACGCCGGAAACGGCGCGCCTTCTGGGCCTGCCGCAATCGGTTTTGGGCCAGTTGATCAACGATATCCTGCTGACCAAGGCCGCGCATGACCTGGACATCGCCGTGTCCGACACCATCGTGCGCGATGCCGTGCGCGCGTCCAACGCGTTCCGCAGCAACCTGGGCGCCGGCGGCTTCGACCGTCAGAAGTTCCAGAACATGCTCTACCAGTTCGGCCTGACCGAACAGGAATTCCTGGAACGCGCGCGCCGCGAACTGGCCCGCGGACAGCTGCTCGACACGGTCGAGGCCGGTGTTGTGGCGCCCGACGTGCTGGCCGAGACCTTCTATCGCTACCGCGAGGAAACCCGCAGGGCGGAAACCCTGTTCGTGACCGACGCGGCGGCGCAGATCACGACCGAACCGACCGAACTTGAACTGCGCGCCTACCACAAGGCCAACCCGGCCGCCTTCACCGCCCCCGAATATCGTGCCGTGACCCTGGCCGTGCTCAGCGCCAAGGGCCTGACGGATGTCGCCGCCGTGACTGACGCCGACGTGGAGAAGGCCTTCAAGGAACAGGCGGAAACCCTGGGCACGCCGGAAAAGCGCGCCCTGTCGCAAATGGTTCTTCCCGACCAGGCGACCGCCGACAAGGCGGCCAAGGCGCTCGCCGAAGGACGGGCCTTCGTCGATGTCGCCAAGGAATTCGCCGGCATGGACGAAGCCGGCACGGACCTGGGCGCCGTGGCCCGTGACGAGGTCCTGGCGGAAATCGCCGACGCGGCCTTCGCGGCACCCGCGGGCGGCGTCACCGCCCCCCTGCCCGGCCCCGGCGGCATCGGGTTCTACATCGTCAAGGTGCGCGAGATCACGCCCGCCCATGTTGCCACCCTGGACGAGGTCAAGGAAAAGCTGCGGGCGACAATCGCCCATGAACGCGCCATCGATGCGCTCTACACCCAGGTAAACCGCATGGAAGACGACCTGGGCAAGGGGGCGTCCATCGAAACCGTGGCAGAGGCCATGAACATCAAGGCGGTGAAGATCGCGGCCCTGGATTCCGCCGGCAACGGCCCGGACGGAAAGCCGGCGGCGGGCCTGCCGGAAAATGCCCAGGCCATCGTCGCCTCCGCCTTCGAGACCGAGGAAGGGGCCGATTCCACCCTCCGCGAAATGGGCGACGACGCCTTTTTCGTGCTGCGCGTGGACAAGGTGACCAAGCCGGCGGTGCGCCCCTTCGAGACGGTCAAGGATCAGGTCAAGGCCGCCGTCATGGCCGAACGCAAGCGCGACGCCGCCCTGGCCTTCGCCAAGCAGTTGGCCGAACGCCTGAAAACGGTCGAGGACGCCAAGGCCGTCGCCGCCGATGCGGGAGTTGCCTATGCGGAAACCAAGACCCTGAAACGCTATATGGCGCGCAGCCAGTCGGACCTTCCCGGCCAGGTGTTGCAGGATATCTTCACGTTGAACACGGGCGAGGCCAAGGTGACCCGTGCCGACGGCGGGTATTTCATCACCCGTCTGAAATCCATTACTCAGGCCGATCCGGCCGCCGACAAGACCGGCGTCGACACGATGCGCCAGGAACTGGCGTCGGTTCTGAAGGATGATCTGGTCACGCAGTTGGCCGGGGCCTTGCGCAAGGACCTGGGCGTGACCGTCCATCAGGACGTTCTGAACCAGATCCTGAACCCCGGCGCGACGCCGGCCGCGGCCAACTAGACCGGGCCGGGCGGAAGCGCGGATCCATGAAGATAGAACCCGCATTTGACGGCTTCGTCGCGGCTTACGGACGCGGAGAACCGCAGGTTCTCTGGACGTCGCTGGTCGCGGATGTGGAAACGCCCGTGTCCGCGTTCCTCAAACTGGCGCGCGGCAAGCCCTACAGCTTCGTTCTTGAAAGCGTCGAGGGCGGCGCCGTGCGCGGGCGTTATTCGTTCATCGGGTTGGATCCGGACCTGATCTGGCGCTGCCAGGGCAATACGGCGGAAATCAACCGCGATGCCCTGGACGATGTCGACGCCTTCACCCCCTGCCCGGTCGCCGAGGCCGAGGGGGCCATTGCCTCCCTGCGTTCGCTGGTCGCGGAATCCCGCATCGACCTGCCGGACGGCCTGCCGCCCATGAGCGCCGGGCTGGTCGGTTATGCCGCCTACGATACGGTGCGTCTGGTCGAAGACATTCCCGACGGCAACCCGGACACCCTGGGCATCCCCGACGGCGTGTTCATCCGCCCGACCGTGATGGCCGTGTTCGACACCATCAAGGACGTGATTTCCGTGTTCACGCCCGTGTGGCCCCGGGACGACATTGATGCCCAGCACGCCTACGGCATCGCCGTGGAACGGCTGCGCCGCATCGTCGGTGATTTCGACACCCCTCTGCCCGAGGCCGCGCGCGCCCATCCGGAACGCGATGTGCCGGACCTTGCCCCCGCGTCCAACATGACCCAGGGCGAATTCCACGCCATGGTCGAAAAAGGCAAGGAATACATCAAGGCCGGCGACGTGTTTCAGGTCGTGCTGTCGCAGCGATTTTCCGTGCCTTTCCCCTATCCGCCCTTCGCGCTTTACCGCGCCCTTCGGCGGCTCAATCCTTCGCCGTTCCTGTTCTTCCTGGATTTCGGCGGTTTCGCCATCGTCGGGTCGAGCCCGGAAATCCTGGTCCGCGTGCGCGAGGGCAAAGTCACCATCCGGCCCATCGCCGGCACCCGACGGCGCGGCAAGGACGCGGCCGAGGACCAGGAACTGGCCAACGACCTGCTGACCGACCCCAAGGAACTGGCGGAACACCTGATGCTGCTGGACCTGGGCCGCAACGACGTCGGCCGGGTGGCGGAAACAGGCACGGTGACCGTGACCGAACAGTTCAATATCGAGAACTATTCTCACGTCATGCACATCGTCTCCAACGTCGAGGGCAAATTGAAGCCGGATCTGGATGCGCTGGATGCGCTGTATGCAGGCTTTCCGGCGGGCACCGTGTCCGGCGCGCCCAAGGTCCGCGCCATGGAGATCATCGACGAGCTGGAGAACGTGCGCCGCGGCGTCTACGCCGGCTGCATCGGCTATTTCGGCGCCGACGGCGACATGGACAGCTGCATCGCGCTGCGCACGGCCGTGGTCAAGGACGACACCATGTACGTCCAGGCCGGCGGCGGCGTGGTCCACGATTCCAGCCCCGAGGGCGAATACCAGGAAAGCATCAACAAATCCCGGGCCCTGATCCGCGCCGCCGAAGAGGCCGTGAAGTTCGCCGGATAATCTAGCCGGAGGTTCCCGACAGGCCCGTCTGGGCCGACGCCGGCCGGTGCAGCACTCTGGACACCCCGACCAATTCGAAGCCCTCCGCCTGAACCTTGGTCAGCCAAGTCTTCAGCGCGCGGAGCGTGATGTCGCGGGGATGGGCGATGGCGATGGCGATGCCGTGCTTGCGGGCCTCCGTCTCGACCCTGACCAACTGCCTGTGGACGAAGGCCTCGTCATCCTTGTGGTCGATGAACACGTCGCGGGTGGCGTAGGGTACCCCCGCCTCGCGCGCGGTCTTGGCGCCGACGCTGTCGCGGCTGGTCACGGAATCCAGGAAAAACAGCCCGCGTGCCTTCAATTCGCCCATGACCACACGCATGCCCGCCAGATCGCGGGTAAAGCGGCTGCCCATGTGGTTGTTGATGCCCTGGTAGCCGGTCATCTGATCCAGGTTCCAGCGCAGGTTGGCCAACAATTCGGCCTCCGGCGTGCCGGTCAGCAGCACGTTGGGGCCGGGATCGGCTTCCGAGCTTTCCGGCTCCATGGCGACGTGGAGCATGATCTCGTGGCCCAGGGCGACGGCCTCGGCCGCCTGCTTCTTCAGGTCGCGGGCATAGGGCAGGAACGACAGGGTCACCTTGGCGGGCAGCTTCATGGCGCGGGCCGAGCGCCGCTGATCGACGCCCATGTCGTCGATGACGATGGCGATCATCGGCTTGGCGGCGAGCGGCGGCGGCGCGGCCTTGGGCAGCGGCGTCATGACGGCGAGATCGGGGGCTTGCGGCTGTTCGGCGGCGGCTGGCGGGGTTTCGGGAAGCCCCGGCGCGGCCGGTTCAAGCTCCTCGACCCGGGCAACGGACAGCGTGGGATAACTGTCCGGCACGGGCGCGGCCTCTGGCGCCGCCATCTCCGGCGCCGTCGCGGATTGCGTCACATGGCGGGGGGCTGGGGCCACGATCTCCGCGACCTGGCCCTGTTGCGCAGGCGGATACTGGACGGCGGCCGTCGTGTCCTTATGGCCGCCGCCGGACAGCATGACCACGACCAGCACCAGAATCGCGCCCGCCAGGGCACCCCCCAGCGCCGCGAGACGCACCGCAGGGTCCTTGATCGCCGTCTTGAATAATCCGCTGGGCTGTTCCGTCATTGCTTTCACTTGAGTTACGTCACGCCCGTTCTTGATCTGTGCTGGTACTCCTCCGCCCCCCGGGCCGTCAAGACGGAGCGCGCGCGGATCGCCGAAAACCGTCGGTCCCGCCCCCGCCCCCGCCGATCGGCGGGTGTCCGCGACCTAAGATCACGCCGCTGCGCTTGGGCTCCTTGGTCGGCGGTAATCCTGACGAGTTGTTGACCGCGGGGCCCCGCAAAAAGCCCTGGCCAAGCGGCTGAACTCTACCGATATATGCTGTTCCATGGGGGCTAATGTCCTTGACCCACGGCGACGCCAAGGGGCATTGTGGCGCCCGATTTTACGGCTCCTGTCCGGCATTCCGCCGGCATGTCAGAAACCATGTCCAAGGTGTTGAATGTTTGTCCTTATCGACAATTACGACAGCTTCACGTTCAACCTGTGGCACTACCTGGGCGAGCTGGGGGCCGAGGTCACCGTTCACCGCAACGACGTGGTGACGCCGGAAGACATCCTCGCCCTCAAGCCGCAGGGCATCGTCATCTCTCCCGGGCCCTGCGATCCGGACAAGGCGGGCATCTGCCTGGACCTGATCGCCGCCGCCGCCGGCAAGGTGCCGATCCTGGGCGTTTGCCTGGGCCATCAGTGCATCGGCCAGGCCTTCGGGGCCAAGATCGTGCTGGCGCCCAAGCCCATGCACGGCAAGGTGTCGACCATCACCCATGACGGCACGGGCGTGTTCGCCGGGATCGACAGCCCGTTCACGGCGACCCGCTACCATTCCCTGACCATCGACCCGGCGACGGTGCCCGATTGCCTGCGCGTCACCGCGCGCAGCGAGGACGACGTGATCCAGGGCATTGCCCACCGCGACATGCCGATCTACGGGGTCCAATTCCATCCTGAAAGCATCGCATCCGAGAACGGCCACGCGCTGCTCCGCAACTTCATCGGCATGACCGGCGCCAAGGCGGCGGCATGAGCGACGCGCTCAAGCCTTTCCTGGCCAAGGCCGCCGACGGCACGGCGCTGACCGCCCGGGAGGCCGAGGACGCCTTCGCCGTCATCATGTCGGGCGAGGCCACCTCGGCGCAGATCGCCGGGCTTCTCATGGCGCTCCGCGTGCGCGGCGAAACCGTCGACGAAATCACCGGCGCCGTGCGTGCCATGCGCGCCAAGATGCTGCCCGTCACGGCCCCCGCCGGGGCGATCGACGTGGTCGGCACGGGCGGCGACGGGTCCGGCACCTTCAATATCTCGACCGGCGCGGCGCTGGTCGTCGCCGGCTGCGGCGTGCCCGTGGCCAAGCACGGCAACCGGGCGCTGTCGTCGAAATCGGGGGCGGCGGATGTGCTGACCACGCTGGGCGTCAACCTCGACGCCGAACTGCCCCTGGTCGAACGCGCCATTGCCGAGGCCGGGATCGGTTTCCTGATGGCGCCCCGCCACCACACGGCGATGAAACACGTCATGCCGGCGCGGGTCGAAATGGGGATCCGCACGATCTTCAACATCCTGGGCCCCCTGTCCAATCCGGCCGGGGTCAAACGCCAGTTCACCGGCGTGTTCGCCCGGCAATGGGTCGAGCCGCTCGCCCAAGTCCTGAAAAACCTGGGATCGGAAGCCTGCTGGGTGGTGCATGGCGAGGACGGTCTGGATGAATTGACCACCACGGGACCATCGTTCGTCGCCCAGTTGAAGGATGGGGTCGTTACGACCTTCACCGTGACGCCCGCCGATGCGGGCCTGCCGACGGCCAAGCCCGAAGACCTCAAGGGCGGCTCGCCCGAGGTCAATGCCCAGGCGATCCGCGACCTTGTCACGGGCAAAAAGGGCCCCTACCGTGATATCGTGCTGTTCAACGCGGCGGCGTCGCTTGTCGTCGCGGGCAAGGTGGACGACCTGACGTCGGGCGTGGCCAAGGCGGCACAGGCGATCGACGGCGGGGCGGCGGCACAGGCCCTGGACCGGCTGATCGCCATCACGAACGGGGGGACATGAGATGGTTGAGAAACCCGCCAACGTGTTGGACAAAATAATCGCCGACAAGCGTGCCCACGTGCTCGCCCAGAAGAATAACGTCAGCCTGCAAGACCTTAAAAAACAAGTACATAAGCAATCGGTGCCGCGCCGGTTTCTGCATGCCCTGCGGCATGCGTCGCGGGATGGCTTCGGGCTGATCGCCGAGATCAAGAAGGCCTCGCCCTCGCAGGGCGTGATCCGCGCCGATTTCGATCCGCCCGCCCTGGCCCGGGCCTACGAAGCCGGCGGGGCGACCTGCCTGTCCGTGCTGACGGACGAGCCCTATTTCCAGGGCCGGCCGGAGTACCTGATGGCCGCGCGGGCGGCCTGCACCCTGCCCGTGCTGCGCAAGGACTTCATGATCGACACCTATCAGGTGGTCGAAGCCCGCGCCATGGGGGCGGATTGCATTCTGCTGATCATGGCGGCGCTTGACGACGCGGCGGCGCGCGATCTGGAATATTGCGCCTTCGACCTGGGCATGGATGTGCTGATCGAGGTCCACGACACGGCCGAGCTTGACCGGGCGCTGCGCCTCCAGAGCCCCCTGATCGGCATCAACAACCGCGACCTGACGACCCTCAAGGTGTCGCTGGAAACCACGGAACGCCTGGCCCGCGGCGTGCCCGACGACCGCGTCCTGGTCAGCGAAAGTGGCCTGAATTCCGGGGCCGATCTGAAACGCATGGCGACCGCGGGCGCGCGCTGCTTTTTGATCGGCGAGGCCCTGATGCGTCAGGATGACGTCGAAAGCGCCACCCGCACCCTGCTGTCGACCGCGCGGGCGGCGGCCTGAGACCAAGCATAAGGACACGCGGGCATGGCCGACGATTTCACCCATCTGGACGCCGAGGGTAACGCCGTGATGGTCGATGTCTCGGCCAAGGACGCGACGGAACGCACCGCCACGGCCAAGGGCAGCGTCATCATGGCGCCGGAGACCCTGCAGCGCATCCTGGACCGGGGCGTCAAGAAGGGCGACGTGCTGTCGGTGGCGCAATTGGCCGGCATCATGGCCGCCAAGCGCACGCCGGACCTGATCCCGCTCTGCCATCCCCTGATGCTGACCTCGGTCAAGGTCGATCTGACCTGCGATCCGGCGCGCAACGCCGTGGATATCCAGGCGACCTGCCGCCTGACCGGCCAGACCGGGGTCGAGATGGAGGCCCTGACGGCGGTCACCGTCGCCGCCCTGACGGTCTATGACATGTGCAAGGCCGTCGACCGCGGCATGCGCATCGAGGACGTGCGCCTGACCCACAAGTCCGGCGGCAAGTCCGGTACCTTCGACGCTGCCTAAAAACCCGAGGAACCCCGCCGCCATGCTGTCCGTCATCGACGCCCTGGAAAAAGTCTCCGCCGGCTGCGGCCTGCTGCCGGCGGAACAGGTCTCGCTGGACGCCGCGCTCGGCCGGGTGCTGGCGCGGGACGTGGCCTCGACCCTGACCCATCCGCCGACCGCCGTCTCGGCCATGGACGGCTATGCCGTGCGCTGGGACGATCTGGCGGCCATTCCGGCCGACCTGACGGTGATCGGCGAGGCCGCCGCCGGGCATGTCTTCTCAGGCGCCCTCGCCCCCGGTCAGGCGGCCCGTATCTTCACCGGCGGTGCCCTGCCCGAGGGGGCCGACACCATCGTCATCCAGGAAGACACGGAACGCCACGGCGACACCGTGCGGGTCACCGAAAAACCCGCTGAAAAGGGCGAGTTCGTGCGCCCGGCGGGGCTCGATTTCAAGGAAGGCGAGGTGCTGCTGCGCGCCGGGCAGACCGTCACCGCCCGCGGCGTCGGCCTGGCCGCCGCCATGAACGTGCCCTGGCTGATGGTGCGGCGGCGCCCCCGTGTCGCCTTCGTCGCCACCGGCGACGAGGTGGTGATGCCGGGCCAGCCCGTCGGCCCGGGCCAGATCATTTCCTCCAACAGTCTCGCCCTTGCCGCCTATGTCACCGCCATGGGCGGCGAACCCGTCAGCCTGGGCATCGCCCGCGACACACCGGAAAGCCTGGCGGAAACCCTGGCGGGCGCCCGTGGTGCCGACCTGCTGGTGACCATGGGCGGCGCGTCGGTCGGCGACCATGATCTGGTGCGCCAGGTGCTGGGCGGACGCGGGTTCGAACTGGATTTCTACAAGATCGCCATGCGCCCGGGAAAACCCCTGATCTTCGGCCATATCGACGGCACGCCCATGCTGGGATTGCCGGGCAACCCCGTGTCCACCGGCGTGACCAGCGCCCTGTTCCTGCGCGCCGCCTTCGCCAAGATGCTGGGGTTGATTGACGAACGCAGGGAATCCACCGCCGTGCTGGGCACTGACCTGCCGGCCAACGGCAAGCGCGAGGACTACATGCGGGCCAGCCTGGAGACCGCGGCCGACGGCCGCGCCGTGGCGACCGCCTTTCCCCGCCAGGACAGCGCCATGCTGGCCGCCTTCACCAAGGCCGACTGCCTGATCATCCGCGACGTCGGCGCCCCGCCCGCCAAGGCCGGGGATTTGGTCCGGATCCTGCCCCTCGGCTTCGGCGCCCTACGCTTCTAAACATCCCCGTATTCCGCCCGCCGGGCGAAAATTCATCGACCAATCCGATTCAAAGTTGACACGATACGTGAACCAAAGTAGAACATATGGTGTATATTCAGGTTGCATCATATTGTTCGCGGTTGTATTCCCGCGAAACATTGGATGAAACAAGGCAAGGGTCTGGATGGTGTCGGCGGTCGCGGGCTTTGTTCCGAATCTGATCCCGAATGATCCCGAACCATCGGCGGCCAAAGGGGCGGAGACAGCATGCTCACCAAGAAACAGTACCAACTTCTCGTGTTCATCGACAAAAAGCTCAATGAATCCGGCGTGTCCCCGTCGTTCGAGGAGATGAAGGAAGCCCTCGACCTGCGCTCCAAATCGGGCATCCACCGGCTCATCACGGGGCTGGAGGAACGGGGCTTCATCCGCCGCCTGCCCCACCGCGCGCGGGCCCTCGAGGTTCTGCGCCTGCCGGAGAACATGGACGACGGCCAATCCACACCCCGCTCCGCCCCGGCGCCGGCCCCCACCAACGTCATTCCCGGCCGCTTCGGCAGCGGCCCCGTGGCGCTGTCGGGCGGTGGCGACGTCGGCCGGCCCGGCGAGGCCGTGTCCCTGCCGCTTTACGGGCGTATCGCCGCCGGCACGCCGATCGAGGCCTTGCGCGATCATTCCAACGCGGTAGACGTGCCGCCCTCCATGCTGGGCGGCGGCGAACACTACGCGCTGGAGGTCGATGGCGATTCAATGATCGAGGCCGGCATCCACGACGGCGACACGGTCATCATCAAGCGCACCAACACGGCAGACAACGGCGCGATCGTGGTCGCCCTGGTCGAAGGCTCGGAAGTGACCCTGAAACGCCTGCGCCGCAAGGGTGCTTCGATCGCCCTGGAACCCGCCAACAAGGCCTATGAAACCCGCATCTTCGGCCCCGATCAGGTCGAGGTTCAGGGCTGTCTCGTCGGCCTCATGCGCAAGTACTGAGCCCTCACAAGGACGCCCCCTCACCGCCTCCGCCCCCGATGCACCACCCAGGGCCGATTGCCGCGCCCGTCGTTGACGGCCCGCACCTCGATCGCCGGGCCCAGGGTGATGCTGTGGGCACCCTTGGCCCGGAGGTCGAACAGGTCGATCACCCGCGCCCCCGTGCCCCTCGTTCCATCACAGACCCGCCCGGCCGGAACCAGGGCGATCACCAGATCGGCGCGGCCGCAATCCTCGGCCAGGGCCGCGCGGGTTTCGGCGAGGACCACCAGCCAGCCGGCGCGCATCAAAACGCAGCCGACGCCGTCACAACGCAGACCGTCCCTTTGGGGGCGGCCATATCCCCCGTCGCGCGCCCATTGGGCGGCTTCATCCGCCCGGAACCCCGCGTGTTCCAGCCAGTTTTCCCGGGTAAACCGGCCATGGCGCAGGGAGGAAAATAGATAACCGCCGTCACCGCGCACGGCGGCCAGGTCGCCGGCAGCCGAGACGATGAGGTCCGGCGGTACCACCCGGGCATTGGCGACGGCGAACAAAACGACCCCGGCCAGGCCGGCCAGGCGCAGCCGCCCGCGCAACACGCAGAGCCACAATCCCCCGAGCGCCAGACCGGTCAGCGCCCAGGCCGGGGCCGAGGGCAGGATTTCCGTCGCCTCGGGCAGGCCCGCGACCCAATCGGCGGCGCGGATCACCTGCTCCGTGCCCCAGCCCATGGGGGTCAGCGCCAACTTTTCCCAACCAAACGGCAGCAGCAGGAACGACAGCATGGCCGCCGGCATGACCCAAAGGGCCGTCACCGGCACGGCGACCAGATTGGCCAGCAGCCCGAACTTGGCGACCTGATTGAAGTGGTAGAGCACGAAGGGCGCCGTCGCCAGACTGGCGACCAGGGTGGTGAAGGCGACACCGGCGGCGTAAAGCCATATCCCCCGCCCGATCCACGGAGACGCATCGCCGTCACGCCGCCAGATGCCCCGGTCCGCCGCGGCCTCGTAGGCCGCGACCAGGGCGATGGCGGCGGCGAAGGACATCTGGAAACTGGGGCCGAGCAGGCTTTCCGGCTGGATCAGCAGCACCACCGTGGCCCCCCAGGCCAGCATGCGCAACGATATCCCCCGGCGGTCGACCATCACGGCAACCAGCACCATGGCCGCGATCAGGAAGGCCCGCTGGGTCGGCACCGTGGCGCCGGCCATCAGGGCATAGCCGAAGGCGGCAAGCAGGGCCAGAAGCGCCGCCGCCTTCTTGACCGGAAACCGCTGAGCAACCGGCGGATAGGGGCTAAGGACCCGCCTGGCGCCGAAGAACACGATCCCCGCCGCCAAGCCGATGTGCAGCCCGGAAATGGCCAACAGATGGGCCAGCCCGGCATCGCGGAAGGCGTTCAGGACAGCTTCCGGGATCAGCGACCGATAGCCGGTGATCAATGCCGCGGCGACCGCCCCGGCGTCGCCCGGAACGGCGGCGGTCACCCGCATGGCCAAGCGGACCCGCAGGTTCGACAGGTGAATGCGCCAGTCGAACGGCCCGGGCGGCGGCCCTTCCAGCACCCGCGCCGCCCCCATGGCAAAGCCGACGGCGCCGATACCCGTGAAATAGGCGTGGCGCTGAAAGTCGAAGCCGCCCGGCATCAAGGGCGGCGACGGCGCCGACAGGCGGCCGCGCAGGCGGATCCAGTCCCCGGCCTTGAGCGCCGGCTGAAGGCCCCGCAGGCGGATGCGCACGCGTTCCGGCGTTTCCGGCTGCCCCAGGGCGGCGATGCGGACCCGGTCCAGGATCACCCGCGATCCCTGATGAAAGGGCTCGAAGTCGACGATGCGGCCCTCGATCACCGTGGTGGGCGTCTCATGGGCCAGAAGCCGCCCGTCCAGGCCTTGCGTGCGCAGGGAGGCGGCGGCGAAGCCAAGCGCCACGAAGGCCAGAACCAGGGCAATGAGGAACGGTGCGCCGCCCGACCGGCGCAGCAGGGCCGCGCTTAGGATCGTGCCCGCAAGAACCAGCGGTCCGGCGAACCAGACGGGCTCCGTCGCCATCTGGAAATAGGCGCCGATGCCGATCCCCATGCCGATCGGCAGGGCGAACGGCCAGCGTCCCCTGTTGGCTGCCGCGGCGGCGGCTAACTCGCTTTGAAACCAGTGCCTTAGGGACATATCACCCTCGGCGCCCCCGCGCCTGTCGATCCCCTGATTCTGTGCCGGCACAAGGAATGCTGCGCCCGCACAGAAAGTATGCTATCCCTCCGGCGCCCCCCGTTAAAGTCCCGCATTCAGGGATACATAAGGACAAAAAGACAGCCATGACGGTCGTGACCCGCTTTGCCCCTTCTCCCACTGGTTATCTGCACATCGGCGGCGCGCGCACGGCCTTGTACAATTGGTTGTTTGCCAAGCATCACCAGCGCCACGGCGCCGGCGGCAAGTTCTATCTGCGGATCGAGGACACGGACCGCGTCCGTTCGACCCAGGCGGCGGTCGACGCCATCTACGCGGGCCTGGAATGGCTCGGCCTGGATTGGGACGGCGATCCGATTTCCCAGTTCGAACGCGTGGACCGGCACCGCGCCGCCGCCGAACGCCTGTTGGCCGAGGGCAAAGCCTATAAATGCTATTGCTCGCCCGAGGAGCTGACCGTGATGCGCGAAACCGCGCGCAAGGAAGGCCGTCAACGGATGTACGACGGCACCTGGCGCGACCGCGACCCGTCGGAGGCCCCCGCCGGCGTCGATCCGGTGATCCGCATGAAAGCGCCGCTCGAAGGCGAAACAGTGATCGACGACCTGGTGCAGGGCCGGGTCACCGTCGCCAACGCGCAACTGGACGACATGGTGCTGCTGCGCGCCGACGGCACGCCGACCTACATGCTCGCCGTCGTCGTCGACGACCACGACATGGGTATCACCCATGTGATCCGCGGCGACGACCACCTGACCAACGCCTTTCGGCAGACGCAACTGTACCTGGCGCTGGGTTGGGACATGCCGATCTTCGCCCATATCCCGCTGATCCACGGTCCGGACGGCGCCAAGCTGTCCAAGCGCCATGGCGCCCTGGGTGTCGAAGCTTACCGCGACGACGGTTTCCTGCCCGAAGCCCTGCGCAACTATCTGCTGCGCCTGGGCTGGAGCCACGGCGACGACGAAATCATTTCCACGGACCAGGCGATCGAATGGTTCGGGCTGGAAAACGTCGGCAAATCGGCGGCCCGGTTCGACGTCGCCAAACTGACCAGCCTGAACGGCCACTACATTCGCGAGGCCGATAACGCCCGGCTGGCTGGCCTTGTCATGGAGCGTTTGCAGGCCAGCCATCCAGGAAGGCTTGCTAAAGAGGCTCAGGATCGGCTATTTAAAGGCATGAATGGTTTGAAGGAACGCGCGAAAACAATTTCAGAACTATCTGAAAACGCTACCTTTTACGCCCTTCAACGCCCCATCCCCAAAACGGAAAAAGCGCAGCAGCACCTGGGTGTGGAGGGTACCGCCCTGCTCCGCGACCTGCGCCCGGTCCTGGATGCCACCGAAACCTGGAGCGACGAAGCCCTGATGGCCGCCGCCAAGGAATTCGGAGAAGCCGGCGGCCTTAAGCTCGGTGCCGTCGCACAGCCTGTCCGCGCCGCCCTCACGGGCAGCACGGTTTCACCGAGCGTATTCGAGATCATGGATGTATTGGGCCGTGAGGAAACTTTGGGGCGTCTCGATGACGCCCTGGCCGGCCTTTAACCCCGGACGGACGCGTTAGAACCGCATACCCCGCGGCATGCGCGCCGAGACGAACCGGAGACCCCTGTCTCCGCCGCCCATAAGGAGGGACACGTATGAGTGACACCAGCCACGGCAAGAACGCCACCTTTACCCTGACGGACAACCGCGACGGCAAGTCCTATGAACTGCCGGTCATGGACGCCAGCGTCGGTCCCTCCGTCATCGACGTGCGCAAGCTTTATGCGGAAACGGACTGCTTCACCTACGACCCCGGCTACACCTCGACGGGCAGCTGCGAGTCCAAGATCACCTTCATCGACGGCGATACGGGCATTCTGCTGTATCGCGGCATCCCCATTCAGGAGTTGGCCGAGAAATCCGACTTCATGGAGGTCTGCTACCTGCTGCTGTACGGCGAATTGCCGACGGGCGCGCAGAAGGCGAAGTTCGAAAACTCGATCACCTACCACACCATGCTGCACGAGCAGTTGGCCTATTTCTATCGTGGGTTCCGGCGCGACGCCCACCCCATGGCAATCATGTGCGGCGTCGTCGGCGCTCTGTCCGCGTTCTATCACGACTCGACCGACATCAATGACCCGCACCACCGGATGGTCGCGTCCCTGCGCCTGATCGCCAAGATGCCGACGATCGCCGCCTGGGCCTACAAATATTCGCAAGGCCAGCCGTTCATCTATCCGCGCAACGAACTAAGCTACGCGGAAAACTTCCTGCACATGATGTATGCGACGCCCTGCGAGGAGTACAAGGTCAACCCCGTCCTGGCCCGGGCCATGGACCGCATCCTGACCCTGCACGCGGACCATGAACAGAACGCCTCGACCTCGACCGTGCGCATGGCGGGTTCGTCGGGCGCCAACCCCTTCGCCTGCATCTCCGCCGGGATCGCGTCCCTTTGGGGCCCGGCCCATGGCGGCGCGAACGAGGCCGTGCTCAACATGCTGGGCGAGATCGGCCACAAGGACAACATCAACGAATACATCAAGAAGGCCAAGGACAAGGACGATCCGTTCCGGCTCATGGGCTTCGGCCACCGGGTCTACAAGAACATGGACCCACGCGCCAACGTCATGCGCCAGTCCTGCCACGAGGTTCTTGAGGAACTGGGAATCAAGGACGAGCCCTTGCTCGACCTGGCCATGGAACTGGAGCGCATCGCGCTGGAGGACGACTATTTCGTCCAGCGCAAGCTGTTCCCCAACGTCGACTTCTATTCCGGCATCATCTTCAAGGCCATGGGCATCCCGACCAGCATGTTCACCGTGCTGTTCGCGGTCGCCCGCACGGTCGGCTGGGTCGCCCAGTGGAACGAGATGATCGAGGATCCGAGCCAGAAGATCGGCCGCCCGCGCCAGCTCTACACCGGCTACACCGAACGGCCCTATGTGCCGATCGACAAGCGCTAAGCCGCTGTTTCAACTGAATTAGACGTGACTTCGGCGAAGGGCCGTCCCCGGTGGGGCGGCCCTTTTGCTATGTTCGGTTGATGATGCCGGCGACCACGTCGGCCGCCGCCGCTGCCGGACCATCGGTGGGACCTTGCAACATGGTCATGGCCTGCTTGAAATGGCCCCGTTGCGTGGCGCGCGCGGCTTGATCGCCGAGCAAGGCTCGCAGGGCCGGAACGATGCGCGCGGCCGTGCAATCATCCTGAATGAATTCGGGCATGACCTCTTCGCCCAGAAGAATGCTCACCAGCCCGGCGTGGGGGGTCCGAATCAGACGCCGGGCGATGGCTGCGGTCACGCCGGACACCTTGTAGGCAATCACGGTCGGCACATCGGCGGCGGCCAGTTCCAGGGTCACCGTGCCCGAGGCCGCAAGCGCCGTGTCGGCGGCGGCGAAGGCCCGCCATTTTTCGTCATTCCCGGTAACCACAAGGGGATCGCCCGGCCAGTCACGTACGGCGGCGGCGATCCGGTCCCCGTGGCGGGCCAGGGTCGGCACCACCACGCGCCCGCGCCAGCCGCCGGCCCACAGTCGTGCCAAGGTTTCGCCGAACACGGGCAAAAGGCGATCCAATTCGCCGCCGCGCGATCCCGGCAGCACGGCCAGAACCTGCATGTCGCCGGGAATACCGTGGCGGGCGCGGAAGTCGGCGGCGCGGTCCTCGCCCCCGGGCTGCGCCCCCATGGACAGGGCGATGGGATGGCCGATGAAAGTCGCGGCCAGGCCTTCGCGCTCGAAATAAAGCGGCTCGAACGGATAGAGGCAGAGCATGTGATCCAGGAATTGGGCCACGGCCTTGGCCCGCTTCGGCCGCCAGGCCCAGACCGTAGGCGCCACGTAATGCACGATGGGCAGGTCTGGCCTGATGGCCTTTACCTTCTTGGCCACGCGGAAGCAGAAATCCGGGGCATCGATGGTCACCAGCACGGCCGGGCTTTTGGCCAGAATGTCGGCGCGGGTTTCGGCCATGCGTTTCAGCAGCTGCGGCAGGCGCGGCGCGACCTCGGCCAGCCCCATGACGGCCAGATCATCCATGGGAAACAGGCTGTCGAGGCCTTCGTCGGCCATCAAGGGACCGCCGACGCCCACGAAGCGGACCGCCCCGCCGAAACGGATCTTGAGCGCCGCCATCAGTGATGCCCCCAGGGCGTCGCCGGACGCCTCGCCAGCGATCAGATAGACCAGCGGTGCCTCCGGCGCCGTCATGCCGGCCCCCCGTTCGAATCCGCGTCCGTGAAGCCGTGAACGACCAGACCGGCGGCATCGGCACGGCGGATCATCTCGTCGCGGTCCAGGATCAGCGACCGCCCGGCCTCGACGGAAATCCCGCGCAGGCCCGCGGCCACGGCCTGATCCACGGTGTCGGGGCCGACGGCGGGCAGGTCCACCCGCGGTTCCTGCCCCGGTTTCATGGCTTTCACGAGAATGCCGCCCCGTGCCTCGAGCCCGGCGGCGGCGATCATGGCTTCGGTGCCTTGCGGGCCTTCCCAGGCCACCACACGACCACCGGCGGCAATCACCGCCTGCCCGGCATCGCGGCAGCCATGGGCGCGGGCGCCGACGATCCCGGCGGCAAGGTCGCCCGCCATTTCCCGTGGCAATGCCTGCACGCCCAATGTTCCGGCGGGGGTCAGCAGATCCGGTGCCAGATCATGCGGGGCCAGGACCCGGAACCCTTCCTGCTCCTCAAGCGCCGTCAGGATGGCGGTCAACAACCCATCATCGCCCCGCCCCAAGGCCTTGGTGCGGGCCAGGAACCGCGCCGACCACAGATCCGGGATCAGGTCGGCGGCCCGGGGCCGCCGCACGGCGCCGGACAGCACGATGTCGGTGATATCTAGGGATTTCAGGCGTTTGATGATGCCGCCCACGGCGCCCAGACGGAACGTCTCGACCTCTGTGCCGGCAAACCGGTCCGCATCCCCCTGCCCCTTCAGCGCGGCCACGAACACGGGCCGGCCGGCGGCATGGCAGCGTTGCACGAGAATCTCGGGCAGCAGACCCCCGCCCGCGATGATCCCAAGCCGGGGCAAGCTAGGCCGCATCCTCCACCGGGGGCTGACAGATGGAGCGCGAGGAATCGGAGCGGATGAACTCGACGATTTCCATGACCGGCTGGTTGTCGCCGAACAGGTTCGCGACGTCGTCCAGGCGCTCGGCCATGGTGCCTTCCTGGGCGAAGATCAGGCGGTAGGCTTGGCGCAGGGCATGGATCGTTTCGCGATCGAAACTTCGGCGCTTGAGGCCGACCAGGTTCAAGCCTTCAAGCTTGGCCCGGTTGCCGGTGACCGAGCCGTAGGGAATCACGTCCTGGGTCACGCCGGTCATGCCGCCGATCATGGCGTGGCGGCCGATGCGCACGAACTGATGGACCGCCGACAGACCGCCGACGATGGCCCATTCCTCGATCGACACATGCCCCGCCAGGGTGGCGTTGTTGACCAGGATCACGTTGTCGGAAACCTGACAGTCATGGGCGACATGGGCGCCCACCATGAACAGACAGTTGTTGCCGACCTTGGTTTCCAGGCCGCCGCCTTCGGTGCCCGGGTTCATGGTCACGTGTTCACGGATGATCGTATTGGCGCCGATCACCAGACGCGAGACCTCGCCCTTGAATTTCAGGTCCTGAGGCGCATGCCCCAGGGAGGCAAAAGGAAACACGCGGCTATGGGCGCCGACGCGGGTATGCCCCTCGACCACGACGTGGGACAGCAGTTCGACGCCGTCCTCAAGCACCGCGTCGGGCCCGACAACGCAGAACGGGCCGATTTTGACCCCGCTGCCGATCTCGGCGTCCGGATGGACCTGGGCCGTGGTGTGAATGTCGGTCATTTCTGTCTCACGATCATGGCCGCAAACACGGCCTCCGCCTTGGTGACGCCGTCGGCGACGGCCTTGCCCTTGAATTTCCACACGTCGCCCCGGTTCTGGATGCATTCGACATGAATATGCACGCAGTCGCCGGGCACCACGGGCTTGCGGAACCGGGCGTTGTCCACGGTCATGAAATAGACCAGGGCGTCCTTGGCGTCGGTCAACCCGGCCATGACCAGCACGCCCGCCGTCTGCGCCATGGCCTCGACGATCAGCACGCCGGGCATGATCGGGTGGCCGGGAAAATGGCCTTGGAAGAAGGGTTCGTTGATGGTCACGTTCTTGATGCCCGTACCGCTCGTGCCGGGGATTGCATCGATGACCTTGTCGATCAAAAGAAACGGATACCGATGCGGGATCATTTCCATGATCCGGTTGATATCGATTTCCATGGTTTCCGTTCTTGCCTCGGAATCCATCGCCCCTAGTCTCCTTTCTTCCTGGTCAACCTGGACAAGGTCGCCAATTCCTTCATCCATTCGCGCCTGTCCTTGGCGGGAGACCCGCCGATGGTCGCCCCCGGCGGCACGTCGCGCATCACTCCGCTTTGGGCGGCGATGCGCACGCCCTTGCCGATCGTCAAGTGGCCGGCGATGCCGACCTGGCCGCCGATAATAACAAAATCGTCGATATGGGTACTGCCAGAAATGCCGACGAAGCTGACGAGGATGCACCCTCGCCCGATCCGCACGTTGTGGGCGATCTGCACCAGGTTGTCGATCTTCGTCCCGGCGCCGATCACCGTGTCGGGCCCGGCGCCCCGGTCGATGGTCGTGTTGGCGCCGATTTCGACATCCGATTCAATGATGACCCGGCCCAGCTGCGGCACCTTCAGATGCCCCGCCGGCCCCGGCGCGAAGCCGAATCCGTCCTGCCCCACGCGCACGCCCGGATGGATGATGACGCGGTCCCCGACAAGGCAATACTGCAACGTGACACCGGCCCCGATGACGCAGTCCGCGCCGATGGTAACGCCGTGCTCGACCACGGCGCCCGGGCCGATCGCGGTTCCCGCACCGATCACGGCGCCATCCTGGACCACGGCGCCGGCCTCGATGCGGCTTTCCGGCGAAATATCCGCGCCGGCGGCGACATGGGCGCCGGGGTGGATGCCGGGTTCAATCGGCGGCCGCGGATAGAAATGCGCCGCCGCCATGGCGAAGGCACGGTACGGATCGTCGCTCAACAACAGGGCGGCGCCTTTTGGCGCCTGATCCGCAAGGCCGGGAACCGCCAGGATCGCGGAGGCCTTGGCCGCGCGGAACGCATCCAGATACTTGCGGTTGTCGATGAAGCTCAGGTGTCCCTCGCCCGCCGTGGACAGCGGCATGACGTCAACGACCGACAGATCGCCAGACGTGTTGGGGCCCAGGGTTGCACCCGTGACCTCGGCCAGTTGTCTCAGGGTGAAGGGCCCGGCCCTCGTGAAAAATCGGGGGTCGGCCATCGGCGTCTATTTTTGCGGCGGCGTGACTTTGACCGCCGGCAGACGCTTGTCGAGGCGAGCCAACACTTCCGGCGTCACTTCGATGGGCGGATGAACGACGATGGTCGCGCTTTTGCGGAAGATCAGGCCGTAAGACCGTTCGTTCGCCAGTTCGAGAACGATGGCGTTGTAGACCTTCTGGACCTCAATGACGGCCTCGGCGTTGGCGCGGTCGAGCTGCTGATTGCGCGATTGCACCAGACGCTGCACCTCGGCCACTTTCTGGTCGAACTTGCGGCGTTCCTCGTCAAAGGCGTCGGGCGACAGGATGGTGCGCTTACGGCGCAGTTCTTCGTTGGCCGTGCGCAGGTCGCCCTGCATTTTCTCGATCTCTTCCTGATAGCTTTTGCGCAGCTGCGACACCTGATCACGGATGTTCTTCATCGCCTTCGCTTCGCGCAGGATGCGCTGAACATCCAGCACGGCGACCTTGGCGGCGCGCGCGTTGATATCCTCTGCCGTTGCCGCCTGCCCGGTCTTGGGCTCCTGCTGGGCCTGGGCGGCGGCGGGAACGGTAAGGCACAGGGCCAGCATCAGGCCGCGCCAAACAACGGACTTTGTGACGTAATACAAAAGAACCTCCTAAAATCGCGTGCCGAAATTCACGCGGACAATCTCGGTTTCATCAAACGATTCCTTGACCACCGGAATGCCGAGGTCGAGACCGAGAGGACCGAACGGCGATTTCCAGGTCACACCGAAGCCGACGGAGGCACGGAGCGAGCCCGTATCCTCGATACCTGTGCGGGTGGTCGCGATTTCTCCGGCGCTGCCGAAATCGGTGAACACGCGGCCGGCGACACCCAATTCGGACGGCAGGCCCAGGGGGAAGCCAAGCTCCAGCGTGCCGGAGTACATCCATTCACCCCCCAGCGAGTCATCCGTCGAAATGTCGCGCGGACCGACACCGCCGACGGCGAATCCGCGCAGGTCGCGGCCACCGACGAAGAACCGCTCGGACAGCAGGACGTCGTCCTGCAAGGCGTAGACGAAGCCGGCCCTGCCGCCAAGGGTGAGAAGGAATCCTTCGGTCGGCGTCCAATGATAGGCACCAGACGCGACGTTCTTCACGCTGTAGACATCGCCCCCAAGCCCCGAAAGATTGGTCGCGAGCTTGGTGAAATAGCCCTTGGTCGGCGTCAGGCGGTTGTCGCGCGTATCGTAAGTGATGCCGTGTTCGACGGACGAGAACATGTTGGTTCCCGCCGCATCTTGAACCACCAGCGATGCGCTGGAATCAACATCCAGGATGGATTCCCGCCGCAGTTCATAGGACCAGTTCTGGGTCAGAAGCTCGGTGATGTGATAGCCGGCGCGCAGCCGGAAACCCGTCCGTTTCTTGTCGAAGGAACCGTAATCCTGAAGATCCTCGGTGATGCGGAAGACATCGAAACCGGCCGCGATGTCGCGATTCAAGAAGAACGGTTCCGTGAACTTCAGATCGATTTCACTGCGTCGCGCGGCCAGGATGAAGCGCAGCGACAAATCACGGCCAGTGCCGAGCAGATTGCGCTCGCGCAGCCCGAAATCGCCCAGCACGCCCTGGTCGGTCGAGAACCCGGCACCGATGGAAACGGACCCCGTCGATTTTTCCGCCACGGTCACGTTGATGACCGCCTTATCGGGGGCACTGCCGGGGACCGGCTCCATTTCAACGGTTTCGAAGAAGTCGAGGTTCTGGATCCGGGTGCGTGACCGGCGCAACTTCGCGGCGTTGAAGGCGTCGCCTTCGACCAGACGGAATTCGCGGCGGATCACGTCATCCTGCGTGCGCGCGTTGCCGACGATGTTGATGCGTTCGACGAACACACGCGGCCCTTCGTTGACCTCGAAGACCACATCAATCGTCCGCTTGTCACGGTCACGGTCCAGGCGCGGACGTACTTCGACGAAGGCGAAGCCCTTCTCGCCGACCGCCTCGGTGATGGAATCGATGGTCTTGTCGACCTGGCTTGCGTCGTACCAGTCGCCGGGATCGATATCGACGACCTTGCGGAGAGACTCGACATCAAGATTGCGGATGGTCGTGACCACGTCGACCTTGCCGAAGCGGTACCGCTTTCCTTCCTGGACACTGAAGGTAATGAAGAAGTTCTTGCGGTCGCGGGTCAGTTCGGCGACGGCGGACTGCACGCGGAAATCGGCGAAGCCGTTACGCAGATAGAAGCGGCGCAGAAGTTCGCGGTCGAGGGTCAGGCGGTCGGGATCGTAGGTATCGTCACTCGACAGAAACCGATACCAAATGGACTCCTTCGTTTGAACATTTTCGCGCAGATCGTCGTCGTCAAAGAATTCGTTGCCGATGAAAGAGATGCGGGCAACCTTGGTCGGCTCGCCCTCGTTGATTTCGAACACCAGATCGATGCGGTTCTGCGGCAGGCGGATGACCTTGGGTTCCACCGTCGCACCGAACCGTCCGGTCGAGCGGTAGACGGCCAGAATGCGCTGCAGGTCGGTCTGAACCTTGGCACGGGTGAAGATGACGCGGGGGCGCAGCGTGACTTCGCCCTCCAGAGTCGAATTCTCGACCTTCTTGTTTCCTTCAAAGGCGACCCGGTTGATGATCGGGTTTTCGACCACGTTGACGATCAGCCGCGTGCCGTCCTGACGCATGGTGACGTCGGCGAACAGGCCGGTCGCGAACAGGCTTTTCAGGGAACGGTTGATGCGAACGGGATCAGCGGCCTCGCCTTCCTTGATCAGAAGGTAGGACCGAATGGTGCCCGGCTCGATACGCTGGGCACCCTCGACGACGATCTCACTGATCGTGCCGCGGCCCTGCGCCGATGCATCCGCCGCCGCCACCCAAATGACGGCGACCAGCGCAAAACCAAGAAGGAGACGTGATAGGCGCTCCAATTTCTTCCCCCGAACGTACATGCCAAGGCCCCAGGTGTTATGCCCTTATGAGCCTAAATCATTGGCAATCCGTTAAATTAACCCCTTGAACCACTCGAACACGCGGTCCCATGGCATCTGGGTTATATCATTCCATGTCACGAACACGACCAGAAACAGCACCAGCGCCAAGCCGAGGCGCATGCCGTATTCCTCGATCTTGGGCGCCACCGGCCGCCCCCGCAACCCTTCCGCCGCGTAAAACACCAACCGTCCGCCGTCCAGCACCGGGATCGGAAACAGGTTGATGAGGCCCAGGTTGACCGACAGCGCGGCCATGAACATGACCAGTTCCTTGAAACCAAGCTGTGCGATATCGCCGGAAAGCTGCGCGATGCGCAACGGCCCACCCAGTTCTTCGGCCGAACGGTGACCGGAAATCATCTCGCCGAGCACGCCGAAGATGCGGGTCACCATTTGCACCGTATATCCGACCCCCGTGGAAACCGCCTCGATCGGGCCTTGGCGCTCGTACTCGACCGCCTGGGGATCGAAGCGCACACCGAGCAGGCCGATCGGCGCCTCCTGCCCTTCGACGGAACGCGACTGGGGCGTGACGGAAAGGGTCAGGGTGTCCGTGCCGCGCACGACGTCCATGCGCAGCGTCACGCCCGGTTGCGCGGAAACCGTCTGGCGCAGATCCTCGAACCATTTGATCGGCTGACCGTCGATGGCGGTGATGCGGTCCCCCAGCTGCAGCTGTGCCAGCTCGGCGGCGCTGCCCGGCTGAACCTCGCCGACCGCGGCCAGCGGCCGCGCGGTGCCGACGATCCCGGCCAGAAGCGCCACCAGAACGGCGGCAAAAATGAAATTGGCAAGCGGCCCGCCGGCGACGATGGCCGAACGCTGCCACAGCTTTTTGTGATGGAACGACACCGCCTTCTCTTCGGCAGGCAGAGGTTCGGACTCTTCCTCTTCCTCCCAGCCCATGTCGGCTTCGCCGAACATCTTGACGTAGCCGCCGAGCGGAATGGCGCTGATTTTCCAGCGGGTGTCGTGCTTGTCGGTCCAACCGAAGATTTCCGGCCCGAACCCGATGGAAAAGACTTCGACCCTGACACCGCAGCGGCGCGCGATCCAGTAGTGGCCCCATTCGTGGACAAACACCAGGACCGTCAGCACGATCAGGAAAACCACGACGTAATTGAAGGCGAAGTCGACGATATTCATGTGGGGTCCTTATTTCAGGCCTGTCGGAAACCCATGCCGGTGAAATACCCGAAAATCGGGAATTAACCAACTGATTTCGAAGCAATTTCCTCTGCGACACGGCGGGCTTCGGCGTCCGCGGCGAAGACGTCGTCGAGAGAGCCGAGCGGCCGGGCGGTCACCCGTTCCAGCACCTGTTCGACAACCTCCGTGATCTTGAGAAAGCCCAGTCCCTTTTCCAGGAACCAGGCCACGGCGACCTCGTTGGCGGCATTCAGTAAGGTAGGCGCGCTGTTGCCCGCCCGCAATGCCTCGCGCGCCAGGCGCAACGCCGGAAAGCGCACGGGATCGGGCGCTTCGAAGGTCAAGGTTCCGATATCCTCGAGCGCCAGTCGCGCCGCCGGGGTTTCCACCCGCTTCGGCCAAGCCAGGGCAAAGGCGATGGGGGTGCGCATATCCGGCGTGCCCAACTGCGCCAGCACGGAGCCGTCGACGTAATCGACCATGGAATGGATGACCGATTGGGGATGCACAAGAATCTCGATCCGGTCTTCCGGCACCGGGAACAGGTGGAAAGCCTCGATCAGCTCCAACCCCTTGTTCATCATGGTGGCGCTGTCGACGGAAATCTTGGCCCCCATGTCCCAATTGGGGTGGGCGACGGCCTGGGCCGGGGTGACGGCGGCCAGTTCGTGGCGCGGCTTGGTGCGGAACGGACCGCCCGACGCCGTCAGCACGATGCGCCGGACCTTGTCCGGCTGATTGAAATCGAAGACCTGGAAGATGGCGCTGTGTTCGGAATCGACCGGCAGCAGCGTGGCGCCCGAGGCCTGGACCTCACGCACCATCAAATCGCCGGCGGACACCAGACATTCCTTGTTGGCGAAGGCCACCGTGGCGCCCCGGCGCACCGCCTTGAGCACGGGCGGCAAGCCCGCCGCGCCGACGATTGCCGCGACCACGATGTCGGTCGGCTGGTCGCCGGCTTCGGAAATGGCTTCAGCACCGGCACCGGCCTCGACCGACGTGCCCGCCAAGGCCGATTTCAGGGCGGCGTATTTGCTGTCATCGCCGATCACCGCGCGCCTGGCGCCCAGGCGCACGGCCTGTTCCGCCAAAAGGTCGACGTTGCGGTGCGCGGTCAGAACCTCGGCCTGAAAGGCGCCCGGATGGCGGGCCAGGATATCGACCGTGTTGCAGCCGACCGATCCGGTCGCCCCCAGAATGGTGACGCTGCGGGGGGCTGCGTCCTCGGCTTGCGCCGTCGTATCCGGTTGTAAGGCCAAATCCATTCCTAAAATCCCTGCCTCAACGCCAAATCCCCGTGCCCGCAACCGCCAGGGCTGCGGCCAGAAGGCCATCGACCCGGTCAAGCACGCCGCCGTGACCGGGGATCAGACTCCCCGAATCCTTGACTCTGAAATGGCGCTTTGCCGCCGATTCCAGAAGGTCCCCGACCTGACAGGCGATACTGCCGACAACAGCGGCGATGGCGACCTGTCCGTCGATCGTCCCGCCGGTCAGATACCATACCAGGATACCCGCCCCGACCCCAGCCAGCAAACCGCCGACGGCACCGGAAATCGTCTTTGACGGGCTGATCCTGGGCGCCAGTTTCGGGCCGCCGAGGGTCCGCCCGGTCAGATAGGCGCCGGTATCCGTCATCCAGGTGACAACGAACAGGAACAGGATCAGACTGCGCCCCGCGTCACCGTCTCCCCGCATCAGGAACAGGACATAGGCGGCGGCCAGGATGTACGCAGAACCCGCGATCAGCCACAGCACCTGCGTCCGCGCCATGATCAGCCATTCCCACATCATGGCAGCGGTGAACAGGACGACCAGGATCGTGTACCAGGGCGGCCCGACATAAACGGCGGCGACCACGGGCGGCAGCAAGACCGCAGCAGACAGTACCCGCTTGTGAAATTCCGAAAGGGCCAAAATTCAATCCGCCAAGGGCTTAGGAACTCGTGACGCCACCGAACCGGCGCTCCCTGCCGCGGAAATCGCCCAGTGCCTCGGCAAGCTGTTCGTGACCGAAGTCGGGCCACAGAACGTCGGTGAACACGAATTCCGCATAGGCGACCTGCCACAGCAGAAAATTGCTGACGCGTTGCTCGCCGCTGGTTCGGATCAGCAAATCCGGCTCCGGCAGGCCGGCAGTGAAAAGCGCGCTCTCAAACCGGGTTTCGTCGATGTCTTCCGGGGTGATCTCACCACGCAGGACCTGTTCCGCCAGGGCCCGGGCCGCGCCCAGGATTTCCTGCCGGCCGCCGTAGCTGAGCGCGATCGTGAGGTTGAGGCGCGTGTTGTCCCGGGTACGGTTCTCGGCATCGGCGATCAGGCGCTGGATGTCGTTGTCGAACCGCGCGCGTTCGCCGATGATGCGAAGACGCACGCCTTCGCGGTCAAGTTCGCCAATTTCCTTGCGCAGATAAAGCCGCAGCAAGCCCATCAGATCGCCGATTTCGCCGACCGGGCGATTCCAGTTCTCCGACGAAAATCCGAACAAGGTCAGATAGGGCACACCCAGGCTGACCGCCGCCTTCACCGTTCGCCGCACGGCTTCGGCGCCGGCCTTGTGTCCGGCGGTGCGCGGCAGTCCCCTGCCCTTCGCCCAACGCCCGTTGCCGTCCATGATGACGGCGACGTGGACCGGATTTGCCGGGGCGTCGGTGACCTGAAGGGGGACAGTGGGCATCGGCGTCAAACCTGCATGATTTCGATTTCTTTGTTGGCGACGATCTCGTCGATCTTGGCGACGTGCTCGTCGGTCACCTTCTGCACTTCCTCCGTATAGCCGTGATAGGCATCCTCGGAAATGTCGCCCGCCTTTTCCGCGTTCTTCAGTTCGTCCATGGCGTGGCGGCGAACGTTGCGCACGGAAATGCGCGCCTCTTCGGCATATTTATGCGCGACCTTGCCCAGTTCGGTGCGGCGTTCCTCGGTCAGGGCCGGGATCGGCACACGGACAAGCTGGCCGTCCGCCGCGGGGTTGAGGCCCAGGCCGGAATCGCGGATCGCCTTTTCGACGGCGCCGACCAGGCCGCGGTCCCAGACCTGCACGGTCAGCATGCGGGGTTCCGGCACGCCGATGGTGCCGACCTGGTTCATGGGCATGTCGGAGCCATAGGCCTGCACGGTCACCGGCTCCAGCAGGCTGGTCGATGCCCGCCCGGTACGCAGGCCGCCGAGCTCACGATGAAGGACGTCGATGGCCCCTTCCATGCGCCGCGCGATGTCACCCTTCACACTAGAAAAATTGAATTCCGCCATAATTTCCTCCCATTGCGGTCGCTTGCGCGCGGTCCCAGGGGGCCGGCCGGCGCCCGGTCAATCGACCAGGGTGAACCGCCCCTCCCCGTTGATAACCTTGGAGAATTCTCCGGGATTGTGGATTGAAAACACGAGGATGGGAACCCGGTTGTCACGTGCCAGCGCGATCGCCGAGGTATCCATGACCTTGAGGTCGCGGGCCAGTACATCCTGGTACTTCAGATTGTCGTAGCGCACGGCGTCCGGGTTGGTCTTGGGATCGGAATCATAGACGCCATCGACCTGCGTGCCTTTCAAAAGCGCATCGCAGCCCATTTCCACCGCGCGCAGCGCCGCCGCCGTATCGGTGGTGAAGAACGGGTTGCCAGTGCCGGCGGCGAAGATCACCACCCGCCCCTTTTCCATATGGCGCACGGCGCGCCGCCGAATATAGGATTCACAAACGGTCTGCATGGGGATGGCGGACTGCACCCGGGTGTCCACGCCCTTCGATTCCAGGACGCTTTGCACCGCCAGCGCGTTCATCACCGTCGCCAGCATGCCCATGTAGTCGGCGCTGGTACGCTCGATGCCCTCGGCCGACGACGACATGCCGCGGAAGATGTTGCCGGCGCCGATGACGAGACAAACCTGAACGCCCATGTCATGGACGGCGGCGACTTCGTCGCAGATGCGCCCGACCATGTCCGGGTCCAGGCCGTAATCGCGCTTGCCCATCAGGGCTTCGCCCGACAGTTTCAACAGCACGCGTTGGTATTTCGGTTCCTCGGACACTGGGGACACTCGCGCTCTTCCATCAAAATCCGCCGCCGGCCCATTTGGTGGGAAACCGGCGGCGGGAATGAGTTCCGGATGACAGTCTACATCACCCGTTGGACGGCGTCTTGCCCGGCGCCCGGAAAAGCCGCCGGGACGCCGCGTCGAAGGATCAGGACCCGGCCGCGGCCGCGACCTCGGCGGCGAAATCGCCGACTTCCTTCTCGATGCCTTCGCCAAGAACGAACATCTTGAAACCATTGATGGAAATGGCCCCACCGGCATCCTTCCCGGCGGCCTCGACGGCCTTCGCAACCTGGGTTTCGCCATCGATCACGAAGGTCTGATCGAGAAGGCAGACCTCTTCGTAGAACTTGCGCAGGCGGCCTTCGACCATCTTGCCGATGATCTCTTCCGGCTTGCCCGATTCGCGGGCCTGTTCCGACAGCACGACGCGTTCGCGCTCAAGGATTTCCGGGTCCAGTTCGTCGCGCGACACTGACTGCGGCTTGGCCGCCGCGACATGCATGGCGATCTGCTTGCCGAAGGCTTCCAGCTTGCCCTTGTCGCCGGCCGATTCCAGACCGACGATGACGGCGATCTTGCCGATGCCGTCGGCCATGGCGTTATGGACATAGGTCGACAGCACGCCGTTGCCGACGGACATGACGTCGCAGCGGCGGATGGTCATGTTCTCGCCGATGGTGGCGATCATATGGGTCAGCTGGTCGGCGACCGTGCGGCCGGCACCCGGATAATCGGCAGCCAACAGCTTGTCCATGTCGCCGTCGGCGGCCAGCGCCAGGGATGCGACGCCACGGACGAACTCCTGGAACTGCTCGTTACGCGACACGAAGTCGGTTTCCGAGTTCACTTCGACGACAGCCCCCTTGTTGCCGTCGACGGCAACGGCCACCAGACCTTCGGCGGCGACGCGGCCGGATTTCTTGGC
The DNA here is from genome assembly GCA_963976055.1 of uncultured Alphaproteobacteria bacterium. Lineage (GTDB taxonomy): Bacteria > Pseudomonadota > Alphaproteobacteria > Rhodospirillales > Casp-alpha2 > UBA1479. Next base: position 445,178 of record CAXBJB010000002.1, read on the forward strand.
AGCGGCGGACAGCCCCTTGGTGCGCAGCCAGTCGACGGCCTGGTCCAGGTCGCCGCCGGTTTCGGCCAACGCCTTTTTGCAATCCATCATGCCGGCGCCGGTTTGTTCGCGAAGCTCCTTGACGAGAGCCGCAGTGATTTCTGCCATGGTTCTACCTTCTCTTCAGATCGTGTCTTCAGCCCGTGCCCGTAAAGGCGGGTCAGGAAGCCGGCTGGGCTTCCTCGCCTTCGGCGGGGGTTTCGGGCGTCGCAGCCGCTTCGGGAGCCGCTTCCGCGGCAGCCTCGGGCGCGGCCTCTTCAGCAACCGGCGCTTCGATAGCGCCACCGGCGTTCTCGTCGGCACCCAGATCAACACCCTTGGCGGTCAGCGACGCGGACAGGCCGTCCAGCACGGAATCGGCAACCAGGTTGCAGTACATGGAGATCGCGCGGATCGCATCGTCGTTGCCCGGGATCGGATAGGTGATGCCGGCCGGATTGCTGTTGGAATCGATGACGCCGACGACCGGAATGCCCAGCTTGTTGGCTTCGGCGACGGCGATGTCTTCCTTGTTGGTGTCGATCACGAAAATAATGTCCGGCAGGCCGCCCATTTCCTTGATGCCGCCAAGCGCGCGCTCAAGCTTCTCCTGCTCGCGCGTCAGGCCGAGCTGCTCGCGCTTGGTCAGGCCCTGGACTTCCTGGCCGCCCAGCTTGTTGTCCAGCTCGCGCAGACGCGCGATGGACTTGGAAATGGTCTGCCAGTTGGTCAGCATGCCGCCGAGCCAGCGGTGGTTGACGTAATACTGCCCGCACTTCTTGGCGGCTTCGGCGACCCGCGGCGAAGCCGCGCGCTTGGTGCCGACGAACAGGATGCGGCCGTTGGACGCGACGACGTCGCGCACGGCGGCAAGGGCCTGATGAAGCAAGGGAACGGTCTGCTGCAGGTCGATGATGTGGATGCCGTTGCGGTCGCCGTACAGGTACGACGCCATTTTCGGGTTCCAACGACGGGTGCTGTGACCAAAGTGAACGCCAGCTTCCAACAGCTGACGCATGGTGAACGACGGAATCGCCATGATAATCTCTTCTCCGGTTATGCCTCCGCAGGGTGTCATTCGGCCCCATGGCCGAACACCGGAGCGGCAAAACCTGTGAATTTGCACAGGCGCCGCGTCCCCGCGTGCGATATGGGCGGTGGTTTACAGGGGCAGGACGGCCCGATCAAGGGAAAAAAGCGTGACGTTCCGGCGAATGCCGGTCAGCCCTCGACGACCTCAAGCACGCCCTGGACCGACTTGATGGCCTGGATCACGGCCGGCGATACGGCGTAACGGTCGCCCAAGGACAGAACGACCTCGCGGTTGTCCTCCAGCCGGGGCACGACATAGACCGGCACCTGCCCCTTGCCCTGGCTTTCCAGCACCTCGCGCAGCGGCGCCAGCGGGCTTTCCCCGCCGATCACCACGGTGACCGAACCGACGGCGTTCAACGCCGCACTTTCCAGGGGGCGCAGGCCCTGGACCATGAAGCGGGGGGCCTCGGCCTCGATCTGCACTTCCATCTCGATCAGGAAGGAATTGCCCTCGGTCAGATGTTCGCGGGCGGCGGACAGGACTTCCGAGAACATGATCGCCTCGAACGTGCCCGTGGTGTCGGAGAAGCTGACGAAGGCATAGCGCGAGCCCTTGGCCGAGGTGCGCTCCTTCATGGCGACCAGGGTGCCGGCCATGCGCCGGTGGCCGGGCCGGGCGGCGGCCAGGATTTCGACGTAGCTCATGACCTTGTGCTTTTCCAGCATGCTTTCGTAGGTCGCGAGCGGATGCGACGACAGGTAGAAGCCGACGGCGTCGAATTCTTCCTTGAGCCGGTCCATGGGCGTCCAGTCGGCGATGTTGTCGAGGCGGATCTCCGGCACCCCGGGGGCGTCGCTGCCCCCGCCCCCGCCGAACAGGCCCATCTGGTCGGACGTGCGGTCCTGATGGGCGCTGACCGCTTCCTTGAGGATACGCTCGAGCCCCGTGAACAGCTGGCGACGATTGGGGTTGAGGCTGTCCAGGGCACCGGCGCGGATCAGGTTTTCCATCTGCCGCTTGTTGATGACCTTGGGGTCCAGGCGATGGGCGAAGTCGGCGACGTCCTTGAACGGCCCGCCGTCCTTGCGCGCCTCGACCAGCGACGCCATGGCGCCCTCGCCCACGTTCTTGATGGCGGCGAGCGCATAGCGGATGGCGCTGCCGCCGTTTTCGCGCTCGACCGAGAACTTGACCTGCGATTTGTTGACGTCCGGCGACAGCAGGTCCACGCCCATGCGGTCCAGTTCCTGCTTGAACACGTTGAGCTTGTCCGTGTTGTGCTGGTCGAGCGTCATGGAAGCGGCGAGGAATTCGACCGGATGGTTGGCCTTGAGATACGCCGTCTGATAGGCGACCAGGGCATAGGCGGCGGCGTGGGACTTGTTGAAGCCGTAGCCCGCGAACTTGGCGACCTGATCGAAGATGTCCGACGCCTTGCGGCCGTCGACCTCGCGCTGCACGGCGCCGTCGACGAACAGCTGGCGTTGCTGGTCCATCTCTTCCTTGATCTTCTTGCCCATGGCGCGGCGCAGCAGGTCGGCGCCGCCCAGCGTGTAGCCGGACAGCAACTGCGCCGCCTGCATGACCTGTTCCTGATAGATCATGATGCCGAAGGTTTCGGTCAGGATCGGCTCCAGGATCGGATGCAGGTAATCGGGCACCTCATCGCCCTTCTTGCGGGCGATATAGCTTGGGATGTTGTCCATGGGCCCCGGGCGGTACAGCGCCACGACGGCGATGATGTCCTCGAAGGTGTCGGCCTTCATTTGGCGCAGAACGTCGCGCATGCCCTGGCTTTCCAACTGGAACACCCCGGTCGTCTCGCCGCGCCCGATCATCTCGAAGGTTGCCGTGTCGTCGAGCGGGATGGTCGACAGGTCGATCTCGACCCCCTTCTCGCGGCACAGGTCCACGGCCGTCGCCAGCACCGTCAGGGTCTTGAGACCCAAAAAGTCGAACTTCACCAGCCCCGCACTTTCCACGAACTTCATGTTGAAGCCCGTGACCGGCAGGTCGGATCGCGGATCGCGGTACAGCGGAATCAGTTCCTGCAACGGCCGGTCGCCGATGACCACGCCGGCGGCATGGGTCGAAGCATGGCGGAACAGCCCCTCCAGCTTCATGGCCAGATCGACCAGATGCTGAACCTGGGGATCTTCCTTCATCATCTGGCGAATCTGCGGCTCGCCCTCGACGGCTTCGCCCAGGGTCACCGGATTGGCCGGATTGTTGGGCACCAGCTTGCAGATTTTGTCGATGTACCCGTAAGGCATCTGCAACACGCGCCCGACGTCGCGCAGCACGGCGCGGGCCTGCAGCTTTCCGAAGGTGATGATCTGCGCCACGTGGTCGTCGCCGTATTTCTTCTGGACGTAGCGGATGACCTCGTCCCGCCGGTCCTGGCAGAAGTCGATATCGAAGTCGGGCATGGACACGCGTTCCGGGTTGAGGAAGCGTTCGAACAGCAGCCCGAAGCGCAGCGGATCCAGATCGGTGATCAGCAGCGACCAGGCGACCACGGACCCGGCGCCGGAACCGCGGCCCGGGCCGACGGGAATGCCCTTGTCCTTGGCCCAGCCGATGAAGTCGGCGACGATCAGGAAGTATCCCGGGAAGCCCATTTCGTTGATGACGCCGAGCTCGTAATCCAGGCGCTCGCGGTAAGGGGCCGCCGCCGCGTCCCGCGCGGCGTCGTCCATGCCGTCGCTGAACACATGGGTGACCAGACGTTTTTCCAGCCCAGACACGGCCTGGGCGCGCAATTCGTCCTGTTCCGTGCGGCCCTCGCCGCAATCGAAGGGCGGCAGGATCGGCGCGATCTTTTCGACCATGAAGGCGCAGCGCCTGGCGATGACCAGGGTGTTGTCGACCGCTTCGGGCAGGTCCTCGAACACCCGGCGCATGTCGGCGGCACCCTTGAACCAATGTTCCGGGGTCAGGCGGCGGCGTTCCGTCTCCGAAACATAGGCGCTTTCCGCGATGCAGATCAGGGCGTCATGGGCCTCGAACATGTCCGGCGTCGGGTAGAAGCATTCGTTGGTCGCAACCAGCGGCAGGTCCAGGCTGTAGGCCAGGTCGAGGAACGCGCCCTCGGTCTGTTCCTCGACCGCCATGCCGTGGCGCAGGATTTCCACATAGGTGCGCCCGTCGTAAGCGGCGGCAAGTCGCGTCAGCAGGTCGCGCGCGGCGTCGCCCTTGCCCTGTTGCAACAGTCGCCCGACCGGCCCGCCGGGCCCGCCGGTCAACAGGATCAGGCCCGCGTTGTGTTGCAGCAGGGTGTCCAGCGAGATCGCCGTCTCCTCGCTGTCGTCGCCGTCCAGATAGGCGACCTTCAGCATCTGCAACAGGTTGCGGTAGCCTTCCGGGTTCTGGACCAGGAGGATCACCGAGGGCGCGCGCTCGCGCCGCCCGCCGCCGTTGGATTGCCCCATGGCATGGCCGCTGGTTTCCTCGGCCTCCATCTGCACGGATATCTGGCAGCCGATGATCGGCTGAACACCCTTGTCCGTGGCCGCCAGGGAGAATTCCAGGGCCCCGAACAGGTTGTTGGTGTCGGTCACGGCGACCGCCGGCATGTCCATGGACCGGCACATCTTGGCCAGGTCCTTCAGGCGGATGGCGCCTTCGGACAGGGAATAGGCGGAATGGACCCGCAGGTGGACGAAATCGGCGTGGGACATGGGAGAATAATTCCACACTTCGGCGGGCGCGCGGAAACCGATTGCGTCCAGTTGTCCACCGCGGGAAAGATTGCCGTGGATAACCCCGGGGATTCCGGCATAGAGGACGTTGTTGACCGGACGCCTCTGGCTGTATCATGCCCCTGCCCACATCCTTGGGCGCAGACAAATTGGGAGAATCGCATGCCGCACGACGGACACGACCACGACCACGACCACGACCATACGGCGCCGCCGTCGGATATCGAACTCCGCGTCAAATCCCTGGAAAGCCTGCTGGTCGAAAAGGGCCTGGTCGATCCGGCAACACTCGACGCCCTGATCGACCGCTACGAACACCATGTCGGCCCGCAGAACGGCAAGAAGGTCGTCGCCCGCGCCTGGACCGATCCCAAATACCGCCAATGGCTGCAGGACGACGCCAGCGCCGCCATCGGCGATTTCGGCTTCAAAGGCCGCCAGGGCGAACACATGGTCTGCGTGGAAAACGGCCCCAAGGTGCATAACCTGGTCGTCTGTACGCTGTGCTCCTGCTATCCTTGGACGGTCCTGGGCCTGCCGCCCGTATGGTACAAATCCGCCCCCTACAGGTCCCGCGCCGTGGCGGACCCGCGCGGGGTATTGGCCGAATTCGGCACGGCCCTGGACAGCGATGTGGATGTCCGGGTGTGGGATTCGACCTCGGAAATGCGCTATCTCGTCATTCCCGAACGCCCGGCCGGCACCGACGGCTGGTCGGCGGAACAATTGGAACGGCTGGTTACCCGCAATTCCATGATCGGCGTCGAAAAAGCCCACTCACCCGAGGAATTGAAGGGAGCCGCCGAATGAACAGCGGACATGATTTGGGCGGCATGCACGGCCTCGGCCCCATCAATCCGGAGCCCGAGACCGAGGAGCCCGTATTCCACGCCGATTGGGAACGCAAGGCGTTCTCCCTGACCCTGGCGACCGCCCTGCTCGGCCGCTGGAACATCGACATGGGCCGCCATTCCAGGGAACGGCAGCATCCGGCCCGCTACCTCATGAACAGCTATTATGAGAACTGGCTGACCGGTACGGAGGTTCTTCTCAAGGAATCCGGCCTGGTGACGCCCGAGGAAATGGCCGCCGGAAAGCCGCAGGCCCCGGCGCCGCAAACCATTCATGTCCCCGGCCCGGACGAGGCCCTGAACGCCGTGAAGGCCGGCGGACCGGCGGACCTGGACGTTCCTGTCACGGTGCAATACGCCGTCGGCGACGCCGTGCGCGTGAAGAATTTCCACCCCCAAGGTCATACCCGGGCCCCCCGCTACACCCGCGGCCGGATCGGCGTGGTGCAGCGCCTGCACGGCATCCACGTCTACCCCGACACGCATACGCCCGAAGTCACCGAGGGCTATCCGCTCTATTCCGTGCGGTTCGAGGGCGACGAGCTTTGGGGCCCCGACGGCGACGCCAAGTCGGCGGTCTATGCCGACCTGTGGGAACCTTATCTGGAGCCGGCATGACGGCCTTGAAACAGGAAGACGGTCCCGCGTTCTGCGAACCCTGGCAGGCCCAGGCCTTCGCCCTGGCCAACGCGCTGATCGACAAGGGTATCTTCACCGCGGACGAATGGGCGAACACCCTGGGCGCCGAGATCAAACGCGCCCAGGCGGCGGGCGATCCTGACACGGGCGAGACCTATTACAACCACTGGCTGGCGGCGCTGGAACGTCTCTGCGCCGACAAAGGCTTGGCCCTGGGTGACGAGGTCGCCACCCGCGCGGAAGAATGGCGCAACGCCTACCTGGCCACGCCGCATGGCCAGCCGGTCGCCCTGAAGTAATCACCGCGCACGCAACAACGATGATGCGCCCACGGTTTTGCGAAACGTCGCGTTCCAACCAAGGAGGCCGTCGTGAAATTCCTGCCCCCCTTTAAGGACCACCTTTACAGCCTTCTCCGTCTCATGACCGGCCTGTTGTTCCTGCAACACGGCACCACGAAGTTTCTCAGTTTCCCGGTCACGAAATACAGCGGCGTCGATCCGTTTTCCCTGATCGGGGCGGCCGGGATGGTTGAGCTGGTCGGCGGCGCCTTGGTCGCGGTCGGCCTGTTCACCCGGCCGGCCGCCTTCATCTGCTCCGGAACCATGGCCGTCGCCTATTTCCACGAACATTTCCCGATCAGCTTCTTCCCCATCCTGAACTGGGGCGAACTGGCGGCGCTGTACTGCTTCGCGTTCCTCTACATCGCGGCGGCGGGCGGCGGCAAATGGAGCCTCGACGCCCTGCGGTCGCGGGCGCCTTAAAGGGCCGCACGGCGAAATTTTTTCCGCCGCATGTCACAATCGCCTCCGTCATCTCGTCATCCGGTCATATCCCCCTTTTGACGATGGAGACCACCATGACACCGCGACTGAACGACCCTTATAAACTGGCCCAAGCCCCGATCAAGGCGATGATGGCGCTGGAAGCGGCGCTTGCCGTCAGCGGGCTCGACCACAACCTTCTGGAACTGGTCAAGCTGCGCGCCTCGCAGATCAACGGCTGCGCCTTCTGCATCCACATGCATACGACCGACCTGCGCAAGCACGGCGAAAGCGAAATGCGGCTTTACATGCTGAACGCCTGGCGGGAATCAACGCTGTACAGCTCGCGCGAACGGGCAGCCCTGGCCTGGACCGAGGCCCTGACACAGCTTGTGGAAACGGGTGCCCCAGACGCGGATTATGCGTTGATGAAGGCCGAGTTCACCGAGGCCGAACAGGTCAACCTGACCCTGGCGATCGGCGCCATCAACGTGTGGAACCGCTTGCAGATCGGCTTCCGCGCGGCGCATCCGCTGGCGGACATCGGTGACGTTCTGCAGACCACGGCGCTGGAGATCGAGAATGGCCGCATCGTGGCGATCTACATCACCCGCAACCCGGACAAACTCACCCACGCCGCCTGCCTTGTGGGCGGTGCGGCGACGCCCTAGGCCGCCTTCGCGGCGACGGTCTCGATCTCGACCTCGATCCCCGGGCGCGGAAAGGGGCCGACCACCAGAAACGTAGCCGGCGGGTTGTGGTCGCCCATGACGTCGTCGCGCACCCGGATGTAGTCGTCCAGGATCGCCTTGTCGGTGACATAGACGGAAAACTTAACCACGTCCTGGAAGGTCATGCCGGCGGCCTCAAGGATAATCGCGATGCGCTCGAAGATCACCCTTACCTGTTCCTCCGTGCTGTCGGGGATCGAGCCGTCGAGGCGCGCCCCCACCTGACCGTTGCAGAACAGCAGCCGCGAATTGGGCGGCACCTCGGTCGCATGGCCGGCATCGTTGCGATGGGCACGGATACGGTCGTTGAGGGTGTGAATTTTCAACATGGCAGGTCTTCCTCCTTGGGAACGGTCAGGTTTGATTGATTGAATGTAACACCGACACATGCGGTCACGGACGCCCGCCCGGTCATCGGCGGCAGACGATCAGATTTTCGACCAGTGCCCGAAAGTCGCGACCTTGGTCACATTGATTCCGTCGTCGGACAAGGGAACCCGGACCTGCGTCTGCTCGATATTCACACGTTTCCCGAATTGCTCCCGGTAGACGGTGTCCCGCGAGGCAATGGGCCGTTTTTCCCGCACGACGCGAAGGTACTCTTCCCAGCCTACCGGGCCTCTGAATTGGGGAAAATCCCTGGTTCGTTTGCCGGTCTTGTCGGCGCCCTTCCACTCCGTCTGGCCCGTCCCCCAAAAGCGAATGACGAAATCGATCACCTCGCGCCCCGAAGGGTCATATACGGCGTCGGCGACGATGACATAGGGCACCAACTTCGGGCTCAACCTGGAGAGGTTGAACTGCTTCCACGACGGCGCGAAGGCCTCCCCCTTCACCGACGCCCAATAGTCCACAAATTCATGAATTTCGGGATCGGTGATTTCAGACAGATCGACAATCATCAGCGATTAACCGCGACTTTGTGCCTTGATGTGCCGAATGCACCCGGCATCCGGCAATCGTCGGCGTTGGCCCGCCCCCCAAGCAAGATACCAATCATACCCCGATATGGCGAAAGCTTCGTGCTGATTTTGGTCCCAAAAAAATTGGGCCGCGGCTTATTCCGGGAACAGGAACCCGTCGGTCAGGCGCAAGGTACGGTCCATCTGCGCCGCGAGGCGCGGGTTATGGGTCGCGATCAGGGCCGCCAGACCGGCCCCCCGGGCCAGACGCAGCAGGATCGAGAACACCTCGTCCGCCGTATGCGGGTCCAGGTTGCCCGTGGGCTCATCGGCCAACAGAACCTTGGGCGCCGTCGACAGCGCCCGGGCGATGGCAACGCGCTGCTGCTCGCCCCCGGACAGCCGCGCCGGGCGGTGGGTCAGGCGTTCGGACAGGCCCATCCAGTTGAGGATTTCCTTGGCCCGGTCCTTGGCGTCCTTATGGGGGATGCCGGAAATGATCTGCGGGATGATGACGTTTTCAAGCGCCGTGAATTCCGGCAGCAGATGGTGATGCTGATAGACGAAGCCCAGGTTATAGCGCCGCATCAGGGTGCGTTCCTCGTCGCCCATGGCGGAACAGTCCTGGCCGTTGACCTCGATCGTGCCGGCATCGGGGGATTCCAACAGTCCCGCGATGTGCAGCAGGGTCGATTTCCCCGCCCCCGACGGGCCGACCAGGGCCACGACCTCGCCCGGACGCACGGTCAGGTCGATGCCCTTGAGGATTTCCAACTCCGACCGCCCCTGGCGGAAGGTGCGCCGGATCCCGCGCAGCGCCAGGGCGGGCACCATCCCCGTCTCACTCATAGCGCAGCGCCTCGGCCGGGTCCGTGCGGGCGGCGCGCCAGGACGGATAGATGGTCGCCAGGAACGACAGGCCGAGCGCCATGCCGATCACGGCGATCACTTCATGCCAGTCGATGACCGCGGGCAACTGCGACAGGAAATAGATTTCGGCGGCGAACAGGTCCGTGCCCGTCAGGCCCTGGATCCACTGGCGCACGCCTTCGATATTGTCGGCGAAGGCGATGCCCAGGACCGACCCCACGGCCGTGCCGATCACGCCGACGCTGGCGCCGGCGATCAGGAACACCCGCATGACCATGCCGCGGGTCGCCCCCATGGTGCGCAGGATGGCGATGTCCCTGCCCTTGTCCTTCACCAGCATGATCATGGACGAGATGATGTTGAAGGCCGCGACCAGGATGATCAGCGTCAGGATCAGAAACATGACGTTGCGTTCAACCTGAATCGCGTTGAAGAAGCTGGCGTTGGCCTGCTGCCAATCATGGATGCGCCCGATCCCGGGCACGGCGCCGGCGATGCGCGTTTTGACCTCGAGCGCCTGATCCGGGTCGCGGATGAAGACCTCGAGCGACGACACCGCCTCCTTCGGGAACTTGAAGTAGACCTGGGCGTCGGCCAGGTCCATGAACACGAAGCTGGAATCGTATTCGTACATGCCGACCTCGAAGGTCGCGGCGATGCGATAGGCCGCCGTGCGCGGCACGGTGCCGAAGGCGGTGGCGCTGCCCTTGGGTGAAATCAGCGTGATCTTGTCGCCGACCCGGACCCCCATCTTCTGCGCCAGGCGGTCGCCGATCACGACGCTTTGCCCACCGTCCTTGAAGTCATCCAGGGAGCCGCGGGCGATGTTGTCGGCGATCAGCTTGCGCCGCGCCAGATCGGCATGGCGGATGCCGCGCACCAGGGCCCCCTGCGCCGTCCCGTTGGCCGTGGCCATGACCTGGCCCTCGATCAAGGGCGTCACGCTGACCACGCCCCTGAGATCACGAATGCGCTGCCCGATGGGGTCGAAATCCTTGAGGTCGCGGAACTGGCCCTGCACGCTGAGGTGGCCGTTGAGGCCCAGGATGCGGGTCAGCAGTTCCTGGCGGAAGCCGTTCATCACCGACATGACGATGATCAGCGTCGCGACGCCGAGCGCGATGCCAAGCAGCGAGAACCAGGCAATGACGGAGATGAACCCCTCCTGCCGGCGGGCACGCAGATAGCGCAGCGCCATCATCCATTCAAATCGGCTGAACACGAGGGGCGCTATCCTTCCTTGTGGGATCGGCGGCGGGTTGTTCTAAGGGCAAACAAGTGATCTTTAATCCGCATTCCGCCGGTTTTCCAGGCCATGACGGCCCTCATCCTTGGGTCAGACGCGCGAGGGCCGATTCCCGGCTAATTTCCACGCGTTCGCCGGTTGCCCGGTTCTTCAGTTCGACCATGCCCTTTTCCAGGCCGCGCGGCCCGGCGATCAGCTGCCACGGCAGGCCGATCAGGTCCATGTCGGCGAACTTGCCGCCGGCCCGCTCGTCACGGTCGTCATAGAGCACCTCCTGCCCGGCGCCCAAAAGCTGTTCGTACATGTCCTGGCAGGCCGCGTCGCAGGCCGCGTCGCCCGCGCGCAGGTTGATCAGGCCGATGCGGAACGGCGCCACCGCTTCGGGCCAGATGATGCCCGCATCGTCATGGGACGCCTCGATAATGGCGCCGACAAGGCGCGAAACGCCGATCCCGTAGGATCCCATCTCGCAGACGATTTCCTGACCGTCGGGGCCGGTGACCTTGGCGCCCATGGGCTCGGAATACTTTTTGCCGAAATAGAAGATATGCCCGACCTCGATCCCCCGAGCGGTGATCAGGTCCTCGCCCAAGGCCGTTTCCTGCGCCGGGTCGCGCTTTTCATCCGTGGCGGCGTATTTTCCGGTGAAGGTCTCGACCACACCGCTCAGGTCGCCGTCGAAATCGACGCCGTCGAGCCAGTTGTTGTCGAGGAAATCCTTGTGGCAGGCGATCTCGCTTTCGCCCGTGTCGGCCAGGATCAGGAATTCGTGGCTCATGTCGCCGCCGATCGGCCCGGTGTCCGCCGCCATGGGAATGGCCTTCAGCCCCATGCGCGCGTAGGTCTTCAGGTAGGACATGAAATGTTTCTGATAAGACTTTCTGGCACCTTCATAATCCAGATCGAAGGAATAGGCGTCCTTCATCAGGAATTCGCGTCCGCGCATGACCCCGAAGCGGGGCCGCACTTCGTCGCGGAACTTCCACTGGATGTGATAGAGCATCTTGGGCAGATCGCGGTACGAGCGCACCGCGTCGGCGAAGATCTGGGTGATCTGCTCCTCATTGGTCGGCCCATAGAGCATGTCCCGCTCGTGCCGGTCGGTGATGCGCAGCATCTCGGGGCCGTAGGCGTCGTAGCGCCCGGACTGGCGCCACAGTTCCGCCGGCTGGATCGTCGGCATCAGAACCTGCTGACAGCCGATGGCGTCCTGTTCCTCCTCGACGATGCGGGTGATGTTCTTGAGCACCCGATAGCCCAACGGCAGCCAGGAATAAATCCCCGCCGAAGACTGGCGGACCATGCCCGCGCGCAGCATCAGCCGGTGCGACGCGATCTGTGCGTCGGCGGGCGTTTCCTTCATAGTCGGCATGAAAAAGCGGGAAAGGCGCATGCGGGCCGGGGTCCTTCCGTTAACTTATGCTCTGCGGGATGGGCAGTCGAAGCGATTTGCGGCACCGGACCCCAAGGCCCGGCAACGGGTTCAAGAACAAGGGAAGGTCATACCTTGTCCACGGGGGCTTTGTCCACGGGCCCATGTATCGGTCGGCGTCATTGGCCAGTCTACGTATGGAGGTATGTTTGGCCCTGTGCAATCAGCAGGTTAACGAAGAAACTTAGGTGCAGCCTTGAGAAAAAGGGTGACCCGACTGGGGGCGCCGGGTAAGATGCCCTCGCTTGCAATGACGAGCACCTGCCGGTCAGACTGGGCCCGGGTTTTGGGAGGAAAAAAGCAAGAAGCAATAATTAAGCGGCAGCCTTTAAACGGCGCGAAGCTTTAGAGAATTCTGGACTTGAGTAGGGCAAGACCGTAGCGGTCTTGCCTTTATTTTTGCCTGCGGGCGATGGCCGTGGCGAGACCTATTGGCGGAAGCTGACCAACCCGGATCCGTGCAGCCAGTAGAACCCCGCGAAGATGATCCCGGCAAGCACCGAGGTGGCGGCGAATTTCAACAGGATACGCGGCTTGGCCGGCGAACCGGGGTCCTCACCCGGGTTGAGGTCCGCAGGATCGACCCGGCGCACACCCCAGGGCAACACCGCGAACAGGGCGATCCACCAGATCACGAAATAAACGGCGAGTCCGGTTTGCCAGCTCATGACGGTTAGGCCTGTTCCAGTTCGATGAGGGTGCCGTTGAAATCCTTGGGATGCAGGAACAGCACCGGCTTGCCATGGGCGCCGATCTTGGGCTCGCCGCCGCCCAGCACGCGGGCCCCCTGCTCTTTCAGATGGTCGCGCGAGGCCAGGATGTCCGAAACCTCGTAACACACATGGTGAATGCCGCCCGACGGGTTCTTGTCGAGAAAGCCCTGGATCGGCGAGCCTTCGCCCAGGGGATGCAGCAGTTCGATCTTGGTGTTGTCCAGTTCCACGAACACCACGGTGACGCCGTGGTCCGGCTCCGCCTGCGGCGGCGACACCTTGGCACCCAGGGTATCGCGGTAGATCGCGGTGGCGGCGGCCAGGTCCGGCACGGCGATGGCCATGTGGTTCAGTCTTCCGATCATGTCGCAAATATCTCCGTCACGGTTGTCCCGTTCTGCTCGTTTTTATCAGATACGCACCAAATGCACCGTTGTCACGGGCTTCATGTCCAATTGTCCGCGGAACGTCCGCCGCACGGCCAGACGCACGGCCTCGATGACGGCCGCATCGTCGGCCAGCTTGCGCGGCGGCAGGGACCGCACGGCGTTGATCGCGGCCTCGCGCGCAGCATCGACAACCGGGTCGTTGTCTTCGTCCTCGGAAATGCCGAGCGTGGTGATCTGCGGCTCCTCGGCCAGACCGCCGTCATCGACCGCCACCGTCACCGTGACCACGCCGTGCCAGACGCCGCGGATGCGTTCCTTGATCAGATTGCCCTCCATGGGCACCAGCCGTCCGCCGATCAGGGCCAGCCGCCCGGTCGGCACATGATCGACGACCGCGAGCGGCCCCGGCGCCAGACGAGTCATGGTGCCGTTGGGGGCGACGATCGCCGCCTCGACCTGACATTCGCGGGCAAGGCGCGCGTGTTCGTGCAGATGGCGCAATTCGCCATGCACCGGCACCGCATAACGCGGCCGCACCAGTTGGTACATATGCGACAATTCGTCCCGGTTGGGATGGCCCGAGACATGAACGAAGGCGTCGCGCGATGTGATGATCCGCACGCCGCGCGCGACCAGGTCGTTCTGCAGGCGGGAAATCGAGGTCTCGTTGCCGGGAATTTCCCGGGACGAGAAGATCACCCAGTCCCCTTCGCCCAAGGAAATGCGCGGATGATCGCCGGAAGCGATGCGCGACAGGGCCGCCCGGGGCTCGCCCTGGCTGCCGGTACAGATGATCAGCACCTTGTCGTCGGGCAGACTGTCGGCATCGCCTTCGTCGAGGAACGCTGGCACGTCGGCCAGATAGCCGTTCTCGCGGGCAGCACTCTGGATGCGCCACAGGGATCGCCCGGCTAGGACGACCTGGCGGCCCGTATCGGCGGCCGCGCGGGCGATGGTCTCCAGCCGCGCCACGTTGGTCGCGAAACAGGCCACGGCGACCCGGCCCGGGCAGCCGGCGATGACCTCGGTCATGCTGTCCAGAATTTCGCCCTCGGACCCGGACTGACCCGGTGAAAACACGTTGGTGGAATCGCAGACCATGGCTAAAACACCACCGTCGCCGAGGGCGCGCAGGGCCGCCTGATCCGAGACGTCGCCGATCACCGGATCGGGGTCGAACTTCCAGTCGCCCGTGTGCAGCACGGTACCCAGCGGCGTGCGCAGCACCACGGCGTTGGGTTCGGGGATGGAATGGGTCAGCGTGATCAGCTCAAGCTCGAACGGCCCGACGGAGAACGTGCCCTGCAACGGCACGACGGTGACGTCGGCGTCGTCCTCCCAACCCGGTTCGGCCAGCTTGCGGGCCAGGATATGGGCCGTGAACGGCGTCGCGAAGATGGGGCACTTGAAACGGTCCCACAGGTACTGCACGGCGCCCAGGTGGTCTTCATGGGCATGGGTCAGTACCAGACCGTCGAGCTGATCCGCGCGTTCCTCGATGAACGACGGGTCGGCCATGATGACATCCACCCCCGGCGGCCAGCCGTCGGAAAAGGTCACGCCCAGGTCGAGCATGATCCAGCGTTCCTTGCCCGGCGGGCCGTAGCCGTAGAGGTTCAGGTTCATGCCGATCTCACCGGCCCCGCCCAGGGCGACGAACACCAGTTCGTTACCGCCCGGGGTCGATTTGGCCGTTTTCGATTTCGCCTTCTTCGGCTTGGCGGGCCCGGTCATGCCGTATTGTTCCGGTGGATCATGTACAGCCCGTCGAGGGTCAAGGTGCCGTCCACCCGTTCGATGGCCTGGGTCGCGTCGAGGAACAGAGGCGCCAGGCCGCCGGTGGCGATCACCCGGGCATCGGCCCCCGTCTCCAGCTGAATACGCCGCACGATGCCTTCGATCAGGCCGACATAGCCCCAGAACACGCCCGACTGCATGGCGGTGACGGTGTCGCGGCCGATCACCTTGTCCGGCCGTTCGATGCTGATCAGCGGCAGCTTGGCCGCCGCCTGATGCAGGGCTTCCAGGGACAGGTTGATGCCGGGCGAAATGACCCCGCCCATGTAGCTGCCCTGCCCGTCGATCACATCGAACGTCGTCGCCGTGCCGAAATCGACGATGATCAGCGGCCCGCCGTACTTGGCATGGGCCGCCACCGTGTTGACCAGACGGTCGGCCCCGACCTGTTCCGGCCGGTCGACCAGAACCTTGATGCCGAGATCGACATTCGCGTCGCCGACCACCAGGGGTTCGATCCCGAAATAATCACGGCACAGCCCGACCAGGGGGAAACGGTTGTTGGGCACCACCGTGGCCAGGATGGCGTGGGTTATCCCGGCGGGGTCAATGCCGTTCATTTCCATGAGCGGGCGCAGCCAGACGGCATGTTCATCCTTGGTGCGCTCCAGCTTGGAATTGGCGCGCCAGGAGCCTTTGATCGTCCCGTCGTCGCTGAACACGGCGAAGACGATGTTGGTGTTTCCGGAATCGATTGCCAGCAGCATGATGCCCCGTCCCGCCCTCAGGCGCCCTGGCTTTGCGGGAAAAAGACGTCGCCGGCGGTGATCGTACGCAGGCCCGAGGGCGTTTCCAGGATCAAGGCCCCCGTTTCGTCCAGATCCTTGAAGGTCCCGGTCAGGGTTTCATTGGCGAGCCGCACCTCGACCTCCTTGCCGACCTGGTCGCAGCGCCACAGCCAATTCTTGCGCAGGCGCTCGAACCCCTCGTCGACCCAGATGCGGGTCCAGGCGAGGAAGTGCCGCCCGAAGCTTTCAAGAAATTCAGGCACCAGCACGGTCGTTCCCTCGTCCAGCATGGAGGTCGCCGGGAACTCCACATCCTCGGGAAAGCTGCGCAAATTGACACCGACCCCGACGATGACGAAATCAGGCGGGGCATCGGCGGACGCGCCCCCCTGTGCCTCCAGCAGAATGCCCGCGACCTTGCGCCCGGAAATCAGCACGTCGTTGGGCCATTTGGTATGGGCTTCCGTGCCCGGCTGGGCCAGACTGCCGATGGCGTCGAACACGGCGAGCGAGGCGACGAAACCGAACTGCGCCGCATCCCGAAGCGGCACGTCCGGGCGCAGGATGATGGAAGCGTAGAAGTTGCCCTTGGGGCTGGCCCAAGTGCGGCCCCGGCGGCCCCGCCCGGCGGTCTGCTCGGCAGCCCAGATCAGGGTGCCCTCGGGCGCGGCTTCGGCCCCCTGCTCGGCCCGGCGGCGGGCTTCCGCATTGGTGCTGTCGACCGTGTCGAGTTCGACAAGGGTGAACAGTGACGGGAGTCGGGGCGCGTCCATGACGGACTTCACTCTCTACCCTGCAAGGAGGGCTTTCGCCGCCGCCGCCGCGGGTTCCAGAATCAGATTCGGCTGGATGAAGAAGAAACAGATGATGAAGGCCGTGACGCCGATCAAGATCTTCAATTCGCGGCTGACACCGGCGTCCAGCGGATCCTCGGCATCCTCGAAATACATCACCCGCACGATGCGCAGGTAATAGAACGCGCCGATGACGCTGGTCAGCACGCCGATGATCGCGACCGCCATCAGGCCGGCATCGACGGCCGCCCAGAAGATGTAAAGCTTGGCGAAAAAGCCCGCCAACGGGGGCACGCCGGCCATGGAGAACATGAACACCAGGAACGCGAAGGCGATGGTCGGATGGGTTTTCGACATGCCGGCCAGATCGGAAATCTGTTCGACCATGCGGTCGCCGCGCTTCATGCACAGGATGCAGGCGAAGGCGCCGACGTTCATCACCAGATAGATCGCGAGATAGACCAGAATGCCGCGCACCCCCGTCTCGTTGGCGACGCACAGCCCGATCAAGGCATAGCCGACATGGCCGATGGAGCTGTAGGCCATCAGGCGCTTGATGTTCTTCTGCGCCACGGCGGCGACCGCACCCAGAATCATCGAGGCGACGGAGACGAAGATGATGACCTGGCGCCAACTGTCGGCGGCCTCGCCGAAGGGTTCCATCATCACGCGGGTGAACAGCGCCAGGGCGGCGATCTTGGGCGCCACGGCGAAGAACGCCGTGACCGGCGTCGGCGCCCCTTCGTAGACGTCGGGCGTCCACATGTGGAACGGCACGGCCGAGACCTTGAAGGCCAGACCCGCGACCACGAAGACAATGCCGACGACCAGACCGACCGAGGGCGTCCCGCCCTTCAACAGGTCGGCCAGGACAGTGAAGTTGGTGGTGCCGGAGAACCCGTAGACCATGGAGGCGCCGTACAGCAGCATGCCGGACGCCAGGGCGCCGAGCACAAAGTACTTGAGCCCCGCTTCCGTCGAGCGCTGATCGTCGCGCTGGAACGAGGCGATGACGTAGAGCGACAGCGACTGCATCTCCAGCCCCATGTAGAGCGAGATCAGGTCGTTGGCCGAGATCATCATCATCATGCCGAGGGTCGCGAACACGACCAGCACGGCGTATTCGAACCGCGCCACGCCGTTGCGTTCCATATAGCCCGCCGACAGCACGATGGCGCAGCCGGATGCGATCAGCACCAGGACCTTGGCATAGGTCGCGAAGCCGTCGATGATGAACATGTTGTTGAAGGCCATCAACTGACGGTCGGCCAGCATGACGACCAACAGGATGGTCAGACCCAGCACGCCCACGGAAAGCCCGGAAATCAGGCGGAAGCTTTTCACGTCCTGATCGGCGAGCGCCCCCTTCTGGAACACGCCCAGCATCAGCAGCGCCATGATCATGCAGGCGACGAAGATTTCGGGCAGGGCCGGAATGATTTGATCGATCGACATCTTGTCCGGTTCTCCCTTAGCGCCCGGCCAGATTGGAATGGCCGGCCGCGGCCAATGCCGTTTCAACATGCTTCAGCAGGTTTTCGACGGACACATGCATGACGTCAAGGAACGATGACGGATAAATCCCCATCCACAGGGTAATGACGACAAGCGGCGCGAACACCGCGATCTCGCGCTTGTCCATGTCGAGGATCTTGCTCAGGTGTTCTTTGGTCAGCTTGCCGAAGATGATCCGGCGATAGAGGTACAGCATATAGACGGCCCCCAGGATAACACCCGTGGCGGCCAGCGCCGCGACCCAGGAATTGGCCTGGAAGGCACCCAAAAGGACCAGGAATTCGCCGACGAAGCCGCCCGTGCCCGGCAGGCCGACGGAGGCCAGCATGAACAGCATGAAGGTGATGCCGTAGACCGGCATGCGTTCGACCAGCCCGCCGTAATGGGTGATCTCGCGCGAATGCTCGCGGTCGTAGACGACGCCGACGATCAGGAACAGGGCCGCCGACACGATGCCGTGGCTGAGCATCTGGTAGATCGCGCCCTCGACCCCCTGCACCGTCATGGTGAAGGCGCCGATGGTCACGAAGCCCATGTGGGCGACCGACGAATAGGCGATCAGCTTCTTCATGTCTTCCTGCGCCAGGGCGACCAGGGAGGTGTAGATCACCGCGATGATCGACAGCGTGTAGATCAGCGGCGTGAACATGACGCTGGCTTCGGGGAACATGGGCAGCGAAAAGCGCAGGAAGCCGTAGCCGCCGAACTTCAGCAGCACGCCGGCCAGGATGACCGAGCCCGCCGTGGGGGCTTCGACGTGGGCGTCGGGCAGCCAGGTATGCACAGGCCACATCGGCATCTTGATCGCAAAGGACGCGAAGAAGGCCAACCACAGCCAGGGTTCGAGCGCGGTCGGGAAATCATGCACCAACAGCTTGGTGATGTCCGTGGTGCCGGCGTCGAAGTACATGGCCAGCATGGCCAGCAGCATCAGCACCGAGCCCAGCAACGTGTAAAGAAACATCTTGAACGAGGCATAGATGCGCCGCGGGCCGCCCCACACGCCGATGATGATGAACATCGGGATCAGGACCGCTTCGAAGAAGATGTAGAACAGGAACAGGTCGAGCGCGACGAACATGCCGACCATGAAGGTTTCCAGGATCAGGAAGGCGATCATGTATTCCTTCACGCGGACCTTGATCGATTCCCAGCTGGCCAGGATGCAAAGCGGCGTCAGCAGCGTGGTCAGCAGCACGAACAGCATGGAAATGCCGTCGATGCCGACGCGGTAGGAAATGCCGGCGATGGGCATCCAGGCCGCTTCCTCGACGAACTGCATGGCCGCCGTGGTGCGGTCGAAATTGAACCAGATCAACAGCGACACGACGAACGTGCCGCCCGACACCCACAGCGCCACGCGCCGCGAATTTTCCGGGTTGTCCGCCGGAATGAACGCGATCAGCGCCACACCGACAAGCGGAAGGAAGGTGACCAGCGATAGAATGGGCCAATCCATGGTCGTCTCACCCCGCCTTCGTCAATAGATACCAGGTCACCAGCACCACGATGCCCGCCAGCATGGCGAAGGCGTAATGGTAGAGGTAACCGGTTTGCAGCGCCGACGCGCGGCGTGCGATGTGCTTCACGGCGGCGGAAACGCCGTCGGGGCCGAGCCCGTCGATCAGCGTGCCGTCGCCCGTTTTCCAAAGATTGCGGCCCAGGTAGAAGGACGGCCGGACGAAAATCTTGTCGTACAGTTCGTCGAAGTACCATTTGTTGAGCAGGAACTGGTAGACGCCCTGGAACCGGGCGGCGATCGCCCCCGGAATACCCGGCGCGAACATGTAGAACACATAGGCCATGGCGATCCCGGCGACGCCGACCACAAGCGGCAGCAGCTTCACCCACAGCGGCACATGATGGGCGTTTTCCAAAGCCTTGTGGTGTTCCAGCACGACAATGGACTTGCCCCAGAATTCCGCCATGTGATGGCCGACCATCAGGTCGTAGGCCAGCACCCCGGCCAGGCAGGCCCCGCCCGCCAGCACGACCAGCGGCAGCACCATGACCATGGGGCTTTCATGGACGTGCGCCATGGTGGTTTCGTCGGCGCGCGGCGCGCCATGGAACGTCATGATGAGCAGGCGCCAGGAATAGAACGCCGTCAGGAAGGCGGCCGTGATGCCGAGCCAGAACGCGTACTGGCCGACGCCCGTATGGGCCCCCCAGGCGGCCTCCAGCACGATGTCCTTGGAATAGAACCCGGCGAAGGGCGGAATGCCGGCCAGCGCCAGCGAGCCGATCCACATCAGGATGTAGGTCACCTTGATGTGCTTCCAGATGCCGCCCATCTTGCGCATGTCCTGTTCGTCGGACATGGCGTGGATGACCGAGCCGGCCCCCAGGAACAGCAGTGCCTTGAAGAAGCCGTGGGTCATCAGGTGGAAGATGCCCGCCGAATACGCCGACACGCCGCAGGCGAAGAACATGTAGCCCAATTGCGAACAGGTCGAATAGGCGATCACCCGCTTGATGTCGTTCTGCACGCAGCCGATGGTCGCCGCGAAAATACAGGTCGAGGCGCCAACGATGGTGACCACGGTCAGCGCGACCTCGGAATATTCGAACATCGGCGACAGGCGCGCGACCATGAAGATACCGGCCGTGACCATGGTCGCCGCGTGGATCAGCGCCGACACGGGCGTCGGGCCCTCCATGGCGTCCGGCAGCCAGGTATGCAGGCCCAGCTGCGCCGATTTGCCCATGGCGCCGACGAACAGCAGCAGGCAGCACACGGTCAGGGCATGGAATTCGCCGCCGAACACGTTCAGCGTGGCGTCGGCCTTGCCGGGCACGGCCTGGAAGATGGTGTCCAGATTGACCGTGTCGAACAGCATGAAGGTCGCGAAGATTCCAAGCGCGAAGCCGAAATCGCCGACCCGGTTGACCACGAAAGCCTTGATGGCGGCCGCGTTGGCCGACGGACGGTCGTACCAGAAGCCGATCAGCAGGTAGGACGCAAGCCCGACCCCTTCCCAGCCGAAGAACAGCTGCACCAGGTTGTCCGAGGTGATGAGCATCAGCATGAAGTAGGTGAACAGGCTAAGATAGCTCATGAACCGGGGGATCGATTTGTCGTGGTGCATGTAGCCGCAGGAATAGATATGCACCATGGCCGATACGCCGGTCACGACGATCATCATGACCGAGGTCAGCTGATCGACCCGCAGCGCCCAGGAAACCTCCAGGCTGCCGGAATCGATCCAGGTGAACAGCTCCGTCACCCGGGCATTGCCGTCGAGCGCCACGTCCTTGAACAGGATGATCGCGCAGATCGCCGACAGCACCAGACCCGTGCAGGTGATCCACTGCGCCAGGGTATCCATGGTGTGCTGTTTGTGTTTGTCCGCCTGCGGCATGAACACGATCACACCGGCCAGGGCCGCGCCGACGAGCGGCAGGAAGACAGCGAGAATTTCGATCATGAGCCGCTCCCTAGCCCTTCATCATGTTGATGTCTTCGACATCGATGGACCCGCGGTTGCGGAAATACACGACCAGGATGGCAAGGCCGATGGCCGCCTCGGCGGCGGCGACGGTCAGCACGAACAGCGCGAACACCTGGCCGACCAGATCGCCCAGATGGGACGAGAACGCGACCAGGTTGATGTTCACCGCCAGCAGCATCAGTTCGACCGACATCAGGATGATGATGACGTTCTTACGGTTCAGGAAAATCCCGAAGATGCCCAGCGTGAACAGGATCGCCGCGACGGTCAGGTAATGGGACAGGCCGATTTCAAACATGCTCAGATCCCCTTCCCGACTTCGACCTTGCGAACCTCGACCGTGTCCGTGCCGCGCGCGTTCTGATCGGCGATACGCTGGCGCTTGACGCCCGTGCGCCGCCGATGGGTCAGCACGATGGCGCCGATCATGGCGACCAGCAGGATCAGGCCCGCGGCCTGGAACAGGTAGACGTAGTGCGTGTAGACGATCTCACCCAGGGCATGGGTGTTGGTCGTGCCCTTGACGATGGGGGCCGCCGCCTCGGCCAGCTTGGCGCCGCCGGCAATGGACTGCCAGCCGCCGGCCACGACGACCATTTCCACCAGCAGGATCAGGCCGACCAACCCGCCGAACGGCAGATATTGCAGAAAGCCCGAGCGCAGTTCCGTGAAATTGATGTCCAGCATCATGACCACGAACATGAACAGAACGGCCACGGCGCCGACATAGACGACGACCAGGATCATGGCCAGGAACTCGGCCCCCAGCAGCACGAACAGCCCGGCCGAGTTGAAGAACGCCAGGATCAGGAACAGCACCGAATGAACGGGGTTCTTGGAGGAAATGACCAGCACGCCCGCGGCCACGGCGATGAAGGCGAACATGTAGAACGCCAGGGCTTCGACGATCATCTGCCGCCTCCCTTCACGTTCCCTGTCCGCGCCATGGCGCGGCCTTTGTCCTCAATTCCCCTCATACTTTCCTCGTCAGTCCTTATCGTCTTGTTTTGGCCCCGATCAGGGGGGAATGGTCAGCGGTAGGGCGCGTCGGCGCGCAGCCGCTCGGCCAGTTCCGTTTCCCAGCGGTCGCCGTTGGCCAACAGCTTGGTCTTGTCGTACAGCAATTCCTCGCGGGTTTCCGTGGCGTATTCGAAGTTCGGGCCCTCGACGATGGCGTCGACCGGGCAGGCTTCCTCGCAATAGCCGCAATAAATGCATTTCACCATGTCGATGTCGTAGCGCGTGGTACGGCGCGAGCCGTCGGCGCGGGGTTCGGCCTCGATGGTGATGGCCTGGGCCGGGCAAATGGCCTCGCACAGCTTGCAGGCGATGCAGCGTTCTTCGCCGTTGGGATAACGGCGCAACGCGTGTTCACCGCGGAACCGCGGGCTCAACGGGCCCTTTTCATAGGGATAGTTCAAGGTCACCTTGGGCTTGGTGAAGTACTTGAGCGTCAGCGCCATGCCGGCGACAAGTTCCTTCAGGAACAGGGCCTTGGCGCTTTGTCCGATGAAGCTCATGGAACTCTCCTAAACCCTTAACCGGCGACCGGGGTGGGAACCCAGCCGAAGGCCAGCAACACACCGGCCACGGCCGCGACGGCGAACAACGAGATCGGCAGGAACACTTTCCAGCCGAGGCGCATCAACTGGTCGTAGCGATAGCGCGGGAAGGTCGCGCGCACCCAGATGAAGATGAACAGACAGAAGGCGATCTTGGCCGCGAACCAGACCGGCCCGGGAATCCAGATCAGCGGTTCGATCGACAGCGGCGGCAGCCAGCCGCCCAGGAACAGGATCGTCGTCATCCCCGACATCAGGATCATGTTGGCGTATTCGCCCAGGAAGAACAGGGCGAAGGCCATGCCCGAATATTCGACGTTGTAGCCGGCGACCAATTCAGCCTCGGCCTCGGGCAGATCGAAGGGATGGCGGTTGGTTTCGGCCAGGGTCGAGATAAAGAACACCACGGCCATGGGGAACAGCGGAATAACGAACCACATGTCGCGCTGCGCCTCGACGATGGCGGACAGGTTCAGCGAGCCGACGCATAGCAGCACGGTGATGATGACGAAGCCCATGGAGACTTCGTAGGACACCATTTGGGCCGCACTGCGGAGCGCGCCCAGGAAGGCATAGCGCGAGTTAGACGCCCAGCCGGCCATCAGGATGCCGTAGACGCCGAGGGACGAGATCGCGAACAGATACAGGATGCCGACGTTGATGTCGGCCAGCACCAGCCCCTCGCCAAAGGGAATCACCGCCCAGGCCATGAGGGCCAACGCAAAGGTCACGCAGGGCGCCAGCAGGAACACGCCCGGATTGGCGCCCGACGGGATGATCATTTCCTTGAGAAACAGCTTGGCGCCGTCGGCTAGCGGCTGGAACAGGCCGAAGGGACCGACCACGTTCGGGCCCTTGCGCAGCTGCATGGCGCCGATGACCTTGCGTTCGAACAGGGTCAGATAGGCGACCGAAAGCAGAATCGGCACCACGATCACAAGGATTTTCAGGACGATCCAGACCGTCGGCCAGATCCAGCTGTTCCAGGCCTCAACCATCGGTGCCGGTCTTCCCTTCCCCGCCGCCGAGAATTTCGTCCGTGCACTCAGCCATGGTGGCGGACGCACGGCTGATCGGATCGGTCATGTAGAAATTGGCGATCGGATAGGTGAACGCGCCGGACACCTCACCCGACCCGCCGAAGTCGCCCCAGGTTGCCGCCTGGATGTCGTCGATGCCCTGGAACACGGGATTGGCCTTGACCAGGCCCCGGCGCACGTCGGCCAGGGTCGTGTAGGGCAGCGTGGCATGCAGGGAGTCCGACAGGGCGCGAACGATCTTCCAGTCCTCGCGGGCATCGCCCGGCGGATAGACGGCCAGTTGGCCGCGCTGCACGCGGCCTTCCAGGTTCACGTAGGTCGCGTCCTTTTCCGTATAGGCCGCCCCCGGCAGGATCACGTCGGCGACATGGGCGCCGGCGTCGCCGTGATGGCCCTGATAGATCACGAAGGGCTTGTCCAGGTCCTTGGTGTCGATCTCGTCGGCACCCAGCAGATAGATCACCTTGATGTCGCCGGTCGCCGCGCCATCCAGGATGCGGCCCGTGTCCATGCCGCCCTCGCCGGGCACGAAGCCCAGGTCCAGGCCGCCGACGCGAGACGCCGCACGCTGCAACAGGTTGAAACCGTTCCAGGCCGCCGTCACCGCACCGGCCGCGTCCGCGACCTGGCGCGCCAGGCCCAGCACCGCCGCGCCATCGGGGCGCGCCACGGCGCCCGAGCCGACGATGATCATGGGCCGTTCGGCCGTCTTCAGGACCTCGGCAAAGGGATGGCTGCCGGCCGCGATCTGCGCTAGAACGTCGGCCCTCTCGCCCAGCCAGTCCACGGGATAGCTCAAATCCACGGCCGGGCCGAC
Organism: uncultured Alphaproteobacteria bacterium; assembly: GCA_963976055.1. GTDB lineage: Bacteria > Pseudomonadota > Alphaproteobacteria > Rhodospirillales > Casp-alpha2 > UBA1479. Next base: position 470,175 of record CAXBJB010000002.1, read on the forward strand.
GGCGGCGATAGGGAACTTGCCCATCAGATACCGCTTGCGGATGCGGGCGTTGAGCACGGGCGCTTCCCAGCGCGGATTGGCGCCCACAATCAGGAGCGCGTCCGCGTTCTCGATCCCGGCGATGGTCGAATTGAAGATGTAGGACGCGCGTTGGCTGGGATCGACCTTCGATCCGTCCTGGCGGCAATCCATGTTGGCCGATCCCAGGCCGACCATCAGTTCCTTGAGCAGCAGCATGCTTTCGCAATCGGCCTGATCGCCTGCGATGGCGGCGATCTCCCCGCCCTGCTTGCCCTTGACGGCCTTGGCCACGGCGGCAAAGGCTTCCGGCCAGGTGGCGGGCTGCAACTTGCCCTTCACGCGGACATAGGGCCGGTCCAGGCGCTGGCGCTTCAGACCGTCAACGCAATAACGCGCCTTGTCGGAAATCCATTCCTCGTTGACGTTCTCGTTGAGGCGCGGCAGCACGCGCATCACCTCGGGCCCCCGGCTGTCGACGCGGATGGCGCAGCCCTGGGCGTCCGACACGTCGACGCTTTCCGTCTTCTTCAATTCCCATGGACGGGCCGCGAAAGCATAGGGCTTGGACGTGAGCGCCCCCACCGGGCACAGGTCGATGACGTTGCCCGACAACTCGGAGCTCACGGCCTTGTCCAGGTAGGTGACGATCTCGGCGTTTTCGCCGCGCCCGATCAGGCCCATGTCGGTGACGCCCGCGACTTCGGTCGAGAACCGGACGCAGCGCGTGCAATGGATGCAGCGGGTCATGATCGTCTTGATCAGCGGGCCCATGTGCTTGTCTTCAACGGCGCGTTTGTTTTCCTTGTAGCGACCGTGATCCATGCCATAGGCCATGGCCTGGTCCTGCAAGTCGCATTCGCCGCCCTGGTCGCAGATCGGGCAATCCAGCGGATGGTTCAGAAGCAGGAACTCCATCACCCCCTGGCGCATCTTCTTGACCTCGGGCGTGTCCGTGTAAACGACCATGCCGTCGGCCACGGGCATGGCGCAGGACGCCACCGGCTTGGGCGAGCGTTCCATCTGCACCAGGCACATGCGGCAGTTGCCGGCGATGGACAGACGATCGTGATAGCAGAAACGCGGCACTTCCTTGCCGGCCTGCTCGCAGGCCTGCAGGATCGTCATGCCGGCCTCGACCTCGTGTTCCGTGCCGTCGATGGTGATCTTTGGCATCTAGCTCAAGCCCCTAGTAAACCTGTCTATTCCGCCGCCGACCGGCGCGCGAGATTGTCGAGAATCCGCTTTTCCATTTCCGGTCGGAAATGGCGGATCAATCCCTGGATCGGCCAAGCCGCGGCGTCGCCCAGGGCGCAGATGGTATGGCCCTCGACTTGGCGGGTGACTTCCTCCAGCGTGTCGATCTCATCGATATGGGCGTCGCCCGAAACCATGCGTTGCATGACCCGCGCCATCCAGCCGGTACCTTCGCGGCAGGGCGTGCATTGGCCGCAGCTTTCATGCTTGTAGAAGGCCGACAGGCGCGCGATGGCCTTGATGACGTCCGTCGACGTGTCCATGACCATGACCGCCGCCGTGCCCAGGCCCGAACGCTGCTCGCGCAGGCTGTCGAAGTCCATCAGCACGTCGTCGCAGATATTCTTGGGCAGCACCGGCACCGACGCCCCGCCGGGAATGACGCAGAGCAGGTTGTCCCAGCCGCCGCGCACCCCGCCCGCGTGCCGTTCGATGAGTTCCTTGAGCGGAATGCCCATTTCCTCTTCGACCGTGCAGGGCCGGTTCACATGGCCGGAGATGTTGAACAGCTTGGTGCCCACGTTGTTGGGCCGGCCGATGCCGGCAAACCAGTCCGCGCCCCGGCGCAGGATGGTTGGCGCCACGGCGATGGATTCCACGTTGTTGACCGTTGTCGGGCAGCCCCACACGCCGACCCCGGCCGGGAACGGCGGCTTCAGGCGCGGCTGGCCCTTCTTGCCTTCCAAACTTTCGATCAGCGAGGTTTCCTCGCCGCAGATGTAGGCCCCGGCGCCGGAATGGACGTAGAAATCGAACTTCCAGCCCGTGCCGCAGGCATCGTCGCCGATCAGGCCCGCTTCGTAGGCTTCGTCGACGGCGCGTTGCAGGCAATCGATCTCGTGATGGAACTCGCCGCGCACGTAGCAATAGGCCGCATGGGCGCCCATGGCGAAGGACGCAACCAAGGCTCCTTCGATAAGCTTATGCGGCTCGGAGCGCATGATTTCGCGGTCCTTGCAGGTGCCAGGCTCGCCCTCGTCGGCGTTGATGACCAGGTAATGGGGCCGGGTGCCGATTTCCTTGGGCATGAAGGACCACTTCACGCCCGTGGGGAAGCCGGCGCCGCCGCGCCCGCGCAGGCCCGATTCCTTCATCTCGTCGATGATCTTGTCGCGGCCCAGCTCGATCAGCTTTTTCGTGCCGTCCCAGTCACCGCGGGCGCGCGCACCCTCCAGCCAGGGGCTGTCGAAGCCGTAGATATTGGTGAAGATACGGTCCTTGTCGGCAAGCATCAGTCGTCGCCTCCCGCTTTGGCGGCCCGGTCGGGATAGCGGTCGGTCAGGGTCGTGATCCCGCCCGCGGGCTCGCAGGTATGGCGCCCGGACTGGGAGCCGACCTTCGGCTTCCGGCCCGCCTTGAGCGCCGTCAGGACCTCTTCGGCCGTGACCGAATCCAGGTCTTCGTAATAATCGTCGCCGATCTGCATCATCGGTGCGTTGACGCAGGCCCCCAGGCATTCGACCTCGAGCACCGTGAATTCGCCGTCGGCGGAGGTTTCGCCGTTCGAACAACCGGTGACCTTCTTGCAGGCGGCCATGATCTGGTCCGAGCCGCGCAGCCAGCACGGCAGGTTGGTGCAGACCTGGACGAAGTTCTTTCCGACCGGCTTGAGGTTGTACATGGTGTAGAAGGTCGCGACCTCGTAGACCCGGATCGACGCCATATCGAGCATGTCGGCAATGACCTCGATCGCCGCCTGGGGAATCCAGCCGCCGTTTTGGCGCTGCGCCAGATCAAGCAGCGGCATCACCGCGCTTTGCTGGCGGCCCGCCGGATACTTGGCGATGTGCCATTTGGCCTTTTCGAGGTTCTCCGCCGTAAAGGCGAAGCTCGACGGTTGCTGTGTATTCATTCCGGTCACCGGTCGATTTCGCCGAACACGACGTCGATGGAACCGATGTTCGCGCAGATATCCGCGAGCATATGCCCCTTCGACAGGAATTCCGTCGCTTCCAGATGGGCGAATCCCGGCGCCCGGATCTTGCAGCGATAGGGTTTGTTGGAGCCGTCGGCCACCAGATAGACGCCGAATTCGCCCTTGGGCGCCTCGACGGCCGTATAGGTTTCGCCAGCCGGCACGTGGAAGCCCTCGGTAAACAGTTTGAAGTGGTGGATCAAGGCTTCCATGGATTGCTTCATGTCGCCGCGGGTCGGCGGGGAGACCTTCTTGTTGGTCGACTTGACCGGCCCGCCGGGCATGTTTTCAACGCATTGGCGGATGATCTTCAAGGATTCGCGCATTTCCAGCATGCGCACCAAATAGCGGTCGTAGCAGTCGCCCATCTTGCCCACGGGGATGTCGAAATCCATGTCCGCATAGGCATCGTAGGGCTGCGCCTTGCGCAGATCCCAGGCAATACCGGAGGCGCGCAGGTTCGGGCCGGTGAAGCCCCAGTCAAAACACTGTTCGGCATCGATGACGCCGATATCGACCGTGCGCTGCTTAAAGATGCGGTTTTCCGTGAGCAGACTTTCCAGATCGTCAAGGAAGGCCGGGAACTCTTCATCGGCCCATTTGGCGATGTCTTCCAGCAGCCCCGCCGGCAGGTCCTGGGCAACGCCGCCGACACGGAAATAGTTCATGTGCAGGCGCGCACCCGAGGCGGATTCGCAAAACTCCATCAGGCGTTCGCGAATTTCGAAGCCCCACAACATGGGCGTCATGGCGCCCACATCCATGGCGAAGGCCGTGATGTTCAGGATGTGATTGAGGATGCGCCCGATTTCGCAATAGAGCACGCGGATATACTGACCTCGCTTGGGAATCTCGATGCCCAACAGCTTTTCGGCGGCCAGCACAAAGGCGTGTTCCTGGTTCTGCGGCGCGACATAGTCCAGACGGTCGAAATACGGCACAGCCTGGGCATAGGTCTTGTATTCAATGAGCTTTTCCGTGCCCCGGTGCAGCAACCCGATATGCGGGTCGGCGCGCTCGATGACCTCGCCGTCCATTTCCAGGACCAGGCGCAGCACCCCGTGGGCCGCCGGATGCTGCGGCCCGAAGTTGAGGTTGAAATTCTTGATCTGGGTTTCGGCCATGGTCAGGACGCCTCGGTTTCCGGTTCCGCCTCGGCCTTCTCGTCGCCCGGCAGAACGACGCGTTCCATGCCTTCCCAGGGGCTTTCGAAGTCGAAGTTGCGGAATTCCTGGGTCAGTTTCACGGGCTCGTAGACCACGCGTTTCTGTTCGTCGTCGTAGCGCACCTCGACATAGCCCGTCAGCGGGAAGTCCTTGCGCAGGGGATGGCCTTCGAACCCGTAGTCGGTGAGCAGGCGGCGCAGGTCGGGATGGTCGGAGAAGAACACCCCGTACATGTCCCAGACTTCGCGTTCGAACCAGTTGGCGGTCGAGAACACCCCGGCGACGGACGGCACGGGATCGTCCTCGTCCGTGCGCAGCTTGACGCGGATGCGCGTGTTATGGGTCATGGACAGAAGATTGTAGACGATCTCGAAACGCGGGCTTTCGTCGGCGTAATCGACGCCGCAGATATCCATCAGCTGATGGAACCGGCAGTTCGAATCGTCACGCAGGGACTTCAGTACCGCGACGATGGCGTCCCGCCTGACGGTGATCATCAATTCGCCGAGACGCACCTCGTCGGCCAGCAGCTTGTCGCCAAGCTGGTCGCGGAGATGTTCGGCAAGTTCCTTGAGGGCCTGATCCATGGTCTTCTTGGTTCTTTTAGTGATCGGTCTCGGTTCGTCCGGTCGCGTCAGCGCCACAGGGCGCCGGTGCGGCGGATTTTCTTCTGCAATTGGAGAATGCCATACACCAGCGCCTCGGCCGTCGGCGGGCAGCCGGGCACATAGACGTCGACGGGCACGACGCGGTCGCAGCCGCGCACGATGGCATAGGAATAATGGTAATAGCCGCCGCCGTTGGCGCAGGACCCCATGGAAATCACATAACGCGGCTCCGCCATCTGGTCGTAGACCTTGCGGAACGCGGGGGCCATCTTGTTGGTCAGGGTGCCGGCGACGATCATCACGTCCGACTGGCGCGGGCTCGGCCGCGGCACGACGCCGAAGCGGTCCAGGTCATAGCGGCTCATGTAGGCGTGGATCATCTCGACCGCGCAGCAGGCCAGACCGAAGGTCATCGGCCACAGCGACCCCGTGCGCGCCCAGTTGACCAGCTTGTCCACATTGGCAAGGACGAAGCCCTTGTCCTGCAGTTCCTGGGTCACGCGGGCGAGAATTTCATCCTGCTCGGCACCGGGCCCCAGGGGCTCACCAAGGGGCTGGCCGAGGTCGGGGGCGGTTCCGGGCTGCGTCACGACGGACATTCGGTCACTCCCTTTTTTATTCCCATTCGAGGGCGCCTTTGCGCCACTCGTAGATAAATCCGATGGTCAGCACGGACAGGAATACCATCATCGACCAGAAACCGAAGACACCGATCTTGCCCAGCGTCACCGCCCAGGGAAACAGGAAGGCCACTTCGAGGTCGAAAATGATGAACAGAATGGCCACCAGATAGAACCGGACGTCGAACCGGCCGCGCGAATCGTCGAACGCTTCAAAGCCGCATTCATAGGCCGAGTTCTTTTCCACATCGGGGTTTTGCTGGGCGATCACGAAGGACGCCAACATGATCGCGCCGGCCAAGCCGACGGCAATCCCGATGAAGATCAGGATGGGGAGATATTCCAATAGCAAATCGTTCACGCCGAACTCCCTGTCCCCGGCTTCCTGCCTTGGTCCCCCCGAATGCATTCTAAGGAATGCCGCGATGCGGCCACGTCGATGACTTAATACGGCCATATCGGTGACTACCGGGGGAAGGTGACCGATAACCGGATAAATTTCAAAGGTTTTATCGCCGCGCAGGGGCAAAAAACCGACGTCCGGCGACAGACGCGAAAGAAACCTGGAATTGGGGGAAATGGCGGGAGTGACGGGACTCGAACCCGCGGCCTCCGGCGTGACAGGCCGGCGCTCTAACCAACTGAGCTACACCCCCTTCTGAAGGGTCTTTCCGCCTGGGGCATGGGCCCCGGTGCGCGAAAGAGGGCACCATGTACTCCAGCGCCGGAAGCAGTGTCAAGGACCATCGGCGGGTATTTTCGCGGCGGCGGAAATCGGCCCGCTCTCCCTCGTCCAGGGCGCGGGTGCGGGTGGCCTACTTCCCGTCCTCCTTCCCTGAAGCTACGGAGGACACGCCTACGCCTAATTGCCTTCGTCTGGCAGGCTCACTTCGTGGCCCGCCACCCGAAGCCGAAGGGTGGTGGGCGGTGAGGGGTTCGAACCCCCGACCTTCTGGGTGTAAACCAGACGCTCTCCCAACTGAGCTAACCGCCCGTCTGCCGAGGGCTCTATTTAAGGGCTGACGCCGACCGGCACAAGCATGCAAGCCCCCTGCCCCATGCCACCGACAACCTCGACCGCCAAGGGGCATGTAGCCAAACGAAACCGGCCGCCGAAACATTCGGCGGCCGGTCTGTAGGCGTTGCGTGTGGCTGAGACGCCGGTCTTAGTTGACCGCGTCCTTCAGACCCTTGCCAGCCTTGAACTTGGGCTGGTTGGACGCCGGAATCTGGATGCTTTCGCCGGTCCGCGGGTTACGGCCCGTGGTCGCGGCGCGCTTGGTCACACTGAAGGTGCCGAAGCCGACCAGGCGAACTTCGTCTCCGCCCTTCAAAGCGCCAGCGATCGCGTCGAAAACGCTGTCAACCGCGCTCGCGGAATCGGATTTGGACAAGCCGGTGCTATTGGCAACGGCTGCGATCAGATCATTCTTGTTCAATTGAAAGGCCCCCTCTTGCTGAAAGGTATCGGGTTGGGACAAATAGATTATTATCGTGATCGGGTGTTTTGCCACCCACTCGACCAGGTGTTTCGCCACCCGTTCGAATCGCGAAGAGTGTATGTGCGCACCCATGGGGCGTCAATCTTCATGCCCCAGTTTTCCCCAGGTTTTTGCGGGTTTCGACAAATTTTCCGGCATTCGTTCCGGGCTCGGAAGAATGCTCTTGCAGCCCGCGGACGGGCGGATTTCCGCCATCTTCATGAAAACGGGCCGCCGGATGATCCGGCGGCCCGCAAAAACATCGATATATTGTAAGGAGTTATCCGAATTTAGTGGGTCACCACACCACCGACATCGTCGTCGTCGGCGCTGCCCGATCGGAGGGCACGGGCCTCCAATTCAGCCTTTTCCTCGTCCCATTCGACCGGGGTCACCGGACTGGCGAGAGCATGCGAAAGCACCTCGTCAACGGTCGTCACGGGCACGATTTCCAGCCCGCGCTTCACGTTTTCGGGAATCTCCGACAAATCCTTCTCGTTGTCCTTGGGAATCAGGACCTTCTTGATCCCGCCCCGGAGCGCCGCGAGCAGCTTTTCCTTGAGCCCCCCGATCGGCAGAACGCGCCCGCGCAGGGTCACCTCGCCGGTCATGGCGACGTCTTTGCGGACCGGAATGCCGGTCAGCACGGACACGATCGAGGTCACCATGCCAACGCCGGCCGACGGGCCGTCCTTCGGCGTCGCCCCTTCCGGCACGTGGACGTGGATATCGCGTTTGTTGAACAGCGGCGGCAGGATGCCGAGCGAGGCCGAGCGCGACTGCACATAGGATTTGGCCGCCTGGATGGATTCCTGCATGACGTCACCAAGCTTGCCGGTGATGGTCATCTTGCCCTTGCCCGGCACCATGACGGCTTCGATGTTGAGAAGCTCGCCGCCGACTTCGGTCCAGGCCAGGCCGGTGACCACGCCGACCATGTCCTCGGCTTCGATCTCGCCGAACCGGTACTTGCGCACGCCGCCGTACTTTTCCAGGTTCTTGGCCGTGACCTTGATGGTCTTGGACGACCCGATCATGATCTCCTTGACCGCCTTGCGGGCCAAGTTGGCCAGCTCGCGTTCCAGGTTACGAACCCCGGATTCCCGGGTGTAATAGCGGATCAAATCACGCAAAGCGCCGTCGGAAATCTCCCACTCGCCCTTCTTCAGGCCGTGCGCCTTGATCTGCTTGGGCAGCAGGTGGCGGTTGGCGATCTCGACCTTCTCGTCCTCGGTGTAACCGGACAGGCGGATGATCTCCATGCGGTCCAGCAGCGGGCCCGGCATGTTCATGGTATTGGCGGTGGTCACGAACATCACGTCCGACAGGTCGTAATCGACCTCCAGATAATGGTCGTTGAAGGTGGAATTCTGTTCCGGATCAAGCACTTCCAAAAGCGCCGAGGCCGGGTCGCCGCGCCAATCCTGGCCCATCTTGTCGACTTCGTCGAGCAGGAACAGCGGGTTCGACGACTTGGCCTTCTTCATGCCTTGCACGACCTTGCCCGGCATGGAGCCGATATAGGTGCGCCGATGGCCGCGGATTTCCGATTCGTCCCGCACGCCACCCAACGACATGCGCACGAAGTTGCGGCCCGTCGCCTTGGCGATGGATTTACCGAGGGACGTCTTGCCCACGCCCGGAGGGCCCACGAGACATAAGATCGGTCCGGTGACCTTATTCGTGCGATGCTGGACGGCCAGGTACTCCAGGATGCGTTCCTTGACCTTTTCCAGCCCGTAGTGATCCTCGTTGAGAACTTCCTCGGCCTTCAACAGGTCCTTCTTCACCCGGGTGCGCTTCTTCCACGGAATGGACAGCATCCAGTCCAGGTAGTTGCGCACCACCGTGGCTTCGGCGGACATCGGGCTCATGGAGCGCAGCTTCTTCAACTCCGCCTCGGCCTTTTCCTTGGCTTCCTTGGTCAGCCGGGTCTTGGCGATCTTTTCCTCGATCTCCGCGACCTCGTCCTTGCCTTCGTCGGTTTCGCCCAATTCCTTCTGAATGGCCTTCAACTGCTCGTTCAGATAGTACTCGCGCTGGGTCTTTTCCATCTGGCGCTTGACCCGATTGCGAATCTTCTTCTCGACCTGCAGGACGCCGATTTCCGATTCCATGTGGGAATAGACGCGCTCCAGGCGCTCGGCCGCGGATTCGATCTCCAGCAACTCCTGCTTTTCGGAAATCTTCAGCGCCAGATGCGAGGCAACGGTGTCCGCCAGCTTACTGGCTTCGTCAATTTGATTAATTGAAACAAGAACTTCAGGCGGAATCTTCTTGTTCAACTTTATGTACTGCTCGAACTGGCCGATGACCGAACGGGACAGCGCCTCAAGCTCGTTCTCATCCCCTTCCTCATCGGGGATCAGTTCCGCCTCAACCTCGAAGAACGAGGGGTTGTCGACGAACTCTGTGACCTTCGCGCGTTGCACGCCTTCGACCAGCACCTTCACCGTGCCGTCCGGCAGCTTGAGAAGCTGCAGCACCGTCGACACCGTACCGACGGTGTAAATGTCGTCGGCGGTCGGGTCGTCCTGGGCCGCGTTCTTCTGCGCCACCAGCAGGATCTGCTTATCGTCCTGCATGACGTCTTCGAGCGCCCGCACGGATTTGTCGCGGCCGACGAACAGCGGCACGATCATGTGCGGGAACACGACGATGTCGCGCAACGGCAGGACGGGGAATTGCTGGGACTTCATACCTGGGAACATCTGGCCTCAACACGGGAAGACCGCGCCACAGGGGCAACGGCGGGTTGGAATTGCTTCACAACAAAGGTGGGGGATGGAACGCTGCGGCGCAAGCCCAGACCGTGGATAACCGTGGAAAGGCGCAAATTACGCGCTGGTTTCCACTTCTTCGGCCTTTTCGCCATAGATGAACAGCGGATTGGCACTTTCTTCCACCACCTCTCCATTGATGACGACCTCTTCCACGCCGTCCATGCCGGGAAGGTCGAACATGGTGTCGAGGAGAATGTTTTCCATGATCGACCGCAGGCCCCGGGCACCGGTCTTGCGCTCGACGGCCTTGACGGCGATGGAACGAAGGGCGGCTTCGGAGAACGTCAGCTTGGTGTCTTCCATCTCGAACAGGCGCTGGTACTGCTTGACCAGGGCGTTCTTCGGCTTGGTCAGGATTTCCACCAGCGCGTCTTCGTCCAGGTCCTCCAGCGTCGCGACCACCGGCAGGCGGCCGACGAATTCGGGGATCAGGCCGAACTTCAGCAGGTCTTCCGGCTCCACCTCGCGCAAGATTTCGCCGGTCTGGCGTTCCTCGGGCGCGCGCACGTCGGCGCCGAAGCCGATGCTGGAGCCCTTGCCGCGGGCGGAAATGATCTTATCCAACCCGGCGAAGGCCCCGCCGCAGATGAACAGGATGTTGGTGGTGTCGACCTGCAGGAACTCCTGCTGCGGATGCTTGCGCCCGCCTTGGGGCGGCACGCTGGCGACCGTGCCTTCCATGATCTTCAGCAGCGCCTGCTGCACGCCTTCGCCCGACACGTCGCGGGTGATCGACGGATTGTCGGATTTGCGGCTGATCTTGTCGACTTCATCGATATAGACGATGCCGCGCTGTGCGCGCTCGACATTGTAGTCGGCGGACTGCAGCAGCTTGAGAATGATGTTTTCGACGTCTTCACCGACATAGCCGGCTTCGGTCAGGGTCGTCGCGTCGGCCATGGTGAAGGGCACATCCAGGATGCGCGCCAGGGTCTGCGCCAACAGGGTCTTGCCGCAACCCGTCGGGCCGACCAGCAGAATATTGGACTTGGCCAGTTCGACGTCGTTGTTCTTGGCGCCGTGATTCAGGCGTTTGTAGTGGTTGTGCACGGCGACCGACAGCACGCGCTTGGCGTTGCTCTGGCCGATCACGTAATCATCGAGAACGGCACAAATGTCCATCGGCGTCGGCACACCGTCGCCCGACTTCACAAGGTTCGTCTTGTGCTCTTCGCGGATGATGTCCATGCACAGTTCGACGCATTCGTCGCAGATGAACACGGTCGGCCCCGCGATCAGCTTACGCACCTCGTGCTGACTTTTGCCGCAGAACGAGCAGTAAAGGGTGTTCTTGGAGTCGCTGCCGGTGGTTTTCGTCATTGTTTATCCTGTTGGTACCGCGCCGCCTCCCGGATCAAGACCATGTTAGCCGGACCCTTGTGCAACACTCAATCACAATCACGCCCATGGAGCTATGCCAAAAGACGTAACGGCGGAGAGACGTCCCGTGGTGTTTGCGCCGCCCCCAAGACCCGGGAGCGGCCATTCAGACGGATGCCGCGGCTCAGCTCTTGCCGGACTTGCCGCCGTCGTCGTCGCCGGTCGTCGGCCGACTGGCGACCACTTCGTCGATTAGGCCGAACGCCTTGGCGTCTTCCGGAGTCATGAATTTGTCACGCTCCATCGCGTTTTCAATGGTTTCCATCGATTGGCCGGTGTGTTCGACATAGATTTCGTTGAGCCGTTTGCGCAGCGCGATGATCTCGCGGGCGTGGATTTCGATGTCCGACGCCTGCCCCTGGAAGCCGCCCGACGGCTGGTGAACCATGATCCGCGAATTGGGCAGCGAATAGCGTTTTCCAGGCGCGCCGGCAGCCAGCAGAAGCGAGCCCATGGACGCCGCCTGACCGATGCAGACCGTCGACACATCCGGCTTGATGTAGCGAATCGTGTCGTAGATCGCGAGGCCCGAGGTCACGACGCCGCCCGGCGAATTGATGTAAAACGAGATGTCCTTGGACGGGTTTTCCGATTCCAGGAACAACAACTGCGCGCAGACTAGGCTCGAAACATGATCCTCGACCCCACCAGTCAGGAAGATGATGCGTTCCTTCAACAGCCGCGAATAGATGTCGTAGGCGCGCTCACCCCGGTTGGTGGTCTCGACGACCATGGGCACCAGGGTATTCATGTAGATGTCGTGGGGATCGGTCATGCCGCGGTCCTTATGATACGTGCTGCTCGGGATGACGGGTCCGGGGAAGGCGGGCCGCCTGTGCTCTGATAACGCCCCGGTTCCGCCGCCGCTACTCCTTTTTCGCCGCCGGCTTCTTTGCCGCGGGCTTCTTCTTGGCCGGCTCCTTGCCGTCGGCCGCGTCGTCCTTGGCCGCGGCCTTCTTCGGGGCAGCCTTCTTCTTGGCGGCGGGTTTCTTGGCTTCCTTGGCTTCGTCCTCTGCCTCGAGAACCTTGATCAGGTCTTCGAAGGAGGCCGGCTTTTCCGTCACCTGGGCCAGTTCGATGATGTAGTCGATGACCTTTTCCTCGAACACGGGCGCCTTGATCTGCTCCTGCGCCTGGGGATTGGAGCGGAAGAATTCCAGCACCTGCTGTTCCTGGCCCGGGTATTTCTGGGCTTCCTGGATCATGGCGCGGTTGACGTCTTCCGGCGACACCTGGATGGCGTTGGCGCGGCCGACTTCGGACAGCAACAGGCCCAGCTTGACCCGCCGTTCGGCGATGTCGCGGAACTCGGCCTTGTGCTCCTCGTCCGACATGTCGTCATGATCGTGATCATGATCATGGTCATGGTCATGGTCATGATCGTGGTCGTGATCATGTTCGTGGGCGTGTTCCTGCTTACGCTGTTCCTCGAACTGGGCCCAGATGTTGTCGAACTCCATCTCCACCATCTTGGGCGGCATGTCGAAGTCGTGGTTGTCGGCCAGCTGGTCCAGCAGCACGCGCTTCACCTGCATGCGCGCCATCTGGTCGAACTCGCGGCGCTGGCCCTCGACGATACGGTCCTTCAGGGCGTCCAGACTTTCCAGGCCGGCCTTCTTGGCCAGCTCGTCGTCGATCGGCGCCGGCTTGGCCTCGCGGATTTCGTGGACCTTGACGTCGAACACGGCTTCCTTGCCGGCCAGGTCCTTGGCCGCGTATTCGGCGGGGAAGTTGACCTTGACCTCGATGTCGGTGCCGACCTCGACGCCGATCAACTGTTCCTCGAAGCCCGGAATGAACGAGCCGGAGCCCAACTCCAGGTGGTATCCATCGGCCTTGCCGCCGGCGAATTCGACGCCGTCCAGCTTGCCCACGAAATCGATGACGCAGACGTCGCCCGACTTGGTCTTGCGCTTGGCGGCGATCGGCTCGGACGTCTTATGGGCGTTGGCCAGATTCTCGAGGGTTTCCTCGACCTGCTTCTGATCCGGTTTCAGGACCAGCTTCTCAAGCTTCAGCTTGGAAAAGTCCATCGGCGTGATTTCGGGCAGGATGTCCACGGCCAGCGTGTATTCCAGGTCCTTGCCTTCGTCGAACGAGGTGATTTCGACCTGCGGCTGGGTCGCGGCACGGATGCCCTTCTCGGCCAGCGCCTGGGCGGAGGAATCATTCACCGCCTGATCCAGTATCTCGCCCAGGATCGACGGCCCGAAGCGCTTGCGCAGCAGACCAACCGGTACCTTGCCGGGCCGGAAACCGGGCAGCGAGGCCGATTGTGCGACTTCCTGAAGACGCAGGTTGATTTTCTCTTCAATGTCCTTGGCGGCTACGGTGACTTTCATCTCGCGGCTCAGGCCTTCGGATTTTGTCTCGACGACTTGCATGGAACTCCCGTTTCGGAAATCTGCGGCGAAGCACCTAGATCGGCGCCGCCTGTAAAACACACTAGGATTAAGCTCTCAACTCCCGGGCGGATATATAGGCCGCCGCCCCGGACCCGGCAATGATAAACGGCTGGTCGGAATAATCCCGCCTCCGAAACCGAAGGCGCAACCTCGCCATTTTGGAGGATGGTGCGGGCGGAGGGACTTGAACCCCCACGGCCAAAGGCCACCAGGACCTAAACCTGACGCGTCTACCAATTCCGCCACGCCCGCCGACGCCGCCGGGATGCCCGACCAGCGAGCGGCGCGACTTTATCCATTCTGACCGCGATTACAACCGGGAAATCGGCCCCGCATCGGCGCCCCGCGGGCTCACCCCCGCAGGTGCGCCTTCACGCCCGAGGACATATCGACGCTGCCGGCGGAGGTATAGGCCTCGTGGTTGCCTTCGATGCGGCCCAGGTCATAGAGGTAGTTGACCATCAGCCCCGCCGACTGGGTCAGGCCCTTGTCCGAGGTATCGCCCAGCCAGTTCAGGCGTTCAAGCCGCGCCCCGTTGGACAGGTGGAAATGGGCCACCGGGTCGCGCGCGCGCCCGCCCCGGCCCTTTTCCTTGGCCAGGTAACGCGCCGCAAGGCGCGTCAGCGGCCCCTGCAGGGCGGCGGCCATGACGTCGTCCTTGATCCAGGCCGGGGTGTCGAGAACCGAAATCAGCGACCCCTTGGCCCCGCCCTTGCGCCCCGTGGCCGCGTTCAGCGCCTTGCGTTCCTCTGCCGAGAACAACTTGGGCTCGCCCTCTGCCAAAAGTTCGTTGAGCCAGTGGCGGAAGCCGGGAATCGGTGACAGGGTCGCGAAGGTCTTGATGTTCGGGAATTCCTGGGACAGCTGCTGCGCCACCCGCTTGATCAGGAAGTTGCCGAAGCTGATCCCCGCAAGGCCCTTCTGCGCGTTGGAGATGGAATAGAAGATCGCCGTGTCGGCGGCAGCCGGGTCGGTCGCCGGGGCGTTGGTGTCGAGCAGCGCCTGCACGTTGACCGCCATGCCGTTGACCAGGGCGACTTCGACGAAGATCAGGGGTTCGTCGGGCATACGCGGATGGAAGAAGGCATAGCAGCGGCGGTCGGAATCAAGCCGATTCTTGAGGTCTTCCCAGCCCTTGATGGCGTGCACAGCCTCGTAGGCGATCAGCTTTTCCAACAATGAAGCCGAAGAAGTATCCCAGGCGATCCGCCGCAATTCCAGGAAATCCACGTCGAACCAACTGGCCAAAAGGTCCCGCAGGTCGTGTTCCATGGCCTTCAGGCCCACGTCCGACTTGGCGAGCGGCAGCAGTTCCGCGCGCAGATCGACCAGGAACTTGACTCCATCGGGCAGCGCGTTGAACTGGGTCAGCAGCCGGCGCCAGGGCGCCTGCAGGCTGTTCTTGATGTCAATCTGGGCGTTCAGGCGCGCGGCGTCGCTGTCCGCCGCCTGGAACTTGCCGATGGCCGCCTCGACAGTCTTGGCGTCGGTGCCGAAATTGCCGGCCATGAGGCGCAGAAACTTTTCGCGCCCGCCCTTGTCCAGGGCGAGATAGACCCGGCCGAGGGCCGCCGCCTTGGTCCGCGCCGAAACCTCGCCGCCCTTGTTGTCCAGGCATTCCTGCATCTGTTCCAGGATGCGCCCGGCGTCCTCATCCGGCAGGTTGGGGCGCGTGCTCGCGGCGTCCTCGTCGTAGGACGATCCGGCGATGGACTGCCACCCCCGGCGCAGATTGGCCAGGGTTCGGTCGAGGAAACTGCTCGGTTTATGTTCGGTCATCAAAACCCTTTCAAAGGTACGCAGGCATCCCGCTAAACCTGTTCGCTTTTGCTGGCCGGTTCAAGAGGCAAATGGGTGAAAATATGCCCGGGCACACCACCCGCCACGCCCCCCGGCAAGGCATGCACGATGCCCGGCAGAAGACCGGGAATATCCTCGGCGATCAGGCCGTGGCCAATACACTGCGCCGCCGCCGCGTGCAGCCAGACCGCCGCGCAGGCGGCCGGAAACGGCGCCATGCCCTGGGCCAGAAGCCCCGCCGTGATACCGGCCAGCACGTCGCCGGTGCCCGCGGTGGCCAGATGGGGCGAGGCGTTGGCGTTGATCACGGCGCGGCCGTCGGGGGCCGCGATGACCGTGTCGAAACCCTTCAGCAGAACCACCGCGCCGGACGTCCGGGCGGCTTGGCGCGCGCGGCCCAGCCGGTCGCCGTCGCCTGCGAACACGCGGGCGAATTCACCGCCATGGGGGGTGATCACGCAGTTACCGTGCAAGGCCGACAGCAGGGCATCGGGGGCGTCCGCGAAGGCGGAAATGCCGTCGGCGTCCAGCACCACGGGCTTGCCCGTGGCCAGCGCCGCCAGGACCCGCGTGCGGGTATCCGGTCCCGGCCCGTTGCCGGGTCCGACAACCAGGGTCTTGTTGCCGTCCTGGACGTAGGTTCCGTACATGGCCGCGTCGTCCATGGGCCGAACCAGCACGCCGGGCGCTCCGGCACGGAATGTTCCCGTGTCCTCGGGCCGGCAGGCGATGGACACGATCCCCGCCCCGGCCCGCCGGGCCCCGTCGGCAGCCAGGCGGGGGGCGCCCGGCATGGTGCCCGAACCCCAAATTACGACGTGCCCCCGCGTGTACTTGTGGTCGCCCGGCCCCGGATGGGGAAAGGCGGGCCACCAGATGTCGGCGCTGTTGACCCAGGTATCGGGGGCCTGGGCCGCGACCACGGCGTCGGGGATGCCGATGTCGGCGACCCGCACGGCACCGCAGAAATCCCGCCCCGGACGCAGGAAATGTCCCGGCTTGCGGCGGCAGAAGGTCACCGTTTCCCGGGCCTTTATGGCCGCTCCGGCAACGGCGCCGGTGTCGCCCATGACGCCCGACGGGATATCCACGGCAAGGATATCCGCCGATGCTGCGTTGAGGGTTTCCGCCACGGCCGCCGCGACGCCGTCGAGCGGGCGCGCAAGGCCCGCCCCGAACAGCGCATCGACGACCCCTGCCCCCGCCGGATCGAAGCCTGCCGTCAACTCTTCCACCGCGCCGGTCCAGCGGCCCGCCGCCAGGGCGGCATCCCCCCGCAATCCGTCCCGCGCGCCCAGCAGGTAAAGCCGCACCTCGGCCCCCTTGTCCTTCAGGAGACGCGCCGCCACGAAGCCGTCGCCGCCGTTGTTGCCCGGACCGCACAAAACAGCCACCGGCCGTCCGTTGAACAAGGTCCGGGCACGGTCGGCGACGGCGGCTCCCGCCGTTTCCATCAGGTCGATACCGGGAGTGCCGCCCGCGATGGTCGCGGCATCGGCCTGCGCCATCTGACCGACCCGGAGCAATGCCGCCGGCAACCAGGGCGTGCTTTCCATCGTCATTTCATACACCGACAATTCACGATCTTCACGTTATACTCCGGAAAAGGACAAAACGGCGGGAGAATCCCGGAGTCCGACAGACCCCATCGATCGTTTTTGGTGTCGGCGATGGGCCTGCATACTCCGTTATAATTTACATGAAAAAATACACATACTACTTTGTTGTTACGTTCCTTTTTGTCGTTTTATGGGAAATATTCGGGGCGCCGAGATTGCTTCCGGAGACGGACGTCGATACATGGCGTCCGCTGACCACGGCCCTGGTGGCCGCCCTCGCCGCCGCCACCGCCCTTGCCCTGTCGCGCCAGATCGCGTCGCGCCGATCCCCGCCGCCGGAACTGGCCGGCCCACTGGTTGGCAACTTGAACGACGACGATTGGTGGCGCTTCATCTTCGCCGCCGCCGATTGGTTCTGGGAAACGGACACCGAACATCGTTTCACCTTCGTTTCCGACCGGCTGTTGAGCACCTACGGCCTGTCGCCGGAGAACCTGATCGGCCAAACGCGCGAGGCCATCGCCGTGATCCGGGGCCCCGCACAGCGCATCGCCTTCGAGCAGCACCGGGCGGATCTCGCCGAACGGCGGCCGTTCCGGGACTTCGAATACGGCCTGATCGACGGCAAGGGCAACCTCCGCTATGCCCGGATCAGCGGCGCCCCCGTGTTCGCCGACGACGGCGCGTTTGTCGGCTACCGGGGCTTTGCCCGCGACGTGACCCGCGAATGGCAGTCGGATCAGGCGCTGCGCACGGCCAAGGAAGAAGCCGAACTGGCCAACCGGGCGAAGACCGAATTTCTCGCCAACATGAGTCACGAACTGCGCACGCCGTTGAATTCCATCATCGGGTTTTCCGACATCCTGGTGAACGAGACCTTCGGCACCATGAACGTGCCCCAGTACAAGGAATACGCCGGCGACATCAACGACGCCGGCAAGCATCTGCTGCAATTGATCAACGACCTTCTGGACCTGGCCCGCATCGAACGCGGCCAGATGAGCCTGAACGAACAGCGCCTGGACCTGAGGCTGGTCTTCAATTCCTGCCACCGCCTGGTGCGCGAACGCGCGCTCGAGGCCGGGGTCTCGCTGATGGTCGACTGCCCCACCGACCTGCCGCCCCTGATGGCCGACGAACTGCGGGTCAAACAGGCGCTGGTCAACCTGCTGTCCAACGCCATCAAGTTCACGGAACAAGGAGGGGCGGTCTCCGTCGTGGCGCGCCGGCAGGGCGACGGCGCCATACGGTTGACCGTGTCCGACACGGGGATCGGCATTTCGCCCGAGGACATGGCCGTGGCGCTGTCCGAATTCGGGCAGGTCGACGGCTCCCTGACCCGCAAGCACGAAGGTACCGGCCTGGGCCTGACCCTGTCGCGCAAACTGATCGAACTGCATGGCGGCGTGCTGAAAATGGAAAGCGAGGTCGGCCAGGGAACGTCGGCCCATCTTGTGTTTCCGGTGGCGCGCAGCCTGCCCTTGCCCGACGCCTCCTAAAAAGTGCCCAAGCCGCCGTTTCCGTCCCCTCAAGGCCGCGCTACACTCCCCGACCATCGACACAACCGGAAGACCGCCATGATCAGCGCCGCCGCCACCCTTCACGTCCTTGCCGCCGTCGTCTGGGTCGGCGGCATGTTCTTCGCCTATCTGGTGCTGCGTCCCGCCGTGGGCGGCATCGCCCCGCCGCCGGAGCGTCTGAAGCTATGGGATCGGGTGTTTGGCCGGTTTTTTCTCTGGGTCTGGGCCACCGTGCTGATCCTGCCGGTGTCCGGCTATGCCGTGATCGCCCTGCAGTACGGGACCTTCGCCGCCGCCCCCATCCATATTCATTGGATGCACGGCATCGGTTGGGTCATGAACGCCCTGTTCATCTATCTGTTCTTCGCCCCCTACCGCACCTTCCAGGGTGCTGTCGCGGCCCAGGACTGGCCGACGGGGGCCGCCAGCCTGAACGTCATCCGCCGCATCGTCGCGATCAACCTGGTACTCGGCCTGATCACGGCGGCCCTGGGGGCTTCGGGCCGCTACTGGGCCTGGGTGCCCGGCAGCTGACACGGCCCATGAAAAAGGCCGCCGGGGGGAAGCCGGCGGCCCTGTTCATCGATCAGGCGGCCGTGAGGGCGGCCGCCGCGACCGAAATTACTTTTTCTTCGCAGGCGCCGCCGGCTTGGCGGCCGGCTTGCTGACGGCGGGTTTCGCGGCCGGTTTGGCAGCGGCGGAGGTCGCGGGTTTGGTGCGGGAAAACATGCTCATTTTCCTCAAAAATCGCCGGGATGCCCCGGCGCGGTGACCGGCTCATTGCCGGCAGGGGAATAAATACCTGATATCAATAAGCCGAAATAACGAATTCTTTTGCAGTTTAATATTCGTAATTTAGATACAAATACCCGTCAGCCCAGTTCCCCCCGCACCATGGCCGCCCCGTCGACCATCGCCTTCAGTTTGCCGAAGGCGACCTCGCGCGGCAGGTACTTCATGCCGCAATCCGGCGCCGCGATCAGGCGGTCCGGGGCGATATGCTTCAAGGCGCCACGCAGGCGGTCGGCGACCGTCTCCGCCGTCTCGACCTCTTCCGTGCCCAGGCTGAGCACCCCGAACAGGATTTTCTTACTCGGTAGTTTTTCCAGGATCGCAGGATCGAGGTTGGGCTGCGCCGCCTCAATGGAGATCGCCCCCGCCGAACACGCGTCCAATTGCGGCAGGAACGAATAGCCCACGGGCTTGTCCTTGACCACATAGGCATAGCCGAAGCAGAGATGCACCACGGTCTCCCCCTCGATGCCGTCCAGGGCCTGGTCGATGGCGGACACGCCGAATTTTTCGGCCTCTTCCGGATTAGCCTGCATGTAGGGCTCGTCGATCTGGATGACGTCGGCGCCGGCGGCCTTGAGATCGCGGATTTCTTCATTCACCGCCTTGGCATAGGCCGAAATCAGGGCCGCCGTGTCGCCGTAGTGTTCATCCTTGGCCAGCTTGGCCATGGTAAAGGCGCCAGGGATGGTGATCTTGATCGGGCGGTCCGTATGGGCGCGCAGGAAGGCCACGTCGCGCACCTGCACGGGCGTGGTGCGCCTGATCGCGCCGACCACGCGCGGCACGGGCACGGCAACGCCGCGCCGGTTGGGCACCATGGCCGGGTTGTCTATGTCGATGCCCTCAAGTGCGTTGGCGAAGCGGTTGAAATAACTTTCGCGGCGGATTTCCCCGTCGGACAGGATGTCGATCCCGGCCCGTTCCTGGTCGTGGATGGCGGTCAGGGTGGCGTCGTCCTGGGCTTCGTCCAGTTCGTCGGCCGCGACCTTCCACACATCCTTCATGCGCACGCGCGGCGGGGCGGAGCCCAGCATCTTGTCCTTGTCGACCAGCCAGGCCGGCTGCGGGTAGCTGCCGACGAGCGTCGTCGGAATCAGTTTGTTGGTCATGGGTATACTTCCCTTGCATTTATTCAGCCCCAGCTTAGAGCCTATCCTCTTGATACGGAATCGCTGAGACGGCGAAGGACGTGCTCTGCCAGGAAGGCGGCGCGCAGCGCTGCGGGGTCATCGGAAGCGCCGCCTGACGCCGCCAGAGCGCGTCATCCGCCGCCTGCGGTCGGTTGTCCGGGGTTCCGGCGTCGTCGAGGCCGCTCGCCGATGCCCCGCATCGCCGTCACGTCCTCTCCTATCCGGAAACCCGGACAACCGATCTCAGCCGCTTCCGTATCAAGATGATAGGCTCTAGACCAGCCGGCTTTCCTCGACGATCTTGGAATGCAGGGTCTTGTGGACCGGGCATTTGTCAGCGATTTCCAACAATTTCGCCTTCTGTTCGTCGCTCAGATCGCCTTCGAAATGAAGATCGCGGACGATGCGGTCCAGCTTGCCCACCGTGGTTTCGCAATCGGCGCAATCCTCGGCATGGATCTTGTCGTGCTTCAGGGTGACGCGGACCTTGGTCAGCGGTAATTTCTTCAGGTCCGCGTACATACGGATGGTCATGGCCGTGCAGGCCCCCAAGGCCGTCAGCAGGAAGTCATAGGGCCCCGGCCCCGTGTCCGTGCCGCCCACGTCCGCGGGCTCGTCCGCGATCAGCACATGCCGCCCGCCCACGGAAACCGTATTCTGGAACTTGCCCTGGCCGGTTTCCTCGACCACCACCGTGCCCGGCGCGGCCTGGGGGGCGATGCGCGATGCCGGCGCGTCTTCCAGACAGACATAGCGCCGCACCCAGGCCGCGATCACGCCGGCGACGTATTCGGCGTCTTCCTTTCGGCTCAGCAGATGATCGGCATCGTCCAGGGACACGAAGCTTTTCGGATGCTTGGCCGCACCATAGATGGCGGCCGCGTTGTCGATACCGACGGTGGCGTCGACCGGCGAATGGAAGATCAAGAGCGCCTTTTTCAGGCCCGCCACGGCGGCCTCGACGTTCTGCGCCCGAATGTCGTCGAGGAACTGTTTCTTGATGCGGAAGGGCCGGCCGACCAACAGCACCTCGGCCTCGCCCTTGGCCTCGATTTCCTCGATCGAATTCTGGAAGTTATGGGCGACATGGGCGACATCCGCCGGGGCGCCGATGGTGATGACGGCCTTGGCTTCGGGCACCTTCGCCGCCGCCACCAGGACCGCAGCCCCGCCCAGGGAATGGCCCAACAGCATGGCCGGTGCTTCCAGGTTATCCCGCATCCAATCCGCCGCCGCGACCAGATCGCCGACGTTGGAGGAAAAGTTGGTGTTGGCGAAGTCGCCTTCGCTGGCGCCCAGGCCGGTGAAATCGAAGCGCAGCACGGCAATGCCGTTTTCCGTCAGCGACCGCGCCACCCGCGACGCGGCGAACACGTCCTTGGTGCAGGAAAAACAATGCGCCCAGAGCGCATAGGCCCGGGGCGGGCCGTCCGGCAGGTCCAGGCGCGCGGCCAGGGTCTCGCCCAAAGCGCCGGGGAAGGAAACCTTTTCGCTTGTCGTCATGGCGGCCGCCTTTCGTCAGGGAAGTCGTTGATATGAAACTCAAGATGACCATACTACCGCCGCAGCATGAAAGGGCGATGTCCGATGGACAGTGACGATCTTGACATATTGGCGCGACGCCAAGTGTTCCAGGGCTATTTCCGCATGGAGGAATGGTGCATCCGCCACCGCCTGTTCGAAGGCGGATGGAGTGGCGACATCACCCGCGAATGCCTGGAACGCGGCCATGCGGTGGCCGTCCTGCCTTACGACCCGGTGCGCGACGAGGTCGTGTTGATCGAACAGTTCCGCGTGGGTGCGGCCGCCAGCGCGCCGTCGCCCAATTGGGACGGCAAGCCGCCCTCGCCCTGGCTGATCGAAATCGTCGCCGGCATCGTCGAGGACGGCGAACATCCCGACGACGTCGCGGCGCGCGAGACCATGGAGGAATGCGGGCGCGAACTTCTCGCCCACAAGCAGATCACCAACTATCTGGTGACTCCCGGCTGCTCGTCGGAAACCATCCGGCTCTATCTGGGCCGGGTCGATGCCGCGGATGCCGGCGGCATCCACGGCCTGGACCACGAGAACGAAGACATCCGGGTGTTCACGGTTCCGGCCGAGGACGCCTTCAAGATGGTTGCCGACGGTACCATCAACAACGGCACGATCATCATCTGCCTGCAATGGCTGCAGTTGAACCGGGATGCCGTGCGCCGGGAATGGACGTGAGCGGCGCCCCGCCGTGGCCACGCGGTGCGGGTTTCCTTCACGCAAATACGTCGTCGCGGGCCGATCCGGCCCGCTTGGGATTTGCGCCTATTCCTTGAACCAGCTTGGGTTGCGCTTTTCGAGAAACGCGGCAAGGCCTTCGCCGGCTTCGGCCGACTGGCGTTTTTCCGAATGCAGACGGGCCAGATCTTCGGCCGTCGCCTCGTCAATGCTGGTTTCCGCAAGTTCCAGGATCTTGGCCTTGGTCTGAGCCACGGCGTCGGGGCCGCTGCGCAGGAAGGCCTCAATCGTCTTTTCCGCCGTGCGTTCAAGCTGCATGGGGGGGGCGACTTCATGGACCAGCCCCATGATATTGGCCTGCACGGCGGAAAAACGTTCGGCGGTCAGGGCGTAACGGCGCACGTTGCGCGAGCCCATGGCGGCGATCAGCTGCGGCAGGATCGGCTGGGGGATCAGGCCCCAGCGGACTTCGGAAATGGAGAACGTGGCATCCGACGCCGCGATCACAACGTCGCAGGCGGCGATCACGCCCGTGCCACCGCCGACGCAGAACCCCTGCACCACGGCCACGGTCGGTTTCGGGCAGGTATCCAGCAGCCGGACGACGGCTTCGGTGTCGCGCGACGCCTGCAGGTTCTTTTCAGGCCCTTCGCCGGCCACCCGTTTCAGCCACTTCAGGTTGGCGCCCGCCTGGAAATGCTTGCCGGCCCCCCGCAGAACGACCAGCCGCACCCGATCGTCGACGGACAGGGATTTCACCCCGTTCAGCAACGCCGCGATCATTTCATCGTCGTAGGCGTTGTTGACGTCCGGACGGTTCAATGTGACCGTCGCGACGCCCCGGGCGTCGATTTCAAGAATGACGGGTTCGTCGGCCATGATTGTTCTCCATTCGCTCTTATTTTCGCACGTGTCCCGGCGGGCGGGGAGAATAGCGTCTACCACGCGTCCGACGGAACAGGAAATCCGCGCGAAATCCAAAGCCCGTGCCTTGATCGCCCCCGCAGGCACGGTTATGTTGCCGCAAACCCCAACAAACGCAAGCTGACGAACCTCTAGGGACGGAACTCAAATACATGAACATCAAGAAGGGCCTGGTGGACGCCATCGGGAACACGCCGCTTATTCGCCTCAACAAGCTGTCCGAGGCGACGGGCTGTGAAATCCTGGGCAAGGCCGAATTCCTCAACCCCGGCCAATCCGTCAAGGACCGCCCCGCCCGTCACATGATCCTGGAGGCTGAAAAGCGCGGCGACCTGAAGCCCGGCGGCCTGATCGTCGAGGGCACGGCCGGCAACACGGGCATCGGCATCGCCCTGGTTGCCAACGCGCGGGGCTATCGCACCACCATCGTCATTCCGGAAACCCAGAGCCAGGAAAAGAAGGACATGCTGCGCCTGTGCGGCGCCAAGCTGGTCGAAGTCCCGGCCCTGCCCTATTCCGATCCCAACAACTATCAGCACATTGCCCGCCGCATGGCCGAGGAACTGGCCGCCAGCGAACCCAACGGCGTGCTGTTCGCCGACCAGTGGAACAACCTGGACAACCGCCGCGCCCATTACCATTCCACGGGCCCGGAAATCTGGGAACAGACCGGCGGCAAGATCGACGGCTTCATCTGCGCCGTCGGCACGGGCGGCACCCTGGCCGGGACCTCCACCTTCCTGCGCGAAAAGAACCCGAACATCGTCGTCGGCTGCGCCGATCCCAAGGGGGCGGCCATGTACCACCTGTTCAAGGACGGCGAGGCCAAGGCGACCGAGGGCAGTTCGATCACCGAGGGCATCGGCCTGGGCCGCGTCACCGCGATCATCGAGGACCTGAAGGTCGACCAGCCCTATTCCATCGACGACCAGGAAGCCGTGCCGCTGATCTTCGACCTGATCAAGGACGAAGGCCTGGTGCTCGGTGGATCGTCGGGCATCAACGTCGCGGGGGCCGTGCGCCTGGCCAAGGAACTGGGCCCGGGCAAGACCATCGTCACCATCCTGTGCGACATCGGCACGCGCTATACGTCCAAGCTGTTCAACCGCGAATTCCTGAAATCCAAGGACCTGCCGGTCCCGGACTTTCTGCCCTGATCGACCGGGAAGGAAACCGCATCATGCCCTATTCGAACCCGCAGGCCCTGGTCTCCACCGATTGGGTCGCCGATCACATGGCGGCCCCCGACGTGCGCATCGTCGATTGCACCTATTACCTGCCCAACGACGGCCGCAACGGGCGCGAGGAGTATGAGAAGCAGCACCTCGACGGCGCCGTGTTCTTCGACATCGACGACGTCAAGGACCCTGACAATCCCCTGCCCCACATGATCCCGCCGGCGCATGTCTTCTCATCCAAGGTGCGCAAGCTGGGCCTGGGCGACGGCAACCGTATCGTCTGCTACGACCACAACGGCGGCGGCATGGCGGCGGCCCGGGTGTGGTGGATGTTCCGCCTGTTCGGCCATGACGACGTGGCGGTGATGGACGGCGGCCTCCCCAAATGGCTGGCGGAAAACCGGCCGGTGACCGACATCGTGCCCAACCCACGCGAACGCCATTTCACGCCGCGCGAGAACCACATGATGGTGCGCACGGTGGACCAGGTTTTGGCCAACATCGACGGCAAGCGCGAGGACGTTCTCGACGTGCGCGCCGCCGGACGCTTTGCCGGCACCTCGCCGGAACCGCGCGCGGGCATGCGCTCCGGCCACATGCCGGGGGCGCTCAACCTGCCCTATGGCGACCTGATGGACGCGGACAAGAACTGCACCATGCGCTCGGCCGAGGAAATCAAGGCCCTGGCCGACAAGGCGGGCGTCGACCTCAAGCGGCCGCTGGTCACCAGCTGCGGGTCCGGCGTCACCGCCTGCTACGCCGCCCTGGCGCTCTACCTGATCGGCAAGGAAGACGTCGCGGTCTACGACGGCTCCTGGTCCGAATGGGGTGCCCGGCAGGACACGCCCATCGTTACCTGATCCCGTCCCTCCAGCCCATCCGGACACGGCGATATCCGGCGGACACCCACACCATGACGCTGCCGGATTTCACCACCACCGCCCTGCTGGTCATCATCCTGGGCCTGTTCTCGGGCTCCCTGGTCAAGGGCGTGCTGGGGGCGGGCATTCCCGCCGTCGGTCTGCCGATCATGGTCATGGTGATCGACCCGGCCCAGGCGGTGACGCTGTTCATCGTGCCCGTGGCGATTTCCAACGTCTGGCAGATTATGGAATCCGGGGAGTACAGGGAGGCCCTGCGCCGCTTCTGGCCCTTCATGGTCATGCTGATCGTCGGTGTCTGGTTCGGCGCCGGCGCGCTGACCACACTGGATCCACAGGTCATCGCCCTGGCGCTCGGCTGCGTCGTCATCGCCACGACATGCGCGCAAATCTTCACGCCCAACGCCACCTTCCTGCAGCGCCACGCCCGCCTCGCCAATCCCGTGGCCGGCGGGCTGATCGGTCTGTGCTCCGGGGCGACCGGGGCCTTCACGCCGGTGATCGTCTATTTCGCGGCCCTGCGCCTGCCGAAGAACCTGTTCGTCACCCTACTCGCCTTTGCCGCCATGCTGGGGTCCGTGCCGCTGTATCTGCGGCTCATCACCGAAGGCCATATGTCCTGGCCGCAGTTCTGGGCCTCCGCCCTGGCCATGGTGCCGGTCGGTATCGGCATCGCCACGGGGTTCTGGATCAGAAAGCGCATCTCGGAGGCGGTGTTCCGACGACTGGTGCAGATCGGCCTGATCCTGCTCGGGCTGATGCTGATCTGGCGGGGTTTGAACTGACGGCCCCTTTCAGTCGTCATGCCCGTGCTTGACACGGGCATCCACGTCTTAACCTTGAAAATGCCCCCCGGGGTCAAGCCCGGGGGTGACGGCAAGGGATTTCTTCTGTTCATGGCCCTTAGCTTTGCCGCACGGTAACCAAAAAGTTTTCAACCTGGCCCTTGAGTGTTTCGGAATTGCTGGCCAGTTCTCCCGCCGCATCAAGCATTTGAGTGGCCGCATTGCCAGTTTCAGAAGCGGCTTGGCTGACGCCGTTGATGTTGTTGGTAACCTCAGTCGTCCCGGAGGACGCCTGTTCAACATTGTGCGCGATTTCCTGAGTCGCCGCACCTTGCTGCTCTACAGCGGAAGCAATCACTGTGGCGATCTCATTAACCTCTGTGATGGTTTTTCCAATGCTATCGATGGCATTCACCGCCTGCACAGTCTCGTGCTGGATGCCGGAAACCTGCTTGCTGATCTCGTCGGTCGCCTTGGCCGTCTGATTGGCCAGGTTCTTGACCTCAGAAGCGACCACTGCAAATCCTTTGCCTGCCTCGCCGGCACGCGCCGCTTCGATAGTGGCATTCAGGGCCAGCAAGTTGGTTTGCTCGGCAATATCGGTGATTAGGCTGACAACCTCGCCGATCTTTTGCGCCGCATCGGCCAAGCCCTGGACTTGTGAATGGGTACGATCCGCCTCGTGGACAGCGCGGCCTGTAATTTCAGTCGACTTGGTAACCTGGCGAGTGATCTCGGTTATCGAACTGGATAGTTCATCGGCGGCGCTAGCCACCGTTTGAACGTTGGCCGAGGCCTGCTCGGCCGCTGCCGCCACCGCAGTCGCCTGCCGGCTGGTCTCCTCGGCCGTCGAGGAAAGGGTCTGCGAGGAAGACTGCATCTCCGTCGCCGCCGAAGATACCGATTGGACGATGCCACCAACGCTGGTTTGGAAGTTGTCGGCCATCGTGTTAAGGGCCACCTTGCGATCCTCGGCAGCGCGGATCTCAGCCTCCTTAGCCTCTTCCTCCATTTTCCGGTTGCGAATGATATTTTCCTTGAAGACCTGCATCGTGTCGGCGATCAGGCCAACCTCGTCCTTCCGGCCGACGCCATAAATGTCGATATCAGTCTGGCCCTCGGACAACTTTCTAAGGCTACCCACCGCTGCGCCGATGGGTTTGGAAATGCCCAGATTGCCGACCAGCGACCCAATCCCCACGCCGCCGACAGTGCCAACGACGGCGAGGGCCAGCATCACCTTCTGAATCGTGTCCGCATTCTCGGACGCGGCCTGGGAAATGCGTCCCGACTTGTTGTCGCTATAGGTGCCGAAGGCGCGTACAGCCTCCTCCAGTTTTTGGGCGGCGGCGCGGCTTGAAGCGACGGACTCGCGAATGACTTTGCGTGCCTCGGAATCCTCGACCTTTGAGCCATGCTCTTGCGCCATGACCACGGTGTCCTGAAGTTGTTCCAAATAGGCTTTGTAGCTGTCGTCGATGGCGTTCAGCATCTGTGCCTGCTTTTCGTCGGCAGTTCTCTTCAGTTCGGCAAGATTTTCATCCAAGCGTTTTTGCTCAACCTCAGTTCTCGACAAAACGTCACCAACCGTTGCCGCCGACGGGTCGGCGGCGATGCGGTACTCTCCCCGATTCAAGTTGATCACGTCTTGGTTCAACCGGGCCCCGAGCAGCGCCTCACGGCCGGCCAGGTCGATCTCGTCGGTATCGCTGCTGAGCGCAGCGGTATTGACGATTGCAACACCGCTGATGCCAGCCGTAACCGCCGCCATAATCACAACAAGAAGCATCAGCTTGTATAGAACCGGGATGTTCTTCATCACCCTCTCCTCAAATACATTTCATGTTATGGGTGAGGAATAATATGTGAGAAATTTTTTATATTCTAGAATAGACAAAATTTATGTGATAAATTCACAGATGACTATATTTATCTGATTTAGGTATATGAATATAATCATGAATAATATACATACGATATGATTATCACTCATAATTAATTAGTTTTATTGAATAATTTTTATTGTGATTATATTCATTATGTGCGTTTTTTATAACTTCGCAGCCCGACATTGTTCGGCTCCTCTGAAAGATACACGAGGCGTTCTGACAATGATGTGGGGGGGGGGTGAACTAAGGTGAAAAAGGCGCCCCGAAGGGCGCCTTTCTTAATTCCGATTGTTTCTCTGTTTCCGTCACCCCTGGGCTTGATCCGGGGGGCCACTGTGTCTGCAAGTCGTGGATGGCCGGGACACGCCCGGCCACGACACATCAGGTTTAGTGCGCCAAAATCTGGCTGAGGAACAGTTGGGTGCGTTCGTGCTGCGGGTTGTCGAAGAACGCATTGGGTTCGTTCTGTTCGATGATCTCGCCGCCGTCCATGAAGATCACCCGGTCGGCCACTGTCTTAGCAAAGCCCATTACGTGGGTCACGCAAAGCATGACAGATTGAAGTGACGTTTTATTTCTCTGGCTCAATGGGCAAAGTGAAATGAAATTGTGTGCCTTCGCCGGGAACGCTTTCTAACCAGATTTCCCCTCCATACTTCTCGATCATTTCCTTGCAGAGCGGCAGTCCCAGCCCTGTTCCCCGTTCTCCAGCGGTGCCAACAGTCGAGGCCTTTTGATCGAGAGCGAAAACCTTGTCCGTTTGTTCCTTGGAAAGGCCAACGCCCGTGTCGCTCACTGTTACCTGAACCATTCCGCCTATCTGTTTAGACGAAATCTCAATTTTCCCATTCTTCGGAGTGAATTTTATGGAATTAGAAATGAGATTTCGGATTACCGATTGAGCCATATCCGGATCTGCAAATGCTATGTCGTTCTTGATGTTGTTAGTTAGCGTGATGTTTTTTCCCATAGCCATCGGCGTAAAGATGTCGATATTTTCCTGAGCTAAATCACGCAATGAGAACGGTACTGTCCGTAAATCAGATTTGACGCCCTCCATCTGCAAGCGAGACCACTCGAGAAGGTTTTGCAGCAGTTCAAAGACCCTGTCGCCGGCTTCGTTCACAGCCTTTGCATATTCAACAAGTTTGTCTTTGCTTAAATTGTCCGCCATTTCGGACATCAAATGGGTCATTCCCAGAAGAGAGTTGAAGGGACTTTTCAGATCATGGGCGATGATAGAAAAGAACCTGTTTTTGACGTCGACTTCATATTCGAGCCGTCTTGTCTGCATCAATAATTCTTCTGTACGCATTGAGACGGCCTCTTCCAACCAAGCCCGCTTGGCTTTCTCGTCTTCCAATAATAGCCCTTGGTCTCTCTCCATGGCAGAGAGCATCACATTCATATGTTCTTGAAGTTGACTGATCTCGTTATTTTCACTGATCGAAAGGTTAATCCGTTTTCTTGCGTTTTGCCCCAGATGAACCTCATCCACTTGCAGCATCAATTCCCTTAAAGGGGCGGCTAAATAGCGATCAAACGCCCAAACAAATAAACAGAATAAAATAGATAATTTTACGACTGCCGTAACTGCAATCAGGGCAAAACCGAATAAAACTCGATCCAAAACTATTTCTGACGATGAATAAAGTACAAGAAACCCAAGTGGTATTTTTTTTTCGTTTAGCACCCAATCCAATTCTGATTTTGTCTGGAATACAGATAATGGGGCCGATTCTAAACCGTAGGATCTTTTAGAAATTACATTTTTGCCATTGGCATCGAAAACATCGACCCCTTCGATAATTGGCATTTCGATAAGCCCAGTTGTGAGGGCTTCTAGTTGTTTCTGATTGAACTGCCACACGCTCGTCGAAATAGGAACGTGAACTGTTTGCTCCAACTGCTTCAATTCACTTAAAATTGAATCTTGCGTTTTTAAGTATTCAGTCAGAAATTGCACGCCCGTGACAAGGCAGGCCACACCTAAATAGATGGAAAAAATAATCCTCAGAAGCTTTTTAGAAACATTATTAGGGTGAATAAATTTTGATAACATTTAGTTATGCGTGATCAAATTAAAATTATAAACATTGTTATCCACAATAAAACTTCCTATTTATTAAATATAATTTCATATTTTTTAAGAAAAACCTTCTCTTTTTCACCCTTCATTGACAAGCGCCCCTCATCCCAAATTTTTATTAATACCTGTCTTTTCGCAGGGGGAATTTTTGTTGAAAAAATTGGCTTTTCGATCATTTTTTTTTCTAATCCGGGGCGCACAATCTGAAGGGCATCGTTCAAGGCCAGCCGCTTTATAACAAACTGGAGGACGAGGTCGTTATCTGCATATAGATCGACCCTGTTTTCCTTAATCATACTGAAGACTCGGTCAACCACATCATCGTATCCCGCAACCACTTCTACGAAGTCAGAATTTTTTGGATCATCAAGATAATTTTGATAGTCGACGCTTACTGAACTGTAATCCCAACCAGGCCCGGTTGCGACACGCTTGCCTTTCATGGACTGAATTCCGTTATATCGCCATGGATCCCCTCTCCTGACGACGAAAGCTGTTGTGTATGCAAATGTTTCTTGGTTCGCATACACGAAGCCTTTTCCTGAAATCTCTGAAGCTGGAATTTCCGGCAGCATATCGCAAAGACCATTCGCCACCATGTCCAATCCCCTTGCCAGGGGCACTTCAAAGTATTGCAGTTCATATCCTTTTGATGAGTATATCGCGTCCAACATATCGATAATAACACCACGCGCGGGAGCCCCTTCGGATGGAAATATTGTCATCGGGGGCCATTGATCGTAGCAAACGTTCAATGTCTCGGCATGACTGATGCTGGACAGGCTGATTCCGGCAAAAAAAGTCACAAAAGATAGCAGGCGATGCATTTCTTACCTTTCGACGTGGTCGCGACTCTATTCCTGGGCATCGTAAAAATTCAAATCAGCGTGGGTGATAAGCTCGACGATTGCACCTTCTTTCAGCTCGGATAAGCCCGACTGATCCTTCCAAGAAGGCAATCTAACTGTCCATGATTAGCTTTAGCGAGTATCCCCACGAAAGAAAAAGGCGCCCCTCGGGGCGCCTTCTCCAAATTTGAACCCGTCGCTGATTTAATGCGCCAAAATCTGGCTCAGGAACAGCTGGGTGCGTTCGTGCTGCGGGTTGTCGAAGAACGCATTGGGTTCGTTCTGTTCGA
>CAXBJB010000003.1:0-414330 GCA_963976055.1 uncultured Alphaproteobacteria bacterium
AGCTCAGACAATGGGTTAAACGTCATCTCAGGTAATTATCTGGGACAGCCCCAAATTATATTAAAATCGATGGAAAAAAATGTGACCGTTGACCACATGGCGGATAAATCGGTGTGAATCCGATATGGCCGGGAAAACGGCGACAAACGGGGGTTTGGAGGCTATTTCGCCTCGACCGCCGAAACCTCCAGGCGCCCCATCGCGTTCAGCAGCCGGAAAGTCGCCTGCACGATCGAGACTTCCGTCAGGACGGAATCGCTCTGCGCGTTGATCAGGCGGGTTTCCCCGGACAACACATCAAGCAGTGAGCGACGGCCCGCTTCGCGTTCTTCGCGGGCCAGTTCAAGAAACTTGGCGGCGATTTCGATCTGGGCGGTGCGCACGTCGTGGTTCTGCCGCGCGGTCTCCAGATCCGCCCAGGCGAGGCGGATGTTCTCCTCGATCGTCCGCTGGGTGTCCGCAGCGCGGTCGATCGAGGCTTTGTAGTCGCTGCTGGAGGCACTGACGGAATCAAGCGCGGTAAAGCCCAGGTTGAAAGGAAAGTTGAGCTCGACCTTGGCGGCCTGAGCGTTGCGCTGGCCGATGGTGCCGTCCAGGTTGCGCTCGTGGCTGGTTTCGACGACCGCGTTCAGTTCGGGAAAGAACAGATCCTGACGGGTCCGCGTAACGCTGTCCTTGGCGATGTCGGAGGCGAGCCGCGCATTGCGCAGCTGGAAGTTTTCCTTGAGCCCGATTTCGATGGCTTCCTCAAGAGTCCTGGGCATCAGGATCTCGGGCACGGGGGGAAGCTTGAATTCGTTGATTCCTTTGGGCATGTCGCGATACAGCGCATGATAGCGCGACAGGGCGTTGCGCAGGGTGCCCTCGGCGACCACGCGGCGCGACTGGGCTTCGGCCAGTTCGGTCTTGGCCTGCAGAACATCGGTCGAAAACCCGGCACCGCCGGCGACCCGGGCATCTTCAAGTTCCGTCTGTTTCTTGATGTTGTCTTCCGATTGTCGCGACAGGGCCAGGCGCCGGTTCGCGCTGTAGACCTGGATGTAGGCGACAATGCCTTCGAGGATCAGGTCCTGGCGTACCTGATTCAGGTTGATCGCCGCCGATTCCCGATTCTTGCGGGAAATGCCGATGTCCGTATCGGTCTTGCCAAAATCCCACAGCAACTGAGTGACGCTGAGCGACGTTTCGTTGAACTTTTTAGTGGTGTCCTGGGTGCCCGGATTGCCGCGCTTCTGGAAGCCGTTGTTGAAATCGATCTCCAGTTCGGGGAACCAGGCGCCGCGGGTTTCGCGAATGCGGCTGGTCGCGGCGTCCAGCGAATTCTTGGCGGCGTTGATCCGGTCATGGTTCTCGATCAGATCGAGCAGGACATCGGGCAAGGACTGGGCCCGCGCGCCGACACTCCATGCCGACACGCCGAAGATCACGGCAAATGTGAACCCCGCTTTGAGAAGGCTGCGCAACGTTTTTCCCCGAATGCCTTCGCCCTATTTCAGCATAAACTTGCATACTCGGGAGACAATTGGAACATCTTATCGGACCTACCGAAGCGCCTTTCAGGCGATAGGTCTATTTTTTCAGAATCATATAACCTTTTGAAAAATTTCCAAAAATTTTGCCGGGCATCGTCTGGCGATATTCCCGCCGAAGGGGCATGATTCATTGCGCGGCCGGACTCGCGGGACCGGCGGAAAGATATGCGATTCGCCATCCCCTCAGCGCCGCCGACCGGGTATGGTCGGGGCAACGGCACCCTGCGCGAATGCGCTAAAGACAACCGGACGAGGAAACGTGACCCAAGACCTATCGAAGAGTGAGGGCGACCTTGTCGCCGCCGCGGCCGAGTTCGCGGCCCATGATGTGCGGCCCGATGCGGCGGCCTGGGAAAAGGCGCGGGCGTTGCCCGCCGAGATGTTCGAGCGGGCCGCCGCCGCCGGGCTGACGTCGGCGATTCTGCCGCGCGAGGTCGGCGGCGCCGGCGTCGGGATGCTCTGCGCCGCGCGCATGGCCGAGGTCTTGGCGGCGGCGGACTTCGGTTTTGCCTTCGCGCTTAAGGTTCATGCCAACGCGGCCAATGCCGTGGCCCGGCGCGGCACCGACGAACAGCGCCACCGTCTGCTGCCCGGCATGATCGACGGGCGGCGCATCGGCGCGTTCTGCCTGACGGAACCGGCGGTCGGCAGCGACGCGACCGCGATCACCTGCGCCGCCGCCAAGGCAACGGGCGGCTGGATCGTGACCGGCGAGAAGGCCTGGGTGACCAACGGCGTCAACGCGGACGTCATGAGCGTCTATGTCCAGACCGACGCGCAAGCAGGATGGCGCGGCATCGCCAATGTTCTGGTCGAAGGCGATTTTCCCGGCCTGACCCGCGCGGCCCCTTATGACCTTCTGGGCGGGCATGCGGCGGGGCTCTGCGGCCTGACCTTCGAAGATTGCCGGGTTCCGGACGCCAACCTGTTGATCGCGCCCGGCGAGGGGTTCAAGGCGGCCATGGCCGGCATTAACATGGCGCGGATGTTCGTCGCGGCACTCTGCTGCGGAATGTTGGCCGAATGCCTTGACCGGGCCTTGGCCTATGGCGCCCAGCGCATGGCCTTCGGTCGGCCCATCCTGGCCAACCAGGGCCTGCAGTGGGAATTGGCGGACGTGGCCACGGACCTTGAAGCCTGTCGCCGCCTGACCGAGCACGCGGCCCGCACGCTGGACGCCGGTGAGGCCGGGATCACCGAATGCGCCCATGCCAAGAAATTCGTGACCCGCGCCGCCGTGCGGGGGATATCGGCCTGTATGCAGGCGATGGGGGCGGCCGGGCTGCGCGCCGAGGAACCCTTCGGCCGCCATTTCGCGGCGGCGAAGATGTGCGAATTCCTGGACGGCACGACGGAAATTCAGAACGTGGTGATTTCCCGCAGCCTGCTGCGGCCCCATAGGATCGATGCGTCCTAGACCGCCCGGCCAGACCGTCGGGCGTTACATTTCCTCGTAGGTGACGGTTTTGTTGCGGCCGCTGCCCTTGGCTTCGTAAAGCGCCTCGTCGGCCCGTTTCAGCGCGGCCTCGATCGAATCGCGTGGGTCATGGACCGTGGTCACGCCGGCGCTGACCGTCACTTTCAGGGTTCCGGAATCGATGGGGACGGCGAGTTCGCCAAGATATTCCCGCAGCCTTTCGACCGTCAGCTTGGCGCCCTGCGGATCCGTTTCCGGCAGGATCAGGGCGAATTCTTCGCCGCCCATGCGGCCGACGATATCGACGTTGCGTAGGCGGTCGACGCAGGCTTCGGCCAGGGTCCGGAGCACGCTGTCCCCGACGTCATGGCCATAAGTGTCGTTCACGGTCTTGAAGTGGTCGACATCGATCATCACCGTGCCGAAGCAGCGCCCGCTGCGTCGCACGCGGGCGACCTCGGCTTTGCCTAGTTCCATGAACCGCCGCCGGTTCCACACGCCGGTGAGAAAGTCCGTGGCGGCAAGCCGGGTCAGTTCCGCATTGGCGATCTTAAGGTCCAGGTGAGCCTTTTGCAGGGCAAGGTGATTGCGGATGCGGGCCAGCACGATCAGCGGTGAATAGGGTTTGAGGATGTAGTCGATGGCGCCGAGCAACAATCCCTTTTCCTGGTCATTGTCTTCGGTGCGGCCGGTGACGAAGACGACGGGTATGTCGCGGGTCCGAATATTCGATTTCAAGCGGCGGCAAACTTCGTAGCCGTCCATGCCGGGCATGCTGACGTCCAGCAGAATCAGGTCGGGAAGGTCGGATTCCGCGAGGGCGATTGCCTGCACGCCGTCCGTCGCGCTGATAATGTCGCCTTCCTCGGCCAGGAGATTGGAGAGAATCATCAGGTTCGTTTCCGCGTCATCGACGATCAGTATCTTCTGGCGCTGCGGCTCCTGGCCGCCGCGGGACAAAATGCCGCTTCTCTCAATTCCCGTCATCGCGCCGTTCTTTCCGCCGTACCGTCGGTTCCAGTGTCATTGGGCCCAGTGTTATTGGCCCCTGTGTCATTGTGGTTATTCTCCTGCCCGCGGTGGTGATTCGCCCTCCGCAAAGTTGCCGCCGCCCAACGCTATTGCCAGAGAATCACGAACCTCATCAAGGGCGCTACTCAATTCCTTCAGGCAGGCATCGACTTCTGGCGTGCCGGGCCCGCTGCGCAACTGGTCGTCAAGCGCCTTGGCCGCCTGATACACGCGTTCGGCGCGAACGTTCCCGCTGACTCCTTTCAGAGTATGGGCCGTGCGGACCGCCGTTTCCAGGTCGCCGTCGGTCAGCAGGGCGGCGATCTCGTCTGCCTGGTCCATGTAGTTCGCATGGAAGGCGCCCAACAGGCGGCGCAGGATCACGTCGTTTCCCCGCATCATGGCGCGGGCCTCGGTCAGGTTGATCCCCTGGATCGCGTCGGGCAGGGCGTCAGCCGACACAGGCGTGGGCGTGGGGGAATCCGCCGCCGTGATCTTGTTGGCCGGCTTTGCCGGACGCGAACCCGAGCGGGCGGCCCAGGTCGCCAGCGCCGCATACAGGCGGTTCGGGTCGATGGGTTTGATCACGTGATCATTCATGCCCACGGCAAGGCATTTTTCCCGTTCGGACTGCATGGCATGGGCGGTCATGGCGATGATCGGAAGGTCTTTGTGCCGAGTATCGGCGCGGATGATTTTGGTTGCCTGGTATCCGTCCATCAGTGGCATCTGCACGTCCATCAGGACCGCGTCGTAAGGGGTTGCCGCAACCATGTCGATGGCAATCTTACCGTTGCTCGCGATGTCGACCGTCACGCCGGCAAGGCCCAGGAATTCCCGCGCGACTTGCTGATTGATTTCGTTGTCTTCGACCAGCAGGACGCGCAATCCGGCAATGCGCTCAAGCGCATCCGACCGCGGGTCCTTCGGCTTCGATCGGTGTGTCGACGCGGCGTCTTTGGTCAGGTCGTCGGGCAGGACCGTCACCTCGGCGGTGAACCAGAAGGTGCTGCCTTTGCCCTCGGTGCTGTCGACGCCGATCTCGCCGCCCATCATGGTGACAAGACTTTGGCTGATCGCGAGCCCCAGACCAGTGCCGCCGAATTGGCGGGTGGTCGAAATGTCGGCCTGGGTGAACGGCTGAAACAGTTTGCCGATCTGATCCCGCGACATGCCGATGCCCGTGTCCGTGACCTCGAAACGCAGCATCTGCTTTTCCGCCGTGCCGGCGGTGGATGAAGGTCCTGGCAGAACATTCACGACGACCTTGCCCTTTGCGGTGAACTTGATGGCATTCGCCGTCAGATTGATCAGCACCTGGCCTAGCCGTAGCGGATCGCCCTTCAGGTTTTTCGGCACGCTGGGTTCGACGTGGAACTGAATGTCGAGCGGCTTGGCGCCGACCCGCGCCGTCGTCATGGTGGACAGGTTTTCCATGACGTCGTCCAGATTGAACGCAACCGCTTCGATCTCCATCTTGCCGGCTTCGATCTTGGAGAAGTCGAGGATGTCGTCGATCAGGCCGAGAAGCGCATGGGACGACATGTCGACCTTGGTCAGGTAATCCGCCTGCTGCTCGGTCAGGTCGGTCTTCAGGGCCAGGCCCGTCAAGCCGACAATGGCGTTAAGCGGTGTGCGGATTTCATGGCTCATGTTGGCGAGGAATGAGCTTTTCGCCCTGTTGGCTTCTTCTGCCACCAATTTCGCCTCGCGCAGTGCCCGTTCGGCGCGTTTCTGCTGGGTAACGTCCGAATAGGTCGTCACGAAGCCGCTTCGGTTCGGCAAAGGGTTGCCGCGAATATCGATGACCATGCCGTTCGGGCGGGTGCGTTCGAAATGATGGGGTTCGAACTTGCGTGCCAGCTCGATGCGTTCCTGAACCTGCTGTTCGACGTCGCCGGGGCCATATTCACCGCGCTTGGCGTTGAAGCGGAAGAATTCGCTGAGGTTCGTGCCCGTCGGGAAGCGGTCCTTCGGGAATTTCAGAAGTTCCAGGAACTTTGAATTGGCGGTGATGACATTGAGTTTTTCGTCGAACATGGTGATGCCCTGATCCATGGTTTCCAGGGTGGTTTCCAGGATCGCCTTCTGGTAGGCAAGTTCGCGCTCGGCTTCCTTCTGCTCGGTGATGTCGGTCATGGCCGTGCCGAGCCCCATGATGGCGCCCTCGCGGTCACGCACGGGGAACTTCATCAGTCGGTAAATGGTGGGTCGGCCTTCCTGCGTTTTGTGCAGCACGGACTCGGCCTCAAGGATGACGATTTCCCCGCTTTCGATCACCTTGCGCTCAAGCTCGGCGACCTCGTCCGCGCGGTCCTTGGGGATGAGGTCGTGGGCGGTCTTGCCGATCAGATTGTCGACGGTTGTTTCATGCCATTCGGCGAAGATCGAATTGGCGCTGAGGAAGCGGCCGTCCAGCCCTTTGAGCGCCAGCATGATGGGAACATTCTCGGTGATTGCGGTCAGGCGCGCCTGTGTTTCCTCGAGAATCATCTGTGCGCTCTTTTGCGCCGTCACGTCGTCGAATACGCCGACCAGATAACCGTTGTACCACTCGCCGTAACGGGCGTAGACGACGCGCCCATCGGCCAAGGGAACTTCGCTGCTGAGGTTGCCTTCGCGGACGGCGTTTATCCGCTCGACCACGAATCGGTTGCGGTGCGCATCGCCGAAGTCGCCGCGCTCGGCGAGGAAGTACGCCGTTTCCCAGGCACTGGTGCCGACTTGCACCTGATCCGGTTCCAGGCCCCAGACTTCCGAAAATTGGCGGTTGAAGGTGACGTAATTCATGTTTTCGTCGAACACGCAGAGCCCGCTCGGCATGCTGTCCAACGTCACGCGCAGGATCGCCGATTGCAGGCCGATCTGCTGTTCCGCCGCCTTGCGTTTGGTGATGTCCAGGGTCCAGGCGATCCGCGCACGGCGCCCTTCGAAATTGATCTGCCGCCAGGTCACCAGCGACCACCATTTAGTCTTGCGGTCCAGGCGATAACGTTCAGCCTCGAAGTGGTCGAGGCGGCCTTCCCGGTCGAATATTTCGCGCGCTTCTTCAAACTTTGCCGGATCGACGAAGGACTGATCGATGTCGATCTGCAGGACATCATCCAGGCTGTCGGCGCCCAGCATCGCCGCCAATCGCGGATTGCCGAACAGCCGCTCGCCCGTATCCCGGTCGACGATGCTGATGGCGATGGGGCTTTCATCGAGAATCTGGCGGAATCGTGCCTCGCTTTCGGCAAGACGCTCTTCCGCCTGACGGCGTTCCGAAATGTCGATCGTCGTGGTGATGACGCCGACGACACGCCCATCGGCGTCCTTGAGCGGTGCCTTGGTGCAGATCGCCTGTCGGACGTCGTCGTTCTTCTTCTTCAGTTCGAAGTCGAAGAACGGGATCGGCTGCCCGGTTTCGATGACCTCGAGGTCCAGCTTCGACATCGCGGCCGCGTGTTCGATACTCACGGTTTCCGACGTCTTGCCTTGGACATCCTGTTCGCTGAGGCCCAGGAATTCCTGATGGTAACGGTTGGACATCACGTAGCGGCCCTGTGTGTCTTTCACGTTGATCAAGGCCGGCACGGCATCGATGACGGCCTGTAGTTCGGTGCGGCGATCGGATAGGATCCGTTCCGTCTGTTTGAATTCGGTGATGTCGGTGTAAACGGCGACGATGTAGCCGCCGGTCCAATTGCCGAAGCGTACGTCGATGACGCGGCCGTCGGCCAAGGTCTGTTCCATGGAACTGCTGCCTTGGTGCAATTGCGCCTCGTGGGCCTTAATCGTTTCCTGGGCGTCTTCCAAATCGGCGAGCGCGTTCTTGTTGACGAGATGCCAGAACGCCTCGGCCCGCGTGACGCCGGGTTTCAGGAATCCCTCGTCGAAACCGTACATCTCCTCATAGACGCGGTTGTACGCGACGATCCGGAGGTCTTCGTCGAACATGCAAAGCCCGCTGGGAATGTTGTCCAGCGTCAGGTGCAATTGCGTTTCCATGGCGTCCGACATCTGCTCGACACGGCCGGTCAGAGGGGTAAGCAGAAGGAACAGGCCGCTCATGCCCATGATGATGAGACCGAGGACGCCAAACCCCGCAAAGATGAGGTTTTTGTTCAGTTCGCCGAATATTTCGTTGGCGTCCTGACGCAGGATCAGGACCCAGCCCTTTCCTGTGGCGATATGCGCGTAGGTATGGCGCGCGTCATGGATGAAGCCGGGTTTCGAGCGGTTGGCGCGTAAGATTTCCTTGAACGTCCTGGGGGGGGCCACGGCGTCCGCCGTTACCAGTGTCGCGGCCTCGGTCATTGACAGGATGTTGCGGGCATCGGCGGGAC
This sequence comes from uncultured Alphaproteobacteria bacterium, assembly GCA_963976055.1. Taxonomy (GTDB): domain Bacteria; phylum Pseudomonadota; class Alphaproteobacteria; order Rhodospirillales; family Casp-alpha2; genus UBA1479. The sequence continues at coordinate 8,289 of CAXBJB010000003.1, forward strand.
CGAACACCAGGAAGGCGCGTCCCGTCTGGCCGAGCCCCGCATGTCCGGAAAACAGACGCAGCAACTGGCCCATGGAAAAGGCGATGATGTCGGTGCCGAGACGCCGTCCGTCCTGATCGACGATCGGCGAACTGACGATCAGGTAGTGACTGCCGAGCAGTGGCATCAAGCCCTTGGCGATCGGGTCGATGTCATCCTCCCACCCTGAAGGCCAAGCCGACGGCGGCACTTCGGGGCCGACGGCGTAGACGATCTTCCCCTTCGTATCGACGCGGGTTATCCCGACGATCTCGTCGGATGAATTCATGACCGATGTGAAGACTGGTGCCAACGCGGCCTGGAACCGGCGGATGTCGATGGCGCCGACGGCCAGGTCGTGCATCAGGGACTGAGCCCGTAAACGGCTGGAAACCAGGGACGCGACGCTTTTCGTGCGGTCTACGATCTGAGTGATGGCATCCGCCTTGGAAACGGCGATCTGGCCCAGATGCGTGACGGAGGCATCACGCAATTGGCTTTGCATGGGCACCATGATGAACACGGCCGTCAGCGCGGCGATCAGAACCGCCCCGGCCAGGGAATAGCGCAGCACATTGCGCTGTACCGCCTTGATGGTTCGGATGCGTTGTTGGGGCACGTTACGTCCCGTCCCTTGAGTTTTTCCTCTGCCCGATGACTCGACGGGTTCAAAGCCCCCAGATCAAAGCAGAATTTCGCTAAATATTCGATAGATCAATCGGATAGGCTGGAAGTGTGGCGGCGGGGGGGTGTCATGGACGGATGATATGAATGCGGCTAGTCTGCGTTCGTTTGGGAACGCTTGGCGCCGCTGGAGCCGCGAGACAGGTGAGAGGAGAATTTCATGGCTGCAATTCTTGTCATCGAAGATGACGAGTTCTTTCAGAATTTTCTCGAACTCGTGCTGTCGGGCGAGGGACACGACGTGCGTATTGCCGTCGATGGTGAAGCCGGACTTGCCGCGGCCAGCGCCCTACCGCCGGATCTCATCCTGTGCGACATGAGCATGCCCAAGATGACGGGGTTCGAGGTCATCCGGGAGTTGAAAAAGATCGACGCGGTCAAGGACATTCCGGTCATCGCCCTGTCGGCTCACGACACGTCAGCGGACCATGACGAGGCGTTCACCGCAGGCGCCGCGGCCTATGAAACCAAGCCGATCGAAATGGATCGCCTGATCGACAGCGTCAACGCTGCCCTGGCGGGGCATTCGCCGGGCGAGGATTAGGGCCAGACGTCCCGCAGCGCCGCGATCAGGCCCGCGACGTCTTCTTCCGAAACATGGACATGAGGGGCCAGGCGCAGGCGCCCGCCGCGCAGGGAGGCATGCACGCCCCTGTCCGCCAACGCCGCGATCATGCCGTCCGGTGGCGGGTTGTCCTTGCCCAGCGACGTGATATGGGCGACGCTCTGGCCCAACGGCGGCGTTGAATATCCCATGCCCCGCGCGGCTTCGGTGATGGCGCCGGTGATCGGGGCGAGGGTGTCTTGGACCGCCGCGGGGGTCCAGCCGGTGACCTGTGCCAGGGCGGCCTCCGCCATCGGCAGCATGATCGGGTTGAAGGTCTGGCCCACGTCGTAGCGGCGCGCACCCGGCGACATGTCCGGATCGTACACCAGCGCCCCTTCGATGCTTGCCCCCGTGGCCGGGTGGTTATAGTCGTGATGTTCGAATGCGGTCCCCTGCTGGTGGGCGGGGGCGGCGTACAGAAACGACATGCCATGCGGGCAGAACAGCCATTTGTAGGCGGCCACGACCAGGAAGTCCGGGCGCACGCGGGCAACGTCGAAGGGGGCGGCGCCGACCCATTGCGTGGCATCGACGACCAGGGCGACGCCGAGGTCGCGGCACCGCGCCCCCACGGCCTCCAGGTCGATCCGTGTGCCGTCGATCCAATGACAGGGCGGCAATGCTGCGATCGCCGTGTCGCCGTCCAGGCGGTCGAGCACGGCCGCCGTCCAGTCGGCGTCGGCGGGGCGCGGCACGGTGACCACGCGTCCGCCCGCATCCGCCGCCTTCTGCATCCACACGAAGACGTTGGACGGGAACTGGTCTTCCAACACCACGATGGTCTGGCCCCGCGCGATGCCGAGGTTTCGCGACGCCGTGGCCAGCCCGTAACTGGCCGAGGGCTGGATCGCGATGTCGTCGGCGCGGGCGCCGATCAGTCCGGCGACCAGGGCGCGGATATGTTCCGCCTGATCGTGAAGTGCCGCGGAATCCATGATCCAAGGCTGCACCCGGGAGGCGATCCCGGCATGTCCCGCCGCCTGGGTGGCCTTCAGCAGCGGCGTGCGCGACGCGCAGTTGAACCAGGCGATGTCAGGCGGAATGTCGAACAGGGGGCGTTGGTCGGTGAGCATCGTATTGGCCTCAGTCTCCGGATTCACGGGGCAGGGTGGTGCGTACTCCGGGCGGCCCGGGGATGATCCCCCGGGCGCGGCCCAGCCGGTGTTCGCGGTAGGCGATATAGGCGGTCGAGCCCAGAATCATGGCGCCGCCGATCCACACGAACATGTCAGGCAGTTCGTTGAAGAACACATAGCCCAGCGCCGTGACCCAGATCAGGCGCACGAAATCGACCGGCCCGACGACATGGGTGTCGGCCATCTTCAAGGCTTGCGCCATGGACAGCTGCGCGCCGCCGCCCAGAATGCCGAGGCCGATCAGCAGGGCCCATTGCTCCGGCCCCGGCCAGGACCACACGAAGGTCGCGGGCACCAGGATGATCGGCATCATGACGAGCGACATGTAGACGGTGATGGTGGCGCTGGATTCGGTGGCGCTCAGACGCTTGATGATGATCATGCAACCGCCCCAGATGAGCGACGAGATGACGACCAGCATTGGCCCGAGGTCAAGCGGGATGACCCCAGGGCGGAGAATCACCAGCGTGCCCGCGAAGCCCAGCAGAATCGCCGTCCAGCGGCGCAGGCGCACGACCTCGCCCAGGAACAGGACCGCCAGAACCGAGGCGAAGATGGGGGCCGAGAATCCCAGCGCCGTGACCTGGGCCAGGGGGGCGATGGAGAGCGCGAAGAAATAACACAGCATGGCCGCCGAATTGAGCACGCCGCGCAGGGTCAGCAGGCCCAGGCGTTTGGTCTTCAGCGGCTTCAAGCCGTCCTTCACGAAGAACGGGATTATCGGCAGCATCCCGAACAACAGACGGAAAAATGCCGTTTCGAAGGGATGAATGCCGGTCGCCGCGACCTTTTTGATGACCGCGTGCATGCAGGCGAAGCACAGGCTGGCCAGGACCATCCACAAAATCCCCCGGACGGCGTCGGTGCGTCCCTTGGCGGGGACGGGAGATGCCTGGGTTGAGGTCATGGACGGGCTTTCGGTCTGAGGGGCCGGCGGTCCGCCGCAAGCTGGCCGGAAATGTCCCGGAAGCGGCTGTTGAGCGGCGGATTATTGTACACGGCGCCCATCTATACAGACTTCTCCAGGGGGGATAAAGCGCCCCCGGCGGGAAAGCGGTCCGGTTGCGGTTGACAGGGGGGGGTGGTTTGGGTAGTTTCCGCCGCTTCCGGCCTGACCGGACCCGATTTCCGCCCTTCGAGTGGCCCGCATACGGAGCTTGAGACCGATGAAAGTTTTGAATTCCCTGAAGTCCGCCAAGACGCGCGATAAGAATTGCCGCGTCGTGCGCCGCAAGGGCCGCGTTTTCGTCATCAATAAGAAGAACCCGCGTTTCAAAGCCCGCCAAGGATAAGGCAGGCATCGGAGCGCCCATAAAGGTGCTCTTGGATTCCTATCCAGCCGCGCTTACCTGAGCAATCAGGAGCGCGGTTTTTTGTTGCGCTTTTTATTAGTTAAGGCTGAAAAAAAACGTCCATGACCGCCGACAAAGTCGCCGCCCATTACACCCACGGGACCTTGATGGATGCCATCCTGGCCAAACTGGCCGAGGCTGGGGTCGCCCTGGACGGGCTCACGGTCCAGGACCTTGCCCCCTTGGATCACCTGCACGGGCGTGGGCGCGAGGCGACGGACGAGATGATCGCCCGTCTGCGGCCCCAACCGGGCCAGCATGTCGTCGACATCGGCTGCGGCGTGGGCGGGCCGGCGCGCTATCTCGCTGCCGTGTCGGGGGCACGGGTCAGCGGCATCGACTTGACCCCGGAATTCATCGCCGTCGCGGAGCAACTGGCGGCCATGACCGGGCTGTCCGGCAAGACCGATTTCCGAGTCGGCGATGCCCTTGCCCTGCCGTTCGATGATGCCGCCTTCGATGCCGGCTATACCCAGAACGTGTCCATGAGCGTGCCCGACAAGGCGCGTTTCTTCGCCGAGGCCGCCAGGGTGCTGAAGCCCGGGGCGCGTTTCGTCGCGGGCGAAGTCGCCCAGGGCCCCGGTGGCGACGTGGTCTACCCCGTGCCCTGGGCCATGACGGCCGAGATCAGCCATCTGACGACGCCCGAGGAAACGGCGTCGATTTTGGAAGATGCGGGGTTTCGGGTCGAAGCGATCCACGACTCCACGGACCTGGCCCTGGCCTACAACCAGGCGGCCCGCGCGCGGGCCCGGGATCAGGGGCCACCGGTCCTCAGCCCGCTCGTAATTCTGCGCGAAAACGCCTTGGAGCGCATGCGCAATTCCGCCCGCAATGTCGAGCAGGGCCGCGCGGTCCCGGTGGAGTTCATCTGCATTCGGTCTTGACTTTTCGGCCCTGGAACGCGACCTTTTTGGAAATTGTTCCGTATCGTGAAATTTCGTGCCGTTGCGCGTGACGCGCTGCGGGACGCCACGAACCAAAAAACGCAGGGAAGAAAACATGGCCGATACCGCCACCCCCCGCCCGCGGACCCGGGGCCGCACCCGCACCCGGTCGCGCGAGGATACGGGCGGGCAGGTTCAGTCCCTCGCCCGCGCCATCTCCATTCTCAAGGCCCTGGCCCGGTCCGAGGACGGCATGACCTTGACCGATGTGGCGCTGACCGTGGTCCTGCCGCCGTCGACCACGCACCGGCTGCTGACCACCATGCAGCACGATCGCATCGTGCGCTTCGACCAGGCGACGGCCCTGTGGCACGTGGGGGTCGAGGCCTTCGTGATCGGCAACGCCTTCATCCGGTCGCGCGATCTGGTCGTCATGGCGCGGCCCATCATGCGCCGGCTGATGGAGGAAACGGGCGAGACCGTGAAACTGGGGATCCAGGACGATGGCGAGGTCATCTATCTGGCCCAGGTCGAAAGCCGCGAGACCATGCGCGCCTACCGCGCCCCCGGTACCCGCGTGCCCATGCATTGCTCCGGCGTCGGCAAGGTGCTGCTCGCCAATCAGTCCGAGGAAGAGGTCAACCGCATCCTGCAGCGCCACGGCCTGTCCAAGGTCACGGACAAGACCCTGGCGACGCCCGTGCGGTTCCGCGATGCGCTCGGCCAGATCCGCCGCCAGGGCTATGCCATTGACGACGAGGAACATGCCGTGGGCCTGCGCTGCATCGCCGCCGCCGTGTTCAACGAGCACGACGAGCCGATTGCCGCGATCTCCGTTTCCGGCCCCTCGGCACGCATTTCCGACGAGAAAATTTCCGGTCTGGCGGGCCTCGTGACCCGCGCCGCCAAGAGCATCGCCAGCGAGCTCGGCAGCCGCGAGCCCTGATCCGCCGCGTTCCCCGGCCCTTCCTTTAATGAGACTTTTCTGCGGTGCTCCGGCGTCGGCGACAGGCGTTCGCGTGGCGCCGTGAATCGGTATTTTTCCAAAATTGCATATTATTTATCTAATTGATTATTAACATAAAAAATACCAGTTATCGAAATACGGAATAATTTCCAAAATGGTTGCCGCGCATCCGCCCGGCTGTCACCCTTAAGACCGGTTCTTAGCAGGGAGGTGACGGCCATGGCACGCATGACGGCAGCGGAAGCAGCGGTCCGGGTTCTTGAGAAAGAGGGCGTTCACGCCGCCTTCGGCGTCCCCGGGGCGGCCATCAACCCGTTCTACGCGGCGATGAAAAAGCGCGGATCCATCGACCATGTGCTGGCGCGGCACGTCGAGGGGGCAAGCCACATGGCCGAGGGCTACACCCGCGCCAAGGCGGGCAACATCGGGGTCTGCATCGGCACCTCGGGCCCGGCGGGGACGGACATGATCACCGGCCTGTATTCTGCCCAGGCGGACAGCATTCCGATCCTCTGCATCACCGGGCAGGCGCCGCGCGACAAGCTGTACAAGGAAGATTTCCAGGCGGTCGACATCGAATCCATCGCCAAGCCGGTGACCAAATGGGCGGTCACCGTGCGCGAACCGGCCCTGGTGCCGCGCGTGTTCCAGAAGGCGTTCCACCTGATGCGCTCATCCCGCCCGGGCCCGGTGCTGATCGACCTGCCGATCGACGTGCAGTTGACGGAGATCGAATTCGACGCCGATACCTACGAGCCCCTGCCGGTGTTCAAGCCCGAAGCGTCGCGTCGCCAGATCGACAAGGCCATGGCCATGCTGGCCGAGGCCAAGCGCCCGATGATCGTCGCCGGCGGCGGCATCATCAACGCCGACGCTCAGGACCTGTTGGTCGAATTCGCGGAACTGGCCGGCATCCCGGTGATCCCGACCCTGATGGGCTGGGGCGCGATTCCCGACGACCATCCCCTGATGGCCGGCATGGTCGGGTTGCAGACCGCGCATCGCTACGGCAACAAGTCGTTCCTGCGCGCCGACTTCGTGCTCGGCATCGGCAACCGCTGGGCCAACCGGCATACGGGTTCCGTCGGCGTTTACACCAAGGGCCGCACCTTTGTGCATGTGGATATCGAGCCGACCCAGATCGGCCGCGTGTTCGAACCGGATTACGGCATCGTGTCCGACGCCGGGGCGGCGCTCGACCTGTTCGTGCAGGCGGCGCGCGAGATGAAGGAGGACGGCAGCCTGCCGGACTGGTCCGCCTGGGCCGGTGAATGCGCCTACCGCAAGGAAGTGATGCAGCGCAAGTCCCATTTCGATACGGTGCCGTTGAAGCCGCAGCGCGTCTATCAGGAAATGGTCGAAGCCTTCGGCCGCGACGTTTGCTACGTCACCACCATCGGGTTGAGCCAGATCGCCGCCGCCCAGTTCCTTAAGGTCAACGGGGCGCGCAACTGGATCAATGCCGGTCAGGCCGGGCCGTTGGGCTGGACCCTGCCGGCGGCGCTGGGCGTGCGCAAGGCCTGCCCGAACAAGGAAATCGTCGCGGTTTCCGGTGACTATGATTTCCAGTTCCTGATTGAGGAACTGGCCGTGGGCGCCCAGTTCAACCTGCCCTACATCCATGTGGTGGTGAACAATTCCTACTTGGGCCTGATCCGTCAGGCGCAGCGCGGGTTCGACATGGACTACAACGTCCAATTGTCGTTCGAAAACGTCAACGCGCCCGACCTGGGTGATTACGGCGTCGATCATGTCGCCGTGGCCGAGGGCCTGGGGTGCAAGGCGATCCGCGTGCGCAGCCCCAACGAATTCAAGGATGCCTTTGCCCAGGCCCAGGCCCTGATGAAGGAACACCAGGTGCCCGTGGTTCTGGAATTCATTCTGGAGCGCGTGACCAACGTGGCCATGGGCATGGAGATCGACGCCGTCAACGAGTTCGAAGAGATCCTTTGCCTGGATCCGACCCTGGATACGGACGGCCTGCCCGCCCCCAAGCCGGGCAAGGCAAAGAAGCGGGACATGATGCCCGCCGAATAGAGGTCCCTGCGAGGAGGGCGGGAGGCGTCTTCGACCGGCCCCACTGCCGGTTGCCTCCCGCCCGACCTCGCCGCTAAGTTTCAATCCAAGAAGACACCACCGCAGGAGACACCCCATGCCCCGTTTCAACGCCAACATCACCATGCTGTTCCAGGACCTGGATTTCATGGACCGGTTCCAGGCGGCCGCCAAGGCCGGGTTCAAGGGCGTGGAATACCTGTTTCCCTACGACTACAAGGCGGCCGATCTGGTTGACGCGCTGACATCCAACGGGTTGATCCAGGTGCTGCACAACCTGCCGGCCGGCGACTGGGCCAAGGGCGAACGGGGGCTGGCCAGCCTGCCCGACCGGAAAAGCGAATTCCAGGACAGCGTCGGCCTGGCCATCGACTACGCGACGGCGCTGGGCTGTCCCCAGGTCAACTGCCTGGCCGGCATTCCCGGTGACGGCGTGGCCCCGGAACAGGCCTTCGAGACCTTCGTCGAGAACCTGGAGTTCGCGGCCCCCCGGTTCGACGACGCGGGCATCAAGCTTCTGGTCGAGGCGATCAACACCCGCGACATTCCGGGCTTCTTCCTCAACACCTCGGCCCAGGCCGAAGCGGTGCTGGAGGCCGTCGGCCAGGACAACCTGTATTTCCAGTACGACGCCTATCACATGCAGATCATGGAAGGCGATCTGTGCCGCACGGTCGAACGGCTGTTGCCGCGCATCCCCCATATCCAGATCGCCGACAACCCGGGCCGCCACGAGCCGGGCACGGGCGAAATCAACTATCCGCACTTCTTCGCCCACTTGGACGCCATCGGTTATCAGGGTTGGGTCGGCTGCGAATACGTGCCCTTGACCACGACGGTCGAGGGCCTGGGTTGGCTGCGCGCCGCCGAGGCGTCGAGCAAGGCCGCCTGATCCCATCCCGCCGCCGGCCTTTTCCCGGCTGGCGGAAAAATCCCGGTTGCCCCATTGGTTTTTGCCGCATTCGCGGTAAAACGTCTGCAACCATTCAGCTTACGCAAAACCATTCCACCCAGGAGGGGACATCAACCATGGCTACCATCGGATTTATCGGTCTCGGCATCATGGGCGCTCCCATGGCCGCCCATCTTCAGAAAGCCGGCCACAAAATCATCGCGCTCAAGCGCAAGAAACCCATGCCGAAGGACCTCGCCAAGGGCGGCGCCGTGTTCGCCGCGACGCCCAAGGACGTGGCCGCCAAGTCCGAGGTCATCATCACCATGGTGCCCGACACGCCCCAGGTCGAAGAGGTCCTGTTCGGCGCGAACGGGGTGGCGTCCGCCAACCTGAAGGGCAAGCTGGTCATCGACATGTCGTCGATCGCGCCGCTTGCGACCAAGGAATTCGCCAAGAAGATCAAGAAGGCGGGCGCCGGTTGGGTCGACGCCCCGGTGTCCGGCGGCGAGGTGGGCGCCAAGAACGCGGCCCTGACCATCATGTGCGGCGGCACGAAAAAGGATTTCGACCGCGCCATGCCGCTGTTTGAGCTGATGGGCAAGAACATCACCCTGGTCGGCGGGGCCGGCGACGGGCAGACCTGCAAGGTCGCCAACCAGATCATCGTGGCGCTGAACATCGAGGCCGTGTCCGAAGCCCTTCTGTTCGCGTCCAAGGCCGGGGCCGATCCGGCCAAGGTGCGCGAGGCCCTGATGGGCGGCTTCGCCAATTCGAAGATTTTGGAAGTCCATGCCGAGCGCATGATCAAGCGCACCTTCAACCCGGGCTTCCGCATCGAACTGCACCAGAAGGACCTCAATCTGGCCCTGTCCGGTGCCAAGGACATGGGCATCTCCCTGCCCAACACGGCGACGGCGCAGGAGTTGTTCAATTCCTGCACGGCCCACGGCGGCGCCGGCTGGGACCATTCGGCCATGGTGCGGGCCCTCGAAATCATGGCCAAGCACGAGGTCAAGTAATCGGGCTCCACCGCCCCTGTTGCCGGGGCGGGCAAAACACTTACAATGCGGAAAACCGGCGCCCTGAAAGGGCTGTCGGTCATTGGAGCGTCCAACCATGCAGATGCCGGAACCGGATCAAGGCGTCATCGACCGGCGGGCCGAGATCATCGCCGCCATGCGCGCCATCGTGCCCGGCGAAGGCGTGATCGCCGACGATGCCATGCTGCGCGCCTTCGAATGCGACGGGCTGATGGCCTATCGGCAGTTGCCGCTGATCGTCGTGTTGCCGGAAACCACGGCCCAGGTTTCAGAAATCCTTGCGTACTGCCACGCCAACGGGGTCAAGATCGTGCCGCGGGGTGCCGGCACGGGGCTGTCCGGCGGCGCCCTGCCGCTGGCCGACGCCATCACCCTGGGATTGTCCAAATTCAACAGGGTGCTGGACATCGACTATGCCAACCGCTGCGCCGTGGTGCAGCCGGGGGTCACCAATCTTGGGATCACCAAGGCGGTGGAAGGCGACGGTTTCTATTACGCGCCCGACCCGTCGTCGCAGATCGCGTGTTCCATCGGCGGCAACATCGCCGAAAATTCCGGTGGCGTGCATTGTCTGAAATACGGCCTGACCACCAACAACGTGTTGGGCGTGGAAATGGTGCTGATGGACGGCACGGTGCTGCGGCTGGGCGGCAAGCATCTGGACCCGGGCGGCTATGACCTGCTCGGCGTGCTCACGGGCTCGGAAGGGCTGCTCGGCGTCATCACCGAAGTCACCGTGCGGATTTTGAAGAAGCCCGAGACGGCGCGCGCCGTGCTCCTGGGTTTCAATTCGTCGGAAGAAGGCGGCGATTGCGTCGCCGCCATCATCAACGCCGGGATCATCCCGGGCGGGATCGAGATGATGGACAAGCCCGCCATCCACGCGACGGAGGAATTCGTCCAGGCGGGCTATCCCCTGGATGTCGAGGCCTTGCTGATCGTCGAACTGGACGGGCCCAAGGTCGAGGTCGATTACCTGATCGACCGGGTCGGCGAGATCGCCAAGGGACAGGGGGCGATCTATTCCCGCATCAGCGAGACCGAGGAAGAACGCGCCGCCTTCTGGTCCGGGCGCAAGAACGCGTTTCCGGCGGTCGGGCGTCTGTCGCCGGACTATCTCTGCATGGACGGCACGATCCCCCGGAAAAAGCTCGGCCTGGTCCTCCAGCGCATGACCGAAATGTCCGACAAATACGGCCTGCGCGTCGCCAACGTGTTCCATGCCGGCGACGGCAATCTGCATCCCCTCATCATGTTCGACGCCAACCAGCCGGGCGAACTGGACCGGGCCGAGAACTTCGGCGCCGATATCCTGAAACTTTGTGTCGAGGTCGGCGGCGTGCTGTCCGGCGAACACGGCATCGGCGTGGAAAAGCGCGATCTGATGGGCGAGATGTTCACGGAAGACGACCTGAAGCAGCAGCAGCGGGTCAAATGCGCCTTCGACCCCAGCCAGCAACTCAACCCGGGCAAAGTTTATCCGACGCTCCACCGTTGCGCCGAACTGGGCCGCATGCATATCTCGCGCGGCCAGGTGCCGTTCCCCGATATTCCTCGATTCTGACCCCCTCACCATGACCGAAATCCTCAAGCCGGATAATGCCGACCAGGTTCTCGACGCCGTCAAATGGGCGGTCTCGGAAGCCACGCCGCTGGACGTCCGCGGCTCGGGCTCCAAATCCGGGTTCGGCCGCCCCGTGCAGGCGGGCCGCGTGCTTGACCTGTCGAATCTGTCCGGCATCGCCGAATACGATCCGGGCGAACTGGTGCTGACCGCCGGCCCCGCGACCTCCATGTTCGAGATCGAAAAGGCCCTCGACGCCGCCAACCAGGAACTGGCTTTCGAGCCCATGGACCTGGGAACCCTTTACGGTCTGGGCGGGGGGACAGGCACGCTCGGCGGTGTCATCGCCGCCAACCTGTCCGGCCCCCGGCGCATCAAGGCAGGCGCGGCGCGCGATCATTTCCTGGGCTTCCAGGCCGTGTCCGGCCGGGGCGAGGTGTTCAAGTCCGGCGGCAAGGTGATGAAGAACGTCACCGGCTTCGATCTCTCGAAACTGATGGCGGGCTCCTTCGGCACGCTCGCCGTGATGACCCAGGTCTCCGTGAAGGTCCTGCCGCGCCCGGAAAAGACGCGGACGGTCCTGCTCATGGGCGCCGACGACACCCATGCGGTCGCGGCGCTGTGCGATGCCCTGGGCTCCAGCCATGAGGTCGCCGGCGCGGCCCATCTGCCCGCATCCGTCGCCGCACGCTCCGGCGTCGGCTATGTGTCCGGCGCGGGCACCGCTGTCACCGCCGTGCGCGTCGAAGGGCCCGGGCCCAGCGTCGAACACCGCTGCAATTCCCTGCGCGGCCTGTTCGCGCCCTTCGGCGCGGTCGAGGAACTGCATTCCATGAACTCCGCCGCCTTCTGGCGCGAGGTCCGCGACGCGGCGCCCTTCACCGGCGACTGGCAGGACCATCAGGTCTGGCGCGTCAGCGTGCCGCCCACGGCGGGCCCGACGGTGGGCCAGCATCTGCGCGCGCGCCTGGGTGGCGAGGTCTATTACGACTGGGGCGGGGGGCTGATCTGGTTCGCCCTCGACGCCCGCGACGATGCCGGGGCGGCGGATATCCGCCAGGTCATCAGGGATTGCGGCGGCCACGCGACCCTGGTCCGGGCATCCGCCGACGTGCGTCAGGCGGTCGCGGTGTTTCAGCCGCAGCCGGGCCCGCTGGCCGAACTTTCAAAACGGGTGAAGGAGGCCTTCGATCCCGAGGGCATCCTCAACCCCGGCCGCATGACGGCGGGCGTGTAAGGGCAGGGACGGAAAGACGATGCAAACCACCTTCACCCTGGCCCAGATGGCCGACCCGCATATCGCGCAGGCCAACGACATCCTGCGCAAATGCGTGCACTGCGGGTTCTGCACGGCGACCTGTCCGACCTATGTCCTGCTGGGCGACGAATTGGACAGCCCGCGCGGGCGCATCTACCTGATCAAGGGACTGCTGGAGGAAGGGGCCAAGCCGACCGAGCAGCACGTCACGCATATCGACCGCTGCCTGACCTGCCTGTCGTGCATGACGACCTGCCCGGCCAGCGTCGATTACATGCATCTGGTCGATGACGCGCGGGCCAAGATCGAACGCGAGTACAAACGCCCCTTGATGGACCGCCTGCTGCGCGGGCTGCTGCCGCTGGTCCTGCCCTATCCGGACCGCTTCCGCCTGATGCTGTTGGGCGCCTGGCTGGCGCGGCCCTTGGCGCGGGTGATGCCGGGGCGGCTCGGCGCCATGCTGGGGCTCACGCCCAAGCGCATCCATGCGCCGACGGACCTGGACCGGCCCCAGGTGGTCAAGGCCGAGGGGGTGATGAAAAAGCGCGTGGCGCTGATGACCGGCTGCGCGCAGAAGGTTCTGAACCCGGCGATCAACGAGGCCACCGTGCGGCTGTTGACCCGCCACGGCTGCGAGGTCGTGATCGCCGACGGGCAGGGCTGCTGTGGTGCCCTGGTCCATCACATGGGCAAGGAAGCCCAAAGCCACGCCCAGGCCCAGGCCAATATCGAAGCCTGGGAGCGCGCCGAGGCGGCGCACGGGCAGATCGACGCCATCGTCATCAACGCGTCGGGCTGCGGCACCACGGTGAAGGATTACGGCTGGATGCTGCGCCGCGACGATGCCTGGGCCGCTCGCGCCAAGGCGATTGCCGGCAAGACCCGCGACATCACCGAAGTGATGATGGACCTGGGCCTGAACGCGGCCGCGATCGACGGGGACAGGCCCGTCGTCGCCTATCATTCCGCCTGCTCCATGCAGCACGGTCAGAAGCTGACCAAGCCGCCCAAGGACCTGCTGGCCCAGGCCGGGTTCGAGGTGCGCGAGCCCGCCGAGGGGCATCTGTGCTGCGGCTCCGCCGGGACCTATAACATGATGCAGCCGGAAATCTCGGGCCGCCTCAAGGCGCGCAAGGCCGCCAACCTGAAACGCACGGGGGCCCAGGTCATGGCCACGGGGAACATCGGCTGCATGGTTCAGCTCGAGGACGCCGTCGGCATGCCCGTGGTTCATACGGTGGAGCTGCTCGACTGGGCGACCGGCGGGCCCAAGCCCGAGGGCCTGCGATAAAGCCGGTCACAAGAGTCGCACTCAGTGCACATTTAAGCGTGATCTTCGAAATTTTCGTGTTATGATTCCTTCATCGCCGCCGCGAAACGCGTCGCGGGGCCTGCAACGCAGGAAGGAGCCGTCGCATGACAGCGATCACGCGGATCCTTGGGCGGGCGGTGTTTCTCGGAAGCCTCGCCCTGGTCCTCACCCTCCGTCCCGCCGCCGACGCGCGGGCGAATTCCACCCTCGATTGGCTGTCCGCCGAGCCGGTGACGCTCATGGATCTCGGCATCATCCGGCTCAAGCAGGATTTGCTTCAGGTCGGCCAGCGGCTGTTGGAGGTCGGCTTCCTGCCCGTGGCGCCGACCACCGGGGCCTATTTCGATTGGCGGGACAAGAAGATCACCGTGTTCCTCACGGCGCGAGAACGCTTGGCCCAACCGTCCGAAGGCATGTGCCTGGAACTGTTCGCGCGGGTCGCCAAGGGCCTGGCGTCGCGCAGCCGCGGCCACCGGGGCGATCCGGGCTGGTATCTGGAGGAAATCTTCACCCATGACGGCTGGGGCAACTTCACCCGCCCGCCGCGAATGCGCGAAGACCTTCTGAAAACCGTGCAGTTGGAGATCACCCTGCTGCCGCCCCGGCCCATGGGGCCGGAACGCACGCTGCATTGTTCGGGCCGTCTGGACACGGAACCGCATGAGGTTTCGATCACCATCTCCTGACGGGCTTGTGAGTGGCGGAGCCCTTGGCGTTATGCCCGCGAAGGCGTAATCTTTTTGTCATGGTTAGGTGGAAACGCATCCTCATGGCGGGGCTTCTTGCCGCCGTTCTGACCGCACCGCAGGCGCGGGCGGATCAGACCGATCCGGTGCTCGACGCCCTGTTCGAGGCCCTGACGGCGACCAAGAACCCGGAAGAAGCCCACCAGATCGAAACCCGCATCTGGCAGACCTGGGCGGTAAGCGGCCAGGAACTGGTCGACAGCGCCATGGCCCGGGGCGTCATCGCCATGAACAGGGGCGCCTACGACACATCCCTGAAATACTTCAACGACGTCATCAGTCTGGCGCCAAAGCATGCCGAAGGCTGGAACAAGCGCGCCACGGTGCATTTCCTGTTGGGCAAGTATCCGGAATCCGTGCTCGATATTCAGCGCACCCTGGAACTGGAGCCCCGCCACTTCGGCGCGCTGTCGGGCCTGGGCTTGATCTATGCGGAAATGGGGCGCAAAAAAGCGGCGATCCGCGCCATGGAAAAGGCGCTGGCCATCAACCCGCATATGGACGCCATCCGCGGCCAGTTGCAGGACCTGAAAACAGAGGTATCCGGGAAACCCATCTGACATGACGACACCACAGGCAACGGCGGCAGCGCAGCCGTCAGGCGCGGTCGATTCGGGCCTGCTTGATCTTCTGGCGCAGATCGTCGGCGCGGAAAACCTGTCCACCTCCGCCGCCGTGTGCGAACAGCATGGCCGCGACGAATCCTACCACCCCTCGGCCCCGCCCGACGCCGTGGTCTATTGCACGGAAACCGAACAGGTCGCCGCCGTGGTCAAGGCCTGCGCCGAACGCGGCGTGCCGGTCATTCCCTTCGGCACGGGCACGTCCCTGGAGGGCCATGTGGCGGCGCTTAACGGCGGGGTCTGCATCGATCTGTCGCGCATGGACAAGATCCTCGCGGTCAACGCCGAGGACATGGACGTCACCGTCCAGGCCGGCGTGCGGCGCAAGGCGCTCAACGATTATCTGCGCGACACGGGCCTGTTCTTTCCCATCGACCCGGGGGCGGATGCGTCGCTTGGCGGCATGACCGCGACGCGGGCCAGCGGCACGAATGCCGTCAGGTATGGGACCATGCGGGAAAACGTTCTCAGCCTGACCGTGGTCATGGCCGACGGGCGGGTCATCCGCACGGCGCGCCGGGCGCGCAAGTCGTCGGCGGGGTATGATCTGACGCGCCTGTTCGTGGGCTCGGAAGGAACCCTCGGCGTGATCACGGAAATCACTCTGCGGCTGTACGGCATTCCAGAAGCGGTTCTGGCCGCCGTCTGCCCGTTCCCCGACCTGGAAAGCGCCGTGAACACGGTGATCCTGACGATCCAGTCCGGCATCCCCGTGGCCCGTATCGAGCTTCTGGACGAGGCGCAGATGGACGCGGTGAACAAGTATTCCAAGCTCGATTACGCGGTGAAACCGACCCTGTTCTTCGAATTCCACGGCAGTGATGCCGGTGTGCGTGAACAGGTCGAAAACGTGAAGGCCATCGCGGGCGATTTCGGCGCCGACGATTTCCAATGGGCGACCAAGGCGGAGGACCGCAACAAGCTGTGGCAGGCCCGCCACGACGCCTATTACGCGGCGATCGCGCTGCGCCCCGGCTGCCGGGGCATCGCCACGGATGTCTGCGTGCCGATCTCGAAACTGGCCGACTGCATCCTGGAAACCCGCAAGGACATCGACGCGTCGGGCCTGTGCGCGCCCATCGTCGGCCATGTCGGCGACGGCAATTTCCACATCGTCTTCGTGGTCGATCCCGACAACGCGGACGAGATGAAACGCGCCGAGGACGTGAACGAGCGCATGGTCATGCGCGCCATCGCCCTGGACGGCACCTGCACGGGCGAACACGGCGTCGGCTACGGCAAGATCGATTTTCTGACCGCCGAACACGGCGAGGCCCTGGTCGCCATGCGCGCGGTCAAACAGGCCCTCGACCCCCGGAACATCATGAACCCGGGCAAGATCGTCCGCGTTTAGGCCCCGCATTTCCCCGCGATGTGGAAAAACCCGGGTTGCGGGGCTCCGGGCCTTGGCTTTCGCCCCAGGGTGACGTAACCAGGACCATTATTGGGAGGCTATGATCTTGGATCCGGAAACCCTGCTTCGCGACATGTTCGCCGCCGCCGTCGCGGCGGCCCAGCCTGAAAAGCGCATCCCCCATTTCCTGCCGAAACCGCCGGACCCAGCGACCGGCGGGCGGACCCTGGTGATCGGGGCGGGCAAGGCCTCGGCCGCCATGGCGCGTGCGTTCGAGGACCATTGGCCGGAGGACCTGTCGGGCCTGATCGTCACCCGCTACGGCTATGACGTGCCCTGCAAGCGGATCGAGACGGTCGAGGCCGCCCATCCCGTGCCGGATGCCGCGGGCGAGACGGCGGCCCGGCGCATGCTGGACATGGTCAAGGGGCTGACCGAGGACGACTTGGTGGTCTGCCTGATTTCCGGCGGCGGCTCGGCGCTGTTGTCCGCGCCGGGGCCGGGCCTGACCCTGGCCGACAAGCAGGCCGTCAACCGGGAACTTCTGCGCTGCGGGGCGACGATCCACGAAATGAACTGCCTGCGCAAACACCTGTCGGCGGTCAAGGGCGGCCGGCTGGCCGCCGCCGCGGCACCGGCGCGCATCGTCAATCTGTTGATCTCGGACGTTCCCGGGGACGATCCGGCGGTCATCGCCTCGGGCCCGACGGTGCCCGACCCCACGACCTTCGACGACGCGCGGGCCATTGTCGCGAAATATGCCATCAAGCTGCCCGCCCCGGTGCAGGCCCTGCTGGATGCAGGCACCGACGAAACGCCGAAACCCGACGATCCGATTTTCGCGCGGATCGAGACGCATCTGATCGCCCTGCCGCAGGCGAGCCTGGAGGCCGCCGCCGAGGTCGCCCGCGCCGCCGGTATCACGCCGGTGATCCTGGGCGATGCGCTGGAGGGTGAAGCCCGCGACTTGGGTGCCGTGCACGCGCAGCTTGCCCGCGACACCCTGGCCGGGAAGGGCCCCGCACAGGGGCCTTGCGTGCTGCTGTCAGGCGGCGAGACCACGGTGACCATCCGCGGCGACGGCGGACGCGGCGGGCGCAATACGGAATATCTTCTGGGCATGGCGGTGGCGCTCGACGGGGCTGCTGGCATCCACGCCATTTCCTGCGACACGGACGGGGTCGACGGTTCGGAAGACAACGCGGGCGCGGTGATCGGCCCGGACAGCCTGGCCAGGGCCAAGGCGGCGGGCCTGGATGCGCGGGCATTGCTGGATGCCAACGACGCCTACGGATTTTTCCAGGGGATCGGCGACCTTATTGAATGCGGGCCGACCTTGACCAACGTCAATGACTTCCGGGCGGTATTGGTGCTGCCCTAGACATCGCCGGTTCCACCGTCGAAATATCCGGGGGCGGCGTCGGCACGAACAAGGCAGGCGAGGCGTCCCCGATGGATAGCGACCCCCTTCCGACGCCCCAGGTTTGGCACACCCTGTCTTGGAACGTGGTTGCCCGCGCATTGGACAGCGATCCCGAAACCGGACTGAGCGACCGGGAGGCGGCTGACCGCCTGCGCCGTTACGGACCTAACGACTTGCCCCGGCCCCGGCCGCCCGGCCTCGTCACGCTGTACCTGCGGCAATTCGTCAATCCGCTGATCTACCTGCTGGCCGCGGCGGCGGTTGTCTCCGTTGCCATTGGCGAGGCGTCGGACGCGCTGTTCATCTTCGCCGTGCTGCAAGTCAACGCCCTGATCGGCACCTATCAGGAATACCGCGCGCAGAAGAGCGCGCTCACCCTCGACAGCCTGATCCGCGACCGGGCGACGGTCCTGCGCGGCGGCGCGGTTCGTACGGTGGAGGGCCGCGACCTGGTGCCGGGCGATGTGATCCGCCTGGAATCCGGCAGCCATGTTCCGGCGGACCTGCGTTTGGTGCAGGCCGACGCCCTGCTGGTCGACGAATCCTTGCTGACCGGCGAATCGCAGGCCGTGGTCAAGGACGCGGCGGCGACCGTGGCGGACCAAGCCATGATCGGCGACCGCGTCACCATGCTGCACGCGGCGACGGTGGTGGTCAGCGGCCGCGCGCTTGGCATCGTCACCGATACGGGAACGCGTACGGCGTTGGGCCGAATCGCGGAACAACTGGTGGGCCGCGACGCGGTCCCGCCCCCGCTGGTCGTGCGCCTGGAACGCTTCACCCGCATGCTGGGGATCGTCGTGGTCGTGGCCATCGCGCTTTTGGCCGTGGCGATGGTGCTCAAGGGGGCGCCGGCGGTCGAAATCTTCCTGGTCGCCGTGGCGCTTGCCGTCGCCGCCCTGCCAGAGGGCCTGCCCGTGGCGATCACCGTGGCGCTGTCCGTCGGTTGCCACCGCATGGCCGAGAAAAACGTGATCGTGCGTTCCTTGCCGGCGGTCGAGGGCTTGGGTGCCTGTACCCTGATTGCCAGCGACAAGACGGGCACCATGACCTGCAACGCGTTGACGGTGAAGCGCCTGGTGATGCCGGGCCTGGGTGATTTCAATGTGACCGGCGAGGGCTACAACGATGAAGGCGCCGTGACCGCTGCCAGCGGCGCCATGAACGACGCCGACTGGCACGGCGTGCGCCGCCTGGCCGAGGCGGTGGCGTTGTGTAACGAGGCCGAACTGGTCCGCCGGGACGGCCATTGGCATCATCTCGGCGATACCGTGGACGTGGCCTTTCTGGCGCTGGCGGCCAAGGCCGGGTTGACCCGGTCCGGTCTGCTCGCCCGCCTGCCGCAGGAAGCCGCCATCGCCTACGAGCCGGCACGGCGCTACGCCGCATCCTTCCATCGTACGGAAGACGGGCTTCGCGTCTACGCCAAGGGGGCGTTCGAGGTCATCCTGCCGTTTTGCCGGGATGCCGGTGGGGACGAACTTACGCGCCAGGCCGAAGCCCTAGCGGCCGAGGGTTTTCGCGTACTGGCCGTGGCTACGGGCCCGGTTGCAGCCACGGTCGACGACTTGGCCGAGGCGGCGGGCCTGGAATTCCTCGGTTTCGTCGGCCTGATCGATCCTTTACGCCCGGAATCCCGGGGCGCGGTGGACCGCTGCCGCCGGTCGGGCATCGACGTGCGCATGGTCACCGGCGACCATCCGGCAACGGCGCTTGCGATTGCCCGCGACATCGGCATCGCGGCGGCGGGGGAGGCAGCCGTGACCGGCCTGGACCTGCAGGCCTTGGCGGACGATCCGGCGGCCTTCGCCCGCGCCATCGCCGGAGCGCCCGTGTTCGCGCGGGTCGATCCGTTGCAGAAACTGGAGATCGTCAAGGCGCTGCGGGCCCAGGGACATTTCGTCGCGGTGACCGGCGACGGCGTCAACGACGCGCCGGCCCTTAACGCCGCCGACATCGGCGTCGCCATGGGGGCAGGCGGCACGGATGTGGCGCGTGATGCGGCGGACCTGATCCTGACCGACGACAACTTCGCCTCCATCGTCAACGGGGTGGAGCAGGGCCGCATTGCCTACGATAACGTGCGCAAGGTGGTTTATCTGCTGGTCTCGACGGGGGCGGCGGAGGTCGCGCTGTTCTTCTTCGCCTTCCTGGGCGGGTTGCCGCTGCCGCTTTATGCCGTACAGTTGCTTTGGCTCAACCTGGTGACCCAGGGCTTGCAACATACGGCCTTGGCCTTCGAGGGGGCGGAGCCGGGCCTGCTTGACCGTGCTCCCCGGCCGCCGAACCAGCCGGTCTTTGATCGGGTGATGATCTCGGAAACGATCGTCTCGGGCTTGTTCATGGGGGCGGTCGGCTATCTGTTCTTTGCCTGGATGCTGGACCAGGGCTGGGCAGAGCATCAGGCGCGCAACGCGCTTCTGCTGCTGCTGGTTCTGTTCGAGAACGCTCATGTTTTCAACTGCCGGTCGGAAACGCGCTCCGTCTTCCGCGTGCCGCTGTCGGCGAACTGGCTGGTGGTCGGTGCGGTGATCGTCAGCCAGGGCGCTCATATCCTGGCCATGCACCTGCCCGGGTTCAACTCGGTCCTGCGGGTCGAGGCCGTGGACATCGAGACCTGGCTGCTTGTCGCGGTCATCGCGGCCTCGGTGATCCTGATGATGGAGCTGTTCAAGGTCGTCCAGAGGATGGCCCACCCGGCGCCCGGCGGCGGTGGCGGAATGCGGCGAAACGGCAGTTTTCCACGAAAATAGGCCCGTTCGGCCTATGGCAATGGCGGGTTGTTCGCCTTACACTCTGGACCGAACGGCCCCGCATGACGGGGCGTGAGTCACCATCGAACACATGGGGTCCGCCCGTTGAAGAAAATCGCCATCGGTTTTTCGATCTTTTTCGCGCTTGTCATCGGCGTGCTGCTGATCGGCCCAAGCCTGATCGATTGGAACAACTATACGGACGACATCGCCGATCAGGTCGAAAAGGTGACCGGACGCAAGGTCGTCATCGGCGGTCCCGTATCCGTCCAGGTTCTGCCGCGCCCGCGCCTGCATGTCGCCGACGTTCATCTTGCCAATATCGGGGGCTCCACGGATGCCCGCATGGCGTCGTTCGAATCTCTGGAGGTACGGGTCGCGGCGGTGGCGCTGCTGGGCGGCAAGGTGCGGGTCGAAACGGTCAAGTTGGTCCACCCGACGGTCCTGCTGGAGCGTCTTGCCGATGGCCGCGTGAACTGGGATTTCAGCAAGCCCGTTCCGGCGAAGGGCAGCCGCGCCCCCGAACCACCCGCAGCCGATAAACCCACCTCTGGCGCGGGCGTCGGAACGGCAGGTTCCGGCATCGCCGTGGATAATTTCACGGTTGAGAGCGGGACCATCGTCTACCGTGACCTTCAGCGCGGCCGGGAAGAGGTCATCACCGGGATTGATGCCCGCATCGCCGCCGCTAGCCTGAACGGGCCGGTGGAAAGCGACGGCGCGCTGACCCTGGCCGGGCACCGCCTCGCCTATTCCTTGAACGTCGCCGAGATCGTCCAGGGGCGCACGATTCCCTTGGTGTTCAGCCTGAAACTTGGCAGCGACACGGTGATTAGGGTCGACGGCGGCGTCGTTAACGTGCCCGAGAAACCGCGGTTGCGCGCCAAGGTCACGGGCAGCGGCCCGAACGTCGCCGAAGCCATCGCCGCGACCGGCGGGTTCGCCGACCTGCCCGTCAATCTGGCGAAACCGTTCACCGTGATGGGCAATCTGGATGCCAGCGCCGACGGCGGCCGTGTCGAGGGCCTGGAAATCAAACTCGACACCATGGAGTTCCGTGTGTCCGCAGATGTCGTGACCGGCGACAAGACCGTTGCCTCCCTGTCCGTCAAATCGGGCTGGGTAGATCTTGACGCCCTGCTTGCGCCGGCCCCGGCACCGGCCAAAGTCGAGGAGGCCATCAAGCCGGGCGATCTGAAGAAAACGGCGACGGCGAAACCCGAGATCTCGACGAAACCGGCCAAGCCAGCCAAACCGGCGGCGGGCTTTGTCCTGCCGAAGGACATTCAGGCCAACCTGTCGGTGCAGATTGATTCCCTGGTGCTGCGCGGCAAACCGCTGGAAGGCGTGAGCCTGAGCGCCGACCTGGCCAATGGCGAGTTGACCCTCAACCAGGCAACGGCGCAGCTTCCCGGCGACGCCGATGTGGGGCTGTTCGGGTTCCTCAGCGCCCGCGACGGTAAGCCCCGGTTCGAGGGCCAGATCGAAACCCGCGCCAAGGATCTGGGCCCCGTGCTGGCCTGGGCCGTGCCGGGCGCCGCCGTGTCCGCCGCCGCGCTCAAGGACTTCAGTTTCAAGACACCGCTGGTCGTCGATGGGGACTATCTGCAACTGACGGGCATTGCCGCCACGGCCGGCGGCACCAAGCTGACGGGGGCGGTGACGCTCGCCCTGCAGGCGCGGCCGTCGTTCGGCGCCAACCTGGAACTGGACAAGATCGACCTGGACGCCCTGATGCCGCCCGCGCCGTCCGCGAAGGGCGGCAAGGACAAGACCCCCTCCGATACGGCGGCGGGTGGGAGCACCCCTGAGACGACGGCTGCCGCCTCGCCGGCCGTCGATCTGTTCGCCCCCCTGAAACCCTTGACGACCTTTGACGCCAACGTGAAGCTTGCCATCGGTGCGGCGGTGATGCGTGGCCTGACGGCGCGCAACATCGCGCTGGACGCGACCCTGGCGCGCGGCGATCTGACCTTGCGCGTCTTGAAGGTCGGCAATTTCGCGGGCCTGAGCGCCGGCGTGACCGGCGGACTTGCCGGGCTCGACGGCATTCCCACGGCCAAGGATTTGAAAATCACCGCCAGCACCAAGGATGCGGGGCCCTTGGCCAAGGCGCTGGCCTTGGATTTGCCGGTATCGCCGGAAGCCCTGGGCGCGGTGTCCGTCAATGCAGCCGTATCGGGCAGCCTATTGTCGCCATCGGTGACCGCCAACCTGGGCGCCATGGGTGGGGTTGTCGGGCTGCGCGGGACTCTGCCGGTCTTGGCCCTCGCGGGGCAGGATCTGCGGCTGGGCCTGTCTGCGCGGCACGGCGACCTGGCCGGCCTGTTGCGCCGCTTCGGAGTGGATTATCGACCCCAGGGCAAGGTCGGCGGGTTTGATCTGACGGCCCAGGTCACGGGCAGTGCAAAGTCCGTGCGCGTCGATAATATCGCGGGCAAGGTCGGGCCTGTGACGGCGGCGGGCAGCCTGTCCCTCGCCCTTGAGGGCGCCAAACCCCGGGCGCTTGTCAATTTGGCGCTCGGCCCCATTGACGTCACGCCGTTCCTGCCGGCGAAACGAGCGGCGGGCCTGATGGACCGGGGCTGGGGGATCACCCGTGCACCGGCTGCCTGGGCCGGGCCGGGCGGCAATCCGCTGATGGCGGCGGTGGCGGCGGTTAACTCCCGCTGGTCCAAGGCACCCATCGACCTTGCCGTCTTGAACACGTTCGACGTCGCGATAACGGCGACCTCGCCCAAGGTGACGGTCGAGGGCGCCGCCCTGGAAAACGCCGATCTTGGCGCCACCGTCGAAGGCGGCGTGCTGACGGTCGAACGCCTGACCGGCCGTTTGTTCGGCGGCACGCTGACGGCCAAGGCGACGGCCACGGCCGCCGGGCAGGTGAGTGCCGCCGGCCAGATCGCCGGCGCGGACCTGTCCAAGGCGGGCCAGGCCCTTGGCAGCGTCGCGGCGGGCAAGATCAACGCCGATTTCGATATCACGGCCCGGGGCCGGTCGGAAGCGGAGGTCGTCTCTTCCCTCGGAGGAAAATTGAGCTTCTCCGGCCGCGACCTGGATGCGGAAGCGCTTAGCGGATCGGCCGAAGCCGGGTTCGGCCTGGGCGGCGTGGTGTTGGCGCTCAACCAACTGGGGGGGGCTCTCGGCGGCCCGAAGCAGGGCAAGGGCCTGGCCGACGTGGATGCCGCATTCACGATCGCAAACGGCGTTGCGACTTCGAATCAGTTGAAAGCTGTGACTAACGTCGGCGTCGCCAGCGGTGCTGGCAATGTCGATCTGGCGGCCTGGACGGTCGACCTCGCGGGCGCCATCCAGCCGGCCCCCAATCTGCTGTCGGCGGTGCTGTCCATCACCACGCGCAAGGGGGTGAATGTGCCGTTCACCATCACCGGGAAACTGGACGCACCGCGCATCAAGGTTGATACGGCGTCCCTCGGGACCGGCGGCGTGCCCGTGCCGGGGCTCGACAGGCTGTTGAAGAAGAAGGGCGTCGGCGATGTCCTGCAGGGTATCCTGGGCGGCGGCCAGCCGCAGCAGCAGGCGCCGCAGCCGGCCCCGGAACAGCAGCAACCGGCGCCGCAGCCCGAGGAAAAGAAAAAGGTGACGCCGCAGGACCTGCTGCGCGGCATCCTCGGAAAGTTTTAGTACGACCTTCGGGATATCGGCATGAAGCGGCAGGCCCAATTGTCCCGATTGTTCGATGGCCTGGGGCTGGCTCTCAGCATCGGCGCCGTTTTGGCGTTGCTGTATTATTGGGATCCGGTGCGGGTCGTGATTAAGCGCCTGGCCCCGGGCGCCGATGCCCGGTTTGAGGTCATCCCGGCGGGCATGGCCGCACTGCCCGTATCGGAATGGCTGACCGTTGGCGATGCCGATGCGGTCCGCCAGCGGCGCGCCCGCCTGACGGCACGGATATTCAAGACGCCCGACCTGCCCCGTGACCTGATGCCGCAGCGGGTGGTGCGTGACGTCGAGAAAAACCCCGGGCCGCACCATGAGTGTCTGTCACCGACTGGTCCGGCTATCGTGCGTCTGTTGTCGCGGACCGACACGATCATCATGCGTGCCCTTGCCTGTGAGGCGACCTATTACAGGGATTGGGGAAATCTTGCCGGGATCGATGAACTGACCGGCTACCTGAGCAAAAATTGGCGGCCCTATTCCATTGCCTATTTCCGGCCGAAAACCTCCAACGGGCGCCTGATCCTCTATCAGCAAGGGCTGGCCGCGACCTATCACGATCAGCACAGGATGATCGAAGCATGGGTTGAAGACGGCTATACCGTTGCCGCGATGAACATGCCGGGCTACGGCGACAATACCTGTTACGACTGGCGGCGTTATTGCAGCGGGCCGCTGATGGATGCCCGCTTTGCGACGGACTTGGGGGCGGCCTTCCTGCCGCCGGTGATCGCCGTGAATTATGCCCTGGCGCAGCACCCGTTCAACCGGATAGTGATGATTGGTGTTTCGTCGGGGGCTTGGATCACCCTGCTCAACGCCGCCATTGATCCGCGCATCGACGTCAGCTTCCCCGTGGCGGGGGTGCTGCCGCTTGCCTTGCTTAGGGGCAAGGAGGAAAGTGCGCGGGAAATCGTCGAGGGCTTGACGGACATTGCCGGAGTGCTCGATCTCGCCGTCATGGGAGCGGATCGTCCGGGCCGTCGCCAGGTGCAGATATTCAACCGTTTCGACCGCTGTTGTTTCTATGGCTTGCGTCCGACCCTGTACGCGGGTCTGCTTGCGGAAACCGCCCGGAATCTGGGCGGCGGTCATCAGGTATTGTTTGACGAAACCCATGCCCGGCACAAGATTTCCCGCTGGGCAGCGAAACGCATTATAGAAGCCATGAATGGCGACGGTAAGGTGCTGCCATGAGCCGGACCGCGCGGATCGGTGTCTTCGTTGCGCTCCTGGCCCTGGCCGCCGCCGCCGGTTTGTGGTGGGAAGGCGGCGCCTGGCAATATGGCGACATGCCGACACGGGGACTGGTGCGGGTCGCGGGGTTTACCCTTGCGGCGTTGGGGTGTTGCGTATTGGCCGCTTGGCTGCGGCGGAGCAGGCGTTAATCCCGCAGGGCTTGCAGTACGAAAACGCGGACGGCGCTGGACAGGTTTCCCGTGCGCCCGGCGTCGATTTCCGTGACCAGGGCATTGACTGACATCCCCCGCGCCGCGGCGATCTCCCTGAGGGCCTCCCAGAACACGTCTTCCAGGGTTAGGCTGGTGTGATGGCCGGCGACCAGGACCGAGCGTTTGGCCAGGCGGGCAGGGTCGTGGCGGGGGTGGAGGGAGGGGGGCTTGATCATCGGCGAAACGTGCTTTTCCCTTGCCAGTATGGGCTGCCTCGCGGCACTCTTTTTATGCTTAACACGAAGAAACGTCCCGAGGAGACCGCCGCAATGTCGGATCTGACGATCTACGGTACCACGATCAGCCCCTTCACCCGAACGGTGCGTATGTGCCTGGAGGAGAAGGAGGAAGGCTACCGTATCTACGAATACATGCCCGGCTCCGACGAGCAGAAGCAAGAGCATCCTTTCGGCAAGGTGCCGGCGATCCGCGACGCCGACCTGCACCTGTACGAAACGCTGGCGATCTGCGTCTATATCGACGAGGAATACGCCTCGGACCCGCAGCTTCAACCGCGCGACGCCGTGGAAAAGGCGGATATGTTCCAGCGCATCAGCCTGTACCTGGACGAAGGCTATCCGAACCTGTTTTCCGGGCTGATCCGTCCTCGGCTGATGAACCCGATGTTTGGCAAGCCGGCGGATGAAGGCGCGATCAAGGCCCATCTGCCCAAGATCGAAAAATACCTCGCCGTCGTCGACAAGGGCCTTCGAGGCCAACGCTGGATGGTCGGTGAGTCCATGACTCTGGCCGACATGTTCCTGGCTCCCACGATCTATTATGTGAAACGGACGCCAGAGGGTCAGAAGCTGCTGTCTGGGCTGGAAAACCTGTCGGCCTGGTACACCAACATGACGACGGTTCCCAGTTTCAAGGCAACGGAACCCAAACCGCCGCAGCGTTAGGTGCGGGAACGGCTACTCCGTCGGAATCACGACCTCGATCGTCACGCCTTCGGGGCCGGCGCAGAAAATCTGCTGCGCCGCCCCGCCCGGCAGGTCGCGCGCCGTATGGTCGATGCCGTGGGTCGTCAACCGTTCGATCAGGCCCGCGGCATCCGTGCCCTTGAAGGCCAGATGATCCACCACGCCGGTGCCGTCCTGAATGCCATTTTCCTGGCCTGTGCCATGGCCGACGACGTAATTGCGCGCCCGGTCGCCGGGAACCAGATGCACGATGGCCCCGGACCCTTCCGTGCCGTAGAGCCAATATCCGGGAAACGGGAAATTGGGCCGGTCGCCGACCGTCAGCCCGATGACATCGACGAAGAAGTCGCGCATGGCGTCCATGTCCCGGGCGCGAATGTTGAAATGGTCCAGTCCGGAAATGCTCATGGCCTGTCTCCTGTCACAGTTTGGCGCAGAAAGCCTGAATGGCGTCGAGGGCGGCATCCCAGTTTTGGGCTTCGGTTCTGCCGGAAGCCTTGCGCGGCTTGAAGCCGTGATCGCCGTCGGCCAGCCACATCAGACGGATCGCCTTGGATAGGGGATATCCCGGCACATCGGCCTCCGTGCCGAAGGGATCGCGCGTGCCCTGGCAGATCAGGGTCTTGGTCTTCAGCGTTTCAAGGTGTTCCGTGCGCAGCTTGTCCGGCTTGCCCGGCGGGTGGAACGGATAGCCCAGGCAGACCACGCCGCGCACGGGCGTGCCTTCGGCCTCCAACTCCGATGCCACCATTGAGGCCATGCGCCCGCCCATGGACTTGCCGCCGATCACCAAATTATCGCGGCCGATCTCGCCGATCACCTCGCGCCAGGTCTCCAGCAGCACCCGCGCCGGATTGGGCGGGCGTTTTTTGCCGTCGTCGCGGCGCTGCGCCATATAGGGAAATTCAAACCGCGCGCAACGCAGTCCCCGCGCGGCCAGACCCTCGGCGAAGGCGTCCATGTAGGGGTTGTCCATGGGCGCCCCGGCACCGTGCGCCAGGGCGACGGTCAGGGGGGCGGATTTGGCGCCGGTGAAGACGATCTTGGTCATGGGGCCGACAGCGTTTTCCGCAGCAGGGCCGATTGCGCCGCTTCGGCGTAGCCCAGGCGGGCGTAGAAGGCCCCGGCGTCGGCCCGGGTCACGTTGGTGTAGAGGGCGACGGAGGCAAGCCCCCGCGCCCGCGCCCAGCCTTCGGCCCGGTCCATGAGGGCACGGCCGATGCCGCCGCCACGCGCCCGGGCGTCGACCACCAGGGATTGGATGATCGCCTCCACGGGCTTTTCCAGGGCAGGGCGGGCGAACACATGCACCAGGCCGACAAGCAGGCCGCCCTGTTCGGCGACCAGGACCGCGTGGTCGGCCTTGCCCGTGACGGCGCCGAAGC
The DNA here is from genome assembly GCA_963976055.1 of uncultured Alphaproteobacteria bacterium. Classification (GTDB taxonomy): domain Bacteria; phylum Pseudomonadota; class Alphaproteobacteria; order Rhodospirillales; family Casp-alpha2; genus UBA1479. Next base: position 36,406 of record CAXBJB010000003.1, read on the forward strand.
GCGCCGCCAAGTCGTCCGCCGCGATGTCATAGTCCAATTGCGCCATCAGGCTGCGCACGACGTCCAGGTCGGCGGCGTCCATGGCGCGGACGATGACGCCGCATTTCAAGGCTTGCCGCCGGACACCCGCAGATTGGCGCAGGAAATGTAGGAGGCTTCGTCCGATAGAAGGAACAGGATGGCCTGGGCGATTTCCTCCGGCTTGCCGGCGCGGCCGAGCGGCGTCGCCGGCGCCCGTTTTGTCAGGCCGTCCCGGGTCATGTCCGTTTCCGTCAGGCCGGGCGCCACCGTGTTGACCCGGATGCCCTGGCGGACGACTTCCTGGGCGAGCCCGGTCGAGAAGCTGTTCACCGCACCCTTGGATGCGGCATACAACACGCCGCCGCCGGGCGCGCCGATGACGGCGGCACCGGAGGAAATATTGACGATGGCGCCGCCCGCCCCACCATTGTCCGTGGACATGCGCTTGATCGCCTGCTGCGCGCAGAGGAACAGGCCCAGCACGTTGACTTCCAGCACGCGGCGGATGTCGTCGGCGGTCAGGTCCTTGACCGGCCCGCGCGGCCCGTGGATGCCGGCGTTGCTGACCAGGCCGGTGACGGTGCCGAGTTCCTTGTCCACGGTCTCGAACAGGCGGATCACGTCCGCTTCGACGCTGGTGTCCGCCGGCACGGCGAGCGCCTTGCCGCCTGCGGCGATGATCTCGGTGCAAACGGAATCGGCCGCGTCCTGGTCACTCACGTAGTTGACGCAGACCGCGTGTCCGGCCTTGGCGGCGAGGATCGCCGTCGCGCGGCCGATGCCCCGGCTGGCGCCGGTGATGATGGTGACCTTGTCGCTCAATCGTATTCTCCCAGCATGTCCTTCGGATTGACCAGTTTGTCGAATTCGGCACCCGTGAGGATGCCGAGCGCCTCGGCGGCCTCGCGCAGGGTCGATCCGTCCTTGTGCGCCTTCTTGGCGATCTCGGCCGCCTTGTCGTAGCCGATGTGCGGGTTCAGCGCCGTCACCAGCATCAGAGAATTATTGAGGTGGCGGGCGATGACCTCGCGGTTGGGCTCGATCCCTTTCAGGCAGCGTTCCGTGAAGCTGGCCATGGCGTCGGACAGCAGGCGGATGGATTCCAGATGCGTCGCGACGATCACCGGTTTGTAGACGTTCAGTTGCAGATGCCCGTGACTGGACGCGAAGGTCACCGTCACATGGTTGCCCATGACGCGGGCGGCGACCTGGGTCAGGGCTTCCGCCTGGGTCGGATTGACCTTGCCCGGCATGATCGACGATCCGGGCTCATTCGCCGGCAGGATCAGTTCGGCCAGGCCCGAGCGCGGGCCCGAGGCCAGCAGCCGGATGTCGTCGGCGATCTTGTGGTTGGTCACGGCAATGGTGTTGAGCTTGCCCGACAGGTTGACCAGGGCGTCATGGGCGGCCAGCGCATAGAACTTGTCGGGGCAGGGCTTGAACGGCAGGCCGGTCAATTCCGCCGCTGCCTCGCAGAAGGCGGCGTCGAAGCCCTTGGGCGCGTTGATGCCCGATCCCACGGCGGTGCCGCCCTGGGCCAGTTCGTAGATCTGTGCCAGGGACTTGTGCAGGCGTTCGATGTTCTGGCGGGTCTGATGGGCATAGGCCCCGAATTCAGAGCCGAGGCGCAGCGGCGTCGCGTCCTGCAGGTGGGTGCGGCCGATCTTGATGACGTCGTGGAAGGCCTTGGATTTGTCCAGCAGCACCGCCTCCATGCCCTCCAGGGCCGGCAGTAGGCGATTGTGGCATTCCAGCGCCAGGGCCATGTGCATGGCCGTCGGCATGCTGTCGTTGGACGACTGCGACATGTTGACGTGGTCGTTGGGATGCACTGGGTCTTTGGACCCCAACGCGCCGCCGAGAATCTCGATGGCCCGGTTGGCGATCACCTCGTTCAGGTTCATGTTGGTCTGGGTGCCCGATCCGGTCTGCCACACGGGCAGGGGGAAATGGGCGTCCCACTCGCCGGCCGCGACCTCGCCCGCCGCCTGGTCGATGGCGTTGCCCAGGCGCTTGTCCAGCTTGCCCAGTTTCATGTTGGCCCGGGCGGCGGCCTGTTTCTGCCGCGCGAAGGCGTGAATCAGCGCCGTCGGCATGGTGCCCTCGCCGATGGGGAAGTTTTCCAGGGCGCGCTGGGTCTGTGCTCCCCAGTACCTGTTGGCGGGCACACGGACCTCACCGAGGGTGTCTTTTTCGATGCGGTCGATCTTGCTTTCGTCCATGGCGGTGAGCCTCCCTTGGTGTGCGGGCGGCTCAGGCCGCCTTCGGACGCTTGAATTCGGCCCTTAGGCCGCTTGCGGCCGTTTCTTGAACTCCGCAAAGAAATCGTTGCCCTTGTCGTCGACCACGATGAAGGCGGGGAAGTCCTTGATCTCGATCTTCCAGATCGCTTCCATGCCCAGTTCGGGATATTCGACGACCTCGACCTTGGTGATGCAGTCCTGGGCCAGACGCGCCGCCGGGCCGCCGATGGAGCCCAGGTAGAACCCGCCGTGAGTGCGGCAGGCGTCCGTTACCTGCTGCGAGCGGTTGCCCTTGGCCAGCATGATCATGGAGCCGCCGGCCGCCTGGAATTGCTCCACATAGGAGTCCATGCGTCCTGCGGTCGTCGGCCCGAACGAGCCCGAGGCATAGCCTTCCGGCGTTTTCGCCGGGCCGGCGTAATAGACGCCGTGGTCCTTGAAGTACTGGGGCAGGCCCTCGCCGGCGTCCAGACGTTCCTTCAGCTTGGCATGGGCGATGTCGCGCGCCACGATGAGGGATCCGGACAGCATGACCCGGGTCTTCACCGGGTGCTTGCTGAGTTCCTTACGGACCTCGGCCATGGGCCGGTTCAGGTCGATGGCCACGACCTCGCTTTTCAGATCCTCGTCCGTGACCTCGGGCAGATACTTGGCGGGATTGGCTTCCAGTTCCTCCAGGAACACGCCGTCCTTGGTGATCTTGCCCTTGGCCTGGCGGTCGGCGGAGCATGACACGCCGATGCCGACGGGGCAGCTGGCACCATGGCGCGGCAGGCGGATGACGCGCACGTCGTGACAGAAGTACTTGCCGCCGAACTGCGCGCCGATGCCGATGCTGCGGGTCAGTTCGTGGATTTTTTCTTCCCATTCCAGGTCGCGGAATGCCTGGCCGAATTCGCCGCCCTGGGTCGGCAGCTCGTCCAGGTACTTGGTCGAGGCCAGCTTGACGGTCTTCAGCGTCAACTCCGCCGAGGTGCCGCCGATCACCACCGCCAGGTGATAGGGCGGGCAGGCGGCGGTGCCGAGGGTGCGGATTTTCTCGTCCATGAAGTTCATCAAGCCGGTCGGGTTCAACAGCGCCTTGGTTTCCTGGAACAGGAAGGTCTTGTTGGCCGAGCCCCCTCCTTTCGCAATGAACTGGAATTTATAGGCATCGCCCGGCTCGGCATAGATGTCGATCTGCGCCGGCAGGTTGTTGCCCGTGTTCTTTTCGGTGAACATGTCGACGGGCGTGACCTGGGAATAACGCAGGTTGGTTTCCGTGAAGGTCTTCATGACGCCTTCGGCGATCGCCGCTTCGTCGTCGAAGCCGGTGAACACGTTCTCCCCCTTCTTGCCCATGACGATGGCCGTGCCCGTGTCCTGACACATGGGCAGGATGCCGCCGGCGGCGATGTTGGCGTTCTTCAGAAGGTCCAAGGCCACGAAGCGGTCGTTGTCGGACGCTTCCGGATCGTCGAGGATCTTGCGCAGCTGGGCCAGATGGGCCGGGCGCAGCAGGTGCGAAATGTCGTGGAACGCCTGCTTGGTCAGCTCGGTGATGGCTTCCGGTTCCACCGTCAGCACCGTGCGGCCGGCCACTTCCTGGGTGCCGACGCCGCCGTCCATGATTTTTTTGTAGGGGGTTTGGTCCGGACCCAGGGGAAACATCGTGTGATGTTCAAAGGTCATCGTCGCGGTCCTCGAAGCTAGAATGGGTTTCGTCTTAAAAAATCGGTTCGACCCCGGGTGCGCGGCGGCGGGCTATTTCTTGCGAAACGTGTCGAGCGCGATCACTTCGCCCATCTTGCCGTCGCCGTCGTCCTCGGTGGCGTCCGAATTGGAGGCATCCAGGGAAATTTCCTGCTCCGCATAGATGCCGTCGTCTTCCAGGTCCTCGTCGTCCTCGTCCGTCGTGATCATCTTCAGCTGTAGGCCGAAGTTGACGGAGGGGTCGGAGAACGCGGTGATGGCGCGGAACGGCACGCGCAGGCGCTCGCCCTTGCCCTTGAAGAACAGGGTGATTTCGAAGGCGTCCTGGTCGACGTGCAGGTTGTCGAACTGGTGCTGGATGACGATGGTCATCTCTTCCGGGTGCTGGGCATGCAGGTAGGGCGGCACGACGACGCCGGGGTCTTCCATGCGGAAGGTGATGTAGAAATGGTGTTCGCCGGGCAGGCCTTCGCGCGCGGCGTGGGCCAGGGCGTTGCGGATCACGGTGCGCAGCGCATCCTCGATCCAGACGTCATATCTCAGTGGGCTTTCTTCCATGCCCCGTTTTTAGCAGGGAAACGGCGCGGGAGTCTTGGCCTAAGTAAGTGAAAATTTGTCACACCAGGATCAGGGTGCGGAGACCGAGTTCAATCCTTCAAAAGAAGTGGGCGGCTTCTGTTGCCAGGTGCCGCCCGAACCCCCGGCCGAATCAATCAAGATCCAATGGGGTTCCGGTCACAATTCGGGATGTCTGAAAGGAAGTGGGCGGCTTCTGTTGCCAGGTGCCGCCCGAACCCCGTTGTCGTTATGGCGTGTTAGGCCGCGACAGCAAGTGCTTCCGTGTTGTCGTTGGCACTTATCAAAATGGCCCGATATCGGCGGTACCATGCCGAGCACAAACCTAGCCTTTATTACACGCGTCGATCCTATTTCGCCCCCATCACAAACCGCGTGGCGCGCGCCGATATTTTGTTAAAAAATCTCGAACGCGGCTTGTGGTGGAGGCGCCGGGTACCGCCCCCGGGTCCGCTGTGCTTATTCCGCTAGGCGTTTAGCACCGTAGCCGGCAAGCCGGCATAGCTAATATGGTGCAGTCAGGCGCTTTGCGCAAGCTGGCGCACAATTTTCATTGTCGTGGCCGGCACCGGAACGCCCGACTTTTCCCGTTCCGCCAGAAGCGTCAGTTCGATCTCACCAGGCATGAAAACCTTGCCGCCCTCGTGAAACGGCGCCGTCGACTTGATGCGCCCGCGGAAATCAGCCATGCGGGCGTCGTAGTCGGCGGGGTTGAGCAGGCGCGCCGGGTCGAGGGCCAGGAAGAAGTGGGTCGTGCCCTGGGGTTGGGGATCGTCGGAATTCCACATGTCCTTGGAATCGTCCAGAAACACGCCGCCGGACAACAGCCCGCACAGCACGTCGACCATCAACGCCATGCCGTATCCCTTGTACCCGCCCATGAACTGGATAAAGCCGTCAAGCCCGGCCTGCGGGTCCGTCGTCGGATTGCCGTCCGCATCAAGCGCCCAGCCGAGCGGCATCGGCTCGCCGGCGTCGCGCAGCTTGCGCATCTTGCCGCGCGCGGCGACGCTTTGCGCCATGTCCAGGATGAAGGGTAGGGGCCCGCCCGTCGGGTCGGCGAGGGACCCCGGCGCCGCGAAACCGAAAGGGTTGTTGCCGACCTTCATGTCGCGTCCGCCGAAGGGCGCCAGCGCCGGCGAGGCGCCGGTGCCGGAGATCAAGACCAGGCCTGCGGCCACGGCGATGCGGGCATAGCTGGCGGTACCGCCGAAATGGCTGGACCGGCGCACGGTGACGAAACTGAGGCCGTTCGCCTTGGCCTTTTCCATGGCCAGGTCCAGGGCCCGCTGGCCCACTACCTGGCCCTGTCCGTCGCCGCCGTCGATCACGGCCAGGGTCGGCGCCTTGTCTTCCACGGTGATCTCGGCCCGTGCCTTGACGGCGCCCGTCTTCAGCCGGTCGACGTATTGGTCGAGGCGGTGAACGCCGTGGGTCGAGACACCCATCATGTCCATGGTCACCAGATGGTGGGCCGTGATCTGGGCGTCGCCGGACGTCATGCCGGTCTGTTCAAGGGCAGCGGCGGCAAGCGCCGCCAACTCGCCGACGGCGATGATTTCTGTATCTGACATGGAGGGTCTCCCAAGGCGTGGTCGCGTGCGGATTCGGGTTTTCCTTGATCCTGGGCCGGGTGGCGGGCGGCGTCAATCGCCCTGAAGCTTGGGGCTTTCACGACGGCTGTATTTCTCGTGTCGAGGCCGCTACCATCCGGGCATGCAGCAGTATCTCGACCTCCTCCGCCGGGTGCGGACCGACGGCATCATGCGCGGCGACCGCACGGGCACGGGCACGCAAAGCGTGTTCGGCCATCAGATGCGCTTCGACCTGGCCGAGGGCTTTCCCTGCCTGACCACCAAGAAGCTGCACCTGAAATCCATCATCCACGAGCTTCTGTGGTTCCTGACCGGCGACACCAACATCAAGTACCTGAAGGACCACGGAGTCTCGATCTGGGACGAATGGGCCGACGAAAACGGTGAGTTGGGCCCCGTTTATGGCCATCAATGGCGGTCCTGGCCGGCCCCGGACGGCGGCACCATCGATCAGATCGCCAATATCCTGAAATCGATCCGCGACAATCCCAATTCGCGCCGCCACATCGTGTCGGCCTGGAACGTGGCCGAGGTCGATCACATGGCGCTGCCGCCCTGCCACTGCCTGTTCCAGTTCTATGTCGCCGACGGCAGACTGTCCTGCCAGCTTTACCAGCGATCCTGCGACATCTTCTTAGGGGTGCCGTTCAACATTGCGTCCTATGCGCTTTTGACCATGATGGTGGCCCAGGTTTCGGGCCTGAAGCTCGGCGACTTCGTGCATACCCTGGGCGACGCGCATCTTTACGTGAACCACCTGGATCAGGCGGATGAGCAACTGACCCGCGATCCCCGGCCGCTGCCGACCATGTGGATCAACCCGGCGGTGACGGACCTGTTCGCGTTCACGTTCGAGGATTTCGAGCTGCGCGGCTACGACCCGCACCCGCATATCAAGGCGCCGATCGCCGTTTGATCCGCGCCGCGCTCAGCCGCAGGGCCGATCCGGCATCAGGCTGGCGAGAACCAGTTCCCACCGCGCACTCGGCGAGGTCAGGTCCTGGAATGTGGCGATGCGGTTGACGGTCACACCGTCGTCGGACAGCGGCAGGTGCAGGACGAATTCCGACGGGCGGTGACGCCTGGGATAATCGATGGTGTATAGGAACACGGTCGGTAGGCGGCGCTGAATGACCGTTTCGAACTGCCGGGTGGCGATACGCTGAATGTCCTTGTTGGGGGACTGATCAACCGTCTTGCCGGTCATCTCGAACCCCTTCATGGCCATGTGATTGGTGCCCCAGAAGCGATAGAAGAAGTTCTGCCCGCCATCGACGCGGTCGATCACGGTCATGCCCGGTACGATGTGGCAGGGAAGATCGGTCAGCTTGAACTGGCGCGACCAGACCGGGGCGAAGGCATCGCCACGCACCCTGTTCCAGTAATCCAGGACGGATTGGCCTTCGCCAAGGTCGATGTCGGTGGTGTCGAGAATTTCATATCGAATATGCAAGGCACGGCTCTCCAGGGCTGGTTGGATGGCCAGGTCCTCGCCTCGATCTTCAGAGCACGTTGCGGCTTAAAAGTTAATGTTCCGGTGCGTGATGCCCGATGCCGTTTGAATTATCATAGCAAAGAAAGTGTTAACAAGGCCACGCAAGATGGGTGTGCTTGTAACATCTTTTTTCTGCGTATGATTGTATTCAGATATGGGCGGCTTTCCATTCGTTGGCTTCAGGCTCCCGTTGGGGGTAGGCTCGACGCCGGTTTCCCGGTAAACAGGGCGGGCCGCAATTCTTTACCCGGAACCAACCCGCTCATGCCTGATACGCCGCGTCCTTCCCGCATCACGCTTGTCGTCGCTGTGGCGGAAAACCGCTGCATCGGCCGCGATGGGGACCTGCCCTGGCATATTTCCACGGACCTGAAACGGTTCAAGGCGGTGACCATGGGGCATCCCATGATCATGGGCCGCAAGACCTTCCGGTCCATCGGTCGGGTCCTGCCGGGGCGGCCCAACATCGTCGTTACCCGCGACCGGGATTTTCGCGCCGACGGCGTGGAGGCCGTGCATTCCCTGGATGCGGCGCTCGACGCCGCCCGGGCTCACGGCACCGGCGAGGTCATGGTGATCGGGGGGGCGGAGATATTCGAACAGGCACTACCGTTGGCCGACCGGCTCGACATTTGTCAGGTCCATGCGCCGGTCCCCGGCGACACGTTCTTTCCGGAAATTGATCCAGCGCATTGGCGTGAAACCGCGCGGGCGTATCATGATCCGGAACAGCCGGGCGGCCCCGCCTTCAGCTTTGTGGTATATGATCGGGTCGCGAAGGATTCTTAAAAAATGGATCACGGAGGACACGCCCATGCCCAAGATTTCCATGAAGCAGGACCTCAACGTCGCCGCTGACCAGGTGTGGAACCTGATCGGGCACTTCAATGCCCTGCCCGACTGGCACCCGGGGGTCGAATCCAGCGAGTTGAAGAACGCGGGACAGATGCGAAAACTATCGCTGGTGGGCGGCGGCACGATCGTCGAGAAGCTGGAAAAGGTCGACAACAAGACGCGCACCTATTCCTACACCATCGAGGACAGCCCGCTGCCGGTGAAGAACTACCGGGCGGAGTTGACGGTGCATGACGACGACGGCGGATGTTCCGTCGAATGGTCGTCCGAGTTCGAGGCCGCGGGCGTGCCGGAAACCGACGCCATGAAGGCGATCCAGGACGTCTATCAGGCCGGGTTCGACAACCTGAAGAAGATGTTCGGACAGTAAGGCCTACGCACCAGCCGGCTTACTGGAAGACGATCTTGGGGCCGGTCTTGGCCTCGGCACCCGTCGCCTTTTCGATGCGTGCCCAAACGTCGCGGGCGATTTCGCGGTATTTCAGCGCGTGTTCGCCCTCGGGCATGGAAACCACGATGGGATGGCCGCCGTCGGCGGTGGTGCGGATGTCGATATGCAGCGGCACCTCGCCCAGGAAATCCACGCCCAGGCGTTCGGCCTCGCGCCGCGCGCCGCCGTGGCTGAAGATTTCCGACCGTTCGCCGCAATGCGGGCAGGAAAAATAGCTCATGTTCTCGATGATGCCGAACACGGGCACGTCCACTTTCCGGAACATGTTCAACCCCTTGCGGGCGTCCAGAAGGGCGATGTCCTGCGGGGTGGAGACGATGACCGCCCCCGTCAGCGGCACCCGTTGCGCCATGGTCAACTGCGCGTCGCCGGTGCCCGGCGGCATGTCGACCACCAGCACGTCCAGTTCACCCCAATTGACGTCGCGCATCATCTGTTCCAAGGCCGACTGGACCATCGGCCCGCGCCAGATCATCGGCGTTTCCTCGTCGACCAGGAAGCCCATGGACATCACCTTGATGCCGTAGTTTTCCATGGGATCCAGGGTCTTGCCGTCGGCCGAGGCCGGCTGTCCGGTGATGCCCATCATGCGCGGCATGCTGGGTCCGTAGATGTCGGCGTCCAGCAGACCGACGGAATGGCCTTCGGCGGCCAGGCCAAGCGCCAGGTTGGCCGCCGTCGTCGATTTGCCGACACCGCCCTTGCCCGAGGCCACGGCGATGATCGAACGCACGCCGGGCAGCATGTCGGCGCCCGCCTGTTGGGCTGGTTGTCCATGGCCTTGGCCGCCGGGCCGCTGCTGGCCTGACTGTGGCGGCGGCGGGGCCGCGTTGGCGGCGGCTTTTTTCTCGGCCGTCAGCACGGCGGTCACCGTCAGCACGCCGTCCATGGCATGCACGATCTTTTCCGCCTGTTTGCGGACTTCTTCCATGTCGCCGGCGCGGGCGGGGTCGATCTCGATGGCGAACGCCACGTGACCGTCCTTTTCCTGCAGGCCCTGGATCATCTTGGCTTCGACCAGATTCCGGCCCGTGACCGGATCGGTCACAGTGGCCAAGGTCTCCAGGATCGTTTGCGGGTTCAACTGCGCCATCCTTGAAATCTCCGGGTTATAAGACGATATTCGCCCTGCGTCCGGGTTAATGCCCCATCGGCGGGTATGGATGCAAGTCCGTGCTTCACCAGGCGGACTTGTTACCCGCGGGCGCGGGACGATAAGCTTACCCGCGGGCGCGGGACGATAAGCAAATGGCGTCTGGGCTGCGGAATGCAAGGCCTGGATAGCAGGAAACAGGGTGCCCAATCGGGTGCCGATAACGTTAAGAACAGAGAGGTAATCCCGGAACATGGCCTGGAAACCACAAGGCGGCGGCCCCTGGGGGGGCGGCGGAGGCGGCGGCGGCCCATGGGGCGGCGGTGGCGGCGGACCTCGCGGCAGCGGGCCGACCCCGCCCGATATCGAGGAATTGCTCAGGAAGAGCCAGGACAGCATGAAGAAATTCATGCCCGGTGGCGCCGGCGGCGCCAAGGGCGTGGTGATCGGCCTGTTGATCGCAGCGGCGTTGTGGGTGGGCCTGACCGTGCCCTACCGCATTCAACCCGGCCAACAGGGCGTGGAACTGCTGTTCGGCGAATTCGTCAAGCGCACGGGACCGGGTCTTAATTTCTGGTTCCCCAGCCCGATCGGCGAAGTCATCAAGGTCGACGTCGAAAACACCAACACCATCAATATCGGCTTCCGCGGTCCCGGCAATGTCGGCCGGGGCACCGGTGGGCGTGACGTGACGCTGGAAAGCATGATGCTGACCGGCGACCAGAACATCGCCGACATCGACTTCATCGTACAGTGGCGCATCAAGAACGCCGCCGACTACCTGTTCAACATCCGCGAGCCCGAAACCACCATCAAGGTGGCGGCGGAGAGCGCCATGCGCGAGATCGTCGGCCAGTCGACCCTGGAAGAGGCGATCACCAAGAACCGTGCCGGCGTCGAGGCCAAGACCCGCGACCTGTTGCAGCGCATCCTCGACACATACGGTGCCGGTATTGCGGTTGCCGAACTGAAGATGCAGAAGGCGGATCCGCCCAAGGAGGTCATCGACGCCTTCAACGACGTGCAGCGTGCCCGTCAGGATCAGGAACGGTCCGTCAACGAAGCCATCGCCTTCCGCAACGACATCGTGCCGCGGGCCAAGGGTGAGGCGGAAAAGCTGATCGCCGAGGCGACGGCCTACAAGGAACGGGTCATCAAGGACGCCCAGGGTGAAGCCGAACGCTTCCTCTCGGTTTACAACGCCTATCTGACCAACAAGGACGTCACCAAGCGGCGGCTGTATCTGGAACGCATGCAGGAAATTCTGTCGACCGCCGACAAGATCATCCTGGATCAAGGCCCGGATGGATCCAAGGTCGTGCCTTATCTGCCGCTCAATGAACTGCGCAAATCTCAGGGAGGTGCGAAATGAAACGCCCAGGTCTTTTCATCCTGGCGGTGATTGTCGCCGTTTCCGGGCTCTGCGCCTTCAGCGCCCTGTACACCGTGCGCCAGGACCAGCAGGCCTTGGTCCTGCAGTTCGGTAATCCGGTGCATGTCGAGCGGACGCCGGGCCTCAAGGTCAAGCTGCCGTTCGTTCAGAACGTGGAATACTACGACCGGCGCATCCTCGATCTGGATCCGCCGGTGCAGGAAGTCATCCTGGCCGACCAGAAGCGCATCAACGTGGACGCCTTCGCGCGGTATCGCATCGTCGATCCGCTTGAATTCCGCAAACGCGCCGGCACCGACGCCAACTTCCGCCAGGTCTTCGGCGGGCGTCTCAACGCCGGCATTCGCTCGGAAATCGGCAAGATCCTGCTGCCCGACATGTTGACGGACAAGCGTGCCCAGATCATGGACCGCGTCGCCAACCTGATGCGGGCCCAGGCGCCGGAATTCGGGGTCGAGGTCATCGACATCCGCATCGGCCGCACGGACCTGCCCGACGCCACGTCGCAGGCGGTGTTCAACCGCATGCGCTCCGACCGTATCGCCGAGGCCGCCGAACTGCGCGCCAAGGGCGAGGAGCAGAAGACCCGGATCCAGGCCGAGGCCGAACGTGACAAGGTCATCATCCTGGCGGAGGCCCGGCGCAAGTCGGAAATCCTCCGTGGTGAGGGCGATGGCGAGCGGACGCGTATCCTCAACGGAGCCTACGGCAAGGATGCGGAGTTCTTCGACTTCTACCGCTCCCTGGATGCCCTGGGCGCCGCGCTGAACGAGGGCACGTCCATGGTTCTCAGCCCCAATTCGGAGTTGTTCCAGTTCTTCAACGCGCTTAAGGACGGCACCACCCGCGCCCGCTGAATGCGGGCCCGGGCGCCGTCCGGCAGAGCGGGGCCGGGACCTGATGGATGACTTCTACACGGCGCTGGGGCTTGTCCTGGTGATCGAGGGCGCGATCTACGCATTGTTCCCCGACGGCATGCAGCGGGTGATGTCCCAAATGCAGGAAATGCCGCCGGGGGCCTTGCGTCTGGCGGGATTGGGGGCGGCGGTTGCTGGCGTGATCGTTGTCTGGGCCGTCCGGGGATAGGGGCGGCCGCGGTCGGGAATTACGTCGGAAGCAGGCCGCGATTGCCCAAAACATACCGGGGCAGGGCCATTCTACGGCCATATTCCCTGACCATATCAGGGGCATTCCAAAGGGCGCCCGGTCCTGGGTTCCCGATTGCACACTGTTTAATCTTTGCGGGGTCCGTGGCATGATCCCAGCCGGCATGATCCCGCATGTGACGGAAGGACTAGGTGTTAAGATGAACCAGATTCGTCTCTCCAGACAGGACGCGCCCATCGCGGCCGCCGACGACCGCTCTCCTCTGCGAATGGCCGGTCTCGGCGCCTTCGCAGCGGCGCTCGCGCTGGCTGCCTTCATGATCATGACGACCGCGGCGCAGGCGCGCCCGGCCCCTGAAAGCTTCGCCGATCTGGCGGAAAAGCTGCTGCCCTCCGTGGTCAACATCTCGACGACCCAGGTCATCGAAAGCCGCGGCTTCGAAATGCCGCAGCTTCCGCCTGGCTCCCCCTTCGAGGACTTCTTCAAGGAATTCTTCGACCGCGGCCAGCCCAACGGCGGCAAGCCCCAAGCTCGCAAGGCCACGTCCCTGGGCTCCGGCTTCATCATCGATGACGCCGGCCATGTGATCACGAACAATCACGTGATCCAGGACGCCGACGAGATCGAGGTCATCCTGCAGGACGACACGCGCCTCAAGGCCACGGTTGTCGGCCGTGACCAAAAGACGGATGTCGCGGTGCTGAAGGTCGATCTCAAGGGGCAGAAGTACCATGCCATCTCGTTCGGCGATTCGGAGAAATCCCGCGTCGGCGACTGGGTCGTCGCCATCGGCAACCCGTTCGGCCTGGGCGGCACGGTCACGGCGGGCATCATCTCGGCCCGCGGCCGCGATATTTCCGCCGGCCCCTATGACAACTTCATCCAGACCGACGCCTCCATCAACCGGGGCAACTCGGGCGGTCCGCTGTTCAACCTGGACGGCCAGGTCATCGGCATCAACACGGCCATCTTCTCGCCGTCCGGCGGCAGCGTCGGCATCGGCTTCGCCGTGCCCATGTCCACGGCCAAGCCGGTGATCGCCCAACTGATCAAGCACGGTCAGGTCAAGCGCGGCTGGCTCGGCGTCCACATCCAGCAGGTCACGCCGGAAGTCGCCGAAAGCCTGGGCCTGAAGGAGCCGACCGGCGCCCTTGTCGCCCAGGTGGTCGAGGATGGCCCCGCCGCCAAGGGCAATATCCAACGCGGCGACGTGATCCTGACCTTCAACAAGCGCAAGGTGCCCGATATGCGCAAGCTGCCGCGCATCGTCGCCGACACGGAAGTGGGTGTCGACGTGCCGGTCGAGGTCTGGCGCGAGAACAAGAAGATCGACCTCAAGGTCAAGGTCGGCGAACTGCAGGAACAGGAGCCGCAGGTCGCCGAGCGCACCGATAAGGGGGCCGGCGCCGACGCCAAACCCCAGGTGGTCGAGGATCTGGGCCTCAGCCTGTCGGTCATCACCGACGACGCGGTGCAGAAATTCAAGCTTGAAGGCGACGCCAAGGGCGTGCTGGTGACCGACGTGCTGAACGCGGGCCCGGCGGCGGAAAAGGGCGTGCGTCCCGGCGATCTGATCGTCGAGGTCGGCCAGGAAGAGGTCGGCACGCCCGACGACGTGGTGCGCAAGGTCAAGGAAGCCCGCGACGCCGGCCGCAAGTCGGTGCTGCTTCTGGTGCAGGGGCAGAACGGCCTGCGCTTCGTGGCCATTCGGCTGGGCAAAAGCTAGGCCCAGGCCGCAATGATCGAATTGGAAACGGCGCCTTCGGGCGCCGTTTTCTGTTTATGCGGGGCCGGCGACGAAGTCGTCACGGCGGAAGCCCTGGGCATAGAGCAGCCCGGTCAGGTCGGCGTGGTCCAGCTTCACCCTGGCCGCGTCGCGCAGAATCGGCTTGCCCCGGTAGGCGCAGCCAAGCCCCGCCGCCTGGATCATTTCCAGGTCGTTGGCGCCGTCGCCGATCGCCGCCGAATCGGCCAGGCCCAGGCCGTTCTGGGCCGATAATTTGACCAGGGCGTCGTATTTCGACGTGCGGCCCAAGATCGGTTCCGTGACCCGGCCGGTCAGCTTGCCGCCTTCGATGATGAAGTCGTTGGCCATGTTGATGTGGAAACCGAGCCGCGCCGCGATGCGCGACGTGAAATAGGTGAACCCGCCCGACACCAGCGCCGTCGTGGCCCCCGAGGCCACCATGGTGCGGACCAGGGTCTCCGCACCCGGCGACACTTCGATCGCGCCATAGGCGGTCTCCAGGGCCGTTTCCGCCAGTCCTTCCAGCATGGCGACTCGTTCGCGCAGGGAGTCCTCGAAATTCAGCTCGCCCCGCATGACCCGATCGGTGATGGCGGCGATCACGTCGGCCTTGCCGGCGGCGTCGGCCACGTCGGTCAGGGTTTCCGAGGTGACGATGGTCGAATCCATATCGGCGATCAGAAGTTTCTTGCGCCGGCCTTCCGCCGGCTGGGCGATGACGTCGATGGGGGCGCCGTCCAGGCTCATGCGCACGGCGGCGTCGGCCTGGTCCGCGGACAGGCCGTCGAAGCCCAGATCGCAGGCCAATCCTTCGGCCAGCCAATCGGGCCGTCCCGTTTCGGCACCCAGGGCATTGAGCCGGGCCGCCGCCTCGGCGACAATGCCGGCATCCAGTTCATCGTCCGGGGCGGCGATCAGCGTAACGACGAATTCCATGAAATGTCCGATCCGGCGACGGTTGAGCGACAGCGGGAGGGAAAGTGACCGATTTTCAAGCCCCTGAAAAGCCCCCGCGGGATGAAGAGTCCGCGACATCCGTTTTGATCGTCACCGGGCCGACGGCGGGCGGCAAGTCGGGTCTGGCGCTGGAACTGGCGGAACGTCTGGGTGGCTGGATCATCAATGCCGACAGCATGCAGGTCTATCGTGATCTCCGCGTGCTGACGGCGCGGCCCGATAGGGCTGACGAAGCCCGCGTGCCGCACCGCCTGTTCGGCGTCCTGGGGGCGGAGGAACGCTGTTCCGTCGGGCGCTGGCTGGACATGGCCGTGGCCGAGATCGGCGCGGCGCGGGCGGCAGGCCGCCTGCCCATCCTGGTCGGCGGCACGGGCATGTATCTGAAGGCCCTGACCGAAGGCCTGGCCCCCGTGCCCGAGGTGCCGGCGGTGGCGACGGCCGAGGCGACGGCGCTTTACGACACACTTGGTGGCGCCGCGTTCGCCGAGATTCTGGCGGAACGCGATCCCGGTGCGGCGGAAACCCTGCCGCCGGGCGACCGCCAGCGCCTGATCCGGGCCTATGCCGTGGCGCGGGCGACGGGGCGGACCCTGGCCGATTGGCAGGCTGAAGCCCCCGCCGGCCCGGCGGTGGATGCCCAATTCACGACGGTTCTGGTGCTGCCGCCGCGCGATGCTCTTTACGCGGCCTGCGACGCGCGCTTCTCGGCGATGCTCGACACGGGCGCCATGGACGAGGTGCGGGCGCTGCTGGCGCGGGACCTGGATCCATCGTTGCCGGCCCTGCGCGCCGTCGGCGTGCGCGAGTTGGGGGCGGTGATCCGGGGAGAGATGACCCTGGACCGGGCGGCGGACAAGGCGCGGCAGGCGACGCGGAATTACGCCAAGCGCCAACTCACCTGGTTCCGCCACCAGCTTGCGCCGGACCTGACCCTTGACCGGGGGGGCGCGGTGGCTGCCGCCGACGTTCTCGCCATTCTACAAAATTAAAAAAATTCATCGCTGTCAGGAACGTGTAAGGCTCGGGGGAGATTCTCCTGTTTGGAGAAGGTGTCTTTTTTCTGCCATCTCCTTCCTCTACACAGCAGCTTGCTGAACACGGGCGCGCCGGGGGCCCGCAGCAAGAAGACCCTACTGACCACAACAACCGACGGCATCGCGTGTCCGAGTCCAATCCCAGAATTCTGATCGTCGAAGACGACCCCATGATCCGGTCGTTCCTCAAGGCTGTTCTCGAGGCTGAGGACTACGACGTCATCGAAGCCGAAACCGGCGCCGAGATGTTCGCGGCCCTGGACGGGGCGAATTTCGACGTCATCGTGCTCGACATCATGCTGCCCGACGGCAACGGCGTTGATTTCGCGCGAACCCTGCGCCGCACGTCGACCCTGCCGATCATCTTCGCAACCGCCGTCACCGACAGGGACACCCGCCGCCACGCCATCGGCCTGATGCAGGTCGATTATGTGACCAAGCCGTTCGACGCCAAGGAACTGATGCTGCGGATCAAGAACATCCGCACCATGGCGCCGGTCATGGAAGACCCCAACGCCCGTAATCTGCCCAAACCGGCCACCGCCGACACCACCCCCTGGTACCGCTCGCCCCTGACATGGGGCCCCGCGGTGGCTTTTCTGGTCATCGTCCTGGGCGGGATTTTCCTGATCCCCGGTGAACAAGACCCCACAGCCCTGCGCGCCGAACAGTCGGCGGCCCAGGTTCTGCGCAACGCGGATACGGCCACCGCCGCCGCTCAGGCAGCAACAGACGCGGCAGCGGCCAACGCGGCGGCCCGGGCCGGCGGGTCGAGCATCGTGCTGACGGATGCCCCGCCGGCGTCGCAAGCTGCGGGCACCGCGCCCGCTGCCGACGCGGCGGCGGGCGCCAATGGCGACGGGCCGGTCGCGGTCGGATCCCCCGAACACAAGATCGTCGAGGCCTGCGGCGAAATGCCGGTCAGCGAGCACTGGAACAACAATTCGATCAAGCGGGTGCTGCGTTATGTGCGGTTCGTGCACCGGGGGAACTGGGGCGAGTACCTGGAAACCTGGGTCGAACGCCTGAAGAACGTGCAGGACCTGGAGGCTTCGGGAAAGCCCATTGAACTGCAGAAGAAGGGCGTCATCCTGTCGGGCAAGGAATTGGAGAAATACGTCGATCTGATGGAAAACCGGGTCCGGTTTCTGCGTTGCGCCAGTCAGATCGTTCAGACGATCAAATAGGCGCGGCAAATAGGCGTGGCGGAAATCCGCCGGTCGGCGAAAATTTGTTGAAATATTATTTCGTAATAAGCGGAAAAAACTTGCCGTTTATTGCATTTTAATGGTTGACCCCCCAAATCACCTTCATTAAGTTCCGTGGCTCCCCGGCGGGCCCCGGTTCCGCTGGGGTTTTTGTGACGTGCGACTGTGTTTGCATGGCATGCGGACTGGGACATTTTCGATATACCGAGGCGATCATTTATCGCCGAGGCAAGCCCAAGTGGGCGCCGCGCGGTCAGCGCGAAAGCCAAGCGGACGGATGTCCGCGTCGGCGACTGAGGAAAAAGTACGAGGACTGAACGATGGCCAGGAAGAAGATGCAGGGTGCCGAGATCGTGATCGAGGCCCTGAAAGAGCAAGGCGTCACCGAAATCTTCGGATATCCGGGCGGTGCCGTATTGCCGCTCTACGATGCCATTTTCAAGCAGAACCAGATCCGCCACATCCTGGTTCGCCAGGAAGGCGGCGCGGTGCATGCGGCCGAAGGTTATGCCCGCTCGACCGGCAAGGTCGGCGTGGTCTTGGTGACGTCCGGGCCGGGCGCGACCAACGCGGTGACCGGCCTGACCGACGCGCTGATGGATTCCATCCCGATCGTCTGCCTGACCGGGCAGGTGCCGACGCACCTGATCGGCAACGACGCCTTCCAGGAATGCGACACCACGGGCATCACGCGCCCCTGCACCAAGCACAACTACCTGGTGAAGGACGTCAATGATCTGGCCAACGTGGTGCACGAAGCCTTCCACGTCGCCCGCTCCGGCCGTCCGGGTCCGGTCGTCATCGACCTGCCCAAGGACGTGATCATGGCCATGGGTGCGTACCAGGAGGCAGGCAAGGCACCGGCCGAGAAATACAGCCCCCGCGTCAAGGGCGATCAGAGCGCCATCGCCGAGGCCGTGCGCCTGCTGGCCAACGCAAAAAAGCCGATCATCTATGCCGGTGGCGGCGTCATCAATTCCGGGCCCAAGGCGTCCAAGCTGCTGCAGGACTTGGTCAAGCTGTCGGGCGCGCCCTGCACGCTGACGTTGATGGGCCTCGGCGCCTATCCGGCCAGTGACAAGCAGTTCGTCGGCATGCTCGGCATGCACGGCACCTACGAAGCCAACCTGGCCATGCACGGCTGCGACGTGATGATCTGCGTCGGCGCGCGCTTCGACGACCGCATCACCGGTCGGCTCGACGCCTTTTCGCCGGGGTCCAAGAAGGTCCATATCGACATCGATCCGTCGTCGATCAACAAGAACGTGCCCGTGGACGTGCCCATCGTCGGCGACGTGGCCAGCGTGCTTGCTGACATGACCAAGAAGTGGAAGGCCTTGAAGCCCAGGCAGGATCAGGCGGCCTTGAAGAAATGGTGGGGCCAGATCGACCAATGGCGCGCGAAGAAGTGCCTGGCGTTCCAGCAGAAGGGCGACACCATCAAGCCGCAGCACGCCATCCGGCGGCTGTTCGAACTGACCCAGGGGCGCGAAACCTTCGTCACCACCGAGGTCGGCCAGCACCAGATGTGGGCGGCCCAGTACTACAACTTCGACAAGCCGAACCATTGGATGACCTCGGGCGGGCTCGGCACCATGGGCTACGGTCTGCCGGCCGCCATGGGCGTGCAGGTCGCCCATCCGGATGCCCTGGTCGTCGATATCGCGGGTGAGGCCTCGACCTTGATGAACATTCAGGAAATGTCGACCATCGTGCAGTACCGCCTGCCGGTGAAGGTGTTCATCCTGAACAATGAGTACATGGGCATGGTGCGCCAGTGGCAGGAACTGCTGCACGGCGGGCGTTATTCCGAAAGCTACATGGAAAGCCTGCCCGACTTCGTGAAGCTGGCGGAAAGCTTCCATGCCGTGGGCCTGCGCGCAACCAAGGCGAGCCAGCTGGACGACGTGATCAAGGAAATGATCGAAATCGACCGGCCCGTGATCGCCGATATCGCCATCGACAAGCTGGAAAACTGCTTCCCCATGATCCCCTCGGGCGCCGCCCATAACGAGATGCTTTTGGGCCCGAACGACAAGGCCGAGAAGCAGATTTCCGAACAGGGCATGGTGCTGGTCTAAATCACCCCGCCGTGCCCGGATGACAGCGTGAGTTGACAACCGGGACAACGCGGCTAAAACAAGGGCCGCCGCCGTTTCCGCGGCGGCGATTTCTGGGAGTTCCCAAGACGTGAGCGAGCCTTCCAAGGAAGTGAACCGGCATACCATCGCCGTCCTGGTCGACAACGAACCGGGCGTGCTGGCCCGTGTCATTGGTCTGTTTTCCGGGCGCGGCTACAACATTGAAAGCCTGACCGTGGCCGAGACCGACCACGCCAAGGGCCAGTCGCGGATTACTGTCGTGACCTCGGGCACGCCCATGATCATCGAACAGATCAAGGCGCAGCTGGGCCGCCTGGTGCCGGTGCACAAGGTCGCGGACCTGACGCTTGAGGGTGCGCATGTCGAACGCGAACTGGCCCTGGTCAAGGTCGTCGGCAAGGGCGAAAAACGGGTTGAATCCTTGCGCATCGCCGACATCTTCCGCGCCCGCGCGGTCGATAGCTCCAACAATTCTTTCGTGTTCGAAATCGTCGGCGCCGCGTCCAAGATCGACGCCTTCATCGAATTGATGCAGCCGCTGGGCCTGTCCGAGGTCTCGCGCACGGGTGCGGCCGCCATCTCGCGCGGCAACAAGCCCATCTGAACCCAACACCTGACAACACCCAAGAACGACTGAAACGACTGATCGGAGAATTTTAGAAATGCGTGTCTATTACGATCGCGATGCCGACGTGAACCTGGTGAAATCCAAGAAGGTGGCCATCGTCGGCTACGGCAGCCAGGGCCACGCCCATGCGCTGAACCTGCGGGATTCGGGCGTCAAGGAAGTCGCCGTGGCGCTCCGCCCCGGCTCGGCCAGCGCCAAGACGGCGGAAGGCGACGGCTTCAAGGTCATGACCGCCGCCGACGCGGCCAAGTGGGCGGATCTCATCATGATCCTGTCCCCGGACGAAGGTCAGGCCGACCTCTACAACGACCACCTGAAGGACAACATGCGCGAAGGCACCGCGCTGGCCTTCGCCCATGGTCTCAACGTGCACTTCGGCCTGATCGAACCGCGCGCCGACATGGACGTGTTCATGATCGCGCCCAAGGGCCCGGGCCATACCGTGCGCTCCGAATATCTGCGGGGTGCGGGCGTGCCGTCGCTCGTCGCCGTTCATCAGAACGCGTCCGGCAATGCGCTGGAAGTCGCGCTGTCCTATGCCTCGGGCCTCGGCGCCGGGCGTTCGGGCATCATCGAAACGACCTTCCGCGAAGAGTGCGAAACCGACCTGTTCGGCGAACAGGCCGTGCTCTGCGGCGGCCTGACCTCGCTGATCCGCGCCGGTTACGAAACCCTGGTCGAAGCGGGCTACGCCCCGGAAATGGCCTATTTCGAATGCTGCCACGAGGTCAAACTCATCGTCGACCTGATCTACGAAGGCGGCCTGGCCGACATGCGCTATTCCGTGTCCAACACGGCCGAATGGGGCGACTACGTGTCCGGCCCGCGGGTTATCGACGCCGGTGTGAAGGCGCGCATGAAGGACGTCCTGACCGACATCCAGACCGGCAAGTTCGTCAAGGATTGGATGCTCGAATGCAAGGCCGGCCAGCCGCAGTTCAAGGCCGAACGCCGCCTGTGGTCCGAGCACCCGATCGAGGAAGTGGGCGCCAAGCTGCGCGGCCTGATGCCCTGGCTGTCCGAGAACAAGCTGGTCGCGACCACCAAGAAGTAAGCACCGAACCACCCTTTCCCGTCATTGCCGGGCGTGACCCGGCAATCCAGGCGCAGACCCCCGGGGCAAGCCCGGGGGTGACGAAGGGGAAGGAATGCAGTCAAAAAGGGCGCTCCTTTGGGGGCGCCCTTTTTTCTATTCCACCAGCGCAACTTCCAACGCCGCTCCCACCACCACCATATGCGGGATAACGTAGGCGAAGGTGTCCATGACCCGGAGCAGCGGCGCGGGGTCGGCCATCGGCGGCGGCCCCGGGTTGCGCGCCCTGGCCTTGACCAGAAGCTGGCCGATCAGGGGGGTGCAGTCGGCGGCGAAGGCATGGGTCGCGGCGTCGATCTGGGGCAAGGCCTTGTCCAAACGGTCCGCCACCAGATGCATGAACCTGGGCCAATGGGCGAAATGCAGGTACATGGTCGGCGTCACGTCCACGGGCGCTGCCGCGATCTCGGCCTTGGGGATGGTGCGGCAGATGCCCGAGATGGCGGCCTGAAGGCCCGCGTCCAGCCCCGCCAGCTTCAAGGGCCGGGGCAGGTCCGGCGGCGGGGCCGGGGGCGTGGCGGGGGCTTCGGGAAAGGGTTCCGTGGGCGGTGGTAGGTCGTCACCCGCGATCAGCGCCCGTGCAGCCCCCACGGCGATCAGGTTGACCGGGTTCATGCGGTTGTAGCTGGTCAGCATGTGCCCGACGGTCGCCCGCGCGGCGGCGTCCAGGCCGGCTTCGGCCATGTCGTCCGGCGAGAAGGCGGGCAGGGGCACGGCCCCCTGGTCCGCGACGATCTTCCATACGGCGGCGCCCGGCCATCCGGCCTCGACATCGGCGCCGACGGCGGCCCAGATCCAGTCCAACAGTCCCGGATATGTCGCCATATGGCGGAAAATCAGGGCCGGGGAGCCCGATCCGGCGGCGGTCATCAGGTTGCGGTAGACGCGGAGCGTAGTGGGATCGGCGTCGGCGAGGTGGACTTCGGGAAAGGCGGTCATGACCGGAGGTTAACGGCGATCATGCCGTCCGTCACTTGACAAACCCGTGTCCGACGTCATTTATTCCTCGTTAAGCCTGTTTCACGTAACCTTATGGTTACGGGATGAACCGACAGGCGGCTGGAACAGACCGATGCAGACGCAGGACATGACCATCGAACAGCGGATTTCCGGGGGCGACGACGCCCATCCGGCGACGCTGCCTGCGCGCGTTCTTCTTCCGCTAACCCTGCTCAATCTCGACCTTCTGGGGCTTCGACTTATTCGCCCCTGAGTGGCGCAGCGGATACCAGGGACCATTCCGGCTTTTTGAACCAAAAAACCGAGTCCATCCCGACCAAGGGACCGCGAACGCTCAGGGGATTGACGAGCAAGCGACCCTGTCAGGCGGGCCGGCCCCCACATCATCCCATCCGAGGGCGGCCCAAGGAATTTTCGGAAGGACCAGACCAATGACCATCGTTACCGAACGCGACCCCAATCAGGTCATCATCTTCGACACCACCTTGCGCGACGGCGAGCAGTCGCCGGGGGCGTCCATGAACCTGGAAGAGAAACTCCGCATCGCCAAGGTGCTGGAGGACATGGGCGTCGATGTCATCGAGGCCGGTTTCCCCATCGCCTCCGACGGCGATTTCGAGGCCGTCTCGGAAATCGCCAAGACGATCAAGAATTCGACCATCGCCGGCCTGGCCCGCGCCACCCGGGGCGATATCGAGCGCGCCGGTGCGGCCGTCAAGCATGCCGAGCGCGGGCGCATCCACACCTTCATCGCCACCAGCCCCCTGCACATGCAGTACAAATTGCAGATGGAGCCGGACCAGGTTCTGGCGCGCATCACCGAAAGCGTGACCATGGCCCGCAACCTGATCGACGACGTCGAATGGTCGGCCGAGGACGGATCGCGGTCGGAATTCGAATTCCTCTGCCGCTGCGTCGAGGCCGCGATCAAGGCGGGGGCATCGACCATCAACATCCCGGATACCGTCGGCTATGCCGTGCCCGAGGAATACGCGGCCCTGATCAGGAACCTGATCGAGAACGTGCCCAATTCCGACCAGGCCGTGTTCTCGGTCCATTGCCACAACGACCTGGGATTGGCCGTGGCCAATTCCCTGGCCGCCGTGGTCGCCGGGGCGCGCCAGGTCGAATGCACCATCAACGGCCTGGGCGAGCGGGCGGGCAACTGTTCCATGGAAGAAGTCGTGATGGCGTTGAAGACCCGCCAGGACGCCATGCCGTTCACCACCAACATCGACGCCACGCACATCACCCGCGCGTCGCGCATGGTGTCGTCGATCACCGGCTTCCCGGTACAGCCCAACAAGGCCATCGTCGGCGCCAACGCCTTCGCCCACGAATCGGGAATTCACCAGGACGGCATGCTGAAGAACGCCCAGACTTATGAGATCATGACGCCGGAAAGCGTCGGCCTGACCAAGTCCAAGATCGTCCTGGGCAAGCATTCCGGGCGCAACGCCTTCAAGACCAAGCTGGAGGAAATGGGCTACAAGCTGGGCGACAATGCCTTGAACGAGGCCTTCAAGCGCTTCAAGGATCTGGCCGACCTGAAGAAGGACGTGTTCGACGAAGACCTGGTGGCCCTGGTCGATGAGGAAACCCGGGTCAACGACCGCATCAAGCTGATCAGCCTGGAAATCCAGTGCGGCACCGTGCACCGCCCGCCCAAGGCGGCGATGGAGCTGGAAATCGACGGCAAGGCGCAGTCCTGCGAGGGCACCGGCGACGGGCCCGTGGACGCCGCCTTCAACTGCATCAAGACCCTGTTTCCCCACGCCGCCCGCCTGCAATTGTATCAGGTCCATGCCGTAACCCAGGGCACGGACGCCCAGGCGGAAGTGACCGTGCGGCTCGACGACGACGGCGAGCGCACGGCCCAGGGGGCGGCCGCCGACACCGACACCATGGTCGCGTCGGTCAAGGCTTATGTGAACGCGCTCAACAAGTTGTTGACCAAACGGGAGAAAAAGGCGCCCGAGGCGATGTCCGCCTAGGTCGGGGTTGCCTTGGTAATACCCAAGATTGGCCCTTTAAACGGCTGAATCTTTCCGTTAAAAGACCCAATATGGTGCAGGGGACGTTGTCCCCTGCACCCATATATCGTGGCCCGGGACCCCAATCCGGGCCGGTACCGAGGGATACATTCATTGGGCCCCCGCCCCGCCGTTTCCGGGGTTCGCCCCGGGGCTTCCATGACACAGAGACAAGGCTGAACGCTTCATGTTCTCGCGACTTTTCGGGTTTCTATCCGCGGACATGGCCATCGACCTGGGCACGGCCAACACGCTGGTCTATGTCAAGGGCAAGGGCATCGTCCTGAACGAACCGTCGGTGGTCGCCATCGCCGAGGTCAAGGGCAAGAAACACGTGCTCGCCGTCGGCGAGGAAGCCAAGCAGATGCTCGGCCGAACGCCGGGCAACATCCGCGCCATCCGTCCGCTTCGCGACGGCGTCATCGCCGACTTCGAAGTGGCCGAGGAGATGATCAAGTACTTCATCCGCAAGGTTCACAACCGGCGCTCCTTCGCGAGCCCGCTGGTCATCGTCTGCGTGCCCTCCGGCTCCACCGCCGTCGAGCGCCGCGCGATCCAGGAAAGCGCGGAAAGTGCGGGGGCCCGCAAGGTGTTCCTGATCGAGGAACCGATGGCCGCCGCGATCGGCGCCGGCCTGCCGGTGACGGAACCCACGGGCTCCATGGTCGTCGATATCGGCGGCGGCACGACGGAAGTGGCCGTGCTGTCGCTTGGCGGCATCGTCTATGCGCGCTCGGTCCGCGTCGGCGGCGACAAGATGGACGAGGCGATCATCGCCTACATCCGCCGCAACCATAACCTTCTGGTCGGCGAAGGTTCCGCCGCGCGCATCAAGGAAGACATCGGCTCCGCCTGCGCGCCGGAAGACGGCGAAGGTCAGACCATGGAAATCAAGGGCCGCGACCTGATGAACGGCGTGCCCAAGGAACTGGTCATCAGCCAACGGGAAATCGCCGAAAGCCTGGCCGAACCCGTGGGTGCGATCATCGAGGCGGTCAAGGTCGCGCTCGAACACACGGCCCCCGAACTGGCCGCCGACATCGTCGACAAGGGCATCGTCCTGACCGGCGGCGGCGCGCTGCTCGGCAACCTGGACCTCGTCCTGCGCCACGACACGGGCCTGCCCGTGTCCATCGCCGACGACCCGCTCAGCTGCGTCGTGCTCGGCACCGGCCGCGCGCTTGAGGAAATGAAGCGCCTCAAGGACGTCCTCACGACCATGTACTAGTCGCGAAACCGGAGCCCGCCGCAGGCGGGTGACAGTTGTTTTGCGCCAATTAAGAGTTCACCGCGGGAGGGGCGCCGCCTCTTCCTTGATGATGTCCGGCAGGTAGCGCTGGCGCTGTTGCGTGCGAAAGCGCCGGATCAGCAGCACCGCCGCCGCCGTCAGGCCGATCACGAAGCCGATCCAGATACCCCGCGTCTCGAACCCCGCCCCGAAGGCGAGCCAGACCGCCGACCCGGCGCCCAGCCCCCAATAGCTGACCCCGGCGATGACCATGGGAAAGGCCGTGTCGTTGAGGCCGCGCAAGGCCCCCGCCGCCACGGCTTGCAGGGCGTCGACGATCTGGAACATGGCGGCCAGCATCAACAGGGCGGCGGCAAGGCTCAGGACCTCGGCCGCATCGGCGCGGGCGGTGTCCAGGAACAGGCCCGCGAAGGGCCCGGGAACGGTCACGATCACACCCGTCATCACCATGGCGAACAGCATGGCCACGGCCATGGCCGACCATCCGGCCCGGTAGGCTCCGGCCACGTCCCGCCGTCCGGCGGCATGGCCGACGCGCACGGTCGCGGCCTGGCTCAACCCCATGGGCACCATGAAGGTGATGTGCGGCATCTGCATGGCGATCATATGGGCGGCGATGGCGACGGCGCCGAACTGGCCGATCACGAACACGGCGCCGATGAAGAACCCGGCCTCCATCACCGAAATCGCGGCAATCGGCGCGCCGATGCGGAAGATCTGTCGGAAGATGCGCCAATCCGGGCGCCAGAAGCGGACGAACAACTGATACTTGTTGAACGGCCGCCGCCACTGAATGACCGCGGCCAGGGCGAGGACCATCAGGATGTTGACCGCCGTCGTGGCGATCCCGGCGCCGACCAGTTCCAGGCGCGGCAGGCCGAAATTGCCGAAGATCAGGCCGTAATCCAAAAGCGCGTTGAGCGGTACCCCCGCCAGCATGACCCAAAGTGCCGCCATGGGCCGTCCCAGGGCCGCGACGAAGTTGCGCAGCACGGTAAAGACGATGCCGGCGGGCAGGCACCACATCAGGGTGCTCATGTAGGCCTCGGCATGGGGGATCGCTTCCGGCGGCTGGCCCGTCCAGGCGAGCAAGGCGCCCGTATGGGCAAATGCGGCGACACAGGGGGTGACCAACAGGATGGCGACCCACAGGCCCTGACGGATGACGCGGCGGACGATCCGCGGCTGCCGCGCGCCGAAGGCCTGCGCGGCCAACCCGGCCGTGGACATCGTCACGCCGACGCAGACGATATAGCCGATGAAAAAGACCATCATGCTCAAGGACGCGCCGGCCAGGGGCTCCGGCCCCAGGCGGCCGATCATGGCCGTGTCCGTGGTCAACATGGCGACCCAGGCGATCTGTGTCGCGACGATGGGCGCTGCCAGGCGGAACAGCTGCACCAGTTCCATGCGCCAGGCGGCGGACAGGCGGGGGCGCTGTGCGGACGTGCCGGGGATCAGGGCGGTCATGGGGTGAAATCCGTCGTTGGGCTTCAAATATGGGGAATTGCGGACAAAAAAAGCGGACCCGAAGGTCCGCCCGAAACGTGGCCATTTCGTGAACGACCGCGCTAGGGCATGTTGCTCCGGACAACGGAGACCGGCAGGGTCGGGGCGGGCGCATGGACGCCGCCGGGGGTGCCGGTCAAGATGATGGAGATATGGGAAATGTGCTGGTCCATGGCGGGGCTTATAGCCGTCTCCGCCCGCAAAGAAAAGTCGAAAGGCGCGGCGTCATGCACCTGACGGACGTATAGCCCAGTCGGTATACGGGCTGGAATGCATCTTGAACTTTTCATTCGGGTCCATGAAATCGTGGGTGTGGACGACCACCCGGTCGTCCTCTATCAGCACCACGCAATAGGCCGGTGGCTCGAAACTGGCGGTCATTTCCACGTTCACCATGTCAAGCCAGACCTGCTGGTTCAGGCCGCGCAGGGTGGAATAGGGAATGCCCCGCCAACCACCGGAAATCGGCCGGTGGACATGGCCGAAGAACAGGTGGCGGATGCGCGCCGTGTGGGGCGCGATGACGGCCAGGAAGGCGTCCTTCTGCTGCAAACCGATGCGGTCCATGGCCGGAATGCCGACGTCGAAGGGTGGGTGATGCATGAACAGGAACATGTCGCGGCCTTCGGACGCGGCCAGGGTGTCGGCCAGCCAGGCTTGGCGGTCGGCGCAGAAATGCCCCGCCGAGGTGCCTTCCAGCACCGTGTCGAGGAAGATGAAGCGGCCCACGGGCGTGTCCAGGGTCGATTGAACAAAGCCATTCGGGTCAATAGGTTGATCCGGAAAATGCGCGCGCAGAACGTCGCGGGCATCGTGATTGCCGGCCAGTACATGGACCGGCATGGCGAGCGGCGCCAGGCCGTCGGCGAGGTTCCGGAACGCCGCCGGTTCGCCCCAATGGGTCAGGTCGCCGGTCACCACCGCCATCGCCGCGTCCCCGTGGTGGGCGTTGATATCGGCCACGGCGGCGTCCAGGGCGGGGCGCGGGTCGCGGCCATAGAGGGTCTTGCCCGGGGGGACGAAATGGGGGTCGGTCAGATGGATGAATTTCATGGCGGTTTGGTCCTGATCTTCGACGGCGACCAAGGGAGAATAGCCGGATGCCGGGCCGTCCGGCCAGCCGTCAGGCCGCAAAGTCGGTATTTGTTCGAATTAACCTTAAAATACCGGCTTAGACAGTTGTTTTTTTTGGTAAACGGCGCTACGCGTCATTAACCGTCGATTAACGCGAATCGGCGACAAGGATAAAGATAAACGGGAGGTCGGGAGTTGCGGCCCTGCGGCTGGTTTTGGGGACCGGACGGGGGGCGCGGGTAATGTAATGGGCATGAAGGACGTCCTGGGGTGAAGGAACCGCATTCATTTTCGCGGGTCGCGCAGCCGATTCGCAATTTCGCCCAGCGCTTCGCTTATGTGGGGCTGGTCGTGGCGTCGTTCGCCCTGATGATGCTTGCCAAGGTCGATACCATCCTGGTCGAACGCGCGCGCACCCATATGACCGACGCCGTCGCCCCCATTTTGGACGTTCTGTCGCGGCCGCTGGATACGGTCAACCGCGGCGTCGCCGAGGTCCAGGCCATGAAGAACCTGTACGAGGAGAACACGCGCCTGCGCGAGGAGCGCACGCGGCTCATGCATTGGAAATCCGTCGCCGAGAAGCTGGAGGCGGAGAACCGCGTTCTCAAGGAACAGCTCAACGTCATTCCCGAGCGCGAGGCGAGCTTCGTCACCGCGCGGGTCATCGCCGATACGGGCGGCGCCTTTTCGCAAAGCGTGATCGTCAACGCCGGGGCCCGCGACGGGGTCGAGAAGGGCCAGGCGGCGGTCACCGCCGACGGCCTGGTCGGCCGGGTCATCGATGTCGGCAGCCGGTCCGCCCGGGTCCTGCTGCTGACCGACATCAATGCCAAAATTCCCGTTCTCGTCGATCCGACCCGCACGCGGGCGATCATGGCCGGCGCCAATTTGGCGAAGCCGCGCCTGACCTGGCTACCGCCGGGGGCGGTGGTGTCCGTGGGCGACAGCGTCGTGACCTCGGGCCATGCCGGCGTGTTTCCGCCGGGCCTGCGGGTCGGTCAGGTCGCCGCCGTCGGCGAGGGCGGGCTGATCGTTCAGCCCTACGTCGACCTGACGCGCCTGGAATACGTGCGCATCCTCAATTTCGGCTCGGGCGGAATCCTGCAGTTGCCGCAGCGCTCCATCGCTGCCGAGGTGCCGGGCAAGGGGCGGGGACACCGCCCATGAGGCCGACCTTCTGGCAACGTCTGGATGCCTTCGCCCGCAACCTGACGCCGGTCGCGCTGACCTTGGTCCTGGTCATTCTTAACGTCGTGCCGACCCATATTCCGGGCATCGCCCGGGTGCTGCCGGTGCTGCCCCTGATTTCCATATTCTACTGGTCGATCCACCGCCCGCACCTGATGCCGGCCCCCGCGGTGTTCCTGATCGGCCTGTTCCAGGACGGCCTGACGGGGGCCCCCATGGGGCTGCATGCCCTGATTTTCCTGGCCGTGCAGGGAGTCGTGCTGTTCCAGCACAAGTTCTTCATGGGCAAGTCGTTTTTCGTCCATTGGCTGGGGTTCGGGCTGGTCGGGGCCGGGGCGGCGGCGCTCAGCTGGGCCCTGCTGTCGGCCTTTCACGTCACCTTGTTCGCCGCCGACGCCATCGTTTTCCAATACGTCATGACCGTCGCCGCCTTTCCGCTGTTCGCGTTCATCTTCTCGCGCTGGCAGCAGGCATTTTTGAAACTGGATTGATCCGATGCATGGGGATCAGGAACGTCAGAAGCTTTTCGCCCGCCGCACCGTGATGCTGGTGGGGGGCAAGCTGGCGCTCGTCTCCATGCTGGCCGGCCGCATGTACTATCTGCAGGTGGTCAAGGCCGAGCAATACAAGATGCTGGCCGACGAAAACCGCATCAGCCTGCGGCTTCTGGCGCCGCCCCGCGGACGCATCGTCGACCGTTTCGGCATTCCGCTGGCCGACAACAAGCAGAACTACCGCGTCATGTTGGTATCCGAGGACACCCGGGGGCTCGGCGTCGACGGGGCGCTCGACCTGTTGCATGGCATCGTGCCCATGAGCATCGGCGAACGCCGGCGGGTTCTGAAGGAAGTCGCGCGCAATCGCTCCTTCGTGCCGGTGACGCTGCGCGAAAACCTGGAATGGGAAGAGGTCGCGCGGATCGAGGTCAACGCCCCCGACCTGCCCGGCGTGATGATCGACGAGGGGCAAAGCCGGTTCTATCCCTACGGCCCGAATTTGGCCCATGTCATGGGCTATGTCTCGGCGGTGAGCGAGCGGGAAAAGACCGGCGACCGGCTGCTGGAGTTGCCCGGCTTCCGCACGGGCAAGTCGGGGATCGAGAAGATCCACGACCTCAGCCTGCGCGGATCCGGCGGCTCGTCCGAGGTCGAGGTCAACGCCTACGGCCGGGTGATCCGCGAACTGAACCGGCGCGAGGGTCTGCCCGGCGCCGAAATCCGCATGACCATCGACGTCGGCCTGCAGCTTGCGGTCGCCAAGCGTCTGTCCCAGGAGGTGAGTGCCTCGGCGGTGGTGCTCGACGTGCATTCCGGCGATGTGCTGGCCATGGTTTCCCATCCCAGTTTCGATCCCAACGATTTTAACCGCGGCCTGGGGGTCGAGGAATGGAGCCGGCTGATCAACAACCCGGCCGCCCCTCTGTCCAACAAAGCGATCGCCGGGCGTTATTCGCCGGGATCGTGCTTCAAGATGCTGGTCGCCCTGACGGCGCTCGAGCGCGGCGTGATCTCGCCCACGGGCAAGGTTTATTGCGAAGGGTTCATGGAACTGGGTGATACCAAGTTCCATTGCTGGAAAAAGCACGGGCACGGTCTTGTCGATGTGAGCAGCGCCATCATTCAGTCCTGCGACGTCTATTTCTATGAAGTCGCGCGCCGTGTCGGCATCGACCGCATCGCGGAAATGGCGGAGCGCTTCGGGCTCGGCGATGCGACTGGCCTGGACCTGCCCGGCGAAAAACAAGGCCTGGTGCCGACCAAGGCCTGGAAGCGCGAGGCCCGGGACCAGTCCTGGCACCAGGGCGAAACGCTGCTGGCCGGGATCGGCCAGGGCTATGTTCTGACGACACCGCTACAGCTTGCGGTGATGACCGCAAGGCTGGTCAACGGCGGCTTCGCCGTGTCGCCACAGTTGACCAAATCGGTCAGCACGACCGGCGTGCATGCGATGCCCGAACATCATGAATTCCCCCAGATCAATGTCAGTCAACGCAATCTGGCCCTGGTGCGCGACGCCATGACCCAGGTGGTCAACACGCCCCACGGCACGGCCCATGCCTCGGCGATTGACGATCCGCGCTATATCATGGGCGGCAAGACCGGCACGGTGCAGGTCCGCCGGATCACCAAGGCCGAACGCGAACAGGGTGTGGTGAAGAACAAGGACCTGCCGTGGGAAGAACGGGACCACGCCTTGTTCGTCGGCTTCGCACCGGCGGAAAATCCCCGGTATGCGGTCGCCGTGGTGGTCGAACACGGTGGCGGCGGGTCCAGTGTCGCGGCCCCCATCGCCCGCGATATTCTGCTGACGGCCCAACGCCGCCAGTCGGCGCGCGACATTCCCATCAGCCAGACCAGCGGCAGTCAGGCGGCGCTCGAGATGCGCGGCACGGAAGACCGCGTCCGCCCCACGCCGGGTCAGGGTTAGGGGGAGAGATCGATGGCCGTTCGCGAAGACGCCCTGAACCCGCCCAGCTTCACCCTGCGGCAAAAACTGTGGCAGATGCATTGGCTGTTGATTCTGCTGTTGGCGGCGACCGCGTCGGTCGGCTTCGCCATGCTGTATTCGGCCGCGGGGGGTAATTTCGAGCCCTGGGCGTCGCGCCAGATGATGCGCTTCGGCGTCGGCATGGCCGTACTCATCACCGTCGCCCTGATCGACATCCGGCTGTGGCTGAAATACGCCTATGTGTTCTATCTGGGCACGGTGGCGCTTCTCGTCGCCGTGGAATTCATGGGCGAAGTCGGCAAAGGCGCTCAACGCTGGCTCGACCTCGGCTATTTCGGCCTGCAGCCCTCGGAATTGATGAAGATCGCCCTGGTGCTGGCATTGGCGCGCTATTTCCACGGCACCTCGATCGAGGACGTGCGCCGTATTCCCCACCTGTTTATTCCGATCCTGTTGATCGCCGTGCCGGCGGCCCTGGTCCTGCGCCAGCCCGATCTGGGCACGGCGCTGATGCTGGTCATCACGGGGGCCGTGATCTTTTTCGCCGCCGGGGTGCGAATTTGGAAATTCGTGCTGGTCGGCATCGTCACCGTGGCGGCGGCGCCCGTCGCCTGGGGTTTCCTGCGCGATTATCAGAAACAGCGCGTGCTGACCTTCCTCAATCCGGAAAACGACCCGCTCGGGTCCGGCTACCACATCATCCAGTCGAAGATCGCTTTCGGATCCGGCGGGCTGTTCGGCAAGGGGTTCCTGCAGGGCACGCAAAGCCATCTCAACTTCCTGCCGGAAATGCAGACGGACTTCATCTTCACCATGCTGGCCGAGGAATTCGGCATGGCCGGCGGGCTGGCGCTGCTCGGCCTTTATGTGGTGATCCTGATTTACGGCCTTGCCATCAGCGTGCGCTGCCGCACCCAGTTCGGCCGCTTGGTCGGCATCGGCGTGACCGCGACCTTCTTTCTTTACGTGTTCATCAACATGGCCATGGTCATGGGTCTGGTGCCCGTGGTGGGGGTGCCGCTGCCGCTGATTTCCTATGGCGGCACGGCGATGCTGACCCTGTTGTTCGGCTTCGGGCTTCTGATGGGGACCTGGATTCACCGCGATGTCATGGTCGGCCGGCGCGGTATCGGCGACGATGTTTAGGGCCGCGCGGCCGCGCCATTCGAGGCTTTCCGACAAATCCTGCTTGAGGGCGTCAGTTCGCCTCGACAAAGCCGACCAAGCTTGCTAAAACCCCGCCCTCCATACGTGGTGCGGGCTGTTAGCTCAGTTGGTAGAGCAGCTGACTCTTAATCAGCGGGTCGTAGGTTCGAATCCTACACAGCCCACCATTCTCCCCGGATTATCAAACTTTTCGGTCGCCTGTCACGCCGATTTCCGCGTCAGCCCCCTTGCTTCCTGCTTCCGGGCCGGATGCCCGTCGTCGCCGGCGCTGCGTCGTCATCCGGTTGGGAAGACCGATATCGGGTCTTCCGTAGCCTGCATGATGCGTATCATCCAGTATGGGGGCTGAAACTTGACTTTGCGCAAGGAGGCGTGGCTGGTGCCGTGCGATCTTTGACAAATAGAGTCAGCCCATAGAAGCCGGAAACCGATTGCCATGAACGTCAAGCCTGACACCCCGTCACCCCTTGGGGCCGACCAGCTTTCCGTTGTCGTGGACCCCGATCGTCTGGGGTTTCGCACGACCGAAGAGGTCACGCCCCACGACCAGGTGCCCTGCCAGGCGCGGGCCCTGGAGGCGATCCGCTTCGGAACCGGCATCCGTTCGCCCGGATTCAACCTGTTCCTGCTCGGCTCCCAGGGCACGGGCCGTCATGAACTGATCTCCGCCTTCCTTGACGAAAAGGCGGCGGAAGAGCCCGACGGCGAGGATTGGGTCTATGTCGACAATTTTGACGCACCGCACGAGCCGCTGGCCATGCGCCTGCCTACCGGGCGCGGTCAAGAACTGGCCGATGCCATGGCGGAGTTCATCGACGATGTGCGGACGTCCGTTCCCGCCTACATCGGGAACGAGGAAAACCAGAATCGATTGCGCTCGATCCGCGACGAATTCAAAAACAAGCCCGACGAGCTGATTCAGGCCCTGGGCGAGAAGGCGGCGGCGGAAAAGATCATGCTGGTGCGTACGCCTCTGGGGTTCGGGTTCGCGCCACTCGACGGGGACGAGATCATCAAGCCCGAGGAATTCGAGAAGCTGCCCGAGGAGGAGCGCAAGGCGACCGCGGCCAAGATCGAGGAACTGCAGGAGGAATTGCAGGAAATCATCGGACAGGTGCCGCAATGGGAAAGACAAAGCCGGGACGCCCTGCGCGAGGCGATCTCCGAGATGACGGAGGTCGCCATCAAGGCGTCGATGGAGCGGGTCGTGCAGCGCTTCCAGGACCTGCCCGACGTGCTGGATTATCTCGACCGGGTGCGCGTGGACCTGATTGCCAATTTTGATTCCATCGAACCCTTGGAAAGCGGTGGCGCCGGAAGCCCGGGAGCACCTGGACGCGGATGGGGGAAGAAGGGCGGCGACGGGTTGGAAAGATACCTGGTCAATGTGCTGGTGACGGGGGAGGCGGGCCGCGGCGCGCCGGTCGTGCACGAGGCCAACCCGACGTTGCAGAACTTGGTCGGGCGTGTCGAGCACATGTCCGAATTCGGTGCGCTGATGACCAACTTCCGCCTGATCAAGGGCGGCACCCTGCATTTGGCCAACGGCGGTTATCTTGTGCTGGATGCAGAAAAAATGCTGCGCGAGCCTTTCGCCTGGGAGGCCTTGAAGCGTGCCTTGACGGAACGCAGCATCGCCATCGAATCGGCGGGCGAAATGCTGAGTCTCGTCAGCACGATCTCGCTCGAGCCCGAGCCAATCCCCTTGGACGTGAAGGTCGTGCTGATCGGCAGCCGCTTGCTCTATTACCTTTTGACGATCTACGATCCCGAGTTTCTGGAGTTGTTCAAGGTCGAGGCCGATTTCGACGAAGACGTGCGGCGCGACCCGGAAACCGAGGGCCTGTTCCCCGGCATCCTGGCCGGTCTGGTGCGGAGCAAGAATCTTCTGCCTCTGGCCGCCGATGCCGTTGCCCTGGTCATACAGCGCGCCATCCGGCTGGCCGGCGATCAAAAGCGGATTTCCGTCCATATGCGCCAGCTTTCCGAACTGTTGGAAGAAGCCAATTACCACGCGCTCACCGCGTTGTCGCCGCACGTCACCGGCGCACACGTGCAGACCGCCATCGACCAGCAGATTCGCCGATCCGACCGGATCCGGGAACGGTCTTACGAGATGATCACCCGCGGCAAGGTGCTGATCGACACCGAGGGTGCCGCGGTCGGACGGATCAATGGCCTGAGCGTTCTGCAATTGGGCGACTTCGCCTTCGGCCAGCCCACCCGTATTTCGGCCCGGGTCCGCCTCGGCGCGGGCAAGGTGGTCGATATCGAACGCGAAGTCGAACTGGGCGGGCCGCTGCATTCAAAAGGCGTTTTGATCCTGTCCGGCTTTATCGCCGCGCGCTATGCGGCCGATGAGCCGTTGTCGCTTGCCGCCTCCCTGGTGTTCGAACAATCCTACGGCGGCGTGGAAGGTGACAGTGCCTCATCGGCGGAACTCTATGCCTTATTGTCGGCCATCTCGGATCTGCCATTGCGCCAGGATCTTGCCGTGACCGGTTCCGTCAACCAGTACGGCGACATCCAGGTCATCGGCGGCGTGAACGAGAAGATCGAGGGATTCTTCGACATCTGTCAGGCCCGCGGGCTCAGCGGGACACAGGGGGTGTTGATCCCCGCGGGCAATATCGATCACTTGATGCTTGAACGCCGTGTCATCGACGCCGTTGCCGCCGGCTCCTTCCATATCTATCCGGTTCGCACGGTCGATGAGGGCATGTCCCTTCTGACCGGCGTCGTGGCCGGGGTGGCGGACGCGGAAGGCGTCTTTCCGGACGAAACGATCAACGGCTTGGTCGAGAAACGTCTGCGGGCTTTCGCCAAGGCGCGCCGCCGGCGCGACCGCCTGCCGGAAGACGGGGAGGGTGAGGACGACAAGCCATGAACCCGATCGCAGGGCCGGAAAGCTTTCGACGCGTCCTCCTGCCGCTTGAAGCGGAAGGTGCCCATTCTGCGTTGTTGGAAAATGCGGCGCGGCTGGCGCGTTCACTGGAACTCGCCCTGGTCGGGTTATATGTCGAGGACGCCGACCTTGTCGCCTTCGCGGACCTGCCCATCGCTCACCAGATCACCAGCACGGCGGCACGGGTTTCCGGTCTCAACCGTGTTTCCCTGGCGCGCCATTTCGAGGGTGAAAAGGCTCGGCTTCTCCGCCGATTGACCCAGGTCGCGGCAATGGCCGAGGTCCGCCATGAGTTCATCCTTCGCCGTGGCCGGCCTCGGCAGGAAATTCGGAAGGCGGCCCTGCGGTACGACATCCTGGCGGTGGGCGGCCGGAACGCCTTGCTGGCAGGCAATGCGCAAGGGCTGCTTGCCTGTGCGGCGACAGCACTCTTGTTCGTCCCCGAATCGCCGCGCGCCGGCGCCGGGCCGGTGGCCGTCGTGGCGTCCGCGGGCCAGGTTGGCGGCCGTTTGATCGATCTCGCGGCGCGTATCGCCGTCCGTCAGGGCCGGGCTTTGCGGCTGCTTGCCGCCGGCTCTACCGCCACCTTTGGCGCGGCCTACCAGAAAGGGCTGCGTGATCTCGCCGCGCACCTGCCGCAGGATGCAGCACAACTGGTCGCCGAGGCGGCACGTATGCCGTTGGCTGGACTTGCCGGTCCGGGTCCTGGTTTGGTCGTGACCGATGTCCATTCGGCCCGTCAGGAGGGGAACCGTTGGATCGAGAGCGGAACGCCGCTGCTTGTCGTCAGGAACGATACGGAGACGGCGGGAGACGGATAAACCTCGGTGTGGACCGGCGGGACTATAGACCCGTCAATCGCTGACCTGGATCATGCCTTGCCGGCGGCCTTCAGGGCCTGTTCGCGGTAGGCCTGGATCCGGGCTTTCAGCCCGGGGACCGAGGCCGTGCGCGCGATGTCGGCCATGTCGGCGTCGCGGGTATCGGTCGCCGTCACGCGGAACAGATCGGCCGTCGCCTGGGGGCCGAGGTTTTGTGCCGCGGTGCCCGCGTCCGCGGCGGCCTGGGGCCAGTCGGCCATGTCGATCATATCCGTGGCGAAGCCCAGGCGCAGCGCCTCAGCCGCATCGAAGGTCAGGCCGGAATTCTGGATGTGGCGGGCCGCGTCCTCGCCGACCCGGACCTTGAGGCGCCGGGTGCCGAGCACGATGCCGAAGCCCAGCCCGGGCATGCGGAACGACGTGCCGGGTGCTGCGATGCGCCGGCTGCAGGCGCAGAACAGATCGGCGCCCGCGCCGAACACCCGGCCATGGGCCAGGGCCAGCGTGGGAAGCGGCGCATGATAAACGGCCTGCAGCAGGGTTTCGATGCGGATCAGGCGATGGACCAGATCGCCGTCCGTGACGATGTCCAGATCCGACAGGTCGAAACCGGAACAGAAGCTTTTGCCGTCGCCGCGCAGGACGATCAGCCGCGTGCCGTCGGTCGCGGCGGCGGTGACGGCGGCAAGCAGGTCTTCGACCAGATCGGGGCCCAGGGCGTTCGCCTTGTCGGTCCGGTTCAGGGTGATGTCGGTGGTGCCGTCCTGCTTGGCAATGATCAGGGTCTGGGGCATGTTGTCGTCCTTGCGGTTCTGATTGGCAGGTCGATCAGTTCGCAGATTTGCCGCATCCGGTCCACCCCTTTCCTAGAAGGGGGATGGAACCGGCGCCCCGGTCCGGGTTGAAATTCGGCCGTGCAATCCCTATTTCAAGCCTTAAGGTCCGAGGCCGCGCCCGTCGGCGCCGGCGGACGGCCGTTACATTATGGCTGATATTCCCCCCGACATATTCCCCGATTGCGCCCGGCGGCATCAGGTCCCGGCCGAACCGCCGGTAACGACGACGGAAGATGGAACCCCGCGCCGCGTCGGTGTCGAGATCGAGTTCGCCGGTCTGGACGTGCCCGCCGCGGCAAACCTGGTTCAGGCGCATTTCGGTGGCGACATATCCCGGGAAAACCCCCATCGCCTGATCGTCGGGGAAACCGAATTCGGCGATTTCGTCATCGAACTGGACGCCCAGGCCGTTCACAAGGACGCGCAAGCCAAGGACGGCGCGGACAAAGCGCTTCTGCCCAAGGAACTGGACGCCGCCGCCCGCGAGGCGCTGGGCAAGGCGGTCGCCGGGATCGTTCCGGTCGAGATCGTCACACCGCCCATGCCCTGGTCCGATCTGGGCCGCCTTACGGAGCTCACGGATGCCCTGCGCCGTGCCGGCGCCAAGGGCACGGACGATAATATGCTGTATGCCTTTGGCCTGCATCTGAACCCGGAACTTCCGGCGACCGACGCCGGCACGATCCTGCGCCACCTCAAGGCTTATGTCATTTTGGCCGATTGGCTGCGCGAACGGGTTGCGATTGACCTGACGCGCCGCCTGATGCCGCATGCGGATCCCTTCCCCAGGGACTATGTCCTGTTACTGCTGGACCCGGAATATGCCCCGGATCTGGACAGGCTGATCGCCGACTACCTGGATCACAATCCCACACGAAACCGCGAACTGGACATGCTGCCCCTGTTCCGCCACCTGGATGAGGCGGCGGTCACGGCGCGGCTGAAGAACGACCTGATCAAGGCGCGGCCCACGTTTCACTACCGACTGCCCGATTGCGCCCTGGGTGACGCCGACTGGTCGCCCGTCGCCGAATGGAACCGCTGGGTTCGGGTCGAGCAACTGGCCGCCGACCCGGACCGTCTGGCGCGGCTTGGCGCGGCCCTGCGCGACAACCTTCGGCGTCCGGCGGCCAAGCGTTGGTTGGACGAACTGCAGGGTTGGCTTCAGGGATGACGGCCCGGCCCCGTATCGGTGTCACGGTCTCCGACCGCGGCGCCATGCTGACCTGGCTTGCCCATTGGCTGGCGGTCCGGCGCGCGGGGGGACGGCCCGTGCGCCTGTCGGCGGGCGGCCGGACGGATACGGCCGGCCTCGACGGTGTGGTGATCGGCGGCGGCGACGACATCGGGGCCGAGATGTACGGCGGCGAGGTGACACTCGACCTGCGCATTGATCCGGACCGCGACCGGATGGAGCGGCGGGCGCTGGATTGGGCGCTGCATGCGGATGTGCCGGTTCTGGGTGTGTGCCGGGGTGCTCAGATGATCAACATTCACCTGGGCGGCACGCTGCACCAGGACATGTATGCCGCCTACGGGAGCCTGCCGCGTCTGCGCACGCCCCTGGCGCGAAAGCGGATCACCCTGGTGCCGGATAGCCGCTTGGCACAGTTGATGGGCGAGGGACGGGTCGCCGTCAACAGCCTGCATCATCAGGCGGTCAATCGTCTTGGCAAGGGGCTTCGGGTGTCGGCGCGGGATGCCCACCGGGTCGTGCAGGCGCTTGAACATCCGACGGCAGGCTTTTTGATGGGCGTCCAGTGGCATCCGGAGTTCCTGGTGTTCCGCCCTCGTCATCAGGCATTGTACCGTGGATTGGTCCACGCCGCAGGGGGATAGGGGGTTGTGGCCCTGAGCGCGGCGTCAGGCCGCGCGGCTGTGGATGGATTGTTCGATGCGTTCGCGCAACAGGTTGACCGTGGCGGGCTTGGTCACGAAGCCGTCGGCGCCGAGGGCCCGGGCTTGGGCCACCAGTTCATGGCGCCCGTGGCTGGTCAGGAAGATGACCGGGGTGTCACGGATGGTTCTGTCCGCGCTGTCGCGCAGTTCCTTGAGAAATGTCAGACCGTCCATGGGCCGCATTTCGATGTCGCAAAGCACGACATCGGGCTGAACGCCGGTCATTGCCTGCAGGCCGGCCTGACCGTCGGCGGCGGTCTTAATCTGACCGAAGCCGATCTGTTCCATCATCTTGCAGACGATGTTCACCACGAACTCCTGGTCGTCGATGATTAATGCGGTCATGTCGGCGAAAGCGGTGTCGCTCAAGACCTTTTGCCTCCGTATATCTTTGCCGCGGTTGCGTCACTCTTTCTGAGCGCGCGTCCGCGCCGGTGCGGCCAAATGAAAAAAGTATGAAATTTATACACTCATTAATGGTAACACGGCTGCTGTTTGTGGCAATGCCGTTTCGGCCAGGGAAATAACCATAAGTAATGGTTCGTATAAATAATCCCTGATTCCAAGATCGGCGGGATCAGGAAATGGAGCGGCGGTCATGCCCGGCCACCGCTTGGGAGACGACGGCGAGTTCGGGTTCGATGCGCCGAGAATATTCGGCCGCGCGGGAGGTGTCGCCGGCGCATAGGAACAGTTCGATCTGTTCGCACAAATTGGCGAAGCGCACCGCGCCGGCAAGGCGTGACGTGCCCTTGGCCGCGTGCGCGGCTTCGCGGGCGCGGACGAAATCCGAGTCTTCGAAGGCATCCAGCATGTCATCGACCAGCCGTCGCGCATTGCGAATGTAGTCTTCAAGCAAGGGGGCGACCATGGTCTCGTCACCGCCGACGGCATCATGGATGTAGCGCAGGTCCAGGATCGCGTCATCGCCGAAAGATCCGCCGCGCGGGGCGGGGGCATCATCGGTCACGGCGGGCCGGCGCAGTTGCACCGCCTTGGGCAGCCAGCGTTGGATCAGTTCGTTCAGGGTCGCGCGGTCGACGGGTTTGGGCAGGTAATCATCCATCCCGGCGGCGCGGCATCGTTCCTTGGTGCCGATCAGGGCGTCGGCGGTCAGGGCAATGATCGGCATATGTGGCCGGTCGCTGGCGCGTTCCAGCGTGCGGACCTTTTCCGCAAGCTCGTAACCATCCATTTCCGGCATGTGGCAGTCGGTGATCAGCATGCCGTAGGATTGTCGGCGGATGCGATTCCAGGCGTCGCTGCCGTTGCTCACCGTTTCGACGGTGATGCCCAGGCGTTCCAGCATCATGCCGATGACCTTGCAGTTGACCGGATTATCCTCGGCGAACAGGACAAGAGCCCCCTCGGCGCGAGCGATCTCCGCGTCCGGCGTGACGTAAAGCGGCAGCGCCGCCGTGTCCGATATCCGGCGCACCGGAGCGCCGATCCCGGGCAGGTTGAGCCCCATCGCCATCGCCGCCGCGTTCCAGATCATCGCGCGCTGAACGGGCTTCGGCACGAACATGTATTGTCCGGTAAGGCGGTCCGGGTCGATGGATAGGATGTCGCTTCGCGGCATGAGAACGATCGTTCGCGGCGATATCGGGTCGCCCGCCTTTTCCCGCGCGGCGACGAACCGGCTGACGCCTTCGGCGCCGCGGTCGTGATCGACAATCAGAAGGTCGAACCGATCGCCCAACATCTTGCCGCCGGATACCATGCGGTTCAGCGCGCGAAGGCTGGGAATGGTGTCGGTACGCGCACCCAGGTGGCGCAGATAGGTGCCGATGTATTCGGCGGTGCCCGGGTCGCCGGCGAGAATGCCGATACGGTGTCCGGCGAACGGACGGCCGATGACGGCGGTCGGATCGCGGCTCGGCACCATGGAAATGCGGAACCAGAAGGTGGCGCCGCCTTCCTTGCGGCTGTCGGCGCCGATTTCGCCGCCCAGCATGTCGACCAGGGCCTGGCAAATTGACAGACCCAGCCCCGTTCCGCCGAACCGCCGCACGGTCGAACTGTCGCCCTGTTCGAAAGGCTGGAACAGCTTGCGCTTGTTCTCTTCGGAAATACCGATGCCCGTGTCGTGGACACGGAACACGAACCAGGAACCGCCATCGGCCGCCGTCTCCGCGCGCACGTCGATATCGATGCGGCCGTTGTCCGTAAACTTGACCGCGTTGCCGACGAGATTGAGAAGGATCTGGCGCAGCCGCGTCGGATCGCCGATCAACTCGTCCGGTATGGCCGGGTCGATGAATACGCCGAGACGGTTGCGCTTCTCTTCGGCTCGGGGCGCCATAAGGTCGGCGACGCCCTCGACCAGATCGCTGAGCCTGAAGGGGCTGAGGTCCAGTTCCAAACGGCCGGCCTCGATTTTCGAGAAATCGAGGATGTCGTCGATGATGCCCATCAGTGTGCGGCATGAATCCTGGATGATGGTCAGCATGCCGCGTTGGGTGCTGCTGAGGGCCGTATCGTGCAGCATTTCCGCGACGCCCATGATGCCGTTCATGGGGGTGCGGATTTCATGGCTCATGTTGGCGAGGAAAATGGACTTTGCTTTGTTGGCGCTTTCCGCCGTGTCGCGGGCCTCGCGCAGGCGTTCCTCGAACTGAACGCTTTCTGTGATGTCCACGTGGATACCGACGATGCCGCCGTCCGGCAACCATCCGCGCCGGGTTTCGACGGTTCGACCGTTCGTGAGGCGGCGGCGGATGATGAGATTTCTCCGTTCTCGAATGCCGGAGATATGCTGCTCGACGATCTCGTCCGGCGTGCCTTGGTCTCCGTAATCACCGCGTTCGGCAAGGAAGCGAAGGGCGTTTTGGAGGTCGCTGCCTTCTTGCACCAAGTCCGGGGGGAACCCGAACAGGTTAATGTAATGGTCGTTGAAGGCGATGAATCTCAGATCGGAATCCAACACGACAATCCCGTTGTTCATGGCGCGCACGGCCGTATCGAACAGTTCGGTCTTTTGCTTCAGATCCGCTTCGATGGTTTTCAGTTCGGTGATGTCCGTGGCGGTGACCGTAATCCCGCCGTCGGACGTGCGGCTCTCGCGCAACAAAAACCAGCGACCGTCCGTGAACTCGCGGATGATCGGCGGGCCCGGGTTGCGGTGTTCCGATATACGCTGGGCGACAAATTCCTCGTCGCGTCCCCGGGCGTCGGCAATGCCGGGCAGGCTGGCGCGAAGGATATCCTCGAACGTCCCCCCTTGTTCGAGAATTTCCTCGGCATTGGGATGGGTGTCGGCATAGCGCGAGTTCATCAGGACAAGACGGTCGTCGGCGTCGAAAAGGGCGAACCCTTCTTGCAGGCTTTCCAGGGCGCCGCGCAGTCTGGTCTCGCTCTCTTGCACCGCCAGTTCGGCGCGTCGGCGTTCCTCGACCTCGCGGGTCAGTTCCTGGGTGCGTTCCTCGACCCGCTTTTCCAGGTCGTCACGGGCCTGACGCAGGGCGTTTTCCGTCCGTAGCCGCTCGCTGATGTCGCGGGAGTAGGCAAAGATGTATTCGTGCCCGTCATGGTCGATGAAGGTCGAGGTGGTTTCGACGGGAAAGACCGTGCCATCCTTGCGGCGGTGCTCGCCGAACGACACGCGGTGACCATGGGCCTTCAGATAGTCCCAGCGTTTCCGCCATTCGTTTCCGGTGCGGGCCGGATTGATATCGGACACGGTCATGGTCAACATCTCTTCGCAGCCATAGCCGAGGGCACGGCAGGACGCATCGTTGACGTAGATGAAGCGTCCGTCCGGGTCGACGGCGAAGAAGGGGTCGTTGGCCTCCTGCATCGCCGATTCCAGAAGATAGAGCTGCTGCATCGCGTTGCGGCTCTTGGTCACGTCGAACAGCACGGTGCAGACCGCCGGTCCGTCGCCCCAGTCGATCAGGAACGATCGGTTGTTCAGCCAGACCTCGGTCCCGTCCTTGCGGATGCCCCGGTAGATATAGTCGCTTGGCGCGTTCTGGCCCTGCATGCGGGCCAGGTCATAGCCGCGGATGCGGGCGACTTCCTCGGGCGCCAGGGTGATTTCCAGGCTGCCTTGCTGCAGGAATTCGTTATGGCTTTCGAAACCGAAGATGCTCAGGAACGCGGGGTTGACGTAAAGCGGATAGAACCCGCGGTGAACGACGATCCCCTGGTTGGCCTCTTCGGTCAGGGTACGGAACCGGCGCTCGCTTTCGATCAGCGCCTGTTCACGGGCCAGGCGGCGGGAAATGTCCTGGGCGAAGGCGAACAAGAATTCTTCGCCGGCGTACTCCATGACCGTCGCCCGCACCTCGACCGGCACGGCGGAACCGTCCTTGCGCCGATGGCGGGTGTCGAAGCGGATCTGGCCGCCGCGTTTCAGTTCTTCCCAGAAGGTATCCCAATCCTTGTCCGGCGGCGGGCCGTCGCTGAAATCGGGAAACGACATGCCGAGCAGTTCCTTCTGGGTATAGCCTAGGTGCCTGCAGGTGGCGTCGTTGACATACAGAATGCGTTGGTCGCGGCGCAGCCAGAACAGGGACTCGCCCGAATGGGACAGGGAGAATTCCGTGAACTTCAGGGTTTCCTGCGCCGCTTCCTTGTCGGCGATTTCCCGTTGCAGCTCGTAAGTCCGCTCTTCGACCCGTTGTTCAAGCTCCGACTGGTGGCGTTCCAGGGCCTGCTCGAAGGCCGCGCGCTCGGTCAGGAGATCGTTGATCTCGCGGCTGACCAGCGCGAATTCGTCCTTACCGCTGGCCGGTATCGTCTTGGTCAGGTCGCCGGACGCGCGAATGTCCAAAAGCTCGCGCTTCAGATTCGCGAAAGGATGCACGATCAGCCGGCGCATCAGGAAAAGGATCACGGCGATGACGACCAATGACGCCAGAATTGCCATGATGCCCGCGGTGCGCACCGTGTCGGCACCCAGTCCATGGATGGTCGACCACGCGGTGATGGAATAAAGCGCCGCCGGGTATCCGAACAGATCGCGCTGCACCAGAAGCGCGGTCCATGATCCGTCGGCCGATCGCTCGATGACCGGCTCATCCAGGGCGAGAATGTGGTTGACCGTCTCGCGTTGACCGGAGGATAGCCCGGCGGTGATCGGTGTCATTTCCAGGGCGTTGTTCATCTGTCCGGAAATACGCGACACGGCCGCCTTGTCCATCAGCCGC
This sequence comes from uncultured Alphaproteobacteria bacterium, assembly GCA_963976055.1. Classification (GTDB taxonomy): domain Bacteria; phylum Pseudomonadota; class Alphaproteobacteria; order Rhodospirillales; family Casp-alpha2; genus UBA1479. The sequence continues at coordinate 80,941 of CAXBJB010000003.1, forward strand.
CCGATGATCACCGTGCCCGCCGCGGGTGGCGCACCCCGTTTGCCCAACAAAGGGGCGGCGGTCGCCAGAATCGGGCCGTTGTCCGTGGCGATGGTGCCGCGGATATGGCCGACGCCCCGGTTATGGGCGAGCAGCGGATGGTCCTCGGGGAAGTCGCTGTATTCCAGGTTGTCCGCATGGATAGTGCCGCCCGTCTGGCGGTTGCGGAAGCGGCTTAACACCACCTGGCCGTGGCGGTCGACGACGATCACCATGTCGAGGGCGAGGGTATCGAGAACGGTGTTTGACAGATGCTGTTCAGCAAAGGTGGGGAGGCCGGTCTGGGCAAACTCGGCAAGGTCATCCCATTGCGCCCAGTTCGACGCGACGGGGTCCAGGCTTTTGACCTCGTCATCGACGATCGCCATGGTGCGCCCGATCTCGCGCCGGGTTTCCTGATTTTCAAGTTTGCGGAAACCTTCGAGAACGACGCGGTCGAGTACGATCAGGTCGCCGAGCAATAACCCGCCCAGCACCACCACCAGAACAGTAATTATCTTGGTCTGGATCGACATTTTAGCGGCCTCTGAACCTTCTCTTTTCGGCCGGCCGCCGCTTCTGCGACAGCTTACGACATTTTGGCACGAATTGGTGGAGGATCACAAACGTCGTGGGTGGCGGTGGGGCGGCGGCCCGCGGTGATGGTCACCAAACCGTCATAAAACCGCAAGAATTGGGTCACCGGTGGGCCCTTAGATACAGGCCAGATACACACTGCGGTTATGCGAACGCCCGAATTTCGCCGCCCGGCAGGCTGGTTCGCCTTGGGCCGGTATTGGCACCGCAGATCACAGTCGTAAAGACAGGGATGACCATGACGTCTGACACCACGCCCGCGATCCGCGTTCACAATCTATCGAAAACCTTTCGCAAGGGGTTTCAGACTACCCGGGCGCTAGACAGCGTCAGCCTGACCATCAAGGCCGGTGAAATGGTTGCCCTGATCGGCGCCTCGGGCTCGGGAAAGTCGACCCTCATGCGTCATGTCTCCGGCCTCATGCTTGCGGATCGTGCCGGCGACGGCATGATCGAAGTACTGGGGTATCCGGTTCAGGAAAACGGCCATCTGGCGCGCGGGGTGCGCGCCGTGCGGGGGCGTGTCGGTGTTATCTTTCAGCAGTTCAATCTGGTCGACCGGCTGTCGCTTTTGACGAATGTCGTGCTCGGCGTGCTCGGCCAGATTCCGGCTTGGCGCGGTTGGTTCGGCTTGTTTACCCGCGAGGAAAGGCTGCGCGCCCTGGAAGCGCTTCGGCGCGTCGGCATCGATCAGTACGCGACGCAGCGCGCGTCAACCCTGTCCGGCGGTCAGCAGCAGCGTGCCGCCATCGCCCGGGCCCTGGTTCAGCGGGCGGAGATCGTATTGGCGGACGAGCCCATCGCGTCCCTCGATCCGGAATCGGCGCGCCGCGTGATGGAGAATTTGGCCCGTATCAACCGCGAGGACGGCATCACCGTCGTCGTATCCCTGCACCAGGTCGATTTCGCGACCCGCTATTGCGCGCGCACGGTGGCGCTGCGCGACGGCGTGGTCGTCTATGACGGACCCAGCGACGCCCTGACCCACGATTTCTTGCGCGAACTTTACGGCGCCGCCGGGGAGGAGTTGATCCTGCCGGGCCCCATCGCGGCCGGCCCCCGGCGAACGGCTGCCGCCCGGCAGTTGCGCCCGGCTTCCGCGTAAACGGCAGCGCCTTTCGTTTGTCCCGTCCCGCATTCCACACGTCCATTCAACTCAGGAGGAAGTCGAAAATGTTTAAAAAGGCCATGATCGCCGGCATCGCGCTGGCGGCCTTTGCTACGGTTCACGGTGCGTCGATCGGCGCGGCCCGGGCCGACATGCCGAACCCGCTGACCTTCGGCATCATTTCCACGGAATCGTCTCAGGGCCTGAAGAAAAGCTTCAACCCGTTCCTGGAAGACATGGGCAAGCAGCTCGGCGTCGAGGTGAAGGCGTTCTTTGCATCCGATTATGCCGGGGTGATCGAGGCCATGCGCTTCAAGAAAGTCGATGTTGCCTGGTTCGGCAACAAATCGGCCATGGAAGCCGTCGACCGCGCCGACGGCGAAGTCTTCGTGCAGACGGTCGACGTCACCGGCAACCCGGGCTACTGGTCGTTGCTGCTGACGCAGAAGAACAACGACAAGCTCAACAAGCTTGAGGACGTCCTGAAGTGCGACAAGTCGCTGACCTTCGGCAATGGCGATCCGAACTCCACGTCCGGCTTCCTGGTGCCCAGCTTCTATGTGTTCGCCAAGAACGACGTCGATCCCAAAAAGTGCTACAAGTCGGTGCGCAACGCCAGCCACGAAACCAATGCGCTGTCCGTGGCCAACGGCCAGGTGGATTTCGCCACCAACAATACGGAATCCCTGTCGCGCCTGCAGAAGAACCATCCGGACGCCTATGCCAAGATCAAGGCGATCTGGAAATCTCCCCTGATCCCCAACGATCCCATCGTGTGGCGGTCCGACCTGGACAAGGGCAGCAAGAGCCTTATCAAGGGCTTCTTCCTGTCCTACGGTCGCCTCGGGCCGAACGCCGAGGCGGAACGCAAGATCCTGTCCGGCGTCAGCTCGGGCTGGGCGCCCTTCGAGGATTCGTCGAACGCGCAGCTTTATCCGATCCGCCAGCTTCAGTTGTTCAAGGACAAGCGCAAGCTGGCTGGTGACGAGCGCATGGACGCGGCCGAGAAGGCTAAGAAGATTGCCGAAATCGACCGCAAGCTTGATGTGCTGAAGGTTCTTAGCGAAAACCAGCTGGCCCTGCGTTAGGTCCGGACTTTTCAAGGCGCCGCGTCCATCCCGGGCGCGGCGCCCCCCTTATTTCCCCTCAACCCGCCCGCAGGAACCCAAGTCCCATGACCGTGATCGACAACACCGGCGCCGCCGCCCAACCGCTGACGTTGCCAGCAAGGGACGTCAAACGTTCGACCATGAACATGCTGGGCTGGGTGGTGGTCCTGGCGATCCTGGCCTGGGCCTGGGAAGGGTCGGAGATGAACCCCCTGGCCCTGGTCCAGTACGCCGACAACATGGCCGAGTTCGCCTCCGGGTTCTTTCCGCCGAATTTCTATGAATGGCCGACCATGCTGCGCGAGATGCTGATCACCGTGCAGGTCGCCATCTGGGGCACGGTGCTTGCGGTCGTCTGCTCGGTGCCTTTGGGCATTCTGTCGTCCCAGAATTTGCTGCCCTGGTGGGTCTACCAGCCGATACGCCGGCTCATGGACGCGGCCCGCGCCATCAATGAATTCGTGTTCGCCATGCTGTTTGTGGTCGCTGTCGGCCTGGGTCCCTTCGCGGGCGTGCTGGCCTTGTGGGTCCATACCACGGGCGTCCTGGCCAAGTTGTTCTCCGAAGCGGTCGAAGCCATCGACCCCAACCCGGTCGAGGGCATCCGTGCCACCGGCGCCGATGCCATTCACGAGGTCATCTTCGGCGTCATTCCGCAGGTCCTGCCGCTTTGGATTTCCTTCTCGCTTTATCGGTTCGAGAGCAATCTGCGCTCGGCGACGGTGATCGGCATTGTCGGCGCCGGCGGTATCGGCATGGTGCTGTGGGAATTCATCCGCGGGTTCTACTATGCGGAGACGGCGGCGGTGATGCTCATCATCATCGGCACGGTGACCCTGCTCGACATCGTTTCCCAGGTCCTGCGCCAGCGTTTTACGTGATCTTTCATACGGGGCGACCGCCTTGTGCATGCCCGCCATTACCCGCTTGGCCGGTTCGTGCGAATCGGCTACGTTCCGGTCTGGGCCTCTTGGGGGGGCTGCCGCGCGGCCGCGTGCCGGGCGGACATTCGACCGAGGACACAACAACAATGCGTAGGACGCAGGTATGAGCACCGAAGTTGCCACCGCCGCTGGGACGGCCGTGACAGGCGATGACCGCAACGCGGAAATTCGCGACGAAATCTCCAGCCTTCAGACGGAAATCGCCCAGGTCGGGAAGGTCGCCGAACAGATTGATGCGATCGCCAAGCAGACCAACCTGCTGGCCCTGAACGCGACCATCGAGGCCGCCCGTGCCGGCGATGCCGGCAAGGGCTTCGCCGTTGTCGCGGGCGAGGTCAAGAACCTGTCGGCGCAGACCGCGCGGGCGACCGCCGAGGTCGGTGAGGTTCTGGAAAACCTCCGCCGCCGCGTCGACCATCTGGCCAGCCTTCTTTAAAGCGAATTATCGGTTGCCCGATGCCCACCTGCCCAAAGCCGGGCGGGGGGGGGATCGGCCGTTCTAGCCGGATTATCGGCTTAGGCAACCTGACGGCCGCGCCGCCATACCCCCATGATCGCCGGCAGGTCCTGGTAGGACTTCACCCGGACCAGATCGGCGGACTTGCCGGGGGCGATTTCGCCGCGGTCGCTCAGGCCGACCATGGCGGCAGGCCCGGCCGTCACCATGGCGACGGCGTCAGGCAGGGCGATCCCGTGGTTGTCGGCCAGGATGAAGACCGAATGGATCATGGAAATCGGCACGTAATCGGACGCCAAGCCGTCCAATAGGCCGGCCTCGGCCAATGCCGCGGCGGCGACGTTGCCGGAATGCGATCCGCCCTTCACGATATTGGGGCTGCCCATGATCGTTTTCATGCCGTGGGCATGGGCGGCGTGGGCGGCGTCCAGGGTGGTCGGAAACTCTGAAATCAGGATGCCTTCCCGATGGCCCTGGGCCACGTGTTCGGCGGTGGTGTCGTCGTGGCTGGCCAGCGGGATGCCGCGCCTGCGCGCTTCCTCGATGACCGCCTGGCGGTTCTGCGCGCTGTAGTTCTTCTGCCGTTCGATCAGACCGTCGATCTGGGCGTCCAGTTCCGCCGCCGTGTAGACGCGGCTGTATACCTTTTTCCACTTGTCCAGGTCGCGCCACTGGCGTTGACCCGGGGTATGATCCATGACCGATACCAGGGCGACCAAAGGATGGTCGATGATGTCGGCCAGTTCGTTCATCACCGTGTCCGACGCCACCTCGGCGCGGATGTGCAGGCGGTGATCGGCCTTCATCAGGTCGCCATCGACCGAGGTCGCAAGCACATCCTTGGCGAGGTCCAATGCTCCCTGGCGGCCGGGCTTGCCCAGGTGCATGTCGCCGACGACCAGGGAATCGAAGACCGTCGTGACGCCGGCGGTGGCCAGCATGCGGTCGTGAACCTGAAACGCCGCCAGGCCCGGCCATTTCACGCCGGGGCGCGGTTCCAGGTGTTTTTCCAGATTGTCCGTGTGGATGTCGACCAGGCCGGGAATCAGGTAGTCGCCCTCGCAATCGACGGCATGGGGCAGACTGCTGCGTCCTTCGTCGACGTCGCGGATCACGCCGTCGGCGACCCGCAGCGTGCCGGTGAAGGCGCGTTCGCGGGTAACCACCGTGGCGTTGGTGAAAATGAGTTCCGAAGCCATGGAACGACTATTTACCACGATGTTCATCATCCTGCGCACCTCTGTTCGCCGACGGCATGGGGGCAGCCCGCCGGTATCGTTCCAACCCTCTTAGGGGTCGGGCATGTCCGGACGGTGACCCTGGGATGACGTATGGATGACAGCGTCGCCCGGGGGCAGGGGGTCAGGTCGAGGGTTCGAACAGCAGTTGTACGCGGTCGCCGGCGAATCGGGTCAGGCCGTATTCGATGGGCTTGCCGTCCGTGTCCACGTTGATGCTTTCGGCGACCAGCACCGGCCGGTTGGGCGGTTGGCTGAGAAGCTGGATTTCATCGGCATCGGGCATGCGGGTGGTGACGCGGGTGATCTTGCGGAAGAAGTCGGTGACGCCGAACTGGGCAAGAACCTTGGAAATCGACCGTGATTCCTCGAACGCCTCGATCATGCTGGGAAAACGTGTGGCGCAGAAGTAATGGTCGGCGACGCTGATCGGCCGGCCGTCGGCCTCGCCGATCGTGCGAATCAGGGACACCAGCGCCCCTTCCTCCAGTTCGAGGGCCTCGGCGACATCGCCCATGGCCTTGACCCGTTCGCTCAGCACGACCCAGCCGCCGGGCTGGCGGCGCTGGGCCATGATGTTTTCCGTGAACCGGGTGCGGCGGCGCACGGGATAATCGATGACGTGTTCATGGACGAAGGTGCCGCGGCCCTGTTCGATGCGGATCAGGCCTTCCTGCTCTAGCGCCTTCATGGCGCGGCGCACGGTATGGCGGTTGACGTTGAAGCGTTCGGCCAGGTCGTGTTCCGTCGGCAGGCGGGACCCGGGCGCGATCATGCCGCTGGCGATGTCGTCGGAAATCTGTTCCTCGATCTGGCGCCACAAGGATACGCCCGATCCGCGTTTCACTCTCGTTGGGTCCATGGCTTGGCCTCATTCCGTCCCATGATGAACCGTCTCCGGGCGTGTCATTGAATCGTCATGACTTGCCGATTTACTTGCCGGGTACGTCGGGTCATATTATCACGAAAGAAATAGACGTCTAGACAAATATTCAATTTGTCTGTTGTCGCCGCAAGGCCCGGATCGGGCCCGTGCGACGCATGAAACCGGCGGAGATTCGAACGCAAATGACCCGTTCTTCCACATCCCAGACCCACGGCGGGGCGGACGGCCCCGATGGCCGTGCAGAATGGATCGGCCTCCTGGCGCGCGCATCCGAAGCCGACCTGGAAACAGCCTGGCGGGCGCAGGCGCCGGAACTGGCGACCGTAGGATACGACGTCTTGCGTGCGCCGCAACAGGGCCTGGCGATGGTGCGGGGGCGCGCCGGCGGTGACGGTCAAGCCTTCAACCTGGGCGAAATGACGGTCACCCGCTGTTCCCTGCGCCTGGACAACGGCACCGTCGGGCACGGCTATGTCGCCGGCCGCTCGGCACGGCATGCGGAACTTGCGGCCCTGTTCGACGGCTTGTTGCAGACGGACGCCTGGGCGGACCGGATCAGGGAGCGCGTCATCGCGCCGCTGCGGGCGTCGCGCGCCATGGCGCGGGCACGCACGGCGGCAAAGACCGCGGCGACCAAAGTTGAATTTTTCACTTTGGTCCGCGAACAATCGGCGGACTCCGAATGACCACCGCGGCGGGTTCAATGGCGGGCGGCCTGGGCGCCGGGTTCCATGACCCGGTGCATGACGCACAGGGGGTGTTCCGTGACATCTTGCGCGCGATGTCGCGTCCGGGCGAGGTGCGGGAGACGGCGGTGCAAATCGATCCGCCGGCTCCGTTGGGCGTGGCGGCGGCGGCGGTTTGCCTCGCTCTTTTGGATTTCGAAACGCCGTTGTGGATCGACGGCGGGGACACGGACGCGGCGGCGGCGTTTCTTGCCTTCCACACGGGCGCCTCTCGCGCGGCGGGGCCTGCCCAGGCCGATTTCGTCCTGATCGCCGACGGCGCGGCCTTGCCTGGCCTTGATGCCTTCCGTCCGGGTACGGACGAGGCCCCCGAAGGCTCGGCGACCGTGATCGTTCAGGCCGCGGATCTGGCGGCCGCGTCCCCCGACGCCGCGGGCGCCTGGCGCCTGAGCGGCCCCGGAATCGACGGCGCCGCGGGGCTTCGCGTCACGGGTCTGCCGGACGGGATTGTCGAACAGTTTTCCCGCAATGCGGACTGTTTCCCGCGCGGCGTCGACCTGATCCTCTGCGCGGGGCGGCGCCTCGCCGCCCTGCCGCGCACGACGCGGGTGGAGGGCTGACGCCATGTACGTCGCGGTCAAGGGCGGGGAAAAGGCCATCGACAACGCCCATGCGCTGTTGGCCGAGGAGCGGCGCGGCGATGTCGGCGTGCCGGAACTGACGCTCGATCAGATCAAGCAGCAGATGAGATTCGCCGTCGACCGGGTGATGGGTGAGGGCTCGCTCTACGATCCCGATCTGGCCGCGCTCGCCATCAAGCAGGCGCAGGGCGACCTGGTCGAAGCGGTGTTCCTGCTGCGCGCCTTCCGCACCACCCTGCCGCGTCTGGCCGTGTCCACACCCATCGACACGGCGGCGATGATGGTCCGGCGGCGCATCTCGGCGACGTTCAAGGATCTGCCGGGCGGCCAGGTGCTGGGCCCGACCTACGATTACACCCACCGCCTGCTCGATTTCGCCCTGGCGGCGGGGACCTCGGTGCCGCCGGCCCCGGAGGGCGACCCGGCGGTGATGGCGGACAGTATGCCCCGGGTCACTGACATTCTGGCCCATCAGGATTTGATCGAACCGGAAGCGGGTGACGCGGATGCGGAGGGCAAGGTCGCCGACCTGACCCGCGAGCCGCTCGCCTTTCCCGCCGGGCGCGACCTGCGCCTGCAGAACCTGGCCCGCGCCGACGAAGGGTTCCTGCTGGCACTGGGCTATTCGACGCAGCGCGGATACGGCCGCAACCATCCCTTCGCCGGGGAAATCCGCATGGGCGAGGTCGCGGTCGAAATCGTGCCCGAGGAACTGGGTTTCGCCATCGAGATCGGCGACATCACCGTCTCGGAATGCCAGATGGTCAACCAGTTCGCGGGCTCGGCGACGGAGCCGCCCCAGTTCACGCGGGGCTACGGCCTGGTGTTCGGGCGCTCGGAACGCAAGGCCATATCCATGGCCCTGGTCGACCGGAGCCTGCGCGCCCGCGAACTGGGCGAGGAGGTCGAGGCTCCGGCCCAGGACGAGGAATTCGTGCTCTACCATTCCGACAACGTGGAGGCCCAGGGCTTCGTGCAGCACCTGAAGCTGCCCCATTACGTGGATTTCCAGAGCGAACTGGTCCTGGTCCGGGCGCTGCGGCGAGAGGCCGCGGTGGCGCGCAGCGAGGCGGCCGAATGACCCAAGTGCAGACAGTGACGGACGGCGGCTACAATTTCGCCTATCTGGACGAGCAGACCAAGCGCATGATCCGCCGGGCGATCTTGAAGGCCGTGGCAATACCGGGCCATCAGGTGCCCTTCGGCTCGCGCGAGATGCCGCTGCCCTACGGCTGGGGCACGGGCGGTATCCAGGTCACGGCCTCGATCATCGGCCTTGCGGACGTGCTCAAGGTCATCGACCAGGGAGCCGACGACACGACGAATGCGGTCTCCATCCGCCGCTTCTTCGCGCGCACGGCGGGGGTCGCCACGACCGAGGCGACGGCGGATGCCACGATCATCCAGACCCGCCACCGCATACCCGAAACGGCGCTCAGCGGCGACCAGATCATCGTCTATCAGGTGCCGATCCCGGAACCCTTGCGCTGGCTTGAATCGCGTGAGGCTGAAACCCGCAAGATGCATGGCCTTGCCGACTACGGCGTTATGCATGTGAAGCTGTACGAGGACATCGCCACTTACGGCCATATCGAAACGTCTTACGACTACCCGGTTCTGGTCAACGGCCGCTATCTGACAGCGCCGTCACCGATCCCCAAGTTCGATAATCCCAAGATGCACGAAATGGCTGCCCTGCAGTTGTTCGGCGCCGGGCGGGAAAAGCGCATCTATGCCATCCCGCCCTATACCCGGGTCGAAAGCCTGGATTTCGAGGATCACCCCTTCGCGGTCCAGACATGGGAGGCCCGCTGCGCCATCTGCGGCGCCGAGGACAGCTTCTTAGACGAGGTCATCACAGACGACCACGGCGGGTCCATGTTCGTCTGCTCCGACACCGACCATTGCGGGCGCCGCGTCGCCGACGGCCACCGGGGGGACGGGGAATGATGGACGGCGCCGCCCTTCAGGACACCCCGTTGCTCAGTGCATGCGGGATCACCCATTCCTATGGTGAGCGCATCGGCTGCCGCGACGTTACCTTCGACCTGTGGCCGGGCGAGGTGTTGGGCGTGGTCGGCGAAAGCGGGTCCGGCAAGACAACGCTGTTGAACTGCCTGTCGGCGCAATTGATGCCGTCGGCGGGCAGCCTGACCTATTGCCTGCGCAGGGGGGATCAGGCGGATGTCTATGCCCTGACCGAGGCTGAGCGCCGCATGCTCATGCGCACGGACTGGGGCTTCGTGCATCAGAGCCCGCGCGACGGCCTGCGCATGGGGGTCAGCGCCGGGGCCAACGTGGGCGAGCGCCTGATGGCCGTGGGGGCGCGCCACTACGGCGCCATCCGTGCGCAGGTCACGGATTGGCTCGGCCGAGTGGAAATGGACCTGGATCGCATCGACGACCTGCCGTCGCAGTTTTCCGGCGGCATGCAGCAACGCGTGCAGATCGCGCGCAATCTGGTGTCGGGGCCGCGCCTGGTGTTCATGGACGAACCCACGGGCGGGCTTGATGTCTCGGTGCAGGCGCGCCTTCTCGACCTGCTGCGCGGCCTGACCAACGACTTAGGCTTATCCGCCGTGATCGTCACCCACGACCTGGCGGTGGCACGCCTGCTTTCACACCGGCTGATGGTCATGCGCCGGGGCGAGGTGGTTGAACAGGGCCTGACCGATCAGGTTCTGGATGATCCACAGCACGCCTATACCCAGCTTCTCGTATCCTCGGTGCTGCAGACATGAGCGCGCCGGTGATCCGCATCGAGGGCCTATCCAAATCCTTCGTCCTGCACAACCAGGGCGGGGTCGAACTGCCCGTGCTCCGGAATATCTGCCTGGAGGTCTTCGCCGGCGAATGCCTAGCCCTGCACGGGCCGTCGGGCACGGGGAAAAGCTCGCTGATCCGCCTGATCTACGGCAACTATCTGTGCCCCCAGGGCCGCATCCTGGTCCGCCACGACGGGCGCCTCACCGATGTCGCCCGCGCCCAACCGCATGAGATTCTCGAACTGCGCCGCCGCACCATGGGCTACGTCAGCCAGTTTCTGCGCGTCATTCCCCGTGTGCCGGCCCTGCAGGTGGTGGCCGAGCCGCTGCGTGCCCAGGGGATCGATGCGGCGTCGGCCGAGCAGGCGGCGGGCGCCATGCTGACCCGCTTCAACATCCCCGAACGCCTGTGGCATCTGGCGCCCGCGACCTTTTCCGGCGGCGAGCAACAGCGCGTCAATCTGGCCCGCGGTTTCATCGCCGACTACCCGATCCTGCTGCTCGACGAGCCGACGGCGTCCCTCGACAAGGCCAACCGCGACGTGGTGATCGACGTGATCCGTCAGGCGACGGCGCGCGGTGCGGCGGTGGTCGGTATCTTCCATGACGCGCAAATGCGGGACGCCGTGGCGACCCGCGTCCTTGCCCTCGCTACCGCCGGGGCGGCGGCCTAGGTGCCCGGTGCCGGCGGCCCCGTGACCCGGGGCGCGGAACGCTACGCCGTTTACTTCATCCCCGGTCCGGACACGGCCCTTTGGCAGGCGGGCTGCCGCTGGCTTGGGCGGAATCCGGATGGGACCGTGGGTGACGCGCCCCTGCCGCCGCCGCAAGCGACCGCAGCGGGCATTTCCCGGGAGGATTGGGCGGCGGCGACGGCAGAGCCCCGGCGTTATGGTTTCCACGCGACCTTGAAGCCGCCTTTCCATCTAGCCGAAGGCCGTGCTCTTGCGGACCTCGACACGGCGCTGGCGCGCTTCGCCGCCGGGCGGGCGGCCTTTCAGGCGGCGGCGTTGTCGGTCACGCGTCTTGGCGGCTTTCTCGCCCTCTGTCCCTCCGCGCCGGCGGCTGACCTGGCGGCTCTGGCCGCCGATTGCCTGCGGGCCTTTGAGCCGTTTCGGCGCCCATCGGATGCGGCAACCCTGGCGCGACGCCGGGCACGGGGACTTACGCCCCGGCAGGATGCTCTGCTTGAAGCCTGGGGCTATCCGTTCGTCCTGGAGGAATTCCGCTTTCACATGACCTTGACGGGACGCCTTTCGGACGAGGCGGCGGCCCGCTATCTATCGTTGCTGGACCGACTGTTCGCGGCGGCCTTGGCGGCCCCGCTTGCCGTGGGCGGTGTCGCCCTGTTCCGCGAGCCGGCCCCCGGCGCTCCTTTCGAAACCGTCCGGCGATATCTTTTTTCCGCGCGGTAACGCGGGTCGGTTGAACGGCCGCTATATTGCGGAATCGTAATTTATTTTCAGATAATTAGGCCGTTTCCACCAGCGTGCTTCGAGGCCGTCGCAAGGCCCCCTGGGCAGCTTTCGAAGGGAGATTATTCAAATAAGTCTCAAAAAAAACCATTGATCTTTCCTAGTGGGAATGATCTTATTTTGCCCGTGGTATACCAAATGCCAAAGAGCTCAAAAGAGCCAAAGCAAGGTGTATTGCAATGTTTGGGAAAACATCGACCAAGTGAATTGACAGGACCGTCTGATCCGACCGCCGGATAAAAACAATACAGGCGCAAGGGGAAGACATTTAACCGCCGTTCGACTTTGGCTTATACTCAGGCCGAATGCGCTATGGCGCTATCAACAACTGGGAGGACACCCATGAAGACTTTTGTCAAGAAACTGCTGGGCGTCGGCATCACCGTCGGCCTGGTTTCCGGTTTCACGGCCATTGCAGGTAAAACTGCCCTGGCCTGGGAGCCGGTGAAGCCGATTCAGTTCGTGGTGATGGCCGGCAAAGGCGGGGGCGCCGACAAGCTGGCGCGTCTGATGCAGTCGATCATCGAAAAGCATAAGCTGTCGCCGAAGCCCGTTACGCCGATCAACAAGCCCGGCGGTTCCGGTGCGGAAGCCCTTGTGTACATGAAGAACCACAAGGACCCCGACCATGCCATCATGGTCACCCTGAACAGCTTCTACACCACGCCGCTTCGTCAGCCGAAGTTGGAAGTCGATCCGCTGACCTTCGCGCCGATCGCGCGTATGGCCGAAGACACCTTCGTGCTGTGGGTCCACAAGGACGCCGGCATCAAGACCGTCGACGAATATGTGAAGGCCGCCAAGGCCGCCGGCAACCAGTGGATCATGGCCGGTACCGGCAAGGCATCCGAAGACAACCTGCTCGCCGACTTCCTGAACGCGGCCTATGGCCTGAACATGAAGTACGTCCCCTACAAGGGCGGTGGCAAGGTCGCCAAGCAGCTGGCCGGCAAGCACGCCAACTCCACGGTCAACAACCCGTCGGAAGCCCTCGGCTTCTTTGAAGCCGGTACGGTCGTGCCGCTGGCGTCGTTCACCGACGAGCGTCTGCCGCTGTTCAAGGACACGCCGACCTTCAAGGAACTGGGTCAGGACTTCGTTTACTACATGCAGCGCTCCGTCGTCGGCGCGCCGGGCATGAGCAAGGAAGCCCAGGCGTTCTATCAGGAGGTCTTCAAGAAGGCTTATGCCACCCCGGAATGGCAGAAGTACATGAAGTCCAAGAGCCTGCAGGGCGACCTGCTCCAGGGCGACGCGCTCGTCACCTACTGGAAGCGTGAAAACGAAGTGCATCGCAAGATGCTGGTCAAGATGGGCGCCATCAAAGGCTAAGTCCGTCTGATATCCGAAGAAACGATATAGGGGAGGTTCCGTCGTCATGCGTCGTGCTGAAATCATCACTGCTGTCCTGATGGCGGGCCTCTCCATATATCTTATGGTCAAGAGCGCCGAGCTGCCCATCGGCTGGATCCCCGGCGAGGGACCCGGCGGCGGCTTCTGGCCCTTCTGGCTGGCCGCGCTCATGCTCGGTTCAATCATCTGGGTGATCGTCAACTGGTTCCGCCGGACGAGCCCGCCGGCCAAGTCGGAAGATCCCTTCCTCGACGCCTACGGCATGAAGATGTTCTTGGTCGTCGGCGGTGGCGTGACCGGAATGATCGCGCTGGTCGACATCATCGGCATGCACTTCGCCGCCATGGTCTTCATGATCTACTACATCCGCTTTCTGGGCGGGCATTCGTGGAAAGTTACCTTGAGCGTCGCCCTGCCGACGCCGGTGGTGCTCTTCCTGTTCTTCGACATCGCCTTGCGGAACTTCCTGCCCACGGGGTTCATGGACCCCCTGTACATCCCGCTCTACAACTACTTCCTCTAAACCTGCGATGACGGGTTGCCCCGGCATAAGGGGCGGGAGCGGAAAATTCTCTGGTCTACAAAAGACCAGGAACCACGAAACATGACGGCCCGCCGGCAACGTCCGGCCCCGTCCGGGGAACGAAGTAAAGAACAATGGAACTTATCGGTCTTCTGTCAGACGGTTTTCTGGTCGCTTTCGAGCCACTGAACCTCGGCCTGATCGTGCTGGGGGTGATCGTCGGCCTGTTCGTGGGCGCCATGCCCGGGTTGGGCTCCGTCAACGGCGTCGCCATCTTGCTGCCGATGACCTTCCTGGTGCCGCCCGCATCGGCCATCATCTTCCTGGCCGCGCTCTACTACGGGGCCATGTACGGCGGCGCCATATCCTCGATCACGTTGGGTATTCCCGGCGCCTCGACGGCCGTTGCGACGACCTTCGACGGGCGCCCGCTCGCCATGAAGGGCGAGGCCGACAAGGCCCTGATCGCGGCGGCTTTGGCATCGTTCGCCGGGGGCACGATCTCGGTCATCCTGTTCACTCTGTTCGCGCCGCCCTTGGCTTCCGTCGCCCTGGATTTCGGTGATCCGGAAATCTTCGCGCTGATGATCCTGGCCTTCGCGACTTTCGTAGGCCTGTCCGGCGACGACATCGCGAAGACGATCTTCTCGATCTGTATCGGCATGGTGATGTCGGCCATCGGTTTCGACATCATCTCCGGCGAGCCGCGCCTGGTGCTGTTCGACCTGATCGGCTTCCAATCCAAAATCAACTTCCTGGTGCTGGCCATCGGCATCTACGGCATCGGCGAAATGATGTGGACCATCGAGGTCAGCCGCGGCGAGACGATGATGTCCAAGGTGACGATGTCGGTCGAACGCGTGATGAATAATCTCAAGATCATCTGGGGCACCTGGAAAGCCTGGTTGATGGGGTCGGCCCTCGGCTTCTTCGTCGGCATCCTGCCGGCGGCGGGCGCCACGCCGGGCTCTCTCATGGCCTATGGTGTCGCGAAGATGACGTCGCGCGAACCGCATATGTTCGGCAAGGGGGCGGTCGAGGGTGTGGTTGCGCCGGAAGCCGCCAACAACGCGGCCTCCACGGGCTCGCTGCTGCCCATGCTGACCCTGGGTATTCCCGGTTCGCCGACAACGGCGGTGCTGCTCGGTGGCATGGTCATCTGGGGGCTGCAGCCGGGGCCGCGCCTGTTCGTCACGGAAACGGAATTCGTGTGGGGGCTGATCGCCTCGCTCTATGCGGCGAACCTGTTCGCGGTGATCATCAACATCGCCTTCATTCCGCTGTTCCTGTGGTTCCTCAAGACGCCGTTCACCATTTTGGCGCCGCTGATCTTCGTCCTGTCGATGGTCGGCGGATATGCCGCGACGGAACGCATGTTCGACGTCTGGCTGATGTTGATCCTGGGCGTCGGCGGCTATCTGATGCGCAAGTTGGACTACCCGGTAGCACCTGCGGTGCTCGCCATCGTGCTGGGCCCCATCGCCGAACCGGCGTTGCGCCAATCCCTGTTGATTTCCGGGGGCGATGTCATGGTGTTCTTCAACCGGCCGATCGCCGGCCCGATCACCATGATCGCGCTGGTGCTTCTGTTTCTGCCGGCTTTCCAGATCGCGTGGCGGCGCATCCGCGGCAAGAAGCCGGTGGCGGGATAATAATATTGCAGCCGTAACGGCGGGGCCGCGGGGCGGCTCCGCCGGACGGCGCGGGAGGTGACGTTAAGGGCGGAAAGTGCTGGCTTCTGGTTTCTGGTGTATTGTATACCACAGCGAAAGCGGCTATACCCTCGGCCAAGCCGGCAGGGGGCAAGTGGGAACCCGCCGGCAACACGATCAACTTAGGGGACTCCCCGGGACAAAACCATGGAAAGAGAAGCCGAAAGCATTGCCGATACGGAAGCGACGGGGTCGTCCGGACTGGTCGTGCAGCCGATCGACGCGAACTTCTCGCTCAAGGACCGGATCTACGATTCCTTGAGGCGGGCGATCACCTCCATGAACATCTATGCCGAGGACGCCGAGCTTCGGCTCGACGAACGAAAACTTTCCGAACAGCTTGAGATCAGCCGCACGCCGATCCGCGAAGCCCTGGCCCGCCTGGAGCAGGAGGGCCTGGTTCATATCGTTCCACGCAAGGGTGTGTTCATCGTGCGCAAGACCAAGCGCGAGGTCCTGGAATTGATCACCGTTTGGGCGGCGCTGGAAAGCATGGCCGCGCGGCTCGCGACCGAGGTCGCGTCCGACGAGGGCATCGCTGAGCTGCGGACCATGTTCGCGGATGTCGAAAGCGAAGAAGCCAAGGCCGCCATCGACGAATATTCGTCCAAGAACATCCGTTTCCATCAGGCGATCCTGAAGCTCGGCGGCTGCAAGCTGATCCAGGACATGTCCGATAACCTGTTTATCCATATGCGTTCGATCCGCGCCCGCACCATTTCCGAGGGCGACCGCGCCAAGCGGTCGGTGATCGACCATATGCATATCATTGAGGCGCTCGAACAACGGGACGCCGAGCTGGCTGAACGGCTGGTCCGGGAGCATTCCATGAACCTGGCCCGGCATATCGAACAACACGTGGATTACTTGGACTAGGGACAATCCGTCAGGCGCCCCGGTTCGCCATCGATAGACGGGGGCCTGACTTCGGTCCAGCAGAGACCGCAAGGGAGAACAAAGAAATGGCAAATACGGCAACCGATACCCAGGCGCAGGAGGCCCCCGAGGCCGGCACGCTTACGGACGGTTTTCACCTCGTCATCGACGCGCTGAAGCTGAACGGTATCACCAATATCTATAACGTGCCGGGGATTCCGATCACCGACCTGGGCCGCTTCATGCAGGCCGAGGGCATGCGCGTTCTGTCGTTCCGCCACGAGCAGCACGCCGGCTACGCCGCCGCGATCGCGGGCTACCTGACCCAGAGGCCTGGCGTGTGCCTGACCGTGTCGGCGCCGGGCTTCCTCAACGGCCTGACCGCGCTGGCCCATGCCACGACCAACTGCTACCCGATGATCCTGATTTCGGGCTCGTCCGAACGGGAAATCGTCGACCTGATGCAGGGCGACTACGAGGAAATGGATCAGCTCGCCATCGCCAAGCCGCTGTGCAAGGCCGCCTACCGCGTGCTGCACGCCGAAGACATCGGCATCGCCGTCGCCCGCGCCATCCGCGCTGCCGTTTCGGGCCGGCCGGGTGGGGTTTATCTCGATCTTCCGGCCGCCCTTTTAGGCCAGACCATGGACGCCCTGAAGGGCCAGCAGTCGCTGGTCAAGGTGATCGACCCGGCTCCGGCGCAGCTGCCGGCACCGGCAGCGGTTACCCGCGCCCTCGAGGTCCTGAAGGCGGCCAAGAAGCCGCTCATCATCCTGGGCAAGGGTGCGGCCTATTCCCAGGCCGACGACAAGATTCGCGAGCTCGTCGAAAAATCCGGCATTCCCTACATCGCCATGAGCATGGCCAAGGGCCTGCTGCCGGACGATCACGACCTGTACGCCGGCGCCGCGCGCTCGCTGGTCCTGAAGGAATCGGACACGGTCATGCTGATCGGCGCCCGGCTCAACTGGTTGCTCAGCCACGGCAAGGGCAAGCAGTGGGGCGATGCACCGAAGAAGTTCGTGCACATCGACATCGACCCCAAGGAAATGGATTCCAACGTCGAAATCGCCGCACCCATGGTCGGCGATATCGCGTCCTGCGTCGGGTTGCTGCTCGACGGCATGGGCGGCGACTGGAAGACCCCGCCGTCCGACTGGATCAACGCGGTCAAGGCCAAGCGCGACGCCAACGTTGAAAAGATGGCGCCGCGTCTGCAGAACAACAACGTGCCCATGGACTTCCACGGCGCCCTTGGCGTGCTCAAGCGCATCGTCGCCGCGAACCCGGACATGGTGCTGGTCAACGAAGGGGCCAACACGCTCGATTTCGCGCGTTCCATCATCGACATGTTCAAGCCGCGCAAGCGTCTGGACGTCGGCACCTGGGGCGTCATGGGCATCGGCATGGGCCAAGCCATCGCGGCCGCGGTCGAAACCGGCGAGCAAGTGCTCTGCATCGAGGGCGACAGCGCGTTCGGGTTCTCCGGCATGGAGATCGAAACGATCTGCCGCTACAACCTGCCGGTCTGCGTGGTGGTGTTCAACAACGGTGGCATCTACCGCGGCACCGACAAGAACCCGACGGGCGGTTCCGACGTGGCGCCGACCGTGTTCGTCAAGGACGCCCGCTACGACAAGATGATGGAGGCCTTCGGCGGCCTCGGCTTCTACGCGACGTCTCCGGATGAACTGAACCAGGCGGTGACCGAGGCCATCAAGGCCGGTCGGCCGGCCCTGGTCAACGCGGTCATCGACGAAAACGCCGGCACCGAAAGCGGTCGCATCGGCAATCTGAACCCGCAGAGCGTCGTCGCGAAGAAGTAACGCGCTCTATTCGATCAAAACTGAAAAACGGGAACGAACAATGAAAGCTCTCGAAGGCGTCAAAATCCTGGACATGACTCACGTGCAGTCGGGTCCCACCTGCACCCAGCTTCTGGCCTGGTTCGGGGCCGACGTGATCAAGGTGGAACGTCCCGGCGTCGGTGACGCGACCCGCAAGCAGCTGGTCGACGTGCCCGGCGCCGACAGCCTGTATTTCACCATGCTGAACCATAACAAGCGTTCGGTGACGCTGAACACCAAGTCCGACGAGGGCAAGGCGATCTTCACCAAGCTGATCCAGCATTGCGACGTGATGGTCGAGAATTTCGCGCCCGGCGCGCTCGACCGCATGGGCTTTTCCTGGGAGAAAATCCAGGAAATCAACCCGCGCATGATCTATGCCTCGGTCAAGGGTTTCGGCCCCGGCCCCTACGCCGAATGCAAGGTCTATGAGAACGTCGCGCAATGCGCCGGCGGCTCCGCGTCCACGACCGGCATGCTGGGCGACCTCCCGATGGTCACCGGCGCCCAGATCGGCGACAGCGGCACGGGCCTGCACCTCGCCCTCGGCATCGTCACGGCGCTGTATCAGCGCACCCATTCGGGCAAGGGTCAGCGCGTCGAATGCGCCATGCAGGATTCGGTGCTTAACCTGTGCCGCGTCAAGCTGCGGGACCAGCAGCGCCTGAAAGCCGGTCCGCTGACCGAGTATTCCCAGTACGGCGAAGGCATCCCCTTCGGCGATGCGACGCCGCGCGCGGGCAACGATTCCGGCGGCGGCCAGCCGGGCCGCATCCTGAAGTGCAAGGGTTGGGAAACCGATCCCAACGCCTATACCTACTTCATCACCCAGGCGGCGGTGTGGGAGAAGATCTGCGACGTCATCGGCAAGCCCGAATGGAAGACGGACGAAGATTTCGCCACGCCGAAGGCGCGGCTGCCGCATCTCAACCAGATTTTCGAGGCCATCGAGGCCTGGACCATGACCAAGACCAAATTCGAGGTCATGGAAATCTGCAATCCGTTGGATATCCCCGTCGGCCCGATCTTGTCGATGAAGGAAATCGCCGAGGAACAAAGCCTGCGCGACACCGGCACGGTGGTCGAGGTCGATCATCCGGAACGCGGCGCCTACCTCACGGTCGGCAACCCGATCAAGCTGTCCGATTGCCCGGCCGACGTGAAACGGTCACCGTTGTTGGGTGAGCACACGGACGAGATCCTCGCGGAAATCGGCCTGAGTTCGGACGAAATCGAAGCCGCGAAGACGGGCGGCGCGGTCTGACCGCACCCCGATCGCAGCGAAACACAAAGATCCCCAAGGGAGGACCCTCATGCGTTTGATCCTTAACGGCCAGCAGGCCTTCGGCAAGGCCACGTTGGAAGCGATCCTGGAAAAGGGCACGGACGAAATCGTCGGCGTGTTCTGCGCGCCGGACAAGGAAGGCAAACCGGCCGACCCGGTGAAGGAATTCGCCTTGGAAAAGGGCCTGCCGCTGTTCCAGCCGCCCAACTACACGGACAAGGAAGTGCTGGACCACATCCGGTCCCTCAACGCGGACCTGATGGTCATGGCCTACATGATCATCTTCGTGCCGGAAGAGGCGCGTGACATCCCGACCCACGGGTCGATCTGCTTCCATCCGTCCCTGCTGCCCAAGCATCGCGGCCCGTCGTCCATTAACTGGCCGATCATCGGCGGTGCGACGGAAACGGGGATCACCATCTTCTGGCCCGACGACGGTCTGGACGAAGGCTTCATCCTGCATCAGGACAAGGTCGCGATCGGCCCCGACGACACGCTGGGCGACATCTACTTCGGCAAGATCTTCGACCGCGGCGTGGCGATGATGCTGGAAGCCATCGACATGGTGAAAGCCGGCAACCCGCCGAAGATTCCCCAGAACGAAGACGAGGCGACCTATGAATCCTGGTGCCGCAAGAAGGACATGCAGATCGATTGGTCGAAGCCCGTGGCCGAGGTCTACAACCAAATCCGCGGCTGCAACCCGCAGCCGGGTGCCTGGACCACCATCGACGGCAATGAATTGTCGATCTTCGATTCCCGTAAAGTGGATGGCGACACCGGCGGCAAGCCGGGTGAGGTCGTCGGCATCGAAGACGATCACATCCTGGTCGCCGCCCCCGGCGGCGCCGTCAAGGTGATGCGTCTGCGCCCCCACGACGACAAGAAGATCACCGCTGCCGAATACGTGGCCAAAGTCGGCTTGCAGAAAGGGAAGGTGCTGGGCGCCTAAGCGGCGGCCGGCATCGACCCAGAGGAAACAACCCAGGCTCCAGAGATCCCGAAAGAGGGACGCGAGAGGAAACCATGCCCAAAAGTGATATTGAAATCGCCCGCGAAGCCACAATGAAGCCCATCGCCGATGTCGGCGCCGAGAAGCTGGGCATTCCCGGCGACGCACTTCTGCAGTACGGCCCGCACAAGGCCAAGGTCGACATGACCTACCTGAAGTCGTTGGAGAGCAATCCCGACGGCAAGCTGATTCTGGTCACCGCCGTGACCCCGACCCCCGCTGGCGAAGGCAAGACCACGACCACCGTGGGCCTGGGCGACGGTCTGAACAAGATCGGCAAGAAGGCGATGATCTGCATCCGCGAACCTTCCCTCGGCCCCTGCTTCGGCATGAAGGGCGGAGCCGCCGGCGGCGGCTATGCCCAGGTGGTGCCGATGGAAGACATCAACCTGCACTTCACCGGCGACTTCCACGCCATCGGCATCGCCCACAATCTGCTGGCGGCGTTGATCGACAACCACATCTACTGGGGCCTGGAGCCGGCCATCGACAGCCGCCGCGTCGCCTTCAAGCGCGTCGTCGATATGAACGACCGGGCGCTGCGCCAGATCACCAACTCGCTGGGCGGCGTTGCCAACGGCTTCCCCCGGGAAGACGGTTTCGACATCGTCGTGGCGTCGGAAATCATGGCGATCTTCTGTCTGGCCACCAGTCTGCAGGACCTGACCGAGCGGATCGGCAACATCGTGATCGGCCAGAACCGCAATCGTGAGCCGATCTACGCCCGCGACGTCAAGGGCCCGGGCCCGATGTCGGTGCTGCTTAAGGAAGCCATCGCGCCGAACCTGGTGCAGACGCTGGAAAACAACCCGGCCTTCATCCACGGCGGTCCGTTCGCCAACATCGCGCATGGCTGTAACTCGGTCATCGCGACCAAGTCGGCGCTTAAGCTTGCCGACTACGTGGTGACGGAGGCCGGCTTCGGCGCCGACCTGGGCGCTGAGAAGTTCTTCGACATCAAGTGCCGCAAGGCGGGCCTCAAGCCGGCGGCGGCGGTCATCGTCGCCACCGTGCGCGCGCTGAAGATGCATGGCGGCGTGGCCAAAGCCGACCTGGGCACGGAGAACGTGGAGGCGGTCAAGAAGGGTTGCGAGAACCTGGTTCGCCACATCCGTAACACCCAGCAGTTCGGCGTGCCGGTGACGGTTTCCATCAACAACTTCATCACCGACACGGACGCCGAACTTCAGGCCGTGAAGGCGGCGGCCGAAGCCGAAGGCGTGAAGGCCTTCATCGCCACCCATTGGGCGGATGGCGGTGCCGGTACGGAAGACCTGGCCAAGCATGTTGTCGAACTCGCCGATTCCGGCGTTGCCGACTTCAAGCCGCTGTATCCGGACGACATGCCGCTGCGCGACAAGGTCGAAACCATCGTCAAGAAGATCTACGGCGGCGACGGCATCACCTGTGACGGCGCCATCGAAAAGCAGTTCGCCGACCTGCAGAAAGACTATGGGCACTTCCCGGTCTGCATGGCGAAGACGCAGTACAGCTTCTCGACCGATCCGGATGCCAAGGGCGCGCCGACGGGCTTCACCGTGCCGATCCGCGAACTGCGGCTGTCGGCGGGGGCGGAATTCATCGTCGCCGTGACCGGCGCCATCATGACGATGCCGGGCCTGCCCAAGGTGCCGTCGGCGAATAACATCTATCTGAATGACCAAGGTCAAATCGAGGGTCTGTTCTAGACGCTAGAGTGACCTGACCAATTCCGGCAGCCCCGGCCGCTTTGGCCGGGGCGGTCCGGCCATAAGGGGAGGACGACCATGAGCATCCGAAATATTCTTGTTCCCGTGCGTGGTGATGGTAAGGGCGAATTGGTCCTGAATGCCGCAGTGGCGCTTGCGAAGAAATTCGATGCCCATATCGACGTCGTCCATGCCCGAATGAGCTCTCAAGATATGCTGGCCTACGGCGCGACCTTGGCCGGCGTGCGTGACGTGGTGAACGAGATCGCGGAGACCCATGCGGCCGACGAAGAGGCCCGGGTCAAGAAGCTGTACGTGGATTATTGCGAACGCCACGGCATCGCCGACATCACCGAGCCGCGCAACGGCGTGAAGGGCGTATCCGCCTCGTGGCACGAGGAAAAGGGCCGCCAGGCCAACGTCGTCGCCCGCCGCGGCCGTCTGACTGACGTGATCTTCGTCGCTCAGCCCGATGGACAGTTGGGCGTCAATACCTTCGAGGCGGCCCTCATGGAAACCGGCAAGCCCGTGATCTGCGTCCCGTCCCGGGACATCAAGGAGATCGGCCGGAACATCGCCATCGCCTGGAACGGCAGCGCCGAGATTTCGGCCGCCGTCACGTCGTCCCGGCCGATCGTCGAAGGGGCGGAAAAACTGCTGATCCTGTCGGCGCCGGAAACCCATGGCGACGAGCTTCCCGCGTCGGACCTTGCCGAATACCTGCGTTGGCACGGAAAGAAAAGCGAGACCCAAATTCTCGACTGCGATCCGCACGAGGTCGGCCAGACGCTGCTGAAGGCTTGCGCCGACAACGGCATCGATCTGTTGTTGATGGGCGGCTACGCTCATGCCCGCCGACACGACTTCAAAATCGGCGGCGTCACCCAATACGTGGTCGAGAATGCCGAAATTCCGGTTCTCTTCCACCACTAAATTCCGATCCGGCGGCATTTTTCCCCGCTATTTCCACGATCAGGAAAAACCCCCGCTTTCGCTGCACTGCGTCATCGCGTTCTGTTGCCATGCGCGGCGCGGCCTGTTTAATGTCGCCCCCCGTTGAAACGTATACAATCCGTCAGCAATCGGGGCGGCCCAGGCCGCGTCATAAGCAGCAATTCGTGGGGAAACAGAAGAATGACTTTGTGGATCAGGTACGCGCGCCAGGGTGCGGAAGGTTTCGGCACGCTCGACGGCGATGTCATCAGCGTGCATTCCGGGGACATGTTCCAGGGTGCGAAGGCGACCGGCGAGACCCTTAATCTGGCGGACGTCACGGTTCTGGCGCCGGTGCGGCCGGGCAAGATCGTCGCCCTTTGGAACAACTACAACACCATGCGCGAGAAAATGAACGGCGTGCGCCCGGAAGAGCCGCTGTGGTTCATCAAGACCAACAACTCAGTTATCGGCACGGGTGCGGCCATCGAACGACCCGCCAGTTACGACGGTAAGATCGTCTACGAAGGCGAACTGGGCATCGTCATCGGCAAGCGTTGCAAGAACGTGTCGGAAGCGGACGCGCTCGGCTATGTGTTTGGTTATACCTGCGTCAATGACGTGACGGCGGCCGATATCCTGAAGCGCGATGAAACCTTCGCCCAATGGACCCGGTGCAAAAGCTTCGACACCTTCGGGCCGCTGGGACCGGTCATCGCCACGGGCCTGGACCCCATGAAGCTGACCGTGAAGACGATCCTCAACGGTGCTGAACGGCAGAACTATCCGGTTTCGGACATGCTGCGCACGCCGGCCAAGTTGATCAGTGAAATCTCCCACGATGTGACGCTGGAGCCGGGCGACGTCATCGCCTGCGGCACCAACGTCGGCGTCGGCAGCATGAAGGAGCCGTCCAACACGGTGGAGATTGTCATTGATGGAATTGGCACGCTAAGCAACACTTTCGATAATTAGACGGATCCGCTTCGCAACCGGGTCTGACGCAGGGAATACCGTGCGGGCATGCGACGTGCCCGCCGCAGGGAAACAGAGAAAAGCAGGGAGAACATCATGCGAGTATGCGTGATCGGCGCCGGCGCCATCGGCGGTCTTATGGGCGCCAAACTGGCCTTGGCCGGAAACGACGTCAGCGTCATCGATATGGGACCGCACCTTCAGGCGATCCGCCAGAACGGGTTGAAACTGATCTGGGAAGACGGCTCGGAACATGTCGCCCAGGTGAAGGCGTTCGAAAAATGCGCTGACGCGGGCGAACAGGACCTGATCATCCTGGGGCTCAAGGCCCACTACCTGGAACTGGTGGCCAAGGACCTGGGCGCGCTCATGGGCCCCAACACCATGATCATGACCGTGCAGAACGGCATTCCGTGGTGGTATTTCCACAATCACGGCGGCCCGCACGACGGCAAGCAGCTTGAAAGCCTGGACCCGGACGGCGTGCTGACCAAGTACATCGACGGCGACCGTATCATCGGCTGCGTCGTCTATCCGGCCGCCGCCGTGACCGAGCCGGGCGTCATCAAGCATGTCGAGGGCGATCGCTTCCCCATCGGCGAGCTGGACGGATCGATCAGCGCGCGGGTGGAAGGCCTGAAGGATCTGCTTGAAGGAGCCGGGTTCCGCTCCCGCGTGCTCGAGGACATTCGCTCGGAAATCTGGCTCAAGGCCTGGGGTAACCTCAGCTTCAATCCGATCAGCGCGCTGACCCATGCGACCCTGGTCGACATCTGCCAGTTCCCGGAAACCCGGCATCTGGCGCAAAAGATGATGGAAGAAGCCCAGATTGTCGCGGAAAAGCTCGGTATTACCTTCCGCCATACCATCGAAAAGCGCATCGATGGCGCCGAAAGCGTGGGTGCCCACAAGACTTCCATGCTGCAGGATGTCGAGGCGGGCCGCTCGCTCGAGACCGAAGCCCTGATCGGCGCCGTCCTGGAACTGGCGAAGCTGACGGAAACGCCTTGTCCGCACACCTTTGCCGTCTATTCCTGCGTCAAGCTGCTGAACAAGGTAATGGTCACCCAGCACGCGGGCGTCATCGTGCAGATTGCGGATCAGGCCGCCGAATAGGCGCAAATCGCAGGCCGGTTACGATCCGGAATTGCGTGGACCCCGGGCTGCTCTATAATAAATACACTCCGGCGGGGGGAAATGGGTTTGTCCCCGCCGGAAGCAGCCTTGGGTAAGGATCAATGGCATCAGTTAGCGCCAAGGTAATCGGCCTGTGCGACGCAGCCCGGGAACGCGATCATCTGCCGCAGGAATGCGCCAGTTGCGTCGCCCGTCATCTGGCCATGTGTGCCGGTCTGAAGACGGATGAGCTTTCCCATCTGGCGCAACATGTGAGCCGCCGCAAGCTGGCGGCCGGTCAGACCCTGTTCCGGGAAACCGACCCGGCCGGCGATGTTTTTACCGTCACCTCGGGCCTGTTCAAGCAATACAAGCTTCTTGCCGACGGGCGCTGCCAGGTCACCGGGTTCTATTTCTCGGGCGATCTGATCGGCCTGCCCGACAGCCTCGACTATCCCGTCACGGCCGAGGCCCTGACGACGGCGACCGTCTGCGCCTTCCCGCGCTCGCGCATCGTGGAATTGGTCGACCGCTATCCGTCCTTGGCCAAGGCGGTGATCCTGAAACTGCAGGGCGAGATTACCACGGCCCAAGGGCAGATGCTGTCGCTCGGCCGGCTGACCGCGGAAGAACGTATCGCGGTCTTCCTGCTGACCTTGATGGACAAGGCCCATGATTGCGTCAACGACGACGGGTCGCTGCGCCTGAACATGCGCCGCGCCGATATCGCCGACTATCTGGGGCTGACCGTGGAAACGGTCAGCCGGTCGTTCACCAAACTGCGCAACGCCGGGGTGATCGGCGCCGAGCGGGGCGGGGCGGTCGAAATCCTGTCCCGTGACGGGCTCGAAGACATCGCCCAGGGGCCGGGATAAACCATCCGCCGGACTTGCGGGTATGGCGATTGCCGGCCATATGTGAAGGACCACCGCCCGCGGGGAGCCTGCCCATGAGCAATTTCAAAACCGCCCATCACACCGAAGACGCGGCCACGCCGAGCCCGCGTTGGCAGGAATTGCACGATCATCTACAGGCGGCCAAGCGGCCGATCTTCCAGGAACTTCGCGATTATCCGCCCCAGGTCGCCGGCTGCGATCTGCATTTCAAGGCGCTCGCCGAAAAGCGCGACGCCGTGTGCCGGGAGTTGGACCGCCTTGACGCCTTGCGGGGTGCCGCGGCGCAGGAATTGGACGCTTTCGCGGCGTCCTCGGTCTTTCTGGCCAAGGACGGTTGAACCCGTCACAGATTTGGGGACCGTAGGGGGCCCGCCACAGGAGAGCCACTACCATGTCATCCGTTACGTCATCGACCCTTCGCCGCGGTTCCGCCGCCGCCTTCGCCCTGATGCTGGCGGCTGCCCCCGTGGCCACCGTCCAGGCGCAATCCAAGCCGGCGGATCCGGAAATGCTGCTGGAGGAGGGGACGAAGAAGATCCTGCGCGCCTTCGAGCTATTCATCATGACCATCCCCCAGTACGAGATGCCCGAGGTTCTGCCCAACGGCGACATCATCATCCGGCGCAAGAACCCGCCGGGTGGGGATCGCAAAGAGGGGCCCGGCGTCGTCGAGCCGCCGGTCGCCGGGGAAAAGACGTAAGCCAGGCCGGCCTGGGGGCTTAGTCGGCGGCCATGTCCAGCAATTTGAATACCGTTTCCTGGGTCAGATTGCCGCCCGTCAGCGCAGCCACGGTCTTCAGTGACGTATCGACCTTGCCCGCGAGGAACCCGGCCGCCGCTGTCACGCCAGCCGGCTCGCCCAGCATCTTGGTGCGGGTCAGGATGGTTTTGAAGGCACGGGCGATGTCCTGTTCCGAGACCAGGACGATGTCGTCGAGAAACGCCTCCAGATGCATGAAGGGATATTCGCCGGGGCGTCGAGCGCTCAGCCCGTCGGCGATGCTGTCCCAATGGTCGATGGCCGTGGGTGTGCCCGCCTGGCGCGACACATAGGCCGCGTTGGCGCGTTCCGGCTGAATGCCTACGACCTTCACGTTCGGGTTGATCAGCTTGACCGCCGCCGCGATTCCGCCGGCGACTCCGCCGGACGACACGGGGACCAGTACCTGTTGGGCATCCGGGCATTGTTCCATGATCTCGAAACCGATGGTGCCGTGACCGGCGATGATCGGCGGGTCTTCCCAGGTGTCGATGGCGGTCATGCCGCGTTCAAGCGCTAGACGTTCCACCGTGGGCTGGCGGGCGAGGGCGTCCGTGCCGCAGAGATAAACCTCGGCGCCGTAGCCTTCCGTGCCGGCGATCTTGTAGGGGCTGGTCGCGTCCAGCATGACCACGGTGATGGGAACGTCCAGCGTCTTGCCGGCGAAGGCGAAGCCCTGGGCGAAGTTGCCGGACGATGCCAGAACCACGCCCTTGGCCTTCTGTTCCGCCGTCAGGTAATGCATCACATTGAACGCGGCACGCACTTTGAACGCCCCTGTGACCTGCAAATTCTCGCACTTCAGGAACAAGGTTTCCCGGCCGACCTCGGCCGAATCCCGGGCCACGGGCACGACCGGCGTGCGCCGGATGGCGTGGGGCATGTTGGCGCGCGCGGCGCGGACGGCGTCAAGCGTGACCAGGCGGTCACAGGAAAACAGGGAACCTTCCATGGCGGGGCAACTCCGTTGTGCCGGGCCGGGTTGGCCCGCACATAGGTTTACTGCACCACGAGGTTCAGGCTCAAGGGATCAAGGCGGCCAAGGGCGAGGAGAAGTTGATATGCAGCGGTCTTTTCGTCGTAGGACGCGGTGGTGAAGTTGATCTGCGCGTTGTTGACCTCGTTCTCGGCATCCAGCACGTTGATCACCGTTTCCTTACCGGCGGCGCGCAGCTTGCGCCGGCTCTGCGCCACTTCCGACGCGATGTTGACCGCGTTTTCCAGAAGAATCACCCGTTCTCGGGCGGTTTCCAGGGCCTGCCAGGCCAGACGGACCTGTTCCTCCACCGTGCGGGCGGCGGCCTGCAGTTTGTTGCGGTTGGCGGCCGTGTCATAGGCGGCACGCAGGGTCGAGGAGCGGGTGGAAAAGCCGGAAAACAGTTCCCAATCGGCTTGGAAGCCGATGGTGTAGTCGCGCCGGGTGCCGAGCACGCCGCCGTTGTTCTGTTCCATGTTGAACTCGCCCTCCAGGTCGATCGTCGGATACAGCCCGGATTTGGCCTCGACCTCGCGCTGGCGGGTGATGTCGATGCTGGTGCCGGCCTCGCGCACGGCGGGATTTTCGACCAGCGCGATGGCAAGGGCCCGGTCAAGCTCGCTGGGCACGGCGTTGACCGGCGGGCGCGGATCGTACATGTCTTCCAGATTGGGGGGGAAGCCGAACACCTGCTGATAGCGCGACATGGCGTCGCGCAATTGGCCCTCGAAGCCGACGCGCCGTTCCTTGGCGACCTGCAGGCGTGATTTCGCCTGCAGCACGTCGACGGCGATCCCCGACCCGCGGCGCACCCGCTCGTCTTCCAGGTTCAATTGGCGCTGGATGCGGCCTTCGCTTTCGATAGTGATGCCGAGCAGCCGCATCTGTCGCAGCACGGTGATATAAGCGCGAACACCCTGGAACAGGGTGTTCTGGCGCGTGCCTTCCAGCGTGATGCGGGCCAGATGCTCGTTCAATTCGGCGATATGGATGGCTGTCCGCGTCGCATAGCCGTCGAACAGGTTCTGCGACAGGGTGAAGGTGGCGACGTTTTTGTTCTCGATGCTTTTGGCGCCGGACGCGCGCGTTGACGGGCTGTCGATGAACTCGCGCCCCGCGTCGCCGGTCATGCTCAGGGTCGGCAGGCGTCGGGCCTTGGCGACGTCGATGCCCTGGCGGTTGCTTTCCAGGGTGTTCTCGGCGGCCAGGATGTTGGGATGATTGGTGATCAGGCGGGCGAGCTCGATCTCAAGCGCGGCCGCGTGGGCGGCCTGGGGCGTGCAAAGCGCGGCCACCAGCAGCCATCCAGCAATCGTCGTTCCGGCGATCGGCCGTCTGCGCACGCGGTGAAACTCCCTCAAGTTCGTTAGAATTCGGTCGGCCCGCCGAACTGCCGGGCGAGTCTATGCCCCGGCGGCCTGGCGGTCAAACGCCTCCGAATCGCACCCGGAATTCTGAGAATCTTATAGAAAACCTTGGTTAAGCGTCGGTTAAGGGGGAACTCAAGCCGCGCCGAAGCCGCCGCCGCCCGGCGTTTCAATGACGAAGACGTCGCCGGGTTTGAGCTCGCGGCGGTCCGTGCCGGTCAGCTCCTCTATCTCGCCGCCGGCCCGTTCCACGGCGTTGCGCCCGACCATGCCCGGGCCGCCGCCGTCGATCCCGTGGGGCGGCACGCGGCGGTGGCTGGACAGGATCGCCGCCGTCATGTCCTCGAGAAAACGGATGCGGCGGACCACGCCGTCGCCGCCCGGGTGGGCCCCGGCACCGCCCGAATCGCGCCGGATGGCGAAGCGTTCGACCAGGACCGGAAAGCGCCATTCCAGGACTTCCGGGTCGGTCAGCCGGGTGTTGGTCATATGGGTGTGGACGGCGTCCGTGCCGTCGAAATCGGGCCCGGCGCCGGACCCGCCGCAGATGGTTTCGTAGTACTGATGGCGGTCGTTGCCGAAGGTGAAGTTGTTGCAGGTTCCCTGGCTGGACGCGAGGGCGCCGAGCGCGCCGAACAGCGCGTCGGTGACGATCATGCTGGTTTCCACGTTGCCCGCGACCACGGCGGCGGGATATTCCGGCGACAGCATGGATTTCTTGGGGATCACCAGCTTGAGGGGTTTCAGGCAGCCGGCGTTCAAGGGGATGTCGTCGTCGATCAGCGTGCGGAAGGTGTAGAGCACCGCGGCATGGCAGACGGCGGTGGGCGCGTTGAAGTTGCTGTCCAGCTGCGCCGACGAGCCGGAGAAATCCAAGGTCGCCTCGCGCTTCTTGCGGTTGACCGTGATCTTCACGTCGATCACCGCGCCGTTATCCATTTCGCAGGTGAACCGCCCGTCGCTCAGCACGTCGAGCACCCGGCGCACGCTTTCCTCGGCATTGTCCTGGACATGGTCCATGTAGGCCCAGACCGTTTTCAGGCCGAAGTGATCGACCATCTTGCGTAATTCCTGAGCGCCCTTTTCGTTGGCCGCGATCTGGGCCGCCAGATCGGCCAGGTTCTGGTCGAAATTGCGCACGGGGTAGGGGCCGCCGCACAGCAATTCGCGGAGTGCGTCCTCGCGCAAATTGCCCTGATCGACCAACAGGAAGTTGTCGATCAGCACGCCTTCTTCCTCGACCGTCTTCGAATCGGGGGGCATGGAGCCCGGGGTGATGCCGCCGATGTCCGCGTGATGGCCGCGCGATCCGACGTAGAACAGGATGTCCTGGCCCTTGTCGTCGAACACGGGCGTGATCACCGTGACGTCCGGCAGGTGGGTACCGCCGTTGTAGGGTGCGTTGAGAGCATAGACGTTGCCGGGTTTTATCCGGCCTTCGTTATCGCGTATCACGGCGCGGATGCTTTCGCCCATGGACCCCAGGTGGACCGGGATATGCGGCGCATTAGCGATCAATTCGCCCTTGCGGTCGAACACGGCGCAGGAGAAATCGAGCCGTTCCTTGATGTTCACGGAATAGCTGGTGTTGGCCAGCGTCGTGCCCATCTGTTCGGCGATGGACATGAACAGGTTGTTGAAGATTTCCAGCATCACCGGGTCGGCCTGGGTGCCGATGGCGTGGACTTCGGGGCGCGGCTCCGCTCGGGTCAGGATCAGGTGGCCCTTGCGGGTCATCTCGGCGGCCCAGCCCGGCTCGACCACGATGGTCGAGGTGTTCTCGACCAGGATCGTGGGGCCGGCCAGGCGGTCGCCGGGCAACAGGGCCTGGGTCCGGTAGACGGGTGTTTCATATGCCTTGCCGCCGGACGTCATGGGGACCAGGGTCATGGGGCGCAGGGCCGCCACACCGGGAATGTCCGCGATATCCGGGTCTTCGGCCATGCCGGCGCGGCCGACGACCTCGACCGACACGGCCTCGATGATATGCCCACGGTCGGGGGCGGTGAAGCCGTAGCGCTGACGGTGCAGGACCTCGAACGCGTCGATCATCTTGTTGCGGTCGCCGAAGGGCACGATCAGCGCCGTGTCCGTGCCCTTGTAACGCAGGTGGGCGCGGCGGAAGGTTTCGATGTTGTCCTTAGGCAGTCCCTGGCCGTCGATCTCGGCCCGGGCGTCTTTTTCCAGGCCTTCGATGATTTCCATCAGGGGGGCGGTCAGGCCGGCGGCAAGCGGTGCCTCCACCGCCTTTTCGCGGATCGCCCGCACGTCGGCCAGCCCCATGCCGTAGGCCGACAGCACGCCCGCGAAGGGGTGCAGGAACACGGTGTTCATGCCCAATGCGTCGGCGACCAGACAGGCGTGCTGCCCCGCCGCCCCGCCGAAGCCATTAAGCACGTAGCCGGTCACGTCGTGACCGCGCTGCACGGAAATCTTCTTGATGGCGTTGGCCATGTTTTCGACGGCGATCTTGAGGAAGCCCTCGGCGACTTCTTCCGGCGTGCGGTCGTCGCCGGTTTGCGCGTGGATGGCCTGGGCCATGTCCTCGAACTTGCGGCGCACGGCGCGGTCGTCCAGCGGCTGATCGGCGTCGGGGCCGAACACGGCGGGGAAGTACTGGGGCTGCACCTTGCCCAGCATGACATTGCAGTCGGTGACGGTCAGCGGCCCGCCCCGGCGATAGCAGGCCGGGCCCGGGTCCGCCCCGGCGCTGTCGGGGCCGACCCGGTATCTGGCCCCGTCGAAATGCAGGATCGATCCGCCGCCGGCGGCGACCGTATGGATGTTCATCATCGGGGCCCGCATGCGCACACCCGCGACCAGGGTCTCGAAGGTGCGCTCGTACTCTCCGTCATAGTGCGACACGTCCGTGGACGTGCCGCCCATGTCGAAGCCGATGACCTTGGCGAAGCCCGCCATGCGTGCCGTCTCGACCATGCCGACCACGCCGCCGGCCGGTCCCGACAGGATCGAATCCTTGCCCTGGAACAGGCGCGCGTCGGTCAGCCCGCCGTTGGACTGCATGAACTGCAGCGGCGTGTCGCCCAGGTCAGCCGCGACCCGGTCGACATAGCGGCGCAGGATCGGCGACAGATAGGCGTCGACCACCGTGGTGTCGCCGCGGCTGACCAGTTTCATCAGGGGGCTGATCTGGTGGCTGACGGAGACCTGAGTGAAGCCGATGTCGCGGGCGATCCGGGCGGCGCGGCGTTCATGGTCCGGATAGCGGTAGCCGTGCATGAACACGATGGCGGCGGCGCGGATGCCGGCGTCGAAGGCGTCCTGCAATCCGGTGCGAAGGCGGCTTTCGTCGAGCGGCGTCAGCACCGCGCCCTGGGCGTTCACGCGTTCGGGCACCTCGATCACCTGCTCATACAACATTTCCGGCAGTTCGATGTGTCGGGCGAAGATGTTGGGGCGGGCCTGATAACCGATGCGCAGCGCGTCGCCGAAGCCGTCCGTGATGGCCAGCACCGTGCGGTCGCCCTTGCGCTCCAGCAGCGCGTTGGTGGCCACGGTGGTGCCCATCTTGACGACGCTGACCGCGTCCTTGGGGATTTCGGCGCCCGGGGCCACGCCCAGAATGTCGCGGATGCCCTGCAGGGCCGCATCTTCGTACTGGTCCGGATTTTCCGACAGCAGCTTGTGGGTGACCAGACGTCCGTCCGGTGCCCGCGCGACCAGATCCGTGAAGGTGCCGCCCCGGTCGATCCAGACGTGCCAGCCCGATGATTGTGTTTGGTCCGCCATGTGATCGGTCGCCGGTCCTCTCAAGCCCTCGAAGGCCCCGGTTTTTCTTGTCGGCTTTATGACAGACCGGATAGAACAGCCTCACAAGCAAAAACACAAGCCCAGAGGACATCCCTCCCCATGTTGCGTACTCTCGCCTACTTCAACAAATTCGTCGATCCCATCGCCATGGACATCCTGGCCGCCGCGCCGGAAATCACCCCCCAGCGCATCGCCTTCGAAGACGATGCCGACCACAATTGGAACCTGCTTGCCCAAGTCCACGGCATCCAGTTCATGCCGACCAACGAAACCCCGAAAGCCTGGTATCCGAACCGGGCGTTCCTGGAACGCTGCCCCAATCTTCTGGCCGTGTCCTCGACCGGGGCCGGTTACGACATGATCGACGTCGATGCGTGCAACGATCTGGGCATCATGGTGGTCAATAATTCGGGGGCCAATTCGGTGTCCGTGGCGCAGCATGTGCTGGGCCTGGCGCTGACGCTGTCCAAGCAGATCGCGCAGACTGACAAGGCGATCCGCGCCAACCCGAGGATCGACCGCCAGAACTTCATAGGCTCGGAACTGACCGGCAAGACGGTCGGCATCGTCGGCCTGGGCAACATCGGCCGGCTGGTCGCCGGCTATGTCAAGGTGTTCGGTGCCAAGGCGATTGCTTGCGATCCCTATATCAGCGACGCCGATTTCGCCGAACGCGGGGCGGAAAAGGTCGATTTCGAAACCCTGTTCCGGGAAGCCGACATCGTTTCCATCAATTGCCCGCTGAACGCCGAAACCCGCGGCATGGTCGACGCTCGCGCCTTCGGCTTCATGAAGCCCACGGCATATTTCATCACCACGGCGCGGGGCGGCATCGCCGACGAAGACGCGCTGGTCGCGGCGCTGCGCGAGAAACGCATCCAGGGGGCCGGGCTCGACGTGTTCGATATCGAACCCACGGGCAATGCCGATAACCGATTTGTCGAATTCGATAACGTGCTGCTGTCGCCCCACAACGCGGGCGTCACCTATGAGTGCAACTACAACATGGCCAAGGCGGCGGCCGAACAATGGGTCACGATCCTGCGGGGCGAAAAGCCGCCGCGCCTGAAGAACCCGGACGTCTGGGATCGCTATACCGAACGGTTCGCGCAGATCTTCGGCCAGGGTGTCGCCGCGGAATAACCGCGGCGTGTCTCATGGCGGCTAGGCCTGGGCCATGGCAGCGACGCGCTTGGCGATCGCGAGCGACGAGGTCAGCCCCGGGCTTTCGATGCCGTACAGGCCGACGTAATTCGCCAGCCCGTGCACATCCGAGCCCTGAATGACGAAGTCGGCGGCGTATTTGTCGTTGCTGTCGGTCAGCTTGGGCCGCACGCCGGTGTATCCTGGCGACAGGGCGCCGTCGGCCAGCCCTGGCCAGTAGCGGCGGATGGCGCCGTAGAAGCTGGCGGCCCGGCTTTCGTCGACCTTGTAGTCGATCTGGTCCGGATGGGTGACGTCGAGCCATTCCACGTCGGGCCCGAACTTGGTGCCGCCGCCCAGGTCGAGCGTCGAATGGGTGCCGAGCCCGCCCGGCACGGGGGCGGGATAGATCAGGTGGTTGAAGGGGCTTTTGCCGGCGATGGTGAAATAGTGGCCCTTGGCGTAGAAGCTGCCGGGAATGCTGTCCGCCGGAATGCCGTCGATGGCGCGGGCGATGTGCTGGGCATAAAGCCCGCCCGAATTGACCACCAGGGAGCAGTCCAGTTCCATGGGGGCGTCGCCGCCGGCGCGGATGCGGATGCGCCCGTCGGCCAAAACCTCGCCGCCGTCCACGGGGGTGTTGAAGGCGATCATGCCGCCCCGGTCTTCCAATTCGCCCTGTAGGGACAGCATGTAGCCGTGGCTTTCGATGATTCCGGTGGACGGCGACAGCAGGCCCGCCGCCGCCGTCACGTTGGGCTCCATTTCCTTCATCTGCCTGGCGTCCAGCCAGGTCAGGTCGTGAACGCCGTTGGCTTCGCCCTTGGCCTTCAGTTCCTCCAGCTTCACCACTTCGTCCTCGGTGATGGCGACGATGATTTTGCCGATCCGGTTGTGCTCGACCCCGTGGCTTGCGCAATATTCGTAGAGCATCTGCTTGCCCTCGACACAGCACAGCGCCTTGAGCGAATCCTTGGCGTAATAGATGCCGCCGTGAATGACCTCGGAATTGCGCGAACTGGTGCCCGTGCCGATGTCATCGGCCTTTTCCAGCAGGATGACGTCGCGCCCGGCCTGGGCCAGGGTGCGCGCGCAGGCCAGACCCACGACGCCCGCGCCGATGACTACCGTATCAACCTGTTCGGCCATGGATGCTCCTTGGGGATTGGGATTTCTTGTTCGGATTGTATACGTTCCGGTTTGCCCCATAATCGATTTTCGCGCAAGTGCCCGGATGCCGCCCGCCCCACCCGCAGGACCGACCCAATGAACCCCGCCGCCCTGACCGTCTCCGGCCTCGCCTTCCTCGGCCGTCACGCCACCACCATGATGGCCGTGGGGGTGTTTTCCGGCCTCACCTTTCCCGGCGTGACGGTGCATCTGCAGCCCTGGCTGACCGAAATGGTCTGGGTTCTGATGTTCGTGTCCATGGTCCATATCGACTGGGCCGACGTGATGGGCCATATCCGCCGGCCGTTCCTATTGGGCATCATGCTGGTCTGGATGCTGGCGGTGACGCCGGTCATCACCTGGTTGCTGGTCAAGGATACGGGCCTGTCGCCGGGCCTGATCGCCGCCATGGTGCTGACGGCGGCAAGCTGCCCGCTGATGTCCACGCCCGCCGTCGGCATGGTCATCGGATTGGACGGCGCGTTCCTGTTGCTGGTGTTGATCGCGGAAACCTTCCTGGTGCCGCTGACCCTGCCGGTGGTGTCGGCGACCCTGGTCGACATTCCCCTGTCGACGCTCGACCTCATGGGGCGGCTGGCGGCCCTTGTCGCCTCGACCTTCGCCGCTGCCGTGATCGCGCAGCGAATTCTCGGCCGCGCGCGGATCGATGCCTGGCGGCAGCCCCTGCACGGGGTGTCGGTGATCCTGCTGGTCGGCTTTGCCGCCGGTCTGATGGCGGGGGTGCCGCAGGCGTTCCGGGACAACCCGGACCACGTGGTTTTCGTGACGGCCCTCAGCTTCGCCGTCTATGTCGGGTTGCAACTGGCGGGGGCGGGGGTTTTCGTGGTGGTCGGGCGGGTGCTGGGCCGTGATTGGGACCGGATCAAGGTGCTGTCGGCGTCCTTCGCCTCGGGCAACCGCAATCTGGCGATCCTGATCGCGGTTTTGCTGCCGGCCATCGATCCGGATACCATGCTTTACTTCGTGGTCGGCCAGTTTCCCATCTATCTGATGCCCGCGGTGTGGCGGCAGGTGGCGAAACAGCTGCTGCCTGTTTGACCG
Source organism: uncultured Alphaproteobacteria bacterium (assembly GCA_963976055.1). Classification (GTDB taxonomy): domain Bacteria; phylum Pseudomonadota; class Alphaproteobacteria; order Rhodospirillales; family Casp-alpha2; genus UBA1479. The sequence goes on from CAXBJB010000003.1 coordinate 117,330, forward strand.
GGCGTGATTTTTGGGAAATCGCCTGGATTTCCTACCGGGTTGCACGTTTGGCGTTTTTGCGCCACCCTCACGCAATAAGAGCCTGTATATCTATATGTTTATTTATATGTATATATACATAAATATGGCTTTTTGCGCGCCACGACGCGCATTTCGGGAGGAGGCTTCGTCACATGCCGATATCAACCCCAGCCGTTCGTTCACGGATCGCCATTGCCGCCGTTTATACCGTCGCGGGTCTTTTGACGGCCGTTCCGGGGCCTTTGCGGGCGGAGCCGGCAAAGAAAGCGAAGACCGTCGCGGTCGAGGCCGTGACGCTGACGCCGCGCCCGCTGGTCGAGGCCGTTTCGGCCATCGGAACCCTGCAATCGAACGAAGCGGTGATCGTGCGGTCCGAAATCGACGGGCGCATTGTCAGGATCGGGTTCGAGGAAGGCCAGCCGGTGAAGCAGGGCGATGTCCTGTTCCGGCTCGACGACACCATTTTCCGCGCTGAACTGGCCGAGGCGGAGGCCCGCCGGGCGCTCAGTCAGCGCACCTATGAGCGTGCCAAGAAGTTGGAAATCAGCGGTCACAGCTCGGCCGAGGCGCTCGACCGTGCGCTCGCCCAGATGCGGGTGGACGAGGCCAGCGTCACGCTGTCCAAGGCCCGGGTCGAAAAAATGACCATCCCAGCCCCTTTCGATGGAACCGTCGGCTTGCGCCATATCAGCGTCGGCGACTATGTCGAGGCTGGCAAGGATTTGGTGAACCTGGAAAACATCGACCCGATCAAGGTCGAGTTTCAGATTCCCGAACGCTACCTGCGTGTTGTCAGGCCTGATGGGGCGATCCGCGTGTCCCCCGATGCGCTGCCGGGTGAAACCTTCGACGGCCGGATTTATGCCATTGACCCGCGTATCGACGCGGGCGGACGCAGCGTCTCCATCCGCGCGCGTCTGACCAATGAACGGAAGGTTTTACGGCCGGGCATGTTCGTCCGCGTCAGCCTGATCATCGACCGCAACCTGGAAGCGTTGGTGCTGCCGGAAGAGGCCGTCGTGCGGCGAGGCGATAAACAGGTCGTGTTCCGTATTATCGACGGCGCGGCAGTGATCACGCCGGTGACGCTCGGCTTGCGGCAGACAGGTTTTGTCGAAGTCGTCGAGGGCCTGAATCCGGGAGACGTCGTGGTGACCGCAGGACACGCGAAACTGCGCGAAGGATCCTTGGTCGAAATCAATGCCCCCCAGGGGGCCAAGAGCTGACGACGCGATGCGGATATCCGAAACCTGTATCCGGCGACCCGTTTTCGCAACGGTGATGAGCCTTGTTCTGACGCTGATCGGCATCATCGCCTACGAACGCCTTAGCATCCGCGAATATCCCGATATCGACAAGCCGGTGGTGACCGTCAAGACCGTCTACCGTGGGGCCGATGCGAAGATCGTCGAAACCCAGGTGACCAAGGTGCTGGAGGAATCCCTCGCCGGGATCGAGGGAATCGATTTTATGACATCGATCAGCCGGCCCGAGGAAAGCCAGGTCACCGTCACCTTCAATCTGGACCGCGAACCGAATGCGGGCGCCGCCGATGTGCGTGACCGCGTCGGCCGGGTACGTGACAAGCTGCCGGACGAGATCGATGAGCCGGTGATCCAGAAGGTCGAAGCCGACGCGCGTCCGATCATGTATCTGGCGTTCACCAGCGACCGCCATTCGCCGCCGGAGATCACCGATTACGCCGACCGTTATGTCAAGGACCGGCTGCAGGTTCTTGACGGCGTCGCCGAGGTGATGATCTTCGGCGAGCGGCGCTATTCCATGCGCATCTGGCTCGACCCCGACGCCCTGGCCGCGCGCGGCCTGACGCCGCAGGAAGTCGTCGATGCCCTGCAGTCGCAGAACATCGAGGTTCCGGCCGGGCGCATCGAAAGCGTCGGGCGCGAATTCTCCGTGCTGTCGGAAACCGATCTGCGCACCCCCGCCCAGTTCAACCAGATAGTCGTCTCGCGCGAAGGCGGGTATCTGGTCCGGCTGGCTGACGTCGGTCATGCCGAGATCGGCCCGCAGGATGTCCGCCGCATCGTCCGCTATAACGGCGAGACGGCGATCGCACTTGGTATCGTCAAGCAGGCGACGGCCAATCCGCTGGACGTGTCCAATGCGGTCTATGCGGCGATCCCGGTGGTGCGCGCCAGCCTGCCCGAAGGCATGGACGTTTCCATCGCCTATGATTCCACCGTCTATATCGATGAATCGATCAAGAACGTGCAGCGCACGGTGATCGAGGCTGTTGCTCTGGTTGTCCTTATCATCTTCATCTTCCTGCGTTCACTCCGTGCGGTTCTGGTGCCTCTGGTGACCATTCCCGTGTCGCTGATCGGGGCCAGCGCGCTGATGTACATGTTCGGTTTCAGCATCAACACGCTCACCCTGCTGTCGATGGTTCTGGCCATCGGCCTGGTGGTTGATGATGCGATCGTCATGCTGGAAAATATCCACCGCCACATGGAGGAAGGCTTGTCTCCGGTCAAGGCGGCGATCGTCGGCAGCCGCGAGATCGGCTTCGCGATCATCGCCATGACCCTGGCGCTCGCGGCGGTCTATATCCCCGTCGGATTCATGAGCGGGGCCACCGGGCGCTTGTTCACGGAATTTGCCTGGGCGCTGGCGGGCGCGGTTCTGGTATCGGGCTTCGTGGCGCTGACACTATCACCCATGATGTGTTCCAAGTTCCTGCGCGTCGGCGATGAGGAAACGGCCAATGCCGCGTCAAAGGCCGTGGAAAGCGGGCTGCGGGCCCTGACCCGAGGATACCGGCGGGCGCTTAGCCTGTGTCTGCACATGCGTCCCGTGGTCCTGATCGTGGGCCTGCTGGTCGCGGTCGCCAGCTATCCCCTGTTCAGTGGATTAAAATCCGAACTGGCGCCCTACGAAGATCAGGGCCTGATCCGCCTGTTCTATCTGGCGCCCGAGGGCTCGACCATCGACTACACCGACAAATACGCCTACCGCTTCGAGGCGCTGGTTGAATCCATCCCCGAGGTAGAACACTACTTCGCCGTAGCGGGTTATCCCGTGGTGTCGCAGGGACTGGTCTTCCTTAACATGAAGCCCTGGGGCGAACGGGACCGCAGCGTGCAGGAAATCGCCGATGATCTGGCGCCCAAGGCGGCAGCCAATCCGGGGCTTCGCGCCTTTCCGATCTTGCCGCCGCCGCTTGGGCAGGCGCGCCATTCCAAGCCCGTCGAACTGATCATCCAGACCGTTCAGCCTTATGAGGAACTGGATGAATGGGTCGAAAAAATCATCGCGAAGTTGGAAAGCAATCCCGGGCTGACCAATTTGGACAGCGACCTGAAGCTCAATTCGCCGCAATTGGACGTGCAGATCAACCGTGACAAGCTGCAATCGCTTGGGATCGAGGTCGCGGCGCTCGGCCGCACGCTGGAAACGCTGCTCGGCGGCCGCCAGGTGACCCGCTTCAAACAGAACGGCGAACAGTACGACGTGATCGTCCAGGTCGCGGACGTGGAACGCACCAACCCCGACGACCTTCGGCGCATCTATGTGCGCGGTGCCGATGGCGGGATGGTGCAGTTGTCCAACCTGGTGACTATCAAAGAGACGGTGTCGCCGAAGGAACTGAATCATTTCAACAAACTGCGGGCGGCGAAAGTTTCGGCCAGCCTGACCGGCAATACCAGTCTGGCGGAAGGGCTGGCGGCGATCGAGGCGGCGGCCCGCGAGGTCATCCCGGCGGGTGCCCGGATCGACTATTCCGGCCCGTCGCGCGAATTCAAACAGGCCAGCAGCGACATCTATGTGATCTTCGGCTTGGCCCTGGCCTTTATTTATCTGGTGTTGGCGGCACAGTTCGAAAGTTTCCGTGATCCGTTCATCATCATGCTGACCGTGCCGTTGTCCATTACCGGCGCTCTGCTGGCTTTGTGGCTCAGCGGCGGGACCCTGAACATCTACAGCCAGGTCGGATTGGTCACGCTGATCGGCCTGATCACCAAGCACGGCATTCTGATCGTCGAATTCGCCAATCAGATCCGCGCCCGCGGCAAGGACCGCTTCGAAGCCGTGCTGGACGCTGCGACCCTGCGCCTGCGACCGATCCTGATGACCACGGGCGCCATGGTGCTGGGCGCCGCACCCCTTGCCATTGCCAGTGGGGCGGGGGCGGAAAGCCGCCAGGATATCGGCTGGGTCATCGTCGGCGGGCTTTTGGTCGGCACGTTCTTCACTTTGTTCGTGATTCCCGTGGTCTATAGTTACGTGTCGCGCCGAGAAGTTGCCGGCCCCTTGGCGGTGGAAGACGATGCGGACCGGCCCATCGCCGCCGAATAGGTCCCCCCGCGTCGCGCCATTATACCGCCCCAGCCATGCCGCCTGTTTCAACCGTTCGGGGCCGACGGAACGGGGATGACTGGCGAAAAGACCGCCATCCGCCTAAATTGTCCTTCAAGTTAGTCTTTGAGATGATCAAGGCCGGGAAAATGCGTGTTTGGGCGAAGGGGCTGTTCGTGCTCCTGGTGGTCAGTGCGGCCGTTAGTATCGGGAAACATACCGTCATGGCGGATTGGCGCACGGCCAGCCGGGAGCCCCTGGGCATCGCGCCCGACCCGGCGGTGACCCGGGAAGCGGTCGTTCAGGTCTACGCGGCCAGGGCCTTTTCCTGGCGCGGCATTTTCGGCGTGCATACCTGGATCGCGGCCAAGCCGACCGACGCAGACGCCTTCATCGTCTACGAGATCATCGGCTGGCGCGCGCGCCACGGCGGATCGGCCCTGGTCATCACGGAAAAGGCACCGGACCAGCGTTGGTTCGGGGCCGAGCCGGAAATCATCGCGGACAAGCGCGGCGCCGGGGTCGACGACATGATCAAACGTATCGATGCCGCCGCCCGCGCCTATCCCCATGCCAGGACCTACACGGTTTGGCCCGGGCCCAATTCCAATACCTTCACCGCCCATGTCGCCCGCGCCGTGCCGGAACTGGTCCTCGACCTGCCGCCCACGGCGATCGGCAAGGACTACCTTCCGGGCGGCGGCTTCGCCGCCAAGACGCCGAGCGGCACCGGTTATCAGGTTTCCCTGTTCGGGCTGCTGGGCGTCATGGCCGGGGTCGAGGAAGGGGTCGAGGTGAACATCCTGGGATTGACCTTCGGCGTCGATCCCAAGGACCTGGCCATCAAACTGCCCCTGGCGGGACGGCTCGGACCGTCCTAAATTGCGGCCCGAGGAATTGCGCCGCCGGCGCCGTCAACAAGCCGCCAAGGGCGGGGGAAGTCAATCGACCATGAGCATTTGGGGAAAAGTCGTCGGCGGGGTTGCCGGGTTCGCCATGGGTGGCCCGCTGGGTGCGCTCATCGGCGGCATCGCGGGCCATATGTACGATCAGAAAAAGGCGGGGGACGAGGCCTTCCTGTCCGGCGCCGCTGGGGGCGCCGACGCCCAGAACGAAGCCCGCCAGGTCGCCTTTACCCAGGCCGTCATCGTGCTGGCCGCCAAGATGGCGAAATCGGACGGCGCCGTGTCCAAGGACGAAATCCTCGCCTTCCGCCGCATGTTCCACGTTCCGCCCGAGGACGAGGCCGCCGTCGGCAAGCTGTTCAACGAGGCCCGCAAGGACGCCACCGGCTACGAGCCCTATGCCGAGCAGATCGCCATGATGTTCACCCGCGAACCGGCGGTGCTGGAAGAACTGCTCGCCGCCCTGTTCCATATCGCCAAGGCCGACGGCGCCGTGCATCCCGGCGAGATGGAGTTCCTGCGCCGCACGGCCCTGATCTTCGGCTTCACGCCCCAGGGGTTCGAGCGCCTGAAGGCGATGCACCTGGACGAGCCCAAGAAGGCCGATCCCTACGAGATTTTGGGCGTGAAGCGCACGGATTCGGATGACGACATCAAGAAGGCCTACCGCCAGCTGATCCGCGAAAACCATCCCGACAAGCTGATGGCCGACGGCATGCCCCAGGAATTCATCGACCTCGCCAACGACAAGATGGCGGCGATCAACGCCGCCTATGATCAAGTTAAGAAGGAGCGCAAGCTCTAGGGTATACTGGATACGGGCGGCCCGTCCGCCCGCGAAGGGGGAACGCCCATGCCCGACATCGTCATCGACCCCAGCCCCAATTGCGACGACCGCGGCCCCGGGTTCACCGTGGACATGTTGGTGCTGCATTACACCGGCATGGAAACGGCGGCGGCGGCGCTGGACCGCCTCAAGGATCCCAAGGCCGAGGTCTCGGCCCATTATCTGATCGACGAGGACGGCACCGTCCATCGCCTGGTCGACGAGAAAATGCGCGCCTGGCACGCGGGTGTTGCCCATTGGCGGGGCAAGACCGACATCAACGCGCGATCCATCGGGATCGAGTTGGTCAACCCGGGCCACGACTGGGGCTACCGCGAATTCCCCGAGGCGCAGATCAGGGAGTTGGAGGCCGTATGCCACGGCGTGCTTGCCCGCCACCCCATCCCGGCCCGCAACGTGGTCGGCCATTCCGACGTCGCGCCGGCGCGCAAGACAGATCCCGGCGAACTGTTCCCATGGGAACGGCTGGCCGGGAAGGGCATCGGCCTGTGGCCGGGCGAGGCGGATACTCTGATGATGGATCAGCCCGTGCTGGCCGATGCACTTCGGGAAATCGGCTACGACGTCACGGATTTCAACGCGGCCTTGAAGGCTTTTCAGCGCCACTTCCGCCCGGACCGGGTGACGGGGCGCATCGACGCCGGGACGGCGCGGCGCATTCTGGGGTTGGTCGAGGCGATCCGCCGCGACGACGCTGTTTCCTAAATGATGGTAAGAAAACCACTGAGGCGGTGAGGCAGTGAGAAGAAGGGGGCAATTCGGGTAAGTTCGTCACCCCCGCGAACGTGGGGGCCAGTCTTCCTCATTCCTTATCTTCTCACCGCCTCATTGTCTCTGTGGTGAAATTCCTTTTGCATGGACTATATTGCCGTCAGGACCAGACGGCTGGACGGCTGCCTCTTGCTACGGCGAAAGCTGCAAGGGGAGGAAAGTCCGGGCTCCACGGAAACACGGTGCCGGGTAACCCCCGGCGGGCGCGAGCCTAGGGAAAGTGCCACAGAAAGCAAACCGCCCCGCGAAGCCTTCGGGCGAAGGGGGGTAAGGGTGAAAGGGTGCGGTAAGAGCGCACCGCGTCCTTGGCAACAAGGACGGCACGGTAAACCCCACCGGGAGCAAAACCGAATAGGAAGGGCCGATGGCTTCGGGCCATGGATGCGTTTCCGCATCGTCCTTCGGGTAGGTTGCGCGAGGCGGGCGGCGACGTCCGTCCCAGATGAATGGCCGTCCATCGGGCAGCCGCGAGGCGCCCGGGGACAGAACCCGGCTTACAGGCCGTCTGGTCCTAAATTTCCCAACCGCCCGGATTCCCCGGTCCGCCCCAAAAATGCCCTCGTGCCCGCAAAATTAGGCCCGCTTCGGAGGCTTTAATCGTCCCATATCGGAACTTTTTTTGACCTGGTCCTGGGCGTGGGTGGCCCGTGGCGGCTACGCGCGCCGGGCTGGGGAGCGGGGAAATCATGGTTTCTTTTTCGTTAACGGCCGGCCCGAAGCCCGCCGAGGCCCATGGAATCCCAGGCCAATTCCATTGACGCCCATCATATCCCATGATATCCCAAACATGCCCAAAGTGCGTGAATGGCGCAGTGTTTCCGGATGCCGGGCCGCACCTTGTCCTTACGGGCGGGGCGGTTATCGGGGCCAGGGGCGGTGCCACAGAGGAATTCCGGGAGGGAATCGCGGAGTTCTTTCCGGTCCGGGGGACCGGGCGCGGCGGGTGCGGGGACGACGTCCTGAGTCGGGCGCGATCATCCCCGCCGAGCGGGAATCGGGCGGAAGCCCTAAGGGGGTAGCGGTGGCGCTGCTGGTCGGACGGCACGTCAACAGGATCGACAGGAAGGGACGGGTCAGCGTACCCAAGCCCTTCCGCGCGGCTCTGTCGCGGGGCCAGGCCGACGCCGACGCCTTTTCCGGCCTTTATGCCTTTCCGTCCTTCAAGTATCCGGCGCTGGAGGCCTGCGACGAGGCCTTCATGATGCGGCTCGCCGAAGGGCTGGAAAATCTCGACGTGTTTTCCGACGACCAGGACGACCTGGCCGCCGTGATCCTGGAAAATGCCCGCGAGCTGCCGATGGACCCGGAAGGCCGCATCGTCCTGACCGACGACCTGCGCGATTACGCCAACATCAAGGGCGAGGTCCTGTTCGTCGGCCGCGGCACCCGCATGATGATGTGGGAGCCCGCCGCCTACGAAGCCCAGCGCGGCGGCGCCTTCGAGCGCGCCAAATCGCGCGGCATGACATTGAAATTACCGAAACGGCCAGGCGCATCGGCCGGGGAGGACGGCGATGGCTGATAAATCCCGTCACTCCCCGGTCATGCTTGCCGAAGTCCTGAGCGCCCTGGAACCCCGGGACGGCGGTGTCTATGTGGATGCCACCTTCGGGGCCGGCGGCTATTCCCGCGGCTTGCTGGAAGCCGCCGACTGCACGGTCTGGGGCATCGACCGCGACCCCTTGGCGCAAAGCATCGGCGCCGAACTGGGCCAGGAATTTCCGGGCCGCCTGACAGTGCTGGCCGGGCGCTTCGGCGACATGCGCGAACTGCTGTCCTCCGTCGGGGTGGAGCGGGTCGACGGCGTGGCGCTGGACCTCGGCGTGTCCTCCATGCAGTTGGACGACCCGGCACGCGGGTTCTCATTCCGCGCCGACGGGCCGCTCGACATGCGCATGGATTCAGACAGCCGGTTGGGCCACGACATGGCGACCGCCGCCGACGTGGTCAATTCCCTGGCCGAACAGGAACTGGCCGACCTTATCTATAAGTACGGCGAGGAACGGGCGTCGCGCCGGGTCGCGCGGGCCATCGTCGAACTGCGCGAAAAGGCGCCAATTACCCGCACCGAGGAACTGGCCGAGCTGATCCGCGGCGTCGTCAAGAAATCCAAGGACGGCATCGATCCCGCGACCCGCACGTTCCAGGCGCTGCGCATCTTCGTCAACGACGAACTGGGCGAACTGGCTCGCGGCCTCGCCGGGGCCGAGGCGCTGTTGGCGCCGGGCGGCCGGTTGGCCGTCGTGTCCTTCCATTCCCTGGAAGACCGGGTGGTGAAGGAATTCCTGCGCGAACGCTCCGGCGGCGGCCCGCGCCCGTCGCGCCACCTGCCGGACCTGCCCGTCAGCACCCACAAGCCGACCTTCACTCTGATCACGCGCGGCACGGTCAAGCCGGGCGCGGCCGAGACCCGGTCCAACCCGCGCGCCCGTTCGGCCCGCCTGCGCTGGGCGCTGCGCACCGACGCTCCCGCCCGGGCGGCGGCATGAGGAGGGATCGCACATGAGCAAACGCACGACCTTCCTAGCCCTTGTCCTTGCCGCCGTCATGTCGCTCGGCCTGTTCATGGTCAGCTACCAGGTCCAGGACCTGGAGGATCAGCTTGATGCCCTCAACCGTGGCATCGCGCGGGACAACCGCGCCGTCCACGTGCTGCAGGCGGAATGGGCGCATCTCAACGACCCGCAGCGCCTGCGCCTGCTGGCGGAACGCTATCTTGGGCTGGAGCCCATCGCGACCAAACAACTCGGCGCGGTCGAGGACATTCCCTGGCGGCCCACCGTCGAGGTTGCCGACCGCACGGTTGAGCCGGCGACCGAGGCTGCGCCCGCGCCCGCAATCTCCTCCTCCCGTGACAGGGCGGTCGAGGACGCCCTGCCGGCGATCCGCCGGGCCCTCGGCCTTGCCCCCCTGCCGGTCAAGGAGGTCGGGCGATGATCGCGTCCCTCATGCAAGGCGATTTGTTCGATTTCGCACGCTACCGGGGCAGCCCCACGGGGCGCACGGCCGAAGCCCTGGAAACCGGGCGCTCACGTCTTGTCGTCACCGGACTGGTCATCACCATGGCCTTCATCGCGCTGGGTTGGCGGGTGGTCGACCTGACCCTGTTCGCCGACCGGGCGGAGCCGCGTCTGGCGCGCAGCGTCAATCCCCTGGCCCCCGTTCAGGAACGGGCCGACATCGTCGACCGCAACGGCATCGTCGTCGCGACTTCGCTGCCGGCGGTGTCGCTGTATGTCGATCCCAAGCACGTGATGGACGTGCAGGAAACGGCCGACAAGCTGATCCGCGTGCTGCCGGATCTGGACCGCGAGAAGCTGGAAAAGCGCCTCGCCTCGCGCGGGCGGTTCGTCTATCTGAAGCGCAACCTGACGCCGGAACAGCATTACGCCGTTAACCGCCTGGGCCTGCCGGGCATCCAGTTCGAACGCGGCGAACGCCGGGTTTATCCCCAGGGCCGTCTGCTGGCTCATGTGCTGGGCGTCACTGACATCGACGGCCGCGGCACGGCCGGGATCGAGCGCCATTTCGAAAGCAAGCTGACGGGCGGGGGTGCCCCCCTGCAACTGTCCATCGACCTGCGCATCCAGGCCATCGCCCATGAAGTGCTGACCGGCGCGGTACAGGAATTTTCCGCCCTTGGCGGCACCGCCATCGTGATGGACGCCAATACGTCCGAACTGGTGGCCTTGGTGTCGCTGCCCGATTTCGACCCCAATCGCCCGGTGGAAATGCTGGGCGAGGCCGGTTTCAACCGCGCCACCAAGGGCGTCTATGAAATGGGTTCGACCTTCAAGCTGTTGACCGCCGCCATGGCGCTGGATTCCGGCGTGGTCGCCATTTCCGGTGGCTATGACGCATCCAAGCCGATGCGCGTCGCGCGCTTCTCGATCACCGATTACCACGCCAAGAACCGCTGGCTCAGCGTGCCGGAAATTCTCATTTATTCATCGAATATCGGGGCAGCCAAAATGGCCCTCGATGTGGGCAGCAAAGCCCAACAGACCTACCTCGGGCGGCTCGGCCTCCTGCGTCCGTCCCCCGTTGAGTTGCCTGAGGTAGGTCATCCTCTTGTCCCGTCGCCCTGGCGCGAAATCAGCACCGTGACGGTTTCCTACGGTCATGGTCTTTCGGTTTCGCCGGTTCAGCTTGCCAATGCCATCGCGACCACCGTCAACGGCGGCATCCGCCGGCCGACCACGTTGCTCAAGCAGCAAGCGCCCGAAGGCATTCCGGGGGCGCGCGTGTTCTCGCCCGATACCTCAGCCAAGATGCGCGGCCTGATGCGCCTGGTCGTCAGCCGCGGCACCGGCAAGAACGCGGAGAAGGAAGCCGACGGATACCTGATCGGCGGCAAGACCGGCACGGCGGAAAAGATCAAGGCCGGTGGCGGTTATTCCGACAAGGCCAACATCGCGTCCTTCGTCGGCGCGTTCCCGATCCACGCGCCGCGCTATGTGGTCTGCGTTGTCGTGGATGAACCTAAGGGCACCAAGGAATCCTTCGGCTATGCCACGGGCGGCTGGGTCGCCGCACCCGCGGTCGGCCGCATCGTGCAGCGCACGGCCGGGATCATGGGCATTTCGCCGGAATACGGCATGCCGCATCTGGCCGCGACCCGGGAATTGCCGGCCGATGCGAATGAAATCACGGCTGCCCTGAAACCGGCGGCCCTTCGCGACGTTGAAAACGTTTCCCGTCAACCGGAGCAGGTGCGTGCGGCTGAGTGACATGTGGGTGAACGATATGAACAGCGGCCAGACGGCCGGGGCGGGGTCCCCGGAGATCACGGGCGTGACCTGTGATTCGCGCCGCGTCGCGCCCGGTTTCCTGTTCGCCGCCATTCCCGGCACGGCCAACGACGGCCGCGACTACATCCCCGATGCCCTGGCGCGGGGGGCGGCGGCGATCCTGGCGCCGCCGGGCACCCGATTGCCCGACGGATACGAAACCACGCCGCTTCTCGATACGGACAACCCCCGCCGCCGCTATGCCCTGCTGGCGGCGCGGTTCTATCCGCATCAGCCGGAAACCGTCGCCGCCGTCACTGGCACCAACGGTAAGACCTCGGTCGCCAGCTTCCTGCGTCAGATCTGGAAACAGGCAGGCCTTAAGGCCGCCAGCGCCGGGACCCTGGGCATTCAATCGGACGTGTTCTCGCGCAGCGAAGGGCTGACCACGCCCGACCCGGCCGACCTGCACGCGGACCTGTCGCATCTGGCGGATCTCGGTGTCGATCATCTGGCGCTCGAAGCGTCCAGCCACGGTCTCGACCAGTGCCGGCTCGACGGCGTGCGTATCGCCGCCGGCGCCTTTACCAATCTGACCCGGGATCACCTGGATTATCACGGCAGCACCGATGCTTATTTCAAGGCCAAGCGCCGCCTGTTCGATACCTTGATCGTGGACGGCGGGGCCGCCGTCATCAACGCCGACGACGCCCACGGTGCCGACGTGATCGCCGCCGCCCAGGCCCGCCACCTGCGGGTCCGCACCTACGGCGCCCGGGGCGTAGACTTCAAGCTTTTGTCATCCCGGCCCGAAGCCCGCGGCCAGCACCTCAGCCTGATGGCCGAGGGCGTTGAGCGCGACCTGTTCCTGCCCCTGGCCGGGCGCTTCCAGGCCATGAACGCGCTGTGCGCCCTGGGCCTGGCCCGAGTCACGGGGGTGGCGGCGGAGACGGCGCTGGCGGCGCTGGAAGGCCTATCGGGTGCGCCCGGGCGCATGGAATGGATCGGCGAAAAGCCCGCGGGCGGCGCGGTCTATGTGGATTACGCCCATACCCCGGATGCCCTGGAAAACGTGTTGGCGGCGCTGCGCCCTCATGCGGCGGGCGCGCTCGCCGTGGTGTTCGGCTGCGGCGGCGACCGAGACAAGGGAAAACGCCCGGAAATGGGCCGCATCGCCAGCGATCTGGCCGATCGCGTCATCGTCACCGACGACAATCCGCGCAGCGAGGACCCCGATCAAATCCGCGCCGAAATCCTGGCCGCCGCCCCCGGCGCCTCGGAAATCGCCGACCGGGGCGAGGCGATCACGACCGCCGTCGCCGACCTGTCGGCGGGCGAGATTCTGGTCATCGCCGGCAAGGGCCATGAGCGGGGCCAGGTCGTGGGATCGCGCATCCTGCCCTTCGACGACCGCGAGGCGGCCCGCGCCGCCCTGGCGGGGGAGGGGTGAGGCCATGGGTATGACGAAAGCGCCTTACGTGCTGTGGAACGCCGGTGCCGCCGCCGCTGCGACGGAAGGCGATGCCATTGGCGAATGGCAGGCCACGGGCGTGTCCATCGATACCCGCAGCCTCATGCCCGGCGACCTGTTCATCGCCATCAAAGGCGTCGCCACCGACGGCCATGATCATGCTCGGGCGGCCCTGGAAAAGGGGGCCGCCGGCGTCGTCGTGCGGCGCGGGTTCACGGGTATTCCCGCCGACGCCCCCGGCGTGCGGGTCGATGACACCATGCAGGCCCTGGAAGGCCTGGGCCGCGCCGCCCGCGACCGATCGCGGGCCAAGATCTGCGCCGTTACCGGCAGCGTCGGCAAGACCGGCAGCAAGGACGCCCTGGCCATGATCCTGGCGCGCAAGGGAGAGGTCCATGCGTCGAAGGGCAACCTGAACAACCATTGGGGGCTGCCCCTCAGCCTGGCCCGCCTGCCGATCGAGGCGACCTCCGCCGTGTTCGAAATGGGCATGAACCATCCGGGCGAAATTCGCCCACTGTCGCAGATGGCCCGCCCCCATGTCGCGCTGATTACCACGGTCGAACTGGTCCACAGCGAATACTTCCGGTCGGTGGAGGAAATCGCCGACGCCAAGGCGGAAATTTTTGACGGCTTGGTCGCCGGCGGTACGGCCGTGCTCAACCGCGACAATCCCATGTTCGACCGCCTGTCCGCCGCCGCCCGCAACGCCGGCGCGGGGCAGGTCATATCCTTCGGCCTGCACGAAGCGGCCGACGTGCGGGCCACGGAAACCCGCCCCGACGCGTTGGGCACGGGTGTGCTGGCGGATGTCGCCGGGACGGCGTTGCGCTACCGCGTCGGCGTGCCGGGCCGCCACTGGGTTCTCAACACACTGGGCGTCCTCGCCGCGGCCAAGGCCATGGGGGCGGACCCGGTCGTGGCCGCCGCCATGCTGGCGCGACTGGCGCCGCCCAAGGGCCGGGGCAACCGCCTGGCCATTCTGTTTGCAGGAGGGGAATTAACCCTGATCGACGAAAGCTACAATGCCAGCCCTGTCGCCGTGACCGCGGCCATCGAGGTCCTGGGCATGAGCGAGCCGGCCAAGGGCGGGCGGCGCATCGCCGTGCTGGGCGACATGCTGGAACTGGGCGACACATCCGACGACATGCACCGCGCGCTGGCGGCCCCCTTGGCCCAGCGCCATATCGACGCCGTGTTCACCGCCGGCCCCGGGATGGGCAATCTGTTCGACGAACTGCCCCGCGAGATGCGCGGCGGCCATGCGGAGACGTCCGACAAGTTGGCGCCCCTGGTCGCCTCCGCCGTGCGGCCCGGCGACGTCATTCTGGTCAAGGGATCGTTCGGATCGCGCATGGGGGCCGTGGTCGACGCCCTGACGGCATTGGCCGACGCCCAGGCAGATCATCATCACGAGCACCGCGGGCGCGGCCGCGCCGTTAACGGGGAATAGGGGACAGACGATGCTGTATGAAATCCTGTTCCCCATGGCCGGTGAGTTCGCGGTTCTCAACGTGTTCCGCTACCTGACCTTCCGCACGGGCGGCGCCGTGATCACCGCCCTGATCATCAGCTTCATGGTCGGCCCGGTGCTGATCGAGGTGCTGAAGGCGAAGCAGAAGGGCGGTCAGCCGATCCGCGACGACGGCCCGGAAAGCCACCTGATCACCAAGCAGGGCACGCCGACCATGGGCGGGCTTCTGATCCTGGTCGCCTCTGTCGTGGCGACCCTGTTGTGGATGGACCTGGAAAGCGGCTTCGTGTGGACAGCGTTGGGCGTGACCATCGGTTACGGCGTGATCGGCTTCTTCGACGACTACCTCAAGGTGACTAAGCGTAATTCCAAGGGCCTGCCCGGCAAGCTGAAACTGGTCCTGCAGATTTCCATCGCGGGGGTCGCCGCGTTCTGGGTTTCGGCGCATCTGCCGGATCCCCTGGCGACCACCTTGGCCCTGCCGTTTTTCAAGAACGTACTGATCGATCTGGGCTGGATGTTCATCGTGTTCGCCTGCTTCGTCATGGTCGGTTCGAGCAATTCCGTGAACCTGACGGACGGCCTGGACGGGCTTGCCATCGTGCCTGTGATGATCGCCGCCGGTGTGTTCGCGCTGATCGCCTATCTGGTCGGCAACACCGTGTTCGCCAATTACCTGCAACTCCACTACGTGCCCGGGTCCGGCGAATTGGCCGTGTTCATGGGCTCGTTGGTGGGGGCGGCCCTCGGCTTCCTTTGGTACAACGCGCCGCCGGCCAAGGTCTTCATGGGCGATACGGGGTCCTTGGCGTTGGGCGGGGCGCTTGGCGCCGTCGCCGTCATCACCAAGCATGAACTGGTGCTGGCCATCGTCGGCGGGCTGTTCGTGCTGGAGACCGTGTCCGTCATCGTGCAGGTGATTTCGTTCAAGCTCACCGGCCGCCGCGTGTTCCGCATGGCGCCGCTGCACCATCATTTCGAACAGAAGGGATGGGCCGAAGCCACCATCGTCATCCGTTTCTGGATCATCGCGTCCATCCTGGCCCTTGCGGGCCTCGCCACCCTGAAGCTGCGGTGAGGGGGCGATGATCGATCTCTTTTACTTCTACAAAATGCCGGTCGCGGTCCTCGGCCTTGGCCGTTCGGGGCTGGCGACCTGCAAGGCGCTGATCGACAGCGACGCCGAGGTCTGGGCCTGGGACGACAACGAGGATAGCCGCCAGCGTGCCCGCGAGATGGATATCCCCCTGGTCGATCTCTACATCTGCAACTGGCAGGAACTGACGACCCTGGTGCTCAGCCCCGGCATCCCGTTCCATTATCCCGAGCCGCACCCGGTGGTGAACATGGCCAAGGCCGCCGGCTGCGAGGTCGTCAGCGACATCGAACTGTTGGCCCGCGCGCAGCGCGACGCCGCCTATATCGGTATCACCGGCACCAACGGCAAGTCGACCACCACCTCGTTGATCGGCCACATCATGCAGTTGGCTGGGCGCGAAGCCGATATCGGCGGCAACTTGGGCCCGCCCGCCTTGTCGCTTGAGCCCTTGGGCGAGGGCGGAAACTACATTCTCGAAATGTCGTCCTATCAGCTCGACCTGACGCTCTCCATCACCTGGGACATCGCGGTGCTGCTGAACATCAGCCCCGATCACCTGGACCGGCATGGCGACATGGACGGCTACGTCGCGGCCAAGCGCCAGATCTTCCACCGTCAGACCGACCCCAAGTCCGCCATCATCGGCGTCGACGACAAATACTGCGAAGCGATCTATGAGGATCTCGCCGACGCGGGCGAACAGATCGTGGTGCCGATCTCGGGCGAGCGGCGCATCCATGGCGGCGTCTACGTGGTCAACGGCGTCGTGGTCGACGACATGGACGGCCAGGAAGTTCCGGTCACCAATCTCAAGGACATTCCCGCCCTGCAGGGCCCGCACAACTGGCAGAACGCGGCCGCCGCCTATGCCGCCTGTCGGCGCGCCGGGGTCGAAGGCCGGGTCATCATGGCCTGCCTGCAAAGCTTCCCCGGTCTGGTCCATCGTCAGGAGCCGGTCGAGGTCGTCGACGGCGTCGCCTTCGTCAACGATTCCAAGGCGACCAACGCCGCCGCCGCCGCCAAGGCGCTGGCCTGTTACGACACCATCTACTGGATCGCCGGCGGCCGCCCCAAGGAAGGCGGCATCACGGGTCTTGCCGAGTATTTCCCGCGCATCCGCCATGCCTATCTGGTCGGCGAGGCGGCGCTGGGCTTCGGCCAAGTGTTGGACGGCAAGGTGCCCTTCACCATTTCCGGCGAGGTCAACAAAGCCGTGGCCCAGGCCTTCGCCCAGGCCAAGAAGGACAAGGCGGAAAAGCCGGTGGTCTTGCTGTCGCCGGCCTGCGCGTCGTTCGACCAGTTCGCCAGTTTCGAGGACCGGGGCGATGCCTTCAAGGATGCGGTCGAGGCCCTGCCCGGCAAGCATCTCGACCCGACCGAGGCACCCGACGCCTTCAAGTCCGACATCTCGGGGGAGGCTGCCTAGATGAGCACGCTCGCCCGTACCGACAATTCGATCCTGGCCCGCTGGTGGTGGACCGTGGACCGCTGGAACCTGGCCGCCGTCGCCGTGCTGGCCATGACCGGCGCGGTGTTGGCCTTGGCGGCCTCGCCGCCGGTGGCATTGCGCCTGGGCCTCGACACCTACTATTTCGCGGGCCGTCAGGTGCTGTACCTGGGGCTCGGCCTGTTCATCCTCGTCTGCACGTCGCTGTTGTCGCCCAAGGGCGTGCGCCGCCTGGCCATGGCCGTGCTGGCCGGCTCCATGGTGCTGATGGTGGCGGTGCTGGCCGTGGGGCCCGAGATCAAGGGGGCCACGCGCTGGCTCAGCTTCGGCGCCCTGTCCTTGCAGCCGTCGGAATTCGTCAAGCCGGCCCTTGCCGTGACCGCAGCCTGGTTCTTCGCCCAGGCCCGGCTGCAGGAAGGCTATCCCGGCAACCTGGTCGCCACGGGCCTGTTCCTGATGGTCGCAGCCTTGTTGCTGATGCAGCCGGACGTGGGCATGACCATGGTGGTCGCCGCCGTTTGGGCCGTGCAGTTCTTCCTGGCGGGTCTGCCCATCGTCATGGTCATGGGCATCGGCTTGGCCTTTCTGGGCGCCAGCGTCGGCGCCTATTTCACCTTCGGCCATGTGCGGGCGCGGGTCGACCGTTTCTTCGATCCCTCGGCGGGCGAAGGCTATCAGGTCATGCGTTCGCTCGACGCCTTCCACAACGGCGGTTTGACCGGGCGCGGCCCGGGCGAGGGCCGGGTCAAGGAAGTGCTACCCGACGCCCATACGGATTTCATCTTTGCCGTCGCCGGCGAGGAATTCGGCATGCTGGTCTGCGTCGCCATCGTCGGTCTGTTCGCCTTCGTGGTGATCCGCGGCCTGACCCGCGCCTACAAGGACGACAATCTGTTCGTGCTGCTGGCCTCGGCCGGCCTGCTGGTTCAATTCGCCGTCCAGGCCATGATCAATCTGGCCTCGACCCTGCACCTGATCCCGCCCAAGGGCATGACCCTGCCGTTCGTGTCCTATGGCGGATCGTCCACGGTCGCCATCGCGCTCGGCTTCGGCATGATGCTGGCGCTGACCCGCCTGCGCCCGGGCGAAGGAGGGGCGCGATGACGGATAAGATGACCGGATATCTAGCCGTTCTCGCCGCCGGCGGCACCGGCGGGCATGTGTTCCCGGCGGAAGCGCTGGCCGCCGAGCTGGGGGCGCGCGGCTATCGCCTGGCGTTGATCACCGACCGCCGGGGCGGCGGCTTCGGCGGCGCGCTCGCCAATTTGGAAACCCATCATATCCGGGCCGGCGGCATCGCCGGCAAGCGGTTCACGGCGCGCCTGGAAAGCGTGTTCGAACTGGGCCTTGGCATGCTGCAGGCGCGCAAGCTTTTGGCGAAACTGAAGCCCGACGCGGTCATCGGCTTCGGCGGCTATGCTTCGGTGCCGACCATGATGGCGGCGACCTGGGCAGGGCTGGCCACGGCGATCCACGAACAGAACGCGGTGCTGGGCCGCGCCAACCGCCTGCTGGCGACGCGGGTACGGCGCATCGCGACCTCCATCGACGGCACGCAGATGGTGCCGGAGGCCGCCAAGTCGAAGATCCACCTGACCGGCATGCCCGTGCGTCCGGCGGTTCTGGCGGCGCGCGAGACGGCCTATGATGAAATGACCGACCGCGGGCCGCTCAACCTGCTGGTCACCGGCGGCTCGCAAGGGGCGCGGGTTTTGTCCGACGTGGTGCCGGCGGCTCTGGCGTCCCTGCCGGGCGCCCTCAGGAAACGCCTGAACGTGACCCAGCAGTGCCGGACCGAGGATTTGGAGCGTGTCCGCGCCGTCTATGCCCAGGCCGGAATATCAGCCGATCTGAACTGCTTCTTCGATGATGTTCCCCAGCGCCTTGCGGCGGCGCATCTGCTGATCGCGCGGGCCGGGGCCTCGACCGTCGCCGAGATGACGGCCATCGGCCGCCCGGCGATCCTGGTGCCCTATCCCCATGCCATCGACAACCATCAGTTCGCCAACGCCCAGGCCGTGGACGAGGCCGGGGCCGGATGGCTGATGGCCGAGGACGTGTTCACTGCCGAACGCCTGGCCGGGCGGCTCGCCAGTCTGTTCGAAAGCCCGCGCCACCTGGTCCATGCGGCCCGCGCGTCCCGTCGCATCGGGCGGCCCGACGCGGCCTCGGCCCTGGCCGACATGGTGGCGGACATGATGCCCAACGGACATTCCGGCGAAGGGAGGCAGGCGGCATGAGAGCGCTTCCCCTCGATATCGGCACCCTGCACTTCGTCGGCATCGGCGGCATCGGCATGAGCGGCATCGCCGAGGTCCTGCATTCCCTGGGGTATTCGGTCCAGGGATCGGACATCGCCGACAGCGCCAACGTGAAACGCCTGCGCGACATGGGCATCGACGTCCATGTCGGCCATGACGCGGCCAACCTGGGCGGGGCCCAGGTCGTCGTCGTGTCGTCGGCCGTGAAGCCCGACAACCCCGAGGTCGTGGCCGCACGTCAGAACCTGATCCCGGTCGTCCGCCGCGCCGAAATGCTGGGCGAATTGATGCGCCTGAAATGGTCCATTGCGGTGGGAGGCACCCACGGCAAGACCACGACGACCTCGCTGGTGTCCGCCGTGTTGGATGGTGCCGGGCTCGATCCCACGGTCATCAACGGCGGCATCATCAACGCCTATGGCACCAATGCACGGCTGGGCACCGGCGACTGGCTGGTGGCCGAGGCCGATGAAAGCGACGGCACCTTCCTGAAGCTGCCATCGACCATCGCCGTGGTGACCAACATCGACCCGGAACACATGGAACATTACGGCGACTTCGACACCCTGAAGCGCGCCTTCGTGCAGTTCGTCGAAAACATCCCGTTCTACGGCTTCGCGGTACTGTGCATCGACCATGCCGAGGTCCAGAACCTGATCCCCCGGGTGTCGGACCGCCGTGTCGTGACCTACGGCTTCAGCCCACAGGCCGATGTGCGCGCCGTCAACATGACGCCCGGCCTGGACGGCATCGCCTTCGACGCCGTGATCCGCGACCGCAAGACCGGCGAGACCCGCGAGATCGCCGACCTGCACCTGCCCATGTATGGTCAGCACAACGTGCAGAACGCCCTGGCCGCCATCGCCATCGCCAATGAAATGATGCTGTCCGACGCCGACGTGGCCCGCGCGTTGGCCAAGTTCGGCGGGGTCAAGCGGCGGTTCACTCGCACCGGCACGGTCGGCGGCATCACCGTGATCGACGACTATGGCCATCATCCGGTGGAGATCGCCGCCGTCCTGGCCGCCGCCCGCGACGCCACCAACGGCAAGGTCATCGCCGTGGTGCAGCCGCACCGCTATACCCGCCTGCGCGATTTGTTCGAGGATTTCTGCACCTGCTTCAACGATGCCGATGCCGTGGTCGTCGCTCCCGTTTATGCGGCGGGCGAGGCGCCGATCGCGGGCATCGACCGGGATTCCCTGATTGAGGGACTGAAGGTTCACGGCCACCGCAAGGTGATCGCCCTGGACGCGCCCGAGGACCTGGCCCGCATCACCCTTGATCTGGCGAAAAGCGGCGACTTCGTCGTCTGCCTGGGCGCGGGCACGATCACGGCCTGGGCCAATGCCCTGCCGGAACAGTTGCAGGAACTGGGCGGCGGACTGCGTGAAATTCCCGGTGGCGGTGGCAAGAGCGGGGAGGCCAGCATATGATGGCGGCCCGCTACGATACGACGTTGCTCGACCAACTGCCGCCCGTGCGGGGCCGGCTGACGGCCAACGCCGGCTTGGCGGGCTTTTCCTGGTTTCGCGTCGGCGGCCCGGCCGAGGTTCTGTTCGAGCCGGCGGACGCCGAGGACCTTGCCGTGTTCATGGCGAACCTTCCCGCCGACGTGCCGGTCACGGTGATTGGCGTGGCGTCGAACCTTCTGGTCCGCGACGGTGGTGTCGGCGGGGTGGTGATCCGTCTGGGCAAGGCGTTTGCCGATATTTCCATCGACGGCGACACGGTCATCGCCGGGGCCGGTGCCATGGATGTGAACGTGGCCCGTGCGGCGCGCGACGCGGGTCTTGCGGGTCTTGAATTCCTAATCGGCATTCCGGGCACGGTGGGCGGTGCCTTGCGCATGAACGCCGGAGCCTACGGCGCAGAGATTTCCGATATTTTCGCGGCCGCATGGGCAGTGACCGGCCGGGGAGAGGTTGCGGCCCTCTCCCCGGTCGACATGGCCTTCGCCTATCGCCACTGCGGCCAGCCCGAGGACGTGATCTTCACCCGGGCGACCTTCCGGGGCGTGCCCGGCGACGCCGCCGCCATTTCTCAACGCATGGCCGATATCCAGAAGGCGCGGGGCGAAACCCAGCCCGTGAAATCGCGCACGGGTGGGTCGACCTTCGCCAACCCGGACGGTCACAAGGCCTGGGAATTGATCGACGAAGCCGGCTGCCGCGGCCTGACGCGGGGCGGGGCCCAGGTATCGCCGCAGCATTGCAACTTCCTGGTCAACACGGGCAACGCCACGGCTGCGGACCTGGAGGGCCTGGGCGAGGAAGTCCGGCGCCGGGTGATCGAGGAAACGGGCATTGAGTTGCATTGGGAAATACGCCGCATCGGCGTGCCGTCCCTGCCCAAGGCGCGGGAGGTCACGCCATGACCGCGCATGTCGCCGTGCTGATGGGCGGCTGGTCCGCCGAACGCGAGGTTTCCCTGGTGTCGGGTGCGGCCTGCGCCAAGGCCTTGCAGGACGCCGGGTATCAGGTCACCACCATTGACGTGCAGCGCGACGTGGGTGCGCTGATCACGCGCCTTTATCCGCGCCCGGACGCCGTGTTCAACGCTCTGCACGGTCGCTTCGGCGAGGACGGCTGCATCCAGGGGCTGCTCGACATCCTGGGCATTCCTTACACTCATTCGGGCGTGCTGGCCTCCGCCGTCGCCATGGACAAACCCATGGCCAAGCGCCTGTTCCAGGCCGAGGGCATCCCCGTCGCCGAACACGTCGTCACCACCATCGAAGCCGCCCGCGCCAAGGAGCCCATGGCCCGGCCCTATGTGGCAAAGCCCATGAACGAAGGGTCCAGTGTCGGCGTGCATATCGTCCGCGAAGGCGATAACGAGCCGCCGTTCGAAGGATCGGGCTGGAGCTACGGCGAGGAAGTGATGATCGAACGCTATATCCCCGGGCGCGAGCTGACCGTCTCGATGATGGGCGGCAAGGCCCTGGCGGTCACGGAAATCACCACCGGGCGGGGGTTCTACGATTACGACGCCAAGTACGCCAACGGTGGGTCGATCCACGTGATCCCGGCCGAGGTTGACAAGGACGTCTACGACCAGGCGATGGAACTGTCCGAACGCGCGTTCAAGGCGATCGGCTGCCGCGGCGTGGCGCGGACCGATTTCCGCTACGACGGCGACACCCTCTACATGCTGGAAATCAATACCCAACCGGGCATGACCCCCACGTCCCTGGTGCCGGAACAGGCCGCCCATGCGGGCCTATCCTTCCAGGACCTGGTCGTCTGGATGGTTGAACAGGCGGAGTGCGATTGATGGCCGAAAAGAAGACCGAAGCGAACGATACCCAGGCGGCGGGCAACCGCCGTTCCCGCAAATCGGGCGCGCCCAGAAAGCGCGTGCTGCGCGGGCAGGTGAGCCGTGCCGTCGGCATGGGTGCGCTGGTCGCCGTGCTGGCCGGTACGGGCGGTGGCGGATGGTGGGTGTGGTCCAACGATGTCGTGCCGCAGTTGTACACAAAGGCCCAGACCTGGACGGTCGATCAGACGGCCGAGGCCGGCCTGCGCATCGACGACATCTTCGTCACCGGGCGCTCGCAGACTTCCCGCGACGACCTTTTGGCCGCGCTCAAGCTGACCCGGGGGGCGCCGATCTTCGGGTTCGACCCGGACGAAGCTCGCGAACGGGTCGAGAAACTGCCCTGGGTCAAGCGCGCGGTGGTCGAACGCATGCTGCCGGGCACGGTCATGCTGCATATCGAGGAGCGCTCCCCGCTCGCCCTTTGGCAGAACAAGGGCGTGTTCCACCTGATCGACGATGAGGGCGTGGTGATCCTCAACAAAGGGTTGGAGCGGTTCTCCGACCTGCCCATCGTAGTCGGCCCCGAAGCGCCCCGGCATGCCAGAGCGTTGCTGGAAACGCTCAAGGCCGAACCGGATTTGATGAACCAGGTGCGGGCGGCTGTCTGGGTCTCCGGGCGGCGCTGGACCCTGACCCTGGACAACGGCATCGACGTGCAATTGCCCGAGGACGATCCCGGCGGCGCCTGGCTGCGGCTGGCGGAGTACGAACGCCAGCACAAGGTCCTGGACCGCGACGTGGAGGTTCTCGACCTGCGCCTGCCGGACCGCCTGATCGTGCGCAAGGTCGCCAAGCCGCGCCCGCCCCGAAAGCCCAGGGGCCAAGAAACGTGAGACTGACCAAGAACCATATGAGACGACGGCCATGAACAAACCATTGGGAAATGCAAAACCACGCAGCGGGCTGATCGCCGCCCTGGACCTGGGCTCGTCCAAGGTCACCTGCGTGATCGCGCGCCTGGCCACGGGCGTGTCGAGCAACCAGATGACGGCGCGGGTCGTCGGCATCGGTCACCAGAAATCCCACGGCCTGAAATCAGGCAGCGTGATCGACCTGGAGGCCGCCGAGGCGACCATCCGCGCCACGGTCGAGGTCGCCGAGTCCATGGTCGGCGAGAACATCCACAAGGTCTTCGTCAACCTGTCCTGCGGCAAGCCCAAATCGAAGCTGGTCGCCCACGAGGCGGAAATCGGCGGCCGCGAGATCGAAGAGGCGGACCTGTACCGCGTTCTGACGGCCGATCAGGTCACCGCCGGCACCCCGGCCGACCGGGAGATGATCCATTCCATTCCCGTCGGCTATTCGGTCGACGACAACCGCGGCGTGCGCGATCCGCGCGGCATGTACGGCTCGCGCCTGGGCGCCAACGTGCATCTGGTGACGGCGCAGAAGGGCCCGGTCAAGAACCTGCGCACGGTGATTGACCGTTGTCAGCTTGAGATCGAGGCCATGGTGGCGACGCCCTTCGCCTCCGCCCTGGCCTGTTTGGTCGACGACGAACGGCAGCTCGGCACCACCTGCATCGACATCGGCGGCGGCGTCACGTCGCTGGCCATCTTCTGTGACGGCGAACTGGTCCATACGGACGTCATCCCCTTGGGCGGCGGCCACATGACCAACGACATCGCGCGCGGTCTGTCGACGCCCCTGGAAAGCGCCGAACGGATGAAGACGTTGTTCGGCTGCGTCATTCCGTCGCCGTCCGACGACGCGGAAATGATCACCGTGCCGTTGATCGGCGAAGACAAGGAAGCGGCCCAGACGCAGGTGCCGCGCTCGGTTCTGGTCGGCATCGTCCGGCCTAGGGCCGAGGAAATCATGGAACTGGTGCGCGACCGTCTGGCGGCCAGCGGCTTCGACAAGGCCATCGGCCAGCGTGTGGTGCTGACCGGTGGGGCGAGCCAGCTGTCCGGATTGGCGGAACTCGCCGGAGATGTGCTCGGCCGTCAGGTTCGCCTGGCCCGGCCGCGCGGGGTCGAGGGGCTATCGGAAGCGGTTTCGGGGCCGGGGTTCGCAACCTCGGTCGGGTTGATCCGCTATGCGGTGGAAAACCCCTTGGAGGTGGCTGGGGGCGATTTTCAGCCGATCAAGGAACGCAGTGGCGCCTTTGGGCGGTTCGGCCAGTGGCTGCGGGAGAATTTCTGAATGAGCAACGAACACCACGTTTTTAACCAATCCCCTGAATGCATCGACGGCGGGTCCGGTCGTGGTTGCATTTATTCAGGCGGCAAGTAATCATCGGAGGCAGAGAAATGACCATTAAAATTACAGTACCGGAAGATCACGACGCGCCCGAACTGAAACCTCGGATCAGCGTGATCGGCGTCGGCGGGGCCGGTGGCAACGCCGTCAACAACATGATCGCGGCCAATCTCGAAGGCTGCGACTTCATCGTTGCCAACACGGATGCCCAGGCCATCAAGGGCTCGAAGGCCGACCGTCGCATCCAATTGGGCACCGGGGTGACCAAGGGTCTGGGAGCGGGGTCCAAGCCGGAAGTCGGCAAGGCCGCCGCCGAGGAATCGATCAGCGAAATCCTCGATGAATTGCACCAGTCCAACATGGTGTTCATCGCCGCCGGCATGGGCGGCGGGACCGGCACCGGCGCCGCGCCGGTGATCGCCAAGGCCGCGCGCGAGCACGGCATCCTGACGGTCGGTGTGGTCACCAAGCCGTTCCAGTTCGAAGGCAGCCACCGCATGCGTCTGGCCGAACAGGGCCTGAACGAATTGGCGGGCTATGTCGATACTCTGATCATCATCCCCAACCAGAACCTGTTCCGCGTCGCCAACGAAAAGACGACCTTCGCCGATGCCTTCAAGATGGCGGACGACGTGCTGTATTCGGGCGTGCGCTCCATCACCGATCTGATGGTGATGCCGGGCCTCATCAACCTGGATTTCGCCGACGTACAGTCGGTCATGCAGGGCATGGGGCGGGCCATGATGGGCACGGGCGAGGCGGCCGGTGAACGCCGGGCCCTCGACGCGGCGGAAGCGGCCATTTCAAACCCGCTTCTGGACGATGCCTCCATGCGGGGCGCGCGCGGCGTGCTGATCAACATCACGGGCGGCGAGGACATCACGCTGTTCGAGGTCGATGAAGCCGCCAACCGGGTCCGCGCCGAAGTGGACGAGGACGCCTATATCATCATCGGTTCCGCCTTCGACCAATCCATGGAGGGCACCATGCGGGTGTCCGTCGTGGCCACGGGTCTGGAGGCCGCCGAAGGCGAACAGCCCTCGCACCTGCATATCCTGAATCAGGCCCAGCGCATCGCGCCGGTCCGCGTGCCGCGGCCGGAAGAAGAGCCGAAGGCTGCCACGCCGTCCATCGTGACCATGCGGGACGAGCCGGTCCCGGCGCCCGAGCCGGCCCCGGAAATCACCGACGACATGGCCGAATCGGCCGCCGATTCGTACGATTCCGGTCCCATGGATGTGGTTGCCGAGGACGACGCCGCCCCCATCGCGGTCCTGGACAGCGCGCCGGAAGCCGCCGAAGCGGCCCCGGCGGAACTGCAGCCGCGTGTTCCGGCCGGCATGCCGGGGGCGGGCAACGTGGAATCCTTCATTCCGCAGCGCGCCGTCGAGGTCGAAGACGACGATGCCATGGACGGCCCGGCGGCCGGTGCCGATCCCTTCGAAGTGGCGGCCATGGTCAACGGTTCCCACGCCGACGACGACGCGCCCAGGATGGGCGGGTTGCTGCGGCGGTCCAAAAAGGAAGGCGGCGGCCTGTCGCTGTTCGAACGGGTCACCGGCACTGGACGGGCGAAAAAGTCTGAGGAATCCGCCGTTTCCGAGCCTGCTCCGGCGGCTCAGCCGGCGGCGGCGTCCGAGCGGGGCACCATCGACGCCCTGATCCGGTCGCGCACGGCGACCCCGCAAATGGCGGAAAACCCGGCCCGGGCCCCGGTTCAGGCTCCGGCCCCGGTGCAGGCGGCCCCGGTCCAGCCGGCCCCCGTCAAGGCGCCCTTGGGCGGGGTCGACCCGGCTGATCGGCTGCCCTCGGCGGAAACGGAAGATGATCTTTTGGACATCCCGGCCTTCCTCCGTCGTCAGGCCAACTGAAGGGACGGTGGAACACCGTAACATTCGGAAACAATTAGTGATTTGAGGGGATCCCAGGTTCTGTTTATTCAAGAGCCTGGGATTTCTTCAATTCTGCCGCACCGTGTCGAACGAGAATCGCGCGACCGGGGATGCGGTTGAAAATCACGACTTTGGGGGCCTGCGCCGGACATTCCGGGCAACAGTCTCGAAAAAACGAAAGAAAACGGGGAACCTGATGGGTTTGATTACCGTCGGCCAGAAAGAGCAGCAGGCCAAAGCATCGCCGAAGGAAGCCGTTCGTCAGCGGACCTTGAAGGAAGCGGTGTCCCTGACCGGGATCGGTCTGCATTCCGGTACGCCGGTCACCCTGACCCTGCATCCCGCCCCCGCCGATTACGGCATTCATTTCCACCGCACCGACCTGTCCGAAAACGGCGCCGTCGCCGCGCGCTGGGACTGTGTCTCCGACACCCGCATGTGTTCGGCCCTGTCCAATGACCAGGGCGTTTCCGTGGGTACGGTCGAACACCTGATGGCGGCCCTGGCTGGCTGCGGCATCGACAACGTGCGGATCGACCTGGACGGCCCGGAAGTGCCCGTCATGGACGGCAGCTCCCAAGATTTCGTCGACATCATCCGCGCCGCCGGCGTGGTGGCGCTTGCCGCCGACCGCCGCGTGATCCGCGTTCTCAAGCCGGTTTCCGTGGAAACCGACCATGGCCGCGCCGAACTGACCCCGTCGCCGGTGTTCTCGGTCGATTTCGAGATTGAATTCAAAAGCCAGGCGATCCGCCGCCAGCATCTGCGGCTTGGCGTCGTCAATGGTGCGTTTTGCAAGGAACTGGCCAATGCGCGGACCTTCGGCTTCATGCACGAGGTCGAAGCCATGCAGAAGGCAGGTCTCGCCCGCGGCGGTTCCCTTGACAACGCCATCGTCATCGACGGCGACAAGGTTCTGAACCGCGGCGGCCTGCGCCACGACGACGAATTCGTGCGCCATAAGGCCTTGGACGCGGTCGGTGACCTGTACCTGGCCGGCGGCCAGATCATCGGCGCCTACCGGGCCGAACGGGCCGGCCACGCCATCAACAACGCGCTGCTGTGCAAGCTGTTCGCCGATCCGGACGCCTGGTGCTACGACGTTCTGCGCGGCGACGAATCGAAGACCGCCATGGACGGCGGCATCAAGGCGGAAGCCGCCATCGCCTGACGGACCGGAAATGACGCGGATTGCGGCGGCGCCTTGGGGCGCCGCTTTCATTTTATCGGACCCGCTGCCTTGCAATCCTGCGAAACCGGGCCAAATCCCGTGGAAAAGGGGATATTGGCCTTTTTCAATTGGTTTCCCCGCGTGATATATTCGCGCTCCCGGCACACTCCGATCCGACCGGACAGGGAGTGCCCGACCTTGAGACCTGACACAGCAGATCACCCGCCGATGCGCATATCCGACCGGATCAGAATCCTCATTCCCGTCCTGGCGGTGTCGCTGGCCGTTTCCGCCTGCTCGATCTTCGAGGATGACAAGCCCGTTTACGTGGAAAAGCCCGTGGACGAGTTGTACAACCGCGGCGTCGACCAGATGGGCAGCCGCAAGTTCGCCGACGCAGCCCTGACCTTCGAAGAGGTCGAGCGTCAGCACCCCTATTCGGTCTGGGCCACCAAGGCGCAGATCATGGCGGCCTACGGTTATTACAAGTCGAACAATTATCAGGAAGCCGTTGCGGCGCTCGACCGCTTCATTCAACTGCATCCGACCCATGAGGACGTGGGCTATGCCTATTATCTGAAGGGCCTGGCCTATTACGAACAGATCTCCGACGTCACCCGCGACCAGCAGATGACGACCCTGGCGCTGCAAAGCCTGAAGGAAGTCGTCACCCGTTTTCCCGACTCGAAGTTTGCCCGTGACGCCAAGTTCAAGATGGAACTGACTTATGACCATCTGGCCGGCAAGGAGATGGAGATCGGGCGCTATTACCACAATCAGCACCAGTATCTGGCCGCCATCAACCGCTTCCGCGCCGTTGTCGACAAGTATCAGACGACGACCCACGTGCCCGAGGCCCTGCATCGCCTGACCGAGGCCTATCTCGCCCTCGGCCTCAAGGACGAAGCGCGCAAGACCGCCTCGGTCCTGGGTCATAACTTCCCGGGCAGCGAATGGTACATGGATTCCTACGAGATGCTCACGGGCGAGCAGGTCCGGCCCCAGACGGCGGAAGAGAAGGCCTGGTACGACCGTCTGAAGTTCTGGTAACCGGCCCATGCTGACGCACCTGACCGTCAGGGATGTCGTGCTCATTGACCGTCTGGTGCTGGATTTTCCGGCCGGGCTCTGTGTGCTGACCGGCGAAACGGGGGCCGGTAAATCGATCCTTCTGGATGCCCTGGGGCTTGCGCTCGGGGGACGGGCCGAGGCCCGTCTTGTGCGCGCCGGTGCCGGCCCGGCGACCGTCACGGCGGCCTTTCAGATCGCGCCGGGGGCGCCGGTCCTGGCGGAGCTTGAGGAACACGGCATTCCCTCCCTGGATGACAGCGGCGACGACGGTAGCCAGATCATCCTGCGCCGCACATTGGGTGCCGACGGCCGCTCGCGCGCCTTCATCAACGACGCGCCGGTCAGCGTCGGCCTGTTGAAGCGGGTCGGCGAGGATCTGGTCGAAATCCACGGTCAGTTCGATAATCAACGCCTGTTGAACCCGGTTCAGCACCGCGCGCTGCTGGACGCCTTCGGCGGCCTAGCCAAGGCCCGGGAGGCCTGCTGTCAGGCCTGGACCATCTGGCAGGATGCCGCCCAGGCCCGCGCCCAGGCGGCCGAGGCCCTGGAAGCCGCCCGCCGGGACGAGGAATTCCTGCGCCATGCCGTGGGCGAACTGTCGGCCCTGGCGCCGCGGGCGGGGGAGGAGAGCGAACTGGCCCAGGAACGCTCCATGATGATGCATGGGGAAAAGGTCGTCGAGGCCATGAACCGGGCCAAGGCCAGCCTTAGCAGCGGCAAGGGCGTCGAGAGCGCCCTGCAGTCGGCGCTCCGCGATCTGGAAGGCGTCGCCGAAAAGGCGGCGGGGGCGCTGGAAGGGCCCATCGCCGCCCTCGGCCGGGCCCTGGACGAGACGGCGGAGGCGGAGACGCTACTGGACCGCGCCTTTCAGGCCGTGGACCTGGACCCCCGCAAGCTCGAACAGACGGAGGAACGCCTGTTTGCGCTGCGCGCTCAGGCGCGCAAGCACAATGTCCAGGTCGATGGCCTGGCCGATCTGCTGGCCGGGATGGAGGCGCAGATCGCCGCCCTGGACACCGGGTCCGGCGACCTGCAATGCCTGGAACAGGCCGAAGCCGAAGCCCGCAAGGGCTATATCCGCGCCGCCGGGGATCTCAGCCAGGGGCGCAAGTCGGCGGCGGCGAAGCTCGACGCCGCGATCCTGAACGAACTGGCGCCCCTGCACCTCAAGGGCGCGCGGTTCGAAACCCGCCTGACGGTCCTTGACGAGGATGCCTGGGGCCCGGCCGGGACCGAGAAGGCGCAGTTCCTGATCGCGACCAACCCGGGGGCCGAACCGGGGCCCTTGAACAAGATCGCGTCGGGCGGCGAGTTGGCGCGCTTCATGCTGGCGCTCAAGGTCGTGCTGGCCGACGCCGACCCGGTGCCGACCCTGATTTTCGACGAAGTGGACGCCGGCATCGGCGGCGCCACGGCGGCGGCCGTGGGCGAACGTCTGGCCAAGCTGGGCCGTTCCGTACAGGTCCTGGTCGTCACCCATTCGCCCCAGGTCGCGGCCCAGGGGGGCAGCCACCTGAAGGTTCAGAAGGCGTCTCAGGACGACAGTGCGGCGACCACCGTCGCGGTGTTGGATGCCGATGCCCGGCGCGAGGAAATCGCCCGCATGCTGGCCGGCACGGAAGTGACCGAGGAAGCCCGCGCGGCGGCCCTGTCCCTGCTCGACCGCCGGGCGTCGTAATGTCGGTATCGGACGGCCTGCGCGACATTCCCGTCGACCGCCTGCGGCCCGAGGACGCGGCCATCGAACTGGAACGCCTGGCGGCGGAGATCGCGGCCCATGACGAGGCCTATTACCGGAACGACGACCCGGCGATCAGCGACGCCGAATATGACGCCCTGCGTCAACGCAACGCGGCCATCGAGGCAAAATTCCCCAAGCTGATCCGCGCCGACAGCCCGTCCAAACGGGTCGGGGCCGCCCCGGCGGACGGCTTCGCCAAGGTCGTCCATTCCGTGCCCATGCTGTCCCTCGCCAATGCGTTCTCGCGCGAAGACGTGGCCGATTTCCTGGACCGCGTGCGGAGGTTCCTCAACCTGCCTGCCGACGAAGCGGTCGAGGTCATGGCCGAGCCCAAGATCGATGGCCTGTCGGTTACCGCGCGTTACGAGAAGGGCCGTTTCGTCATGGCGGCGACCCGGGGCGACGGTCGGGAAGGGGAAAACATCACGGAAAACCTGCGCACTCTGAAAGACCTGCCCGACCGCATCACGGCCAGGGATCTGTTGGGCGCGGGCGTGCCCGAGGTGCTGGAGGTGCGCGGCGAGGTCTACATGGCCAAGTCCGATTTCCTGGCCCTGAACCGGCGCCAGGAAGCCGCGGGGGCCAAGGTTTTCGCCAATCCGCGCAACGCCGCCGCAGGCTCCCTCCGCCAGAAGGATCCGGCCGTGACCAGGGCCCGGCCGCTCCGCGTGTTCTTCTATTCCTGGGGCGAGGTCTCGGACATTACCTGGGCGACCCAGGCGGAATTCAACGACCGGCTGGTCGACTGGGGCTTCCAGGCCAATGCCCGGGCCAGGGTCTGCCGCTCCCTCGACGAGATCATGGCCGAGTATGCGCGGACGGAAGCCGACCGGGCGGGGCTCGACTACGACATCGACGGCATGGTCTACAAGGTCAACCGCCTGGATTGGCAGGAACGCCTGGGCCAGGTGTCCCGCGCGCCGCGCTGGGCGACGGCGCATAAGTTCGCCGCCGAAAAGGCGACCACGGTTCTGGAAAAGATCACCATCCAGGTCGGGCGCACGGGCGTGTTGACGCCGGTCGCCAACCTGACCCCGGTCACCGTCGGCGGCGTGGTGGTCGGCCGCGCGACCCTGCATAATGAGGACTACATCGCGGAAAAGGACATCCGCGAGGGCGACACGGTGGTCATCCAGCGGGCCGGCGACGTGATTCCCCAGGTGGTCGAGGTCGTCACCGACAGGCGTCCTGCGAATGCAGCCCCCTTCGTCATGCCCGATACCTGCCCGGAATGCGGCAGCCTTGCGATCCGCGAAGAAGGGGCGGCGGCGAAACGCTGCACTGGCGGCCTGATCTGCCCGGCCCAGGCGGTCGAGCGGCTCAAGCATTTCGTGTCGCGCGACGCCTTCGACATCGAAGGACTGGGCGCCAGGAACATCGAGGCCTTCTGGGCCGAGGGTTGGCTCAAATCCCCCGCCGACATCTTCGATGTCGCGGGCCTGATGGCGAAGCTCGACGGGCGCGAGGGGTGGAAGGAAAAATCCATCGACAACCTGCGCAAGGCCATCGAGGACCGCCGCACGATCGGCCTCGACCGTTTCATCTATGCGCTGGGTATCCGTCAGGTCGGGCAGGCGACGGCGCGGCTGCTGGCCCGCACTTACGGCTCCTTCACGGCTTTCAGGAAGGCCATGGAAGATGCCGGCAAGGATCGGGCCTCCGACGCCTACGCGGAACTGATCGACATCGACCAGATCGGCCCCGCCGTGGCCGACGACCTGCTGGGCTTCTTCGCCGAGGACCATAACCGGCAAGTCCTGGCGGCGCTTGAGGCCGCGTTGGACATTCGCGACATGGTGGCGACCGACACCTCGGGCTCGCCGGTGGCCGGCAAGACCGTGGTGTTCACCGGCACGCTGGAGACCATGGGCCGGTCCGAAGCCAAGGCCCGGGCGGAAAGCCTGGGCGCCAAGGTGTCGGGCAGCATTTCCGCCAAGACGGATTACCTTGTCGCCGGGCCGGGTGCCGGCTCCAAGCTGAAGAAGGCGGAGGAATTGGGCGTCACGGTGCTGACGGAAGAGGAATGGTTGGCCCTGATCGGCTAGACCGCCAGACCCCAGCGCCGCCAACCGGCCTTCTCCGCCGCCCCGAAGCGTTCATAAAAAGTCTGAGCCCGGCTATTGTCCGCCAGCACGTTCCATTCCACCCGCTCATACCCGCCCGCCCGGGCGTGCGCCAGGACCGCGTCTATCAGGGCACGGCCGACGCCCTGGGCGCGCCAGGGTTCCGTCACGTAGAGCATTTCCAGTTCCAGGGACGGCCTCGCGGCATAGGCATAGGGGATTGCGAACACGGTGGCGAAGCCGATGAGGGTGCTTTCGGCTTCCGCCAGCACGGCCTGAAGGGCCGGCGGGGTGGCCTGGGCGCGGCGGGCGATCTCCGGTGCGGTGATGGACAGCAGGTCGGGCCAGCCCTCGAACACGGCCAGTTCCTGCATGAGCGCACGCAGGCCGGGGGCGTCGGCAGCGGCGCGGTCGGGGGTCATCCAGCGGATGGTGATGTCGGTTTTCATGGCCGCCGAGTCTAGCAGCGTGACCCGCCGGGGCCTACCGGAGAGCAGCGGACTAACGTCCCAGACCGGCGGAACAGGCGCGGAAAGAAATTTTTTTTGCTCCGCGCCAAGGCGCAAAAAGTGCGCATGATGCGCGCGTGAAACCGGCCGAAAAGCGGTTCAAAAAATCCGGAAAATATTGTTTCAGTTCAATTTATTATCCGGGGCCCGAAACGGCGGGTTCTTGCAAGGGGCCGTTACGGGCATTCCCTGCATCGGTGCAATGCAAAAAGATGTGATCTGTTTTGAGAATTAGTTCTTTACAGCGGGGGCGATCGACTTTAAATCGCCGAGTTCGGGCTCCGAGTGAGGCCGATTGGTGAGGCTGTTTTGGGAGTTTCCCATGCGATGGAAAAGTTCCCCTCTGCACGTGCGCTGGCTCGTTCACTAGCGCCTATCAATCCGGTAACGTGTCTCCGGCCGCATGCGGTCCGACGCGCGGTTCACTTTTTCCTTAACGAGTTCCCCGGCGAAATCCTCTACGCCGTCAAGACCAACCCCAGGCCGGAAGTCCTGGACGAAGTCTATGACGCGGGGGTCCGGAATTTCGATGTCGCCTCCTTGGCGGAGATCGAGCTGATCGCCGGGCGATACCCCGACGCCAAAATGGCCTTCATGAACCCGGTGAAGAACCGGGACGTGATCCGCCGTGCCTACGAGGAATTCAGGGTGCGTCACTTCGTGCTCGATTCCGAGGAGGAGTTGAAGAAGATCGTCGAGGCGACGGGTCATGCCCAGGACCTCAGCCTTCTCGTTCGCCTGGCCGTTCCCAACCATCATTCGGAACTGGAACTGTCGTCCAAGTACGGCGTGCAGCCCGAACAGGCCCCCGATCTGCTGATCGCGGCCCGTCAGGTCGCCAGCCGCCTGGGCGTCGCCTTCCATGTCGGCTCGCAATGCATGCAGCCGACGGCCTGGGGCACGGCGTTGCACATGGTCCGCGACCTGATCCTGAAATCCGGGATCATTCTCGACATCGTCGATGTCGGGGGCGGCTTTCCGTCGGTCTATCCCTACATGACGCCGCCGCCGCTGACCGACTACATGCGCGAGATCACGGCCGCCATCGACAAGCTGCCGATTTCGGAAGCCTGCGAAATCTGGGCCGAGCCCGGCCGCGCGCTGGTCGCCGAAGGCGGGTCCACCCTGGTGCGTGTTGAAATGCGCCGGGGCGACAACCTATATATTAACGATGGTACCTACGGCAGCCTGTTCGACGCCGGGTCGTTGAACTTCATCTACCCCGTGCGCCCGATCCGCACCGAAGGCCGGTTCCAGAAGCCGCTGATCGGCTATGCCTTCTACGGCCCGACCTGCGACAGCCTGGACCACATGAAGGGGCCGTTCTACCTGCCCGCCGACATGCGGGAAGGCGATTATATCGAGATCGGTCAGACCGGCGCCTATGGCTGCGCCATGCGGACCAAGTTCAACGGCTTTCATTCCGATGAAACCGTCGTGGTCCAGGATGAGCCCATGTTGACGGCCTATGGTGACCGTATCGCCGCGCAAAACGACACGGCCCCCGGGATTTCCGGTGCCGTGCTGCTGGAGCAGATGAAATGAAAACCTCGGAACAGAAGATGGCCGACGAAAAAGCGGCCTTGCTGAGCAAGACCGTCGAACACGTCGATATCACCAAGATCGATGCCCGCCCCATCATCGACAGCATGTCGAAGATGTCGTTCACCTCGCGCGACCTGGCGCGGGCGACCGGCATCTACAACGACATGCTGGCCGACAAGGACTGCACGATCTTCCTGACGCTGGCGGGCTCGACCTCGGCCGGCGGTTGCATGAAGGTCTATGCCGACCTGATCCGCTACAACATGGTCGACGCCATCGTCTCGACGGGTGCGAGCATCGTCGACATGGACTTCTTCGAGGCCCTGGGCTTCCGCCACTACCAGGGCTCGCCGGACATCGACGACAACTATCTGCGCTCGCAGTACATCGACCGCATCTACGACACCTACATCGACGAGGAAGAGTTGCAGGCCTGCGACCACGCCATCGGCGAGATTGCCGACGGGCTGGAGCCGCGCGCCTATTCGTCGCGGGAATTCATCCGCGAAATGGGCCGCTATCTCGCCGAAGGCAAGGCGCGCAAGAAGGATTCCCTGGTCCAGTTGGCTTACGAGCACGACGTTCCCGTGTTCTGCCCGGCGTTCACGGATTCCAGCGCCGGGTTCGGTCTGGTCCTGCATCAGGTGCGCAACCCGAAAAGCCACATGACCATCGATTCCATCGCTGATTTCCGCGAGCTGACGGACATCAAGATCAAGTCCGGGACCTCGGGCCTGCTGATGGTCGGTGGCGGTGTGCCCAAGAACTTCGTTCAGGACACGGTGGTCTGCGCGGAAATCCTCGGCCACGAGGTCGACATGCACAAATACGCCGTGCAGATCACGGTGGCCGATGTGCGCGACGGGGCGTGTTCCAGCTCGACCCTCAAGGAGGCGTCTTCCTGGGGCAAGGTCGATACGGCCCTGGAGCAGATGGTTTATGCCGAAGCCGGCAGCGTCATCCCGCTTTTATGCAGCGACGCCTATCACCGGGGCCATTGGAAAGACCGGCCCAAGCGCCGCCACGCCAAGCTGTTCGACTGAACTTAGGACGCCACAGTGAAAATTCTGCCTCCTGAAGAGGGCTTCCTCGGCCTGAGCGGGGACGACGTTGCCGATGCGCAGGGCAAGCCCGGCGTGACGATCGTCCCCTATGGCCTGGAGGCCTCCGTCAGCTACGGCGGCGGCACGGCGGCCGGGCCGCAGGCGATGATCGACGCCTCGCATCAGGTCGAACTGTTCGACGAGGAACTGTGGCGCGAGCCCTGCCGGGACTTTCACCTGAACACCCTGGCGCCGTTCGATATTCCGCGCGACATTCCCGCCGCCCTCGACCAGTTGGCGGGCGTGGTCGGTGGGGTGTTGGACGACGGCCGCTTTCCGCTGACCTTCGGCGGGGAGCATTCGATCACCCCGGGAGCGATTCGGCCCTTCGTGGAGCGCTATCCCGACCTCTGCCTGTTACAGTTCGACGCCCATGCGGACCTGCGCGACGGGTATGAGGGGGAACATTTCTCCCACGCCGCCGCCATGCGCCGCTGCCTGGATCATCCGGGCGTGTCGATTGTTTCGGTCGGCATCCGCAACATCTCGGCCGGGGAAATCCCGTTCCTCGACGCCAACCGCGACCGCATCCACATCTATTGGGGCAAGGACCGTCGGGATTGGGACGTGGAGCAAATCGTCTCGCATCTCGCGGGCAAGACCGTCTACATCACCTTCGATCTCGATGGTTTCGATTCCAGCCTGATGCAGGCCACCGGCACGCCGGAGCCGGGCGGCGTGTTCTGGGACGACGCCGTGCGCATCATCCGTGCCGCCAACCGGGTCGCGGGCAGGGTCGTGGGCGCCGACATCAACGAACTGGCGCCCATCGAGGGTCTGCATTCCTGCAACTTCCTGGCCGCCAAGCTGGCCT
Organism: uncultured Alphaproteobacteria bacterium; assembly: GCA_963976055.1. Lineage (GTDB taxonomy): Bacteria > Pseudomonadota > Alphaproteobacteria > Rhodospirillales > Casp-alpha2 > UBA1479. The sequence goes on from CAXBJB010000003.1 coordinate 154,105, forward strand.
ATAAGATTCTCGCCTATCGATTTGCGGACGGCCTGCCCCAGGCAGCCTGAGGCTTCGGCGTCGTTCCCCCTCCCCCAAGAGGGAGAGGGCAGGGTGAGGGGGGTAAAGCACAAAACGCAGCGGACAAAATAAAAGGGGCTCCGGTCGGAGCCCCTTTCGTTTGCTTGGATGTTTCTTCGAAAGCTTAGTGCAGCTTGCCGGGCAGGGCGCCGATGGCATCGTCGATCAGCTGGTCCGCCTTCTTGCCCTTGATGCTGTCGGTCAGCACCTGGCGCGTGGCGGCCATGGCGACCTCGACCGTATGGGCCTTGAGGTGGTCCAGGGCGGCGGCTTCGGCCTGGGACAGACGGTCCATCGCCTGCTTTTCGCGGCGGGCCAGGGAATCCTTCAAACGCTGTTCGCCTTGCTTGGCGATGCGCTCGGCCTCTTCCTTGGCGGCGATGACGATCTTCTCGGCTTCCTTCTGGGCGTCGCGCTGTTTCTTTTGGTAGTCGGCCAGAAGTTTCTGCGCTTCCTCGCGGAGTTTTTCCGCCTCTTCGATGTCGGCCTTGATCTTGGCCGCCCGTTCGTCGAGGGCGCCGCCGATCAGGCCCGGCACCTTGAGGTAGACCAGCACGCCGATGAAGGCGGCGAAGGCGGTGGCGACCCAGAACGTGGGATCCTGCAACATGTGGTCCATGATCCGCTTCCTTCCTAGGCCTGCCGCGCTTTGGCGGCGCCGGCGACGGCTTTTTGCAGGGCCTTGGCGTCGGGTGCTTCGCCGGTCAGACGCTCGCAGGCGGCCGCCGCGACCTCGGTCGCCATGGCGTCAAGACCCGCCAGGGCGTCCTGCAGGGCCTTGTCGATGGCCGCTTCGCCTTCCTTGATGCGGGCCTGCAGGGTTTGGGAAAGCTTGGCTTCCTCCGCGTCCTGCTTGGCCTTCAGGTCGGCCTGCACCTTGACGATTTCCTCGTGCGCCGTGGCGCGCGCTTCGGTCAGGGCCTTTTCATAGGCTTCGATGGCGGCTTCGGCCTCGGCCTTCAGGTCCGCCGCGCGCTCCAGGTTCTGCTCGATCTTCTTCTGCCGCGCCTCAAGGGCGCCGCCGATCCGGGGCACGCAGACCTTCCACATGACCAGGAACATGGCGGTGAAGGAAATCACCAGCCAGATGATCTGGGGCACGTAGGTTGTGAAGTCCAATTGAGGCATGGAAAGACCTCTTTATCCGAAAGCCGTTGATCCTTGGGTCAGCCGTCCGCAGACGAAACGCCGTGGCCGGGACGGTAACCGCCCCGGACCCGCGCAAGACCGAAAGATCAGCCGAACAGAATGACCAGGGCGATAACCAGCGCGAACAGCGCGATGGCTTCCACGAGGGCGAAGCCCAGCATGGTCATGGGGAACACGGCGCCCTGAGCGGAGGGGTTGCGGCCCACAGCCTGAATGAACGAGGCAAAGATGGTACCGATGCCGATACCGGAACCAATCACGCCGATAACGGCCAGGCCGGCACCGAGCAGCTTCGCAGCTTGAACTTCCATGGGGTTGATCCTTTCTTGATGCTAGATCTTGAGTGTTTGAGTTGACTGGTGAATGGGATTGTTTGGTCGCCTGTCCGGTTCGCGGCGCCTTAGTGAAGGTGCAGCGCGTCGTTCAGGTACAGGCAGGTCAGAATGGTGAACACGAAGGCCTGCAGGAAGGCGATGACGATTTCCAGGCCCGTCAGCGCGACCACGAACAGCCAGGGGGCCACGCCGAACACGCCGAGCGAGATGATGAACCCGGCGAACACCTTCAGCAGGGTGTGCCCGGCCAGCATGTTGGCGAACAGACGGACGCTGAGGGAGATGGGGCGCGACAGATAGGAAATGATCTCGATCGGGATCAGCAGCGGCGCCATGAGAATCGGCACGCCCGGCGGCATGAAGAACGAGAAGAAGTGCATCTTGTGCTTGGCCAGCGCGATCAGCGTCACGCCGACGAAGATCACCGCCGCCATGGTGAAGGTCACCACGATGTGCGACGTGAAGGTGAAGCTGTAGGGGACCATGCCCAGCAGATTGCCGAACAGCACGAACATGAACACCGTGAAGATGAAGGGGAAGTAGTTGCGGCCCTCGGATCCGACCGTGTCCTTCACCAGATTGGCGATGAACACATAGGAGAGTTCCGCGATCGACTGCCAGCGGCCGGGGACCAGGGCGTTGCGGCGCATTCCCAGGATCAGGAAGGCGCTGACCACGACCACCGTCGCCACCATCATAAGTGCCGAATTGGTGAAGGATGCGTCAATACCGCCGAAATCTAGCGGCACAAGTGTTTTGATCTCGAACTGAGCGAGCGGGCTGTGCTTCTCGGCCAAGGCTCGGTTTCCCGTCTGTCTATAGCGCGTTTAAGCGGGTGCAAGTTATCGGCGATCTGCATCGTCGGTCGGATTTTCATCCTGCTGATACCCCGCAGCGTAACCGTAGCCACGGGCCATCCGATAGACGTTCAGAATGCCGGCGCATCCCCCTAGGATTATGAACACCAACATGAGCCAAGGCTTGGTATCGAGCCACTTATCAAGCAGCCAACCGATACCCAGCCCAACGGCGACGGCGGAAACTAACTCAATGCCGACACGAAATGCAAGGCTAAGAGCGCTATTTGGCGGCTCCTTGTCGCGATTTTTCTGCGCTTGCGAAAACCCGCCCTTGTCCAGGGCGCCGTCGATGCGCTTTTGCAGGCCGTCTAGGTCCGAATGGGGCCGTTCGTCGGTCATGTAAAATACCTAGGCATGAAGGGGTTTAGGGCTTAGGCGGGGACAATAGCACCCGTGGGGGCCGGTTGTCAGGCGCTCTCGCGGAAGCTTTCGGCCTGTTGCAGGTCGACGGAGACAAGCTGCGACACGCCGCGTTCCTGCATGGTCACGCCGAACAGGCGGTGCATGCGGGCCATGGTCATGCGGTGGTGGGTGATGACGATGAAGCGGGTTTGCCCCGCGTCCGCCATTTCGTCGAGCATGGAGCAGAATCGGTCGACGTTGGCGTCGTCCAGCGGTGCGTCCACTTCGTCGAGCACGCAGATCGGCGCCGGATTGGTCTGGAACACCCCGAACAGCAACGCCAGGGCCGTCAGCGCCTGTTCGCCGCCCGACAAAAGCGACAGCACCTGCAGGCGTTTGCCCGGGGGGCTGGCGAAGATTTCCAGGCCGGCTTCGAGCGGATCATCCGATTCCACCAGTTCCAGATGGGCCTTGCCACCGCCGAACAAGCGCTGGAACAGGACCTGGAAGTGGCCGTTGACCTCTTCGAACGAGGCCAGCAGCCGGGCCCGGCCCTCGCGGTTCAACTCGTTGATGCCCTGGCGCAGCTTGTCGATGGCGGCAAGAAGGTCGGTCTTTTCCGTTTCCAGGCCGGTGATCTGTTCCGACAGTTCGGTCATTTCCTGATCGGCCCGCAGGTTGACCGGGCCCATGGTGTCGCGTTCGCGCAGCAGGCGGTCGACCCGGCTTTCCGCGTTCTCCAATTCCGGCAGGTCCTTGCCGTCCTCCACTTCCGCCAGTTCGGCCAATTTGTCCGGGGCGACGTGCAAGCGGTCGTTGATGCGCTCGATCAAGCCGCGGCAGCCCTGTTCGGCCTGTTCCACCGCGCCCTCGGCGCGGACCCGGGTTTCGCGGGCGAAGGACAGATCGTGTTCGGCCTGGCGCATGTCGCGGTCGGCCTCGGCCAGGGTCGCCTCCGCCTGGGCCAGCTGGTCGGCGGCGGCGTTGCGGCGCTCCTCGGCCCCCTGAATGGCGGTCAGCAGTTCGTCGCGCTTGGCTGCGATCTCGGCCGGCTTCTGTTGCAAGGCGTCCAAATCCGCTTGCAGGGCGGTGGCGCGTTCCGCCAGCTCGCCGAGCTGGCTTTCCGAACGCGACCGGCGGGTCACCCACATCTGGGATTCGGAGGCGACGGCGAGCAGGCGTTGCTTGCGGGCTTCCGACGCTTGGAACAGCTGGTCGTGGCGCGACCGGCATTCCATCTGATGGGTGCGTTTTTCCGCCAGGGCCGTGCGCTTGTCGGCCAGGGCCGTGCGCGCGGCCTCCAGGTCCGGCAGTTCGCTGCGTTCGGTCTCAATCGCCGCCTTCTGAGCCCCGGATTCTTCCTGGTCGGCGGCGATGGATGCCTGGGTTTCGGCCAAGGCGGCCAGCTTGTTCTGCACGGCGGCGGCGCGGTCCTTGACCTCGGCCAGGCGGTCGCGGGCGGCATTGAAGGCACGGTCGGCCTCGTTCAGGGCCTGACGGGCGTCGCGTTCCTGGGCGCGCAGGGCCTCGGCCTTGGCTTTGGCGGCCTCGGCGGTGGTCCGCAGGGCGTCCAGGGTTTCGCGCGCGGCTTCGGCCTGGGCCGCGACCTCGTTCAGGCGGTTGCGCTGGGCCAGACGCTGGGCGGCGGCGGTTTCCGCCCCTTCGGCGACGCGGAAGCCGTCCCAGCGCCACAGACCGCCGGCGCGGCTGACCAGGCGCTGGCCGGGGGCCAGGCCGGCCTGCAGGCGGGTACCTTCGGCGGCGTCCTCGACAATGCCGATCTGCGACAGGCGGCGGTCGAGGGCGGCGGGGGCCTTCACGACCTCGGCCAAGGCACGCACCCCGGCAGGCAGGGCAGGGGCTGTGGCCATCGGGCCCAAGGCACGCCAGCCGATGACGGCACCGTCGTCGTCGCCCAGGGCGGGCGCCGACAGGTCTTCGCCCAGGGCGGCGCCCAGGGCATCCTCGAACCCCTTGTCGACGCTGATCTGGTCGAGCATGGGGGGCAGGTCCGTTTCCGGCCCGGTGGCGAGGACCCGTTCCAGGGTACGGATTTCCGTTTCCAGGGCCGTCTGCTCGGTCGCCTTTTCGCGCGCGGCCTGGGCCGCCTGTTCCGACGCCTGATCGGCCTCGGTACGCGCGGCCTCCGTCTTGGTCAGGGTCTCGCGGGCCGTGTCGGCGGCGGTGCGCGTGGTTTCGACGGCGGCATCGGCCTGGGCCAGATCGACCAGATCGGCGGAACGGGATTCCAGGTCGGCCTTCTGGGCCTCGGCGTCGGCGGCGCGCTGGGCCAGCCGGTTCAGGCGGTTTTCCAGTTCGGCCAGGCGCTGGTTCAGGGCGTTGCGGCGGGCTTCGGCGGCGGCCAGATCGTTGGTGTCGCGGTCGACCTCGCGGTCCATCTCGGCGACGGCCACGTCGGCGGCGGCGCGGGCCTCGGCGGCGGCCGTCAGGTCGTCGGCCTCTTGAGTCTGGGCGGTCTCGATATCCTGCTTTTCCGCGGCCAGACGCTGGGTGGCCTCGGCCGCGTCGGTCATCAAGCCCTGTTCCCGCTCGCGGTCGCGGGCGGTCTGTTCCAGCCGGCCCTGGGTTTCGGCCATGGTCTGGGTGATGCGGGCCTCTTCTTCGTCCAGGCCTTCGCGGGCCAGGGTCAGGCGCTGCAGTTCCGCCGCCACCTGGGCCTCGCCCTGGCGCAGCTCGGGCAGGCCCTCGGCCGCCTGGGCCTGGCGGGTCGTCGCCTGGGCGGCGCGCTGGGTCAGCTCGGTGACCGCGTGTTCGGCTTCCTTCAACTGCGCGCGGGCCGTATCGCGGGCGGTTTCCGCGTTGGACCACAGGATATGGAACAGGGTCGCCTCGGCCTTGCGGATATGGTCCGACAGGTTGCGGTAACGGGTCGCCTGGCGCGCCTGTTTCTTCAGGTTGTTCATCTGGGCGTCCAGGGTGACCAGGATGTCGTCCAGGCGCTCCATGTTGGCTTCGGCGCCCTTCAGGCGCAGTTCCGCCTCGTGGCGGCGGGAATGCAGGCCGGTGATGCCGGCGGCCTCTTCCAGCAGAAGGCGGCGCTGCGCCGGCTTGGCGTTGATCACGGTGCCGATGCGGCCCTGGCTGACCAGGGCGGTCGAGCGCGCGCCCGTGGCCTGATCGGCGAACAGCAACTGCACGTCGCGGGCGCGGACTTCCTTGCCGTTGATGCGGTAATTCGATCCCTTCTCGCGCTCGATGCGGCGGGTGACTTCCAGCTCGTCCGTGTCGTTGAATTGGGCCGGGGCCTTGCGCTCGGTGTTGTCGAGGGTCAGCGTGACCTCGGCGATGTTGCGCGACGGCCGGTCTTGCGTTCCGGAGAAGATGACGTCTTCCATCTCCGTGCCGCGCATTTGCTTGGCCGAGGTCTCGCCCATCACCCATTTCAAGGACTCGACCACGTTCGACTTGCCGCAGCCGTTCGGCCCGACCACGCCCGTCAGGCCCGGTTCGATGAACAGCTCCGTGGGGTCAACGAAGGATTTGAACCCCAGAACGCGGATTTTCTTGAAATTGAGCAAGTCGCCTCGCCGATCCTGATTACCTGTTTGCGCCGCTTATTTCTTCAGGGCGCGTTCGATGATTTCCTCGAACACCTTGAAGTCCTGGGCGCCCGAGACCTTTTCCCCGGCGACGATGAAGAACGGCGTGGAATCGACGCCGTGCTCCTTGTTGCCGGCTTCGGCGGTCTTCTGGATGCCTTGCAGAAGATCCTCGTTGCGCAGGCAGGCATCGACCTGGGCCGGCGACATGCCGCCTTTCTTGGCCGTGGCCTGAATGGCGGCCATGCCGTCCGGCGCCTGGCCCCAGACCGCCTGATCGCGGAACAGGATGCTGATCATGGCGAAATAGCGCACGGGGCCGGCGCAGCTGGCGACCATATGCGCCGCCAGGGCGCGCTGGCCCAGGGGAAAGTCGCGGAAGATCAGCTTCACCTTGCCCGTGTCGATGTACTTTTCCTTGATCTGGGGCAGGGTCTTTTCATGGAACTCGCGGCAATGGGGACAGCTCAGCGAGGCATACTCGATCATCGTCACCGGCGCGTCGGCCTTGCCGAGCACCTTTTCCGCCAACATGTCCTGAGCGCCCTGGGCCCGCGCCGGGCCCGCGAAGGGGCCGGAAAGAACCAAAATCAGTGTCATTGCGAGCGCAAGACCTTGTGCTAATCGCAGCAAATTAACCTCCTGAAACACAAGATGTTGATGACTATAGAATCGGCCCCGAGACGGAGTCGACTCCTTTTGCTAAATCCTTGATATGGGCCGCCGATCCGCAATTTATCCACCGTCCCCACGGCGCCGACGGACGGCCTGTCCCAGGCCTTCGAGGGCGCGGCGCAGGTCCGGGTCGGTCACGGCCTTCAGGTCGCGCTCCAGCGCCGCCCGTTCGGCCGGGCTCAGCGTTCGGGGCGGGGTGGGGGTGGTGTCCTCGCGCGGCGGCAAGGGGCGTTGGAAAATGTGGATGCCCCTGACGGCGCCGTAACCGAAATAGGTGTTCACCTTTTCCACAATCAAGGGTTCCAGGTGCTGGACCTCGGTCGCCACGGCGGAATTACCGGCCTGCAGGTGCAAAAGCCCGCCCGTGCGTTGGCCGCGGGGAAAGATGATGCGGTCGGGCAGGGTGTGGCGGGCCAGCAGGTCGCCGGCGATTTCCGGCCAATGGCGCAGGATGTCGCCCTGGGCGAAGCCGCGCTTGCCATAGGCGGCGGCGGTCACCTTGCCCAGCGCCTGGCCGACGGCGCGGACCCCGCCTTTGCGGCGGCGGGGCGGCTTGGTCGCTTCGTCGTCCTGGGCCATGGTGTTCCTTTCGGGCCGCCACCCCTCTTTTCCGCGTCCCGGCGGCGTGGCATTAATGGGGGATGCATTTAAGAGTGCCGACCCAGGGCCCGGCAAGGGCCTGCCGGTGGAAGCCGGGGGATAACACGGATATTGCCGGAACCGGGAGCCTGTCATGAGCCTTGCGTCCGCCGATGATGCCCTGACCGGGGCGTTGCTGGGCTGGTACGACCGCCACCGGCGGGTATTGCCGTGGCGGGCCCCTGCGGGCCGGCGGGCGGACCCTTACCACGTCTGGCTGTCGGAAATCATGCTGCAGCAGACCACCGTGGCGACGGTAAAAAGCTATTTTGACGACTTTGTGGCGCGCTGGCCCCGGGTCGAGGATCTGGCAGCGGCGGACCTGGACGCGGTGCTGCACGCCTGGCAGGGGCTGGGATATTACGCCCGTGCGCGCAACCTGCACAAATGCGCGAAGGCCGTCGCCGGGGATCACGGCGGCCGGTTTCCCGATACGGAAGCAGGGCTTTTGTCCCTGCCCGGCGTCGGCCCCTACACGGCGGCCGCCATCGCCGCCATCGCCTTCGACGTGTCGGCGTCCCCTGTGGACGGCAACATCGAACGGGTCACGGCGCGGCTGCGGCGTATCTCCGAGCCGCTGCCGGACGGCAAGAAGGCGATTCAGGCGGCGGCGCGGGACCTGACCCCCAACGCGCGGCCCGGCGATTTCGCCCAGGCGATGATGGACCTGGGGGCCATGGTCTGCACGCCGCGCGCGCCCAAATGCGATCTGTGCCCCTGGCACGACCCTTGCCTCGCGCGGGTGGCGGGCGACGCCGAGAATCTCCCCCACCGCGCCCCCAAGGCGGCGAAGCCGACCCGGCACGGCGTGGTGTTCTGGATCGAGGACGCGACCGACCGGGTCCTGCTCCGCCGCCGGCCCGAGGCGGGCCTGCTGGGCGGTATGATGGAATTTCCGTCGACAGATTGGCGCGAGGCGCCTTGGGGTGCCGGCGAGGCCATGGTCCAGGCGCCCCTGGACGCGGTCTGGGTCCAGGCCGGCGAGGTCCGTCACACCTTCACCCATTTCCACCTGCACCTCGACGTGCTGCGGGGCAAACGCGACGGCGGGGCGGGCACCTGGATCCACCCTCGGGACTTCCACGCCCTGGCCCTGCCGACGCTGATGAAGAAGGTGGTGAAGGCGGCGCTCGGCTAGTCCAGTCCCAGGGTCAGAAAACAGCTGTGGGGGTCGGGGCCGTAGCCGGGGATTGGTCCGGTCTCGGTGAAGCCGGCGGCGCGGTAGAGCATCTGCGCCGCCCGGAAGGGCGCCGTGGCGCCCGTCTCCAGACTAAGCCGGCGATATCCCAAGCGCCGTGCCTCGGCCAGGATGTGGGACAACATGGCGCGCCCGTACCCTTTGCCCCGGAACCGCGCCAGGGTATGCATGGATTTGATCTCGCCATGGCGAGGGTCGAGTTCCTTGAGCGCCCCGCAGCCGACGATCTCATCCCCGTCCCAGACGGACCAGAAGGTCACCTCGGGCGCGGTCAGGCCGGACAAGTCGAGGGCATAAACGCTTTCGGCCGGCGTCTGGCTGAACATCTGGTCGAGGTGTGCCCGGATCACGCCACGCACCGCGTCGCCCGTCAGGTCATCCTCGCGGATATCCATCGGGTCGCCAACCGGCGAATCAGTCGTCGTAGGCCATCAACGCGCTGAACGGCACGTCCAGCTTGTCGCGGCCCTTCAGGAAAGTCAGTTCGATCAGGCAGGTCGCGCCCGCGACCTCGGCCCCCGCACTCCGCAGCAGGTCGATGGACGCGGCCATGGTGCCACCCGTCGCCAGCAGGTCGTCCATGACCACCACGCGCTGGCCCGGTTCGATGGCGTCCTTCTGAATCTCGATGGTGTCGGTGCCGTATTCCAGGGAATATTCATGGGCGATGGTCTCGCCGGGCAGCTTGCCCTTCTTGCGCACCATGATGAAGCCGCAGCCCAGCCTGGAGGCCAGGGGGGCCGCCGTCAGGAAGCCGCGCGATTCGATGCCGACGAGAAGGTCCGGCCGATATCCGGAGACGATCTTGGCCAGGCGGCCCAGGGCCACCTGCCAGGCGTCGGGATGCCGCAGCAGAGTCGAAATGTCGTAAAACAGAATGCCGGGAATGGGAAAATCGGGAATCCCCCGGATGTGGTCTTTCAGGTCCATATGTCCCCCCTGGGAAAAATCTATCTGTGTGAATGCCCGGCGCATCCTATTGGATTGACGCGCGGCCTTGCAATCGCGTCCTATGGAACGGCGGATTGCATGGCGGATTGTCTGATGACCAACGTTTTCTATCGTGAACTTAAGTCCGACATGCCGGTCGCCGTGAAAGGTGACGGCATCTACCTGATCGACGCCGCCGGGAAACGGTACCTGGACGCGTCCGGCGGGGCCGCCGTGTCCTGCCTGGGGCACAGCGACGCCGACGTCATCCAGGCGATCAAGGATCAGGTCGACAAGGTCGCCTTCGCCCATACGGGCTTCTTCACCACCCAGCCGGCGGAAGATCTAGCCGAATTTCTGGTGGGCGCGGCGCCGGACGGCATTTCCATGGTTTATTTCCTGTCCGGCGGGTCGGAGGCGGTGGAGGCGGCACTCAAGATGGCGCGCCAGTATTTCCTGGAAACGGGCGCGCCGGAGCGCACGAAGTTCATCGCCCGGCGCCAGAGCTATCACGGCAATACCCTGGGCGCGCTGTCCGTCGGCGGCAACCTGTGGCGGCGCGAGCCCTACAAGGACATGCTGATGCCGGCGTCCCACATCGCGCCCTGTTATCCCTACCGCGACATGCGGGACGGCGAGAGCGAGGCGGAATACGGCCTGCGCGTCGCCGACGAGCTGGAAGCGGAAATCCTGCGCCTGGGCCCGCGCAACGTCGCAGCCTTCATCGCCGAGACCGTGGGCGGGGCGACGGCCGGCGTACTTGCCCCGGTGCCCGGATATTTCAAACGCATCCGCGAGATCTGCGACAGGTACGGCGTGCTGATGATCCTAGACGAGGTGATGTGCGGCATGGGCCGCACGGGTACCCTGTTCGCTTGCGAGCAGGACGGCGTGGCGCCGGACATCGTCTGCATCGCCAAGGGCCTGGGCGCGGGCTATCAGCCGATCGGTGCGACCCTGGTGTCCGGCGACGTCTACCGCGCCTTCAAGGACGGCTCGGGCGCGTTTCAGCACGGTCATACCTACATGGGCCATCCCATGGCCTGCGCGGCGGCCCTGGCTGTTCAACGCAAGGTGCGGGACGCGGGTCTGCTCGACAACGTAAAGCGCATGGGCGACGTGCTGGTCGACCAGCTTCACGACCGCCTGGGCAACCACCCCCATGTCGGGGACATCCGGGGCCGCGGGCTGTTCCAGGGGATTGAGCTGGTCGCCGACCGGGCGACCAAGGAAACCTTGGACCCGACCCTGAAAATCCATGCCCGGGTGAAGAAGGCGGCGTTCGAACGCGGACTGATATGCTATCCCGCCGGCGGCACGGCGGACGGCGTGCGCGGCGACCATATCCTGCTGGCCCCGCCGTTTATCATCGAAGAATCCCAGGTCCGGGATTTGGTCGGACTGTTGGGTGAGGCCATTGACGCAACATTGAAGGAGGCGGGGATCGCATGATCCGGGGGGAGAGACCGGGTTAATCTGAAGAGGGGCAACTGAAATATGGTCATCCAGGGCGGTCCGGGCGGCACCCGGTTCAAGAAGGCGGTCGTGAACGGCATCGCCATGGCCGGTTGCGCCGTGCTTCTAACGTGGGGCGTTCTTGCCCCAGCCCAGGCGAAGACCCTGACCATCGGCACCGGCAGCAACAGCGGTGTCTATATCCAGCTCGGCAAGGCGATCTGCGACATCGTGCGGCGGGAAATGCGCGGCACGCAATGCAGCGCCGTTACCAGCACGGGATCCATCGACAACCTGATCGGCATCAAAAAGGGCACCTTCGATCTGGGCATCGTCCAATCGGATGTCCAATACCACGCGGCCAACGGAACCGGCACCTTCGCCAACATCGGGGCGGTCAAGGGCATCTATTCGCTGTTTTCGGCACATCCAGAATCTCTTGCCATCGTGACGAAGAAGGACAGCGGGATCGAGGACTTGGACGACCTGTCCGGAAAACGCATCGATATCGGCAAGGTGAAGTCGGGCACCAATGCGACCATGCGCCTGCTGTTCGAGGCCATGGGTAAACCGCTTTCCAGCTTCCCCCTGATTGCGACCCTGGACGTGAAGGATCAGTACGGCGCCATCTGCGGGCGTCAGGTGGACGCCACGGCGTTTCTCGCCGGCCATCCCAACGCGGGCGTCAGGAAGTTGATCAAGCTGTGCGATATCGATTTCGTGCGGGCCGACGGCGTGGCCGTGGACCGGCTTCTGGCGTCCAACCCTTATTATGTGCGGGCGCTGATTTCCAAGGATTCATACGACGGCATGCAAGACGACGTGCCGACGGTGGGGCTGGTCGCGACGGTCATGGCCGCGGACAAACTTGATTCCGCGACAGCCTATTTCCTGACCAAGGCGGTGTTCGAAAATCTTTCCTTTATCCATTCGAAACATCGCGCGTTCCTACGGCTGCATCCCCTGGAAATGGCTCGCAAAGGCATGACCGCCCCCCGCCACCCGGGCGCCGAACAATATCTGCGCGAGGTCGGACGCCTGCCTTGATGCCCCAGCCTTGATGTTGATGCCCGCGTCTTTCTCCGGAACAAGCCCGCACAGCATAAGACAAGGTTAATCTTCGCCGTTGGCCTTTCCCGGCGATGTGTTACACTTCGGCGCAACGACATGGTTCAGGGAATCACATGGCATTGTCAGGGGGGAGTCTGAAGAGGACGCCTGCGGTGGGAGTTTGCGCACCGCCCCCGGTAAATCCGCCCCGATCCCTGGTATACCAAGACGCTTGCCTGTCTTGCTCGGCGCGTCATGTCCCGCTCATTCATCGAATTCGGTCCCGTGGGACGGCTTCGGGGGCTATGGTCCCGGGATTCCGCGTGGCCGATACGCCGGGATTTTCCCTGGCAACTCCCCCTGCCGGACGGCTCGGTATGTGCCGCGCCCCGGCGTTTAATCATTACCCAACCTGAAAAAATCCAAGGAGGAATGGAGATGTTCCTGAGAAAAACTCTGGCCGCGGCCGTTGCCGTCGCCGCGATGGCGGCGACTTTCGACGGCGCCCAGGCGGCGGACGAAAAGTTCATCACCATCGGCACCGGCGGGCAGACCGGCGTCTATTTCGTCGTCGGCCAGTCGATCTGCAAGCTGGTCAACCGCAACACTGACAAGCATCACATCAAGTGCACGGCGCCGTCGACCGGCGGTTCCATCGCCAACATCAACGCCATCAAGGCCGGCAACCAGGACATGGGCGTCGCCCAGTCGGACTGGCAGTACCATGCCTATCACGGCACCTCGAAGTTCAAGGACGACGGGGCCTTCAAGGACCTGCGGTCGGTGTTTTCGGTGCACGGCGAGCCGTTCACCGTGGTCGCGCGCAAGGATTCCGGCGCGACCAAATTCGACGACCTGAAGGGCAAGCGCGTCAACGTCGGCAACCCCGGTTCCGGCCAGCGCGCGACCATGAGCGTCGTGCTCGAAACGCTTGGTTGGAACGAGTCCGCGTTCTCTCTGGCGTCCGAACTGAAGTCCTCGGAACAGGCGGCGGCGCTTGGTGACAACAAGGTCGACGCCATTGTGTTCACGGCCGGTCATCCGAACGGCTCGATCCAGGAAGCGACGACCACCACCGACGCCGTCCTGATCCCGGTCGTCGGCCCGGCCATCGACAAGCTGGTCGCCGACAACCCCTACTACGCGCACGCCACGGTTCCGGGCGGCATGTACCGGGGTAATCCGAACGACACCAAGACCTTCGGTGTGAAGGCGACCTTCGTGTCTTCTGCCAAGGTGCCGAACGATGTCGTCTATCAGGTCGTCAAGGCAGTGTTCGACAACTTCGGGCGTTTCAAGAAACTGCATCCGGCCTTCGAACACCTGAAGGAAACGGACATGATCACCGCCGGCAACTCGGCCCCGCTGCATGACGGCGCGGCCAAGTACTACAAGGAAAAAGGCTGGTTGAAGTAATCAGCGAACGCTTCCCCGCCGGGCGACCGGCGGGGAAGTTCTTCGTCCGCAGTCGCCGGGGCGGGAGAGACCGGCACTGGACGGCACATCGACTGCCTTCGCGGCGATGCCTTTGGGGGCCGAAAGAAAAAAGCGAGACGACAATGAGCGAACAGACGAACGAATCCGGCGCCAGCGCCGATGAGTTGGCCGATCTCGTAGCATCGACCGATACCGGCGGGCGTCATCCCGGAAAGGCCTGGACGGCAGTCCTATTTTCCACCGCTCTGGCCTGGTCTCTGTTCCAGCTTTGGTTCGCGTCGCCGCTGCCCTTCGTGCTGCATATCGGCGTGTTTAACGACACCGAGGCCCGCTCGATCCATCTGGCCTTCGCGATCTTTCTCGCATTTCTGGCCTATCCGGCGTTTAGCCGCTCGCCCCGGAACTACATTCCCATTCTGGACATCGCGTTCGCCTTTGTCGGCGCCGTCTGCGCGTCCTATCTGTTCGTGTTCTACCGCGATATCGCCGACCGCGTCGGCGCGCCGATCGAACAGGATTTCGTGGTTGCGGTGATCGGGGTGCTGCTGTTGCTCGAAGCCACCCGCCGGGTGTTGGGCCCGGCGCTGGCCATCGTCGCCTCCGTGTTTCTGCTCTACACCTTCTTTGGCCCCTACATGCCGGGGATCATCGCCCACAAGGGCAATTCCCTGGCCGAAGTGGTCAACCACCACTGGATCACCACCGAAGGCGTGTTCGGCATAGCACTCGGCGTATCGACCAGTTTCGTGTTCCTGTTCGTGCTGTTCGGCGCGTTGTTGGACAAGGCCGGGGCCGGCAACTATTTCATCCAGGTTGCGTTCTCGCTGATGGGCCACATGAAGGGCGGGCCGGCCAAGGCCGCGGTCGTCGCCTCGGCCATGACGGGCCTGATTTCCGGCTCCTCCATCGCCAATGTGGTGACCACGGGCACCTTCACCATCCCCTTGATGAAGCGCGTCGGGTTTTCCAGTGAAAAGGCGGGGGCTGTCGAGGTTGCGTCCTCGGTCAACGGCCAGATCATGCCGCCGGTCATGGGGGCGGCCGCGTTCTTGATGGTTGAATACGTCGGCATTCCCTATTTCGACGTGGTCAAGCACGCCTTCGTCCCGGCGCTGATCAGCTACATCGCGCTGGTCTACATCGTGCATCTGGAAGCCATGAAACTGGGCATGGAAGGCCTGCCGCGCGCGGTCGAGCCCAAGCCCTGGGTGCAGCGTCTGATCGGTCTGGTCTTCGGCATCGCCATGGTGTCGGGCCTGTCGCTTGCGGTCTATTACGGGCTCGGCTGGATGAAGCCGGTCCTGGGCGGTTACGCGTCGATCGTCGTCGCCCTCGGCATTGCCGTCGTCTATGTCTTGCTGGTGCGCTTCGCCGCCCAGTTCCCGGACCTTAAGATGGACGATCCGAACACGCCGGTGCTCAGCCTTCCCAAACCGGCGCCGACCATCAAGTCGGGTCTGCATTTCCTGCTGCCGGTCATCGTCCTGGTGTGGTGCCTGATGGTCGAACAACTGTCGCCCGGCCTGTCGGCGTTCTGGGGTTCGGTGCTGATGATCTTCATCCTGCTGACCCAGCGTCCGATATACGCTTTTTTCCGGAACCAGACGGACATGACGGCCCAGATCAAACGCGGCTGGCACGAACTGCTCGACGGCCTGGTCACCGGGGCCCGCAACATGATCGGCATCGGTATCGCCACCGCGACCGCCGGGATCATCGTTGGCGTGGTCAGCCAGACCGGCGTGGGCTCGGCCCTGGCCGACGTGGTCGAAGTGCTGTCCGGCGGTAACCTGATGGCGATCCTGTTCCTGACCGCCTTCCTGTCGCTGATCCTGGGCATGGGCCTGCCGACCACGGCGAACTACATCGTGGTATCGGCGCTGCTGGCCCCGGTCATCGTGACCCTGGGGCAGCAGAACGGCCTGATCGTGCCGCTGATCGCGGTGCATCTGTTCGTGTTCTACTTCGGAATCATGGCCGACGTGACGCCGCCCGTGGGTCTGGCGTCGTTCGCCGCCGCCGCCGTGTCGGGCGGCGATCCGATCCGCACGGGCTTCGTCGCCTTCTTCTATTCCCTGCGCACGGCGGCGCTGCCGTTCCTGTTCATCTTCAACACCGATCTTCTGCTCATCAACGTCGATGTCCTGCACGGGGTGTTCGTGTTCATCACGGCGACATTGGCGATGCTGTTATTCGCGGCGGCGACACAGGGATATTTCCTGACCAAGAGCAAGGTATGGGAGACGACGCTGTTGCTGCTGCTGGCGTTCTCGTTCTTCCGGCCCGGGTTCTGGATGGACATGATTTCGGCGCCCTACATCGACTACAAGCCGGCGGAGATGGCGACGGCCTTCGAAAACACGCCGGAGGGCGAAAAAATCCGCCTGATGATCGCCGGCAAGGACGATATCGGAAATCCCCGCGAATGGATGGTCGTCCTGCCCATGGGGCCGGCGGCAAGCGGGGCGGAGCGCATCAAGGCGGCCGGCATCACGGTCCGCGAGGACGGCGGCAAGGTCCTGATCGACGACGTCGCCTTCGGCTCCGAAGCCAAGAAGGCGGGCCTGGATTGGGATCAGGAAATCACCCACGTCCTGCAACCGGCCGATCAGGTGAACAAGTACTGGATCTATATCCCGGCGCTGGCGATCCTGTGCCTGGTTGTGTTGGCGCAGAAGGCGCGCATCCGCAAAACTTCGGCCCAGCCGGCCTGATCGAGGAGCCAAGAACATGTATAAGGACATCCTCCTTGCCATCGATATCGACGACAAGTCGTCCTGGGCGAAATCGGCGCCGGTCGCCGTCGAGCTTGCTCAGAAGTTCGGGGCGACTCTCCATGTAATGGTTGTCATCCCGACCTTCGGGTCCTCCCTGGTCGCCAATTTCTTTCCCGACGGATACGAAAAGAAGACCATGGAGGCGGCGGCGGGGCATCTGCATGCCTGGACCAAGGCGAATATCCCGGGCGGGGTCAAGATTCAGCACATTGTCGGTCATGGCAGGGTCTATGAGGAGATCCTCCGCGCCGCGAAGGAAACCGCTTGCGACCTCATCGTCCTGTGTGCCCGGCGTACCGATGGCGACATGCTTGGCCACAACACGGACAAGGTCGCGCATCAGGCCAAGCAGTCGGTTCTGATCGTCCGCGGCTGATCGCCTGCGGATGGCCGGAAGCGGGGGCGGCTGCTTTCCCGTGTAGATCGGGCCTCATCAAACGCCGCAGGAACGGTTATCATTCGCGCGCCCGTGGGGCCCGGCGGGGTTGCCCGCGCGGTACCTAGGCGGCAGGCACATCCATCCATCAGGGAGCAGACCAATGTGGGTTAGACGAGGCGCTTTGATCGTGGCGGTGTCCATCGTCTGGGTGACGTTGGGGGCCGGAGGCGCGCGCGCGGCCGAATTCGTTTCGATCGGCACGGGCGGGGTCACGGGGGTTTATTTCCCCGCCGGCGGGACCATCTGCCGGCTGGTCAACAAGGACCGCAAGGACCATGGCGTGCGCTGTTCGGTCGAATCCACCTTCGGGTCGGTATTCAATATCAACGCGATCCGCACCGGCGATCTGGATCTGGGGCTGGCCCAGTCCGATACCCAGTACAGTGCCCTGCGGGGCGAAGGGCCGTTCGACAAGCGCGGCCCCTATGGCGAGCTGCGCGCCGTGTTCTCGCTGCATGCCGAGCCGGTGACCCTGATGGCGCGGGCGGATTCGGGCATCAAGCACATCAACGACGTCAAGGGCCGGCGCATGAACATCGGCAACCCCGGGTCGGGGACGCTGGCGACCTGGCAGGTGATCGAACAGGCGCTTGGCTGGAAGCGCCGCGACCTGGCGCTGGCCGCCGAGTTCAAGGCCAACCAGCAGGGCGAGGCCTTGTGCGACAACAAGGTCGATGCCTTTTTCACGCTGGTCGGCCATCCGTCCGCGGCCACCCGCGAGACGGCGAACGCCTGTGCCGCGGTTCTTGTGCCGATCGACGGCCCGGGTATCCAGGCCCTGGTCAAGACCAGCCCCTTCTACCGCTGGGCGGCGATTCCGGGCGGCATGTACCGGGGCAATCCGAAGGACGTGAAGACATTCGGAGTCGGCGCGACATTGGTCAGTTCGACCAAGACCAAGCCCGAGATCGTCTATACCATCGTCAAGGCCGTGTTCGACAATTTCGACGCCTTCCGCGACATGCATCCGGCGCTCGCCAACCTGCGGAAAGAGGAAATGGTGCGCGACTCCCTGACCGCGCCCCTGCACGCGGGGGCGGCACGGTACTTCCGCGAAGCGGGATTGATCAAGTGACGGACCCGCGGCCGGCTAGCGGCCGCGGGCACCGGATCATTTCGGGCTTTTCAGATATTCAATGATCAGCGCGCGCTGATCTTCTTTCTTCAGGCCCGGATAGGCCATCTTGGTCGTCGCCTTGGGGTCGTCCAGATAGTCCTGCAGGAATTTTTTGGGGTTGGTGATATAGGCGTCGAGGGTCTTGGCGTCCCACACCAGGCCTTTTTCGCCGGCGGCGACCATGGACGCGGAATAGCGCGACGTCTTGAAGCCTTCGGCCGTACCAGCCTTGCGCCCGATGATGTCGTTCAGGGACGGGCCGATGGTGTGCTTGCCGGAAACCGTATGGCACTGTGCGCAGCGGTTGCCCTTGAACGCCTTGGCGGCGTCGGCCTGGACGGGGGCGGCGGCCACCATCATCGAGGCCGCGAAGCCGGCCACCGCGGCGGCCATCAGGGAAGCATGTTTCATGAGACAAAACCTTCCGTCGTGTTTTGGTTGGAAATCTTAACCACACCCTTGCGGGTGGGGCCGCATTATCTGCATCCTGTCCGGGATGTGCAATCGGCAACCCTGGCGGTGGAGATGATTTCATTCATCCGGCGATCCGCATTATACTGTTCGCCATGGAAGTCGTGGGCGCAGTCATGGGGGATATCCCCCGGACTGTGAAAGGAGCGTTGCACACTCATGCCGGTAGATAATCTAAGCAAAGCGGATGTCGCCAAGCTTTTGTCCGACCCCACGCCGGACAACCGCGCCGCGACCGCCGCCAAGGTCGCCGGGGCCTTCGATCCCGGCAAGCTGAGCCCCACTGAGCGGGCCCTTGCCGAGGAAATCTTCCGCCTGATGGTCAAGGACGCGGAAGTCCGCGTGCGTCAGGCATTGACGGAAAACCTGAAGCAGAACGGCAACGTGCCGCACGACGTGGCGGTGGCGTTGGCCAACGACATCGATCAGGTGGCGCTGCCGATGATCGAGTTTTCCCAGGTTCTGAACGACGACGACCTGATCGCCATCATCGGATCGCAAGACCCCGCCAAGCAGGAAGCCGTCGCCGGCCGCGCCACCGTGTCGGAAGCATTGTCCGACGCTCTGGTCAGTTCCGGCAACGAGGCGGCGGTGACCCGCCTGGTCGCCAACGAGGGGGCGGCCATTTCCGAAAGCACCTTCCAGAAGGTGGTCGATGATTTCGGCGACCGCGCCGGGGTGCAGTCGGCCATGGTCAACCGCGCCTCCCTGCCGGTGACGGTAGCCGAGCGCCTGGTGGCCCTGGTGTCGGAAAACCTGCGCGACGAACTGGTAAAGCGCCACGAACTGCCGGCGGCGATGACCACGGACATCATCCTGCAATCGCGCGAGCGGGCAACGATCAGCCTGTCCTCTGATTCCAGTGTCGATGACGTGATGATCCTGGCCCGCCAGTTGAACGACAACGGCCGCCTGACGCCGTCGATCACCCTGCGGGCGTTGTGCATGGGCGACATCACCTTTTTCGAATGCGCGATGGCGACACGGGCGGGGGTCACGCTGGACAATGCGCGGCGCCTGATCCACGACCGCGGCCCCCTGGGCCTGCGCGCCATTTTTGACAAGGCCAGGCTGCCGCCGGCCCAGTTCATGGCCGTGCGCGCGGCGCTCGACGTCAGCCGGGAAACGCAGATGGACGGCGGCGAGAACGACCGCGAACGTTATGCCCGGCGCATGATCGAACGGATCATGACCCAGTACGACGACCTGGGCGTCGAGTTCGAGTCCTCGGACCTTGAATACCTGCTGACCAAGATGGATGAATTGCCCGCCGACGTGTTGGGCGACGATGGGCCGGACACCGTGGCCGGCGCGGGCCAGTAAGCAGGTCGATATCAGGGTGAATGAGCGGAACGGGGCCTATCGGCCGCCCGCGTCGCGCCATACGGCGTAATCCTTGCGGAACCGATCGAGCGATTTCCACACCTTGGCGAAATCCTTGTCCTGCTTCGCGGTGTCGCGTGCGACCTCGTCCCAGGCCTTGGACAATTTTCCGAGAATCTCCCGCGGCCAGCGACGCACGGTCACGCCTTCCTTGGTCAGGTTCAGGAGAGCGCGATACTGCGAGGCCTCGCCCTCGGCCAGGCCGTGGCGCACGTTGTCGCCGCACACGGCGCGCAGCTGCGAACGCTGCACCGGTTTGAGGGCGTCCCAGCGGCCATTGTTGACGACCAGCGCCAGCAGCGTCGCCGGCTGATGCCAGCCGGGGAAATAGTAGTTCCGCGCCATGCGGTGCAGACCGAGCTGCACGTCGATGGCCGGCATGGAATACTCGGCGGCGTCGATGGCGCCGGTTTCCAGGGCGTGGAAGATTTCCCCTTCGTTCAGGCTTACCGTCTTGGCGCCCAGCCGGTTCATCACCCTGGCCCCCAGGCCCGTCATGCGCACCCGCAGGCCTTTCAGGTCCTCGACCGTGGTCAGCGGCCGGCGGTACCAGCCAGCCCCTTCGGGCGACACTAACCCACAAACCACGATCCGCACGCCCAGGCCCTTGGCCAGGCTGTTCAACAGCTTTTCACCGCCGCCGAAATAAAGCCAGGCCAGGTATTCCTCGGCCCGCGGACCGAACGGTACGGCGCCGAACAGTTGCAGGGCGGGGATGGTCGCCGGCCAGCTTTCGGGGGCGATGAAGGCGGCATCGACGATGCCGTCCTTGACCGCGCTCACCATGTCCTTGCCCTGAACCAGGGTTCCCGGCTCGTTGAAGGCGATCTCCATCCCGCCGGCGGACACACGCCAGATCTCCGTTTCGATCCGCTTGGCCTGGGCGCCCAGCTGCGGCAGGCCGCTGGCAAAGGCGCTTTCCATGCGCCAGCGCACGATGGGGTCGGGGGTGATGGCGGGGGCCAGCAGGCTTTCCGCGGCGGCGGGCGGGCCAGAAGGTTCCGCCGCCGGTGTGGGGGAGGGTTCGCTTGGCACGGCGGGCTCGGGGGGGAGCCCGGCAACGGCCCGGGCGGCGGTTTCGGGCAGCGATGCGTTCAGGCGGGGGGCGATGATGGAGACCCCCAGGACAACGCCGACAACCAATCCCACGACGATGCCGATGACGGCATTGCGCATGATGATGACCTTTCCGTTCCACCCTCCCTTGGGCGGCCCTCCACGGGCGCGTAAGTGTACCCGAAGTGGTCCGGGGCTCGGAGTCCTTAGGCCTCGGGGTTATTCACAATCTGTGGATATGTCGGAAGTGTCCCGTGCCGCCTCCCTTTGATTGTTGATCTAGATCAATGCCGAACCCTTTTCCGGCGCCCTAAAGTGGCGTTATTGGAACCACGGGAATTTCGAAAAATGACGACAGGAAGCATGATTTTTCTTGGTGTTTGCATCGCCGCCGCGGTCGCGTTCATGGCAGCGGCAGCCTACGGCGTTCATCACACCAACAACCCCCGCTAGGCGGGGCTGCATTCGTTAGGGCATTACGCCCGATCCGACCCCAAGGATTGGCAAACCCACGGCCCCGGCCCGCGTTCGCGCGGGCCGGGGTTTTGCGTTCGGCGGCGAATCGGCGGGGCGCAGGCGGCCGTCAGTCGCACTTGCGGTAGACGAGGTCCACCTGATGCCATTGGTTGTTGTACTTGACGGCGTAGGACCGAAGCTCCGTCGCGCTGACGATCTTGTCCTGATAGATCAGGCCGTCGGCCTCCAGCACCAGGATGTCGTCCTCTCGGCGCACGGTGTAGACGGCGGCGCTGCCGTCGTCGCGGATGACCCGCACCTTGCCGGCGTCGACCTGGTTATAAGTAACGCCGTTGCCGCCTTCCTTGCGCGAACAGTCGATGGCCCAGCGGCCCAGGACCCAGGGCACGGGGAACTGGCCCGGCGGGGCGGGCGGCGGCATCTGCCCGGCGGCGTGGCGAACCGCGGGCGGCCTCGGCTGCTCCATCGCATAGGTCGAGGGAACATGCGTTCCCTGGGTCGGCTGCAGGGTTGCCAGCCGGCGGCGCGCCAGATGGGTCAGGGCGCTGTCCGGATAGGTTTCGATAAAGGTCTGGAATACGGTCGGATCGTCGGATTCGCGGATGCGTTCCCATTTCTCCACGTCGGCGCGGCGTTCGCGGGTGGGGTCGCGGCTGAGTTCCCTGTCCTCGCCGCGGTTAAACGGCGACGACATGGTGTTCCACAGTTCGGCGGATTTGTCGGCAACGGTCGAGAGGGCGTTGTTGGCCGTCTCGCAGCCGCCGAGCAGCAACAGGGCGGCCACCGCCGGTGCAGCCGCGAGATGGCGGGCCCTGGCGGCGCGGCGTGGCGTTTCGGTCAGAAAAGTCATGGCACGGCCCCGGCGTGTGGTTCTTGAATCTGCAAGGAGCGGTGCTCCTCCCCTTCGGCCGCCTAACCTAGCCAATTAAACGCGAAAGCGAAAGCGCCCGGTCCCGGCCCGGCGGGCCGTCAAATGCATTTAAACGATTGCTGTCATGATGTTCTCGCGGGGCATTTCCCCATGGATTCCCTGGGGTTCGGCCCGCGAAAGGCGTATTATCCGCAATTGAGGACTCTGGGATTGAAGACCTGTCGCGCGCGTCCCTGCAAAAAATCGGACGCGCCGCTCGCGCGGCCCCCGGGAAACCGGATGGGGTCGCGGTGTCAGGCGCCACATGCTGCTTGTTCAGCCCTTAATGCGTCACTCTCAGCGTCCCTGGTTGGAACCGGGGAGCGCCTTTGATGGAGTACTTCCATGTCGCTTTCGAGCGCCAAAAAGACAGCCGCCGTTCTTGGCTTTCTCTCTTTCGTGCCGTTCGCCACGGCCGTGTCCGCGCAGGAAATCGCCACCCTGCCGGCGTGTGAACAAGTCATCGCCGACACCCTGAAGTCGAAAGACGAAAACCCCGTGGTCGGCGAACAGGCCGAACTGCTGTTCAACCAACTGATCGAGCGGGCCCGCGTCGAATGTTCCGACGGCAACTTCCGCGACGCCGCCGCCACGCTGAACCAGGCCCGCACCCTGGTCGCTGCCGAATAACGACCGGCCCCTGCGCCCGGCATCTGTCGGGGCACGGGGACGGAACGGAAAAACGGCCCCTGGGGGATAAAATCCCCAGGGGCCGTTTCCGTTTCGACATATCGGGCTTTCGCCCGGAATGGTCGGAGTGAGAGGATTCGAACCTCCGACCCCCGCCTCCCGAAGACGGTGCTCTACCAGGCTGAGCTACACTCCGGCATGACGTCGCAGTCAAGGCGGCAAGGACTTGGCGTCCTTTGCCGCCGGGCCGCGACGGGCGCCCGTTATAGCGGTGCTTGAGGGCCAGAGCAAGCGCCTGGACGCGGTGTCACGCTTTCGACATCTGGGGCGGTTACAAGCGGGGGCCGCGGCGGCGCGGATGAATTTCTTGATTGATCGCGGGGGGCGCGGGTTGTAGTCTGAAAATACGCACGAAGTGCGTTTATTCAGTGAGCGGCAAATCGCTGGCAAGCAAACAAGGATGAATCGCGGGGCTTTGATTGTCCGGCGGGGGGCATTTTGACGGATAGCACGCAGCGTGGCCGGGGGGCGAGGCAATGACGTCAACGGCTTCCCGGGCCGGTGGGGACGGTGACCGGGAATACGAGTGCAAGCTGGGCGGCACGGTTGCCCAGTTGCGCGCGGTCCGGAAGGCGGCCCAGGGCCTGTCGAGCAGCCGCATCGCCTGGGCCACCGACGATCTGGAAAGCGTCTATTACGACACCCCGGACATGCGGCTCGGCCGGCGGGGGGCGACCCTGCGCGTGCGCCGCAAGAAAGGCCGGTTCATCCAGAACGTGAAATCGCAAAACGACGGCACCGGCGCCCTGTTCGCGCGCGGCGAATGGGAACAGGACGTCGACAGCCTGACCCCGCGCCTGGACCTGCTGCCCGAGGCCGCGGTCGAGGTCATGGGCCTTGTCCTGCCCGGCGAGTTGCAGGAAACCTTCCGCACCCGCTTTACCCGCGAACGGGCGGTGGTCACCCGCCGTGGCGCCATGGGCCCGGAAAGCCGCATCGAGATCGCCATCGACAACGGCGAGGTCGTCGCCGTCAATCGCAATCCTGCGGGCATCCCGGTAAAGGGCGCCCGCGCCAAGCTGCGCGAGAAGATCCAGGAGTGTGAGCTGGAACTGTTGCAGGGCGACCCCCGCGACCTGTTCGAGGTGGCGCTGGAGCTACAGCAGACGGCGGGCCTGACGATCATTCAGGAAACCAAGGCGGCGCGTGGCTATCGGCTGCTGACGCCGCCCAAGGTTGTTCCCGTGCGCGCCGGGCGAACGGTCCTGCGCCCAGATCAATCGGTCAACGCGGCCATCGCCGAGATTCTGCGCGCCGGCACCCGCCACATGCTGGCCAACGAGGGGCCGGCCATCGACGGCACGGACCCCGAAGGCGTGCATCAGTTCCGCGTCGCCGTCCGGCGCATGCGCTCCATGCTGTCGGTATTTTCCAAGCTGCTCGACCCGGCCCGGGTGGACTGGCTGAAGGCGGAATTGAAATGGATCGCCGACCAGTTCGGACCGGCCCGCGATTGGGACGTGTTCGTTGCCGAAATTCTCGGCCCGCCGAAAAAGGCGGGGGTCGAGCCGGCGGCCATGATCGAATTGGCCGCCGCCGCCGAGGATCGCAGGCTCGACGCCTATGCATTGGTGCGCGAAGCCCTGAAATCGCCGCGCTACGCCGGGCTGGTGCTGCGCCTGTCGGCCTTCACGGAAACCCAGGGCTGGGCCCCGCAGCCCTGTCCGCCGGATCACCCGCTGGCCCAACCGATCATGGATTGGGCGGCCTCTATCCTCAACCGCGCCCATAAGAAGGCGCTGCGGGCCGGCGACGGCCTGGCGAAACTGGACGTGCCGGCGCGGCATCTGTTGCGCATCCGGCTCAAGAAGCTGCGCTACAACACGGATTTTCTGCAGGCGCTGTATGACACGCCCGCCAAGAAGAAATATCTGCGCGCGCTGGAACACCTGCAGGACGATTTCGGTCATCTCAACGACGTCGCCGTGGCGGAAACCCTGCTGGCCGATCTGGCCGCCGACCATCCGGGCGGTCGGGGCGGCAAGGCGGCGGCGATCGACAAGGCCTCGGCCGCCATCATGGGCTGGCACGCGCGGGGGCTCCACGACAGTGAACCGCGCCTGCTGACCGATTGGGACACGTTCACCAGCGCCCCGCCATTCTGGCGCAAGGGCAAATAGCCACCGGCAAGTTGGCAGAGGGACGACGGATATGGCGCGTGCGATTCTGATCGCAAATTCCAAAGGCGGTTGCGGCAAGACGACCATCGCGACGAACCTGGCTGCGGCCTTCGCCCAGGGCGGCCTGAACACGGCGCTGGCCGATGTCGACCGCCAGAAAAGCAGTCTGTCCTGGCTCAAGCGTCGCCCTGCGGACCTGCCGGAGATCACCGGACTGGATTGGACCAAGACCTTCAAGGCGCCGCCCAAGAAGGTGCAGCGCCTGGTCATCGATGCGCCGGCGGCGCTGGGCCTGGCGCGGTTCCGCGAACTGCTGAAGATGGCCGAGGTCATCATCCTGCCGATCCTGCCTTCGGCTTTCGATCAGGCGGCGACGCAGCGGTTCCTGAAGAAAGTCGACGATCTGAAGCCGATCCGCAGCCATAAAAAGCCGGTAATCCTGGTCGGCAACCGGGTGCGGGCGCGCACGCGTTCGGCCCAGGAATTGGACACGTTCATCGAAACCCTGGAACATCCGGTGGGGACAATCATCGCCGACCGGGCGCTTTATACGGACGGGGCCTATTCGGGCATCAGCGTGTTCGACAAGGGGGATCGTCGCTCCCTGGATGCTCAGGCGGATTGGTCCCCATTGATCACCTTTGTCGAGACGAACTAGATTGTCATGACACTTGAGTTACAGAACATGAGCATGGACGGCGACGCATTCCGGCATTGGCGCAAGCGCCACAAGTTGTCGCAGAAGGACGCGGCAAAGGCGCTGGGCCTGAAGCCCCGCATCATCCAGTACTATGAAAAGGGTGAGCGCGACGGAAAGACGGTGGAAATTCCGCTGTCCGTCCGGCTGGCCTGCTATGCCATCGAAAGCGGCGTCGGCGATTTCGACGGCAAGGACAGCGCGAAGTTGAAACCGCGCGGCAAGAAGTCCAAGGACTGAACCGGGGGTCGCGGCCGGCCGGCGCCGGGCGCTGGGTTTTGGTCAGTACGCCCGCTCGATACAGAAATCGACCAGTTCCAGCAGTGCCTGTTTCTGCGCGTTGTCGGGGAAGATGCCGAGCGCATCACGCGCCACGGCGCCGTAATGCCGCGCCCGGTCGACCGTGTCGGACAGGGCATGATGCTTGGTCATCAGGGTGATGGCGTGGGCCAGATCATCGTCGGTCTGGTCCATGTCCTCAAGTGTGCGGCGCCAGAACGTGCGTTCGGTCTCATTGCCCCGGTTGAACGCCAGGATCGTCGGCAGCGAAATCTTGCCCTCGCGGAAATCGTCGCCCACGGTCTTGCCCAGTTCGGCCTGCTTGGCTGAATAGTCCAGCACGTCGTCGATCAACTGGAACGCGATGCCCAGATTGGTGCCGTAGGACAGCAGGGCGTCTTCTTCCGCCTTGGGGCGTTCGGCGACCACGGCGCCGATGCGGCAGGCGGCGGCGAACAGTTCCGCCGTCTTGGCGGTGATGACTTCCAGATAGTTGGCTTCGCCTGTTGCCGTGTCGCCGGTGGTCATCAACTGCATGACCTCGCCCTCGGCGATTACGGCCGAGGCGTCGGATAGAATTTTCAACACCTTGATCGCGCCGTCGGCGACCATCACCTGGAACGCGCGGGAAAACAGGAAATCGCCGACCAGCACACTGGCCTGGTTGCCCCAGACCGCGTTGGCCGAGGCCTGGCCCCGGCGCAGTTCGCTTTCGTCGACCACGTCGTCGTGCAGAAGGGTCGCCGTATGGATGAATTCGACGCAGGCGGCCAGCGGGATGTGGCGGTTGCCTTGGTAGCCGCACATGCGCGCCGAGGCGAGAGTCAGGATGGGGCGCAGACGCTTGCCGCCGGACGCCACCAAATGCCCCGCCAACTGCGGAATCAGGGCGACCGGGCTTTCCATGCGCTGGACGATGACCTCGTTCACGGCCTTCAGGTCGTCGGCGACCAGGGCCTGAAGCTTGTCCAGGTTGGGTTTCTTTTGGCGTTCGCCTTCAAGGTCGACCACAAGGGCCACGGCGCTTCCCCTTATATCCGATTGTTCGTCGCTTGACGGTTGTTCCAGGAGCCGTGAGCATAGGGACCGTCAGGCCCCATGGTCAACTGCGACGGACGGGGCGGGGAAGGGGCGCGCCATGGTCGAATTGTTCCGCACCAACGATCCCGTGCTGCTGTCCTGGATGCAGGCGCGGCTGGCCGCGCTCGACGTGCCGGCCCAGGTGTTCGACATGCATGCCAGTTTCATGGACGGCAATGTCCTGGCCATTCAGCGCCGCATCATGGTCGACGAGGACGACCTTGCCCGTGCCAAACGTGTCATCGTCGAGGCCGAGGAAATCGCCCGCGGTGAACGCGATCCCCTGGATTGAGGCGCGTCATGATTTCTGCCGCCATCGACGCCGAGGAGACCCGCCTGCTGGACGGCCGGGTCGTCTGTTATCAGCCCCGGCGCGGCTACCGTTCCGCCATCGACCCGATCCTGATGCAGGCGGCCGTTCCGGCCCGGCCCGGCGACCGCGTGCTGGACCTGGGATGCGGCGCCGGGGCGGCGGGGTTGTGTCTGGCCCATCGCGTGGCCGGGGTGACGGTCACCGGCCTGGATATTCAGGAACCGCTGATCGCCTTGGCCCGCGAAAGCGCCACGGCCAACGGCATGGCGGATGCGGTCCAATTCATGGCGGGCGACCTGCTGACCCCGCCGGACGGCATCGGGGCCGGGGCGTTCGATCATGTTATGGCCAATCCGCCCTTTCAAAAGGCCGGGACCTCGCGGCCCTCGCCTGATTCGGTGAAGGCAATGGCGACGGTGGAGGGGCGGGCCGAACTGGCCGATTGGGTACGGACGGCCGCCCGGCTGGTGCGGGGCGGCGGCACGGTCACCTTCATCCATCATGGCGGACGGGGGGATGAACTGGCCGATCTCATGTCGGCATCTCTCGGCGCGGTCACTCTGCAGCCGGTTCAAGGCAAGCCGGGAGAGGAGCGCCCGGGGCGGATGATCGCGCAGGGAATCAAGGACGCGGCGGCGAATAGCCGCAGGCAGGCACCTTTGGTTTTGCATGAACCGGGGGGTGATTTTTCGGCCCCTGTGGATCGAATCCTACGGGGGT
This sequence comes from uncultured Alphaproteobacteria bacterium, assembly GCA_963976055.1. Classification (GTDB taxonomy): domain Bacteria; phylum Pseudomonadota; class Alphaproteobacteria; order Rhodospirillales; family Casp-alpha2; genus UBA1479. The sequence goes on from CAXBJB010000003.1 coordinate 182,324, forward strand.
ATGCGGATATCGCGATAAATCGCCCCTGAGGCCGAGAAAGTGGCCAAATCTGTGCGTCTCATCACTTGTCAGGCCGGCCTCTACCTGGGATATTCCTTACAGAATGCTTACATAATATACGGCGCGCAACGACGCCAAATATCAAAAATTCAGGGACGGTCTTCGGGGGCCGGTGAAATAGTGGGTAACGCAGCGGTTATCGCCATTATTGGCGCATTCATCGCATTGGGCGTTCTGGGTGTGTTGTTCTACGTCAGCACCCTGGCCAAGAACGTCTATCAGATCAAAATTCAGATGAAGGACGATTTGGCGTACGAGCTGGATCGTCTGAAGGATCACGTCGAAAAGGAAATGCTCCAGCGCCAGAAGTGGATCACCCGCGACGTCGCCAGTGTGTTCGATGCCAAGTTCGACCTTGTCGATGGTGAAATGGCGGCGCTCAAGTCGCAGGTCCGCGCGGATCTCAACATCCTTGATGAAAAGCTTCGCAAACTGTCGGCCCTGCAACAGGCCATGGCGGCGAAGCCGAACCGGCAGGGGGCCGATTTCGACGAACCGGATCTGGCCTCCGCCTTCGCGGTGGACAGCGTGGGGCGCAAGGCCGCACAATAAGGCATGTCAGACACCCAGCCGGAATCCCGCGGTCTCGGCGGACTTCCCGTCATCGGCGCCTTGCTTGATCCACCGCCCACGGTGGCCGTGGTTCGGCTATCCGGCGTCATCGGGGCCATGGGCGGGTTTCGCCGGGGGCTCAGCCTGGGCAGCCAGGCGGGCGTTCTTCAGCGCGCGTTCAAGCTGCGCAATCTCAAGGCCGTGGCGCTGGCCGTCAATTCGCCGGGCGGCTCACCCGTGCAGTCGGCCCTGATCGCCGGCCGCATCCGCCAATTGGCCGACGAAAAGCAGATCCCCGTCATCGCCTTCGCCGAAGACGTCGCCGCGTCGGGCGGCTACTGGCTGGCCTGCGCCGCTGATGAAATCTATGCGGATGCGTCCTCCATCATCGGCTCCATCGGTGTGGTGTCGGGTGGATTCGGCCTGCAGGGCCTGATCGAAAAGCTGGGGGTGGAACGCCGCCTGCACACGTCCGGCGACAAGAAAGCCATGCTCGATCCGTTCCAGCCGGAAAAGCCGGCCGAGGTGAAACACCTGAAGGACATCCAGGGTGACATTCACGAAGCCTTCAAGGATATGGTGCGTGCCCGTCGGGGCGACCGCCTCAAGGGCGCGGAAAAGGACCTGTTCTCCGGCGCCTTCTGGACCGGGACCCGGGCATTGGAGCTGGGCCTGATCGACGGCCTTGGTGATCTGCGGGCGGTCATGCGCGCGCGCTACGGCGACAAGGTGAAGCTGCGGCTGGTCGGTGAGCGGCGGGGACTTTTCGGCCGCCTGCGGTTCGGCGCTCTGTCCGATGCCCCCGCCGGCCCCGATTGGGCGGGCCAGGCCGTGGCTGCCATTGAGGAACGCCTGATCTGGAACCGTTTCGGGCTATAATCTGGCCATAACAAGCCACGGGATTCCTTGACCGCTCTGCCGCCCAACCCCTAAAAGGCCCCATGTTCGGATTTTCCATCCAAAAACTGTTGTTCACGGGCTTGGCCATCGCCGCCGTGTGGTACGCGTTCAAGTGGCTGGGCCGCATGCAGGCCCAGAAACGCACGCTCGACCAACAGGAAGCCCGCCGGATGAAGGAATCCGGGCCCGCCAAGGCCAAGATGCCCGAGGTCGAGGACATGGTTGAATGCACCACATGCGGTGCGTTCGTCGCCGCCCAGGGCATGCGTCATTGCGGTAAAACCGACTGTCCCTATCCGGAGTAACGAAGGTGCGGTTCCTTCCTTGACCGTCCGGACCCCGCCCCCTATTTTCTGGCACCGCAACATAACGCGATTTCTTAACCGCAAATCCTTTGGAACCCGCCGCCATGGCGAATACCTCCGGCGACAAGCCGAGCTTTCAGTCGCTCATCCTCACGCTTCAGCAGTTCTGGGCCGACCAGGGCTGCGTGATTCTGCAGCCCTACGACATGGAAGTGGGGGCGGGCACCTTCCATCCGGCGACCACCCTGCGTTCGCTGGGCAAGCCGGACGACGTGTGGAAATGCGCCTATGTGCAGCCGTCCCGTCGCCCGACAGACGGCCGTTACGGCGAAAATCCGAACCGTTTGCAGCACTATTACCAGTTTCAGGTGCTCATGAAGCCAAGCCCGGCGGACGTGCAGCAGACTTATCTGGAAAGCCTCTATGCCATCGGCATCGACAAGGACACCCACGACATCCGTTTCGTCGAGGACGACTGGGAAAGCCCGACCCTGGGCGCCTGGGGCCTGGGCTGGGAAGTCTGGTGCGACGGCATGGAGGTGACGCAGTTCACCTATTTCCAGCAGGTCGGCGGTTATGAATGCGATCCGGTGCCGGTGGAAATCACCTACGGGCTGGAACGTCTGGCCATGTACGTGCAGGGCGTGGAAAACGTCTATGACCTGGACTGGGACGGCCAGCCCAAGGACAAGGGCGGCAAGACCTACGGCGACGTGTTCCTGCAGGCCGAACGGGAATATTCCGCCCATAACTTCGAACATGCCTCGACCGACATGCTGCGCCGCCATTTCGAAGACGCGGAAAAAGAATGCGCGCACCTGTTGGCCAAGGACCTGGCGCTGCCAGCCTATGACTACTGCCTGAAGGCATCGCATCTGTTCAACCTGCTGGATGCACGGGGCGTCATCAGCGTCACCGAACGCCAGGCGTTCATTCTGCGCGTGCGTGATCTGGCCAAGGGATCGGCCAAGGCCTGGATGAAATCCCAAGGGGTCGAGGTCGCGTGATGCCCGAACTTCTTCTGGAACTGTTGTCCGAGGAAATCCCCGCCCGCATGCAGGCGCGGGCGGCCGACGATCTGAAACGTCTGGTCGGCGACGGCCTGAAGGGCGCCGGGCTGTCCTTCACCAATGCGCAGACCTACGTCACGCCGCGCCGCCTGACCCTGGTCGTCCATGGCCTGCCGGTCAAGCAGGCCGACATTTCCGAGGAACGCCGCGGCCCGCGCGCCGACGCGCCGGAACAGGCCAAGCAGGGCTTCATGAAGTCCCTGCCCAAGGACACCAAGGTCACGGAACGGGAAACGGAAAAGGGCACCTTCCTGTTCGCCCAGGTCGAACAGGCGGGCGGCAAGACGCGCCTGATCCTGCCGGGCATCATCCAGGCCGCCCTGCAGGCCCTGCCCTGGCCCAAGTCCATGCGCTGGGGCACGGGCAAGGCGCGTTGGGTGCGGCCGCTGCATTCCATCCTGGCGGTCTACGATCAGGAAGGCCTGGAGATGGAATTCGCGGGCATTCAGGCCGGGGTGACGACGCGCGGCCACGCCTTCATGGCGCCGGCCGGCATCTCGGTGTCCGATTTCGCCGACTACGAAAAGGCGATGAAGGCGGCCAAGGTCGTGATCGACCCGGACGCCCGCAAGCAGACCATCTCTGGCGACGCCGCCAGAATGTGCAAGGGCGCCGGCGTGACCCTGAAGGACGACCCGGCCCTGTTGGACGAGGTCGCGGGGCTGGTCGAATGGCCGGTCGTGCTGATGGGCGACATCGACGCCGAATTCATGGACGTGCCGCCGGAGGTCCTCATCACCTCCATGCGCAAGCACCAGAAATACTTCGCGTGCCTGGACGCCAAGGGCAATCTGGCGCCCAAGTTCGTGGTCGTCGCCAACCGGGAAACCGCCGACGGCGGCCGCCAGGTGATTGCGGGTAACGAACGGGTCCTGCGCGCGCGCCTGGCCGACGCCAAGTTCTTCTGGGACCAGGACCGCAAGACGACGCTGGCGTCCAAGGCGCCGCAGCTGAAGGAACGAGTGTTCCACGCCAAGCTGGGCACGCTGGACGAAAAGGTCGACCGCATGCAGGCCCTGGCGGCGGCGCTGTGCGACTACGTGCCCAAGGCCGACCGCGACAAGGTGCGCTCCGCCGCGCGGCTGGCCAAGGCGGACTTGTCGACCGGTATGGTCGGCGAATTCCCCGACCTGCAGGGCGTCATGGGCGCCTATTACGCCCGCTTTGATGGCGAGAGCGAAGCCGTGGCTGCCGCCATTTCCGATCACTATTCGCCGCTTGGGCCCTCCGACGCCTGCCCGTCGAAACCGGAAAGCGTGTGCGTGGCGCTCGCCGACAAGATCGACAGCCTGGTCGGGTTCTGGTCGATCGATGAGAAGCCGACGGGATCGAAGGACCCCTACGCGCTGCGCCGTTCGGCGCTCGGTGTGATTCGCCTGATCATCGAGAACAAGCTGCGCCTGCCGCTGCTGAGCGTCTTCGCCCAGTCCCGTGACCTCTACGGCAAGGGCGAGGCCGTGGGGCCGGACCTGATGGCGTTCTTCGCCGACCGCCTGAAGGTCCATCTGCGCGAACAGGGCGTGAAGCACGATCATATCGATGCGGTGTTCGCGCTCGGCGGGGAAGACGATCTGGTGCGCCTGCTGGCTCGGGTTGAGGCATTGGCGGACTTCCTCGGCAGCGACGACGGCGGTAATCTTTTGACCGCCTACCGCCGCGCCGCCAACATCCTGAAGATCGAGGAAAAAAAGGACGCAACGTCCTATGCGGCGCAGCCCGACGACACGCTTCTGAAGGATGACGCGGAACGGGCGCTCTACAGCGCGCTCAAGGACGCGGCCCCGGTGATCGCGGAAAAGGTCGCGGCCGAGGATTTCACCGGCGCCATGGCGGCGCTGGCCGGCCTGCGGGCACCCGTCGACGCCTTCTTCGACAAGGTCACCGTCAATACGGACGATGCCAAGGTTCGCGAGAACCGCTTGAAACTGCTTTCCATGATCCGGACGGCGCTGGAAGGCGTCGCCGATTTTTCCAAGATTGAGGGATGATCGTTGTCTTTTTGACCGAAAGGTGGGGTTCCGCCGCGACTGATTAATTGGACACAGAGGGCACAGAAGAAACATAGAGAGCGACGAGCGGAAAAGATTATCGGGCCGGACAAGGTCCTCTGTGTTTTCCGTGAAATCTCTGTGACCTTTGTGTCCCATGACTGAGTTGAACCGCAGTACGACGTATATCTGATCTGACTCACAGGACGAGTAACGGGAACGAACGATGACACAATGGGTCTACAACTTCGGAAACGGCACCGCCGACGGCGATGCGGGGATGAAGGAACTTCTGGGCGGCAAGGGTGCCAACCTGGCCGAAATGGCGGGCCTGGGCCTGCCGGTGCCTCCCGGGTTCACCATCACGACCGAGGTCTGCACCTATTACTACGATCACGAAAAGACCTATCCCGGCGACCTGAAGGACGCCGTCGCGGGGGCGCTTGCCAAGGTCGAACAGGGCCTCGGCCGTAAATTCGGCTCGACGGACAAGCCGCTTCTGGTCTCCGTCCGCTCCGGTGCCCGCGCCTCCATGCCGGGGATGATGGATACCATCCTGAACCTGGGCCTCAACGACCAGACGGTCGAAGCTTTGGCCAAGGAAAGCGGCGACGCGCGGTTCGCTTATGACAGCTACCGCCGCTTCATCCAGATGTTTTCCGACGTCGTGCTGGGCGTCGAGCACCACAATTTCGAGGACGTTCTGGAAGAGCACAAGGACCGCCTGGGCAAGAGCCTGGATACGGAGCTGACCGGCGACGACTGGAAGGCCGTGGTCAAGGATTTCAAGAAGCTGGTGCAAGACGAACGTGGCGAAGGCTTCCCCCAGGACCCGCAGGCCCAATTGTGGGGCGCCATCGGCGCCGTGTTCGGCAGCTGGATGAACACCCGCGCCATCACCTACCGGCGTCTCAACGACATTCCCGCCGCCTGGGGCACCGCCGTCAACGTGCAGGCCATGGTGTTCGGTAACATGGGCGACGATTGCGCCACGGGCGTGTGCTTCACGCGCAACCCGTCCACGGGCGACAACCATTTCTACGGCGAGTTCCTGATCAACGCCCAGGGCGAGGACGTGGTCGCCGGTATCCGCACGCCGCAGCCGCTGACCGAGTTCGAACGCGATCAACAGGAATCCAATCTGCAGTCCCTTGAAACGGCCATGCCGCCCGTGTTCGGCGAGCTGGTCGCCGTGCGCGACAAGCTGGAGCGCCATTACAAGGACATGCAGGACATGGAATTCACCATCGAGCGGGGCAAGCTGTGGATGCTGCAGACCCGTTCCGGCAAGCGCACGGCCAAGGCCGCGCTGAAGATTGCCGTCGACATGGTGGCCGAGGGCCTGATCACCAAGGACGAAGCTGTCGCCCGCATCGACCCGGCGCAGTTGGATCAGCTTCTGCACCCGACCCTGGACGCCAAGGCGGAAAAGACCGTCATCGGGCGCGGCCTGCCGGCCTCGCCGGGGGCAGCCACGGGGCGCATCGTGTTCTCCGCCGAGGACGCGGAGGCCTGGGTCGATAAGGGTGAGCGGGTCATCCTGTGCCGCACGGAAACCTCGCCCGAGGACATCACCGGCATGCATGTGTCCGAAGGCATTCTGACGACCCGCGGCGGCATGACCAGCCACGCCGCCGTGGTTGCCCGCGGCATGGGCACACCCTGCGTGTCCGGGGCCGGCGAACTGCGCGTCGACTACAGCAAGAAGACCCTGCACGCCCTCGGCCAGACCCTGAACGAAGGCGACGTCATCACCTTGGACGGCTCGACCGGCGAGATCATGCTGGGCGAGGTCGCGATGATCCAGCCCGAGGTGTCCGGCGATTTCGGCGAACTGATGGCCTGGGTCGACGAGATCAAGGTGATCGGCGTGCGCGCCAACGCGGAAACGCCCCTGGACGCGCTGACCGCCAAGAAGTTCGGCGCCGAGGGCATCGGCCTGTCGCGCACGGAACACATGTTCTTCGACCCGCACCGCATCGTCCACATGCGCCAGATGATCCTGGCCCGCGACGAGACCGAGCGGCGCAAGGCGCTGGACAACCTGTTGCCGCATCAGCGCCAGGATTTCCTGGAACTGTTCCACATCATGGACGGCCTGCCGATCACCATCCGCCTGCTGGATCCGCCCCTGAACGAATTCCTGCCCCATACGGACGAGGAAATGGCCGAGGTCGCCAAGGCCGCCGGCGTGACCACGGAAGACGTGCGCGTGCGCCGGGCGGAACTGGACGAAAGCAACCCCATGCTGGGCCATCGCGGCTGCCGCCTGGCCATTGCCTATCCGGAAATCTGCGAAATGCAGGCCCGCGCCATCTTCGAGGCCCAGGCCGAGATCATGAAGGAAGGCAAGAAGGCTTATCCCGAGGTCATGGTGCCGCTCGTCTCCATCAAGAAGGAGTTCGAGATGCAGAAGGCGATCATCGACCGCATCGCCAAGGAAGTGATGGCCGAACAGGGCCTCGAGCTGCCCTATATGGTGGGCACCATGATCGAATTGCCGCGCGCCTGCCTGATTGCCGACCAGATCGCCGAACAGGCGGAATTCTTCTCGTTCGGGACCAACGATCTGACGCAGACGGCCTATGGCTTCTCGCGCGACGATGCGGGCACGTTCCTCGACATCTATCAGCGTCAGGGCGTGCTGGAACAGGACCCGTTCGTGTCCATCGACCAGGAAGGCGTGGGCGAACTGGTGCAGATCGGTGTGGAACGCGGACGCAAGACCCGCCCGGACATCAAGCTCGGCATCTGCGGCGAGCACGGTGGCGACCCGGCTTCCGTCGCCTTCTGCCACCGGATCGGGCTGACCTATGTGTCCTGTTCGCCCTACCGCGTGCCGATCGCGCGCCTTGCCGCCGCTCAGGCCGCACTTGCCGATAAATAGGCCGCCGCTCGCGTATCCTGCGGGTATAATCGGTGCGGTGTCTTAAGGGGTAGTGGGAGGAATCCGCCGCGTGTCCGATAAAGTTGCACTGATTACCGGCGTGACCGGCCAGGATGGCGCCCTTTTGGCCGAACTGCTGCTCGGCAAGGGATACACCGTTCACGGGGTCAAGCGGCGGTCGTCGTCGTTCAATACCGACCGTGTCGATCATCTGTACCAGGATCCCCACGAACGGGACGTCCGTTTCCATCTGCACTACGGCGACATGACCGACGCCACCAATCTGATTCGTCTGGTGCAGGAAACCCGGCCCACGGAAATCTATAACCTGGCGGCGCAAAGCCATGTCCAGGTGAGCTTCGAGACCCCGGAATACACGGCCAACTCGGACGCGCTCGGCACGCTTCGTTTGCTCGAAGCCATGCGGATTCTGGGGTTGGAGAAGACCGCGAAATTCTATCAGGCTTCGACGTCGGAGCTTTACGGCAACGCGCCTGCGCCGCAGAACGAGGACACCCCGTTCGAGCCGCGCAGCCCCTATGCGGCGGCCAAGCTCTACGCCTATTGGATCACCCGCAATTACCGCGAGGCCTATGGCCTGCATGCTTCCAACGGCATCCTGTTCAACCACGAGGGCCCGACCCGGGGCGAAACCTTCGTGACCCGCAAGATCACCCGCGCCGTCGCGGCCATCGCCCAGGGGTTTCAGGACAAGCTGTTCCTGGGCAACCTGGACGCCAAGCGTGACTGGGGTCATGCCCGGGATTACGTCGAGGGCATGTGGCGGATCGTCCAGCAGGCGACGCCGGACGACTATGTCCTGGCGACCGGCGAAACCCACAGCGTGCGTGAATTCGTCGAACGGGCCTTCGCCGAAACGGGCGTCGCCATCCGCTGGCAGGGCAAGGGCGTTCAGGAACAGGGCGTCGACGATGCCACGGGCCGGGTACGGGTTGAGATCGATCCTCGCTATTTCCGGCCGACGGAGGTCGAACTGCTGCTTGGCGATCCGGCCAAGGCGGAAAAGGTTCTGGGTTGGAAGCACACCACCCCGTTCAAGACTCTGGTCAAGGAAATGGTCGCGGCCGACATGGCGGCGGTCACCGAGGCCGGCCGTGGCCAGGGCCGCGGCGGTGACTGACACCCCGTTCAGCCTGTCCGGCAAACGTGTCTGGGTGGCGGGCCACCGGGGCATGGTCGGATCGGCCCTGGTGCGGCGGCTGGCTGATGAGGATTGCGAGGTCGTGACGGTGGGACGAAGCACCGTCGATCTGACCCGTCAGGCCGAGGTCGAGGCCTGGATGGCCGAGGTCAAACCGGATGCCGTGTTCCTGGCGGCGGCCAAGGTGGGCGGCATTCTCGCCAACGCGACCTACGTCGCCGACTTTATCTACGACAACCTGATGATCGAGGCGAACATCATCCACGGCGCGTACCGCACCGGGGTGGCGAAGCTGATGTTCCTGGGGTCGAGCTGCATCTACCCCAAGCTGGCCGATCAGCCCATGTGCGAGGAGGCGCTGCTGACCGGGCCGCTCGAGCCGACCAACCAATGGTATGCCGTCGCCAAGATCGCCGGCATCAAGCTGTGCCAGGCTTACCGCGAGCAGCACGGCTGCGATTTCATTTCCGCCATGCCGACAAACCTGTATGGCCCCGGCGACAATTTCGATCTGGTGACCAGCCATGTCGCCGCCGCCCTGATGGTGAAAATCCATCAGGCCAAGGTGTCCGGGGCGGACAGTGTGGAAATTTGGGGCAGCGGCGCGCCCTTGCGCGAATTCCTGCACGTCGATGACTTGGCCGACGCTTTGGTTTTCCTGATGACGCGCTATTCGGCGGCGGACCACATCAACGTCGGCAGCGGCACGGAAATCTCGATCAAGGACCTGGCCCATCTGCTGGCCCGCGTCATCGGCTACGGCGGCGGCTTTCATTTCGACGCATCCAAGCCCGACGGCACGCCCCGCAAATTAATGGATTCGTCCCGGCTGGCGGCCATGGGCTGGTCCGCTGCCCGCCCGCCCGAGGCGGGGTTCGCCGATGCCTATGCCTGGTATGCCGCCAACGCGGCGGACAATGCCGATGGCTGAGGCGGGCAAGCTCTATCCGGTCATCCTGTCGGGCGGATCTGGCTCGCGCCTATGGCCCCTGTCCCGCGCGTCCTATCCCAAGCAACTGCTGCCGCTGACCGGGGACGACAGCCTGTTGCAGGAAACCGCCGGGCGCGTCGCCGACCGCGCGCGGTTTGCGCCCATCCTGGTGCTGGCCAACGACGAACACCGTTTCGTGGTGGCGGAACAGCTGCGTGGCCAAGGCCACGTGGACACCCGCATCGTGCTGAATCCGTGGGCCGCAACACTGCGCCCGCCGCCGCCGTGGCGGCCCTCGTAATCGCCGAGGACGATCCGGACGGGGTGATGCTGCTGCTGCCGTCGGATCACGTGATCGGCGATGCGGATGAATTCCGGCGGGCCGTCGGCCGCGCGGAGGCCTTGGCGCGGGACGATATGCTGGTCACCTTCGGGGTGCAGCCGACCCATCCGTCGACGGAATATGGATACATCAAGCGGGGTGAAGGTCTGGGCGGGGATGGATGCTTCCGCGTCGACCGCTTCGTCGAAAAGCCCGACGCCGCGACGGCCCAGGGATATCTCGACAACGGCGACTACGCCTGGAACAGCGGCATGTTCGTGTTTCCCGTGGCAAAGTTTTTGGCCGAGTTGGAGGCGTTCAATCCGGCCATGGTGGCGGCCTGCAGCAAGGCGGTCGCGGGGCGGGGCACGGACCTGGATTTCATCCGCCTGGACGCGGCGGCGTTCGCGGAAAGCCCGTCCGATTCCATCGACTACGCGGTGATGGAAAAGACCGAGGCGGCAGCCATGGTCACCGCCGATTTCCGTTGGAACGACGTCGGGGCGTGGAACGCGCTTTGGGATATGGCCGACAAGGATGCCGCCGGCAATGCCTTTCTGGGCGACGTGGTGGCCGAGGACGTCACGGGCTGCTACCTGCGTAACGAGGACGGCGGCGTGGTCGCTGCCCTTGGCCTGCGCGATCTTTGTGTCGTGGCGACCGGCGATGCCGTGTTCGTGGCACCCCGCGCGCGGGCATCGGAGGTCAAGGCCCTGGTCGAGCGGTTGGCGGCCGAAGGACGCAGCGAGATCACGTCCCACCCCCGCGTACACCGGCCCTGGGGGGCGTTCACGGATATCGAGCGCGGTGACCGATTCAAGGTCAAACGCCTGGTCGTCAAGCCGGGCGGCCGCCTGTCCCTGCAGCGCCACAAGCACCGCACGGAACATTGGGTGGTGGTCGAGGGTACGGCGACGGTGGTCAATGGCGACGAGGAATTCACGCTCCAGCGCGATCAGTCGACCTATATCGACGCGGGTGCCGTTCACCGCCTGGAAAACCGCACGGACCAGCCCCTGCACCTGATCGAGGTGCAGGTCGGCGATTACCTTGAAGAAGACGATATTGAACGCCTTCAGGACGACTACAAGCGCGGTTAGGGCGGGGCCCTAGACCTTCCAGCGCTTGGGCCGCAGGCTGCGGGGCACGGCGCGCTTCAGGCGCTTGCGTAGCTTGCGGAGTTCGGAATCGCGGTATTCCGATTCCGGCTGAAGGACCATCCGGCGCGGGGCCTGCCGCACGGGGCGCTCGGCCAGCCGGGCCATCAGTGCGAAAATGTTGTGCTCGTCCATCAGGCGGATGCGGTCGGCGTCGCGGATCGCCTGGGTTTTCTCGTACAGGCCCGCGTCGATGGCGGCGGCGATCGTCTCGACCGCGCTTTCCGGATCGTAGACGTTGATGCGGCGGAAGCCCTCGGGGTTGAAATAGTCCTCGACGTTGGGGCAGCCCCAATAGAACGGGAAGGTGTCGCCCAGATAGGCGTCCGCCAGCTTTTCCGTGAAGTAGTTGGGAAAGCGACTGTTCTCCAACGCGACGTGATACTTGAAGGGCGCGACGGCGCTCCATTTCTCGGTGAACGGAATGGCGTCCCGGCCCATCACGGCGACCTGATCGCCGAATTTCCGTTTAAGCGCCTCGACCAGGGCGATGCGCGCACGGTGGCCATTGGTGGTGTTGCGGAACGAGGCGATGACGGAAATCAGCCCGGTCTTTTCCGGGCGCGCGGCACGGTGATCCTCCAGGGTCATGATCGCCTTGTTGGGGGCGTCGACGTACTGGCCGATGCCGGCCAGCCAGGGCTGTGCCGTCTGGCTATCGATCAGGTTCGGGTGCGGCGTGTTGGTGTCCGACGATACGACGTTGCCGAACTGGGCCAGGAAGAGCAAGGGGTAGTCCTTCAATTCCGGCGGCTCGCCGACCATCATGAAGGAGCCGTCCGGCGGGCAGGTGGCCTGCACGGGCCCGGCCATGGTGTCGTAGACGAAGACGCGGTCATAGTCGCCCGGCGGACCGTTGACGATGAATTGGCAGTTGCCCCACACGCCCGCGCCATTGGGGGTTTGGCGCAGGATCCAGTCATCCAGAAACTTGCTGTGCAACAAGACCCGCAGGCCGGGAGTGTCCTTGCCGTTCACGTTGCCGGATTCCTTCATCTTTCCATTATCGTGCCGCGTTTGACGAGGGGACACGTATGGATCAAAACCGCCGTCTGGGCAACCTGCGGCATAGGTCGTATAAACATGCGGACGATAATACGAGGGGCCGAATGCCGATCATCAACAAACTCCACGAACTGTACGAAGGCTTCGGCTTTTCGGTCTCGTCCGGCCTCAGCCCGAGCCACCTGGACGGCTGCATCGAAGCCCCTTTCACCTGGATTTTGAAGGATGGGGAAAGCTTCACCAACGGTCTCGGCATCTCCATGAAGGAAGTCTACTTTCTGGAATGCCTGTTCGACGGCTGGCGGCCCAAGACCGGATTCCTGATCGGCAACTCCTTCGGCTGGAGTGCGCTTGCTGTGGGCCTGTTGAACCCGACTGCGCGCGTCGTCGCCATCGACGCCGGTTTCGACGCCAATTCCGTGACCGGGCTTGAGATGACGAACACGCTCGCCCGTCAGGAAAATCTGAACCTGATCGCCGTGCAGGCGGTTTCTCCCGAGGGTGTCGCCGGCGTCATGGCGGAACAGTTTGACGGGCCCGTCGAGTTCTGTTTCATCGACGGCCTGCACACCAACGAACAGGTGGTGAAGGATTTCAAGGCCGTGCAGCCCCATCTGGCCAAGGATGCGCTGGTGCTGTTCCACGACGTGGTGATGTGGGACATGAACGCGGGCATGACGGAGATCGCGCGTCTCGCGGGGGCGGCCCCCGAACTTCTCTACGGCACCTGTTCCGGGATGGCGGCGCTTTACTTCGGTGACAATCCCGCCGTCCGGCGGACGCTTGCCACCTTCCACGGCAACGCCCGTGCGCGGGAAATCATGCAGGCCATGCCTCATCAGCGCCGGTTCCGGCATTTCTATCGTTGGAAACGCAGCTTCAACAAACGTTTCGGCCGGGACAAGGCACGGTCGGCCTGACAGCCGGGAAGGGGATTGGGGTGGCCTTTGATACGTTGCGCAAGCTGTTCAAGGAAATCGACCGTTATCGTGTAACCCGGGACAAATGGCGGGGCCGCCTGCGCCTACGTCATCTGCTGAGCGATCCGCGCGACGGGTTTGCACAGCGTCTGGCGGCGGGCTGGCGGGGCGGCTATGTGCCCTACGGCGACGGCGGCCTGTGGCTCTACATCCCGGCGGACCTGGACCGGCAGGGGCAGCGGCTGGTGATCGACGGCGGGGTGCCGGACCCGGTGACGGCCCTGGTGGCGCGACCCGGCGATGTGGCAATCGATATCGGCGGTAACCTGGGCGAATGGATGGCGCCGCTTGCGGCCGCCGTCGGATCGGAAGGCCGGGTCTACGCCTTCGAGCCGGTGCCCGTTCTGGCCGACGCCCTTGCGAAGACGGCGCGCCTCAACGGCCATGGGGCGACGGTCGAGATCGTGCGGGTCGCCGTGGCGGATGCGACCGGCGAGGCCCGCTTCAACATGACCATGGCGGCAGGCGGTGACGGTGCCCTGTCCGGCTTGTCATCGGGCGGCGGTGAAACGGTCCCGACGATCACCCTGGACGACTTCATGGCAGAGCGCGGCCTGGACCGGCTCGACCTGATTAAGATCGATGTCGAGGGCGCGGAACGCCGCGTGCTGGAAGGGGCACGGCGCACGCTGGAAACCTGCAAACCGCGCCTTGTGTTCGAAAGCGGGCACGAGAGTGCCGGGGACCGGGCGGCGATCGCCGATCTTCTCGACGGTGCCGGATACGACCTCGTCGGCCTGCTGCTCGACGGCGTCATCGTTGCCTGCGGCTGGTCGGATTTCCGCGCCGCCACGGGTGCCTTCGCCGACGCCCAGACGCGCAATCTTCTGGCCCTGCCGCGCGGCTGATCACGGCCCAGCGCATTCCATCGAAAACAACATTAGGTTTTCCCCATGTTCCACGGGGGTGTGGATTGTATCGCCGTTGTCTGTCCCCGGGCCGGGGCGTAATCTGCACACGGGTTCAGGGACAAGGGTGGTCCGCAAGGTTCACCCCCAGGCCTAGGACCCGGTCAGTTTTCCCAGGGGCCCCCTTCGGGGGGAATGAAGGATCTCTGATCAGGAACGGCCCCACCGGGCAACTGGTGGGGCCGTTCTCTGTTCGGCTGCCCGATTGTCCCCGTAGACGGGCTGTTACATCGTTGCATGCCGGTCAAAAATGCTATGGTCTCCGCCAAACAGGCAGGGGAGCATCCGGCGGTGAAACTAACGTTCATGGGGGCCACGGGCACGGTGACCGGGTCGAAGTATCTGGTCGAGGCCGCCGGCGCCAAAATTCTCGTCGATTGCGGGTTGTTTCAGGGCCTTAAGGACCTGCGCCTGCGCAACTGGGCGCCGCTGCCGGTCGCTCCCACGGAAATCGACGCGGTGATCCTGACCCATGCCCATCTCGACCACAGCGGCTACATTCCCTTGCTCGTGCGTAACGGCTTCAAGGGACCGATTTACTGTTCAGAGGCGACAGAGGATCTTTGCGCCATCCTGCTGCCGGACAGCGGCTATCTGCAGGAAGCGGATGCGGAGCGCGCCAACCGGCATTCCTACACCAAACACAAACCGGCCCTGCCGCTCTATACCCAGGCCGACGCCCATCGCGCGCTCGACCAGTTCAAGGCCGTTCCCTTCGGTGCCGCGCAGACGCTGGCGGACGGCGTGACGTTCAGCCTGTCGCGCTCCGGGCATATTCTTGGTTCGGCCTTCGTGCGCATCGACGACGGCGCGACGTCCTTGGTGTTCTCGGGCGACCTGGGCCGGGCCGACGATCCGGTCATGGTGCCACCCGTGGAAATTCACGATGCTGACTATCTGGTCGTGGAATCCACCTATGGCGACCGTCTGCACCGCGACAGCGATGCCGAGGGCAAACTCGGCGCCATCATCCGCGACACGGCGGCACGCGGCGGCACGGTCCTTATTCCCGCCTTCGCCGTCGGGCGCACGCAAAGCATCCTGTTTCACATTCACCAACTGAAGCAGAAGAAGGCCATCCCGGATCTTCCGGTGTTTCTCGACAGCCCCATGGCGATCAACGCGACGCGCCTTCTCAAGCACCACCGCGCCGACCACCGCCTGTCGGGGCCGCTCTGCGCCAAGGTCTGCCACATCGCGCAATACGTGAACACGGCTGATGAATCGCGGGCCCTGGACGACGGGCCGGGCATGCCCCAGGTCATCATCTCGGCCAGCGGCATGGCGACGGGCGGGCGCATTTTGCACCACCTGAAGCATTTTATCGGCGACGCCCGCAACACGGTCCTGTTCACCGGATTCCAGGCGGCGGGGACGCGGGGCGCGCGGCTGGTTCATGGTGAGGACGAGATCAAGATCCACGGCCGCCTATGGCCCGTGCGCGCCGAGATCGACATCCTGCACAACATGTCGGCCCATGCGGACTACAGCGAAATTCTCGGCTGGCTGGGCCATTTCCGCACGCCGCCCAAGCGCACCTTCATTACCCATGGCGAGCCCGAGGCGGCGTCTTCATTGCGCATGAAGATCGAGGACCATCTGCATTGGGACGTGACGGTGCCGGACTACCTCGGCCAGGTCGATCTTTAGGGCAGGGCGTTACTTCGCGAACACCTTCTGCAGCAGTTCGGTAGTGCGTTTGGCGGGGTTTTCGCGGATCGCCGCTTCTTCGCGGCCCAGGTACAGGAACACGCCGTCAATGGCCTTGGTCAGGACGTGATCGGTCAGGTTCGCCTTCACGTCGGGGACGAAGGGCAGGGATTTGTACTGTCCCATCATCTTGTCATAGGCAGCGATGGCGCCGACTTCCGACAGTTGGGTATCGATGATCGGTTTCATGTCGGCCGCCAGCGGCGCCGACATCTTGGACCGGAAATACTGCGTTGCCGCATCCTTCGGGCCGTTGAGAATATCTTTGGCGTCATCGACCGTCATGGCGGAAATGGCGTCGACGAACAGGGATTTGGCCTTGGGCACGGCGGCTTCGGCCGCGCGGTTGAGCCGCAGTTCCACATCGTCGGCAAGCGATGACATGCCGATCTTGGACAGCGCCGATTGCACCTTCTGCAAGGTGTCCGGCAAGGGAATATGCACGTCGGGGGATTTGTTGAAGCCGTCGGCCGCGCCGAGCGTGCCGACCACCCGTTCCGAACCGACGCGCAACGCCTCCTTGAGCCCGGCCGCGATGTCGGTGACGCTGAGGGCGCCCGCCGAGGTCGAGGAAGAGCCGCCGAGTCCCTTGAGCAGGTCCTTCCCCTTGTCCAAGAAGCTTTGGGCGCGGGCGGGTTGGCTGGCGGTGACCATTCCTGCGAGCAGAACACAGGCGGCGGTGAGTTGTTTGATCGCCATGGCGGTCTCCTCGGATTGGTTGGAAAGTTCTATGGTAACGTGGATAAGGGGCCGGCGGGAGGAAATCCCACGTTGTGGCCTAGCGCCTGACGATGAAGGTGTAATCGGGTAGGGGATCGTCGTTGGTGACGGTTGCGCGGGGTGAAAGCTCCGTCCGGCAGAAATTCAGGAACTCCCCGCCATCGACATAGAACAGACCCTGATAGCGTTCGACGGCATCGGCACGCAGCAGGTTGAAGGCGAGCATCTTGTTGGTCTTGGCCCAAAGTTCGCGCAGGCTGTCCTTCACATAGTCGCCCCATTCCGCGCCGTCGGCCCCCATGTGCATGTTGTAGGTGCCGCAGGCGAAGACGTAGTCGGCGGGCTCCGTCACGGTGATCTGCTGCAGGAAGCGGGCACGGGGATCGTGGATACGGGCACGCGCGGCCTCGACCATCTTTTTCGACATGTCATAGCCGACGTAACGCCCGTCCTTGAGGGCCGGGGTGTCTTTTAGAAAATCGAACAGGGCGCCGTAGCCGCAGCCGAAGTCGGCGATGGAGATTCCGCCCGCCCGCGCGTCGGTGTCGTCGATGACCTGATACAGGGTCTCGAAGCGGACAAGCTGATGGTCCTCGCTTTTCCAGAACACGGCGCGGGCGTCGGGGCCCAGTTCGGCCAGCCGGCGTTCATAACTGCGCGCCACGGGTTTCAGCAGGCGCGCGGCCCGTTTGAAAAAAAACAGGGTCATGGGCCGAGAGACTAGGCCCCAGGGGGCGGCGGAACCAGTTTCTTTACGATTCAGTCTGGAACACGGCCCAATCCGGCTTGCGCGGCGTGACCCTGGCCCCTGCCGCCTCGAACGGGCCGCCGGCATCCAGATGTTCCAAGCGAATCATGGCAAGTCCCCGACCGCCCGAACCGTCCGTAACGGTCGAGCGGACTTCGCCCACTTCCTTGCCGTCCAGGGTCACCGGCGTACCCGTCTCGGGCAGGTCACCCTCGATCTCCACGGGCAGCAGGCGTTTCCGGACTAGGCCGCGGTATTTGGTGCGGGCCGTCAATTCCTGTCCCATGTAGCAGCCTTTTTTCCAATCGATGCCGTTCAATTCGTCAAATCCGCTTTCCAAAAGGATGGATTTATCGACGATCAGGTCGCGGCTGCCGTCGGGCACGCCCAGGCTCAGGCGGAGAATATCGTAGGCTGCGCGGTTGCCGGCACTCAGGCCGAGCCCGCTGAGGGTCGCTTCCGCATCCTCCGTCGGCAGGATGGCCCGCGCGCCCAGGGCCGCCAGGCGCGGATCGGTGAACAGCACGCCGCCGTCCCGCGCCTCGGCCGCACCGGCATCGGGGGCCAGGGCGGCGGTGCCCGGGCCGCCGGGCAGGGCGGCAACCCGCCATTGGTCGCTCTGATCCTCGATCGTGACCTTGGCGCGCAGTTTGTAGAGTTTCAGGCGCTTGGCCAGGTCTTCCAGGCGTGCCCACTCGCAATCCATCAGCAGCCCGCCGCCGGGCGCTTCGGCGATGAAAAAGTCGTGCAGGTACTTGCCCTGGGGCGTCAGCAGCGCCGCGTGGATCGCGTGCGTGGCGGATACCTTGTTGATATCGTTGGAAATCAGGCCCTGGAGGAAGGTCCGCGCATCGTCGCCGGAAATGGCGAGAACGCCGCGATCTTCCAAGACGACGTAGGTTTGTGCAGTCATGCTCTGATCCCGAAAATTGGTGCGTGGCGATGCCCTGAATATGGGAGCGCCCAGCGGCCTAGGCAACAGGGGATGGTAGCCCTATAAGACGGGGGACGTGTAAAATCTGCCGCGGTCGGGGGGACGGCATTCGGCTCGCGAGGGTAACCTGTTGGAACGGCCCAAAGAATTGCCGAAGGTCCGGCAAAGAAATCGATAGGTCATGGCAAAAAGCATCCTGTTCGTGACGGCGACGCGTATCGGTGACGCGGTTCTGTCCATGGGGATTCTGGGTCGTTTGGTTCAGGACAACCCGGGCGCGCGGGTCACCGTCGCCTGCGGGCGGGCGGCGGCGCCCCTGTTCGATGCCGTGCCGGGCCTGGAGCGGGTCATTATCCTGGATAAAAAGCCCTATTCCCTGCATTGGCTGGGTCTGTGGACGGAATGTGCCGGGCGCATCTGGTCGGTGCTGGTCGATCTGCGCAACACGCCCATGAGCTATCTGATCCCGTCGATTCGGCGCTTTCGCATGGGGCGCAAGGGGGCGGGCCATCGGCTGGAACGTTATGCCCAGGTCATGGGCATCACGGGCGATGTGCCGACGCCGAAAATCTGGATCACCGATGCCCACCGCGCCGCGGCGGACCGCCTGATGCCCAAGGGGCGGCCCGTGCTGGCCATCGGCCCCACGGCCAACTGGCAGGGCAAGACCTGGCCGCAGGACCGCTTTTCCGACTTGGTGGAACGCCTGACCGGCGACCGGGGCATCCTGCCGGGCGCGGCCATTGCCGTGTTCGGCCACGAGACGGAGCGGGACTCCGTGCAAAATTTCCTGGACAGCATCCCCGAAGACCGGCGCATCGATCTGGTCGGGCGAATTTCCTTGCTCGAGGCCTATGCCTGCCTGGAACGGGCGTCGCTTTATGTCGGCAACGATTCCGGACTGATGCATCTGGCGGCGGCGGCGGGCGTGCCGACCTTGGGGCTGTTCGGCCCGACACAGGATCAATTGTACGGCCCCTGGGGCGCCCATTGCCGGGTCGTGCGCGGGGCCGGGTTCCTGGAAAGCTTTCCGGAAAACTACGACTGGGACAAATCGCCGTCGCTGATGGAAACGCTCTCCGTCGATGCGGTCGCGGACGCGGCCCGCGACCTGTGGACCGAATGCAAGGAGGCCGCGTCGTGACCGGCGGTGCGGGCGCCGGCCCCCGGCTTTCCATCGTCGTCTGCGCCCATAACGAGGCGGCGCATCTGGCCGACTGTCTGGCGACCCTCGGTTTCGGGGACGAGCTGGTCGTGTTGGCCGACAAATGCACGGACGCGACGGCCGAAATCGCCCGCCGCTTCACGGACCGCGTGATCGAAGGCGCCTGGGACCCGGAAGGAACCCGCCGCAACGCCGCCATCGACGCCTGCACCGGCGACTGGGTGCTGGAGGTCGATGCCGACGAACGGGTGCCGGACGCCCTGGCACGGGAAATCCGCAGCATTATAAACACCACGTCCCACGACTGGCACGAAATCCTGGTCGACAACTACATCGGCGGCCGGCTGGTACGCTGGGGGTGGGGGGCAAGCTTCGGCAAAGCCGCCTATCCGGGCCTGTTCAAGAAGGGCGCCAAGCGCTGGGGGCCGCAGCGTGTCCATCCCGCCTTGACCTGGACCGGCGCCAAGGGCCCCATGCTGACCAATCGTCTCGACCATTTCGTCGACCGCAACGTGTCCGACATGCTGAAACGTCTGGACAGCTACACCACCGCGCGGGCGGCGGACCTGCGGGACACTGGCCAGATCGGCTCCTTCGCCAACAACCTGCGCCGCTTCTTCACCCGGTTCTTCAAATGCTACGTCCGGCGCAAGGGCTACCGCGAAGGCGGGTACGGGTTTCTGATCGCGCTCTGCGCCGGGCTGTATCCGCTGATCTCGCACCTGAAGGCGCGGCTCGAGGACGACAGCGGCAACCCGAAAAGCGGGGAGGCCTGAATGGCGCGCATCGTCCTGGCTGACGACGGCATCGAATTCGATGGCCGCACGCCCGAAGAACGCCCCCTGGGCGGGGCGGAAAGCTCCCTCGTCTTCCTGATGGAAACACTCGCGGCGCGCGGCCACGAGGTTTCGGTCCATAACAACTGTGCGGCGCCCTTGATGCACAAGGGCGTTACCTGGGCGCCCTTGAAGGCGGGGATGCCGGACAAGGCCGACCTGTTCATCGCCAACCGGGGGGACAGGGTCCTACCGCTTATGCCCAAGGCGGGGCGCACCGTATTCTGGACCCACAATCCGGCGACCTACATGGTCAAATGGCGATACCTGTCCAAGCTTTGGAAATACGCCGACGCCATTGTGTTTATCGGCGACTATCACGCGACGACCTATCCCCGTTGGTGCCCGGTGAAAAATCGCGTGGTCATCCCCTACGGCCTGCCCGACGATTTTTGCAATGCCCAACCGGCTTCGGCCCCGCCCGGCCCCCGCGCGGTGTTTTCCTCCAACCCGCTGCGCGGACTCGACTGGCTGCTCGACCGCTGGGCCCAGGACATCCAGCCCCGGGTGCCGGGGGCGGAATTGGTGTTGTTCACGGGGGCCGCCGTCTACGGCAGCGCCGGCGCGGCCAAGGCCGACCCCATGGCGAAAGTTCTCGACAAGGCTAAATCGTTGGAAGAAAAAGGGGTCCGGTTGCCGGGTCCGGTGCCCAAGCAACGCCTCATCGACGAATTCCGACAGGCCAGATGCATGCTTTATCGTGGTGACATCAACGAGACCTTTTGCATGGCCGTGGGCGAGGCCCAGGCCATGGGCATGCCCGCCGTGGTGACCGACCTGGGCTCCATGCGCGAGCGGGTGATCGACGGCGAAACGGGTTTTGTCACCCGCGACGACCGGGCCTTTGCCGATGCCGCCGTGAAACTGCTGACCGACGACGCCCTGTGGTCAGCGCAACAGGCGGCGGCGCTTGACAAGCAAAGGTCCTGGCGCTGGCCCGCGGCGGCCGAGGCCTGGGAAAGGCTGCTGCCGTGAAGGTCATGCAGGCCATGGCGGGGGCGGAATTCGGCGGCGCCGAGGCGTTCTTCGTGCGCCTTGTCCGCGCCCTGCACCGCGCCGGGCTGGAGCAGCGCGTGCTGATCCGCGAGAACAGGGCCCGCGCGCAATCCCTGCGCGACGCGGGGATCGAGCCTTTGCAACTGCCATTCGGCGGCATGCTCGACCGCCGTACGCCGCGTGCCTTCAAACACGAAATCCAGACCTTCCAGCCGCAGGTCGTCATGACCTGGATGAACCGGGCCAGCAAGATGTGTCCCAAGGGCGATTTCGTCCAGGTCGGCCGGCTGGGCGGCTATTACGACCTGAAGTACTATCGTACCTGCGACCACCTGATCGGCAACACGGAAGACATCGTCAATCATATCGTCGGCCAGGGTTGGGACAAAAACCGGGCCCATTACCTGCCAAATTTCGTGTCCGAGGATCAGGCCGAACCGCTCAGCCGCCGTTCTCTCTACACGCCTGAAAATGCCGTGCTGATCCTGGCCCTGGGCCGGCTGCATGAAAACAAAGGCTTCGACGTGCTGCTGCGCGCCATGGCGCGGGTGCCCAACACCTACCTATGGCTGGCCGGCGACGGCCCCTTGCGGGAAAACCTGGAAAAGCAGGCGGAAGACCTGGGCATCAAGCCGCGCGTGCGGTTCCTCGGCTGGCGCGAGGATACGGCGGAACTGTTCGCCGCCTGCGACCTGTTCGTCTGCCCGTCGCGGCACGAGCCGCTGGGCAACGTGGTGCTGGAGGCCTGGGCCCAGGGGGTTCCCGTGATCGCCGCCGACAGCATGGGGCCGGGCACCCTGATTGAGCATATGGACTCAGGAATCCTGGTGCCGGTCGACGATTCAGACGCCCTGGCCCGGGCCGTGCGTGCCGTGATCGACGATTACGAATTGGCGGACCATATCGCCCGCCGTGGCCGCGAGGTCTATGAAGAGAGATTCACGGAAGGCCAGGTCGTGCAGCGTTATCTGGACTTTTTTCAATCGATTGTTACCAATCGGGAAAACTGACGTAAGATCATCCCATGTGCGGTATCGCAGGCATCATGACACGAGACGGCTCCGCCCCGCCGGCGGGGGTTCTCGACGCGCTGGCCGTTGCCCTGGCCCATCGCGGACCTGACGGCCACGGCCGTCATGTCGACGGCGACGTGGGCCTGATTCAGACGCGGTTGGCGATCATCGACCTGGAAACGGGCGACCAGCCCATCGCAGCCAAGGGGCCTGACGGCAACGAGGCGGTTCTGGTCGCCAACGGGGAAATCTATAATTATGTCGAGGTCAAGCTCGACCTGGGCCGGGTTCCGTTCAAGACGCGGTCCGACTGCGAGGTCCCGCTGCAGCTTTACCTGCGCGAGGAACTGGGCTTTACCGAGCATCTGCGCGGCATGTACGCCATTGCCATTCATGACCGCGCCCGTGGCCGTCTGGTGCTGACCCGCGACCCGTTTGGCATCAAGCCGCTGTATTTCACGCAGTCGGGCGCGGCCTTCGCCTTTGCGTCCGAACCGCAGGCGCTGATCCGCGCCGGGCTGGCGACGGCGCGCCTCAACCCCATGGCGCGGGACGAGATGCTGCAGATGCAGTTCTCCTCGGGCCGGGAAACGCCTTTTGCCGGGATCGAGCGGGTGCTGCCGGGGGAAACCCTGATCGTCGAGAAGGGCCGGGTGATCGGGCGCAACCGCATGTCGGCCCTGCCCGACGGCCCGCCCAAGGGCCTGGGCCGGTCGGATGCCCTGATGCGGCTCGACGATTTGCTGGATGACGCGGTCGGGGTGCATCAGCGCGCCGACGTGCCCTATGGCATGTTCTTTTCTGGAGGCATCGATTCCACGATCCTGTTGGCCATGATGTCGCGTCTCAACGAACGCCCCGTCACCGCCTTCACCGCCGGGTTTTCGGGCACCCAGGTCCATGACGAACGCGCCCTGGCCCGCGAGATCGCGTCCCATATGGGCGCCGATCACCACGAGGTTGAATTCGGCGCCGCCGATTTCTGGGATCTGCTGCCGGAGATCGCCGCCGCGGTCGATGATCCGGCGGCCGATTATGCCGTGCTGCCCAGCTACAAACTGGCCCGCACGGCCCGCGCGGCGGGGATCAAGGTGATCCTGTCGGGCGAGGGCGGGGATGAGATATTCGCCGGCTACGGCCGCTATCGCCGGGCCACGCGCTGGCGCCTGCTGGGCGGCCGCCCCATGCGCGAACGGGGGGCCTTGGAAGGCCTGGGCGTTCTGCGCGAGGAAACCCGCGCCTGGCGGGGCGGCATCGAGATGGCCGAGGAAGAGGCCCAGGGCAAGGGCTGGACTGCGCTGCAGCGGGCCCAGGCCGTGGACATGGCCGACTGGCTGCCCAACGACCTGCTGACCAAGCTCGACCGCTGCCTGATGGCCCATGGGGTCGAGGGCCGGGTGCCGTTCCTGGACCCCAAGCTGGCGGCTTTCGGCTTCGGCCTGCCGGACGGGCTGAAGGTGCGGCGCGGGCGCGGCAAATGGCTGCTCCGCAAGTGGCTGGAAAAAGTCGTGCCGATGTCCCGGCCGTTCGCCGCCAAGCGCGGGTTTACCGTGCCCGTGGGCGAATGGATCGTGGCCGAGGGCCGGCGCCTGGGCCCGCTGGTCGCGGCCCAGGCGGGGGTTGCCGAAATCTGCCGCCCCGATGCGGTGGCCAGCCTGTTCCGCAACGCCGGCAAGCGCGAGATGCAGGCCGCCTGGACGCTTCTGTTCTATGCCGTCTGGCACCAGCACCATATCCTGGGTGGGCTGCCCAAGGGCGGCGTCCTCGAAGTTTTGGGAGAGGCCGTCTAAGCCGTGACCGAACCGCAGACCCTGACCCTCCGCCGGCCCGACGACTGGCATGTGCATTTCCGCGACGGCGTCATGATGGCGGCCGTCGTGCCGTTCACGGCGCGCCAGATGGCCCGCGCCATCGTCATGCCCAACCTGGTGCCGCCGGTGACCACGGCGGCCTTGGCGTCGGCCTACCGCGACCGCATCCTGGCCGCCGTGCCGGACGGTGTCGATTTCACGCCCCTGATGACCGCCTATCTGACCGACAGGACTGATGCGGACGACCTGGCCGCAGGGTTCAAGGACGGCGTGCTGACGGCGGTGAAGTATTATCCCGCCGGGGCCACGACCAATTCGGATTCCGGCGTCACCGCCATCGACAAGGTCACGCCCGTGCTGGAACGCATGGCCGAGATCGGCATGCCGCTTCTGGTCCACGGCGAGGTCACGGACGCCGACGTCGACGTGTTCGACCGCGAGGCCGTGTTCATCGACCGTACCCTGGCGCCCCTGACTGCGCGCCTGCCGGGGCTCAAGATCGTGTTCGAGCACATCACCACGGCCGACGCGGCGGCCTTTGTCGAAGGGGCGGGGGACAACGTGGCCGCCACGGTGACGGCGCACCATCTGGTCATCAACCGCACGGACATCTTCCGGGGCGGTATCCGCCCGCATCTCTACTGTCTGCCGATTGCAAAACGTGAAGTCCACCGCCAGGCCTTGGTCAAGGCCGCGACCTCGGGCAATCCGAAATTCTTCCTGGGAACCGACACGGCGCCCCATGCGGCCCATACCAAGGAAGCGGCCTGCGGCTGCGCCGGTATCTTTTCCGCCCCGGCGGCGATCGAGGTCTATGCCGAGGTGTTTGATAGGGCCGGGGCGCTCGACAAGCTGGAAGCCTTCGCGTCCCTCAACGGTTCGGCATTCTACGGCCTGCCCGTGAACGATACGACCATCACCCTGGAACGCAGCCCCTGGGAGCAGCCGGAAGCGGTGGACCTGCCGGGCGGCGACCGTCTGGTTGCCTTTCGCGGGGGCGAAACGCTTGCTTGGCGGTTGGTCGACTGATCGCGCTGCCCCGTTGACCCGGGGCGGGGGCTTCTCTACACCAAATGAAACTCATCCACACCGAACCACCGCTCCCGGGAGGCACGCTCATGTCCACGTTCAAGGCTCTGTTGCTCGAAGAAACCGACGGCAAGGTTTCGTCGTCCGTTCAGGACATCGACGAGGCCCGTCTGCCCGAAGGCGACGTCACCGTCGCCGTCAAGTATTCCACCATCAACTACAAGGACGGCATGGTCATCAACGGCATTGGCCGGCTGGTGCGGGACTATCCGCATGTTTCGGGCATCGATTTTTCCGGCGTCGTCGAAGCCTCCGACAACCCGAATTACAAGCCCGGCGACGAGGTCATCCTGACCGGCTGGCGCGTCGGCGAGGTTCATTGGGGCGGCCACGCCCAGAAAGCGCGGGTCAAGGGCGATTGGCTGGTGCCGATGCCCAAGGGCCTGGACCTGAAGCGCGCCATGGCGGTCGGCACGGCGGGCTTCACGGCCATGCTGGCGATCATGACCCTGGAAGATCACGGCCTGACGCCGGAAAACGACGGCGAGGTGCTGGTCACCGGCGGCTCCGGCGGCGTCGGCTCGGTCGCCACGTCGATCCTGGCCAATCTGGGATATCGCGTCGCGGCGTCCACCGGCAGCCCGGACTCCCACGCCTATCTGAAGGACCTGGGGGCGACGACCATCGTCGATCGGGCCGAGCTGGAAGAAGCGCCCAAGGGGCCGCTCGCCCGCGAACGCTGGTCCGGCGCCATCGACAACGTCGGCGGGCCGACCCTGCACACGGTGCTGGCGACCCTGAAATACTGGGGCACCTGCGCCTCCGTCGGCAATGCCGGGTCGTTCAAGCTGGAAACCACGGTTCTGCCGTTCCTGCTGCGCGGCATCAACCTGTGCGGAATTGACTCGGCGACCTGCCCGAAAGACCGGCGCGTCACGGCCTGGAACCGTATCGCCAAGGATCTGCCGCTCGACAAGCTGGATGCCCTGACGGAAACGGCGGGCCTCGCCGATCTGCCGGACCTTGCCGGCAAGATCCTCAAGGGCCAGCTGCGCGGACGCACGGTGATCGACGTCAATTCATGATGTCAGGCGGGGGCATGGACATGGGGCAAGCGGCTAAGGTCGCGGCGTTTCAAAAACTGCACGCCGACCCGGGATGTTTCATCATCCCCAATCCCTGGGACCGGGGCTCCGCCCGCATGTTGGAAGCCATGGGCTTCAAGGCGTTGGCGACGACCAGTGCGGGATATAATCTTTCCCGGGGCGAGGCCGACGGCGACGCGACGATTGAGGATCATTTCGCCCATTTCCGGGAGCTCTGCGCCAGCGTCGATGTCCCCATGAATGCGGACTTCGAGAACGCCTATGCCGAGACCGCCGATGGCGTCGCCGACAACATCCGGCTGGCGGCGGGCACAGGGCTCGCCGGCGGATCGCTCGAGGACTACGACGGCAAGACCATCTATGACATGGCCGAGGCGGTTGACCGGCTGACGGCCGCCGTCGAGGCGGTGCGTGCGGTCAACCCGCCCTTCGTGCTGACCGCCCGGGCGGAAAACCTGATCCGCGGCAACCCTGATCTGGACGACACCATCAAGCGGCTCCAGGCCTATCAGGAAGCCGGCGCCGACGTTCTGTACGCGCCGGGGCTCAAAACGGCGGACGACGTGCGCGTCGTGATCTCGTCCGTCGACCGGCCGGTCAACGTCCTGGGCGGTATCGCCGGCATGACGCTGAATTACCGGGAAATGGCGGAACTGGGCGTCAAGCGCATCAGCGTCGGCGGCTCCCTGTTTCGCTCGGCCTACGGAAAAGCCATGGCGGACGCCCGGGAAATGCTCGATGCCGGAACCTTCGGCTTCGCCACCAGCGCGCCGCCGCTGTCGGCGTTCGACACGCTTTTCCGGCGGGGATGACGGGCTGCCTGGGCGGCCCGAATTAACCGATTGCTAACCATCCCGTGTCATCCTGAAGTCGGACGAGTTTTTGACGCAGGATGGGACAGAACACCCATGAGAAAGATCATCGCAGCCATTGCCTTCTCGGCCGTGCTGACCGCGTGCGGTTACGTGGACAAGTACGAGGAAGGCGTCGCCGGTTACGAGCCCACCTATTGCTACGCGGCGCTCGGCGGCGGCGTGGAATGCTATCGCGAACCCATCGCCGGCGAGGACCGGCGGTTGGTCAACTATTACGGCAAGCATCCGTCGCGCTTTGACGCCCCGGCCAAACCGGCCCCGGCCCAGTATCAGGCGCCGCCCATGGTCAACGCCTGGGTTAAGGATCCGGAACCCGTGGTCCGCGCGATGCCCAAGGGCGATCTCACGGATCGGCCGTGGCTGGCTTCCGATTACCAGGAGCCGGTGGCCCGCGCGGCCTCGCCGGCCGCGACCCAGGCTCTGCTGCGCCAGGCCCATGAACACCTCAGCCGCTCGATCCAGCAGGATTCGCAGGACAAGCTGAACAGCCTGAATGGGGCGGCAAACGAGGATGCGCCGCCCTTTCGTTAATACGGGCATCTGATCTTTCGCTGAAAAGCCCGGAAATCCAGCCTCTTGAGGTCTGAATGACCGTCCCGTCCCTGGGGCGGCCATTCGACTTTTCGAATATTCCACAGCTTTTTGGACGCTTGTGATGCATATCACATGACTCTTTTAGTGGTATTTGCTACGAGTCCCTTTCCACAAACCTGACAAAAATCTGACATGTTGACGGAGGGGTGCGGTGGACCAGGAAAAGACTCGAAAACCAGCCATCAAGCAGACCGAACTGCAGCGTTTGCAGAACGAAATGGTCGGCGGCGCGGCAGCGGATAAGGCGAAAAAGGCTCCGTCCGCCGCGAGAGCCGGCATGATGAAGGGTGCGCGCAACGCCTGCGGCCCGCTCAACGGCCGCGATTGGCGCTGGAGCGCCAGCTAGGCCCTAGGCCGGATGCCGGCTTTCCGGTTACGATAGGAGCAGGCGGCGGAGTTCCGTTGCCAGCATGACGGCGGCGGACAGCAGGCCCAACCAGGGAATCCACGACGCGACGATGTAGGCGCCGGGCGGTGACGGGGCCTGGCGCTTGAGCCGGATCAGCGCCGCGTTGACGGCCACGAAGATAATCAGGATCACGGCGCTGGTGAATTTGGCCAGGGTGGCCACGGGGAAAAGCAGGGCCAGGACCAGAATTGCCCCCGTGGCCCATAGGGTCGCGTTGACCGGGGTCGGCGTTCGCGACGACACCACGCCGAGATGGCCGGGCGCCAGGGAATCACGAGCCATGCCGTAGAGCACGCGGCTCGCCATCACCAATTGCACCATGATCCCGTTCACCGTCGCCAGCATACTGATTACGCCGAGCACCCAGGCCGGCAGCCAGGGCGTGCCGCGCACCAAAGCGGCCAGCGGCGTGCGTTCCTGGGCCAGATCCGCCGGCGCCATGGTCAGCACGGCGGACAGCGAGACCAGGATGTAAAGCACGCAGACCCCGGCGATGCAGATCAGGATGGCGACCGGCAGGGCGACCCGGGCGTTCTTCGTTTCCTCCGCGACGTTGACCATGTCTTCAAAGCCGATGAAGGCATAAAAGGCCAGGAAGGCGCCCGCGAACAGGCCGGCCCAGGCGGCCCCGTCCGCCCCGACGGCGACGATCTCCGGCAGGCGGGCCGGCAGGTCCGCGAAACTGCCGGACGTGGCGGCGATCACGAGAATCAGGCCGCCGATCTCGACCACGGTAATCAAGGTCACCAGCCAGACCGATTGCCGGATGCCCCAGATGGCGACCGCGCCAAGTCCCAGGACCAGGGCGGCGGCCAGCGGCTCCCGCGGCAGGGCGACGAAGTCCTGCAGGAATCCCGCCGTGGCGTTGGTCAACGCCGCCGAAGAGGTAATGCCGATCACCACCACCAGCCAGCCGATGCCCCGCGACAGCCAGGACATGTTAAAGGCGCGTTCCACGTAGCGGACTTCGCCGGCGCTCACCGGATGGCGGGATGCCAGTTCCGCGTAGGAGAACGCCGTCAGCAACGCGAGGAGCGCGGCGGCGGTGAAGGCGAGGGGGGCGTGCATGCCGGCGATGCCCGCGACCTCGCCCGTCAGGGCATAAATGCCCCCGCCGATCATGGTGCCGAGGCCGTAGAATACCAGGTGCGGCAAGGAGATGCTGCGCTTCAGTCGGCCGGTTTTCGCGGGATCGGGGCGCATGACGGTCGATTCCTTGCATCGATGACGGGGCGGCGCCAATCCTAATCGCAGGTCGCTGCCGCTGTCTTGGCCTGGATCAAGTCCCGGTCGAATCAGGTCGCGCTTGACACCCGTGCATCAGGGCCTTAAATCCCTCCACGCCGTCGCGCGGATGCTCTCGGGCCCGCACCTCGGCTCCCCGCCTGGGGCGGAGTAGCTCAGCTGGTTAGAGCAGCGGAATCATAATCCGCGTGTCGGGGGTTCGAGTCCCTCCTCCGCTACCAATTTTTCCATGGATACGGTCGGATCATCCGTCCCGGTCCAGGATGCATGGAGGCCGCCACATGGCCGGCAAGAAATCCAAGGGTAAAAGCCCTCAGTTCCTGATGTTCAACGTCACCTACGGCGACGGCACGGTGACTTCCAATCGCCGGGTGTCGACGGACCTGCTCGACCAGTCCTATGGCGACGCCCTGGAAGACCTGGTGCGCGCCGCCATCGAACAGCAGGACAATGACATCGCCGAGCGGTCGGGCCAGACCCGCGCGCCGATCAAGTCCATCGCCAAGGCGTAACAGGCCGGCCGCCGCCGTAACCACGGCGGATCGAGATGGGGAAAGCGGGCTTTCGGGCCTGCTTTTTTTCATCCCGTGTCCCTGCAATTTGTATACAATCCAAAATGCTGGGAGGTAGGCAGGGGCGGGCGATTTTCCGTCCCGAGGCGTTTCCGGCATGCCCTCGTAACCGGATGACGTCCCCGTGCAGACCGACAATCCCGCCATCGCCAGACAGTTCGAACGGTTCGGGCCGTCCTATCGCTGGTGGGCGACGGCCTGCGGAATGCTGGCGTCGATGACGATGGTGCTGTCATCGACCATCGTCAACGTCTCCATTCCCTCGATCATGGGCGCCTTCGGCATCGGCCAGGACCTGGCGCAATGGGCGTCGACGGCGTTTCTTACGACCATGGTCGCGAGCCAGCTGCTCAATTCCTGGACCTCGCGCTTTATCGGGCCGCGCAACACCTGTCTGATGGCACTTGGCGTGTTCGCCGCAGGCGCCGTATTGGCGGCGGTCAGCCCGTCCATCGAGGTGTTGATCCTGGGCCGCATCATGCAGGGGTTCAGCGCCGGCCTGGTGCAGCCCCTGGCGCTGGCCACGGCGGTCGCCGTGTTCCCGCCGGAACGCCGGGGCTTGGCCGTCGGCACCGTCGGCATGGGCATCGCCCTGGCGCCCACCTTCGGGCCGCTGGTCGGTGGCGTGACCATCGATCTGGTGACCTGGCGTCATGTCTTCATCGTGCCGCTGCCGCTGGTCGCCTTGTCGGCGATCATGGCGTTGACCTTCATGCCCGCGCGCAATCCCCTGGAAAAGAAGCCGAGCTTCGATTGGATCGGATTCATTCTGCTGTGCGTGGCGCTGATTACCCTCATGGCGGGGATCGGCAACGGCCAGCGCTGGGGCTGGGACTCGGCCAAGTTCCTGACATTCATGCTTGTCGGAACTCTCTCGGCGGTTCTGTTCGTGGCGACCCAGATGCGCTCCAACAGTCCGCTCTTGGATCCCAAGCTGTTTCTCGACGCGCGCTTCGCCTCGGCCGTGGCCGTGGCCTTCGCCTTCGGGCTCGGCAATTTCGCGACCAACTATTCGATCCCCCTGTTCACCCAGACCATCCAGGGCTACACGGCGACCAAGGCCGGCTTGGTCCTGGTGCCGGCGGGGCTGTTGCTGGTCATGATGATGCAGGCCTCGGGGCGGCTCGCCGATGCGGTCCCGCCCCATTGGCCGATCATCGTCGGCTGCAGCACCTTCGCTGTGGCGGCCATGGTGCTGGCGACCATTGACGTCAACACGGCCTTTGTGACGGTGGCGCTGCTGGCCATGTGGACGCGCGGCTCCATGAGCCTGATTTCCCCCAACATGGGCAAGGCGGCGCTTTCCGCGGTGCCGGCGGACAAGATCGCGCAGGGGGCGGGAACCTTCAATTTCTTCCGCCAGATGGGTGGCGCCTTCGGTGTCAACATGACGGCCGTGACGATCGAAATGCGTACCGCCTATCACGCCGATTTCCTGACCGCGACCCAGACCAACGCCAAGGGACCGACGGCGGAGATGCTGGACAAGGTGCGCGACCTATTGAACGCGGGCGGCGTGCCGGCCCCCGCCGACGGTGCCATGGCCTTGGATTTTCTGGGCCGCGTCCTCTACGCCCAGGCCAATACCTTCGCGTTCCATGATTCGTTCCGCCAGATCGCCCTGGTCTTCGCCCTGACCCTGATCCCGGCCATCGTGCTGGGGCGCTCGCGATCGAAGGAATAGGCCCGCGGAATAGGCCTGCCATGCATCTGTCCGGCAGGGCGGGTTACTTCACCGCTGCCGCCGTGCGGATCGGAAGGATCACGCGGACGGTGGTGCCGCGGCCAACGCGGCTGTCGATCTGAAGCTCGCCGCCGTGGGCCTCGGTCAGGGCCTTGGCGATGGTCAGGCCCAGCCCGGTGCCCAACTGGGCGATATGCGGGTCGGAATGCAGCTGCTGGAACGGCTCGATCACGCGTTCAAGCTTTTCGTCGGGAATGCCCTTGCCGGTATCGGACACCTCAAGGATGTGGCGGTCCGGCTCCTCGCGGGCGTTCAGGGTCACCAGGCCGCCCGGCGGCGTGAACTTCACGGCGTTGAACAACAGGTTGAGAACCACCTGCTTGATCGCGCGCTCGTCCGCGAAAAGGTGCGAGATCGTCTTCGGAACCTTGATGTCGAAATAGATCTGGTTGCAGTCGATGGCCCCGGTGACCACCCGCAGGCAGTCGTCGAACAGGGCGGCGATGTCGATGTCGGACCGATTGAGGGTGTTGCGCCCGGCCTCGATCCTCGACAAGTCCAGAATGTCGTCGACCAGGGACAGCAGATGGCGGCTGGAATGCATGATGTCGCCGGCATACTCGTGGTATTTCTCGGAGCCCAGGGGGCCGAAATACTGCCGGTTGATCATTTCCGAAAATCCGATGATGGCGTTCAGCGGCGTGCGCAGCTCGTGGCTCATGGAGGCGAGGAAGTTGGATTTCGCCTTGCTGGCCTGTTCGGCCTCCATCTTCGCCGAATACAGGTTTTCCAGCACCAGGTTGTATTGGCGCGCGATATCACCGGTGTCGGAATTGGGTTCGACCGGAATGGGCCGGGAGAAATCGCCGGTCAGGCGCTGCACCTCCATGGACCGCAGAATGTCGAGCTGTTCCGTCGACTGGTTGTGTTCGCTGACGTTCAGGCCGATGCGCTCGGCCTCGGGCGACACGCGCAGCGGCACGATTTTGTTGATGAGCGACAGCAGGATGTAGCTGATGCCGAAGGCCCAGACGGCGGCGGTCAGCACGCCGGTGCCCTGGGCGACGAACTGTCCCCAGCGGTCGAGGCCGGTGCCGAGCGTTTCCAGGTCGCCCAGGAGGGCGACCGCCATGGTGCCCCAGACACCGGCGACGCCGTGCACGGGAAAGGCATAGACCACGTCGTCGAGCTTCCATCGGTCGAGCAGCAGGGACGTCAGCATGCAGAGCCCGCCGCCGACGGCGCCCAGGGTCACCGCGCCCGCGGTCGATACGCAATGAGCCGCCGGCGTGATCGCGACCAAACCGGCGAGGGCACCATTGAGCATGGTCGGCACGTCAAGCCGCTTCATGGTGATGGGGCCCAGCAGCATCGCGCCCAGGCCGCCGAAGGCGCCGGCGATGACGGTGTTGAGGATGATATGCGGCACCTTGTCCGTGGCCGCCAGGGTGCTGCCGCCGTTGAACCCGATCCAGCCGACCCAGATGATGAACACGCCCAGCGCCGCCAGTGGCAACGAGTGGCTGCGAAAGGGCGCGCCCGATCCGTCGAACCGCCCGGTGCGGGGGCCGATGATGATCACGGCGGCCAGGCTGACCCAGCCGGCGACGGAATGAACCACCGTGCCGCCGGCGAAGTCGACGAAGCCCAGCGCCGCCAGCCACCCCGAATCGCCGCCGAAAGCCCCGCCCCAGGCCCAATGGCCGAAGATCGGATAGATGAGCAGGGCGACGACAAGGCTGATCAGCAGATAGCCCGTGTAGCGCGCCCTCTCGGCGATGGCGCCGGATACGATGGTCGTCGCCGTGCCGCAGAACATGAGCTGGAAGACGAAGAAGGTCGCGGATTTGGGATCGGTTAGGGAGAACAGGAAATTCTCCGTCCCGATCAAGCCATTGTGGCTGGCGCCGAACATCAGGCCGAACCCGACGAACCAGAACACCCCGGCGGAGATGCAGAAGTCGGCGAAGTTCTTGGCCGCCACGTTTATCGAGTTCTTGGAGCGGACGGAGCCGCTTTCCAGGCAGCAGAACCCGGCCTGCATCATGAAGACCAATGCGGCGGCGATCAGGACCCAAACGATGTCGATCTTCGACGCGTCCATCAGGCGATTCCCGCCGTCATCCACGTGGCGCCGTGCATGGAGGGATCGATACGCCGGGCTGGGTCGGCGCCAGGGTGCGGCATTTGGATGTCAGCAAAAAGCCCCCCCCACGGAGCGTTAGATATTGTTGCACTGCAACATAACGAAATACTACGGTCCGCCGAACGTATGGACAAGGCCAAAAAATGGACTTTTGCGATGCAAAACCCACACCCGTCAACGCCGGGCTTTGACAGCACACGTCGAATGAATTATTGAATTCGGAATACGGAATTCAAAAAGGAATATGCGATGGTTCCCCTTGGTCCGACGCCCGCCCTGACAGAACGCGTGCGCGACGCCATCGTCGATTCCATCCTGCAGGGCACGTACCGGGCGGGCGACCGCTTGGCGCAGGAAAAGCTGGCGGAGCAACTGGGCGTGTCGCGTCAGCCGGTCAGCCACGCCCTGAACGTTCTGAAGGAACAAGGGGTTTTGGTCGCCTTCGGGCGCAAGGGCCTGACGGTGGCGCCCATGGATCCGGCGTTGGTCGTGCAGCTTTATCAAATCCGCAGTCCCCTTGACGGTCTGGCTGCCCGTTTGGCCGCGGGCCGCGTGGCGCGGGGAGAGGTCGCGCCCGGCGCCCTGGAGCCGCTGCGGGATTTGGTCGACCGGTATCAGGATCTTGGCCCCGGCGCGGCGAAGAAGCCCCGGGACCTGGCCAAGCGGATCAACGCCGACATGCGCTTCCACACGGCGCTCTACCGCTTGTCGGGCAACCCGCTGATCGAGGAAGTGACGCGGCCCCATTGGGTCCATTTCCGCCGTTCCATGCAGGCTGTGCTGACCCGCCCCGGCGGGCGGCCCCGGGCCTGGGACGAGCACCGCGCCATCCTGGCGGCGATCTTGGCCGGCGACGCGACCGAGGCCGAACGCCTGTCCATCCACCACACCCAGACCGCGGCGGCCACCGCCGAGGCCAGCCTGACCAAGGACCACCCTATCGAATGACCCTTCTGACCCTTGCGCCGGACGACGCGCTGCACTTCGAACATCAGGAACCGACGCGCGACGGCGCCCCGACCTTCGTTTTCGTCAACGCCCTTACTGGCAGCACCGCCGCCTGGGAAGCGGTGGTCGCGCCGCGCCTGCGGACAGGTGGATTCGGCACCCTGTCCTATAATTTCCGGGGGCAGGAGGGGTCGTCCTTCACCGCCGGAACGGAACTGACGCCGGATCTGATCGTCGATGACCTGTGCCGTCTGCTCGAGGCCCGCCGGCCGCGCAACGCCATCCTAACCGGTCTGTCCATCGGCGGCCTGTTCGCCGCCCAGGCCGTCCTGCAGGGCGCGCCGGCGCGCGGCTTGGTGCTGCTCAACACACTGCGCGAAATCGGCCCTCGCATCGCCTGGGTCAATGATGCCATGGAGGTCATCGTCGGGGCCGGCGGCGTACCACTGTTCATGGACGCCCTGTTTCCGTTGCTGGTGAACCAAGAGTTCGCAACCCAGATGCGGGGGAACTTCCTGAAGGGCGGCTACGTGCCGATGGACCCGGCTCACGGGCACATGAATCTCATGCGCAATGCCCGCGCCACGGATTGGGATATCGCCTATGACAAACTGACCCTGCCGACCCTGGTGATCACCGGGCATCAGGACCGGGTGTTCCTGGACGCGGAGGTTGTCGACCGCCTGTACAAGCGCCTGCCCGACGCGCGGCGCGAGGATTGGCCCGACGCCGGGCACCTGCTGCCGCTCGAGCGGCCGGACAAGCTCGCCGATAGCCTGGCGCGCTTCGGCGCGGATATGGAAGGCGCCGGGCGATGAACATTCCCGCGCGCTTCGCCTCGTTTGCCGTGTTCATCGGCGTGCTGGGCCATGCTTCGTCCGAATTCGTCGCCGCCGGTTCGGGGATCGCCGGGCCGGAACTATCGGTCTGGCGCTACCTTCTGGGCGGTGCCGGCCTGATCCTGGTGGCGTTGCTGATTTCGGGGCCGCGCCGGCTGCTGGCGCCACTCAAAACCCACGCTTGGGAAATGCTGTGGCTGTCGGTGATCGGCGTGTCTGGCGCCTACCTTGCCTTTCACTGGGCGCTCGACTTCGCCACGGTGATCCAGGTCGCGACCCTGGTCACGACGATCCCAATTTTCGTCGGGCTCGCCAATCGCATGATGGTGGGTCAGCCGATGACAGCGGTCAAGATCGTCACCGGCCTGTGCGCCGTGGCGGGGCTGGTCCTGTTGATCACCGACGGCGTTCTCGACACGCTGCTGGGCGGCAGGGACTCCATTTGGGGCGTTCTGCTCGCCCTGGCTTGCGCCATCCTGGCGGCGGTTTATGCCGTCCGGGTAAAGCCCATCATCGCCCAGTACGGCGCCCTTAACGTCACCGCCTTGTCCATGGCGATTGGCGGCCTCGGCCTTTGGTTGGGCGTCGGTGTCGGGTTCTCCGTCTGGGTCGATCCGCTGACCTTGTTCGACCGGTCGGCGGAACGCTCCGCCTGGATCCTGACCCTGGCGTTGTGGAACACCACGATCACGCAGTACCTGTGGATCGGAGGTCTGGCGGCGGCGGTGGACATGACCCGCGCCAGCTACCTTTTCTTCCTCAAGCCCATCATTGCGGCGGCCCTGGCTCTGGTGTTTCTGGGCGACGACATATCCGTCCTGCAGGCCGGAGCCATCCTGGTCGTCACCGGGTCTGTGTTCATCGAGATGTACTGGTCGCGGATGACGGCCATGATGCCGGAGCGGTTCCGGCGGGCGTGACGTCCTTTCGGGACTGGTTTGCCGGCACCGATATTTCGCATTGCAAAACTAAATTCCGAAAATTGACGGCATTGTTCTGTCGTGACACAGTGCCCGCCGTCGGGATACGGGCGCTCCGCGCCCACATCCGGAACAGGGAGGCGGCGCGGACCCGCGCGCCGGATTGAGCCATATGACTATCCGCGCCGACCGCAGCACCCCGCCGCTGGATGACATTCCTGAAACGACCGAACCAGAGGACCGCCAGTTCGTTACCGCCCTGGCGCGGGGGCTCAGCGTGCTGCGCGCGTTTCAGCCCGGCGACGGCGTGCTCGGCAACGGCGATATCGCCGAGCGCACGGGTCTGCCCAAGCCGACGGTGTCGCGTCTGACCCATACCCTGACGCGGCTGGGTTATCTGGTCCATGCGGAACGCCTGGGAAAATACCGGCTGGGCCCGGGGGTGTTGTCGCT
This sequence comes from uncultured Alphaproteobacteria bacterium, assembly GCA_963976055.1. Taxonomy (GTDB): domain Bacteria; phylum Pseudomonadota; class Alphaproteobacteria; order Rhodospirillales; family Casp-alpha2; genus UBA1479. The sequence continues at coordinate 219,304 of CAXBJB010000003.1, forward strand.
CGGCTATTCGCTGCTCGCGAACATGGACATCCGCAAGATCGCGCGGCCCTACCTGCAGGAGCTTGCCAACGCGTCCGGCCTGTCGCTCGCCCTGGGCTCCCGTGACCGCCTGAACATGGTCTATCTGGAACACGCCCGCGACGCCGGTTCGGTGACGCTGCGCCTCGACATCGGCTCGCACATCCCCATCGCCACGACCGCCATGGGCCGGGCCTTCCTGGCGGCCATTCCCGAGGACGAGCGCGCGTATCTGATGACGGCCATGGCCGAACGCGCGGGCCCGGCCTGGCCGACCATGGCGAAAGGCATCGAACGCGCCGTCCGGCAGGTCGCGACGCAGGGGTTCTGCACGTCCTTCGGCGAATGGCAGCATGACGTCAACGCCGTCGGCGTGCCGCTCCGATCCTTGGACGGGGCTACGGTCATGGCACTCAACTGCGGCGGCCCGGCCTTCCTCCACAAGCCGGAAAAGCTGGAGGCGGAATGGGGTCCGCGCCTGGTCAATGTGGCGCGTACCATCGAAGCCGACATGCAGAACGGATTGGCCGCCCAGGGAACTTGGTAACGGCCGGCCGCAGCGGGAGAAGCAAGCATTGGACCTGAACCTGACACCTGAGGAATTGGCTTTTCAGAACGAGGTGCGCGGATTTCTGCGCGCCAACATTCCGCCCGCGACCAAGCGCAAGGTCGATCTCGGCCTGAAGCTGGTGAAGGACGATTACGTCGTCTGGCAGCGTATCCTGCATGCGCGGGGCTGGATCGCCCCCAGTTGGCCCAAGGAATACGGCGGTCCCGGCTGGTCGCCCGTGCAGCGCTTTCTTTATGAAGAGGAATTGGCGGCGGCGTCGAGCCCGCGGCTTATCACCTTCGGGCTCAAGATGTTGGGGCCGGTGCTGATCGAATTCGGCACGGATGAACAGAAGGCGTATTTCCTGCCGCGCATTCTGGCCAGCGAGGATTGGTGGTGCCAGGGCTTTTCCGAACCGGGGGCGGGCTCGGATTTGGCGTCGCTAACCACCCGGGCGGAACGGGACGGCGACCATTACGTCGTCAACGGCCAGAAAACCTGGACCACCTTGGCGCAATACGCCGACTGGATATTCTGCCTCGTGCGCACCTCGACCGAGGGCAAGAAGCAGCAGGGCATTTCCTTCCTTTTGATCGACATGAAAACGCCGGGCGTCACCGTGCGCCCGATCAAGACCTTGGACGGCGGGCAGGAAATCAACGACGTGTTCCTGGAAAACGTCCGCGTGCCCGCCGAAAACCTTGTCGGTCGGGAAAACGACGGCTGGACGATTGCCAAGTTCCTGTTGAGCCATGAACGCTTCGGCATTGCCGGGGTCGCGCGGTCGAAGAAACAGATGGAACGCCTGCGCGACATCGCGGCCATGGAAATGAAGCGCGGCTGCCCGCTGATCGAGGACGTCCGGTTTCGCGAGCGCATGGCCGTGGTCGAGATTGAGCTGACGGCGCTGGAGATGACCGAACTGCGCCTGCTGTCCGAGGAAGCGGCCGGGCGCAAGCCGGGGCCCGAGGCCTCGATCCTGAAACTGAAGGGCACCCAGGTGCAGCAGGGCATCACCGAACTGCTGCTGGAAGCCGTCGGCAACCGCGCCCATGCCTTCGATCCGGGTATTCTGGAGGACGAGTGGCCGGGGGTGGGCAACGACGGCCCGCCCGTGCCGGAGCATGCGGCGACGGTGGCCAGCCATTATTTCAACTGGCGCAAGGCGTCAATCTACGGCGGCAGCAACGAAATCCAGCGCGGCATCATCGCCAAGGCGATCCTCGGACTCTGACAGGTATCCTCCGACCATGAACTTCACCTTCTCCGACGAGCAGATCCTGATCCGCGACATGGCGGAACGCTTCTTCCGCGACGACTACGGGCTCGATGCCCGACGCAAACATCAGGCATTGCCCGGCGGCTTCTGCCGCGACACCTGGGCGCGGTTCGCCGACATGGGCTGGCTCGCCCTCGGCATTCCCGAGGACCTGGGCGGCATCGGCGGCGGCACGGTCGACATGGCGATCCTGATGGAAGCCATGGGCGGCGGCCTGGCGGTCGAACCGTTCCTGGCGACTGTGGTGCTGGGCGGCACGCTGGTCCGGGATGGGGCTTCACAGGGCGTTCAGGCGGACTTGCTGCCGCGATTGGCGGCCGGAGACCTGCACCTTTCCTTCGCCTATTCGGAAGCGCAGTCGCGCTATGATCTCAACGACGTGCGGACCCGCGCCCGGGCCGACGGCGGCGGTTACGTGCTCGACGGGGTGAAGACCATGGCGCTCCACGCCGGGACGGCGGACCGGATCGCCGTCACCGCCCGCACGGCGGGCGCGGAACGGAACGACGGCGGGATTACCCTGTTCCTGATCGATGCCGACGCCCCCGGCGTGATGATTTCGGATTATCCCACTGTCGACGGGCTGCGCGCCGGGGATGTGACCCTGGAAGGCGTGCGGGTCGGCAAGGATGCTGTTCTGGGCGACGTCGATGGCGGCTTGGCTCTGACCGAGGCGACAATCGACCGGGCGGCGGCCCTGGTTTCAGCGGAAGCCGCCGGGCTGATGGCCGCCCTCACACGTGATACGGTCGCCTTCCTGAAGGAACGCAAGCAGTTCGGCCGACCCTTGGGTGATTTTCAGGCCCTGCAGCACCGCGCCACGGAGATGTACATGGAAACGGAACTGACCCGCTCGCTCGCCTATATGGCCGCCGTGCGCCAGGACGGCGATGACCGCATGGTCGCCCGCCGCGCGGCCTCCCAGGCCAAGGCCAAGGCCGGGCAGGCGGGCCGCCTGATCGGCCAGGAGGCGGTGCAGCTTCACGGCGGCATGGGCGTGACGGACGAGATGCCCGTGGGCCATTATTTCAAACGCCTGACCCTGATCGACCACAGCTTCGGCGACCGGGCGCATCACCTGGAGCGTCTGGCGGACATGGCATGACCGCTGGAAATGCGAAGGAACCCGCTGTTCTCGGCCTGCTGTGGCTGGTGGCGCTGGCGGTCTCAGCCATTGGTCCGGCGGACCGCCTGACCTGGTTCATGGAAGTCCTGCCGGTGATCATCGCCCTGGTCCTGATGGCGGCGACGCAGCGCGGCTTTCCCCTGACGCCGCTGCTCTACCGCCTGGCCTTTCTGCACGGCTTGGCGTTGATCCTGGGCGGCCATTACACCTATGCCCATGTGCCGCTGGGGTTCTGGTTTCAGGATCTGTTCGACCTGGCGCGCAATCCTTACGATCGCATCGGGCATTTCTTCCAAGGCTTCGTGCCGGCGCTCCTGGCGCGGGAGGTTTTGATCCGCAAGGGTTTCCTGCCCCGGGGACGCATGCTGTTTTTCATCGTGACCTGCATCTGTCTGGCGTTCAGCGCGTTTTACGAGCTGATCGAATGGTGGGCGGCGGTGCTTCTGGGGCAGGGGGCGGTGGAATTCCTGGGCACCCAGGGTGACGTATGGGACAGCCAATGGGACATGTTCATGGCCTTGTTCGGGGCCGTGCTGGCGCAGCTTTTACTGGCCCGGCGCCACGATCACGAGATCGCGAATATCAGATAATGTGGATTTCGCGACCGACCGTTCCGTGAGATACTTGGGGCCTATCCACCAGTCTGGGAGGCTGACACCATGAAGAAGTTGATCCTGTCCGCCGCGGCCGCATTTCTGCTTGCAGCGTCACCGGCCTATGCCGGTTCATGTCCGAAAATCATGAAGCAATTTGACGCGGCGATATCCAAGTCAAGTGCTTCTGCCGAGAATAAGACGAAGGCGATGGCCCTTCGTGCCGAAGGCGAAGCCATGCACAAAGCCGGCAAGCATGCCGAAAGCGTCAAGGCGCTGAACGACGCCATGAAACTTCTCGGCGGCATGTAGCACCACTGTTTAATCGCATCACCGATATCGATGCCGAACCGGCCCTTCGGGGCCGGTTCCATTTTCACCGTCCAGCTTTCTGATCCCGTTCCCATCCTGCCAAGACCAAGAGCCTGATCTATGACCATCACCTCCATCGACATCCTGCGCGTCGGCGTACCCTTCGACACCGGCGGCCCGCGTCAGGGCATGCGCCCGGGGCTGAACACCAATCCCTGGCTGGTCAACGAATCCCTGATGGTCCGGATCGAGACGGCGGACGGTCTTGAGGGCTGGGGCGAGGGCTTCGGCCATTTCAGCAATCCCGGCACGGAGGCGATGCTCAAGGACCTGATTACGCCCTGGTTCATCGGCCGCGACGCGGCGGACCTGGAAGGTCTGATGGACGGCGCCCACAAGTCGTTCTTCGGCTTCGGCCGCCAGGGACCCTGCATGTACGCGCTGTCGGCTCTCGACATCGCGTTGTGGGACCTGCGGGCGAAACGGACGGGCACGCCGCTGTACCAGCTTCTCGGCGGGCCCGCGGGCGACGCCACGGTTACTCGCTATGCCTCGCTCATGCGTTATGGCGGCGACCGGGATGCCATCGCCCGCAACACGGACCGCGCCGCCAAGTTGGGCTTTCCCATGGTCAAGCTGCATGAACGCGACATGCCCGCCTTCATGGCCGCGCGCGAAGCCGCACCCGAGGGTATGGCCATCACGCTCGACGTCAACTGCCCCTGGACCGTCGAGGAGGCCTGTGGGGTCGCCCGCGAGTTGAAGGAACGGGAACATGTGAAGGGCGGCTTTTTATGGCTGGAAGAACCCGTCTGGCCGCCCGAGGATTTCGACGGCCTGGCCCGGGTGCGCGGCGAGGGAACCGGCATTTCCGGCGGCGAGAACATCGGGTCCCTGACCGAATTCGGCCATGCCATTCAGGCCGGCGCCTACGACATTATTCAGCCTTCGGTCGCCAAGGTGGGCGGTGTATCGACGGTCAAGGAGGTCTTCTCCATGGGCCGGGCGGCGGGCCTGCGCGTCGTGCCGCATAGTTTTTACTGGGGCCCCGGTTACGTGGCGACGGCGCATCTCATCGCGGCGCAGCCCGAGCCGGTATGGCTGGAAACGGCCTTCATCGAATACGCGGAAAACCCCCACGACCTGATCGACCCGTTCGACCCGAACATGACCTTGTCCGCCGACCGCCCTGGCCTGGGCTTCAACGCCGACGGTGCTTTGTTCGACCGCTACCTGATTTCCCGCAGCGTGATTTCCTGATCCCGCCGGATTTCGTGTGCAACAAAAAAAAGGCCCGCCGGGACACGGCGGGCCTTTTCTGAATTAAACAGGCTGTGGCGAAGGTTAGTGAATCTCCTTCGCCCCCTTCATGGCGGCCTTCAGCTTTTCGATGTCGAAGTCCGGCGCCTTGGCGGCCGTCAGGATGACCGCCTCGCGGCGGGAAATCCGTGCGACGGCCTCGGGGATTTTCTTCACCGCTTCGTCCGGGATCATCACCGCGCCATGGTGGTCGGCGTGGACGATGTTGTTGGTGACGACGGTCATGCCGTGGATGGTCACCTGGCAGTCGATATCGACGACATGAACCCAGGCATGGCTGGGGCCGACTTCGCCGCCGATCAGATTGAAGCCGCGCGCGCTGTCCTTCAAATCGCGGAACGATCCGTTGGTCACGCCGCCGACGGCGCCCAGGCCCTTGTGCACGGTGGTCTGGACCTCGCCCCAGAAGGCGCCGTAGCCGGGCCGGGGGTCGATGTCCTGGATCACCACCACGGTCGGCTTGGGGCCCTGGGCGATGTACTCGTAATAGGCTTCGCGCTTGGCCGTCATTTCCGCCGGGGTTTCGTTGGGCGGTTCGGCGGCGCGGATGGTCGCCGTGCGGGCATAACCGCAGATCGGCGCCAAGTCCGGGTCGAGCGGCACCAGCGGCTCCGTCGTATAGCCGTGCCCCCGCCGTTCCGGGACGATTTCCTCAAGCGCGTTGCAGATGGTGGGCGTGTCCCATTGGGTTAGGACCGCCAAGTCCTCCGGCGTGAAATCGGTCAATTGGATGTCCTCTCTTTTTTTGGTTGTCGTCGCGCCCTATTCGGCCGCGCGGGTTTCCGCAGGTCCGGCGAAGGAGGCTTCGTCGAACGACCGTTCGTTGTCCCACACGTTCTTGGGGATCGGCAAGCCCGCGAAGTCGGCGTCGGTCAGGGGCCGATCCGGCTCGATCCCCAGCTTCTCGCGCAGCATCAGGATGATCTGGCGGGTATGCTGGCCCGTGTGCCAGCCCGTGCGTTCCAGAACTTCGTGGAGCGTCACCTCGCCGTAATAGACCTTGCCCGGCTGCTTGAAGTCAGTGGTCTTGCCGTCATGGTCCCACCAGGCGGCAAACCGCGCACGGGTATTTGCGCCGTAATCCAGCAGGTCCTGTTTGCTCTTCATCGTCCCGGGCAGAATGGATTTCAGCGCCTCGTAGGTATAGGGCGCATCGTTCTCGACCCGGTTGAGAAATACGTCTGCGATGTTGAAGACGTGATAGACCAACTGCCGGTAGGAACGCGGGCGGCCCGGCAGAAGTTCATCCAGACGGTCTTCCGGAATTTGCGCAAGGTAGCGTCCGGCGGCGTCGAGGTTCTGCAGGACCTTGTCCTTCATGTCCTCGGGGCTGAGCATTTTGTGGCCGTCATAGTCGAACCCGGCGACCTTGGCGACGTCGCGGAACACGGCGCCGTTGGCCCATTTGTCGCCCTTGGCGACGATCGGCACCAGGCGCACGCCCAAGGCTTCCAACTCCTTGAAGCCTTCCTCGTCCTCGATCACGTTGACGGAGACGAAGGGAATCCCGTGTTCAAGCAGGAATTCCTTGGTTTTCAGACAGCTGGAGCAGCCGGGCTGCCAGTAGACCTTGACGGGCAAATCTTCGCCATCGGGACGGCTTTGCGTTGATTGGGACATGTGACGTTTCCTCTCTGTTGGACCATTGAAACCAGCCCCTTTTGTATACAAAAGGATAGGCCTCCCGCCGTGATGTAGGCAAGCCGCATTGTCCCCGGTAGGGTGGGTGATCGGAAAAAATCTACAGCGGCGGCATAGAAAAACGAAGGCTTGCCGCAGGGGCCCGGCGCGCTAATCTGGCGCGCGACCGTCCATAACCAGAATAAACGACCCCAGGAGACCTTCCGTGACCCCTCTCGCCGGCATCCGCATTCTCGACCTGACCAACGTTTTGGCCGGACCCTTCTGTTGCCATCAACTGGCCCATATGGGTGCCGACGTGATCAAGGTCGAGGTTCCCGGTTCCGGCGACCTGGCCCGGCAATTGGGCGCCGATTCAGATTTGAACCGGAAGGGCATGGGAACCTCGTTCCTGGCCCAGAACACCGGCAAGCGGTCGATCACGATCAATATGAAGTCGGACAAGGGAAAGGAAATTTTCCACCGCCTGGTCGCCACCGCCGACGTCTTGGTGGAGAATTTTCGCCCCGGCGTCATGGACCGCTTGGGCGTCGGCTACGAGATGTTGAAAAAAGAACACCCGAACCTGATCTACTGCGCCATCTCGGGCTTCGGGCAGGATGGTCCTCTGAAGTCAGCCCCTGCCTATGACCAGATCATCCAGGGCATGGCGGGCGTGATGTCCGTGACCGGAACGCCGGAAACCGCGCCGCTGCGTGTCGGCTATCCCATGGCGGATACCATCGGCGGCATGACGGCGGCCTTTGCCGTGGCGTCGGCCTTGGGCAATAAGGATCCGAACAACCGCGGCTGCTTCATCGATGTCGCCATGCTGGAGGCGGTCCTTTCGACCATGGGCTGGGTGGTTTCCAACTTTCTGCAACTGGGCATGGAACAGCAGCCCATGGGCAACGACAACTTCACGGCCAGCCCGTCCGGTACCTTCCGCACCGGCGATGGGCCCATCAACATCGCCGCCAACAAACAGGAACAGTTCGAGGCCGTCTGCGACGTGGTCGGCCGCCCGGACCTGAAGACCGATCCGCGCTTCGCGGACCGCCAGGCGCGGCTCGACAACCGCCCGGTTCTGACGGCGCTTCTGGAGGACGCCATGGCCGCGAACACCGCCGCCCATTGGCGCGCGGCCTTGAATGCCGCCGGGGTGCCGGCGGGCGAGGTCCTGACTGTGCCGCAAATTTTGGCTCATCCGCAGATCGCCGACCGCGGATTGATCGCCACCTTCGCGAACGTGCCCGGTGTTGGCCGTGACGTAAGGGTCGCGCGGGCGGGGATCAAGATCGACCACGCCCCCGTGGCCACGAACACGCCACCGCCGCTGTTGGGCCAGGACACGGACGATCTGCTCGCCGAACTTGGGTACTCGGCGGCCGATATCGCGGCGTTGAAAACGGACAAGGCCGTCTGACCGCCACGGTCGGACTGCGCTTCATCGTTTTCACGCCCGGGCGCAGCCCTTATGCTCTGTCGATTGGGACTGTATGGGAGCACGGGGTCGATGATCCCCCGGATACTGTTCATCGGCGGCGACATTCAGGTGCTGGGCGTGCTGCGCGCGTCCTTGAAAGCACAGGAAGACGAATGGGAAATGGTCTTCGCCGAAGGCGCGGATAAGGGTATTGCCTGGCTGCGTGACGACGAATTCGACGTTGCGGTGATCGACGCCGACGCACCGGGGGTAAACGTCAATTCCATGCTCGGCCATTTGTCGGAAAACTACCCGCAGACCGTTCGCATCGTTATCTCGGAGTCGGATCAGTTTCTCCAGATATCGCGGCGCCAGAAAGCGTCCCACTACAGCGTCAGGAAACCCTGTCCGCGATCGAAATTCGTCGAAACGATCCGCAATGCCTATGGTCTGCACCGCGCCCTATGGCGTGAATCCCATGAAATGACGATCAGCGACATGCGCGAGATCCTGGTCGATTTCTTCACGGCCGAGATACTGCACCAAAAATTGCGGTTCGATGAAATCCCGGAGAAGATAAAGCCGTTCATTTCGCGCGATCTCCTGGACCGCATCGCGCCGCCGGTCGATGCCTTCGCGCCCGAAGGCCTGGAAACCGAACTGACGGGCGTGCGCGCCGGCGCGAACTGGCTCGATCCCGACTGATCGCGGTCGTCAGGGGGGGCGACCTCGGCTATAAGTCCCCTCGATATGAATGACAGGACATCTTCACAACCCGACGCGCATGCGTTCGACCTGAACGCCCTGGGCGAATTCATGGTGGCGCATCTGGACGGCGTCACGCTGCCGCTGACCGCCCGCCAGTTCGCGGGCGGCATGTCCAATCCCACGTTCGAGCTGACGGATGCGGCAGGACGGCGTTTCGTTCTGCGCAAGAAGCCGCCGGGCGACCTTCTGCCGTCGGCTCATGCGGTCGACCGGGAATTCCGCATCATGTTGGCGCTCAAGGGCGGCGCGGTGCCGGTGGCCGACCCCTTGGTCCTGTGTATGGATGACGGCGTCATCGGACAGGCATTCTACGTGATGGCTCATGTGGACGGGCGGGTGTTCCGCGAACTCGGCCTGCCGGGCATGGCTGCTGGGGAGCGGGCGGCGATCTATGATGCCATGAACGCCACCCTGGCCAAGCTGCACCGCATCGACTGGCGGGCGGCGGGGTTGGCCGACTTCGGCCGCGAGGGCGGCTATGCCGCGCGTCAGGTCAAACGCTGGACCGGCCAATACCAGGCCTCGGCCACGGACGACCTTGCGGCCATGAACCGGCTGATCGACTGGCTGCCGGAAAACCTGCCCGCGAATGCGGAGACGACCATCGCCCATGGCGATTTCCGCCTCGAGAACATGATTTTCCATCCGACGGAGCCGCGCGTGCTGGCCGTCGTCGATTGGGAACTGTCGACCCTGGGCGATCCGCTCGCTGATCTTGCCTACAACTGCCTGCCCTGGCACATGCCCGATGCGCGGCGCGGCGACCTGCGGGGCAACGATCCGGCGCGGACGGGCATTCCGGCAGAAGCGGACTATCTTGCTGCCTATGCAAAACGCACGGGCCGCGTCGATACGGGCGACTGGACATTCTATCTGGTGCTGTCCCTGTTTCGCCTGGGCGCCATCGCCCAAGGAGTCTACAAGCGGGGCCTCGACGGCAACGCGACCAGTTCGGCGGCGCTTCAGCGCCGCGATGTCTGCCGCAACCTGTCGGAAATCGCCTGGGCCTTGATTAAGAAAGCGGGCCGGGCCTAGGTCACGCCGCGCGCGGGCGGATTGACCACGCGTGCCTTTGGTAAATGGATGCGGGCTGTCGTGCCCGTCCCCGGGGTACTGTCCAGGGACACCAGGCCGCCGTGCAGTTCGACCAGCGATTTCACCAACGTCAGGCCGAGCCCTGATCCGCGGTGGGATGCGACGTAGTCATGGTTTCCACGTTGCGCAAACGGCTCGAATATCCGGGCAAGGTCGCGTTCTGTGATGCCGATGCCGGTATCTTCTACGGTAATCACGCATTCCCCGGCTTCGTCGACGGCGACGGACAGGTCGATGCGGCCGCCGGGCCGTGTGAACTTCACGGCGTTGGACAGCAGGTTGAGGATCGATTGATAGATCGTCCGCCGGTCCGCGCGGACGAAGAGGCCCGTTTCAAGGCCATGAGCTTGAAAGATCAGTGGGGCTGAGGCCTCCCATCCCTTGACGACCTGGAGTGCGCCATGGACGCACTTGCCGATGTCGAAATCGCTTTCCGTCAGTTCGTACTTGCCGAAGTCGATCTTCGACAGGTCGAGGACATCGTTGACCAAGGACAGCAGATGATCGCCGCTGTCGTAGATGTCCTGCACGTATTCCCGATGCTTGGGGTTATCCAGCGGGCCCAGGTCGCCGCGCAGCAGAACCTGGGTCAGCCCCTGGATCGAATTCAAGGGCGTGCGGAACTCGTGGCTCATATGGGCGAGGAACCGGCCCTTGGCCCGCTCCGCCTCGCGCGCGCGGTTGCGTTCGATATTGAGAACGTGGTTCTGGCGGCGCAATTGCAGGGCCGTCCAGAAGGCGACGCCGGCAGGAAGGCTGAGCGCCAGGATGGCCAGTCCCGCGGCGCGCCACCCGAACGTCAGGAAATCGGCACGTAGCGCCGCCGTTTCGGACGTGCGGTCCATGTAGACCTCGGCGACCGCGACCATGTGCTCGTTGCGCCATACGGGGACATAGGTTTCCACGTAGATGTCCGGACGGTCGGGCTTGAGCCTGCCGTCCTCCAGCTCGGAATAGGGCTCGCCCGTCTCAACCACCGAGAGCGCCTTCCAATTGTCCTCGCCCACCGTGGGATTGTCGGCGAGATCCGTGTGCAGGTCGTCGGAGATCAGCCGAATGCGGCCCTTGGTGTCGAACAGCTTGAAGCGAAAAATGTCGCCGAACCCCCGCACCCCGTTGAGAAACTGCCGTTCCTCTCCGCTGAGCGGGGCACCTTTGGCAATGTCCTCGATCCGGTTCATGCGGTTGCCGATGTAGCCGGCCCAGGCGATCGAGGTGCGTTCCGCTTGCTCAATCACAATCCGCTCAAGAGTCGCGTTGAAGGTTGTGACGCCGACAAAAATCAGCACGGCGAAAACACCCAGCGCAAGCGCGACGATCGGGACGAGCCGGTGTTTCAAAAAATCATACCCGCGTAGATGGCAAGTTTCTGGAATCTAAGACATTATACCCGTTGGTGGCCTGGGCGCATATATGACCAAAGGCTGATCGGCGACGGTCTGAAAGGGGCGGGTGGGGGTAACGATGAGCGGTCGGCTTGCCTTATTGATTTGTGTTCTGGTTCTGGTTCTGGCCGCCCGGCCGCTCGGTGCGGACACGCTGTCTCCTCTGTCGGTGCTGTCCGAGGGTGGGTATTTCGCCATGGTGCGTCATGCCCTGGCCCCTGGTGGCGGGGATCCGAAAGGATTCACGCTGGGCGACTGTTCGACACAGCGTAATCTGAACGATGTGGGACGCGCACAGGCGCGGCGTATCGGAGAAACGTTCCGCGCCGGCGGGATCACGCAGGCGCGGGTGTTCACCAGCCAATGGTGCCGCTGCCGCGACACGGCCGCGGGGATGGCGCTTGGCCGGGTCGTGGACTTACCGGCCCTGAACTCCTATCACCGGGAACCCAATCAGAAGGACAGCCGGCTCGCGGGGATTCGCGCATGGCTTACCGAACAACCGCTGGACCGGCCGACGGTTCTGGTCACGCATTTCACGCTGATCTCGGGGCTTGTGGGCATCGGGCCCCGACCCGGAGACATCGTCATCGTGCGGCGTGACGGCGACGGCCGCTTCACGGTTGTCGCAACCGTGACGGCGGACTGATTGGAAATCTGGGGGTGGCAAGGAAACGGTCCTTGCCGACGGGGTCAGCTGACGGTCGAACCGGACCGCTGGGGAAGGGGGGCGTCGTTGCGCCAGGCGCTCGATCCCTTGCAGCGCGGGCAAATCCGTTCGCCGGACCATGCGCTCATGAACCGGGTTTCGCACCGAAGACAGGCCCGGGCCTTGGGGCGGTCGGAGGAAACCTGGCCGCCGTCGGCGTCCGTTTCATAATCCTTGGTGTCGATGGCGTCGGTCACGTGATCTTCTCTTCGTTCAATAACTTCGTACGGATGCCGCATTCAACAGGCCGTGCGGCCTCAGAAGCGATGGAATTGGGGCAAGTTGCCGGCGGGTTTCTTCTTGCCTGCCTTGATGGGTTTCACGGCCGTCGCGGCCTTGGCGGGTTTTGCCGGCTTGGCGGCGGCTTCGCGTTCGGCTTCTTCGCGCTCGACGGCTTCCTTGGCCAGGCGCTGCGCCTTCAGTTTGGCCACGTGCTGGGATTTCTCATCGCGCTCGCGCTCTTTTTCCTCGAGCACTTTTTTGTTCTTTTTCTGAGTGGCGAGAAACTCGTCCTCCGCCCGTGAACGGGCGGTCGTGCGTTGGCGGGTCGATGTCGACACGGGAGCTCTCCTTTGTTGTAACGAAGGTGGAGGCGGCATGAAACGCACACAGCCCGCGAACGGTTGAGCCCGCCCCCGGCCCAAAAGCAGGGGGCGGGATCTCAGACGTTAGTTAGTCGGCGATCGACAGGTTCTCAGCAGAGGACTTGCCGTTCTGCCCGGCCTGGAGGTCATAGGTGACCTTCTGGCCTTCGCGCAGGGAATGAATGCCGGCGCGTTCGACGGCGGAGATATGCACGAAGGCATCCTTCGAGCCATCGTCGGGCTGAATGAAGCCGAAACCCTTGTTCGGGTTAAACCATTTCACGGTACCAGTAGCCATTGTCGTTTTCCTCGTTCAATGGGTGAAGCAAAAGCGCCCCGCACCATGCGCGGCGCGGCGGTGTAACGTTCACATTGTCAGGGGATAACGTAGCTACCCGGCGAACCGGTATCTAAGATCGACATAACAAATGTAACACGTATGAGCCATATGGGGGTGAAAAGGCCAAAAAGTCAATGGCCTGGGATCTTGTGTCGTCACCCGGTCGTCGCCGAGGGCCTTGAAAAAAATCAAAAATTTCCGAAAAGGACGATTTTTAACAACGGCCTACAGTCGATTTCATGAATATTTACCGGACCCCACCCGGATAAATAAAATTTTGCGATTGCTCGCATTGTTATTTTTCAATTCTGGAAATTTTATCGTGCCGGGCCAAGCATCGGGCGGCCGGCCCGTTAGAATCCATAGACGAGCGAGACCTTGGTCAAGGTATCCGTCGCCTCGGTTCCTGCCGGCGCGCCCGAGTTGTGCCGCAATCGATAGGACAGGCGCCCGGATAGGCTGCCGATAACCTTCATGGTCAGGGCGGCCGTATTTTCGGTGATCGTTCGTTCATCCCCCCATGTCACCGCCGCCTTGTTGGTGAAGGTGGCGTTGTCCGAGACTTGCCAGCGCAATTCGAGTCCGCCCCGGGCCCCGGGTTCGACGAGTTGTTCTCCAGTGGCCTTGACTTCGCTGAGACGAAGAGCGGGGCCGGCGGTTACCTCAAGGCCGATATCGTCCGAGCGAATGACCTTGTAGCCCAGGCCGGCGGCCTGAGTCAGTTCGTAGGTGAAACCGCTGAATCGGTCGTCGTCGTAGTCGATGAGCCCGAAGACGAAGGCGCGGTCGGTGAAGAGATATTTCGCATTGCCGCCCAGGCGCAGGTGCTGGGTATTGATGGTGCCGGAATCTTTGGCGAAATCGTAACTTGCCGTCGCTTCGACTTCCCATGGTCCGCGTGTGTAGCCGATCTTGGCCGCGGCGTTGACCTCTTCCGTTTCCGTGTTGCCGGTGGCGCGCCCGCCGCCCAGTTCGATCTCGCCCGACCATTTGCCCGGTGCGGCGGCGGGCATTACGGGCAGGGCAGCGGCGCCGGTTGGGCCGCTGGTTGTCACGGGGGTGCCGTTCGCGGCGGCGCGGATGCGCTCGCCAAAGGCAGGAAAGGCGGCGGTGGCAGCGGCGGCCAGGGCATTCCGGTGCCGGGGGGCGGCGGCGACCGCGTAGGACACCAACTCGTCAAGCCGGCGGGGCTCGGACGCGATGGCGGATACCAGCGCCAGCTTCAGGCCGGCGATATCGTCGCGGCGGGCGGCTTCCGCCATGCGGGTGAATTCAGGGACGGTTTCGGTTCCGGTCGCGGCGCGAAGGGAAGGCGCGTCGAACAGAAATACGGCGGACATCAATAAAAACAGTCCCGCCTGGGCAGGCAGGTTGGAGAGCTTGGGCATAAGGGTCCTAATTCTCTTTGTTCTGCGCCGAAAGCGGGCCCGGCGCCGCCCCACGGTTCGACGCGGGGGGAGGAACGGAACGGCCATTTCCGCATGGAAACAGCTGGACGATCATGGACGACCGTCCCCCAGGGCCTAGCATAGCCTCATGCTCGGACGCAAATGTGCCCGGGAAAATCAGGTCAGCCGCGTGGCGGCCAGTTCATCTGGCGGCGCAGTTCCGTGCGCGCGATCTGGCGGCGGTGGACCTCGTCGGGGCCGTCGGCGAATTTGAGCGCCCGCATGCGCGCCCAGTAATAGGCGAGCGGCGTGTCCTGGCACATGCCGGCGCCGCCGAAGGCCTGGATCGCGCGATCAACGACCGCCAGCGCCATGTTGGGGGCGGCGACCTTGATCATGGCGATTTCCTGGCGCGCCGCCTTGTTGCCGACCTCGTCCATCATCCAGGCGGCCTTGAGGACCAGAAGGCGGCACATCTCGATCTCGATGCGGCTTTGGGCGATGCGCTCCTGGGTCACGCCGCGGTCGGCCAGGGCCTTGCCCCAGGTTTCCCGTTCCGTCGCGCGTTTGCACATCATCTCCAACGCCCGTTCGGCGATGCCGATGATGCGCATGCAGTGGTGGATGCGCCCGGGGCCCAGGCGCCCCTGGGCAATCTCGAACCCGCGCCCTTCGCCCAGCAACATGTTGCCGGCGGGCACGCGCACGTTGTCGAACACGACCTCGCCGTGGCCGTGGGGCGCGTCGTCGAAGCCCATGACGTCGAGCATGCGCAAGACCGTGACCCCGGGCGTGTCGACCGGCACCAGGATCATCGACTGCTGGCGGTAGGTTTCGGCATTGGGATCGTTCTTGCCCATGACGATCATGATCTTGCAATGGGGTGAGCCGATGCCCGAGGTCCACCATTTGCGCCCGTTGATGACGTAATGGTCGCCGTCCCGGTGGATACTGGTCTTGATGTTGGTCGCGTCCGACGACGCCACGTCGGGTTCCGTCATGGCGAAGGCGGATCGGATATCCCCGTTCAGCAGGGGTTTCAGCCATTGTTCCTTCTGCGCCGCGTCGCCGTAGCGGACCAGGGTTTCCATGTTGCCCGTGTCGGGGGCGGAGCAGTTGAAGACCTCGGGCGCCCAGGGCACGCGGCCCATGATTTCGCACAGCGGCGCGTATTCCAGGTTGGTCAGCCCCGCGCCCAGTTCGCTTTCGGGCAGGAACAGGTTCCACAGGCCGGCGGCCTTGGCCTTGGTCTTCAGGTCCTCGACGATGGGCAGGACCTTCCACCGGGTATCGCCGCCCGCAAGCTGTTCCTGATAGAGCGCCTCTTTGGGATAAACCTCGGCCTCCATGAAGGCGGCGAGCCTGTCCGCCAGTTCGACGGTGCGGGGAGAGGGAGTGAAATCCATGGCCGTGTCCTTGGGTCTTTTCGATGGTCTGGTGGAAAGCGTGAGAAGTGTTAGCGCATCACCCGGCGAATACAAGGCCCGCCCGGAACCCGTTCCGCACTGCGAACCGTACTTTCATGGATGCTTGATCTTGGCTGCGACGTGCCGCCATAGTCCGGAAAACCGGGTGCAAGGCCCGGGATAAAGACCAATACGCATGAAGGAGAAACACCCTTGCAGGGATTGATAATGGACGTGCCGCTGTTGACGTCGATGATCGTCAAGCATGCGGCCGCCTGGCACGGCGATGTCGAGGTCGTGACCCATCGGGTCGAGGGCGACATGCACCGCTATACCTATGCCGATGCCTATCGGCGCATGTGCCGTCTGGCCAACGCCTTGACGCGCCTGGGCATCGAGCCGGGCGACCGGGTCGGCACCATGGCCTGGACCACCTATCGGCATTTCGAACTGTATTTCGGTATCGGCGGCTCGGGGGCGGTGATCCACACGATTAATCCGCGCCTGTTCCCCGATCAGATCGTCTACATCGTCAATCACGCCAAGGACCGGGTGATGTTCATCGACACCACCTGGGTCGAGATGATGGAGGGCCTGCAGGACCAGTGCCCAACCATCGAGAAGTTCATCATCCTCTGCGATAGCGGCAAAATGCCGAAGACGACCTTGCGTAACGCGGTCTGCTACGAAGACCTGCTGGCCGCCGAGGACGACACCTTCGACTGGCCGACGTTCGACGAGAAAACGGCGGTGGCGCTGTGCTATACGTCGGGCACCACGGGCAACCCCAAGGGCGTGCTGTATACCCACCGCGCCATGGTGCTGCATGCGATTGCCGGAACGTCCAGCGACCACCCGCTGTGCATCGATTCCCGCACCGTCCTGTTGCCGGCGGTCAGCATGTTCCACGTGCACGGTTGGATGGTGCCCTACGCTGCACCCATTTCCGGGACCAAACTGGTGCTGCCCGGCCCGCACATGCACGGCGATAATATCTACCGCCTGTTGGAGGAGGAAAAGGTCACCGTCACCGCCGGGGTGCCGACGATCTGGATCGGCGTGCTCGAGCACCTCAAGAAAATCGGCGCCAAGCTCAGCCACCTGAAGATCTGCAACATCGGCGGTTCGGCGCCGTCGCTGGCCATGATCAAGGCGTTCGAGGAAGACTACGGCGTCCACGTCGTCCATGCCTGGGGCATGACGGAACTGAGCGCCGCCGGCACCACCGGGCGCCTGCGTCAGCGCCACCAGGACCTGCCGGCGAACGAACGCTACAAGATCCAACAGACCCAGGGCCGGCCGCTGTTCGGGTTCGAGGTCAAGATCGTCGATCTCGACGGCACGCCATTGCCCCATGACGGCGAGGCCGTGGGCCAGATGTTCGTGCGCGGCCCCTGGGTCGCCGCCGCCTATTTCGAGGACGAGGCGGCGACGGACGCCGCCTTCGACGCCGACGGCTGGTTCGGCACCGGCGACATGGCCTCGATCTCGTCCGACGGGCTGGTCCGCGTGTCCGACCGTTCCAAGGACCTGATCAAGTCCGGTGGCGAATGGATCAGCTCCATCGACCTGGAAAATTATGCCCTGGCCCATCCCGACGTGGTGGAAGCCGCCGCCATCGCCGTTAAACATCCGAAGTGGGAGGAACGGCCCCTGCTGGTCATCGTCCCGCGTCCGGGGGCGGACGTCACGGCCGAAAGCGTCCGCGCCGTGCTGGCCGAACACGTCGCCAAATGGTGGCTGCCCGATGATATCGTGTTCGTCGAGGAAATTCCCCATACGGCGACCGGCAAGATTTCCAAGAAAGACCTGCGCGCGCATTTCGCCGACTATCGCTGGCCCGAGACGGCCGGCGTCGCGGAATGAAACAGCACAGCATTTGCACTTGATCGCGCCATGCTAAAGTTCCGGAAAGATTCAATCCGGGAGGAGACAACAAGATGAAACGCGCCGCCGACGCCTTGGTGGATACACTGGTGCTGCACGGTGTCGACCGTGTGTTTTGCGTGCCGGGAGAAAGCTACCTCGCCGTGCTGGATGCCCTGCACGACTGTGACGACATCCAGGTCGTGTCCTGCCGCCACGAAGGCGGGGCCGGGTTCATGGCCGTTGCCGACGCCAAGCTGACGGGGGCACCCGGCGTCGTCCTGGTCAGCCGCGGGCCGGGTGCCTGCAACGCCGCCATCGCCGTGCATACGGCGGAACAGGACGCGGTGCCGCTGGTCCTGTTCATCGGTCAGGTGCCGCGCGCCGACCTGGGCCGGGGCGCCTTTCAGGAAGTCGATTACAAGATCACCTTCGGCGACATGGCCAAGCATGTGGAGGAGGTCCATGACCCCAAGAACCTGGCCAAGGTCGTCGCCCAGGCATTTCAGATCGCCCAGGAAGGCACGCCCGGCCCTGTCGTCGTGGTCCTGCCCGAAGACATGTTGACCGATCCGGCCGAGGATACGGGCGTCAGCCCGATGGCCCTGGAAAAACCCAAGGCGACAGATGCCCAGGTCAAGGCCGTCGCAGCGGCCATCGGCCGCGCCAAGCGGCCGGTGCTGATCGCGGGCGGCATGCTGCGCCCCCCCTCGGCGCGGGCGGCGCTTCTGGCCTGTTCCGAAGCCTGGTCCCTGCCGGTCGCCGCCAGCTTCAAGAACCAGGACATCTTCCCCAATGAGCACGACCATTTCGCGGCCCATCTGGGGTACGGCGTGCCCGCGTCGATCCGGGAGACCCTGCAGGACGCCGACCTGATCGTCGCCGTCGGCACGCGCTTAGGGGACGTCACGACCCAGGGCTACCTGCTGCCCGAAGCACCCCAGCCCAAGCAACCGCTGATCCACGTCTACCCCGACGGCGAACACTTGGATCACGTGTTCGAAACGGCGCAATCGGTTTGTGCCGATGCCGAGGATTTTATCGCACGGCTTGCCGCCCTGACGCCGCCGGAGGCGCCGAAAGGGCGGGGCGATTGGCTGAAGCGCCTGCGCGACGCCAACCGCAAGATGGCGGAATGGAAGCCCTGGTCGGCGCCCGACGGCGTCAACTTCGGTCATGTCATCGCCGCGTTCCGCAATCAGCTGACGGACAACGCGGTCATCACCATGGACGCGGGCAACTTCAATTCCTGGGTTCACCGCCATTTCCCGTTCAAGCCGACGCAGATTTTGCTGGGCGCCGTGTCCGGGGCCATGGGCCTGGGCGTGCCGTCCGCCGTGGCGGCGGCGTTGCGCCATCCCGACCGCCAGGTCGTCACCGTCTGCGGCGACGGCGGCACGCTGATGACCGGCAACGAACTGGCGACCGCCGTGCAGTACGGCGCGCGCGTGCGCATCTTCGTATCCAACAACAAAAGCTACGGCACCATCCGCCTGCACCAGGAAAAATCCTTTCCCGGCCGCATCGAGGGCACCGATCTGGTCAACCCCGACTTCGCGAAATGGGCGGAAAGCTTCGGCGCCAAGGGCCTGCGCATCGACAGGGCCGAGGACGCGGACAAGGTGCTTGCCGAAGCCCTGGCCCATGACGGCCCCGTGGTCGTCGATGTCGCGGCATCCCTCGAACACATCAGCGCCTACACCAACCTGACCAGCCTGAAACCGGGCAAGGCCCAATAAGCCCGCCCGCAAAACCAAAGGAAACCGTCATGCCCGCATCCGATCCCGCAACGCCTGTCACGATGGACATCAAGGGCCGCGTCGCCGTCGTCACCATCGACAGCCCGCCGGTCAACGCCCTGGGCCATGCGGTGCGCAGCGGCGTCATGGCGGCCCTGGACCGGGCCGAGGCCGACGGCGCCATCGACGCGGTGGTGATCCGGGGCGGCGGGCGGTGCTTTTCCGGCGGCGCCGACATCCGCGAATTCGGCACGCCCCCGGCAGAGCCGACCCTGCGCCAGCTCTGCGCCCGGGTCGAGGAATTTCCCAAGATCGTGGTCGCGGCCCTGCATGCGACGGCCTTCGGCGGCGGGCTGGAACTGCCGCTCAGCTGCCATTACCGCATCGCCGATGCGTCCGCGCAAATCGCCCTGCCCGAGGTCAAGCTGGGCATCGTCCCCGGGTCGGGCGGCACGCAGCGCCTGCCGCGCATCATCGGCGCCAAGCGGGCGTTGAAGGTCATCCTGTCCGGCGATCCGTTTTCCGCGAAAGAAGCGCATGACCTGGGCGTGCTCGACGCCATCGTCGAGGGCGACCTGACCGACGCCGCCGTCGCTTACGCGAACAAGCTGGTGACCGACGGTGCCGCGCTGCGCAAGGTCCGTGACCTGGCCGTCGCGGATGCCGACGCCGAGGTGTTCGCCGAGGCGCGCAAGACCTGGGAAAAACGCTCGCGCGGGCTTCTGGCGCCGCTCGCCTGCATCGACTGTGTCGAGATCGCGGCGACCAAGCCGTTCGACGAAGGCATGCAGCGGGAACGCGACATCTTCGTCAAATGCCGGGATTCGGAACAATCCAAGGCGCAGCGTCACCTGTTCTTCGCCGAGCGTGAGGCGGCCAAGGTCAAGGACGTGCCGCGCGACACGCAGAAGCGCCCCATCAACACCGCCGCCGTCGTCGGCTGCGGCACCATGGGTGGCGGCATCGCCATGTGCCTGGCCAATGTCGGGATTCCGGTGACCGTGCTGGAAATGACGGCGGACGCGCTTGCGGTCGGCATGGCCAAGATCGAAAAGAACTATGCCGCGACCGTGTCCAAGGGCCGCCTGTCCCAGAATGCGATGGACCGGCGCATGGGCCTGATCACCGGCACCACGATGTATGCCGACCTGGGTGCCGCCGACATCGTGATCGAGGCCGTGTTCGAGGACATGGACCTGAAGAAAACCATTTTCGGCGAGTTGGACAAGGTGATGAAGCCGGGGGCGGTGTTGGCGACCAATACTTCGACCCTCGACATCGACGAAATCGCCGCCGCCACCAAGCGGCCGGCGGACGTCATCGGCACTCATTTCTTCAGCCCGGCCAACGTCATGAAGCTGATGGAAAACGTGCGCGGCAAGGCGACGGCCAAAGACGTCATCGCCACGGTCATGGCGTTCGGCAAGCGGATCGAGAAAATCCCCGTGCTGGTCGGCAACTGCGACGGCTTCGTCGGCAACCGCATGTACCACCGCTATACCCGCCAGGCCTATTTCCTGCTGGAAGAAGGGGGCCTGCCGCAGCAGATCGACAAGGTGTTCCTGGATTTCGGCTTCGCCATGGGGCCGCTGGCCGTGGGCGATCTGGCGGGGCTCGACGTGTCCTATCTGGTGCGCAAGCGCCAGAAGCAATTCATCAAGCCGGGCGAGCGTTGGCCCGTGGCCGCCGACCGCGTGGTCGAGGCCGGGCGCAAGGGCCAGAAGACCAATGCCGGCTGGTATCGCTACGAGGAAGGCTCGCGCAAGCCGCTGCCCGATCCCGAGGTGCAGAAGATCATCGAGGCGGCCTCGGCCGAACTGGGGATCGAGCGCCGCGCGATCACGGACCGGGAAATCCACGAACGTTGCTTCTATGCCCTGATCAACGAGGGCGCCAAGATCCTCGATGAAGGCATGGCCCAGCGCGCCTCGGACATCGACATCATCTGGACCAACGGCTACGGCTTTCCCGTCGCCAAGGGCGGGCCCATGTTTCACGCCGATCAGGTCGGCGCCAAGCATGTGTACGAGCGCCTCGCCCATTGGGCGGAGGCCGCCTCACCGGCGCTGGCGCCGGCACCCCTGTTGGAAAAGCTCGCCCGCACGGGCGGCACATTCGCCGATCTTTAGAAGCTCATGAAGGAAGAACAAAATGCAACGCGCCGTCATTGTCTCCACCGCCCGAACCCCCATTGGGAAAGCATCACGTGGGGCCTTCAACAACACCCATGGCGCGACCTTGGGTGGGCATGTCATCCAGCACGCGGTCGCCCGCGCCGGGATCGACCCGGCCGAGGTCGAGGACGTGGTGCTTGGCTGCGGCATGCCCGAAGGGGCGACCGGCAAGAACATCGCCCGCATGTCGGTGATCCGCGCCGGCCTGCCGGTCACGACCGGCGGCACGACCATCAACCGGCTGTGCGCGTCCGGCCTTCAGGCCATCGCGGTGGCCGCCAACCGGGTCGTCATGGATGGCCTGCCGGTGGCGGTCGCCGGCGGCCTGGAAAGCATCAGCCTGGTGCGCGACAACGCCATGAAGAACGAGGTCAAGGAAGATTGGCTGCTGGAACACAAGCCGGAAATGTGGATTCCCATGATCGACACGGCCGACCTGGTGGCGGAACGCTATGGCGTCACCCGCGCGGCCCAGGACGAATATTCCCTGCAAAGCCAGATGCGCACGGCGGCGGCGCAGCAGGCGGGCAAGTTCGATGACGAGATCGTGCCGTTGACCACCAGGATGCTGGTCAAGAATCGGGAAACGGGCGAGGTCACGGAACAGGAAGTGACCTTGGACAAGGACGAAGGCAACCGCCCGTCGACGACGCTTGATGCCCTGGCCAAGCTGGACCCCGTAATGGGGCCGGGCAAGTTCGTCACGGCGGGCAATGCCTCGCAGTTGTCCGACGGGGCCTCGGCCTGCGTCATCATGACGGAGAAAGAGGCCGAACGCCGGGGCCTGCAGCCGCTCGGCATCTTCAAGGGCTTGGCGACGGCGGGCTGCGAGCCCGATGAAATGGGCATCGGCCCCGTGTTCGCGATCCCGCGCCTGTTGGAACGCCAGGGTCTGAAGATGGACGACATCGACCTGTGGGAACTGAACGAAGCCTTCGCCTCGCAGGTGCTGTATTGCCGCGACAAGCTGGGCATTCCGCAGGAAATCCTGAACGTCAACGGCGGCGGCATTTCCGTGGGTCACCCTTTCGGCATGACCGGCGCGCGCCTGACCGGCCATGCCTTGATCGAAGGCAAACGCCGGGGGGCGAAGAACGTGGTCGTGACCATGTGCATCGGCGGCGGCATGGGCGCGGCCGGCCTGTTCGAGGTCTGCTGATAGGCTCTAGGCGGCGGTTTTCTGCCACAAGGTGGTGACGACGGTGCCTTTGCCCGGCTCGCTTTCCAGCGAGAACTTCCCGCCGTTGAGGGCCAGCAGGCGGTTGACGATATACAGGCCCAGCCCGGCGCCTTTGGTGCCGTTGCGGCCTGCGGTGGCCTGATAGGGCGTCAGTGACTGGGGGAACGGCTGACCGATGGCGCCGAGCAGATCGGCGGGGATGCCGGGGCCATCGTCGGCCACCAGGATGCGGACATATTCGCCGGAAACATTCGGATCGACCCGGATTTCGACCTTCACGTCCTCACCGCCATGGATGATGGAATTGTTCGCCAGATTGAGAACGATCTGGCGGAAGGATTGCCTGTCCGCGGCGACCAACGCGGGTTTTCCCTGGGTGGTGACGGACAGGCGCGGCTTGCCGGACAGCAGAGTCGCGCGCAGCGGGCGCAGGGCGGTTTCAACTTCTTCCACGGCGTCGAAGGTTTCCATGTGCATTGCGCGGTTGCCTGATTCGACCATCGACACATCAAGGATTTCGTTGACCAGGGACAGCAGATGGGCGCCGCTGGTGCGGATGTCGTTCAGGTACTCGGTCAGGCGTTCCGGATCGTCTCGCATGTCCTTGAGTTGGAGCAGCACGTCGGCCATGCCGATGACGGCGTTGAGCGGTGTCCGCAATTCGTGGCTCATGTGGGAAATGAATTCGGATTTCGCCTGGTTGGCATTTTCCGCGTTTTCCTTCGCCTGGGCCAGGGCCAGGGCGGCGACCATGCGTTCGGTGATGTCGCGGAGTGCGGCGACGATGACCGTGCGACCGTTTTCCGCCACTTCCGACAAGGCGGCCTCAAGAAACACGACGGAGCCGTCGCCCCGCCGGCCCACGACCTCGAAGCCGTCACCGCCTTCGGCGCGGGCGGCAGGATCGAGAAGATAGCGCATCAGTTTGCGTTTGCGCGGCCGGTCGTCCGCCTCGGAAATCAGGGATGTCAGAGGCAGGCCGACAATGGTGTCGGCGGGCAGACCGAAAATGCGCTCCGCCGCCCGGTTGGATGTTTCGATTATTCCCCGGTCGTCCAGGGTGATCACCGCGTCGGCCACGTTGTCCATGATCAGTTGCAGGCGCTGATCGGTCTGGTGGGCGCGTTGGGTCGCCTCGTTACGGTGGAGGATTTCCGATGCCAGCCGGCGGTCGAACACGACGGCGGCAATTCCGGCGATCAGGATCAATGTGGCGACGATGGCCGTGGCCCCGGCCAGAACATCGGCCCCGAGAGGCTGGATCGGGTTCGATCCGTCCGTACGCGCGAAACAGATGGTCGAACTCATGGCCGTATAATGCATGCCCGCGACGGCCATTCCGATAAACAGCGCCGATAGGCTTTCGCCCGCGAGGGTGCGGATGGTGTCACGGCGGGACATCCGGAAGGCGATCCAAAGGGCGCTCATCGCCAGCGCCACGGCGACAAGCAGGGACAAGGCGAACAGCAGGGGGTCGTAGCGGATGAAGGCGTCGAAGTCGACGGCCGCCATCCCGGTGTAGTGCATAAGCCCGATGCCGCCACCCAGGACGATGCCGCCGAGGAACAGGCGGAACCTGGTGACTCGGGCATGAGCGACGATCTGCAGGTTCCACGCACTCGCAAGCACGGCCGGCACGGCCGACATAAGGGTGACGAGTGGATCGTAGGTCATTCGGATCGGCAATTGGTAGGCGAGCATGCCGACGAAATGCATGGCCCAGATGCCCAGGCCCATGATCAACGCCCCGCCGGCCATCCAGAGATGGCGTTGGGCGGAATGCTCGTGTTCGGCGATGCGGTGGAGCAGATGAATGAAGGCAAACCCGGCCAACGTCGCGATGAAGAACGACAGCGTGACCAGCACTGGGTCATATGACGCCGGTAGGACCACCGCCGGGTCGATATGAAGCGCGAAGAAGCCTGCCAGGTTTTGGGATGAAAGTTGCATTCTCGATCATCCGGTTCGCGTTTCTATTGTTGGTCGTCGGTTGTGCGCGTCGGTTCATCCCGGTGGGCGCGGGCATTGATATTGAAAGAATATCGTAAGATTGCCGTATCTGAATGTGACCAAGGCCACGGCATCGCGAATTTCTCAGGCAAAAACAACCCAGGCTGAAAGTGACATAAATGCGATCGGTCACATATATGTCTTCCGGCTAGTGGGCCAATCCAAAGGTATGGGAATGCAATGATATATGGCCGGGTTTGGATCGCGTCTGGGCGCGTAAATGATTGCCAGGCCCGACAATTTTCCGCTTTATACGGTACATGACGACGCAAATCGCAATGATCCATGCCACCCGCGAGGCGATCGCGCCGGTTGAGACCGCGTTCAAGGACCTTTGGCCCGACGCCGAGCATTGGACCCTGCTGGACGAAAGCCTGACCATGGACCTGGCGGCGGCGGGCGGCAAGCTGACCCCGGGGTTGACCGAACGGTTTCTCAACTTGGCGGCTTACGCCAAGGCCCGGCGGCCCGACGGCATCCTGTTCACCTGTTCCGCGTTCGGCGCGATCATCGACCGTATCGCGGCACAGTACGATGTGCCGGTGATGAAGCCGAACGAGGCCATACTCGACGCCGCCCTGGCCCAGGGCGGGCGCGTCGGCCTGCTGGCGACCCATCCCCAGACCTTGCCGGACATGACGGCCGACATGGAAAACCTCGCGGCTGCCCGGAACGTCGACCTCACCGTCGTGCCGCTGCTGGTCGAGGGCGCCTGGGCCGATCTGGGAGCGGGGCGGCGCGACGCCCATGACCGCGCCGTGGTCGCGGCCGCACCCCGGCTGAACGATTGCGGCTGCATCGTGCTGGCGCAGTTTTCCATGGCGCCGCTCGCGGCCGAAATTGGTGCCGACACGGGTCTGCCCGTGCTGACCAGCCCACACGCCGCCGTGGCCGAGATGAAGCGCCGCGTGACGCGTTCTTGACGTGACAGGGGCTTGACGTGGCCGGGGCCTGAATGGCCCGGGGTTACTCGGCGGTTACGACTTCGTGAACAACATCGCCGCAACGCCGATGCCGATCACGATCAGCACCCCGAAAATGAAGAAATCCCGCATCGACCTGGGTTGCGGCCGGTTCTGATTCTCGGTATGGCCCTCGGGCGATTGGCTTGTGCGGTTCGTATCCATGCCTGCTCCCTCCGTTTGTTCATACGTCCAGTCAATGGATAAACGGCCACGGGCGGCAAAGGTTCCAACACGCGGCTGATTTTTTCGGCGAATGTGTCGCCCTTAAAATTACGAAAAATCAACGGATTGCAGGTTTCCTGGTAGACTTGGCGGCGGGCCGGACGAAAATATGGTATTATCCGCGCCATGACCGAGAGGCGGCTCATGCAGGCGATCGAGGATCAGATTCCCCACCTGCACCGGTATGCACGGTTCCTCGAAGCCACTCCCGACCGCGCCGACGATCTGTTGCAGGATTGTCTGGAGCGGGGCGTGTCGCGCCTTGACCGCTTCCAGGCGGGGACGGACATGCGGGCCTGGTTGTTCGCCATCATGCATAATCTGTTTATCGATCGTGCGCGCCGGCGGCAGCGACGGGGGCCCCATGTTCCCGTCGAGGATTGGCTTGTGGAAGTCCATCAGCCGCCCGATCAGATCGACCGTCTGCGTCTCAAGGACCTGGATCGCGCCTTGGCCGATCTGAAACCCCGGGATCGGCGGATTCTCCGTCTGGTGGTGATTGAGGGCAAACGTTACCGCGATGTCGCCCGCGAACTGAATATCGCCATCGGAACGGTGAAAAGCGGCCTGTCCAGGGTGCGTCGCGTGCTGGCCCGCGCGGCTTGAAGCCGCCCGGTTTCAGTCGGGAAATCGCCATATTGGTTTCGCTGAATGGAAAAGCATCCCGCTTTCCGGAATGCATCCTTGCGGTTTGGTTGCAGCCTTCAGACGTCAATGGCGCGTACAGCCCGCAATGCGGTTTGCGCGGTTTGTCCCATGCATTGCATCGAAAGAGGAAGAAGATCACATGACCTATCGAACTCATATTCGAAGACCCAACACCCGCATCCCCATCGCCATTCTGGCCGCAGCGGCAGTCGCTGCCGGCCTGTCCGCCGCGCCGGGCGCCGCCCAGGCCGCCGGCGACAAGGCCAATTCCCAGGAAGTCACGGCAGAGGAAACCGTCGACGACTTCGTCGGCTGGGCGCAAAAGCAGGCCACGGTCCTGGACGCCAAGCTTGATGAAGCGGCATCCAACGCCAAGGAGGCCGGTGCCAACGCCGCCGACGAGGTCAAGGAAGAATGGCGCGAAGCCCGCGCGGCCATCGACCGTCAGCGCGATGTGCTCAATCAACAGATCGCCGAACTGAAAAAGTCGGCCAAGGGTGAATGGGTGGATGCCAAGGAGGCCACCAAGGAAGGATTGGAGGCCCTCGGCGACAAGATCGAGGAATTCCGCGCCATGGTGACCGATAAGCAGAAGTCCTGACGCAGGGCGTGCCGGCGGACGTCAACGGCGCCCGTCGGCCAACCTCTCTCCCATAACCACGCATGACCACGAAGGAACCGATCATGACTTTCAAACTCCCCGACCTTCCCTATGCCAAGGACGCCTTGATCCCGCATATGTCGGAACAGACCCTCAACTTCCATCACGACAAGCACCACAAGGGATACATCGACAAGCTGAACGACGCCGTCAAGAACACGGACTATGACGGCATGGCGCTGATCGACGTCGCCCGCCGTGCCCATGAAAAGGGCGACACGGGCGTGTTCAACAACGCGGCGCAGGCCTGGAACCATGGGTTCTTCTGGCGCTGCATGTCGCCGGACCGCGCCGCGGAGCCGACGGGGCCCCTTGCCGCCAAGATCAAGGACACCTTCGGGTCCCTGCCGCAACTGCGTACCCGGTTTATCGCGGAAGGCATGGCCCGTTTCGGGTCCGGCTGGGTGTGGTTGGCCGAAGGGGCGGACGGCGTGCTCGACGTGGTCAGCACGGCCAACGCCGATCTGCCGCAGACCGCAGGCTTGAAGCCGCTGCTGACCTGCGATCTGTGGGAACATGCCTACTACCTGGATTATCAGAATGCCCGGCAGGCGTTCCTGGAAGCCTTCTTCGACCATCTCGCCGACTGGAACTTTGCCGCGACATGCCTGAAGACCCAGGGCGATCCCGAAATTCTCGCCGCCTGACACAGGCCTGCCGGCCGCCGGGAACAAGGGAGCGCGTCACGCGAATTCCCTTGACTTCTCGGAGGCTCCGGCCTCATGTAGCGCCAGCGACACTCCCATTCAGGTCGAATTTCGATCGCTTGCCGGACCCGACCACGTCGATCCGGTCTTCCTTGATACCGACATCTAAGGGCGTTTCGTGAGGCGGATATCCGTGTGAATGCGGTTCCGGCCGAGAAAGCTTGCATGATGCCGGCGAACCTGCCGCCCCCGACACGATCGCTTGGGGCGCGCGGGAGAAGACCAATTGATCGAGAGAGTATACATATCACATGACCGATTTTGCGGGCCTTAACCTGGCCCAACCCATCCTTCGTGCGCTGAGCGACGAAGGCTATACCACCCCCACCCCCATTCAGGAAAAATCCATCCCGCCGCTGCTTGAGGGCCGCGATCTTCTGGGCGTGGCGCAGACGGGCACCGGCAAGACCGCGTCCTTCGCGCTGCCGATCCTGCAGTCCTTCGCGGACAATTCGCGCAAGGCGCTGCCGAACCGTCCCTTCGTGCTGATCCTGGCGCCGACCCGCGAACTGGTGAGCCAGATCGCCGACAGCCTGCGGACCTATGGGCGGCAAATGCCCCTGCGGGTTCAGACTGTGTTCGGCGGTACTTCCATGCGCCCGCAGATCACCGCCATGCAGCGCGGCGTCCATATCCTGGTCGCCACGCCGGGCCGCCTCATGGATCTCATGAAGCAGCGCCACATCAACCTGGACAGCGTCGAGGTGTTCGTTCTCGACGAGGCCGACCGTATGCTCGACATGGGCTTCATCGGCGACGTCAAGCGGGTCGCCAAGGTTCTTCCCAAGACGCGGCAGACCGTGCTGTTTTCGGCGACCATGCCGAAGACCGTCGAAGGCCTGGCGAACGAACTTCTGAACGATCCCGTGCGGGTCGAGGTAACGCCCGCCGCGACGACGGTGGACAAGATCGAACAGCGCCTGCTGTTCGTCGCCAAGGACGACAAGCGGGCCCTGCTGGGTGAGCTGATGAATGATCCGCGCATCGAGCGGGTCCTCATCTTCACGCGTACCAAGCACGGCGCCGACCGGGTCGCCCGTCATCTCCATGACCATGGCGTGAAGTCCGACGCGATCCACGGCAACAAGGCCCAGAATGCCCGCCAGCGAGCCCTCAAGGGCTTCCGCGACGGCGACATTCGCGCCCTGGTGGCGACGGACATCGCCGCCCGCGGCATTGATGTCGACGGCGTGACCCACGTCATCAACTTCGACCTGCCGAACGATGCGGAAAGTTATGTCCACCGCATCGGCCGCACGGCGCGGGCGGGGGCTTCGGGCATCGCCATTTCCTTCTGCGCCCATGACGAACGCGGCTGCCTGCGCGATATCGAGAAGTGCATCCGCCAGCCCGTGCCGGTGTTCGACGGTCATCCCTACCATGCCGCCGATATCGCCAATTCCGCCGCCAACGACAGCGGTCCCGACGTGCGCAAGAACGGCGGGGGCAATGGCGGACGCAATGGTCAAAGCCGTGGCGGCCAAAACCGCGGCGGCGGCCAGAACCGGGGCGGCCCAAGCCGTAGTGGTCCGGGTGGCGGCGGTGCCAAGCGCGGCGGCGGCCGCAGCCACCGTGGCTCCCAGGGCGGCAACCGCGGGATGGCGGCTTAACGCCAAAACAAACGGGTCCGGTCCGCCTCGCCTAATGCGCGGCGGACCGGATTTCCGCTTTGTAAAATCCGAACAGCATGTCGGCGGCTTCGTTCACGGCCCTGTTCAGGCAATGGCCGACGCTGGCGACGAAGGCCGCATCGCCCAGGGCGCCGGGCCCGAACCGGGCATCCATATCGACGGGCGGCAACACCGGTGCAGTCCCCGTCCAGGTGAACCGCCCCGTGCGCAGAACGGCGTCATCGGCCCGGCGCGGCTCCAGCCCGTCCGCCACGATGAATTTTTCGAACACGCCGCCGGCGAACGACGGCGTCAGGGCACCGACCCAATCCTCAAAATCGGCATGATGGGTTTCGCCTTTGACGGTGTGCCCGTATTGCGCCAGATCACCGATGTAATGCATCGCGGCCCCCAGGAAATAGGCGGCATGGTCCGGCCTGCCGGCGCGGTAGGCCTGCACGGCCTTGTCGTATTCCTCCTGCGCGCGTTGGGCGGGCAAGTCGCGTGTCACCGTGCCGGTTGCATCGAACCGCAGATCGTGGCGGCCCTGGCCGGTGTCGTTGTAACCTCGATTGGGCGCACCGCAGAAGGCTTCGATTTTCGCGTAGTCGGGGGCTTCGGTGCCGATCAGCATGGGAACGCGGTGCGGGTCCAACCAGGCCCGGGCATCTGCCGGCAGCAACGCCCGGGCATGGTCGGCGATCCAGTCATGGGTCGAATAGGGCGGCGCCAGGCAGTCGGCCGCGCTGTTGGTGACCTTGTTGTTCGGCGGGCCGTTCTTCCATGCCTGGGCGGGCATTGCCGTCAGGGCGGCCAGAATCAGAACCGCCGCGGCGCAGCGCGGTGCCATTACGTCACAGAGCGAACGGCGAGACGACAAGGCCGCCGTCCCCGGCGATTACCAGATGGTCCGGCTCGATGGCCGTCCATTGCTTGAGGTCGTCATCCAACGGTTCGGACAGAATAATGATCGCCGTGCCCGTGGCGACGGTCACCTCGTCCGCCGTGTCATGGGGCTTGGCGCCCATGCCGATGTACAGCGTCGGCACCCGGCCTGATGACGCATGACGCAGGGCCCAGATGGTCTGCCCGTCCGTCAGCGCGATGGTCATGTTGAAGGGCTCGGTCACGCCAGCGTCCTTCTGCGCCTTCTCGATGGCCTGGATCGCCTGGCGGATGGCGGCTTCCGGGTCTTCGTCCAGGCCGAAGGTCAGCAGCAGGTGGAAAAAGATTTCACTGTCCGTGGTGCCCTGAATGTTGGGAAACAGTTCCGGGGACACGGCGAAGGCGAGGGCGCGGCGCACCTTGGACCAGCCGCCGATTTCGCCGTTGTGCATGAACAGCCATTTGCCGTGGCGGAAGGGATGGCAGTTGGTGCGGTTCACGGAGGTCCCCGTGGTCGCCCGCACATGGCCGAAGAACAAATGCGATTTCACCTGTTCGGAAATGTTCAGCAGGTTGACGTCATTCCATGCGGGCAGGATGTCCTTGTACAGGCCGGGGCGGTCGCGTTCGCCGTACCAACCGATTCCGAAGCCGTCCGCATTGACCACATGAGCACTTTCGCTGGCCGACAGGCTTTGCCGGGTCAGCGAGTTTTCCGGGCGCAGCAAAAGTGTGTCCAGGTAGATGGGCGGTCCCGCGTAGGCGAGCCAGCGGCACATGTCGGTGGTCCTTTCCCGATATCAGCTGTAACGGTTGCCGGCGGCGACCCCGCCGCCGTCGACGACGAGGGTCTGGCCGGTGATGAAACTGCCGGCGTCCGAGGCCAGGAGGATCGCCGTCCCGGCGATGTCTTCCGGCTCGCCCAGGCGGCCGAGCGGATAGGCGGCCTCGGCGCGTGCGCGGGCTTTCGGGTCTTCCCAGAGTGCCCGGGCGAAATCGGTCTTGATCAGGCCCGGTGCGATGGCGTTGGCGCGGATGTTGTAGGGGCCCCATTCGATCGCCAGATTGCGCGCCAACTGCATGTCGGCGGCCTTGGACACCGCATAGGCGCCCAGGTTCATGGAACCCTTGAGCCCGCCCACGGACGAAATCAGGATCACCGCGCCGTCGCGCCGCGCCGCCATGTCCGGCAGCACCATGTTGCACAACTTCAGGACGTTGGTGACGTTGACCTGCAGGATTTTCTCCCAGGCACTGTCGTCGATTCCCGACATCGGCCCGTGATAGGGATTTACGGCTGCGTTGCAGACCAGGATGTCGATGCGGCCCCAGGCCGCCATGACCTCGCCGACCAGGGCCTTCAACTGATCCGCGTCGGACACGTTGCAGGCGATGGCCATGGCCTCGCCGGGGGCGTCGAAATTTTCTTCGTTGATCTGGGCGGCGACGGCTTCGCAGGCGTCCAGCTTGCGCGAGGTGATAACCACCTTGGCGCCCTGGCGGGCATAGGCTTCGGCGATGGCCTTGCCGATTCCCCGGCTTGAGCCCGTGATCAAGGCGACCTTGCCTGTCAGGTCGAACGTGGTGGTCATGGTGTCTCCTCCGTCTGGCCGGGTGTTTCCCCTTGTCCGGCGACACTTTTTCACGGTTTTCGGGGTTTGGGAACGGGCCAGCGTGCGAATTTCCATGGCTAACTTTAGGCAGGGTTGACCGGGGCCGGCGCATGCACTTCACTTTGTGCAAACAGAGGGTGGGATTCCCGCCACAAATAACGTTTCCGTGTCGAACACGGAACGCAGACCGCTCGTGAGGCCCGACTTGGCCAACATCAATTTGCGTTCTTTCACCGTCCTGATCGTCGATCAGGACGACGCTCACCGTTGGATGATGCATAACCTTCTGCAAGCCTTGGGCGTTGGCGAAATTCTGACCGCCAACAGCAACGATGATGCGCTCAACCTTCTGAAGCGGCTGTCGAAAAAAAGCATCACCGAACGGGTCGATACCGTCGACTTCATGATCTGTGACATGTTCGAGGAACTGTTGAACGGCATCGGCATGGTACGCTGGATTCGCATGCATCGGGACTCGCCGAACCGGTTCCTGCCGGTCATCCTGATGGCCAAGGCGTTCGATCCGAAGACTGTTGCCGAGGCCCGCGGCTTCGGGGCGACCCAGTTCCTGCTCAAGCCGGTGACGGTGGACGCCCTGGTCGACCGCATCCTGACCGTGATCAACCGGCCCCGACCGTTCGTCTACAACACCGCCTATTTCGGCCCCGACCGGCGGGGCAACCTTAAGCCGGTGCCCAAAGAACGCCGCGACCTGGACCGTTCCGACGTCCGTGTCGACCGCTCGCCGTTGGCGACCGCGCTGGAACGCTTTCCCAACGACAGCGTGATTCGCATCTTCCGACCGCCCAACCATCTGAAGCGCAAGGCCGGCGGCGACGACGATAGCGACGCCCTGTTCACCCAGGGGGCCGTGTTCAAGGCGCAGAAGGAATTGGACCGGTCGAAGGAAGAATACGTGGGTTCGGCCTTGGATTACGTGGAAAGCCTGCAGCGGATCATGGCCGAAGCCGGCGCCGTGCCGGACAAGTCGGAACATTTTCAGCGCATTCACGGGCTGGCCAAGCAATTGGGCCTGCAGGGTGAGACCTTCGGCTATCCCCTGGTCTCCATGGTCGGCAATTCGTTGATGCGGTTCACGGGCGGCGGTCTGCCCAACAGTGCTTCCAGCATTGATCTGGTCAAGGTGCACATCGATTCCCTGACCGTTATCCTGCGCAACAGTATTGCGGGCGACGGCGGCGATACGGGGCGCGAGTTGGTGTCCCAGCTTCAGGCGGCGATCAAGAAAATCACCCAGTCCGCCGCCGCGGGATGACAGGAGCCCGGATGGGGCAATTTATATATTGTTTTACATGTAATTTTATACTTAAATAAACAAGTAATTGGTGCCGGGCGCTTCCGGTTGCTTGAACGAGAAGGCAGATCTTGCAGATACCGAAACCGACATTAGGCCCCCGTCACGGTCATGTGTGGCTGCCTGCCGCCCTGACGCTGGCCCTGGGCCTCATGCCCCTGCCGGCGGCGGCGGAGACGACAGCCATGACCGGCGCGGGGGCTTCGGAATTTATTCTACCGGTCCCTGCTGATCAGGATGGTCCCGCAGTGACCGCTCAGCCCGTTGCCGAGGTCGAGGAACAAGAGTTGACGGCACCGGCACCCCCCACCGACCCGGAGGCGCCGGTCGTCATGGCCGCGATCGATGCGGATACGGCGTTTTGGCGGCAGGCCGATGCATCCAACGATCCGGAAAAGGTGAAGGTTTATCTGCTGACATATCCCCGGGGGCATCACGTGGCGGCGGCCAAAATTCGGTTCCGCGAACTGTTGGACGCCTTGTCGACCCGGCCCGCGCGCTTTTTCGACGGCTCGCCGCCGACCCTGCGCCGACATCATGCCCTTTAGGCCGGGCGTCCGGATATGGACTTAACCGAACCGTCACCCGGCGTTCATGCCCGGGTCATTCGGGCCCTGTATCTACCGGGGCCATGTTCGCAGCCCCCCGCATCCCCGTCCGCGCCGTGACCCAGGACATTTTACCCGGCACCATGGTTCTGGTCGTCGGCCCGTCCGGGGCAGGCAAGGACAGCCTGATCGACGGCGCTCGGCAGGCCTTTGCCGATGGCGCCGGTGTTGTTTTTCCCCGCCGCGACATTACCCGCCCGGTCGACGCCGGGTCTGAGGATCATGTCGCGGTCACGGAAAGCCAGTTCCATGCGCGCCGCGAGTTGGGCGGCTATCTTCTGTCCTGGGGTGCCCATGGCTTGTGGTACGGCATCCCGACGGAAACCGTGGATGACCTTGTGGGCGGGCGCACGGTGGTGGTCAATGCGTCCCGTTCCGTGATCGAAGAGGCGCGGGGCCGGTTTCGGCACCTGCGTGTCATCTCGGTGACGGCTGATGAGGCGACGCTGCGCGCGCGCTTAGGCGCCCGCGCCAGGGAAACCGACGAACAGGTTGCCCGCCGGCTGGAACGCGCCCGGGCCTTCCGCCTGGAAGGCCCGGACATCATCAATTTTCCCAATGACGGGCCGCTCGAGGCGGCGGTCGGCCGGTTTACCTGTATTCTGCGGGACTTGGCCTGAAGCACATTCCCTATCAGTACAGGGCGACGACCTCGACCCGTCGGCTGCCGTTGAACCAGAACCAGCCGGGTGCCGTGTCGCCGAAGGCTTCCGCCCGTGACGAAACGCTGAGGTCCTGCGGCGCCACGCCGGCGCCGATCAGGCGGGCGGCGACGGCGCGGGCGCGATTCATGGCAAGCCGGTCGTTCAGGTCGACGGGACCGCGTTTGTCCGCCTGACCGACGACGCAGATGGTCGTGCCGGACGGCAGGGTGTTTGCAAAGGCGCGGATATCGCCTTCCTGATCGGCGGGGACGGCGGCGCTGCCGGTTTCGAATCCGGTGACGATCAAGGGAACGGATTGGCCGTGTTCGGGTGCCGCGTCGCAGACCGCGTCATAAGGTTCCGCCGCGCGGGCGACACCCGCGGCAAGCAAGGCGGTTGCGAACAGCCCTGCCGCGGTCAGGCTGGCGGCGACCAGGCCGGTGGCGATCAGGCCCGCGGCGGGCCGGGGATGGTGGGCATGGCTGGGCATGGTCTGTCTCCTTTACCGGGTTGATCCGATGACAGGAGATATCGCCCGCAATCAGGGCTATTGTTGGCGGTAAATGGGACTATTTCGTGCTGCCGTGCCTTATTTCGGCGGGGCGTGGCCGGGGCTCAGCGTTTGCGGGCGAGGGTCAGGCCGTCGGCCACGGACAGCAGCGAGACCGTGACCCGGTCGTCGTTCTTCAGGCCCGCGTTGAAAGCGCGGATCGCCCGCGTATCAACGCTGTCGTCCGTGGGGTCGATGACCCGCCCGTTCCACAACACGTTGTCGACGGCGATCAGGCCGCCTGGGCGGATCAGGGTCAGGCAACGCTCGAAGTAATTCTGGTAGTTTTCCTTGTCGGCGTCGATGAACGCCATGTCGAAGGCACCGGCGCGGCCCTCGGATATCAGGGCGTCCAGGGTCTCGACCGCAGGGGCCAGACGCAGGGTGATGCGTGCCCCCACGCCGGCCTCTGCCCAATAGCGGCGGGCGACGGATGTATAGTCCTCGGACACGTCACAGCACACCATCTCACCATCGTCGGGCAGGGCCATCGCCATGGCCAGTGAACTATAGCCGGTGAAGGTGCCGACCTCGATGATCCGCCGGGCGCCCAGAAGCTCGACCAGCAGGGCCAGAAACTGGCCCTGGTCCGGGGAGATCTGCATGCCGGCGCGGGGGTGGCCGTCCGTTTCCTTGCGAAGCCGGGCAAGAATGTCCGGTTCGCGCAAGGTCGTCTCAAGGATGTAGTCGTAGAGGGCTCCGTCCAGCCCGGTCGTCGCTTTGCTCACGGCCCATGCTCCTTGCCTGTGGGGGCGCTCAATAGCCTTGCTGGCACCATCGATAACGCCGGTCGGGCATGGGATGCAACCGTGTCAGATATGTTCAACGTTCACATCGTGGCAGCGACGCCCGTAGTGGCGGGCAAGCTGCGGCCCTTCTTTCGCGCCGGGCATTTGCTTGTGCATATCCTCGCAACGGCGATGGGGAAGTGGATGATAAATCTTCCAGAATCCCTCGATTCCGGCGCGCCACAGGTCAAACCCCAACTTCGCGTAGGCCCGCCACGCATCGAAACATAGGGCCTGAATATCCTTTGTTTCGGCGGTGCGCTTGTTCATGAAACCCTCCTTACTTTAGGTTTGCACGATACGCCTTTTCGGGGTGATCCGGATTGCTCCAGATCAATTTCTCAACCGTCGACGGCGATCTTTATTTCCCGCGCGATACGGTGATCGCGGCTCCCGCCTGAACGACGGCCAGGGTCTTCACGTCCTCGACCGCATCCGCCCAGATGTTGCAGGGCGAGGCAAGGCGGCATTCGTCGCCTTGGGAAATGGGCGTGCGGCCGAAGCCGATGGCGATGCTATCGCCGTCCGGCCAGAAGGCAATTTCGCCCGGTTCGACCACGGCGCGGGCGTCGGGCTCGCGGTCCAGGGAGACGGGGGCCGAAAAATATACTTCCTCGCCCCAGGTGCTGGCGCGCGAGGTGAAGGGTGTTGCCTCCCAGATCGCGGTGGCGGTCGGCGTGTCGCGCAGGGCGGCGGTCAAGGTCACGGTTCCGATGGTCATCTCGATCGTTTTCATGGCTGGACGGGGTCTCCTCCTGTGGTCGCCGATGTTTGTCCCTGCGCGGACTTTCTTAACCCATCGGCCGGTTATTCCGAACCCTTATTGCAGGGTCGGGTCGGCGTCTTCCCGGTCGGCGGCGCCGCGGTCCTGGCAGGGACCGGCCTGATGGTGGACCATGCGCCACAGGGCCCCCGCGCGCACGAATACGTTGGTTACGGTCAACAGGGTCCTCGGCATGCTCTCAAACCCGGTGACATAGGCGACATCGCCGAATGAAAACGCCCGCGCGCCGACGCAGCGGATGTCGGACGTCTCGCCTGAGGACAGGATCGCGCCCCAACTGTCCATCACCTCCTGCTGACCGGTCAGGGGCCGCCAGCCCGGATGAATGCAGGTGATGTCCCGGTCGTCGGCCCAGGCCGCGCGCATGTCCTCGAAACTGCCACCGGCGAAGGCGGCGTAAAAAGTGTCGTTGGCGAACAGGATCGCTTCCCTGTCTGACATGCGCGGTTACTCCCCGTCTTCGGTTGCGGCGCCTTCGGATCCTGCCGTCCGGCGGGAAGACAGGGGCAACGGATTGATCCTATTCAACGCCCGGGCGGCCAAAGTGCTGGCCGGATGTCCAATCATTACAGAAAATGGGGCGTTATTGAAAATGGGGGCAATCGCCCCCTGTATCAACGGCGAACCTTTTCACGAAGGATTGGAACATGGCCGACGCCCCTGATTCGAACGACGACCGCCAGGCCCAGGTCGAGGATGCCAAGACGGGCCTGCCCCTCGACCTCATGACGGCGGTGCCGGGATTGAACCCGCGCGACATGTCGGTGCTGATCGTCGGCGGCCTGGGCAAGGGGATAACCCTGAACGCGGGCGTCGACAATGGCGACGGCACGGCGACTTTGCTGGAGCACGACCTGACGATTCCCGGCGGTCTGCGCATGCGGTTCCCCCCGGGGGCCAGCGGTCCGCACGCTTTTCCCGTTACGGTGATCTCCAGCGATGGGCATGTCCGCACGGGCAGCCTGACGGTGGAGCCGGGATTGGCGGCCCTGGAATCGGGGCTGCGCTTTGCCATCGAGGCGCCGGTGGTCCTCGACGGCAGCGGGCGGGTCGGCTTTCCCATGGCGATTTCCTTCGCCCGTGGGATGGGCAAAATGGTCGGCGATGTGGCGTTTTCGTTGGACGGGGTGCCGGCGGGGGTGCATCTGACCGGCGGCGTTCGGGACGGCGAGGCCGATGGTGACGGTCCTTGGCGTTTGACGATGGGCGATCTTCGGGATCTTAGCCTGATCGTGCCGGAGGGGCAGGGAGCGTTCGACGTGGACCTGACCGTCGATGCCCGCGGGCAATCGGGCGGCCGCCTGAAATTGACACGTCAGGCCCGGGCGGTGCCGCCCGGTGCGCGTGCGCAAGAATCACGGGCTCCCGCCGCCGCCCCATCGGCCGGACCGAAATCAGCCGCCGTCGACAAGCCCGTGCCGACGTCCCCGCCGGTGACGGACTGGCTGACGGGTAACGGCGTGTTCACCTTTGCCTCGGGTCATGGCGGCGATCTGTTCGAAGGCGGTTATGGATGGAACGACCCCACGGAATCAGCAGAGCCGCCGCGCCCCCGCCGGCCCGACGGCAGCGCCGGGGATGTGCGTCTGCTGGCGGGCGGACCCGTCATCGACGGGCCGGACCCGATTGTTTGGTAAGGGGGTCAGTTGGCCCGCAGGCCGGTAGGGGCGTCGGGATCGTCAAGGGCATCCGCTTCCAACATCGCGCGGTAGATCTTGGCGACCAGGGCTTCGTCAACGCCGCTTGCACGGGCACCGGCTTGAATCATGGCGAGCGACGGCTGCACGGGTACGAACTTGATGCCGAGATCGACCAGTTCTTCCAGTTCGGTCAGCGCCAGTTCCAGATTCAGCGAGGGGCGGTTTGTCTTTGAGCCCATTTTTTTGTTCCCGTGTATCGGTAAGGTGACTTGTTTCTGAATTCCGCATGAATTCGTGTCGAAATACGCAATTGCCATGCCAGATCAATACCCCCTGGCCGTTGGTCATAGGATGCGGAAGGCCGAGATGGCCGGTTCCCACGGGCGGCGATGTGATCTAATCTCCCGGCCGAACCGCCGGAACAGTTATCCAGAATCACAGCTATAACCGCGATGAACCCCAAAGATTCCGCCATTTATCACATGTGCCGCCAGGAAGAATGGGCCGCCGCCGAGCGGGCTGGGGCGTATGCCGGGTCGTCCCAGGACGTTGCCGACGGCTTCATCCATTTCTCGGGTGCCGGTCAGGTTGTGCAAAGTGCGGCCAAACACCGCGCCGGCCAGTCCGGGATTGTCCTTTTGCGTGTCGATCCGCGAAAATTGGGCGACACCCTGAAATGGGAAGAATCGCGGGGCGGCCAGCTGTTCCCGCATCTTTACGGGCCGTTGCCCGTGTCGGCGGTGATGGCGGTCTACGATCTGCCGCTCGATGCGTCCGGCCGCCACCAATTCCCGGCCGAACTGAACCTGCAGGAAGCTCTTTAAGATGACCCTTGCCGATCGGCTGATGCCGGCCCTTCGCTGCCTCGATCCGGAATTCGCCCATTCTCTGGCCCTCATGGCGCTGTCTTTGGGGTTGGCGCCGCCGGTGGCGGCGGTTCCGCGGCCGATCCTGAAAACCCGCGTCTGGGGCCTGGAGTTCGATAACCCCGTGGGCCTGGCCGCCGGGTTCGACAAGAATGCCCGGGTGCCCGGGGCGGTGCTCGGCCTGGGGTTCGGCTTTACCGAAGTCGGCAGCGTCACGCCCCGCCCGCAGCCGGGCAACGCCAAGCCGCGCCTGTTCCGCCTGACCGACGACCGCGCGGTGATCAACCGCATGGGCTTCAACAACGGCGGCCATGACGCCATGGCCGCGCGCTTGGCAAAGTTCCGCGCCGGGCCGATAGGACGGGGCATTGCCGGCGTCAACCTGGGCCGCAACAAGGACTCGGCCGACGAAGTGCGGGATTATGTCCTGGGCGTCGAACGCCTGGGCGCCATGGCGAGCTATCTGGTCGTCAACGTGTCGTCGCCCAACACGCCGGGGCTGCGCACCTTGCAGGACCGGGGGCCGTTGACGGCGCTGCTGACGGCGGTGAAGGCGGCGCGCGACGGGCTGGCCAACCGTCCGCCGCTGCTGGTCAAGATCGCGCCGGACCTGGCCAGCGCGGATCTGGAAGACATCGCCGCCGTCGTCGCCGACGTGGGCATCGACGGCATCATCGCGACCAACACGACCATCAGCCGCCCGGCAAGTCTCCGCGATCAGCAGAAGGGGCAGATCGGCGGTCTGTCCGGCGCGCCGCTGAAGGCGATGGCCAAGGGCGTGATTTCCGACCTGTATCAGCTTGTCGGCCGGGACATCCCTCTGATCGGGGTCGGCGGCATCGCCACCGGGGCGGACGCCTATGCCCGCATCCGGGCGGGCGCTTCGCTGATCCAGATCTATTCGGCGCTGGTTTTCGATGGGCCTTATCTGGCGGCGCGCATTGCCGCCGAATTGGCGGACCTTCTGGAACGCGACGGCTTCAAGTCCGCCGCCGCCGCCGTCGGCGCCGACCATCGGTAATCCGGATCAGGACTTGTTGGCCGCCTCGGCGCGTTCCAGCACGCCCTTCAACAGTTTGAAGGCGATGGGCGCCATGGCCACCAGGAAGATCACCCGCACCATGTGATGGACCGACACGAAGGCCACGTCGATGCCGAGCGACAGGCTGATCAGGGTCATTTCCGCGAGACCCCCGGGCGCGAAGGCAAGCCATAGCGTGTTCACCGGCAGGCCCGTGAAGGAACTGACGACCCAGGCCCCGGCATAGGCGGCGCCGAGCATGAAGATGGTGATGCCCGCCGCCTGGACCATGGTGCCGAACATGTCGCGCAGGGAAATGCCGAGGAAACGGCAGCCGATGGACGCACCGATCACGACCTGGGCGAGGGCGACGATTTCCTGGGGCGGGCGGGCCTCGGTCAGGCCCGACATGTGAACGATGGCCGACACCAGGGTCGGGCCCAGAAGCTGCGCCGCCGGAAACCGCAGCCGCCGCGCCACGTAATACCCGACCACGGCGCAGGCGACGAGGATCGCCGCGTCCTTGGGGCGGATATCGGCCATGTTGCCGAGGGCCCCCATGTTGCCCGGCTGGTAGCCCTCGAAAAACTTGAACCAGAACGGGATGACCAGCACCGTCAGCATGATGCGGACGGAATGGTTGAGGGAAATTTTGCGGTCGTCGGCACCCATGGCCTCGCCCAGCAGCGCCATTTCCCCGAACCCGCCCGGCGAGGCCGAGAAATAGGACGTCGCCGCATCCCATTTGGCGACCTTGACCAGGTAATAGGACACCATGGCGGTGATTCCGATCGCGTAGACCAGCAGCATGGACAGCGAGGCGATCCATTCGGAGGCGTGGCGGATCGCTTCCGGCGTGAACCCGGCCCCCAGCATCACGCCGAGCACCGGCACCATGTAAAGGCGCAGGCGCTTCGGGCGGACCAGGGGGGCGCCCGACAGGGAGGCGACCACCGTGAACACCAACGCCCCGATCATCCAGGGCAGCGGCATGTGCAGTTCGTGGAACAGGATGCCGCCGGCCCCGCCCAGGGTCAGGGTCAGAGCCATGCGCAGCGGGCGGGTCTTCGGATTGCCTTCCGTCTCCGGGCCGGGGCCGGTGCTTTCGGGGTCGTTCTCTACGTCGTCTGGGGCGGGTACGGGGGGTTTGTCGTCGGTGGTCACGGTTCGAACTGCTCCTTGAGGATGCGTTCTTCCAGGTTGTGTTCGGGATCGAACAGCAGCTCAAGGCGGTGGCTGTGGTCCTGATGGATTGCCACCCGTTTGACGTCGCGGACTTCGGTGTAATCGGCGGTGGCGCTGACGGGTCTTAACTCGGGCTGGAGAATTTCGAACGCGATCTCGGCCTTCCGGGGCAGCAGCGCGCCGCGCCAGCGCCGGGGCCGGAACACGGAAATGGGGGTCAGCGCCAACAGGTCCGCGCCCATGGGGATGATCGGGCCGTGGGCCGACAGGTTGTAGGCGGTGGAACCGGCCGGCGTGGCGACCAGCACGCCGTCGCAGATCATTTCGTCCAGGCGCGCGACGCCGTCGATGAAGATGCGGATTTTCGCCGCCATGCGCGATTCCCGGAGCAACGACACCTCGTTGATGGCAAGCGCCGTGGTCGTGTTGCCGCTGACGTCCGTCGCCGTCATTTTCAGGGGACGCAGGCTCACCGCTTGGGCGCGGGCGATGCGCTCGGGCAGGCCGTCGGCCAGGTATTCGTTCATCAGAAAGCCGACCGTGCCCCGGTTCATGCCGTAAATCGGTGTGCCGCTGCCGATGGCGCCATGCAGGCTTTCCAGCATGAAGCCGTCGCCGCCCAGCGCCACGATCACCTCGGCCTGGTCTGTCGCCATGTTGCCGTAGCGATGGGCAAGGATCTTGAGGGCGTCCTGGGCCTCCGGCTGCTGCGCGGCGACGAAGGCAATTTTCGAGACGGGGCGGGCGTCGGTCATGGCGATCTTCGAAAAATCTCGGAACTTTCCGCAACTTAGCCGCTTAAGGGTGGTTGCGGAAGCCTTGCGGTAAATTCATACTCCCCGGTATGTCCCGCGCCTACAAACCCGACGAGACCCGGCGGCAGATTCTCGAAGCCGCCTACGGGGTCATTCACCGCCACGGCTTCCAGGCCGCGGGACTGACCGACATCCTGGCCATGACCGGCGTCACCAAGGGGGCGATGTACCACCATTTCCCCAACAAGATGGCGCTCGGCTATGCCGTGGTGGACGAGAAGGTGAAAGCCTATCTGGAAGACTGGTGGCTGGCGCCCCTGGACGCGGAGGGTGAGGACGATCCCTTGGCCGCCATCGCCCGCACCATCCAGGACAACATGACAGGCCGGGTACCGGCCATTCACCTGCTGGGCTGTCCCTTGAACAATCTGGCGCAGGAAATGTCGCCCATCGACGGCGGATTCCGGCAAAGGGTGGAGGAACTGTACCGCGCCTGGCGCAGGCGCCTGTCCCGCGCCCTGACACGCGGCCAGCATTCCGGCCGGGTCAACGCGGCCGCCGACACGGACGAGGCCGCGACCCTGATCGTCGCCGCCATCCAGGGGGCGTTCAGCCAGACCAAGTCGGCGCAAAGCATGGCGCCGTTCCACGACTGCATGGCCGGGCTCAATCGGTATTTGATGGGGCTGCGGCCTTAACGGCTGAACCAATAAGTTCAGTGCCACATCCATCCGCTGATGCAGGATACGGATGACGTCAATGCCATCCGCAGGAACCGAAATCGTGTAGAAGATGACATGTGATCCCACCGGCTGCTTGCGATAGCCTGGACGGATGTCGTCGCAGATTTGGCCGCGTCCCGGATCAGCGGCAAGGGTTCCCAGGGCCGATTGCAGGGAGCGGAGATAGGTCTCTGCCTGCCCCAGGCCCCAACGATTTGCCGTGTAATCCCAGATTTCGCTGAGGTCCCTTGCGGCGCGGGGGCTGAGACGGACCACCGCCTCAGGTGCCCGATTGTTTCTTCGCGTCGATGAAGGCGTCGAAGTCGAAGGGTTCAGCGGCACCACTCTGTTCCCCCTCGATCAAGGCGGCGCGCAGGGTGGCCAACTGGGCCTCCCGCTCTTCTAAAAGGCGCAGGCCCGCGCGGATGACCTCGCTTGCCGAGGCGTACCGTCCCGCATCGACTTGCGAGGAGACGAAATCCGCGAAATGACCACCGAGGGCGATGGAGGTATTTTTGCTCATGGCGACAATCCTGACTGGAAATTGAAAATACCAAATATTGGTACTTTCGTCTAGCGCGCCCGGATCATGCCGTGTTCGATTCCAAAGTGACCGACCGCCGGATGTGCTATTCCGCCGCCGCCTTGGCCAGGGCCTGTTCCCGGCGGCGGACGCTGCGCAGCCACAGCGCCGAGAGCAGGATCACCAGGATCACCGGCAGCATGGCGTAATTGACCCAGGCCCAGCCGAAGTGGTGATAGACGCTGCCCGCCATCAGCGAGGAGACGGCAAGGCCCGTGAACAGCAGGAAGTCGTTGGTGCCCTGCACCTTGGCCCGTTCGGCCGGGCTGTGAACCTCGGTGATCAGGATCGTGCCGCCGGTGAAGGTGAAGTTCCAGCCGATGCCGAGCAGGATCAGCGACGTGAGGAAGTGGGTGAGGGTGACCCCGTTCAGGGCGACGAGGACGGAAGAGAGAAGAATGGCCGCGCCGGTGGCGATGATGCGGACGACGCCGAACCTTTTAATCAGGTGCCCGGTCAAAAATCCCGGCAGGAACATCCCGACCACATGCCACTGGATCACCAGTTTGATGTTCTCGTGAGAAAAGACGACGGTCTTGAGCGTGCCCATGGTCACCGGCGTGACGACCATCAGGAAGTTCATCACCACATAGCCGAGCAGGGCCGCGATCAGGGCGACGATGAAGGTCGGCGATTTGACGATGGTCCAGAGCGGGCGGCCCGTATCCGCGTATTCCTGTTTCGTGAGCCGGGGAATTTGCGCGAACAGGATGACGACCCCGGACAGCGCCGTGAACGCCGCCATCATCAAAAACGCCCCCTGGAACGGTACGTCCGTTATCCAATGCTTGGCGTACAGCGCCGTTTCCGGGCCGAGGAAGGCGCCGATGACGCTCATCGCGATGACGATGGAAACGTTGCGTTCCTTCAGATGGTCCGGCGAGACCTCGGCCGCGGCAAAGCGGTATTGCTGCGCGAAGCCGGTGTAGATTCCCGCGATCAGCAACCCGATATTGAACAGGAGGAAACTGTCCAGGGCAACTGCCTGGGCGGCGATCAGGGCCCCGATACTGCCGATCGCCGAGCCGAAGGCGAACCCCCATCGCCGCCCCCAAACCCGCATCAGG
The DNA here is from genome assembly GCA_963976055.1 of uncultured Alphaproteobacteria bacterium. Classification (GTDB taxonomy): domain Bacteria; phylum Pseudomonadota; class Alphaproteobacteria; order Rhodospirillales; family Casp-alpha2; genus UBA1479. Next base: position 264,031 of record CAXBJB010000003.1, read on the forward strand.
AAGGCGGCGGGAAGGGTCCCGGCCGAGGTGCCGATCAGCAGCATGGTGATCGGGGCCGTGGCCAGGGCGAGGTCCTCGCCCAGCATCGATATCGCGACCAGGGTCGCGGCGAAGAACGTGAGCGTGCGGCCGCAGAAAAACAGCGCCTGGCAGATCGCGAGGATGACGAGGTTTTTCGTGCTGTGGAGGGCGGGGTCGGGCGTGGTCATGGCAACAGCTATAGGCAAACGGCCCGCCCTGCACAAGCGCGTCTAGACCGGCCGCTCGCCGATCACCGTCGTGCGCTCCATGTAGCGGTCCGCAGAATAGTCCGACACGGCGTAGTGCATGAGCGTGCGATTGTCCCAGACCAGCAGGTCATGGGGCTGCCAGGCATGGCGGTAGAGAAATTCGGGCTGCGTGGCGTGCTTGTAGAGGTAATCCAGGATCGGGCGGCTTTCCGCTTGCGTGAAGCCCTCGATATGCGAGGTGAACCCCGGATTGACGTAAAGCGACTTTCGCCCCGTGTCCGCATGGGTGCGCACGATGGGGTGGACGCATTGGTTGGCGCCGTCGAAATCCTTGTCGATGACGATCGGCTTGGCGTACTGCGTCGCCGCCGCGACGGCGAAGTCGTGCACGGCGTTGAGGCGTCCCAGCATCGTCTTCATGCCGTCCGACAGGGCCTCGTAGGCCGCCGCCATGTCGGCGAAGATGGTGTCGCCGCCGTAGGGCGGAATCTGGATGGCGTAGAGGACCGAGGCCTGGGCCGGGCGGTCGCGGAACGATACGTCGGAATGCCAATAGGTGCCGGCCCCCTTGCGGCCCGTGGGCTCGCCCTTTGCATCGACCTTGTTGGACACGCGGTAAAGCTGCGGGTGGTCGGGATGCAGATAGCGCGACACCGTGTCCTGCAGGGGCGGCTGGCCCTCGTCATGGAACAGGGGACCGAAGCGGCGGGAGAAGTCGATGTGCTGCTGCTGGTCGATGGTCTGGTCGCGGATCACCATGAGGCCGCCCGCTTCCTGCCAGGCCTGGCGGATGTCGCCGAACAGGTTGTCGCCGTTGCCGCCGGACAAATCCCGGCCGACATCGACGCCGGTGATTTCGACGCCCAGGGTGCCGAGGGGTTTCTTCTGGATGGTCATGGTCTCTCGTTTCCTTGGATGAGGCCCCGCCCTTTGAGCAGTGTTTCCCGTTGCTTGAAAAATGATCCAGGCCCGGTTATTTGTAAATGAAACCACATTTCATCTGTTGAAACATAGGCATGTAACGGCATTCGGACACCGACCCGCACGGGGCCGGGCCGGGGCCGAAAGGAAACCGCCCATGGGGTCGTACAAGCCGGTGAATGCCGCCCTCCGGGGCCTCGACGTGCTGGCCGCCGTCAACAAGCTGAAGGGCCGTGCGACCATCGGCGAACTGCACCGGGAAACGGGGCTCGACAAGGCGACCATCGTGCGCATGCTGGAAACCCTCATGCATGCGGGCTTCGTCGTGCGGGACGACCGCCACACGGCCTATGAAGTGACCGGCAAGACCCTGCTGCTGTGTTCGGGATACGACCGCCACCGTGCCGTCGGGCGCATCGTCGGCCCCATCATCGCGGCGTTCCGCAACCGCTTCGGCTGGCCGTCGGACGTTGCCATCTTCGACCACGACGCCATGGTGCTGATCGAATCCTCACGCGACGCAGGCTCGATCCTGGTCAACCGGTTGCCGGGCTATCGCGCGCCGATGCTGGGGACCAGCCTGGGCCTGGCCTATCTCGCCTTCGCCAGCACCGAGGAGCGCGAAGAAGTGCTCGACCGCGTCACGGCGATGCCCGCGGTGTGGAACGAGATCGCTCGCGACCGGGCCAAGGCCGAGGACTATCTTGCCGGCATCCGCGACCAGGGCTACGCCACCATGCACGACGAATACTCACGCACGGAATACGGCCGGCGCATCTCCACCATCGGCGTGCCGATCCTGGTGGGCGGCCGCTCCGTGGCCGCCATGAACGTGCTTTACCTAAAAAGCGCCCTGCCGGTGGCCGAAGCGCTCGCCACCATGGTCGCCCCCCTGAAGGCCTGCGCCGATGAGATCGCTGGTGCCCTGACGGCCGGCCCCGGCTGACCGGGATTACCGGTACACAGGTTCAGCCGGGGCGCTTGGCGGCGCTTATGCAGTCATAGAAGATGTGCTGCGCGTTGCCGCGCTGGGCTTCTTCCTCGTCCCAGGCCTGCTCGCGCATGGACAGCAGCGCTTCGATGCGCTGGTAGTCGCCGGTATCGGCAAGCTGGATGTTGATCTGGTCGAGGGTCTGCTGGCGGGCGGCTTCGATGGAGGCCAGCAACTCCGCGTGGTCGGCCTTGCATTTGACGGCGGTGATGGAACCGCTTTCCGCCGTCGCCAGCCACAACGACAGCAGCAGCGCCACCGCAATCAGGGGGGCGGGGGCGCGGCGCCGGACCATCAGGTCCCAATCGTATTCCTGCCATCTGGACATGATGGAAACTCTATCGGGGTCTGGATAAGAAAGTAAAGAAAACCACTGAGACGGTGAGGGAAACAACCTGAGAAAATCATTCTCTTCTCATCGTCTCACTGTCTCTGTGGTGATACTTCGTCAACCGCCGGTAACGCTCATATGGCGGCTCACGGCCGGGCCGTCGCCGCGCCGTTCGATGACGAAATCGTGGCCCTTGGGTTTGCGGCCGATGGCTTCGTCGATGGCGGTTTCCAGCAACTCGTCGCCTTCGGAGGCGCGCAGCGGCGCGCGCAGGTCGGCGGCATCGTCCTGGCCCAGGCACATGTATAACGTGCCCGTGCAGGTCAGGCGCACGCGGTTGCAGCCTTCGCAGAAGTTATGGGTCAGCGGCGTGATGAAGCCGAGCTTCTGCCCGGTTTCCCGGACCTGGGTATAGCGCGCCGGGCCGCCGGTCTTGAACGGGATGTCCGTCAGGGTCCAGTTCGTTTCCAGGTTCTGGCGAACCTTCGATAAAGGCAGGTACTGGTCCGTGCGGTCCTGGTCGATTTCGCCCAAGGGCATGGTTTCGATCAGGGTCATGTCGAAGGCGTTCTCGCCGCAGTATTCGATCATGCGGTCCAGTTCGTCTTCGTTGAAATTCTTCAGCGCCACCGTGTTGATCTTCACGTGCAGCCCGGCTTTTTTCGCGGCGTCGATGCCGTCCAGCACCTTGTCCAGCTTGCCCCAGCGGGTGATCGCCTCGAACCGGTCGGCATCCAGGGTGTCGAGCGACACGTTGATGCGCCGGACCCCGGCATCGACCAGTTCGTCCGCGAAGCGCGCCAGCTGGGAGCCGTTGGAGGTCAGGGTCAGTTCTTCCAGGTCGCCGGTCTTCAGATGGCGGCCGAGGGATCGGATCAGCGACATGATGTTGCGGCGGACCAGCGGCTCGCCCCCGGTCAGGCGCAGCTTCTTCACGCCCTTGCGCACGAAGGCGGAACACAGGCGGTCGAGTTCCTCCAGCGACAGGATCTCCGCCTTGGGCAGGAAGGTCATGTCCTCCGCCATGCAGTACACGCAGCGGAAATCGCAGCGGTCTGTGACGGAAACGCGGAGGTAGGTCACCGCCCGTCCGAAGGGGTCGATCATGCCGGTCATGGAGTCAGCCCAGTTTCGTCCTCAAGGTTTTGGTCCGCCCGGAGGCGGATGCCGACGGGGCCTATCGCCACCCGCGGCACCTTTAATCCTCTTGTCATAAAGATAGTAACGGCAAGGCCCCTTGTCGCCCCCAATTTTTATGAGGAATTCCGCAGGGTGGAAAGCCGCCGGGCCCCGGAACCGGGCTCAACCTTCGTTGTCCGCGTCCGGCGCCAGGCCCTTGGCCCGCATGTCGGCGGCGGCCGCGGCGCGCATTTCCTCGCGTTCGTTCAGGTAATCCTGGGTCGTGCGGGTCATCGGCTTGGGTGCGCCGGCCAGCGGGTTGGCGACTTCGAACTGCACCATCACGCGGCAGTCGTCGCACATCTTGATGCGGTCCAGCGCAGCGCCCGGGAACATGGAATGGCCCTTCAGCTTGTTGGTCAGCTGATTGATGGTGGCGCGGGTGCCGTAGGGCTTGCCGCAGCGGATGCAGTGGAAGGGATCTTCCTCCTTCTGCACCCGGGGGCTCTTGGCCTCGTCCTTGAACGACAGGCGGGGGGTCAGGGTGATGACCTTTTCCGGGCAGGTCTTGGCGCACAGCCCGCACTGCACGCAGGCATCCTCGACGAACGACAATTGCGGTTTGTCCGGATTGTCGCGCAGGGCTCGGGCCGGGCAGGCGCCGACGCAGCTGAGGCACAGCGTGCAGCCGGCGGCATCCACGGTCACCGTGCCGAAGGGGGCCCCCTTCGGCATGGCGATCTCGTCGACCTTGTTGGGGGCGCCGGCGTGAAGCGTGTCGAGCGCCAGACGCATGACCGCGCGCTTGCGCCCCAGCGGCAGGAAATCGCCCTGCGGCATGGCGGGCAGCTTGTCCAGGGACCACAGCGCATCCTCGACCGCCGAGGGATCGTCCAGATGCAGATGCCGGATGCGGCCCGTGCCGTAGCCGAGTCCGTTCAGCACCGTGTCGGCGATGGCGATCTCGCCTTCCTGGGCCTGGGCCTCGGCGCGTTTCTTGGGCGGCAGGAGGATGAGACAGTGCGCGGCCCCGTAGGCGGCGGCCGACAGCAACAGGTCGAGGCCGACCTGCGTCACCTCGTTGACGGCGAAGGGAATGCAGTTCGCGGGCAGGCCGCGCCCCATGCGCGAAATCAGGCCGATGGCTTCCTCGCCCTGGTCGGCGTCGTGGACCAACAGGACCGGGTCCGTGCCGCCGGCTTTCGTGTAGGTGCGCAGCACCGTGCGCGCGCGCTTGAACAATTCGTCGCCCAGCGGCAAGGCGTAGGTCGCCGCCCCCGTCGGGCAGACCGAGGCGCAGACGCCGCAGCCGCCGCACAGGTAGGGGTCGATCTTGACCCGCTCGTTATCCGGCGTGATGGCCCCGGCGGGGCAGGTGTCGATGCAGCGCGAACAGCCGGTGATGCGGCTTCGGGAATGGGCGCAGATCTTGTCGTCGTAATCGACATAGCGGGGCTTTTCGAATTCGCCGACCATCTCCGTCATCTCGAAGATGGTTTCGGCGACCAGGGCCGGGTTGCCGCGGTCGGGGTTGTAATAGCCGTCGCGCTTGTCCGCGTGGGGGAACAGGGCCGGGCCGCCGCGCAGGTCCAGGATCAGGTCGCATTCGGAGGTTCCGGCCTGCGGCTCGCCTTCCCATTCCAGGGCGCCGCGCGAGGACGCCTTGGCCGGGATGAAGCCGGCGATGGCGACCTTGAACGCGCCCAGATGGCCCCCGGCGCCCGTGACCTTGCCCGCGAACACGGGAAATTCCATGACCGCCGGCGGCGGCACGTCCTTGGCCGCCTCCAGCACCAGGGTGACGTTCAGGCGCCCGGACAGCTTGCGCGCGGCCTCGACCGCGTCTTCGCCCTTGCCCAGCACCAGTGTCACGCCCTCGGACTTCATGGAGACGGAGCGCGCGCCCGCCAGGTCCATGGCGGCCTCGTTCAACAGGGCGGCCATCTTGGCGGTCAGGTTGGTCGACGCCTTCTTGTCCTTGGCGGCGTCGGACCAGCCGGCCTTTTCGCGGATGTTGGTGAAGGCGATGGCCGGGGCCGTGTCCATCTCGTCGATGGTTTCCAGAAACAGGGGCGCTTCCTGGGTGCAGGCGACCAAAAGGGTGTCCCCCGCCTGGCCGGCGATGCCCGCGACGCGCTGGAATTCCTCGACCTGGCGGCGGCACAGATGCGTCGCGACCTTCAGATCGCCGTCGTCGCCGGGCCCCTGGCCACAGGCCTTGGCCAGGGCCTTGCCGTCGATGGACATGGTGCCTTCGCAGTCGCAGACCAGGACATGCTTCTGATTAAGCTTCATAAGACCGGTGCTTCCCTATCCGGCGTCCTTCTTGGGACGCTCGTGCATTAGAACGTGTCATTCGTTTAGGCTATTTTATAGAGAATAAAAACGGTGGACGAGTAGGGGTATTCGCCTGCCCCGTCTGGGCCGTTTACATTCGAAATCCGAAACCCTAACTATGGGGAACCACCGGGGGTAAGGAAAAAAGCCCCGGACAGGGAGGAAAAGACAGGCCATGGCTGACCGTATCGTATCCGGCAAGAACGGATTTTCCGTCGACGATTTCATGCTGGCCGCCCAGCGCGGCGACCGCGACACCCTTAAGCAGGCGTTGGACGCGGGCATGAAGATCAATGCCATCGACGCCCACGGCAATTCGGCCCTGATGTACGCGGCTGCGGCGGGGCAGACCAAGACCTGCCAATGGCTGATCGACCAGGGCATCGACAAGGGCACGGTGAACAACTGGGGCCTGGGCGCGCGCGACTGGTCCAAATGGTCGTCCAACGCCGACGACGTCCGCAAGCTGGTGTACTGATCCAACTTCCAAGGGGAGGCGCCCATGCGGGCACCCCGACGGAAATCCGGCACTCCGAAACCCGCCGAACCATCACCATCGGCGGACGCGATGCTTGACCGCGCGCTCGCCATGGCCGGGGACGAGGGGTGGGAGAATTTCCATCTCAGTAGCCTGGCAGGAGCCCTGGGCCTGTCCCCGGCGGAGTTCGCCCGTCATTTCCGTGATAAGAACGCCCTTGCCGACGCTTGGTTCGCCCGGGCGCGGGACTCCATGCTGGCGGCCCCGCCCCGGGGCTTCACGCGGCAACCGGTGAGGGACCGGCTGAATATCCTTTTGCTGCGCTGGTTCGATGCGCTGAGCCCCCACCATACGGTGACGGCGCAAATGCTGAGGGGAAAGCTCTGGCCCTTCCATCCGCATCATTACGTGCCGATGGTGTTCGACCTGTCGCGACTGATCCAATGGCTGCGCGACGCGGCGGGAATGACGGCCGGCGGCCGCCAGCGTCAGCTCGAGGAAATCGGCCTGACCCTGCTGTTTCTTGCCGTGCTGCGCCGATGGTGCCGCGACGGCAGCCCGGGCCAGGCGGAGACCCGAGCGTACCTCGCCCGACGGCTGGACCAGGCGGACGCTTGCGCGGAACGGTGGTTCGGGAACACGCCCGGCGCCTGAGCCGAACACGCAATTGTGACAAGTTCCCGCGCGGAAAAGGTGATTGTCCAGAGGTCCGGCTTGCCTGGACCCTGGGGCGGGGCCATGTTCGCCGGCAACATATCCCGTCATGCCCGTAACGGAGGCACCACCGATGAAACTTCATGCCGATCTGGCCTGCCCGGCCATCGTCGATTCAACCGCGCTTGCCTGGGTGCCGTCGCCGTCACCCGGGGTTGAGCGCCGCCTGTTGGAACGCGACGGTGACGAGGTCGCCCGCGCGACCTCCATCGTGCGCTACGCCCCCGGTTCGGAATTTCCCACCCATCGTCACGGCGGCGGCGAGGAATTCATGGTTCTGGAAGGCGTGTTTTCAGACGAACACGGCGACTTTCCCGCCGGCACCTACGTGCGCAACCCGGTCGGCAGCAGCCATGCGCCCAAAACCGCGCCTGGCTGCACCATCTTCGTCAAGCTGCGCCAGATGGACCCCGACGACCAGACCCAGGTGACCATCGACACCAAGGCGGGGGACTGGGTCGTCGGCGACGTGCCGGGCCTGTTCCGCATGCCGCTCTACGAATATGGGGCGGAGCGCGTGTGGCTGACCAAGATGGGGGCGGGCTGCGCCGCGGCACCCCACAGCCATCCCGGCGGCGAGGAGGTCCTGGTTCTCGAAGGCAGCGTCGAGGACGAAAACGGCATTCACGGTAAGGGTACCTGGTTCCGCCTGCCGCCCGGCAGCTTTCATTCGCCGCGCACCGACGAAGGCTGTTTGCTCTGGGTCAAGCAGGGCCATCTGGGATAGCCTCTCCAGTCATGCCGCTTCACCACGGATAGGGAGGACGCCGCCGATGGCCGCCTACGTGATTGCCCAGATCGACATCACCGATCCGCAAACCTTCAAGGAATACCAGGCCCTGGTGCCGGCGACGATCGCTGCTTACGGCGGCGAATACATCGTGCGCGGCGGCGAGCAGGTCGCGCTGGAAGGCTCAGAACCTTCCTCGCGCACGGTCGTCCTGCGGTTCCCGGATATGGCGGCGGCCAAGGCTTGGCACGCCTCGCCGGAGTACGAAAAGCCGCTGGCGATCCGCATGGCCTCGGCCACGGGTACGCTGCTGCTGGTCGATGGCGTAGACTAGGTGTCGAAGATTGTTCCTTGATGCTGTTTAGTTTGAATGTGCTTTAGAACTTCTTCGATTGCGTACTCTGCCCTCAGCTCACCATTTATGTTTTTTTGAGTTGCGCGTAACCGGACAAATAGCACGTCTCCGTTTGCGAAGCGTTCAGCTCCTTCGTGGACACTTCTGAGAAATTCTTCATCTTCAATTTTTATTGGGATTGTGCTTTTTCCATCGAAAAATCTCCACATTGCGTCTCCTTCGAGAACAACCGTGCGGATAGTCAAAAATACCTCTGACACATTTTCCAGGAGCGTTTCGCCAGTATCTATTGGCTGAAAAGCATCAGACTCACTCCGGTCGGCATGGGCAATTTCTTCATCGTTGGCAACGATTGAGATTTTGTCGGCTTCGAATTTCAGGGGTTCTTGCACAAATCGTCGAGTTGCTCTCCCCGTTATTGGGTTAAAAACAATATTAATCGTAGGTTGGTTAATAATTATAATCGTGCCTTCATTGTTCTCTACGGCAACGCTTCCGTCACCAACATTTTTGACTGATTTTGGAGCTTCCCCTTGGAGGTGCTTGATTAGCTCGAATGCACTTTTTATTAGGTCGAGAAATTCTTTTGAGGAACTGGCTAAAATACCTAAAAATTCAGCGTTTTCAGGCTTTATCGCTTCATAAAAAATATCAATTAATATAGAGCCTTCTCGGACTCCTCTAACAACTGTTCTTATCTTCGGCTCATCACCGTGAACTGATCTACCAACTTGTTTGGTAAAATCTGCGAACCCTCTGATTGCATTAGATAAGTGGTAGGCATCCATTTCACCACGCGTAATGTCGCGTCCGGAATATTTCAGCGTTAATGCTTGTTCCATTTTCTGCTGCCCCCCTGATTTGAAACAGACAAAATTATCTATCACTGCTTGTAGTGAGATACGGGAGAATATCAGAAATACTTAATGCGACTTATGGAAAAATAATAACGCACATTTGCGACCTTTAAGATCGGCCGCAACTCAGATGAAAGTACTTAATTTTCCCCAAGTCGCTTCAGCTTTTTTCTGCGCCGGTTTCGAGCACGTCGAGCCCGCGCGCCGTCAGGTGAAACACCACGTCCTGGCGCATGGTGATGGCCAGGGTTGCGTCCCCGTCTAGGCCCAGATAGCTGCGGATCAGGGTGCGGCCCGTGCCGCCGTGGCAGACCACGATCACGGGCCGTTCCGGGGCCAGGTCCAAAAGCCAGCTCCGCGCCCGGTCCATGACTTCGGCCAGGGTCTCGCCGCCGCCGGGCGGGCGGTGGCCCCAGGCGTCGGTGTCCATGCCAGCCAGTTCATCAGCGTCCCCGGCGCGGGTGATCTCGGGCCGGGTCATGCCTTCCCAGCGGCCGTAACCCTTTTCCTTCAGCCGCGCGTCGATGGTGAAGGCGCCTGGGTCGAGGCCCGCCGCGGCGGCGGCCAGGGCCGTCGTCTCGGCGCAGCGTCCGGCCGGGCTGCGGTAGAGCGCGAAGGGGGCGAGGGGGTGGAAACGGTCGGCCAGCAGCCGCCCGTAAGCCGCCGCCTGGGCCCGGCCCAATTCGGTGAGTGTCGAGTTGCCGTGGCCTTGGATGCGGCCCTCGCGGTTCCATTCGGTCTGGCCGTGGCGGATCAGGATGACGTCGGGGAAAGGCATGGGCGGGCTCGTCGGCTGCAGGGTGGTCGATAGGAGGGTGGTCGATAGGGATGATCGGTCTTAGCAGGAAACATCGGCATTGCCGAGCCACCCGGCCCCTTGATTTCTTGACCCTTGCCGCCGACACTCGCGGTCCCCATGTTTTGGGCCCGGGTTTGGGGAACCCGCGACCCCGGCGATAAAGACCGGCGGCGCGGCCAAGGCCCGCGAGGAATGACCGCCGCGTTGTGTTAGGCGCGCGCCGGTTAGGGAGAACAGGGCGTGAGCCAGAGCGACACCGATTCCGCCAGGGCGGGTGCGAATCCGCTGGGCGAGACCTATGCGGACGGCGTGGGCGAGCTTGTCGTCAAGCCGGACCCGGACGACCCGCGCCTGACGGAAAGGGTGCCCGGTATCGACCAGGACGGCTCGCCGGTGATTGCCTCGGTCACCGTTGAACGGCCCCTGACCCTGTTCCTCAACGGCCGCGAGATCGTCACCATGATGACGATCTGCGACTATCCGGAATATCTCGCCGTCGGCTATCTGGTGAACCAGAACATGCTGCGCCCCGACGACGTGGTGACGGCGGTGGAATTCGACGAGGATCTGGAGGTCGTCGTGGTCCGCACGGAGCGCGAGACCGATTTCGAGGAAAAACTGAAGAAGAAGACGCTGACGTCCGGCTGCGCCCAGGGCACCGTGTTCGGCGACGTGATGGAGAAGTTCGAGAAGGTCAAGCTGGCCGAGGAAGCGGTCATCAAGACGTCCTGGCTGTTCGCGCTGATGAAGAAGATCAACACCGCGCCGTCCCTGTATCTGGAGGCCGGGGCCATCCACGGCTGCGTGCTGTGCCAGGGCGACCGGCCCTTGCTGTACATGGAGGACGTGGGCCGCCACAACGCGGTGGACAAGATCGCGGGCTTCATGTTTCTGCACGGCTGGTCGGGGCGCGACAAGATTTTCTACACCACCGGGCGGCTGACCTCGGAAATGGTCATCAAGACCGTGCAGATGGAAATCCCGATCCTGGTGTCGCGCTCGGGCTTCACGGCCTGGGGCGTCGATCTTGCCAAGCAGGTTGGCCTGACCCTGATCGGCCGGGCCAAGGGCCGGCGCTTCATCGCCCTGGCCGGCCAGGACCGCATCGAATTCGACGCCGCGCACGGCGAGGCGGCGGACGAGCCCCTGGAACTGCGCCGCAAGGGCAGCCGATGAGTGTTGCCCCCGATACCCCCACCGACATTGTCGGCGTGCTGCTGGCCGGCGGCCTGGCACGGCGCATGGGCGGCGGCGACAAGCCGCTGCGCACGCTGGGCGGCAAGCCGATCCTGGATCATGTGGTGGCCCGCGCCCGGCCGCAGGTCCGGAGCCTGCTGCTCAACGTCAACGGCGATCCCGCGCGCTTCGCGGTCTACGGCTTGCCGACGGCGACGGATGTGATCGACGGTCATGCCGGGCCGCTGGCGGGGATACTGACGGGCATGGAATGGGCGCGGAAAACGCATCCGGAGGCGAAATGGCTGGCGTCCTTCGCCACCGACGCGCCGTTCTTTCCGGCGACCCTGGTTCAGGACCTGCGCCGGGCGGCCGAGACGCAGGGGGCGGAGATCGCCTGCGCCCAGTCCGGTGACCGCACCCATCCTGTGTTCGCCCTCTGGTCCGTGGCATTGGCCGATGATCTGCGCGCCGCCATGATCGGCGAGGACATGCGCAAGATCGACGCCTGGACCGCGCGCTACCGCATCGTCCATGTGGACTTCCCGACCGATCCCTTCGATCCCTTCTTCAACATCAACAAGCCGGAAAACCTGGCCGAGGCGGAAGCCCTGTTCGCGGAGGCCGTGCGATGAGCCGCCGCCAGACGGTCATGCTCGGTGTCATCATCGAACGCCGGGAAATCGACAACCCGTGGCAGGACTATACCTACCATCCGGTCGCGGTGGTTCCCGGCATGTCGGCCATGGACGAAGGGGCGGGCTGGCGGCTGATCCGCGAGGGCGCGGGTTGGACCCATTTCCACGCCGCGACCCTGGAGTTGGAGTTGTTCGCCGGCGAGACCGAGGGCTACAAGGCCAACCTCAGCAGCATGCAGCCCCATGTCTATGTCGTGCTGGCCCCGGGCGAAGAGGCCGAGGACGAAGAGGTCGTGCCGAAGCTGGTCACCGCCTGTCCCTACGAGGCGGAAAGCTACATGGAAGATTCGGAAATGATCGTCGAGGGCGTGCCCATGCCCGACGAACTGGCGGCTTGGCTCGGCGCCTTCGTCGATACCTTCCACGTCGAGGAAACGTTCCTCAAGCGCAAGAACAAGAAGGCTTACGATCCGCGCAAGGGCGGGTTCCGCCCCCGGCCCCTGGTGGAGTCCGATGAATGAGCGCGGATGACGAAAACCCCCTGGGCCGCTGGTCCCGCCTGAAACGCCGGCGCGCCAAGGGCGAGGCCGTCGAGGAGCCACCCGTCCAGATCGCCCGCCGGGGCGCCGCCGGGCCGGTCGTGGGAACGCCGCGGGCCGCGGTTGAGGAAACCCCGTTGGCGGCGACATCCGACACCGCCGCCGAGGACGACGACGTCCGCGAATTGACCGCCGAAGAAGCGGCCTATGTGGAGACCCTGCCGCCGCTCGATGAATTGAATTCGAGCAGCGATTTCACCGGCTTCATGGACAAGCGGGTGCCTGATTTCCTGCGCCGACAGGCTCTGCGCAAGCTGTGGCTGAGCGATCCCGCCTTCAGCCTGATCGACGGCATGCATGAGTATGGTGAGGACTACTCCATGATGGCGCAACTGGCCGCCGGGGCCTCCGCCTACCGTCCGAACGAGGGTGGTTATGGTTGGCGCGACAAGCCGAAGGACCCGGAAACCGAAGAGGGCGCAGAGGGCGCGGAGCCGCAGGCGGCGGCGGAGAAGGTAGCCGCCGGTGACGGCGAAACGGTGGAGGAATCCATCACCGACAAGGCCCGCCGGGTTCAGGATCGGGGCGGGTCCAGCGTTAGCCTGCCGACCTATACAGCCAACCCCTATTATCAGACCCCCGGAGAGCGCCATCCGGCGCCCGGAATTCTGCCGGAACCGGCCAGGGCACAAGTCTCCCGCGTCGAGGGCGATGACGACGACTTGGGCGACGGTGAAGACGACCTTGCCTGACCCGCCGCGGACGGCCGCAAGGCCACCGTTTTCAGCAATTGAGACCCGCTAAGCCCATGAAAAAACTAGGGCTTAAGGGTGTTTTTTCCGCATGGCGGAATAGGCGGTCCGTTGACTTGCGGGGCGAAAAGGCGTTCACTTGATACATTAGCGGGAAAAAGCATCCGCGGTAGGCCGGTTAGGGGCTTGCGGCGTAAGAACAAGCCCGCTTCTTAGGCATCGGAATTCACCGAACTAACAGGTGGAGCCGACGGAAGGAGAGCAAGGATTATCCAAGTGGAGGCCAGCGCCACCGTGGGAAGCAATGCCAAGGGAGAACGGCAGCTTTCCGGCACCGAAACCAAGACCGATCAGACCGCCGTGCCCGAAGAGGACATGCAGCGGGCAGGTGTCTATGCGTTGTTGTCGCGGCTTCTCGCAAAGCCCATGGACAACGACACGATCGCCTTTGTGCGTGAGTTGAGCGGCGACGAAAGCCCCCTGGGCCAGTCGGTCGGCGCCCTGGCGGCGATGGCCAAGCGCACGACCCAGGCGGTCGCCGAGGAAGAATTCACCGTCCTGTTCTACGGGTTCGGCGCCGGCGGCGAACTGTCGCCCTTCGGGTCGCAATACCTGACCGGGTTCGTCTACGAAAAGCCACTGGCCGACCTGCGCCGCGATCTTGAGGAATTGGGCATCGCGCGCGCCGACGGCGTCAGCGACCCGGAAGACCACATCGCCTTCGTCTGCGAAGTTATGCACGGGCTGATCACCGGCGCTTTTGGGGCGCCGGCGAGCCTGGAGCGTCAGCGCGTATTTTTTGAAAAACATCTGGCGCCTTGGGCCGGCCATTTCTTCGCCGACATGGAAAAGGCCAAGTCGGCGGCGCTCTACATGCCCGTCGGCGCCATCGGCAAACAGTTCATGGAGATCGAACGCGACGCCTTCGGCTTCGGTCAGTAGGCGGCGCGGCCCGGCCGTCCCCTGAGCGGGGGCAGGTGGCCGGAAAGGAAGACAGAGTTGTTGGAATTGCGGGCAGCGGCCCAGGCCACGTCCCGCCGTCAATAGCAAGACCCGAAACGGGCGTTTGGTACCAAGCAAGTGGAAGTAACTGTGATCACAATCTTTGAGGAGACTGCGATGAGCGAACAAAAGCAAAAGCTCGGCCGCCGTGAATTCCTGAAGAAAGCAGCCGTCACCGGCGGCGCCGCGGGTGTTGCCGCGGTTGCGCTTTCCCAGGGGTCCGCGGAAGCAGCCGTGGTTTCCGATGGCCCGAAATCGTCGGGGTATCGTGAAACCGAGCACGTCAAAACGTACTACGACCTCGCGAGGTTCTAGTCGGGTTCTAACCCATCAACATTGGGAGATAACTTAAATGCTCACCAAAAAGAGCGACGGGGTGGCGATAGGCCCCCGTTTGAAGCAGGCACTGGCCGGGGTGGTCGGCGGGTCCATGGACCGCCGTACGTTCCTGAAACGCTCAGGGATCACCGCTGGTGGCGCCGCGCTTCTTTCTGCTACTCCGCTGGGCTTGGCCAAACCGGCCAAGGCGGCGACTGCGGCAGCGAAAGGCATGACGCAAATCAAATCCGTTTGTACGCACTGTTCCGTCGGCTGCACCGTCATTGCGGAAGTCGACAACGGCGTGTGGGTCGGTCAGGAACCGGGCTTCGACAGCCCGCTGAACCTGGGCTCCCATTGCGCCAAGGGTGCGTCGGTCCGTGAACACGCCCACGGGGACCGCCGGTTGAAGTATCCGATGAAGCTCGAAGGCGGCAAGTGGAAGCGGCTTTCCTGGGACGCGGCGATCAACGAAATCGGCGACAAGATGCTCGACATCCGCAAGTCGTCGGGCCCCGATTCCGTGTACTGGCTGGGTTCCGCCAAATTCAACAACGAACAGTCCTACCTGTTCCGCAAGTTCTACGCTTTCTGGGGTTCCAACAACGGCGACCATCAGGCGCGCATCTGTCACTCGACCACGGTCGCGGGCGTTGCCAACACCTGGGGCTACGGCGCCATGACGAACTCCTACAACGATATGCACAATTCGAAGGCCATGTTCTTCATCGGCTCCAACGCCGCCGAAGCGCACCCGGTCGCGATGCAGCATATCCTGAAGGCGAAAGAGCAGAACAACGCCGAACTCATCGTCTGCGACCCGCGCTTCTCGCGCACGGCCGCACACGCCGATGAATACGTGCGGTTCCGCCCGGGCACGGACGTCGCCCTGATCTGGGGCATTCTGTACCACGTCTTCGAGAACAACTGGGAAGACAAGACCTATATCAAGCAGCGCGTTTACGGCATGGACGAGATCCGCGCCGAAGTGAAGAAGTGGACCCCGGAAGAAACCGAACGCGTCACGGGTGTTCCCGGTGCGCAGCTGAAGCGCGTCGCCCGCACGTTGGCCAACAACCGTCCCGGCACCATCGTGTGGTGCATGGGCGGCACCCAGCACACCAATGGCAACAATAACACGCGTGCCTACTGCGTGTTGCAGCTGGCCCTCGGTAACGTCGGCAAGTCCGGCGGCGGCGCCAACATCTTCCGCGGCCACGACAACGTTCAGGGTGCGACCGACTTCTGCATCCTGTCGCACTCGCTGCCCGGCTATTACGGCCTGGCGACGGGTTCGTGGAAGCATTGGGCCCGTGTCTGGAAGGTCGATTACGACTACCTCCTCGGCCGCTTCGCTTCGAAGAAGCTGATGGAATCCAAGGGCATCCCGGTGTCGCGCTGGATCGACGGCGTTCTCGAAGACAAGAAGAACATCGATCAGCCGGACAATCTCCGGGCCATGGTTCTCTGGGGTCACGCCGTGAACTCCCAGACGCGTCTGCCGGAAATGAAGAAGGCGATGGAAAAGCTGGATCTGATGGTCGTCATCGATCCGGTCCCGACCTTCGCCTCCGTCATCCCGGACCGTAAGGACGGCGTTTATGTCCTGCCGGCGTCGACGCAGTTCGAAACCTACGGTTCCGTGACCGCGTCCAACCGGTCCCTGCAGTGGCGTGAAAAGGTGGTCGATCCGATCTTCGAATCGCTGCCCGATCAGACCATCATGTACAAGTTCGCCAAGAAGCTCGGCTTCGAGAAGGAGATGTTCAAGAACATCAAGGTCACGAACGACGAGCCCTCGATCGAGGATACGACCCGTGAATACAACACGGGGATGTGGACCATCGGCTATACCGGCCAGTCGCCGGAACGCCTGCGGGCCCACATGCAGAACCAGGCGACCTTCGACAAGACGTCGCTGAAGGCTGTCGGCGGCGCTGTCGCCGGCGACTACTACGGTCTGCCGTGGCCTTGCTGGGGCACGCCGGAGCTGAAGCATCCGGGTACGCCGATCCTGTACGACACCTCCAAGCCGGTCGCCGAAGGCGGCCTGAACTTCCGCGCCCGGTTCGGTGTGGAACGCAACGGTGTCAACCTGCTCGCCGAAGGATCCTATTCCGTCGGCGCGGAGATCAAGGACGGTTATCCCGAGTTCTCGATGGCGATCCTCAAGAAGCTGGGTTGGGACAAGGACCTGACCGAAGCCGAACTGAAGGTCATCGAAGGGGTTGCCGGCGACAAGACCAACTGGAAGACCGACCTTTCGGGCGGTATCCAGCGCGTCGCCATCAAGCACGGTTGTGCGCCCTTCGGGAACGCCAAGGCCCGTGCGATCGTCTGGACGTTCCCGGATCCGGTGCCGTTGCACCGCGAACCGCTCTATACGCCCCGGCGCGATCTTCTGCCCAAGTACGAAACGTACAAGGACACGAAGAACTACCGTCTGCCGACGGCGTACGAGTCCATCCAGAAGCAGGACCACTCGAAAAAGTTCCCGACCATCCTTACCTCCGGTCGTCTCGTTGAATACGAAGGCGGCGGTGACGAAAGCCGCGCGAACAAGTGGCTTGCGGAACTGCAGCAGGACATGTTCTGCGAGGTCAATCCGGTCGATGCCAACAATGTCGGCATCAAGGACGGTCAGCAGATGTGGGTGTACTCGCCGGAAGGCGGCAAAGTGAAGGTCAAGGCCCTGGTCACGGAACGTGTGGCCCCGGGTGTTGTCTTCATGCCGTTCCACTTCGGTGGTCACTGGCAGGGCGAAAGCCTGCGCCACAAGTATCCGGAAGGTGCCGATCCTTACGTGTTGGGCGAAGCGTCCAACATGTGCGGCACCTACGGTTACGACATCGTGACCCACATGCAAGAGACCAAGGTCACCTTGTGCCGCATCGAAACGGCCTAGGTTAGGGAGACGCAACAATGGCAAGAATGAAGTTCCTTTGTGATGCCGAGCGCTGCATTGAATGCAACGCATGCGTTACCGCGTGTAAGAACGAGCACGAGGTACCGTGGGGCATCAACCGCCGCCGCGTCGTCACTATCCGTGACGGCCAGCCCGGCGAACGGTCCATTTCGGTGGCCTGCATGCACTGCTCCGACGCGCCGTGCATCGCGGTCTGCCCCGTGGACTGCATCTACCAGACGGAAGAAGGCGTGGTCCTGCACTCCAAGGACCTGTGCATCGGTTGCGGTTACTGTTTCTTCGCGTGTCCCTTCGGGGCACCGCAGTATCCGCAGGCGGGCAACTTCGGAAGCCGCGGCAAGATGGACAAGTGCACCTTCTGCAACGGTGGTCCGGAAGAAGACAACTCCGCCGCCGAATTCCAGAAGTACGGCCGTAACCGCCTTGCGGAAGGCAAGTTGCCGCTGTGCGCCGAAATGTGCTCGACCAAGGCTCTCTTGGGCGGCGACGGCGACATGGTGTCCAACATCTACCGCGAGCGTGTCGTGGCCCGTGGCTTCGGGTCCGGCGCCTGGGGCTGGGGCACCGCCTATCAGTTGAAGGCGGGCTCGTAGGCCTATCCGGTAGCGTAATCTGGGAGGGGTGCCTCGCTGCAATAAGCAGAGGGGCACCCCTTTCCGGCTACTGGAACCAAACGGGGTGTGACAAGGAAATCAATATGACCGGAAAGCGCAATACGACCGCCCGCATGGTCAGGACATTGGGAGGGATCGCGATCGCCGCGATCGCGCTCACGGCCTGCCGTGCGGAGGAACAGGGCCGAATGATCCGATACGAGCCCGGTGTCTACAAGGGCAAGCCCGATTCCCAATTGAGCGAGTCTCGGCTTGAGGAGCTTCGTAACCGCGCCCGCAGTCAAGGCGGCGTGACGGGAGCCGGCTACGCCGGAGGGGCGGCGCCCAACGCGGCGGAGCCCGATGTGCGGCCGCCCGGCGAATTGAACGAGCGCACCCAGAAGCAGGGTGGCGTGAAATAGGCCTGCGCATCTGCGCTGGTTCGCAAGAGATTATGACGGGGAAACGTAATATGACCTGGTCGAACATTCGTAAACTTGCGGGGGCCATGGCTCTCGCCCTGATGGTGGCCTACGGCGGCGCGGCGGTCCTGACCGGCTCGCCGGCGCTCGACATGGCCCAGGCGCAGGCGCAGACCGGCGGGCAGGTTCCCGGCGGCGCAAGCGGCGCCCTGTCCCAATCGGAAATGTGGCGCGCCGTGCGCGGCGGCATCACCGGCACGGTGTCCATTCCCGACAAGCAGGCGGGGCAACTGGTGCAGTCGGACGGCGACGTCTGGCGCGCCGCCAAGAACGGCCCGCTCAGTCAGTTCGGCGGCATTTTCCTGCTGGTGTCCATCATCGCCATTGCCGCCTTCTTCCTGATCCGGGGCAAGATTCGCATCGACCACGGCCGCGACCCGCAGGGCCGCACCATCGAGCGCTTCAACGCGCTGGAGCGCGCGACGCACTGGTTGACGGCCTCGAGCTTCATCGTGCTGGGCCTGACGGGCCTGAACGTGTCCTACGGCCGCTACGTGCTGAAACCCATTCTCGGGCCGGATGCCTTCGGGGTGCTGACCTATTACGGCAAGTTGGCGCACAACTACATCGCCTTCGCCTTCATTCTAGGGATCGTGATGATGTTCTTCCTGTGGGTTCGTCATAACATTCCGACGCTGCGCGACCTGAAATGGCTGGCCATCGGCGGCGGCTTGTTTTCCAAGGGCGTGCATCCGGAAGCCCCGCGTTTCAACGCCGGCCAGAAGATCGTGTTCTGGCTGGTCATCCTGGGCGGCGCATCCCTGACCTTGTCGGGTCTGGCGCTGATGTTCCCGGGTGATATTCAGCCCTGGGCCGGCACGTTCGCCATCCTGAACAAGCTGGGTGCCAGTCTGCCGACGACCCTTTCCGTCCTCCAGGAAACGCAACTTTCCGTGTTGTGGCATTTCCTGGTGGGGCTGATCATGATCGGTGCCATCATCGGCCATATCTACATCGGCTCGCTGGGCATGGAAGGCGCTATCGACGCCGTCGCCTCCGGCCAGGTCGATCTCAATTGGGCCAAGGAACACCATTCGCTCTGGGTCGAAGAGGAAATGGCCAAGGGCAACGTGGGCAGCACGCAGCCGGCCGAATAAGCCACTTTCCATCCAAACGTCAAAGGGCGGCCCCAACCGGGCCGCCCTTTTTTGTTTCGGTTATTCGTTGCCTGAAGGCACAGCAAAACCGGCGTGCCCGAAGCATCGCCGGCTCGGCCGGGTCTGATGTGTGGGGCCTGCCTTTACTTCAGGCGCACGTTGCTCGTCGAATATTTCTCGCCTGCGGTCATGTTCGTGGCATTCAAGGCGAAGCCCGCGACCACGGCGATGATCACGGCGGCAATGGTACCGGTCCAGAATGATTGCATGTTTCCACCCCTTCTTATCAAACCGCCGACGGTTGTTCGCCCGGCGGGTGCAGGTGCGGTTATTTTAGTGGATTGTCGCGCCGATTCAACTGACGCTTCCATGTCGTGGAAAGGGGCATCCGACGGCGCGGTGGGGGTGCTCGCGCATGACAGGCGTGCGCTCAGGGGTTATGCTGGTCCGGCCAAATGAAAAGCCGTTAAAGGGGGTACCATGTCCGACAACAGCGGCGAAGACGCGCAGATCGCTTCGCAGGCCTTCGTAAAGCATCTTGAAGACTCCGGTTTTTTCAATCAGATCAAGGAGTTGGAGAGTAATCTCACGAAGATTGCCGAGGAGCTTCAATCCTTCGGGCAGGCGACCCAGGCGCGCATGGAGGAATCCGAGAACCTGGCGGCTCATATCCTGGCCATCGAATCGATTCTGGCCGTCGTGCTTAAATCGTCCGACGTGACGCTGGAAGAGGTAAAGGCCGAGGTCAAGGACCGCACGGCGGTGATCTCCGGGGTCGAGGAGGGCAGCCCGTCCGTTCATGCCATCGCCGAGGACATCGTCAAGCGCGGGCAGGCATGAAAACGGGGGCCTGAGCCCCCGTTTTCCAACGTAATCATTTTTCCTGGCTTTATTCCGCCGCCACCTGGGTGTCCGGCACCTTTTCCACGCGCGCCGCGCAGAACTTGAACTCGGGGATCTTGCCCACCGGGTCCAACTGCGGGTTGGTCAGGATGTTGGCCGCCGCTTCGTGGAAGCAGAACGGGATGAAGATCATGCCGTCGGCGACGTCGCGGTCGGCGCGGACCGTCAGTTCGATCTCGCCGCGGCGGGTCGCAACCTTGACCCGGTCGCCGGGCGCCAGGCCCTTTTCGCCCATGGTGTAGGGGTTCATGCTGACCACCGGTTCCGGCTCCAGCAGGTTGAGGACCGTGGCGCGACGGGTCATCGCCCCGGTGTGCCAGTGTTCCAGCATGCGGCCCGTGGTCAGGACCAGCGGGAAGTCGTCGTCGGGCAATTCGTCCGGCGGCACCAGTTGCGCGGGCACCAACTTGGCGCGGCCCGACGCCGTCGGGAAGCCGTCGCCGAAGATGATGTTCTCGCCGTGGCTGTCTTCGGACTTGCACGGATAGATGATGCTGTCCTCGTTCTCCAGGCGCTCCCAGGTGATGTTGTCGAGCGACCGCATGGTCTTCTTCATCTCGTTGAACACGTCCATGGGCCCGGAATAATTCCAGTTCAGGCCCAGGCGGTTGGCGATCTCCTGGATGATCCACCAGTCCTGGCGCACCTCGCCGGGCATATCGACCACGGGGCGGGCCATCTGGACCTGGCGGTTGGTGTTGGAGAACGTGCCCGCCTTTTCAGGGAAGGCGGAGGCCGGCAAGACGACGTCGGCGTGGAAGCAGGTCTCGGTGAAGAAGATGTCCTGCACCACCAGATGTTCCAGCTTGGCCAGCGCCTCACGGGCGTGGCGGGCATCCGGGTCGGACATGGCCGGATTTTCACCCATCACGTACATGGCCTTGATCTCGTCGGCCAGGATGGCGTGGATGATCTCGACCACCGTCAGGCCCCGCTTCCGGGGAAGTTCGGCTCCCCACAACTCTTCGTAGGTGGCGCGGATGTCGTCGGCCTCGACCGATTTGTAATCGGGGTAGACCATGGGGATCAGGCCCGCGTCGGACGCACCCTGCACGTTGTTCTGGCCGCGCAGCGGATGCAGGCCCGTGCCGGGACGGCCAATCTGGCCGGTGATCATGGACAGCGCGATCAGGCAGCGTGCGTTGTCCGTGCCGTGGACGTGCTGGCTGATGCCCATGCCCCAGAAGATCAGCGAGCGGTCGGCGGTCGCGTAATCGCGGGCGACCTCGCGGATGACCGAGGCCTTGATGCCGCACACGGCCTCCATGGCTTCGGGCGAGAACTGCTTCGAGTTCTCCTTCAGTGCCTCGAAGCCCTCCGTGTTGGCCTGGATGTATTGAACGTCGGTCAGACCCTCGTCGATGATCGTATGGATCATGGCGTTGAGAAGGGCCACGTCCTGGCCCGCCTTGAACTGCAGATGGCGGGTTGCATGACGCGACAGGTCTTGGCGGCGCGGATCCATGACGTAGAGCCGCTTTCCCTGCTTGGCGGCGTTCTTCAGGAACGTCGCGGCGACGGGGTGGTTCTGGGTCGGGCGCGCGCCGATCACGATGATGACGTCGGAATCCTTGGCGTCGTTGAACGATGCCGTGACGGCGCCGGAATTCATGCCTTCCATCAGCGCCGCCACCGACGACGCATGGCACAGGCGCGTGCAATGATCGACGTTGTTGGTGCGGAAGCCCTGGCGGACCAGCTTCTGGACCATGTAGGCTTCTTCGTTCGACCCCTTGGCGGACCCGAACCCGGCCATGGCCGAGGGGCCGTCGCGGTCGAGCACCTTCTTCAGGCCGGCGGCGGCGAAGTCGAGCGCCTCGTCCCAGCTCGCTTCCCGGAAATGGGTCAGCGGATTGCTCGGATCGAGCTCCATTTCGCCATGTTTTTCAATGCCGTCCTTGCGGATCAGCGGCTTGGTCAGGCGGTGCGGGTGATCGACATAGTCGAACCCGAAGCGGCCCTTCACGCACAAACGGTTCTCGTTGGCATAGCCGTCCTTGCCTTCCACGTAGACGATCTTGTTGTCCTTCACGTGGAACGTGGCCTGACAGCCGACGCCACAATAGGGACACAGGCTGTCGACCGTGCGGTCCGGCTTGCCGACATGGACCTGCTTTTCGTCGACCATGGTCGCCGGCATCAGGGCGCCGGTCGGGCAGGCCTGCACGCATTCGCCGCAGGCGACACAGGTGCTGTCGCCCATGGGGTCGTCCATGTCGAACACGATCTTGGATTTGTGGCCGCGACCGGCCATGCCGATGACGTCGTTGACCTGGACCTCGCGGCAAGCGCGGACGCAAAGATTGCACTGAATGCAGGCGTCTAGGTTGACGGCCATGGCGCTGTGCGAGCGGTCGGGTGCCGGGCAGGCGGCGCGGGCCTCGAAACGGCTGTCGGCGATACCGGCTTTGTCGGCCCAATACCAGAACAGAGAGTCCGGATCATGAGCCTCGCGGCGTTCCGGCTGGTCGGACAGCAGCAGTTCCAGCACCATGCGCCGGGCCTTGGTCGCGCGCTCGTTGTCGGTCGTAACCTCCATGCCTTCCGTCGGCTGGCGGCGGCAGCTCGGGGCAAGCACGCGCTCGCCCTTGATCTCGACCATGCAGGCGCGGCAGTTGGCGTCGGGCCGGTAACCCTTTTGCGGGCGGTGGCACAGGTGGGGAATGGTGGTGCCGTTCCGCTTGGCGACATCCCAGATGGTCTCGCCGGCCTTGGCTTCGGCCGGCTGGCCGTCCAGGGTGAACTTGATCGTTTCGATCGTTTCCTTGGCGTTCATTGCACGTCCTCCCGGAAGAAGCGCAGCGCCGCCTGCACCGGATTGGGCGCTGCCTGGCCCAGACCGCAAATCGACGCATCGCGCATGGCCTGACTCAGCTCATCAATCAGATCGGCATCCCATGTCGGCTTGTCGATCAGTTTCAGCATTTTTTCGCAGCCGACACGGCAGGGCGTACATTGGCCGCAGCTTTCATCTTCGAAGAACCGGATCAGATTCTTGCAGATTTCCTTGACGTCATCCTGTTCGGAGAAGATCACGACCGCGGACGAGCCGATGAAGCAGCCGTGTTTGTCCAGGGTGCCGAAATCCAACGGTTCATCCGCCAGGCTTTCCGGCAGGATGCCGCCGGACGCACCGCCCGGCAGGTAGGATTTGAAGGTATGGCCGTCGGCCATGCCGCCGCAATAATCCTCGACCAACTGGCGCGCCGTGGTCCCGGCGGGAGCCAGCTTGACGCCCGGTTCCTTGACCCGGCCCGAGACCGAGAAGAAATGCGGCCGGCCCTGGTCCTGATACCATTGGGGGCCGTGTTCGATGATCTTGGGCAGCCAGTAGACCGTTTCCACGTTGTTGATCAGCGTCGGACGGCCCCACAGGCCTGCCTGGGCCGGAAACGGCGGACGGTTGCGCGGCAGTCCGCGCTTGCCCTCGATGCTTTCCAGCATGCCGGATTCCTCGCCGCAGATGTAGGCCCCGGCGCCGCGTCGCACGTGCAGTTCGATGCCGCCGTTGAGGCCTGCGTCCTCGATTTTCTTGATTTCGGTCAGCAGGATTTCGCGGCAGGCGGGATATTCGTCGCGCAGGTAGATGTAGACCGCAGCCGCCTCGATCGACCAGGCGGCGATCAAGGCCCCCTCGATGACGCGGTGGGGGTCGGTCTCGAAGCAGTGGCGGTCCTTGAAGGTGCCGGGCTCGCCCTCGTCGGCGTTGATGGCGACCAGACGGGGCTTTGGCGCATTCTTCATGAAGCCCCATTTCGTGGCCGTCGGAAAGCCGGCCCCGCCCAGCCCGCGCAGGCCGGATTCTTTAATAATTTCAATGGACTGATCCCGGTCACGTGCGCCCTTCAGGCAGTCGCCCAGAACCTTGTAGCCGCCGTCCGCAAGGTAGGCTGCAAGGTTTTTGTAGTCGGGCAGGTCCATGGTGACCTGACCGGCATCGACGGCGGCTTTCACGCTGTCCGCGTCGGCGTGGAATATCTGGCGCTGCTTGACCACGGCGATCGGCGCCTTGTCGCAGGCGCCGACGCAAGGCGCGTGGATAACGCGCACGTCGGGCCCCAGGATGGATTTGAGCTGCGCCGTCAGGGCGCCCGAGCCCTTCATCTCGCAGGTGATCGAATCACAGACCCGCACGGTCAGGGCCGGCGGCGCGTCCTCGCCTTGCTTCACCACGTCGAAGTGGTGGTAGAAGGTCGCGACTTCGTAGACTTCCGTCTGGGCCAGGCGCAGTTGGGCGGCCAACGCCGCCATATGGGCGTCCGACAAATGGCCGAAGGCGTCCTGGATCAGATGCAGGTATTCGATCAGGTATTCGCGGCGCCGCGGCTGATCCCCCAGAAGATGTTGCACATCGGCGATGGCCTGATCGGTGACCTGGCGGCCCTTTCCGAAGGCGGCGCGCTCGCGGCGGCGTCCTTTCTGGGCGGTAGCGGTGGACATGCAGGCTTCCTCCTTGGTCTTATTCGGGTCCGGTTGATGCGGGCCTCGTTTACGGCTGCGCCGGACGTTTCGCCGGCGGCGGTGAATTATGTCGCGAAACGGCGCGGGCGATTACCGAATTCTCTGAAAATCTGAGCAATAACCCCGGTTTTTATGTTGGCATTTGGTATACCACAGACTTTCTATAACATGATCAGGACGCTTCGGGAAGCGGTGAAAAGGCGCTTTTTCGCACCCGTGAGGTGCCGGGGTGCCGGTTCCGGGACGACGCTCCCCGCCCGTGGGCGGGGGGCCGGGCTTGGGTCTTGTGCCCCGGGGGCGGGTCGGCAATAGTCGGTCTCAGCACCGCCTTGCGGAGGGGCTGAACGGACGACGACCGAGGACATTCAGGGATATGAGTGCAGACATTCACCTTGCCCAGTTGCTGTGCTCGCGCCTGTGCCATGATCTGGTCGGGCCGGCGGGTGCTGTCAACGCGGGCCTGGAGTTGGCTGAAGACGGCGATTTGGACGGCGACGCTTTGGATCTGGTGACCTCAAGCGCCGCCGAGGTCACGCGCCGCTTGGCGTTCTTCCGCATCGCCTTCGGCGCGGCTGGCGGCAAGGCCTCCGCCGTCGGCACGCTGAGCCTTAACGAGGCTCGGGAACTGGCGGGCGAAATGCTGGCAGGCGGCAAGGCCGAACTGGAATGGCCGGAAAGCAGCCACGCCCCCGATAGTCTGCCCGCAGGTGTCGGCAAGGTGCTGCTTCTCATGATTTTGCTGGCGTCCGAATGCCTGCCCCGGGGGGGCGCGGTCACGGTTCACACGGCGGCCCTGCCTGAAGGTGCGGGTCTTGCCGTAAGCGCGCAGGGGGTCGGGGCGGTGCTCAAGTCCGACCTGATGGCGGCCCTTGGCCCGGACGCGGACGAAGACGCGGTGAGTGCACGCACCGTGCATGCCCATTTTGCCCAGGTGCTGGCCCGCACCGAAGGCGGGCGTATCGAGACCTCCGATGAAGGCGACGGCGAAATCCGCTTCATGGCGCTGTTTCCGCAGGACAGGGGCGGGCGGGGATAGGTGTAGTCGATGACTACAACCGCCCCGATATTGCGGCTAGGCCATCAGTCATAGTGGAATTCGGGTGAATTCATTTGCCGCCCTGTGGTGGTTTTGCTTTAATTTCCCGAGCCTTAGGAATTTTCGTACCGGGAGGCGGCACGGCACGGTCGGAATCACGGCGGAATTCGTGTGTTCTCTCGATGCAAGACTAACGTAGACGGTGTGCAATAAGCCGAAATGTCCTTTTGCACGCTATTTTATGCGGAAACTTATGTTCGGGGCCGCCGGCTCCCAGGAGCGCACAGATGGACGACCTTCTTACTGAATTTCTCACCGAGACCTCGGAAAACCTTGCCGTGCTCGATGTCGAACTGGTCAAGTTCGAACAGGAACCGGACAACAAGGCAATTCTCGGGAACATTTTCCGCTTGGTCCATACCATTAAAGGGACCTGCGGGTTCCTGGGGTTGCCGCGATTGGAATCGGTGGCCCATGCCGGTGAGAACGTGCTCGGCAAGTTCCGCGACGGCGAGTTGGAGGTCACGCCCGAGGCGGTGACGCTCATTCTCAAATGCCTGGACTGCGTCCGCGACCTGCTGGGCAAGCTCGAGGAAACGGGTTCCGAGCCTGAAGGCGACGATCAGGAATTGATCGACGACCTGAACGCCTATGCGGAAGGTGGCGGCGCCAAGGCCGCGCCGGCGGCGCCTGCCGCCCCCACAGCTTCCGCCACGGGCGGTGCCGCCGCGGTCAACGAATTCGGCGCCCCGGTGGCGGCCGAACTGCTGGCCGAGGTCGAGGCCGCGACGGCCCAGGGAGTGAAGGCCGCATCCCAGGAGCAGCTTGAGGTTGAATTGGCCGCCGAGCGTGCCGCCGAGGCCGCCAAGGCCGCGACACCGGCGACCAACGAACACGGTGCCCCGGTGGCCCAGGAACTTTTGGACGAGGTCGAGGCCGCACAGGTGGCCGGCGCCCGCGCCGCGACGGAAGCGGAATTGCGTGCCGAGATGGAGCGGGAGCGCGAAGCCGAAAAGACGTCCAAAGCCGGTGTGCCGGCCCCCGCCCCGTCCAAGGATGCGGAAAAGAAGGACACGGGCAAATCCGGGGGCGGTGTTGCCGCATCGTCGATCCGCGTCAACGTCGACGTTCTGGAAGACCTCATGACTCTGGTCTCCGAACTGGTGCTGACCCGCAACCAGCTGCTGCAGATGGTGCGCGGCCTGGACGACAGTGAATTCACGGTGCCGTTGCAGCGCCTGTCGCATATCACCACGGACCTGCAGGAAGGCGTCATGAAGACGCGCATGCAGCCGATCGGCAATGCCTGGGCCAAGCTGCCGCGCATCGTGCGCGACCTGGCCGTTGAATCGGGCAAGAAGATCGAACTGGTCATGCTCGGCGCGGAAACGGAATTGGACCGCCAGGTTCTGGAACTGATCAAGGATCCGTTGACACATATGGTCCGCAATTCGGCCGACCACGGGCTTGAAGACATCGAGGGCCGCCAGGCCGCGGGCAAGTCCGACACCGGGACCATCACCCTGAACGCCTACCATGAAGGCGGCCACATCATCATCGAGATCGCCGACGACGGACGTGGCCTGAACATCGACCGCATCAAGCAGAAGGCGCTGGAAAACGGCCTGACGACCGAGGCCGACCTGGGGCAGATGACCGATCAGCAGATCGGCATGTTCATCTTCAAGGCCGGGTTCTCGACGGCGGAAAAGATTACCAACGTGTCGGGGCGCGGCGTCGGCATGGACGTGGTGCGCACCAACATCGAGAAGATCGGCGGCACCGTCGAACTGAAGACGACGCCGGGCAAGGGCTCGACCTTCACCATCAAGATTCCGCTGACCCTGGCCATCGTCTCGGCCTTGATCGTCGAGTGCTGCGGCGAACGCTTTGCGGTGCCGCAGATCAGCGTTCTGGAACTGGTCCGCGCCTCGGCTCAGTCGGAAAACGCCATCGAGATGATCAACGAATCAGCCGTGCTTCGTCTGCGCGACCGGCTGTTGCCGCTGATTTCGCTGCGCGAGTTGCTGCGCCTTCAGGATCCGCCCAAGGCCGACAAGAGCAACGGCGGCGGCAAGGACGAGGACGCGGCGCCCAAAACCACCGACGCCCTGGTGGCGGAAGCGATCGCCGACGACGAAGAAGTGTTCATCGTCGTCACCCAGGTCGGCTCCAACACCTTCGGCATCATCGTCGACCGGGTGTTCGATACCGAGGAAATCGTGGTCAAGCCGGTGGCGCCGATCCTGCGCGACATTACCTTCTATTCCGGCAACACAATCCTCGGCGACGGCAGCGTGATCATGATCCTGGACCCCAACGGCATTGCCGAGGCGGCCGGGGAAATGGATACCGAGCACCGCTCGGAAGCCGATATCCAGGCCGTGTCGACGGACGAGGAAACGACTTCCTTGCTGGTGTTCCGCGCCGGCGGGCCGGAGCTCAAGGCAGTGCCGCTGGCCTTGGTCGCGCGGCTCGAGGAAATCGATATGTCCGAGACCGAAACCTCGCACGGCCAGGTCATGGTGCAGTACCGCGAACAGTTGATGCCGCTGGTCCCGTTCGCGGCCACCCATCAGTTCAAGGAAACGGGCCGCCAGCCGATCCTGGTGTTCACCGACCGCGAACGGTCCATGGGGCTGGTCGTGGACGAGATCGTCGATATCGTCGACGACCGCCTGAAGATCGAACTGACCACGGATATCCCGGGCCTGATCGGCAGCGCCGTCATCGCCGGCAAGGCGACGGACGTGATCGACGCGGGCTACTTCCTCACTCAGGCGTTCTCCGACTGGTTCGGCTCCGCGGATACTGCGGAAATCGAAAGTGCTTCGGGGAGGCGCCGTCGCGCGCTTCTGATCGACGACAGCCCGTTTTTCCGCAATCTCCTGGCGCCGCTGCTGTCGGTCGCGGGATGGCAGGTCACGGCGCTGCAAAGCGCCCAGGAGGCCCTTTCCATGCGCGATAAGGGGGTGGCCTTCGATGTCATCATTTCCGACATCGAAATGCCGGGGATGAACGGTTTCGAGTTCGCGAACGAAGTTCGCCGCGGCGGGGCGTGGGAAAAAGTGCCCATGGTGGCGCTGTCGGCCCGCGCCACGAGCGCCGATTTCGAACGCGGACGTGACGCGGGTTTCAATGACTACGTGGCAAAATTCGACCGTGAGGCCCTGGTGTCCAGTCTGGCCCAGACCGTGGCGGGGGCGGCGTCCGGCCGCGCAAGCTAGGGTTTCGGCTGGATTGTCGAAACGCATGGCGCAAGGATCGTTATTGCGATATCAGCATAAGTCCTGTTATCCAGGTTGGTGCAGTCGGCATCTGGGAGTGCAGGGAAACTTACGGATGGCAGCCGAGGTAACGGTAATCCGTATGCAACCGAAGACGAACTGACGCGGGTGGGCTAATGAAATCTTGTCTGATCGTTGACGACTCGAAAGTAATCCGGATGGTCGCGCGGAAGATCCTCGAAGAACTCAGCTTCGAGACGATTGAGGCGGCTGATGGCCAGGAAGCCCTGGATGCGTGCAAGCAAAAGCTGCCTGACGCCGTGTTGCTGGATTGGAACATGCCGGTGATGAGCGGCATCGAGTTTTTGCGGGAATTGCGCGCGCTGCCGGGTGGCGGTGGCCCGATTGTCGTGTTTTGCACCACTGAAAACGACATCCAGCATATCCAGGAAGCGATCGAAGCTGGTGCGAATGAGTACATCATGAAGCCATTCGACAGCGAGATTATCCAAGCGAAGTTCTCGCAGGTCGGCCTTCTTTAACTGTCTGCCGACCGACGGGCGGCGGATGTGGTTTATCGCGACGCGATAAGGGGTTACGGATGACGAGTGACGAAGTCCGCGTCATGTTGGTCGATGATTCCGCCGTGATCCGCGGACTGATCGCGCGCATGATCGAGGGCGAGCCGGGCTTGCGCGTCGCTGCGTCGGTCGGCAACGGCCAGATGGCCGTCGACCGCCTGAAAGCGAATCCCGTCGACGTCATCATCCTGGACATCGAAATGCCGGTGATGGACGGCCTGACGGCGATCCCGAAGCTTTTGGAGATCAAGCCCGACGTCAAGATCATCATGGCGTCGACCCTGACGGAAAAGAACGCCGACATCAGCCTGCGGGCTCTTCAGGCCGGAGCGACGGATTATGTGCCGAAGCCGACGTCGACGCGCGAGATTTCCGGCGGCGAGATATTCAAGCAGGAACTTCTGGAAAAGATCCGCCAACTCGGCCTGATCAGCCGCCGTCCGCCATCGACGCCGGGCGCGGCATCGGCTGTCCCGGTGCTCAAGGAACGGGTCGCCAAGCCGCTTTACGACAAGCCGGTGCAGTTGCGGACCGGCAGCGGTTCGATCCGCCCGCGCGTTCTCGCGGTCGGCAGCTCGACCGGCGGGCCGCAGGCCCTGTTCCAGCTGTTCAAGGACATCCGGCCCGACATCAACCTGCCGGTGATGGTGACCCAGCACATGCCGGCGACCTTTACCACCATCTTGGCCGAGCACATCGCCAAGTCGACCGGCTGGCCCTGTACGGAGGCCGCCGACGGAATGCCGCTGCAGGCCGGGCATATCTACATCGCGCCGGGCAATTTTCACATGACGGTTGAAAAGTCCGGGACGGGCATGGTGATCCGCACCAACCAAGACCCGCCCGAGAATTTCTGCCGGCCTTCCGTCGATCCCATGTTGCGGTCGCTCGCGGCCGAATTCGGAGGTGCGGTTCTGACGGTCATTTTGACCGGAATGGGGCATGACGGCCGCGATGGTGCCAAGGCCCTGGTCGAAGCGGGCGGCACGGTTCTTGCGCAAGACGAGGCATCTAGTGTTGTTTGGGGAATGCCGGGCGCGGTTGCCACGGCTGGTTTGTGTAATGCGGTTCTGCCGCTTAAGGATTTGGGCCCGCATATCATGAGTAAGTTGCGCACGAGGGCCGCATGAAGCCGGATGATTTCCAGTTCATGTCGACGATGCTGAAGCAGCGTTCGGGCTTGGTCTTGAACGAGGATAAGGCCTATCTGCTGGAAAGCCGCCTGATGCCCGTGGCCCGTGCCCATAACATCAAGGGGGTCGAGGAACTGATCGCGGAAATCCGCAAGTCGAACAACGAGGCGATAATCGTCGAGGTCACGGAAGCGATGACCACGAACGAATCGTTCTTCTTCCGCGACATCAAGCCCTTCGATCTGTTCCGCGAGCACGTTCTGCCGCACATGCTGGAAAAGTGTGCCGCCAAGAAATCCCTGCGCATCTGGTGCGCCGCCGCGTCGAACGGGCAGGAACCCTATTCCTTGGCCATGCTTCTGAAGGAAGCAGGGGCCCAACTCGCCGGCTGGCGGATCGAGATCGTCGGCACCGACATTTCCCGTCAGGTTCTAAAAAAGGCGGAAAACGGGCTCTATTCCCAGTTCGAGGTGCAGCGCGGCCTGCCGATCACCATGCTGGTCAAATATTTCGACAAGGTGGATGACCAATGGCAGCTGAAGCCCGAAATCCGCGCCATGGTCCAGTACAAGTACTATAACCTTCTGGAAAATCTGGCGCCGTTGGGCAAGTTCGATGTGGTGTTCTGCCGCAACGTGCTGATCTATTTCGATCAGCCGACCAAGACCAAGGTGTTGGCCGGCGTGGCGGACCTGATGCCCGATTACGGCATGCTGTTCCTGGGCGGGGCCGAAACGGTTCTTGGCGTGTCGGACAAGTTCGCCCCGGTGGCGGGCCAGCGCGGCGTCTACGCCCTGACCGGCAAATAGGTTCCCGGCCTACTTTCGAAAACAAAAAAGAGGCGGGAATGCCCCGCCTCTTGGTCGTGGACTTGGCTCCGCGGCCGGACGTCAGCCGTTGGCCGCCGCCTTCTGCGCCGGTTCCGGATCGCGCAGCACATAGCCGCGCCCCCAGACTGTTTCGATGTAGTTCTCGCCGCCGGTCGCCGTCGACAGCTTCTTGCGTAGTTTGCAGATGAACACGTCGATGATCTTCAATTCCGGCTCGTCCATGCCGTTATAAAGATGGTTGAGGAACATCTCCTTGGTCAGGGTCGTGCCCTTGCGCAGGCTGAGCAGTTCGAGAATGCCGTATTCCTTGCCGGTCAGATGGATCGGCTGGCTGTCGACCTCGACCGTTCGGGTATCCAGATTGACCATCAGCCGGCCGGTCTGGATGACCGACTGGGCATGGCCCTGAGACCGCCGGACGATGGCTTGAATGCGGGCCATCAGTTCTTCCTTGATGAAGGGCTTGGTCAGGTAATCGTCGGCGCCGTGGCCGAGTCCCTTGACCTTGCTTTCCGACTCGCCCAGCCCAGACAGGATCAGCACCGGGGTGTTGACCCGTGAATCGCGCAATCGGCGCAGGACTTCGAACCCGTCCATGTCCGGCAGCATGATGTCGAGCACGATGATGTCGTAGTCGTAGAGCTTTCCGATCTCCAACCCATCCTCGCCCAGGTCGGTCGTATCGACGACCATGTTGGCCGATTCAAGCATCATCTTGACGCTTTTTTGGGTCGAGGGATCGTCTTCGACGAGCAGCACACGCATGAACGGCCTCCTTAATCGGACGCATTAACCTTTGTTAACCATAACCTCCGTGGCGAATCGGCGCAAGTTGACGGACTGTCCCCAGGAATATTTCGTTATTAAGCAGAGGCTTAACACTCCATCAACCGTTGTCCGTGATAGTATGGTCTGGCAATAAAAACGGTATTCGGATTCGCGGTCAAAGCGCTTGTACACCTTCGTCAATGACATTCTGAATGAAGTCGACCGGCACACCGGGCAGATTTACTTCGGCCGGGTCGCCAACATCGTCGGCCTGCTGGTCGAGGTCGAGGGCCTTCAGGGGGCGGTCTCCGTTTCCGATCATTGCGACATCTCCACCAAGAACGGCAGCAAGATTCCCTGCGAGGTTGTCGGGTTTCGCGACGGCAAGGCACTGGTCATGCCGTTTGGTGCTGTCGACGGCATCGGCATGGGCTGCAAGGTCGAAGTCGGCGCGTCGGAGCCGGTCATCTACCCGGTCGAGGCCTGGCTGGGCCGTGTCATCGACGCTTTCGGCCGGCCCGTCGACGGCAAGGGACCGTTGCCCACGGGATCGACCCCCTATCCGATCCACACGGTACCGCCGCCCGCCCACGAACGGTCGCGGATCGGCGGCAAGGTCGATCTCGGCGTGCGTGCCATGAACACCTTCCTGACCTGCTGCCGGGGACAGCGGCTCGGTATCTTCGCCGGGTCGGGGGTCGGCAAATCGACGCTGCTGTCCATGATGGCGCGCAACACGGACGCCGAGGTCAGCGTGATCGGTCTGGTCGGCGAACGCGGCCGCGAGGCCCGCGAGTTCATTGAGGACCATCTGGGCGAAGAAGGCCTGAAACGCTCCGTGGTCGTCGTTGCGACTTCGGACGAACCGCCCCTGGTGCGCCGACAGGCGGCCTTCATGACCATGGCGGTCGCTGAATTCTTCCGTGACTGCGGCGCCAACGTACTGTGCCTGATGGACAGCGTTACCCGCGTCGCCATGGCGCAACGCGAAATCAGTCTGGCGGTGGGCGAACCGCCGGCCTCCAAGGGCTATACCCCTTCGGTCTTTGCACTATTGCCGCGGCTTTTGGAGCGCGCCGGACCCGGCCGTCAGGGTCAAGGCGACGTGACCGGGCTGTTCACGGTGCTGGTCGAGGGCGACGACCATAACGAACCCGTGGCCGACGCCGTGCGCGGCATCCTGGACGGCCACGTCGTGCTTGACCGTGCCATCGCCGAACGGGGCCGCTATCCCGCCATCAACATCCTGCGCAGCGTGTCCCGAACCATGCCGGCCTGCAACACGCCGGAACAGAACGCCCTGGTCGTCCGTGCGCGGCAGCTGTTGTCCGTTTACGAAGACATGGCGGAACTGATCCGCCTTGGCGCCTATCGTCGCGGCTCCGACCCCAAAGTCGATGAGGCGATCAAGTATTATGACGCCATCGAAGCGTTCCTGGGCCAGGAAATCGGTGATGTCACGGACCTCGACAACTGCTACCGCCTGCTGGCGGAAACCCTTGAAATGCCTGCACCCGAACCGCAACACGCGACTGCGGCGCCTGCCGATGGCACGGCCCCGGCGGCGTGATGCGGGCCTGACGGAGATATCGAGACCCCATGGCCGCCGGTCTGAAGAACCTGATCCGCCTGCATGAATGGACCGTCGATGAACGGCGGCGCGAGCTTGGCCAGCATATCCGCAGGCTGAATGAACTGGATCAGAAGGTCCGCGATCTGGAGGCCGAATTGAAACGGGAACAGGCGCTTGCCGGGTCCAGTGAAATGGGCATTACCTTCGGCGCCTACTACAACCTGTTTCGTTACAGGCGCGCCCTTCTCGATCAGAAAATCCGTGCCAAGGAGAAAGAGATTCTGGAGGCCCGCGACATCCTCAGCCGCGCCTTCATGGAATTGAAAAAATATCAGGTCGCCGACGAAATCCGCAAGCGCGAGGCGGCACTGGAAGAAGCGCGCCGGGAGCAGGGCGAATTGGACGAACTCGGCCTGCAGCTCTATCGCCGCCAATCGGCGCGCCGCAAGGCGGCCCGTACGGCGGGGTGAATCGCCGACGTTCGATCAAATTGAATGCAGATGTGCCAGAAGGGCCGCGTTGTTCCATTGCGGCTGGCGGTCCTCGACCAGAATCTTATGCTCCGACACACCATCGACGGCACCCCGGCGGGTGACGACCTGGACCCAGCGCGGCACCAGTTCGTTGCTGACATCCTGCAGGATCGTCGTCGCCAAATTCTCGTGGGACGGCCAATCGCCGCCTTCCAGCGCCCGCAGGTAGGCGGCGAAGGCGGTGGGCGAGACGGTCAGTGCGTCAGGCACGTAGCGCAGCGCGACATCGATTGATCCGCCCAGGGCGGCGAGCCGGCCGCTCAGGCTCGACACGAAATCAATGTTGCGGTCCGGGTTGGGGGCCGGGGCCAGAACGGCCCGGCGCTGCCACAGGTCCATGTGTCCGTTCTCCCTATACCACCAGCCCGACGCCGCCCTTGGCCGGGGCGGGGGGCTCGACCGCGATGAAGTTGGCGGGTTGCGCCTGAAATCCGACGCCGCCCCGGAAACCGGTGATGTCGCCCGACATTTCGTAAAGATGACGGATGTCGTTGCGCATGTCCGGCGGCAAATGTGCGTCTGATCGCACCACCATGTCCATCCGCCGGTGCGCGGTGTCGATCAGGCCGTCCAATTGAATGTGTCCCAGCTTCGACAGGGTGACGTCGATCACGAAACGGGTGCCGGGGTCGTTCTCCGCGTCGTCGTCCTCGGCCTGGGCGCGGGTGAACAGGCGGATCTGTTCCAGCTGCCCGCCGTTCAGGAAGGGGATCATGAAGATGCGCCAGTCGCCCGTGGTCGGCTCGTCGGCGAGGCGCGACAATTGGCCCATGTCGTCGCGCAGGCGGCCCAACAGCCCCGGGTTGACCCGCTGCAATACCCGCACGGTGTTGTCGCCCAACCAGGCACGGACATCACCGCCCCGCACGGCCGACAGAAAGAACAGAATGTTCGCCGTCATGTTGCCGTCCGGGCGCGGCAGGACGGCGTGCAGAAGGTGCTGCGCGGTGTTGGGGGCCGCCTGCGCCAAGGTCTCGGCGACCTCGCGCATGGCGGGCCAATGGCGGTCGAGGAACAGGGCCTGACGAAAGGTCAGTTGTGCGTTGTCGAGAAGCGGTTCCGGCTGCACCGGGGGCAGCGGCGCGCTGGTCACGGTCAGCACCACGCGGGCCCCCTCGGGCGGCGGGTTGGCGCCGGCCAGGGCGACCGGCCCCAGCGGCGTATCGATAATGGGCTGACCGCCGGCCTGCGTGCCGCTGACAATCCCGGTCAGTGTTTGTCCCAAAGCCGCAAGCGGGGGTGTCGGTCCCTGGGTCTGAGTCAGGGCGGCAGCCCCACCCGGCGGGGCCGGCTGCAAGGCCGTGATCTGGACCGTGAACTGGGTTCCGGCCGGCAGGGTCTGGGACGGGGCGGTCTGCGGAGAGCCTGCCGAGGACGGCCCGATGCCGCCCTGGCCCTGGCCGGAAAGGCCGGCCGCCAGGGGGCCGGGAACAGAGCCGGGCAGCGATCCACCAGGGCCGGCCGGTTGACCGAAGGGGGATGGAGCCCCTGTTCCCGCCGTGCCGGGAACAGCCGCGCCACCTTGGCCTGAGAGCGCGCCGGGTGCCGGGGCCGCGGGAAGAAGGGCCGGCAACGTCGGCGCCGGAATGCCCGGCGCCGGGCGCAGCAGGGTCGCGGTCAGGCTGTTGCCTTCGGCGAAGGACGGCAGGTTGATCGTCGCCGTCCCGGCCGTGGCCTGGGCGCCGGCCTGTAGGGACTGCGCCGCGGTGCGTAACGCTGCGGCCGGGCTCTGGCCATTGATCGCGGCGATGATGAATTGAAGCTGCTGGCCGCGCCCGTTCAATTGCAGGGTCACCTTGTCGCCGGGGTTCAGGTTCAACAGGGCCTGCAACTGCAACTGCAATTTGCCGACCACGCCTTCAAGGGTTGCGAGCCCTTGCGGCGTCACGTTGGCGACCTGCAGGTCGAAGCGCGCCCCCAGGGCGGCGTCGAGGACCGCCTGCGGCACGGGCACCTGGGCCTGGGTGGGGGGCAGGGTGATGGCGGTCGGCGGCGGCAGGGGGGCCGTGACGGTGGGCGTCACCGATGGGGGCGGCGGTGGGGCGGAAATTTCCGACATTGGTGCGACCCCCAAATTGTGCTGCGGCCGCCCGCGACCGGAGGGCTCAGCCCTCGGCCGGAAGGGCGACGTTGATCATCCGTTCGTGATCGTCGATCAGGTCTTCCAGATCCGCGTCTTCGTCTTCGATCTCGCGCAGGGGAAGGTCCGCATTCAGGCTGAGAACCTCGCCGTACAGCAGGTCCGCCAGATCGGGGGCGCCCGTCGGGAAGAAACCGTCGATGGGGTCGGCCGACCCGGTGGTTCCGGCCAGGGCCAGTCCGGCGCTTTCCATGGCGGCCAGGATCGCGCCCATGCGGCCGGTGGCGTCCGTGCGGGTGACCAGCATGCGTTTGATGCCAAGCGCGCCGAACGCCATGGCCACGTCTGCGGCTTCCAGTGCGTCCATGCCCGCGTTCAAAACCAGAACCGGTTCGGCCGGGGCGGCGTTGACGAAATCGAACAGGCCGTCCATTTCCGTATGGGACCGGTGGTTGACCCCCGGTGAATCGATCAGCACCACGGTCCGCTTGGGAATGCGGGCCATGAACTGGGCCAGTTCCTCGGCGGTTTCGGTGATGAAGACTTCCTGACCCATGACCTTGGCGAAGGCGGTCAGCTGTTCGACCGCGCCGGCGCGCTTCAGATCGGTGGTCAGAAGCTGCACGGAGCGCCGCGCCATCAGCGCCCGAGCGGCCAGTTTGACCAGGGCCAGCGTCTTGCCGGCGCCCGGCGGGCCGACCAGGATCAGGCGTTGGTTGTCGGCGGTTACGTCGATGGGCACGAAGTTGAAATCGAGGGCCAGGGTGCCGGTCAAGGCGGCGACCGGCGTGCGCGGTTCCATGTCGGCGGCGGCCTGGGACAGGCGATCGGCCAGGTTCATCGGCACGCCGTGCAGCAGCAGAGTTTCCAAAACCTGGTCGAACCGCTGTTCCGGCGCCATGGCGACATGGCCCAGACGCGGGTCGCTGGCGTCCTGCTGGCGGGCGGCGACGATCCGCGCCTCGCCGCTGATCGGGTTGGTCTGGGTCGACACGATGGTCGCCTCGTCGCCCAGTTCGCGCCGCACGAGGGCCATCGCCTGCCGCAGGTTCGCCGCCTTGAATGTGAGAAGCCGCATGATCGTTTCTCCTGTAGCTTTCTGCCGTACGTTACACCTGCCCCACGGTCTTGATCTTGGCCTTGGGGTGGATTTCATTCTGGGACATCACGACGGTCATCGGCCGGAAACGCTCGACGATGGAGCGTACATAGGGCCGGATGGCCGGGCTGGTCAGCAGGACCGGGCTTTCGCCCATCATTGCCTGCCGTTCGAAATTGGTGCGCAGCGCGCCGATGAATTCCTGGAGCTTCGAGGGCGCCATGGACAGCTGCTTG
Organism: uncultured Alphaproteobacteria bacterium; assembly: GCA_963976055.1. Classification (GTDB taxonomy): domain Bacteria; phylum Pseudomonadota; class Alphaproteobacteria; order Rhodospirillales; family Casp-alpha2; genus UBA1479. The sequence continues at coordinate 301,876 of CAXBJB010000003.1, forward strand.
TCGTCTTCCGGGCCGACGATCGATTCAGCGAAGGCCTGCTCCCACGGCGGCGACAGGGTGACCAGCGGAATGAAGCCCTGGTCGTTCACGTTGGCATCGGAAATCTGCCGCGCCAGACGGGCCCGCACATGTTCGGTGATCATCATCACGTTGCGGGTCCCGGCACAGGCCTCGGCGACGCCTTCCAGGATGGTCGGAAGGTCGCGGATCGACACCCGTTCGGCCAGCAGGTTTTGCAGCGTCCGTTGCAGGCCGCCCAAGGAGATCGTGCCGGGGACGATGGACTCGACGAGTTTTTGCTGCTCCTTGTCGAGTTCGTCGAGAAGCTTCTGCGTCTCCGCATAGCTCAGCAGGTCGTCCATGTTATCCTTGATGATCTCGGTCAGATGGGTGGTCACCACCGTTGCCGGATCGACCACCGTATAACCGCGGAACAGGGCCTCTTCGCGGTTTGCGTCCTCGATCCACATGGCCGGCAGGCCGAAGGTCGGCTCCATGGTCTTTTCCCCGGCCAGGGTGATTTCCTCGCCGCGCGGATCCATGACCAGCAGCATGCTGGGCCGAAGGTCGCCGCGTCCGGTCTCTATCTCCTTGACCCGGATGACGTAGGTATTGGCGGGAAGCTGCATGTTGTCCTGGATGCGCACGGATGGCATGACGAAGCCCATTTCCGACGCCAACTGGCGGCGCAGGGCCTTGATCTGGTCGGTCAGGCGCTGGCCGTTCTCGGGCGGCGAATTGATCAACGACAGCAGGCCATAGCCAAGTTCCAGGCGCAGGTAATCGATGCGCAAGGCCGTCGCGATGGGTTCTTCCGCGGCTTTGCTCGGCTCCGGCGTGGAATCCTCAAGCGCTTGAATCGCTTCTTCGGCCTTGCGCTTGTCGCGGGCCGTCACAATGAAGCCCATGGCGCCCGTGGCGAAGGCCAGCAGCAGGAAGGGGAAGGCCGGAATGCCGGGCATGGCCGCCAGGCCGACCAGCAGGAAGCTGGACATACCGAGGGTTTTCGGCTGGCCGCCGAGCTGGCGGAACAGGGTTGCTTCGGTCGGGCCGGTGATGCCGGCCTTGGTCACCATCATACCGGCAGCGGTCGATACGATCAGCGCCGGGATCTGGCTGACCAGGCCGTCGCCGACGGTCAGGCGGGTGTACATGTCGGCGGCCTGGGCGAACGACAGATCGTTCTGCGCGACCCCGATGACCATGCCGCCCAGCACGTTGATCAAGGTGATCAGAAGGCCGGCGATGGCGTCGCCGCGCACGAATTTTGAAGCACCGTCCATGGCGCCGAAGAAGGTGCTTTCGTCCTCCAGCTCCTTGCGCCGGGCGCGGGCATCGTCTTCGTCGATTAGGCCCGAGGACAGATCGGCGTCGATTGCCATCTGCTTGCCGGGCATGGCGTCCAGGGTGAAGCGCGCCGCCACTTCGGCGATACGGCCCGAACCCTTTGTGATGACGATGAAGTTGACGAGCACCAGGATCGAGAAAACGATGATCCCGATGACGAAATTGTCCTGCATAACGAAACCGCCGAAGGCCTGAATGACTTGACCGGCGGCATCCGTTCCCGTGTGCCCATCGGCCAAAATCAGGCGTGTCGAGGCCAGGTTCAGCGCCAGGCGGATCATGGTCGCCAGCAGCAGGACCGTGGGGAACGAGTTAAAATGGAGCGGCTTTTCGATGAACAGCGCCGTCATCAGGATCAGCACCGAGAAGGTGATGGAAAAGGCCAGGCTCATGTCCAGGAGCCAGGTCGGCATGGGTAGGATCAGCACCACCAGGATACCGATGACGCCAAGCGCGAAGATCAGGTCGCCGCGCTTGAGAAGGTCGATCACCCCCTGGAACGGGTTGCCGCCTTCTTCCTCGGGCCCCGACTGCGGAGCGCCGCGCGGCGCGGCCGTGCGGGTGGCCGCTGTGGCGCTTTGCGTCGCCTCAGCCATTACCGTTCCCCGCCGTCATATCGTTTGTTCCCGTTGTCATTGGTTTCGGCATTTTCTTGTCGTCGTTCATCGGATGCCTTGGTCGGTCCGTTTCGCGTTCCGGATCAGGGGGCCGGCGCCGCGCCGGCTTCGCCCGGTTGCGGCACGGAAAACCCTTCCTGGCTGTACTGGCGCAGCTTGTTGCGTAGCGTGCGGATGGAAATGCCCAAGATGTTGGCCGCATGCGTGCGGTTGCCCAGGCAGTGATGCAGGGTGTCGATGATCAGGTCGCGTTCCACGTCGGCGACGGTGCGCCCGACCAGGGCTGCGGTTTCCATGTCCGCGTCGGAGATGCCGGTGGCCGGCGCCCCCTGGGAGCCCGACACCATGATGGTCTCCGGCCCGATTTCCGATCCGGTCGCCAGAATCACGGCACGGTGGATGGCGTTTTCCAGCTCGCGCACGTTGCCGGGCCAGCTGTGGGCCTTAAGCCGGCTCATGGCGCCTTCGGAAATCGGCCGCTCGTCGATGTGGTTGGCTTCCGAATATTTTTTCACGAAATGACGGGCCAAGAGGGGGATGTCCTGTTCCCGCCGCGCGAGCGACGGCATCACCAGGTTGACCACGTTGAGGCGGAAGTACAGATCCTCGCGGAAGGTGCCCTTGGCGACCTCTTCCTGCAGGTTGCGGTTGGACGTGGCGATGATGCGCACATCAACCTTCACAGGCTTGGCGCCGCCGACCCGGTCGATTTCGCGTTCCTGCAAGGCGCGCAGCAGTTTGGCCTGCAGGCGCGGGTCCATTTCCGAGACTTCGTCGAGCAACAGGGTGCCGCCGTCCGCTTCCTCGAACTTGCCTATGCGGCGCGACACGGCGCCGGTGAAGGCACCTTTTTCGTGCCCGAACAGTTCCGATTCCAGAAGGTTTTCCGGGATCGCCGCGCAGTTGACGGCGACGAAGGCCTTGTCCTTGCGGCGGCTTTTGGCGTGCAGATGGCGGGCCATCATCTCCTTGCCGGTGCCGGATGCGCCGGTAATCAGGACGCTGGCTTCCGACGGGGCGATCTGGTCGGCCATCTTGATGACGTCCGCCATGCCCGGGTCGTTGTAGACGATGGTGCTGGGTTCTTCCGATACGGCATGCAGGACGGCGGCGATCAGTTCCGCATCCGGCGGCAGGGGGATGTATTCCTTGGCGCCGGCCTTGATGGCGCGGACGGCAGCCTGGCTGTCGTTGCCGACGCCGCAGGCGATGACGGGAAGGACGATGCGCTCGCTTTCCAGCGAGGAGACCAGGCGCGCGATGTCGGCGTGCACGTCGATCATGATCAGGTCCGCGCCCTGTCCCGCGCGCAACTGATCAAGGGCCCGGTCGACCGTTTCGGCCTGCTGGACCTTGGCTCCCTTCTGCATCGCGATCTGGCTTGCGGCGCCGATTTGCCCGCCGAGCGTGCCGATAATCAATAACCTCATGACCGTTCTGTCCCTAGTTTGATCCGCATGTCATCCATGTCGTGTCGTTCGCTTGCGTCGCTGTTTCTAGTCGAAATAGGAAACCCGTTTTTCCGGCGGCAGGATGCTGTTCAGCAGCATCTCCAGGCGTCGGGGATTTTCCTGGCGGCCGATGGAACCCGTGGACAGGACATAGACCTGATTCACCATGGCTTCGTCGGCGGAATTCCGTTCCAATTTGTTGGCCATCGGCGTGAACACCATGTTGGCCAGCACCGCGCCGTAAAAGGTCGTCAACAGGGCCACCGCCATGCTCGGGCCGATGGTGCCCGGGTCCGACAAGTTGCCCAGCATCTGGACCAGACCGATCAGGGTGCCGATCAGGCCCATGGCCGGCGCCAATTCGGCCATGCGGCGCAGCACGTTGATGCTTTTCTGATGGCGCTGGAACATGGCCTGCATGTCGCGGCGCAGGATGGCTTCGACCTCTTCGCCGGGGGTGCCGTCGACCACCATGCCGATGCCTTTGTGCAGAACCGGTTCCGCCTGAATGGCGCCCATCACGTTCTGCAGCGCCAGGACACCCTGCTTGCGCGCCAATTCGGCCAGTTGCAGGGTCTGGAACGCGGCGCGCGTCGGGTTGCGGTTGACCTGGATAAAGATTTTGAGCGTGACCCGGGCGGTGCGGAGCATCTCGTTCAGCGAAAAGCTTGCGGTGGTGATGGCGAAGGTGCCGCCGATGACGATCAGGATCGACGGGATGTTGATGAAGGATCCCGGCGATCCACCCAGCACGATCGCCGCGGCAAGCAGCCCGAAACCCACGGCAAGGCCGAGCACCGTGGCGATGTCCACGGTGGTCCTGTTGCGCAGCGGGCCGCCGGCGTTGGGTGTTGCTTCCGCCATCTTCGGTCGTCTCTCCTGGCCGATCCGTGTTAGCGGTCGGTCTTGATGATTTCCGTCATGGTCACGCCCAGACGGTCTTCGACGACCACCACTTCGCCGCGCGCGACCAGCCGGTTGTTGACGTATATGTCGATGGCTTCACCGACCTTTCGGTCGAGCTCGATGACCGCCCCGCGGCCAAGGCGCAAAAGCTGGCTGACCTGCATGGTCGCCTTGCCGAGAACGGCGGAAACCGTCACCGGGATGTCGTAGACCGCTTCCAGGTCACGCGCACTTTTGGGCAGGTCGGTGACTTCCGGCAGGCCCGAGGGGCTTGCCGACGGTGCGGAGCCGGCGCCGTCGGCGCCGTCACCGCCGTTGGACACGAATTCGCCCAGTTCAAAATCTTCTTCGGCCATGGTTCTCTCCTAGTCCTTCAGATCGTCTTCGAGTTCCAGATCCGCGCCGCCGATCCGTTTCGGTTCCGGCGCCGCTTCTTCGCTTGGTGGGGATGTATCGTCCTGCATGCCTTCGGGGGGGGCGTCGGCGATCAGGTCTTCCGACGGCACGGGGGCATGGGTGTCTTGTTCGCTGACCGGGGCGGCGGGTGCCTCAGCCTCGATCTCCGCGATGATTTCCTCCGACGGTACCGGCGGCGGGCCGTCCGCGGCCGCGTCGGACGGGGAGGGGGCGGGCTCGGTCCCGGGGGCGGCCCCGGGGGCGGCCGTCGTTTTCAAGGTCTCGGGCAGTGTCTCCGGCGCCTCGATCGCCGGTTCGGCGGTCTGGTCGTTGTCCGCGCCGGCGTCGGCGGTGATTTCATCGACAGGTTCCGGAGCGACGTCGGCGGCCGTTTCCGCCGGTTGGGCGGTTTCAAGCTCGGCGGCCGGAGATCCCGGCGCCTCCGGCGCGTCCGCCGCCGGCTCCGGGTCGGCCTCGGGCATTGTCGGGGTCTTCAGGTTGCGGGCGATGATGTCGTCGAGTTCGCGGGCCAGGTCGCTGGCGCTGCGCATCACGCCGCCGGACGACCATTCCAGCCGGCAATCGCCGACGGCCAGGGCCGGATCGCCCAGAAGCTTGATATTGCCGCGGAACCCGGACATTTCCGAAACGGCCTGAATGCGGTCATGCAGGTCTTCTGCAAGGTCCGCGGGAACGCGGACGATGACTTCCGGCTCGCCGGATAACTGGCCGAGCACCGTCTCGAGCATGGATTGCACCTGATCCTGGACGGTCTGCTGGTTCAAGGTGGGGAACAGTTTACGGACCAGCGCCGCCGCGACGGATATGGCGTGATGCGTCAGATTTTCGTTCGCTTCGGCCTGGGCCTCGAACAGGGATTGCGTCTGCTGCATGATTGTATTCAGGGTGTCGGCGATCTGCTTGTCGACCGTCGATGACGCTTCCTCCGTGCCCAGCCGCTTGCCTTCGGCAAGGCCTTCCTCGCGGGCGCGGGCCAAATCGTCTTCGGAAAAGGTGGGGGCCTCCGGCTCCGGCTCGGGCTCCGGCTCGGGCTCGCCCGCTTCGCGCATGGCGGCCTCGGCGGCAGCCTTGGCACGAGCCTTCTCGCGCCGCTCCGCCAATTCGTCGAAGTCGGTATCGAACATGAACTTCTTATAAGGGGTCTCGCCCACTATCTCTGCCTTCATTGTCATTGTTTTTCAGCGCCCTAGAACACCAGTTCGCCTTCTTCGTCGCCGGTGGCGATGACGATTTCGCCACTGTCGGCCAGGTTCTTGGCGACCTGCACGATGGCCGACTGGGCCTCGTCCACGTCCTTCAGACGCACAGCGCCCATGGCCTCCATGTCTTCCTTCATCATCTTGCCGGCGCGCTCCGACATGTTGGAGAAGAACAGGTCCTTGACCTCGTCCGACGCCCCCTTGAGGGCCAGCGCCAGCTGTTCCTTCTCGACCTGACGCAGCAGCGTCTGGATGCCGCCCGGGTCGACCTTGATCAGATCGTCGAAGGTGAACATCAGCTGCTTGATGCGCTCGGCGCTCTCGCGGTTGCGTTCCTCGAGCGCCGTCATGAAGCGGTTTTCCGTGTTGCGGTCGAGCGAGTTGAAGATGTCGGCCATCAACTCGTGGCTGTCGCGCCGGGCCGTGCGCGCCAGGTTGGTCATGAATTCGTTGCGCAGCGTGCGCTCGACATGGTCGATCACATCCTTCTGCACGGCTTCCATGCGCAGCAGGCGCATGATCACTTCCATGGCGAAGTTTTCCGGCAACAGGGCAAGAACACGGGCGGCATGGTCGGTGCGGATGCGCGACAGGATGACGGCGACGGTCTGCGGATATTCGTTCTTCAGATAATTGGCGAGCACCGCTTCGTTCACGTTGCCCATCTTGTCCCACATGGTGCGGCCGGCGGGGCCGCGCATTTCTTCCATGATGTTGTCGACGCGCTCGCCCGACAGGGCCGCCTTCAACAGGCGTTCGGCGGCGTCGATGGAGCCGACCAGGCCGCCGGCCGACGACAGCTTGTCGGCGAATTCGACGAACAGCCGTTCGATGACAGAGGAATGGACATTGCCGAGCGACGACATGGCGGCGGACAGTTCGCGGATTTCCTCGTCGTCCATGCGTTCGAACAGCATGGCCGCCTGGTCCTGGTGCAGGGACAGCAGGAAGATCGCCGCCTTTTCGGTGCCCGATAGGGCTCGGTAGTCGTCCTTGATGCGGGCCATTGACCTGCTTCTCCTCGCCCTCGGCTCTCTTCCGCGTTGTACGGGGAAGGGGCCGGGGGCCTTCGCTTACGCTTCCTGGTACATCCAGGCCCGAATGATGGAAAGGGCCTCTTCCGGGTGTTTCTCGACGATCTCGCCGACCTTCTTGACCGAGGACGCCTTGACGCGGCCCTCGACGCGGTCGATGTCGATGAGTTCCTCGAACTGCTCCTCTTCCATTTCGGCCGGGGCGGGCGCCGACGGTCCGCCCAGAAGGCCGGCGGCATGGGAGCTGGTATCCGCCAGCAGGCGGCCCGCGGCCTCCTGCGCCGACGGAATGGATTCAAATGCCCGGCTGACCAGCGGGCGCACGACCAGCAGGATCACCAGGATACCCAGGATACTCAGAACCAGGATTTCCGCCAAGCGCAGCAGATCGTTCTTGCCCAGGCCGAAGAACAGTTCCAGGGGCTCTTCAAACTTGACCGGCGAGGTGAATTCCATGTTCACGACCTCGACGGAGTCGCCGCGGTCAGCGTCGAAACCTATGGTCGAGCGCACGAGGGTGGACAGCAGTTCCATCTGTTCCGCGGGGCGCGGCGTATAGGTCGGGTTGCCGTCCTTGTCCTTGCCCTGGATGCCGTTGACCAGGACCGCGACGGTGACCCGTTTGAGGGCGCCATCGGTCTTCACGTGGTTGACGGTCTTCTTCGAGATCTCGAAGTTGACCGTTTCTTCGGTCGAGCTTTCGTCGGATTGGGCGCGAGCGCCTTCACCGCCGCCGGGGGCGGCGTCGGGCAGGTTGGTGCCCACGGTGACGGCATCGGTTTCAGATTCTTGATTTCGGGCTGCCCGTTCCACGGTTTGGGTCGACCGCACGACCTGGCCGTCCGGATTATAGATTTCTTCCGTGGTGGACACCCGGTCGAAATCCATATCGGCATTGACTTCGGCCCGGACGTTTCCGAAACCAACGGTCTTTTCAAGAAGTTCTTCGATCGTCCGTGCCATGCGGGCCTCGACGCCGCGGCGCCGTTCCTCATTCTTCGCGGCAATCGTGTTGACCGACTGGTCGTCTTCGAACCCGGGCGACAGCAACTTGCCCTTGTCGTCGATGATCGTGATGCGGCCCGGTTTCAGGCCCGGCACGGCGGAGGCCACCAGGTTCTGCACGGCGGAGACCTGTTCGTGGTCCAGGCGCTTGCTGCTGCGCATGGCCAGCACGACCGAGGCGCTGGGCTGCTGCTCTTCGCGCGAAAACAGCTGCCGGCGGGGCATCACAAGGTGCACACGCGCGCGGTGGACGATTTCCATGGACTGGATGGTACGGCCCAGTTCGCCTTCCAGGGCGCGGCGCAGGTTCACGTTCTGCAGGAAATCGGTGGTGCCGAGGGTGTCGGTCTCGTCGAAAATCTCGAACCCGACCTTGCCGCCCACAGGCAGACCGCGGTCGGCCATTTTCAACCGCAGTTCCAAGGCCTTGTCGGCCGGGACCCAGACGGAGGTGCCCTGGTCGCGGACTTCCGCGGGAAAGCCCAGGCGGCCGACTTCAGCGGCGATGGTGTTTGAATCGGTGGCGTTCAATTCGCTGAACAACAGCGCCATGTTGGGTTGGCCCAGCTTGGTCAGCAGGAAGATGAAGAACCCGAGCATCAGGAACATCACCCCGCCCATCATGGCGAGGCGGACCGGTCCCAGACCGCGCATTGCTTGAGTAAGTGCTTCCACTTGCGTCCCCCGTGGTTGCAGGAGTGTAAACCAGCTGGTTTCCCAAACGGCTCCGGGCGTTATGTAGCGCCCCGAACGATCAGGAATTCCGTTGTTTGCAGGTTATTGGGGGGGCAGTGAACAAGTGGTTAACGGTGGGCAATTTTTGCCCACCTGGGGACCGGCGACGTCAGTTGCGGACGGCGAGGTCCGGGCGCTGCGACTTGCGCTGCGCGATGTTGCGGTACACCTGAGTCCGGGTCGTGTGCAGACCCTTGAGACCGTGATCGTCGATCAGGCGTTCCCAGGTGCGGTATTCATCCTCGGACAGGGAGTAGCGCCGGCAGGCGTCCTGCAGGGACAATAGCCCACCGCGCACGGCGGAGACGACTTCGGCCTTGCGCCGGGCGACCCACCGTTTGGTGCCGGGCGGGGGCAGGTCCTCCAACCGCATGGGTTGTCCCAGTGGGCTCAGCGGTTCGACGTTGCCGCCTCCGGCTGAACGTCCGTTCCGAGCATCCTGGTTATGGCGCTTGAGCAAGGTCATGATGGTAACTCGTGTTCCGTCTTCCCTGGCGGCGGTGTGTCCGCTTGTCCGTTAGTGAAACCCAGTTTAGGGGTCGGACCTTTAAAGAAAGGCTAAAGAGCAGCGTTAATTTTTCCTGAATTCGAGGGTAGGCCGTTGAACTTCCGGACACATGTCGAACGCGCATGCGCCAGCCACCAAAAGGGCACGACAAGGCTACTCCTTTGGCGGGCGGATCGTGGAATGAGCATGAAAATGGCGCACGGTAACCCGGCCGTGCGGCAGCAAAATGGTCAGGGCAAGGCGCGGTGGAGCCGAGCGATTTCACGTCCCAACCGGACCATTTCCGCGAATTCTTCAGGCGTGGCGCTCAACGCATGATCCTTGACCACCTGCGATGCTTTGTTCAGCGTGAAATGCTTCTCGATGAAATGGGCGCCTCGGGCGATCGCCATCAGGGCCGCGGCAGACCCTTGATAATGGCAGCTATATCCGAAATACGTATCTTCGCCGTACCGTTCGGGGAATCCCACGAGATCTTCTGGAAAGCTCGGATAGCGGGAACGGCAAAATATGTAGCGCAGGTTTCCCCCCGGGGGGCCGAATGGCCAATCCTCGCCGGTCCACATGCCGAGCGAGACGAAGGTTTCTTTTCCGGAATCAATCAGGCGCTGGACCAGATCCGGATGGTCGATGACAGTGCGCGAGGCAACCTTGAATCTGCTAAGGCCCGCAGCTTCCGCAAGAGGCAGGGCTTCCGGTTTGATGATCGAGGCCAACAGCTCGATTTCGTGGAAATCGCACCATTTGCGCAACGCAATCGCGCGTTCCGGGGTGATGCAGTTGATTTCATCTGGTTTGTCGCGCCAGCCGAACTGAAACTTCGCGACGTCGGCGCCGGCAGCCTTCGCGCGACGGATCATCTCGTATACGAGATTGAAGTTTCCGTCATGGTTGACGCCGATTTCGGCAACGAAAAGCGGATTGGCCAATGGAGTATACCTTGTTGATGTCACAAAACGTTTTCGATGATCAGGCGAACCAGTTGGAAATCTTCCGCAGTGCGGATCCGGTAACTGTGGAGCATCGGCATCAGGAAGTGGCCGACGCGGGAACCGCGAAAACTATCCTTTGTGATCGCTTCTCTCCAGGCGACCCGGATTGCCCGATTGTCCGCATAAAGGGCATCGCGTTCAAATCGAAGCTGCATGTGCCGATCTCGAGAGACCGGCGTAAGGCCATTCGAACCGTGAATGTAATGGAAGTCGGAATCCTCGTATACGCTGACGACACTGTCAGTGTTATGGACCTGAAGCGTGTTGACGGCGTTCTTCACGTGGTCGGCGGTTAACAGAGGCGCGTTCGAATTGATGAAGGCAACGATGTCCGGGTTCTTGCCATGGGTCGCCTCCAGGTCTTCCAATGCATGATGAATGACGTGCTCGGCCTTGGCAAAATCGTCACAAAGTTCCGGCGGACGCTTTATCACCAGAATGTCGGGATGACGCTTTTCGCAGTATTCGATTACTTCCTCGGCATCCGTCGTGACAACGATTTGGTCGAACACTTCGCTGTTGCGCGCGACATCCACGGTATAATCGATCAGGGGTTTGCCCTTGATTTCCCTGAGCGCCAGCCCCGGCAGCCCGGGATAGCTATATTTTGCGCCGATCAATCCAAGGGTCGTGAGTTGGACACCGTTCTGTCTCCGACTGCTTCGATTGACGTGGGCGGCCCGGATTTCCGACTGCGCGGACAGGATCAGATTGGTGTCGCGGCTGAGCGAGGCCCCGTGTTGGCGGTAAAAGAACAGAGGCGTACTGACGTTGGCAACCGGATAGCGCCCGACGATCCTCAGCCAAATGTCATATCCGTCCTGCGCCTTTAGGCTTTCGTCATAACCGCCGATCGATTTCAGTACCCGCTTTCGAATCATCGTGCAGGCGCCATGAGCCGGAAGGTCTAGGACCTTGACCTCGCGCCCGATCTTTTTGCGAATATCGACGTCGATGAGTTCCCCGCCTTCGCCGACGTAAAAATAGTTGGGGTACACCAGAGCAATTTCAGGGTTCTTTATGAGATAGGCCGATAGCACCAGCAGGGCGTTTTCATCCAGGTAGTCATCGGCGTCCAGGCGCATGATGAAATCACCTCTTGCCTCCTGTATTGCCTTGTTGGCGCAGTACTGCAGGCCCCGTGCCTCTTCGTTCTTGAAGACCCGGACCTTGTTCGGCGCGATCTGCGCGAAATGCCACGCGATCTCTTCGCTTTCATCCATCGGGCAATCGAGGAAGATCAATATCTCCCAATCATCCATGGTTTGGCTGAAAACGCTTTCGATGGCCTCTCTCATGAAGCGGCCGTAGTTGCGCGTGGGGATATAGACGCTGACTTTGGGACGATGAAACGCCTGCGTCTGCGAAAGGCGGTGATTCCCCGCCCCAGCGCCTGAATGCGAATGATCGTTTTTCATGTTTCGTCCCGTCGCAGCCGCCGAAGAACATCCAGGTGGCAGGCTTGTAAAGGTCGGGCAAAGATCAATCGACTGAACATCAAGAGGTGCCTGAATCTGGTTTGGAAAGCGGAATTGGTTTCCGGTCGACCAGGAAGCCGAGGCCCATCGGGGTGCCCCTTGAGGTGGCCTTTCGACTGTTTGCAGGAATGGACGCATCGGGCTGGAAATGCCCCGCGTAAGATCAATCTGATTTGTCTCCGTCTTGTCGATTGCCCAAGGGAGGACAACATTTTTGCCTTGGTTTCGATACATTTGCAAATCGCTTCCGCTACGAAAAGCATGGGGGAAAAATTCCACGCCGCGTATATGTTGCGATTTATTGTTAAAGAAAGGCTAAAGAACCGCGTTAACTTCCCCGAATTCCAAGTTCGTTCCCAAGGTTGAAATAGCCAAGAAAAAGGCCCCGGAACTCGCCGTTTCCGGGGTGCCGGGGCCTTTATTCATGCCAGCTTCTAGCTGACCGTTACGGGTTAACGGAGCCGGACCAGTTCGTCGAGCATTTCGTCCGCCGTGGTGATGATCTTGGTGGCGGCGGAGAAGGCGCGCTGCACGACGATCATCTTGGTGAACTCTTCCCCGATGTCGACGGTCGAGGCTTCAAGCGCCGACTGGGTAATGGCGCCGGCGGGGCCGGAGTTGGCCGACCGCAGGGTCGGATCGCCCGAGGCCTGGGTCGAGTTGAACACGTTCCCCGTGCGCGACCCTAGCTCGTTGACGTTGACGAAGGTGGCGATCGGTATCTTGAACACCGGGCGGGTTTCGCCGTTATCGAACAGGGCGGTGATCAGGCCGTCTTCCCGGACCGTGATCCCGGCGAAGGTACCGAACTGCGAGCCGTCCTGTTCGATGAAGCCCGGGGTGAATTCGTCGCCGAACTGGGTCAGGCCGTCGGCGATGCCGATGGTCCCGAAGTCCAGGGAAACCTGATCCGTGTTCGCCGGGTCGTCATCGAAGTTGGCGGCGCCGTTGGAGAAACCCAACATCTCGATTTCCGACACCGCGATATTCGACGGAAGACCGGAGGAATCGAAAGTGATGGCGGCGGTCTTGTTGATGGTGAAGGCACTGCCGTCCGTCAGGTCCGCGCCCGTGAAGTCGACGGCGGTGTTGCCGTCCGGCCCGGTCGGCAGGGTCGTCGTGCCGCCGGAGTTGGCGAAACCGCTCGAGAAGGTAACGTCATAAGTCCCCGACGTCAGGGTGTTCAGGACGATTGTGTCCGTGATCGTAAAGTCGGCGGTTTCCGTTGCGTTGCTTGCCAAGCGGCGGCGGACGGTGGAGGCACCGGAGGCGAATTCCGGATCGTTGGATTCAATCGACGTTTCCAGGGCGATCAGGACATCCCGGATATCTGCCGCGGCCGTCGAACCGGCAAAGCCCGTGATATCGACGAGGTTGGAGCCGACGATGGACTGGGTGGCGTCGGTATCGAACTCGTAGACGATGCCGTTGATGGTAATGGAATCGGCGTCGTCAGGCGTGCGCGTGAACTTGAACTGGAACTGGTCCTGATACAGGTTGTCGATCTGCTTGACCGTGTAGGATTCGGTCTGTTTGGTCGCCGCGGCGCCGCTGGAGGTCAACAGGCCCGACGGATCGACCACGATGGACCCGGTTCCATCCTCGGCGAACCGCACGGTCGACGCGTTGAACGGCGAGACCGAAATCCGATTGTTCGTGAAGCCGCCGTGGTTGGCGAAATCCGAATCCGAAGCCTTGACCTTGTTGACAAGCGCGGTGACGAAGTTCGCGGTCGTCGAGGCCGAGCTGGTATCGACGATCTTCAGGGTATCGGTGTCGTCCGGGGTGATGCTGGCCCCGGTGTTCACGGGACCTTCGTTGGCCAGCGGGCCGTTGACGGTAACGGTAAGGCCGTCAGCGCTGACCGATTGAATGATAAACGTGCCGTTGTTCGAAGCCGTGCCGGCGACCGTGATTTCATCGCCCGGCGCAAGTGCGGAGAAGGTGTTTGCCGTGACGGCCGTAATCGTTTCCGCAGGCGTGGCGAAGGTGAGGGTGTTGGTCGTGTTCGGCGTGAAGGTGCCGAAATTCTGGAACCGATACTCGATGCCGTCGATGGAAATCGATGATCGGTTGGCCGGAATGGATTGGAATTCGACCTGGCCGCGGCTGTCGAAGGTGTTGCCGTTGGCGTCTTCCAGCGTCAGGACGTCCGTGCCGGAGGGCGGATCGACCGCCAGATCCCACTGGTTGTCGCGGCCGGCGCGCGTGTACTGGAACGAAATCGTCCGCGCGCTGCCGAGCGAGTCGAAGAACTGCACGTCTGAACGATGGGTCTGGCCGGCGGTCGCACTTGCCGGCAGGTTGGCGCCGACCGAGATGCCCGTGGTCGCCGTCGCCGTGCCGCCGACCCGGTTCAGGTTGACCGTGGTCAGGAAGTCCGTCGAGATGACGTTGGTGTTGGCGATCAGGATATCCGGGTTGTTGGGGGTGATGTTGCCGTCCGCGTCCACGGGGAAGGCCTGCAGGTAGAAGCCGGCCGTGTTGCGCAGGAAGCCGTTGTTGTCCTGGAAGAACTGGCCCGCGCGGGTGAACAGGTATTCGTTGGACAGCGACGGCGTGGCGGCTTCGTTGACCACGAAGAAACCCTGGCCCGAGATGCCCAGATCGGTCTGCGACGTGGAGGACTGCAGCAGGCCCTGGATGCCGGCATCGGTTCGGGGCTTGGATTGCACACCACCGGCCGAAAAGAACGTCGACGAGGTCTGCCGGGTGACGAGGGTCTGGAAGTTGACCTGCGTGCCCTTGTAACCGATCGTGTTCACGTTCGTGATGTTGTCGGCGATGGCGCCCATGGCGCTGGACTGCGCGGTAAGACCCGACACGCCCGAACTAAGTGCACCAAAAAGACCCATGTTACTTCCTCCTTACAATGCCGGTGGAAGGGTTCCAAATCCGGCTGTCGTCAGTCCTCAAAATTCGTTTCACGCCCCGGCTTGGGGGTCAGGTTCCGGATCGGGTTCCGGATCCGGATCAGGGTCCGGAACTGCCGCCTGCTCCGGCTTCTGCACCGACAGGATGTTGTCCTGATCGACGCGCAGCGGACCGATGAACAGGGTGGTTTTGCCGTCCACCACGCCGCCGCCCGTGACCCGGCCGAAGGTGGTGTGGAACACGTCGAGCAGATTGCCCTGACGGTCGAAGGCCGTGACCTGCACCCGGTAAAGACCGTCCGGTTGCAGCTGGCCTTCGTTTGACGTGCCGTCCCATTCCACGGCGTGAATGCCCGGATCTGTCGACCCTTGAGCGGTAAACACCTGCTTGCCATCCAGGTTCGAGATGGTGATCTGGGTTTCGACTGAACCTAATGGCATGCCGTAGGTGAAGCGCCCGGAACTTCCGTCGAGGACAATATCCTGACCCTCGACTTCGACCACGTTGTCGATGAACCCGACCAAGCCTGCGAGCTTGTTGGTTTCCTGCACGGCAAGCAGTTTTTCCAGGTTGGAGTTCTGGTAGATCTGCTGTTCCACGCTGGCGAACTGCACAAGCTGCGAGGTGAACTGTGTCGCGTCCATGGGATCGAGCGGATCCTGGTGCTGCAACTGGGTTGTCAGCAGGGTCAGGAAACGGTTCAGGTCCTCTTCCAGGCCCTGGGCGCTTTGCCCCGACCGCGTATCGGTGTTAACCGAGCCTGAAATTCCGTTGATGATGGACATTGATCCGTTTCCTATCCCGTGGCCTGTTCAGCCGGGGTGCTTCCCTTACGCTCTGACGTCGACCCGGCCGTTGTGGAGGATGCCCATTTCGTGGGCGGCCACGGCCGTGTCCATGACGTCGGACGCAAGAGTATCGTCCTCGACTTCTTCGCCGCCTGTCTTGCCGGAGGCGAGTTTCTGCTGCTTGCTGCCGTCGTCCTGACCCTTGAGGTTGTAGTTCAGGTCGCCGGACTGCATGTCCAGGCCCGCATCCTGCAGGGCCTTCGAAAGCTGATCGGAATCGCGGCGCAGCATTTCCAGCGTTTCCGGTTTGTCGGCGGTCACCATGGCGACCGTGCGGCCATCGTGGGCAACTTCGAGGCGGACCTCGACGCGGCCGAGATGCTGCGGATACAGCCGGATGTTGATCTTGTCGGCACCGGCCTTGATCGCCTTGTTGATCTGCACAGTGACCTGATCCACCACCTTGTTCTTGGCGGCGTGCTGAGGCTGCTGCTGATGGGCCGTTTTCTGGGCCTGCTGCGCCTGATGCGAAGACTGAGTCTGGCCGGCGTTGGCGTTGGCCTGGGTGGCGTTGCCGTCGCCCGAGGTGTTGGCGCCGTGCGTGCCGGCGTTCGAGGCACCGGACGAAGCCTGCACCGGGCCCTTGGCGTCGGCGGTGATTTGCGCCGCGGTCTGGGCCTGGGTCGCAGGGCCGGTCTGGGCCTGGGCCTGAACAGCCTGGCCCTGCATCGGGTTCTGGTGGCTCTGGACCAGGGCGGCCTGGGCGATCGGGTTCTGGATTTGGGCCTGCTGCGCATTCTGCGCCTGCTGACCCGACTGCGCCGACTGCTGCTGGCTGCTCGCCAGGGCGGACGCCGCACTCAGGGCCGACAACGGCCGGCCATTGGCCATGGCCGCGTCATCCTGAACGTTGACGTTCACCGCCAGCTTGGCATCACCACCCACGGCCTCGGCAATCTTGCCGGCCTGGGCCTGCAGAAGCGACTCGGCCTGCTTGGCGCCGTCCCCGTTGGCTTGTCCGTTGGTCTGAAGGTTCGCGATGTTGCGGATGTGCTGCGCCTGCTGGTTGGCGCGGATCAATTCGTGGTTCAGGGCGCGCTGGTTTTGCCCGGCCTGCGGGTCGGCCTTGACCGTTTCCACGATCTCGTCGCCGATGGTCTGGGCGATCTGCGAGACCTGCTTCGCAGTGTCTTGCCCCGGGGCCTGGGTCGCGAGGGTGGTCAGGATCGCATCGACCTGACTGCCGGCAAGGGAAGCCTGGACCAGGGTTGCGTTCTCGCCCTGGTTCTGGGCCTGCGGCTGGGTGCCGGCTTGATTGCCGTTGCCCGAATTAGTTCCCGCATTGGCGTCCTGCGTGCCCGACTTGCCGTCCGAAGCCTGGACATTGTCGCCACGCTCGGTATTGCCGTCACGGTTGACCGCATCCTGGCGGCGACCGTCGGAGTTACCGCGGTCGTTGTCTGCCTGGGTGTTGCGGTCGGTGGCGGCAACGTCGGACTGGTCGGCGCGACGGTCGTCGCTATAGCCGCGGCCGGCATCGTCGCTCTGGCTGACCTCGTGGTCGTTGCCGAACTGGCGCTTGCGCTCCTGATAACGTGAGGTCTGTTCCACTTCCGTGCGCTCGACACCGCGTGAAGCGGAACGGTCACGATAAGTTTCCTGACGGTTGTCGGAAGGACGGTCCATGCGGGCGACATCGCGCGCCGCGACCTGCTGGGTCTTGGACGCGTCCATGATCTTGCCCTGCATGTCCATGACCAGGGCCTGGAACGTATCGAACAATTGCGAGTGGGTGGCGAAACGCCCTGCTTGGCGTGACGCGCCTACTCCAGCAATACCCGAACTTGTGGCCGTAACGTGATCCATCGTGCTCATTCCTTACGCTTCGTTGGCTATCGATCCAAAAATCGGGCGTTCTGCTCCGCGAAAGTCATGAGCAAGCATCGGGCCAGTTAACAAAAAACCAGCAACCTATTGAAATATAACAGATAAAATTTAAGATGGCGGGCGCCCTGACTGGGCAATACCGGGTCGACCCGGCAATTTTTGACCGGTAGGGGGAAAGAAATTACCGCGCCGGCGGCCAATCTTGTGCTCGGCGGCAGGCATAAATGATGTCCATGGCGCGGCCATCGATCGGGGTCGGACCCGGACGGCGATGGGTTTCCCGCATGCCGCTTTTTTCCATGACCTTCAGCATGCCGATGTTGCCGGCAAGCGTGCCCGCCGTGACCTGGGCGAGGCCCAGGTCGTCGAACAGATGGGCCATCATGGCCATCCAGGCCTCACCCCCCAGGCCGGTGCCCCAGGCCGCGCGGTCGCCGATCAGGATGCGGATGTCGCCGGTCCCCGTACGGGGATCGACGTCGGTCGAGATGTTGCCGATATGGCAAAGCCCGCGCGTCTTGTCGCGGATCGCCCACAGGCCATGGGGCGTGCCGGCGAAACTCGCGATGAAGTCGCGGCAGCTTTCCCGGGTATGGGTCATGTGACGTTGTTCGGAAAACCGCACGACTTCGGAATCGTTCAGCCAGCCCACGTAGGTATCGGTCAGCAGGTCATCCGGGAACGGTTGCAGCACCAGCCGCGGGGTTTCCAGAACCGGCGGTAAATAAGGCAGCGTTCCGTCCGGAGCCGGGGGCTCGTCCCGTGCCACGGCGGCCAGGGCGCGGGCGATGCGCCCGGCGGCGGCGAAGCGCGGGGGGGCGGCGGCACGCGCCGCCATGAACCCTGCCGGATCGGTCAGGGCATGGGCCAAGGCGCCGCACAGGGCGTCGCGCGTGGTGACATGGGGAACCGGGCCGTTTTCTCCGCCGGTCAGCCACTGGACTTCACTGTTCCTGGGCAGGATGGACAACACGGCGCTGCCCATGAGGGCGGCCTCGGCCAATAGCGACGTCGACAGGCCGACCACAAGGTTGGCGGCGAAGGCGGCCGCATGGGCGCTGCCGCCCGCGTTGACCGCTGCGATTTCGGCGTCATAGGCGGCGTACAGGCTCGCCGGTGTCTTGGGATGCAGGCGAAGCGCCACATGGGCGTCGGGCGCCACCCGGGCGGCGGCGTCGAGCAGTTCTTCCAGGACGATCTCGGTGCGGCCGTCGGTGCCGCCCCGGCCGTGCAGGGTATAGTCCGGCCCGCGCCGGAACTGCGCGGGGTCGAGCCCGTCGGACAGTTCGGCGAGAAACAGAATCAACGGGCCGTCCTCGGGAAGATCGGGAAACACTTCGCGGCGCAGGGCGGCGCGGCCCCGTGCGGCTAGGGCGTCGCCCGCGTCACGTACGCGATCGAACGCCGGATTGCCGGTCACGCGGATACGTCCCGCATCGACACCCAGCGCCATATAGGCGGCGCGTACGGTGTCGTCGGCGACCAGAAGCCAGTCCGTCAGATGGGTCAGCGGGGCGTCGCCGCGGCCGCGGAGACGCCGGTCGGCGCTGTTCGGCCCATCGATCAGACAAACGGTCGGGATGCCGCGGTCGCGAGCCGCGTCAGCCAGGACGAAGGCAGGCGTTTCCGGATTTTCCGAGGTGCCGATGACGATCAGGTCCAGTCCACCTCTGTCCAAAAAACGGGGGATATCGGAAGTTCCACTGAAGTCATGGACGGCTTCTCCGCGGTCCTGGAGATAGCTCAGAGCCGTGCTTGCGGCGTAGAGGGACAATTTGGCGCCTTCGGTTCGTAATGAGCTGTCCAGTCCCAGGACCATGTTGGCCGCGCCCGGATCCTCCACGTAAACCAGAATTTCCACCGGGGTGGGGGACTGTGTCGCATCGGACATGATGTTAATCCACCGGCAGACGCGCACCGCCCTCGGCGGCCGAACGCAAAATCCGTTCCTTGATTTTTTCGTTGATCAAGGCGGAGGCCAGGGACGACCAGGGCGCTGCCGTTCCGGCGGCGATGGCGGCCAGGTTATCGTACATCCGATAGAGGCTGTCGCTGACGGTTGATTTCAAAACCTCACCGGCGTCCGGCGAAACCTCGCGGGTGTTTTCCAGGCCCCTGTTGTCGGCCACGGGGAAAAATGTCGCGCTTAATCCTTCGAGCAGTACCGATAGCCGCCCACGTTCCCCCCAGATGTCGAGACCCACTTCGCGGTAATGATGGAAATCGACCGTGCCGAAGGAAGCGACCGTGCTGTCTTCCAAGGTCAGTGCAAAGGGCAGTTGAAGGTCGCCCGGGACCGTAGAGTCGGGGCTCGGGACAGCAGGGCCGAGGGCCTGCACCGTCGTCACATCGCCCAGCAGCATTCGGAGAAAGTCGATCATATGGCTGCAATTGTTGGCGAGACCCTTGCCGTAGAGGCCAAATACCGCCTGTGGTGCGCCGATCCGCGCCTTCAGGCCGCCGGCCGCGAGGTCACGGAAGTTTCGATCTGCCCGCCGCCAATAGTTGACCAAAACCGGAATGCCGCGTTCGGCGCAGATCGTGGCGAGGGCTTTCCCGTCATTGTCGTTGGGGCCGCTCAACGGTTTTTCCACGAGCACGGCCTTCAGGTCCGGCATCGCGGCGACAGCCTCTGCCCGCTGTCCGGGCGGTGTCGCCAGGACGGCGATCTCGGGCCGGACTTTTTCGATGGCGGTCGCGAGGTCCGTTTCGACGACCGGGATCCGCCATTTGTCGCGGGCATTGATAAGGGCGGCCTCACGCAGATCGACCGTGCCTAACCAATCGAACGCGGGGTGCGCCGACAGAACGGAGGCATGGCTTGCGTATTCGAAATAGCGGGCCATTTTCAGATCCTGATCCAGGCCGGAAGCTATGTCCCCGAAGCCAACCATTAAGGTCCGGAACGCCGTCATCGAACGGGTTTCTCCTCGCAATGGCGGTTGATCTCGCGAAGCGCCGGTTCTGCGGCGAGAAGGCCCAGGATTTCAGGGACACCGAAGGCGTCGCCGTATTGCGGGGCAAGGCGCTGATAAATTTCCCGGATCAAGGCGAGGTCTTCCGGATAATCCATCTGCAGGCGCAGCTCCGGCGAGGTTTCCGACGCCGGAGCGGTCAGATGGTGGATACGGTAGGTCTCCGGGTTTTCGTAGAAATAGAGGGAGACATGCTCGCGAATTGCCGGATCGTTCTGGGTTTCCGCGACAGATGCCAGATCGTCGAGCCGAAACACCTGGGCATCGATGCCTTGGGGCCAAGTCAGGCGCTGGGTGGTGCTGACGACATCAAATTCACCTTCGTTGAATTTGGTCACCGCCAGATCGATGACGCGAGGATCCAGTAGGGGGGCGTCACCGCAAATTTCGACGACGATGTCGCTGGCCATCATGCGGTGGGCGTTGACGACGCGGTCAAGCACGTCTTCCTCGCTGCCGCGATAACAGGGCAGGCGGCGTTCCGCGGCCCAGGCGGCAATGGAATCGTCGGCCGGACTGACGGTCGTCGCGAGGACGATCGCGTCCAAGGTCCGGGCCTGTTCGAGACGCCGAACCAGGCGTTCCAACGCCGGCTCCCCGGCGACGTCCATGAGGACCTTGCCGGGTAGGCGTGATGCCGACATGCGGGCCTCGATGCTGGCGACGATACGGGGCACGGTTTGCATGTCAGGTCAGCCGGTTTCGGCAAGGGCGTTCAGGTCGCGGCGATGGGCATGTACCTTACGGATCGCTTCGACCATTTTTTCGGCCAGCGCATCATCGACGTCATAGGCGCACGGTTCGAAGCAGACCGCTTCATTCTCGTGCAGTCTTTCGGTGACAGGGCAGAGACCATCGTCATAACGCCGATCCGTCAGGGTGAACGGCCAGCCTTCGCGCCCGATCGCCACGCGCCGTTGGAACAACGGCAGGCGGTAAAGCGGTGGCACGTAGGCGAGGTAATGGGGGAACCCCTCTGCGGCCAGGGCCTTCGAGAACAACTCGCGGCTGACGCCGATGGCTTTTGCGTCGAACTTGACGAGCCAGATGTAATAGTTGTGACGGCAGCCGGCGCGGACCTTGGGCACCGTCCAGCCTTCCAGGTCGCGGGTGCCGTCGGACAGGGTTTCGGCCAGACGTTCGCGGATCGAGACATGGCGTTCGACATCCGCCAACTGCACCAGACCGACGGCGGCGGACAGTTCGGTCATGCGGAAATTGAAACCGACCATGTTGACCGCGTCAGAGATGCCGTCATGTCCAACCAGGTTTTCGCCGTGGTTGCGGATTAGCTGGATGCGACCGGCGAGATCGTCATCGTCGGTGACGCAGACCCCGCCTTCTCCCGTATGGATGTGCTTGTGGTAGTTCAGGCTGGCGATGCCGATATGGCCGATCTTTCCGGTCGCCACGCCCTCTTCGGAACCCAGGGGCGCCTGGGCGTTGTCCTCGATCAGGTAAATGCCGTGCCGGTCGGAAAGGTCGCGCAGTTCACGGAGCCGCGCCGGATGGCCGAACAGGTTGACGGCGACGATGGCGCGGGTCTTCGCCGTGATTTCCGCCGCGACCTTTTCCGGATCGATGCTGAAGGTTTCGTCCTCGATATCGGCGAACACGGGAATGCCGCCGTAGATCAGGGGCGAGACCGCGGTCGCCGACATGGTCCAGGGCGGCACGATGACCTCGTCGCCGGGGCTCAGGCCGATGGCGCCCATCGCGGCGATCAGGCCGGAGGTGTTGGAATTGACGGAGACGGCATGTTTCACGCCGAAGCGGGCGGCCCAGGCGGTCTCGAATTCGCGGACCTTGGGACCGCCCAGGAATTCTGGCCCCGGCGAGCCGAAGAAGCCGGACAGGCATCCTGAATCGATGACCTTGCCGACGGCGGCTTTTTCCGCCTCTCCCATGGAAGAATAGGAGGGAGGTTCGTTGGCGATCACGGGCGTTCCGCCGAGGAGTGCAAGCTGGCTCATTATCGTCGCCTATGTTCCTTCATTCAGCCGTCGATGCCGTCAGTTCATTACGCAAGTCGACGGTGGATAGGTGGTCGAGTGGATTGCCGCGTTCCACAAGCCGGACCTTCAGCGCACGGGCGAGCGCGAGGTCTTCAGGCGTGTCGAGGGTCAGGGGCGTCGTCCGCAGGCCCGGCCGGGATGCGGAAACGTTGACGATGGAGAACACCTCCGGGTTCTTGTAGATGAACGTCGTGACGTGTTCCCGGTCTTCGGGATCGGTCGCCGTTTCGTCGAGCCGCGCCAGACAGTTCCCGGACAACGCCTCGACCGTAATGCCGGGCGGAAAGGTCGGGGGAAACCGGTTGGTGGTGATATCCGGGGACGCCTCTGCGTGGCGTGCCAGGACACGGTCGATGACCGCGGGGTCCATGAAAGGGCTGTCGCCGGAGACGCGGACCAGGGGATCCAATCCGAAATGCGCCGCGCAGGCCGCTGCCCGGCCCAGGACGTCCAGATGTGGGCCGCGGAAGACTTCGACCTTCAGGTCGCGGCAGGTGGCGTCCGTGCGGCAAAATTCGGAAATGGCGTCGTCGCCGGGCAGGTCCGATGTGGCGACGATGATCCGGGCGGGGGATGACAGGTGGGCCATGCGGTCGATCATTTCACCTAAAACGGGTCGTCCGCACAAATCCGTCAGGGACTTGCCGGGCAGGCGCGAAGATCCCATTCGCGCGAAAATAACGACTCCCGTTCGTGTCATGTCATCAACTCTGTCATGCGCCTTCGCAAGGCTTATGGAAGCGGGTGACGGAGACGCCATTCATTGCCGCGGTGTTCCCAAATTTGGGGGTCGCGGTGCTTGTCGACGGCCTCCGTGAATTCGGCCTCCGTCATGCCGAGATACTCAAGATGCTCGTCATGATAGGTTATAGGAAATTCGGAATCGTATTTGCGTGCCAGTTCCAGTCCCTCTTCGCGGGACATCTGGCCATTCTGGATCATCCGGCAGGCGTCGCGCACCGCGCGGCCGAACCCGAATTTGACGAACTGCATGTAGTAGTAAAGGTTGTCGATCTTATCATCGAGGCTGTCGAAGTTGGTGAAAGTGCCGTCTGTGCGGCCGTTGTCCGCTAACTGGAAATCAACCTTGTCCTTGATGAAGTCGTAATTCTCTTTCATGGACCACCGGAAGAAATACCCGAAATACAGGGCCTTCACGCCAATCTCCTCGACCGTGCCCAGGTCCGGGTAGAGATAGGGTGCCAGGTCCTTTTCTTCGATCTCTTCGTCCATCCAGTTGTAGGGATCGTCACCGATCTGGTGTTCCAGGACTTCCGCGAAATCGCGCATCTTTCGGTGCTCTTCCGAGAGCAACCGGCCGCCGTATTCGCTTTCACCGTGCTCGGCATAGAAAACCAGGGGAATGCGGTAGTTGACGGCGACCTGCAAGGGGACGGCATTGATGCCGGCGTGCCAATGGATCTTCGGGTCGCCCCGTTCGATGAAGAAGCGGCGGGCCAGACGGCGGCAGACTTTCTGATTAGAACGCACCATCAGGTGATCGTAGCCGAGGCGGATCATTTCTTCCCGGTTATGGACGGCAATATCGTTGGGCATCATCGGCGAATAGGTGACGAGCAGCGGATTGAGGCCGAACTCGAACTTCAGCTTCCAGGCGATGGCGCTTGAATCCTTGCCGCCGGACCAGGGCACGATGCAGTCATAGGCGCCGTCCTTGGCGCGGAAGCGGTCGACGTATTCCTCGAACTCGCGGCGCCGGGCCGCCCAGTCGATGCTTTCCTTGGCCTTGGCCGTATGGCACGCGTTGCAGACGCCGTCCTCGTCGAAAACGATGCGTGGCCGGGTATCCGGCATGAGACAAGTCTTGCAGTATCTTACCATCGGAAGCTCTTTTGTGAGGGAATCCCGGCTATAATCTGACCGGAATACCTTTCTGTTTCATAAATTTTTTGGCGCTGGCGATGCTGATTTCCGTAAAATGGTAGATGTTCTGGGTGCAGACGGCGGACAGGCCGCCCTGTTCGATCCCCTCGACGAAATGCTTCCAGTTTCCGGCCCCGGCCAGGCCCAGGACCGGCACGGTGACCGCCGCCGAAACCTGCCGGCAGAGATCCAGGTCGTATCCCTGCAGGGAGCCATCGCGTTCGACGGAGGTCACCAGGACTTCGCCCGCGCCCAGTTCCTCACCCTCCCCGGCCCAATCCGCTGGGGATTTGCCGGTTGGGGTTGTCGCGAAATGGGAATAGACCTCGTATCCATCCCCGGCCTTTCGCGCGTCGACGGACAGGACGACGCATTGCGACCCGTAGGCCTCGGCGATCTGGGTGATCAACTGCGGGCGGACCAGGGCGCCGGTATTGACGATAACCTTGTCGCCGCCCACGGCCATCATCCGTCGGGCATCGTCGAGGGTCCGGATGCCGCCGCCGACGCTGAGCGGCACAAAACATTCCTTGGCAAACTGGCTGACGACTTCATAGAAGGCCGACTTGTCGGCGGCGGGATCGCGGGTCACGTCAAGGATCACAATCTCGTCCACGGACCAGCTGTCCACGAAATTGTGCGTGTACCGGTAATCCGGTTCGAACAGCTTGGTCCTAAACAAAGTGCCTTCATTGAAGGTCAGAACAGTGATGAGGCGGTTGCGCAACACGGGCTTATGCTTTTTCCAGGAAGTTGCGAAGTAGGGCCAGGCCGTGTTGTTGGCTCTTTTCCGGATGGAATTGCGTTCCGAACACGTTGCCCCTCTGGACAGCGGCGACAAACCTGCCGCCGTAGTCGCAGGTCCCGACGACCGTATCGGCGGGTGGGGAGTCGAGCCTGAATTCATGGACGAAGTAGAACAGGGCTTCGTCGGGAATTCCGTCGAATAGAATACAGTCGCCGTGCTGCCGGACGTCATTCCAGCCCACATGTGGAAGCCGCAGAGCGTCGTCGTCGGGGGTCAGGCGAGTCACCGGCGCGTCGATCCAGCCGAGTCCCTTGGTGCGGGTGAATTCGCTGCTTTCGCTCCCCAGAAGCTGAAACCCGAGACAGATACCCAAAATCGGGATGCGCTCCCCGATCACCAGGCGGTTCAGTACATCGACGAGACCACGTGCGTTCAGGTTGGCCATGCCTTCCGGATAGGCGCCGACGCCCGGCAGGATCAGCTTCTCGCATTTCGCCAGGTCATCGGGGTCGGCGGTGATCGTGCCGGTAAACCCGACCTTGGCGATGGCCCCCGCAACAGAGGTCAGATTCCCGAGCCCGTAATCGATGATGCCGATCATGAATCCCCCTGGGTTTCCTGCGGCACGCGGTAGGTGGGGTCGAACAGTTTCGGTTCCCGTTCCGCCAGGGCCTCGATCTCGGTCACGCCGAACAACGGGTTTTGCGGATAGAGGGCGTCAAAAATCTTGGAAATCCGATGGTAATCGTGAACCGTGTCGAGAAGACATTTCAAATGGCTGCGATCCGGTTTGCGGTGGATTTCGATTTTTGGAAAGCGGTCCGGAAGCCGTTCAAAGAACGGGATCATGGTTTCCCGTTCGTACATGTCCTGGGTCTCCCGTTCCAAGGCGCGCAGCGCCGCCGTCTTCAGGACGTGGGTTTCGGTGCCTTCCGGAAAGCCGGAATTGCCGGGGTAACAGGCCCAGGCGGCATCGGCGCTGATCGCGGCCTGGAGCAGACCACTCGCGAGGTCGGGGTCGGTCGCCGGGCAATCCCCCCACATCCGCACCAGGATGTCCGCCCCCGTCAGGTCTGCCGCCATCAGGAACCTGGATACCAAATCGTCGTCCGGCCCACGGACAACCTTGACCTCAGAATAGTCCGCCGTCGCTTCGGCGATGGGGTCGTGGGCCTCGCCCTCGGGGATGGCGAGTACGAAATCGTCAAGCCCCTTGATGCTCAGAGCCCGATCGAAAAGATGATGAATGACCGGCCGGCCGTATAGCGGCAGCAGCGCCTTCCGGGCAAGTCGGATCGAAGTAAGACGCGCCTGAATGACGCCAACGGCCCTAGTCATCGGTTCCTCGCGGCGTTCCGGCCCGAACGGAGATGTCAGCCCATGTCATGTTGATGATCCAGGAAGATACGGGCGGAGATGAAGCTGAACAAGAACTTGGAGAAGCTGTTGGAGGTCATGTCTTGATCAAGGAAGCGGGTGAACTTGTCGCGGTCGACCAGGTCGAAGATTGAGCCGTCGGCCAGAAGACGTTCCCGCGTCGCGGGATCGCGCCGGTCGACCAATGAATTGATGGAGGCGTTGAACCCTCGTTTCCGTTTGTCCATGCGCACGGCGTCGGGAACGAGTCCTTCGCCGGATCGGCGCAGCAGAAGCTTCGCGAAGCCGTCGCCGATGAGATATTCCGACGGGACACTGTAAAGGAATTCCGCGAGGTGTCGGTCCAGGTAGGGGGATCTGTTCTCCACGGAGTAACGCATCGAATTGCCGTCATCCTCGTGGAGGATGACGGGCACGACCTCGGCGAACAGCTCGTTCATCATCCGGTTGCGGAGCAGTTCGGAGGTGAATTCGGTCTCGGCAAAGGCCTCGTGGAAGTCGACGGCGAGAAGGCTTTCGAAGACATCCTGGTCCAATAGGATGTGTTCCCGGCAATCCGGAGACTTCACGAAGGTCATGGGATCCTGGAGAAGGGGGTTTTGAACGTATTGTCCGAAACTGCCGTTCCAGTCCGACAACAGGGCGTCGAAGTCGACCGTCGGATCGATCTGGGCGCGTTTCCACATCTGGGCGAGCCACATGGAATAGTGATCGTAGTATCCGGTGTACAGTTCGTCGGCCGCCGTCCCTGAAATCGACACCTTGTACCCGGCCTCGTGGATGGCCTCGGACAGAAAGGAATGGACGTAGTAGCTGATTGTCGCGATCGGAGCGTCGTGATAGGCGACCAGATCGTCCATGCGTGCGAAGAAACCTTCGGTCGAAGTATGGATGGCTGTGTGGCGGCAGCCCAAGGCCTCGACCATCAGTTGGATGTTGCGGCTTTCGTCATAGCGCTCATCCCGGTCGATGATCGAGAAGCAGTGGATGTCATGGCCCAGCTGTTTCGTCGCGATGGCGGCCAAGGTCGAGGAATCGACCCCGCCGGAAAGACAAAAGGCGAGCGGGACATCGGCGCGGAGGCGCAGGCGGACGGAATCGAACAGTCGGGTCCGGGCGCCTTCCACGGCCTCTTCCGCCGACATGGGGCGGGGGATGTGGCGCAACTGCCAATAAAACTCAGGCACTTTCAGGGTGGCGGAATCGAGCGTCAGGTAGGTCGAGGGCGGCAATTCGAACACGCCGTCGAAGAAGGTGTCACCCTGGCTGTAGAGGGTCCGAAAGCCATTGGTCAAATAGCGCAGGATCTGGGATTGGTTAACCGGCGGCCGGCGCCCGGCCAGGGCGATCAAGGTTTTGACCTCAGAGGCGAAATACAACGCCCCGTCTTGCGGCCAAAGGTACAGGGGTTTTTCGCCGAACCGGTCGCGGCACAGCGTCAGAGTCCCGGCCCGGCGGTCGACCAGCGCGAAGGCCCACATGCCCTCCAGCTTGTCCAGGCAGGCAGGGCCCCACCGCCGCCATGCGGCAAGCAGCACTTCCGTGTCGGAGGAGGTCAGAAAACGCTCGCCCAGGGCTTCCAGTTCGGATTTCAGCTCCAGGTAGTTGTAGATCTCCCCGTTGTAGGAAATCACGAGATCGCCCCGTTCGAACGGCTGGTTGGCGCGGGGGTCCAGGTCGATGATCGAAAGGCGGGTGTGGAAGAGGGATGCGCGGGTCTCTCCCAAGGGCAGATCGACGGAGCCCTGCGCGTCGGGACCCCGACGCGCCATGGAACGCAATGCCGCCGCCGCGCGCTCGGGCGACGGCACCCTGCTTCCGATGGTTCCCGCGATACCGCACATCTCGTCGACTGCCGGATTACGAAGGGGAGGAAATGAAATGCGGGCGGGTCAATTGAGTGCCTCCGTATGGCGGCGGAATTTTTCGGCGCAGATTTCCTTGAGAACCCGGGGCATGAACGAGTATTGCCGTCCGCGCTGCTGCAACGGCGTGACGATCCGCATGCGGCCCGCGGAGAACGACGTGACCGCAGCATCGCTGATGTCGATGAAGGTTTCGGTGCTGGCGTGGCGCAATTGGTGCAGCTTCATGCCGTGGTGAAGGCGGATGGGTTTCTGTTCCAGAACAGCGCCGGTATTCAAATCCGGTTCAACGTACTGAACTGTCGTGACCAACCCTTTGAAGTCTCCGTGATAGACCGCCCAAAGGTCCGTGTCGAGGCCCCGGTATTCCTGCGGCGCCCCGCAATGGAGTGTGACGAGACGTTGCCCGAGAACGGAGAGGATCGGGCCGGATAGCTTCCGTGTGCCGAACACGATCGCCACCTCTGCCTTGAAGTCCGCCAGCTTTTCCGCCGCCGAAGACGTGGATAGGGACGGGAATGCCACTGCCGGCGCAAGGTCGCCGAGCGCGGGCTCGGACCCGGAGAACCAAGTGTCGCGTTCGAAGGCGTCACGTTCGCCGTCCATCGGATGCGAGGTGTCGAAGGGGGCTGCGGGGAGGTCCGTTTCCACCAGGACGCCCGCCACCTTATGCCGTTCGGACATGGCCGCGACGAAACGGGCGTGATGAGGCGATTGCGTTGTCAGAATGGCGATGCGCATGGAGCTACCGCAGTTTGTTGCAGGTCCGGGGTCAACTTGTAATCCCTAATGATATGGGAATCATGTATCGTCGCACGCTAGCTTTAATTCCTTAAGGGCGGGTTGACGCCTATCTCCGGCCGGGGCACGAATATGCGATGCGCCCGGGCGTCGAAGGGTTTCATCACTACGGATCCACGATATGGCAAAGCTGACGGAGAACGACTTTACCGAGGTCCTGGAGGCGTTGCTTCCCAAGGATGATGAGGTTGTCGCGATTTATTCCGGGCTTTGGACCTTTGCCGGGGGGTTCGGCTGGCCACCGGACCAGATGGGTGAACGCGTCCTGCGTCTGGTTGAGGATTTTCTCGGACCTGACCGGACCTTCGTGTTGCCGGCATACAGCTTTCTTGATTTCGCCCGGTTCCGGCGGTTCGACTTGGTCCGGACCATGACGGAAACCGGTGCCTTGCCTGACGCTGCCTTGGCCTGTTACGCTGCCGGGGATCGTGGCTGGATGCGCAGCCGGTCGGCCATGAACAGCTATTTGGTTCGGGGGCCGCGGTCCGCCGATCTACTCGCCCGGCCCTGCACGACGGCCTGGGGGGCGGATGGCGTGCTGGGATGGCTGTGTGAGGTCAATGCCCGGGTCTGCGTTCTCGGCGTGCCCTGGGTTTCCTGCAGCATGATGCACCACGCCGAGGAACTTCAGATGGTGCCCTATCGGTACTTCAAACGGTTCGCCGGAACGCTGTTCAAGGATGGCCAGGAAATCGGCCCCTGCGTCGAGGTCATGTATTCGCGTTCCCTTCATGCCGTGCCGGAATGGGACATCACCGGGTTCGGCGCGGAACTGCGGGCCCAAGGGGCCGTCGAGGTCAGCGATAACAGGCGCATCCCCATGGAGTCCGGTCCGGCGCGGGAGGTGCATCGCGTCAACAGCGAATTGTTTGCCGCCGATCCCTACTGCTACATCACCAACAAGGATGTTCTCGAAAGCTGGATCGCCAACGGCAAGGAGGCCGAGGTCGCCGGGCTCAAGCCCAAGGAGCGCTGGCCGCAGCCCGCCGCCGCCGATTGATCGGGGCCCCTATGACAGGTTGGCTCGGACTTTCTTGAACCGGACGTTGTGATGCCCTTCGGCGTCGACCACGACGAACCGTACCGGCACCTTGTATTTTGCCAGACGTTCGTTGCACTGCTGGCGCAGGCGTTCCGACAGTTCGAACGGGTCTTCCGGCTCGAACAGCGAGACCTTGGCCTGGACAACCTGGCCCATGATGGGATGGGCGCGAGCCTCTACCGTCGCGTTGCGGATGTTGGGTAGGGACATCAGCACGTTCTCGACCTCGATAGGATAGACCTTCTTGCCGCCGGTGTTGATGACCTCGGTCTTGCGGCCCAGGAACCGCATGTAACCGTCCTTGATTTCAACCTCGTCGCCGGTGCACATCCAGCCTTCCGCGTCGAACGGGTCGGGCGCATTCAGGTAACCCACCATGTTGGCTTCAGACCGGATCCACAGAATGCCGTCGACCACCTTGGTTTCGAAGCCGCTGCCGCCAACCTTGAGCCAAAGGGAGCCGTTGTCGCGGGATTCGGACCGCAGAACGCCCAACTCCGACAGTCCGTAGGTCTGCTTCAGTTTGGCGTTGGGGAAGATTTCCGAGACCTGTTGCAGGGTCGCCTCGGGCATCAGTTCGGTGCCGTAGGTGATCAGTTCGACCGAAGACAGGTCATGGGCAGCGTAGATGCGGCTGGCGATCAGGAAGTTGAGGAACGTCGGCGTCGTCGGCAGCAGGGTGGCGCGGGCGGTTTCGATCGCCCTGGCCACGACAGCCGGATCCCTGACCCCTCCCAGGCAGACACCGGCGCCACCGTAGGCAAAGGTCGACAGGAAGGTGTTGAAGCCTCCGAAGTGATCCATCAGCAAGAACAGGACCGTCCGCCATCCCTTGCGCGGGGCGATGAATTTGCGCGACACCTGGGTTACGTCCTGAAGGATGCCCTTGGGCTTGCCGGTGGATCCGGAGGTAAAGACCACCAGCCCCGGATGTCCGCGTTCGCGGAATTTGGCGATCAGATCCGGCGTTTGCTGTGAGGGGCGGTGTTCGCAGGTCGCCTGGTCGTCGGCGTTGAATCGGTAGAGTGCGACCGCGCCCGCCATGTCCAGAAGACCGCCGAGTTCCGCATCGACATCGCCGGTCAGGGGCACGATGATGGCGCGACGCCGAATGGCGGCGAGCATCATGGCGCTCGTCTCGGGGCTGAAGTCGCCGTATAGGGCGGCCACGTCCCCTGCATTGATGCCATCGTCGGCGAGGCGCTTGTCCCAGGCCTCTATGCGGCGCCAAAGGTCGGCATAGGTCGTTTCCATGCCGTTCCAGAACAACGCGGGGGCGTCCCCGCCGCCCTGGATGCGCGACAGGATGATGTCGTGGGCCGGAATGTCCCTGTCGCCTGAGGTCATGTGAACGCGATGCCGTGTTCTTCCAGGACGATCCTGATGAGCGGGTAGTTGAGAATTTCGACCGTCTGCTCCTCGGTAAAGGAGATATCGAATTCAGCCTCCAGGGCCAAAACCAGATTGAGGTGGCGCAGAGAATCCCACTGTTCCACCGTATCGACGGAGGTGTCTTCGCCGATTATCGCTGCATCGATCTTGAGGATGTCCGCGATCACGCCCTTGAGCCGAGTTTCATTGCCGGTCATTTGTCGTTCCTTACTGCTCGTCCCCGCCGTCGTTTCAGTCGGCGAGGTGAATCCAATCCGGGATTTTTATATCCTGGCCGCCCAGGTCCAGGCGCCACGATGTTCCTTCGCCCTGTTCGGGAAATTGCGCAAATCCCCGCTTGGCGTAGAAGTCCGCGACCTGCTCATTCTTCTTGGTCGGAAGATAGGCGCCGACGAGTTCCCGGTAACCGTTCATCGCGGCGTCTTTGGCGATGCGCGCCATCAGGGTGTCCTCGGCGCCGCGCCCCAGCGCCCGGCAAGACATCAGGAAGGTGTCGATCTCCAGGCTCCCACCGTCTTCTCGGGGCTTGGTTATGGCGACGCCGATCAGGCCGATGTCAGAGACCTTGTCGCGAAGTTTCAGGTAATAGACGCCCATGTCCGGCGCCGCGAGGAAGCGTTCGATATCGCCTTCCGTATAGCGGCGGGTGGTCAGGTTGAATTGGTTGGTTTTCTGGGTCAGTTGCGCGACCCGCCCGATCTCGCGCGGGCCCGGCACGCCGATCGTGGCGACGATTTCCAGGCTGCGCAGGTAGTCCTCCAGCGATTCCGCGGTGCTCACCATCCGCTTGCGGGTGCGTTCGGCGGCCATCATCTCGCTGCGCTTGGCATCCTCCGCCGACAGGGTCGGCGTGTCGAAGAAGGCGCGGTCCGTCAGAAGCGTGCGGAAACCGGAAGGATCTCCCGACACATGCAGGACGGCGATTTCCGGAACGGCCTGACGGATGAAATCGCATTCGAAGGCGTTGTCGTCCGCGAACACGAGCGCGTCGATGCCGATGTTCAATTCCTCGGCGATGCGCCGCAGGTTCGTCGCCTTGTCGTCCCAATTGATCTGCGTGGCGACGAAATGCTCCTCGCGCAGGAGCATGTCCGGGTGTTCGCGCAGAACCTCGAGAACGTCCGGTTCATTGTTCTTCGAACAGATCGCCAGCATGACGCCGCGCCGGCGCAGGTTCAGGGCCTCGCGCTGAAAGGCTTGGTAGGCGGCGCTGACCTTGATGCCGTCAAGACCGTCCTCGCCGACAATTCCCCCCCATAGCGTTCCGTCGCAATCGAGAACCAGGCATTTGCGGACCTGCCCGAACAACACCCGCAACAACGCCCCGTAATGATCGCCGAGGGGGGCGAGAATTTCCGCCGAAAGCGGGGCCCGGGCGGCGTTCCAATGGCGGTCGTTAACGGCATGTCGGTATCCATGGGCGGCGAACAGGCTGAAGTAATCGACCCAGTAGACATCGGCGATCTGCTTTGCTGCGGCGATCAGCGCCTGATTCAGGCGGATCAGCGCATGGGCCTGATAGCAGGTGTCCTGCGCATCGAGAATGCCCATGGCGGGCGCGGCGGGAAGCGGGAAATTGTTGATCAGGATCGGGGCGTTGCTTTGGCGCCGGATGGCGGAGAGCAACATCAGCGTATCCTGGCACAGCCGGTCAATTTCCGTGGTGATGTCCTGCGCGGTCAGTTCGGGAAACGCCGTCGCCAGTTGCGGGGAAAGGGTTTCCAGCCAATTGGCGATGATGATCGCATCGGGATTGTGCCGGTAAAGTCCGGCGTCGGGATCATGGACCTCAGCCGCGGAGGCATCGAAATCGGCGACATAGGTTTCCGGGCGTCTGCCGCATAACAGAACCTGGGCCTCGATTGCCGGCAAAACCGGCTCAATCGTGAAATTTCGCAAAACCGCCAGGCGATAGGGCGGGAACCGGTCCTTGGGCGCGGCCTCCTTGGCGTTCGCCAGGGCCGAATAGGCGACATAACCGGGGTCCCGACGCGCGCGGTCGAGGGCGGCCTCAAACGGCGACGGCGGCTTCGCGGCGACGTCGTCCGGCATCATGCGTGCTCCAGCAGCGCGCAATAATTGACTGTCACCAGTTCCTCTTCCCATTTTTCCTCGGGAATGTTCTCCGCCGCGAGGGCCAGGTCGTGGCGGATGCGGAACCCGGACTCGGTCATCAATTGCCGGATCTCGGCAGCGGAATGGAAATGGTAGACATGGTCCAGCGCGGGGCAGTTCGCGCAGGTCGACATGTAGACGGTGCCGCCCGGGGCCAGAAGTTCCTTGGTCCGGTCCATGAAGGCCCGTGCGTCGTTCACGTGTTCGAGAACCTCGCCCATGATGATGAAGTCGAAATCCTGACCGCCGACGTCGGTGGTCAGGTAGTCGCCGTGCACGATCTTCAGCCGGTCCAGGTCCGCCTGGAAGGTCCGCAGGGTCTCCTTTGCGATGCGAATGGAGGTTTCGCTGATGTCGACGGCGGTTCCATGGATGTTGGGATAGCGCGACAGCATGGTCGAGGAGAACAGGCCGTGGCCGAGGCCGATTTCCAGGTAGCGGCCGGTATTGGCGGGGGGCAGGTGCTCCAGGAAAAAATGGAACAATGCGTAATGGTTCGGCCAGAACATGTACGAAACCAGGAGGCCGATCATGTAATAGCGCATGACATCCAGGTCATTGTAGACGTGGGTCTGGGCGATGCAGGAATTGTCGATCCGGTACTTCCCCGACTTCTTGAAACGGATCTGCTCCGACAAGAAGTCCATGCACATCTTGTTGTATGCCCGGGCGGCCTCTGCCCGGGCGGTGTCATCGGTCATGAAGCTGTGGTTGAGAATTCGGCTCAGGCCTTCGGCGAAGGCCCAGTATTCCGGCCCACGGGTCGCTAAGAAGCCCTCGATTCGCTTCTTTTGAAGCGGGTTTTCACTGGCGATCAGATTGATAATCCGTGTCAATTCGGGGCAATCGTCTCTGCCTTGCGGCGCCTTGCCGGCGGCCATGGATGTCATGTCTGAACCCTAAAATTCCTGCAAAGGCCGAATTGAGGTTTCGGCTGTCATGCCATGGTGGATGGGATATGGCCTTAAATCATTGCACCCGACAGGGTGTTGCGAAAATCGATCCACAACCCGATTCTAACGAAATGTTCACCTTTCTCCCCTCCGATATCGCGTGGCAATTAAACCAAATGTTAGTTGCTAAAGTCTTACCCTGCAGGATACTAGCAAGCACCCGTGAGAACCGGAAGGAGCGACTCCTAGATGATCGACAAGCAGAAAGCGATTGCCCTAATTCAGGACAGCCTGGACAGCCTGAACCGCTCCGGCACAATCAAAAATGCCATCGCCGTCGACGGCGAGACGGTTCTGATGGGAAGCGGCGCAGACGGTGGGCTTGATTCCCTCGGCTTCGTCACCTTCATCATGGATCTGGAAGACCGCCTGATGACGGCGGTCGGGGCCGATTGCGCCATCGTTCTGACCGACATCCAGGGGTTTGACATCAACAGCCCGACGCTGACGGCGGGCATTCTTGCGGACCATGTCGTGGGGCTTTCCGCGGGCACCTGATCCGCACGGCGTGGCGGATAGGCTGAGAACCATATGGCTGACACAGACCAAAGCAAGAAGGTGGTGGTCGTCACCGGTGCCAGCCGGGGGCTCGGCCGGGCATTGGCCGAACATTTTTTGGCAAGGGGTTATGTGGTCGCCGGCTGCAGCCGCGGGGAGGCGACGATCTCCGATCCTGCCTATCACCACTCGACCGTCGATATCCGTAAGGAAGTCGACGTCCAGGCCTGGGCGCGGGCGCTGCGCCGCGAATTTGGCGGTGCCGACGTCCTTATTGCCAATGCCGGTCTGGCACGCTCGGCTTTGTACCTGTCGCTGACCCCGGGAGACGTCTTTGACGACTTCTTGCGGGTCAATTTCGCGGGCGTGTTCTACAGCCTGCGGGAGATCAGCAAACTGATGCTGCGCCGACAGAATGCGCGGATATTGACGATTTCTTCGACCATGGTTCCCCTGCATCAGGAAGGCACAGCCTGCTATTCCGCCACCAAGGCTGCGGTCCAGGAAATGACCAAGGTTCTGGCCAAGGAATTGGCGCCGCAGGGCATCACCTGCAACGTCATCGCGCCGGCGATGATGGACACCGAGGCGTCGCAGGAACTGGCCAAGGATAACGATTGGAAGGAGCGGATGCTGCGGCTACAGACCATCCCCCGGGTGATCGCCATGGAGGAAGTCTGTCACGTCGCGGACTTTTTCGTTTCGCCCTTGAGCGCCGCGATCACCGGCCAAGTCATCTACATCGGGTTGGCTGATTGATCTCCATGGGTCCTGATCGAGAATGCCAGGTCGGGGAATTCCGGGTCGCTACGGTGAAAACCGGCCGTTGGAAGGAAAACGCCTATGTCGTTCAGCATCTGCCGAGCGGTGAGGCCGTCCTGGTCGATCCCGGCGACGACGCGGAACGCATTATGGGCGTCATCGCGGCGTTTGACGCGTCGCCCCGTGTGATCCTGCTGACCCATGCCCATTTTGACCACATCGGCGCTCTGGATGCCTTGTGCCGTAAATACGGCTTGCCGTTTCACATGCACAGCCGCGACCTGCCCCTGCTGCGTCGTGCATCCCTCTATGCCATGAGCTTCGAGCGCCGGGTCATCACCGTGCCCGACGCGCATGTGCCGCTGGAAGGGGCGCGGCTCGATTGGAAAGGCGCTCCGATTTCCTACGTCCATACGCCGGGCCATACGGACGGCGGCGTGTGTTACCATTGGAACGGCTTATGTTTTACCGGGGACACGTTGATGAAACGCTTGATCGGCCGCACGGATTTGCCGGGCTCGAGCGGCGTGGGTTTGTCTGAATCGATCTCCCGTTTGCTCGAAACCTTGGCCCCGGAAACGTTGATGTTCCCAGGACACGGCGGCACCTGGACCGTGGCGGAAGCCCGGGAATGGTGGGCGCTGAACCAGGCCGATCCGCCGGAATACTTGATGGAGGGCTTTGGGCGATGACGCGTGACCGGGACTACGGCGTCGGCGTCGTCGGTGTCGGCAAATATTTGCCGGACCGTGTTCTGAGCAACGCGGACCTGGAACGCAGCACGGGGATGCCGGCCGCCGAGATCGAGGAAAAAACCGGTATCCGTGAACGGCGCCAGGCCCATGACGACGAGACCGCATCGGAAATGTCCGCCGCTGCCGCCCGCGACGCCTTGGCCATGGCAGGGATCGCGCCCGAAGAACTGGGCCTGATCATCACCTGCACCTTCACCGGGGATTACGTCTATCCCGCCGTTTCCTGCCGAATTCAGGACATCATCGGGGCACGTAACGCCGGCGCTTTCGACATCATGGCCAACTGCACGGGGTTTCAGGTCGGTCTCGGTGTTGCCTCGGACCGGCTTCTGATCGATCCGTCCGTCGGGCCCGCGCTGGTCGTCGGCACCGCCTTGCAGTCCCGTTTTATCAACTATGCGGATGCGGCCTCGGCCGTCTACTTTGGCGACGGCGTGGGCGCGGCCGTGCTGGACCGGGTGGACCCGGGTTACGGGATCATCGCCAACGACGTGTCGGCCAACGGCCGCGCCTTCGATGCGGTCCGTCTGCGCGGTGGCGGGTCGTCGCACCCCATGCGTCCGGACAATGTGGACCAGGGGCTGCAATACTATGAAATCCAGGGCCTGGAGGTTTGGAAACAGGTCGTCCAAAATCAGCCGGTTTCGATCCGCCGGGCCTTGGCAAAGTTGGACAAGACCGTCGACGACGTGGATTTCTTTGTGTTCCACCAGGCCAACCTGCGCCTGATCGAATTCCTGATGGGGAAAATCCGCCAGCCCATGGAAAAGACGGTGATCAACGTGGACCGGTACGGCAACACCGCGGATGCTTCGCAGGCGATCGCCTTGTGCGACGCGGTGACGCAAGGCCGACTGAAGAAGGACGATCTCGTGGTGCTTTCGGGGGTCGGCGCCGGGTTTATTTTCGGAACAACCGTGATGCGGTGGCAAGGATGACCTATCGCCGGGAAGACGCCAACCCGATCCAACTGGACCTCCGGGATATCATTCCCGGATATGCGGCGGAACTTCACCATACAGTTACCCAGGAAGACGTCGATACCTTCGCGGCGCTGACCGGTGACTTCAATCCCATCCACCTGGACCCGGAATTCGCCCGCACCACCTCGTTCGGCAAACCAATCGTGCACGGTATGCTGACCTCGGCCTTCATCTCCACCATGGTGGGGATGCTGTTGCCGGGGAAGGGGGCATTGTGGACGTCCCAGACTCTCAATTTCGCGCGCCCGGCCTTTGTTGGAGACACGATCACCGTACGTTCGGAGGTCACGCAGGTTTCGCCCGCGACGCGGACGCTGGTCGCCAAGGTGACGATCACCAATCAGAACGGGGTCATCGTGGTGACCGGCGACTCGACGGTCCGTCTCCTCGGTGAGGTCGAGGGTGAAACGGCGCCATCGAAATCGGCGGCCGGGAAACCGGCTTCCGCGGCAGCGCCCCGACCTGAATTCGCGGGCAAGGCGAAAGAAACGGCGGGTTCCGTCGTGCTGGTGACCGGGGGCAGCCGGGGGATTGGCGCGGCGACGGCCTTGGCCCTGGCGGCGGACGGTCATGCGGTGGC
This sequence comes from uncultured Alphaproteobacteria bacterium, assembly GCA_963976055.1. Lineage (GTDB taxonomy): Bacteria > Pseudomonadota > Alphaproteobacteria > Rhodospirillales > Casp-alpha2 > UBA1479. The sequence goes on from CAXBJB010000003.1 coordinate 339,859, forward strand.
CGTCAACTTCCTGCGGGATGCCGAAGCCGCCGATAGGGTGGCGCGCCAGATCACGGCGGCGGGTGGCCGGGCCGTGACCGTTGGGGCGGATGTTTCCAACATAACTGCGGTCGATGCCCTGTTCACGGAGATCGAGGCGACGTTGGGTGCCGTGACCGGCATTGTCCATTGCGCAGCGCCGGAACCGGTGCCGCAGCCGTTTGGCGACGTCGGATGGGACGATTTCGAGAAACAATTCCGGGTCCAGGTCGGCGGTGCTCACCATTGCGCCAAACGGGCCATTCCGGGCATGACGGCCTCGGGGCAGGGCGGATCGCTGGTGTTTCTGGGGTCGATCTACGGCGACAGCGCGCCGCCGCCGCAACAATCGGCCTACGTGGCGGCGAAGGCCGGGCTGGCCGGGTTGACCCGCTCGCTGGCGTCGGAATTCGGCCCCCAGGGCGTGCGCGTGAACCTGGTGGCACCGGGCATGACCAACACGCAGATGATCGCCAGCTTGCCGGATAAGGCCAAGATGCTGGCGAGAATGAACACGCCCTTGCGCCGTCTGGCGGAGCCAGAGGACATCGCCAGGGTTATTGCCTTCCTGATCGGGGACGGCGGGCGGCACATTACCGGTGAGACAATCCACGTATCGGGTGGTGTGACCATGGGGTGATTGCGCCACCGCGCCCGTCCGGGGCCGATCGCATTCTCCGAATTCTTTACGGTATCGAGCCGCCGGTGGCTTCAGACGGCGTCTACGATCAGGCCGGCCTTCTTGAAGGCCGAGACGCATTCGTCGAACGCGAAGATCGGCAAATCGAACCAATCGGCGATTTCCAACAGATCCTGTTCGCCGTCGACCGACGGCATCAGTGCGTAATAGGCCTCGCCGATGATGGTTGCGTTGCCGCCGACACCGGCGCCGTGCTGATAGGGGAAGACACCGTAACGGGACAGGAAGGGGGTCGCAGTATAGGTGCCCTTATAGCGGCGTGCGCGATCCACGGCCATGCAGGCGGCCCAGCCGATTTCCAGGGTGCCGAACAGATTGTCGGCCGAGACGAGGTCGAGATTGTCGGCTGAAGAATGGTATTCGGGGTATCCCCCTTCCGTGCTCGATCCGGCGCGGGTGATGTTGGCGATTGGCAGGTCGACGCCGATCGAGTTGAAATGCATGGGGTCGGAGCCGCCGAAAATATTGAATTTCCGGGAATTGATTTCCTGGCCGCACAACAGCATGGCGTGATGGGCGGCCCGGTCGAAGACCGAATCGTTCCGCTTTGTGCGGTCAATGCGGACCGGCCGATCGTCGCCGCAAATTCCGAACTGGTATCCGCCGATGGTCTTGGCCAAGCGATCCGGATATTTGTCGATATAAGTGATCGGCCCGATCGTTTCCGGCCAGATCACCAGCCGGTACGAATAGTACCGATCCGGCACCTGAGCGAGCAACCGGAACAGTTCGGCCGCGACGACGCAGCCGCTGAGATTGTCGTTGGCGCCCCTGGGGTGGCAGAGATAGCTGGAAATCAGAATTTCGGTCTCGACCTCGCCGGGCAGGTAATATTCGCCCATGCGAAGGAAGCCCTCGTTGTGTTCGGTATCAATTTTAACCTTGTATTTCCCAGGCTTCAGGCGCTGCAGCATGTTGTCCGGCATGCATAGGCCCCAGGCTTTTCGAAAGTAAGCCTGGCGCAGCGGTACCGCGTCCGGCAGGTAAGGCATGGTCACGACATGTTCGAGAAGCTCGTCACGGTCGATCTCTCCCTCGAAGGACTGGGAATAGATCCAGACGCTGTACGGCTCCTTTTCAAAGTCGATGATACGATTGCCGTCCGGGTCCTCGACCCAGGCTTCGTTGACCTTGAACTCCGGCGGGATGGTCCAGTCCAGAACCTCGGATCCGGTCGGAAACTCGGTGATTTCCAGTGGCACCTGTTTCTGCAGGATTTCAAGCGAAGCAAGGAAATCGGGGCCGCAAAGGGCACGGTAACGAGGGAACAGTTTCTCCATCATCTGCCACATGGACTCCTTGTTTTCCGGGCCCGGTGCGACAAGGTCGGTGAAGGTGTCTCGCCAGTTCTCAATACCGCGCATGCTCGTTGCCTTTGCGTCTCCGTGATGCCGATTTCCCGGTTCGGACGGGCTGGTCAGGATGCCTCGCCGAGATAGTAATTCGTTTCGTATTCGCCCATGTAGTCGACGCAGAGGCGCCGGTTGGACTCGCGGAAAAAATTCAGAACGCGCGCCCGGTCGTCGGCCGCCATCAGGACATGGTCCTCGTCCGGGGATTTTTGCACGTTTGCCTCGAACCAGTCAGCCAGGGCGTGGGCCTCCTCTTTCGACAGCAGCTTGTTCGCCAAGCGCTGGATTTCCCGCGCGCGGGGCGCCAGACTCGGGTTGACGGTCGGGATGTTCTCGAAGTTGATCTTCTGGTCCAGGCCGATGGTGCGCAGCACCGCCTCGAAGAAGGTGTCGATGCCAGCCGTCGCTAGAACCGGTTTTTCGAACGGTAGGACGGTGACGTTTTCCTTCCCGAACTGTTCGGCATAGGTGTCGGCCACCGCCGCCCAATCCAGGTTGGCCAGCGGCACATCGTCCAGGAAATCGGAAAACGCCCGCGTTTCCTGGCGCTTGAGCAATTGATTGTAGAGGGATTCAATAAAGGTGTCCTGGCGGCGGACCAACATGACGATCTTCGTTTCGAAGCCTTCGGTCAGGTAGGTGATCAATTTGCAATTGGCGGCGCAGGAATTTTCAGCCCCCTTTTCCCAGGTCACGCCGAAGACATTTTCCTGGGTGACGAAAATGTTGTCGGCCGGGGATTGTTTCAACGGCGCGATCTCTGCTTCGCGAAAGGTCTGCCATTCGGTTTCGTCGAACCGCTCGACCGGCGTTCTGGGGCCCAACTCCATGCTGGCGGTCGGGCTGTACTGGATCGAGAACTGCCCGAAAATCTGGTGCATGGCGGGTTCGTTGAACAGCGCCTGGATCAAGGTGGACCCGCAACGCCCGGAACCGACGTGGAAGTGAAAGCTTTTCATCTGGGTCCGGTTCTTTTCTCCGTTCGCCGCGCCCGGCGGTTCGACCAAGCCGATCTACGCGTTCGAGCTTAATATCGCATTAATCCTAGAAGACGTATCATTGGTGTCTCCGGTGAATGCTTGGCCCGCCGGGGCTAGGCGCCGCCGCAACGATCTTCGACCCGGCTTTCTTGGAATTGAAGGTGACAACACGATGAGCGACGACAAGAGCTATCTCGACTACACCTCGGATTTGGAAGGGATGTCGCTTTATCTGGAAAACCAGGAGAAGTTTTTCGAGGCCCCCCGCGAGTCCGATAAAGTTCTGCTGGCGCTGATCGCGAAGAAGCTGAATGAGATGGGGGATGCGGCCAAGGGTGCGCGTCTGATCGATTGCGGCTGTTCGACCAGCAGCTTCCTCAGCCACGTCAAGATCGCCTTTCCCGACCTGGAACTCCACGGCATCGACATCGCGCCGACGGTAATCGAAGCCAACAAGAAGAGCGAACGGCTGGCCGGGATTCAATTCGCCGAGGTGGATATGACGACCATGGCGTTCGATGAACCCTTCGACATTCTGATCTGCAACCGCTCGATGATGTTCTTCGATCTGGCGAGCTTCGACGTCGTGGTCAAGAAGATCGCGGGTGCGATTCGTCCGGGCGGGCGCTGGATCATGCTCGACTACATGAACCCCTTCGAACAGGAACTGACCATCGACGACGTGTCGGTCTGGTATCCGGAAGGCAACCGCCTGCACATGCGTAGCTACAAGACGCATCGGCGCAGCTTGAAGGACGCGGGGTTCGCTGAGCCGACGTTCACGCCGTTCGAAATTCTCATCGACATGCCGGAGCACCCAGATCCGTCGCAGATCTATACACGAACGGTCATGACCACAGAAGGTAAGCGCCTACAGTTCCGGGGGGCGATCTATCAGCCTTGGTGCTTCCTGGAAGCCGATATTCCCGCGTAAGGCAGGGCGTCGATCGGAAAGAAGACGAAGTTACTCCGCCTTGCCGGCGACGGCTTCCTGTTCCGCGGCGCTCGTAGCTTCGTCGATTTCCTGCATCCGCTGTTCGAACCGGGCCACCGTATCCGACTCGTGCCGGATCAATTTTTGGGCCGCTTTCAGGGTGCGATACTGGGTGCCTGTTTCCATCTGCGTCAGGATTTCATCGGCGATCGACTGTGCGCTGGGCGCGGCGGCGATATACTGGTCCAGTAAATCCCGGCATTCAGTCAAATACTGATCCGATTGAAGGGGAAAGATATACGCGCATTGCAGTGCGTAATAGACGCGAGACGCCGGCGTCAGCTTCTCCGTGCCGGAAATAATGTCCTGTTCCCGGAGGATCGAGGCTTCGTTGTGAACCAGCAGCTTTGCATTTGCGCCGACGTTTTCGATGACTGTTCCATTGATGATCATCTTATCGCCGGACTTGAAATCTAATTTCAGGGGCATCTGTTGACATCGCCTCCCGACCGGGTAACTCGCTTGGGTAATAGTGAGGAAGTTCCCGGGCTAGGTTAACTTGAATTTATCCGTACGTAGTATAGTCGCTGTCGACTCCTACCATCCAGCCGTCTTGTGGATCGACGGCGTGCGGCTGCATCACCCCGATTTGGAGAGAGTACTAAAATCCTTCAAACCTTGCGGTTTTCTGGGTTTTGGAGGCTGCCCCGCCTGCTGAAGGCCGATGGTGCGTGTGCGTGCAGCGGTAACGGGGGGAGACCGTGGGTGCGAACGGAATTGGTTGAAATGGGACAGAATCGGGCGTCGGTTCGCCCTCCGGCCGGAGGGAAGGTGGCGGCCCCGCAAGGCCGTTTCGGGCGCCGGCCAGGCGTGAAGCCGGCACACACGGGGACCGCGTGATGGGCGGGTTTTTGTTTCGTGCAGTTTTTATTTTGACAGACGGGGAGAACTCCGCGTATGTTTCGTTCCACGTGGAAGACCTAGAAAGGGTCTGATGCGGGGCTCAAGAATGAGTCTTTGTAAATCTTAGGGGCCAGCCCCCAGCTTCAGAATGGAGTGAAAAATGTCTGACGTTACCCTTTCGTCCGCCGTGCGCGGATCATTGCTTTCCCTTCAAAGCACCACTGACCTGATTGACCGGACAAACAGCCGTTTGTCTTCCGGTCTTCGCGTTTCCAGCCCGATCGACGATCCGGTGGCCTTCTTCTCGGCGAAAACCCTGAATGACCGCGCGTTCGACTTCGGCGAGCGCAAAGACGGCATTGACCAGGGGGTTTCGACGGTGACGGCGGCGCTGGACGGCGTTGAAGGCATCGACAGTCTGGTCCGTCAGCTTAAAGGTATTGCGAACTCCCTGAAATCGGCAACAGGTAGCCAATTTACCGACCTGGTCACCCAGTTCAACGACATCCGCGGCCAGATCGGTGATCTGGCAGGTGACGCTGAATATCAGGGGGTCAATCTGGTTGACGGCACTGCCGCAACCCTGACGGTGAACTTTGCCAACAACACCTCGTCGATCTTGACCGTCAACTCCACCAACCTGCGTCAGTCTGGCCTGGGCATTGACGAAGTGGCCTTCCGCAGCGATTCCAAGTTGTCGTTCGCGGCGACGACTGGGCAGGCCCTCAACACCACCGGCAGCGTCACCGCTGGCGTCACGTCCTTCTCATCCGTCGACAATGCACAGATCACCGTGACCTTCAACGGCACCGGCGAGCGTGTGTTTTCTTCGACGGGTGGTAACAGCCTGACCCTGTCGTTCGGTACGGCGAGCTTCACCATCCGGGCCTCGACCGCAGCCGATGTCACCATCTCCAAGGGCGCCACGATCACCCTTTCGGTTGTCACGACCTTCCAGGCCAGTGACCTTCATGCGACGGGTGCCGCGACTGGCTTCTCCATCAGCCTGGGCGCCAACCAGTTGCTGGCGTTGTATACCGGTGGCGCGATTATGACCACGGGTGCTACGAGCCAGGTGGTCACAGCACTCGTCGATGCGTCTGGTGCCTTCAATTCGATCGATTTCGTCGAAGAAGGCGTGACGGCGGACCTTGATACGGTCATCACCGGCCTTGATGCGGCCTTGACGACCCTGCGCTCGGAATCGCAGAAACTGGGTTCCAACGTGGCTCTGCTCCAGACTCGTCTGGACTTCACCGAGGCGCACATCAACACCCTGGAAGAAGGTTCCGGCAAACTGACGCTGGCCGACCTGAACTCTGAAGGCGCCAACCTGTTGGCTCTGCAGACCCGGCAGCAGCTGGGTATTTCCGCTCTGGCCTTCGCCGGTCAGTCGGAACAGGGCATCCTGGCGCTGTTCAACTAAGCATAACCCGCTCCCGCGGCAGAAGCCGTCGGGTTCGGATGCGAACGCGGACCGCCGCCACCTTCGGGTGGCGGCGGTTTCGTTTTTGGTCGCGTATGGGCCCGGATTCTGCGCCGTTGCGACAATGGCCGTGCGGTCCGCCGCCTGCGCGGAGAGGGATAAGGCCTGGAAATTTATTCTTTTTGAAGCACTTTAAATCAAGATTTTGTTAACTACTGGCGTTTAGCCTAATATTAACCTCGTCTGCAGAATGCGCACGAACTTTCATTTTTTTAAGGTGGGTACGTAGAACACGCCACCGCTCCAGAAAGGCGCATACCATGTCGGATGTAACATTGTCGGCAGCTGTGCGGAATACGCTGCTGTCGCTGCAGAATACGACTGATCTGATCAACCGAACCAATAACCGCCTGTCTTCCGGGTTGCGTGTTTCCAGCCCGGTCGATGATCCGGTGGCCTTCTTTTCCGCGAAAGCCCTGAACGACCGTACGTTCACCTTCACCGAACGCAAGGACGGTATCGATCAAGGGATTTCCACGGTCACGGCGGCCTTGGACGGCGTCGAAGGTATCGACAGCCTGGTCCGTCAACTCAAGGGGATTGCAAACTCCCTGAAATCGGCGACCGGGGTTCAGTTCACTGACCTGGTTACGCAGTTCAACGGAATTCGCAGTCAGATTGGCGACTTGGCTAACGACGCCGATTATCAGGGCCTAAACCTCGTTGACAACACGTCGCAGTCATTGTCGGTGAACTTCGCCGACAATACCTCGAGCCTCCTGACGATCAACGCGACCAACCTGCGTCAATCGGGCCTCGGTATCGACCAAGCCGAGCTTCGCACCGACTCCAAGCTGTCTTTTGCGGCGGCCACCGGTGCGGCCCTTAATACAACTGGTAGCCTCACTGCCGGCGTCACGTCCTTCTCGGCAGTTGACAACGCACAGCTCACCGTGACGTTCAACGGGACCGGCGAACGTGTTTTCTCGACCACCGGCGGCAACAGCCTGACCCTAAGCTTCGGAACGGCGACATTCACGATCCGGGCAGCGACGAATGCGGATGTGACCATCTCGCAGGGCGCCGTCATCACCCTTTCGGTTGTGACGACCTTCCAGGCAAGCGACCTGCACACCACTGGTGCGGCAACCGGCTTCTCCCTCAGCCTGGGCGCCAACCAGTTGCTGGCGGTGTTCACCGGTGGGACCATCCTGGGGACCGGTGCTTCGAGCCAGACGCTCAGCCTGATCGACGCCTCGGGAAGCTTCCAAGAAACCGACTTCCTGGCCGAAGGCGCGATCGTGGATCTCGACAACATCGTCGTGGATCTTGACGCGGCACTGGCCACGTTGCGCACGGAATCCCAGAAGCTGGGGTCCAACGTGGCCCTGCTGCAAACCCGCCTGGACTTCACCGAAGCCTATATCAACACCTTGGATGAAGGTGCGGGTAAGCTGACGTTGGCTGACCTCAACGCCGAAGGGGCCAACCTGCTGGCCTTGCAGACTCGCCAGCAGCTCGGGATTTCCGCGCTGTCATTCGCCGGCCAGTCGGAGCAGGGTATCCTCGCACTGTTCAACTAGGCGCCGAATCAACATCGTCTACAGTGAGGTGAGGGCAATACAAAAATTGCCCTCACCGCTGTGGGCGGGTACCCCAAATTTTCGATACGAACGTCCTGCTTGATGTGCGCGTCGAGCAAGTAGTGAAACATGCCTGAACTTGATGATTGCCTGGAGTTTGAAGCATGAACTTCGAACAATTGTTGTCCCAGGGACGTCAATGCATTGCGGCCCAGACACCGCGAGACGCGATCCCCCTTTTTCTGAAAATTCTTAACGCAGACCCAAACCATGTGGCCGCGCTTGCCGGTTTGGCGAAGGCGACGCTGCAACTAAATGATCCTGCGACGGCGTCGCAGATGCTGAAAATAGCGTTGGCTAAGGCGCCAGATGATCCGGATATTTTGAACGCGGCGGGATATGCCCAACTCGCGCTGGGAGATTGCTTCGCCGCGCTTGAAAAATTCGAAGCCGCTTTGGTTCATAGCCCGGATCAGCCGGGCATACTGCTGAATCTCGCATCCGCTTGTTGCGGAATCAGTGCCTATGATCGTGCTGAGGAAATCTACCAGCGACTAGAGGCGATGGAGGGGCATGTAGATGCGACGGTACAATACAATCATTCACTTTTGTTGCTGTTGCAGGGGCGTTTTTCCGAGGCTTGGCTCGGGTTCGAACTGCGTCGCGAGGCGACCAATACGGGGTTGTTACAACGCAAGCTGCCGGGCCAGCCGTGGGACGGTTCCGAGCGGCGCTCAGACCATCTATTAGTCCATGCCGAACAGGGACTGGGCGACAATATTCAGTTCATCCGTTATTTGCCGATGATTGCTAGCCGGGTTGGCCGTGTGACCTTGGAGGCACCGAAGGTTCTTATGGAATTGTTCGAGAAGGTGCCAGGAATCGACGACCTTCTTCCTGCGGGCGCCCCATTACCCGATTGCGATTGGCATGTGTCGATCATGAGCTTGCCGGCGCTATGTCGAACAACAGAAGAAACGATTCCAGCACACGTGCCCTATTTGTCGGTTGAGGAGGATGCCGCCGAACGGTGGCGAGAAAAGCTGGATGCCGACGATGGGCGGCGTCACGTTGGTTTGGTTTGGGCGGGAAATCCAGGGCATGGACGTGACCGGGAGAGGTCACTTCCGCTTCGGACCCTTGTGCCGGCCTTGGCGGGGCGAAAGGACGTCGCATTTCACGCCTTTCAGATTGGCGACCCCTTGGCGCAGGTTCATGAGGTTGCAAGTGACGTCAATGTGCAGCCACTTTTCACCGAACCCCAGCCAATGCGGGATGTCGCGGCGGCGTTGTCTGCGGTTGATTTGCTGATTTCCGTCGATACGGCTTTGGCGCATCTGGCCGGTGCCCTCCGGCGCCCTGTGTGGACTCTGATCACCCACGTACCGGACTGGCGTTGGATGCTGAGGCGTGCGGACACACCTTGGTATCCGACCATGAGACTGTTCCGCCAGCCGGTCGCTGGCGATTGGGTGAGTGTTGTGAATGCTGTTGGCGAGGCGTTGACTGCGGAAACGACAGTTTAAGCTCAAGGTTCTTTCAGATATTCGAGCGGCAAGAAATCACCCGCATCCAGCGCCTTCATGTGCTCAACCGCTCGCTCGCGGCAAACTTCGACAAGCGTCAGAAATTCTTCCTTGAAAAGCTCGTGCACTTTGGCCGACTGCTCGGGCGTCGGAGCCCTGTTAATATAAAAATCGCCTGCAATCAGGGCCATATTGTACGTTCCGCGCAGCATCAGGGTTGAAAACTTCTCGTAACGATCGTCTTCCGCTGGATGATAGAAAATAGCATTCAGCCGAATGGCCGGTTCTTTGTCCGTGAAATCGGTCCAACTCATAATCACGTCGCGAATCTCGTCTGATGTCTTGTTGATAGCATCAAGCAGGCGCTCAAGGTTCCAGGCATCGTCGAAATCTGCTTTGGTGAATGGTGGAAATGCTTCGATCATCGATTGAACGAGCTGGTCTTTAGGAGTCTCTAATTCGGGCAAGTTGACTGTCCGGGGAAGTTTCGGCGGAATGTCCGTGATCAGCGCGCCGTTACTGCAGTTGAAGTATCTGACGTTGCGCGCGCCTACCCTGACCATTCTGTGAATGGAGTCCAAAGCCCAGAACAGTCCCTGTGTAGTCTTTGCCTTGCCGCCGAAGTTGGCGGGCACTTCGATGTTGAAGGGCGACTGAGCGATGATCGCGCCCTCGGTATAATGATACGAGACTGACGCATGGTGCTTGTCCGTACCCCGTTGCCCCATGTCGACACCGAACAGGTATATTTCTTTAAATCCCATTTCCTGGACAAATCCGAGACCGGCGTTGACCACCGTCGGGTCCAAGTTGTGGATGAAGTTCTGAACGTTGTTGGAAAACACGGGATAGGGGCATAGCGCGAGCCGATGATAGAACACGCGCTCCTTGAACATTGCCGCGGCTTCGATGTCCACGGTTGTCGCCGCGACGAGACAGATGTCGGAGATATCGTGCTTTTCTGACACGAACTCCAGCACTGTGGCGACTTCAAGGTTTTCCATTTCGATTTGAAAGTCCGGCTTGATGCCGGCCGCCATGAGCGGGCCGAGAGCAGAGCCACAGGAGATTACGACAGCCTTGTCCGCGTTCCGTTTTAAATGCTCGATGGAGGCATCTAGTGAGGGGCCGCACCCGACGACGATTGCCGGGCAACCGCGAGGGGGCACTTTGTCCGGTCGGAAATAGAACCGTGCCGTTCCTTCGGCCAGGTTCGTCCGAGCATTTCGCATCATCAATTGTTCGTCGTAGAAAAAGCCTAAACCTGCAAGCAGCAGTGAGGCTTCGCGGTTGAAAATCTTTGTGAACTCGTCGAACATCCCCGAAATGAAATGTTGGTAAACGTAAGTTCCATCCACCATTGCAATCGAGGACCCGCGAATTCGATTTCGCAATCCGTCAATTTGGCCCTGAACGTCGTCGGAAATGAAAAAGAAGACGTCGCCATTGCGCTGGTTCATTTTCAGCAGCAATTTCTCCCAGTCGTAAATTTCCATCGACTGGTAGAGGCCTTCTAGATTGGCATCCATCAGGATCAGGTTTCGGCACTGAGTTCGCTCCACCAGGGCATCCAGGTGCGGCGCTAGGCCGATCCCCTGAACGACGAGGAAAAAGGCGGGCTCGGTCTGTCGTTGGACTCTGAATGATATGTCCAGTTCTTCCTTGGCCCGATTCAGGAAGCTCCGCATGGAATGGCCGCCGTAAGTATCCAATGCGCCAGCCTGCAACTGGGGAATTTCCAAGCGGTTAGGCTGGTCCCAATAGCTTTTGAGCTGCTTCTCCGTGAATTCGGTGATGTTGCCGTCGTAAAACCGTTGGCCCATGAACTCGAGATCCGGAGAGCCGTCATCGTTAAACACGAGGTTCGCTAACGGTCGATAGGAATCGAGCATTTTCGCCGTCGTCGGGTAAAAACTCCAGAGTGCGTCCATGTTCCTTGCGCGAAGCGCTTGCCGCTCTTCCTGGCTTGGTGGAACACTCAAGGTTTCGTCGATCATCGGCTTGCCTACTGATTAGGGAATGGTTCGGGCTTCGAAGGGGCGTGGCGGGGGGCGCAATCCCGCTACGAAGATGGTGGTATTGGTATTATTAGATCAACGTTAAATCTCGATTAACCGGCCGAGAGCTACATTGAGCCTAGCCGGAAAAAAAGCCCAATAAACCGCGTCAGGGGGCTCCCGCATCCTCAATGTTGAAAAGATGATATCCCATGTCCACAGTGTTCGCGCACATCGGTTCAGAAAAATGCGGCTCAAGCTTGATCGAGTTCTGCTTTTTGAACAACCCGTCCATCCTTGAGTACATGGAGCAGCAAGGAATCATCGGGTTGCCGCATTTTCACGTTGCGCTGCGAAAGGTCGTGGTGGGCACGCAATGGGATGATGCCCTGCACGGCCGCTTGCGCTCGCAGATGCTTTCGCCGCATCGGTTCACCGGGAAAAACGTCTTTATTTCCGAAGAGCTGTTACTTGGCTTGATGCATGACCCGGGCATGCCGAATCCTTTGGACCTTAGGATTGATTTCACTCGGCGATTGCTGCGCGGATTTGAAAAGGTTCACCTCATTCTGATCGTGCGCCGACAGGACAAGTTTATAGAATCTCACTACAACCAGCAGGTCATGCGGGGCGAAACCCGAGAGTTCGATGAGGTTCTCGCTGAACTGCCGCTCGACAATTATTGCTGGGATACAATTGCGGATGCTTGGGCCGAAGGGTTTGGCGAGGGCAGCTTGACCGTCATTCCGTTCGAGCCATCGGTCTTGGCGACGGCCTCCGGGCCGGAGAATACAGTGTCGGCCATTGCGCAGATAATGGGAATGAATCTTCATTTCGATACGAAAGACCTGCCGATTGTGAACCCGAGCCTTCGTCCCGAGTTGTTGGCGGCTCAGCGTGAAATCAATCAAAAATTCGACCGGGTGACGGCTGACCGAATCTCCGACATTCTCGCCAAACGGGTTCGTAAAGTGCCGGGGGCGGCGCAGGGGCTATTTTCCGACCAAGGCAGGCAGCACATATTGGACCGCTATGCGGAATCCAACAAAAGACTGTTTGAGAAATACATTCCCCAATACTCCGCCGACGAATATTTATCGGCAACTCACGGAAGTTAGGTTTTTAGGCAAGCTGATCTAGGCCTGGATGGAAACATAAATCCCCGAGATCAGATCAAGTGCTGGAAGGGCAGGTCTCAGTCACCTGGATGGTGGCGCGATGGGGGGCGCGCAGCAGCCGACGGAGATCAGTCGAAAAGCATTTATCAAATTGAAAAATAACAATTATTTTTCAATTTGGCGCAACCCGGGTTGCCGTTCACCTGGGAGGGGCAGCGGGATTATGCACTGGCCTTTGATCGCGATAATCAGTACAATAAAAAGCAATAATTTTTTGGTGCGCGTGTTTCTGGATTATTGGAATGGCCGATTTTTCATCGAGAGGTGTTGGGAATTTCGCAGCGACGTTTGCGCAACGGTCGCTGGCGAGTCAACGTGTCGGGTTTGAGTTGCAGTTCAATCAACTGCAGAACACGCTGATCACCCGCTTCAACAACAAGGTCGATGAAATCAGTGAAACGCCGCTCAGCGTCCAGCGCAAGATCGGTACACTGCAAAAAGAGTCGAAGGAATTGGTGGGTTCTCTGCCGCTCCTTCAGGAGTATCGAACCGGAAATAATAACAACAAAGGCCAACTTGAGGCCTTGTTCGATGAAGTGACGGTTCTTTTCAATACGTTTAACCAGGATGCCACGGTCGATGCCGCCGAAGTCGCGGCGTTCCAAGAACAGCGGGATGTTGTCGTTAATCGGCTCAACAACATTTTCATCTTTGCGCATCCAGACGTCAATGACGCCCAGACCATCCCGCGGTTGAAGGAAAGCCTGGACACCTTGCGCGGATTGGAAGTGACCGTCGGTTCACTCACGGACAATCAGGCTGTCGCGGACGCCTTGTCGCAGTTCCAAACGGAAGTCAGCATCGGGATCACGGTAACGCAGAACACCATTTCGACGACATTGGATATGGAACAGCGGATCGAGGCGAAATTTTCAGCAGCTGATTCCGAATTGATTGAGTTGACGACTAACGAGCAGGTCCGGCGCGACGCAGAAATTGAAAAATTGCGGGTCGACCTGGGCTATCTTTTGCAGGCGATCTCGATCAGTTTTGAAATGAATGCCGCCTTTGCGGAATCACTGCAATCACGGTTAACCGATCCGCGGCCGCAGCCGGGGTCGGTACTCAATCTTTTCACTTGATGCCTGAAAGGGCTTGCCGCGCAGGCCCGCTCAAACGGCTGTGGTCGTCTCAGGTTGTCGGTGTTTCCCGCCCGAGTATTTTCAGATAGGCCCGCTCAATGGAGCGGACATGTGGTTCCGGGTTGAACAGCAGGGCTTGGCGCATTTCATTACGAAGGTTCTTCCTGATCCCGGACAGGGCGCCGGCGTCGCTCAGGATATCTACCGTCAATTTGATCAAGTCTGCCCGTGTTTCAGCGATCCAACCCGGGCGGGCTGCGGTGTAAATCACGCTTGCTCCCAGCCGGTCAAAAGGCCTTTCTCCCTTTAGCGAGAGAACGGGGACACCCATCCACAGGGAATCGGCGATGACGACCGGGTTTGCCCGGCGACCGACGTCGACGAATACATCAATGCTGTTCCAATAGTCAGGATCTACGATCATCCGGTCCGCGTATTTCTGATCGGAAGACATTTCAATTCGGTCGGCAAGGCCAAATGCCTTGAATTGGAATTTAATGCGATTGAAGGCTTCCGGATCGACGACCGGGGTGGCACCGGCGATAATTCTCGCCTGCGGGGTTTTGTTCAGAATCTCAGCGAGCATCTCGGCTTCGTCCCGCATGATCGCGCCTGCGTCGCAGGATATGCCGATGGCGGGGGCGCCGAATTTTTCGAGAGGCAGTTCTCCGGCTGCAGGCAAGGTTTTCCGAGACTGGTATGACAACAGGCCGAAGTCTACCTTGAGGGTCTTCTGGTTTTCAGGCAATTCCGCCTTGGCCGCCTCGTCGGTGATATCATCCGTCAGGACGTAGTCGATGCCGGGCATGCCTAAGCCCATTCCCGCACCCCAGGCGCCGACCTGAACCTTGGCTGGATGCATCTGCAAAACCGTTGCGCGATTGTTAACATCATCGGTGCAAAGATCGACGAGAATGTCGATCTCGTCACCGGCGATGACCACGGCCAGATGCTCATCATCCAGATTGCCCACATAGCGCAAGTTATCCGCGCTTGCGCGAAGCCGTTGAGTCGTCGAATCGTTGCCATGGGATTGCTGGTAGACGGTGACGTGGAATTGCTGACGGCTGTGCAACTGTAACAGGGGTTCGACCATCCGGGCCTGGTCACCGAATTCGGACCTATTCGAAATGTAAGCCAGCCTGACCTTCTCTTCGTTCGATTCGGTCCCGCTATCGTCATCCAGGATGGCTTCTGGTGGTAGGCCGGGTGCATCTTTCAACCTGCGTTGGAGATGTTCGTACAACTCTTTAATCACCTTGGTGTGCCCCGGTGGCAGCGCCGAAGTCCGCGCGAAAATCGCGGCGGCCAACTCGATAGAATCCCCGTCCAGCTCCAAAGCTGCTTTGTGCTGCAGGGGAGCTTCCTCGAACTCGCCGAGCCGATAGCAAAGGTTGCCCAGTTTGAAGCGGGTGCCGGCGTCGTTAGGTTGAAGTGCGACGGCCTTCGACAGGTGCTCCAAGGCTTCGGCGTATCGGCCCAGCTCGCAAAGCGCGTCACCGTAATCACGGCGGCATTCCGCGTTGTTCGGGTTGATTTTGAGTTCGCGGTCGAAATGTCGAATGCTGTCGGAAAATCTGCGGACGCTATACAGCGACATACCCTTCAGGTAATTGGAAGAGGGGCTTACTGTCTTCAGCGACGTGAAGTAGTTCGAGAACCGGATCGGCAATAGACCTTCGATGGTCGGATGCGGCATCAAGGTCATCGACAATTTTGCGTAGAACAGACCTTCGTTGAGCCGTCCGACCTGCGTATAGAGATTTGCCAATGCTTCAGCGTATTCAAAGCATTCCGGGTCCAGGCTCGCCGCCTTTTCGAACAGCTCAAGGGCGCGGCCGATCTCGTCCATTTCCAGGGCGGCTAAGCCGAGAAAATAAAAACTTTCAGGCCGCGTATCGTCGATTGTGACCAGGCGGTCGATGCCGGCCAGAACATTTTCAGAATTGTCACTGCCGAGCAGCGCAAGAACTTCACGGGCAATATCGTCGTATTTCAGGGCAGCCTGATCATCAGGTCCTGTCATTCTACCTAACCTCTAATCGACTGGTATCCACGAATGCGGTGCGCTAGACATCCAGATCAACCGGTTTCGATTCAGGCTGAGGGAGGCTAGCGGACGGCTCATCTGGCGCTTGAGTGTTTCCAGGTTCGTCGGCAGAGGCCGGTTCGGTCTCTTTATCCGCACTTTCAGGGACCTGGGCTAAACCGGCGGCGATGTTTCGGTTGATGTCGATAAGGACGGCAAGGGCCTCTGGCGTGGGTTTAGCCAAAGCGCCGACGGTGTGTTTGTCGACAAATTTGCACAAAGTCAGCATGTTGATGCGGAGGTCGCTGGGAACTTCAGAATGTTCCAAGGTCAGTTCGGACTGAAAGATCGTCCACAGGCGCCAGTTCAAGCGAAGTGCCGCTTTTCGAGCGTCCTTAATCGTCTTCGGATCGCGGTTGTCGTCGACAATCGAGGCCGCCATCCGCTTAGCAGCTTCGATCAGCGCCCAAGCCTCGGTCTGCGCCGGGTTCCCGCCCACTGGCCGACGCTCGTATTTTTGAACTTGGTTTTTGTATGGAGGCATTTGTTCGTTGCACACCCAGAATTACAATAAGACACAACTTACCACGTGATCTTCGGAAAATTAAGTTGTCATAAGATTAACGGCAGCAGGCCGACCGTAGCGAAATTACCTAAGAACCCGCAGAGTTTACAGGAACATAAGCAACGCCGCTGTGATGAGCGTCAAGGCCTAAAGGAAGTTTGATAGGCTCAACTGCCTGACCCGCGAGAAGGTCTGGTATGAGGCCTCCAGAACCCGCTGGCTATCCAGCAACCGCGTGATCGCATCCAGGGGGTTGATGTTCTCGATCTCGGCGACGCTGCCTTCGAAGAACGAGATGATTTGGTCGTTGGACTTCTTGACGTCGTTCAGAAGAACCGCCCGGTAGCCCAGAATGATCTCCATTTCCTCGATATTGCTGTTCAGTTCCGTACCGAACGGCGGCGGCGTCGAATTGGTGCGGTCCAGCGCGTCGTCCATCAGGAAGATGGCCTCGCTGATTCGGTTCACGTTCTGATCGAGGCCGCCTTCCGTTCCGTACTGTCCCTGCAGTACCAGAAACATGCCGCGGATCGCCTTTTCGAAGGCCGGATCGACCCCGGTAATGTCGATTTCGAAGGTCCGGGAGTCGCTGGCCCGATGGGTCAGTGACATCGTGTCGCCCTGGTAGTAACTGGTGGCCGAGATCGTGCCGATGGTATTCACCGCATTCAAAGTACCGGCCGTGACCGTCGGCGTGGTGTCATCGATGGTATTGGTCGGGATCAAGGTCGCCGTCCGGCCGTCCGACGAGACAGAGGCGATGGTGAACGTGGTGCCGTCGTTGGCGGTGCCGGTGCCGGCAAGCGCGAATTTGGTTCCGGCCGGCAGGTTGTTGCCTGCGGCATCCCGGAAGGCCCCGCCGCCCAGGGTAATGCTATCCGCCGACGGCGTGTTATCGGCAAACGTGATGCTGCCAGTACCTGCGAGCACGGCATTCGTGGCGACTTCATTTGAATCGTCCACATCATCCGTAGTGATCAGGGTCGCCGTCGTCCCGTCAGATGAGATCGACGCGATGGTGAAAGTGGCGTTGTTCGCCGCCGTGCCGGTTACGGTGATGCGACTACCCGCTGGAAGAAGGTTGCCCTTGGCGTCCGTGAAGGTCGAGCCCGTTAGCGTGATGGTATCGGCGTTGGCGCCGTTTTCCGTGAAGGTGACCTGGTCACCGCCGCCGACGCTGGCGTCGAAGTAGAAGTTCCGTTCCGCTGCGTTGAACGAGAAAAGTTCGGGGCGGGAAGACACAACCCCCGTGGTGACCGTGGCAATCGTGGCATCGACACTTTCGTCGTCTTCAAGTGTGATGGTCGTGCCGTCGGCCGAGACGGACTTGACGGTGAAAATCTTGCCGTCGTTTTCCGTGTCCGTGTTGTTGATTTTGATTTTTTGGCCGTTTTCCAGTGACGAGTACGTACCAGCAGTGCCGGCGATCAGTTGATCCTCGCCGTCCGCACCGGTTCCGACGGAGAACGTAAGGGGATTGCCGCCACCCAGCGTGTGGACGGTCGCGCCGCTTCCGCCGGAGGATACCAGGCGTTTGCTTTCCACCACCAGGTCCGTGCCGTCGTTGCTGGCGACTGTGAATGTTCCGTTGTTGTTGACCGTTCCTGCGATGGTGATTACCGACCCTTCTGGAATGGCCTCCAGGGCGTCGGCGTTCACAGCCGTGATGGTATTGGTGCGGCGATCGAAGGTGACGAGAGCCGGGGTTGTCACCGACTGACGCGGATCCTCAGGGTTGGGATAGGTAAATGTGGCGCCGACGGGTGTCGCCTCGTCGGTGAGCTGTTCCGTGCGGACATCGATCCAAAGACCGTCGGGGTCGACGGAATCCACCGTATAGATGCCGTCGTTCAGGCCATCGACGGTCCCGGAAATCGTGATCGTCGTGCCGGCGGCGATGTTTTGGAACTGGCCACTGGACGCGGTGGTGTTGATGCGACTTTTGTTGGTGACCCCGTCGGTTTGCTCGAACGTCAGATGGGCCGGGTTCAAGTCCACGCTGCTGCGGCTGATCGAAAGATTTTTGAGATTTGCGTCTCGGGTGGTGGGGACCGACACCCGGGCGCCGTCGAACACGGACTGGAACGCCTCGACCGTCGACAGGCCGAAGCTGACCGGCTCGGTCCGCACGGTGCCGCCGCCGAAGATGTAGCGGCCATCCGCTTCCGTGTTCAGCAGGTTCTGGATTTCCTTCAATGCGCGGAAGGCGTCGGCCTGGATTTGCTCGACCCGTTCCGGGTCTGTGTGATCGCCGTTGGAAAACTGGAACAGAAGTTCGCGGAAGTTGCTGATGGCTCCCTTAATCCCAGTGACCGCCGTCGTTTGAACGTCCAGGCGCAGTTGGGCCTGGACGTTGTTCGCGTTGAACCGTTCCAGGCTGGACTTGGCGTTCTCAATGTTGACCAGACGTTGCGAGGACAAGGCCAGACCGCTGTAGGTCTGTGATTTCTTTTCCGTGCCGATCTGAGTTTCCAGGTCGAGCAGCGTCTTCTGCGTCTGCAGGAAACGGCTGATCAGAATTGTATTGGAAGCGGAGCTGGTGATCCTGGTCATGTTCTACCCCTTAGGCCACGGCCTGTTCCAGACGATCGATCATGTCCTGAATGACGGAAATCACGCGCGCTGCAGCGGAAAACGCCTGTTCGAAGACGATCAGGTCCGCCAATTCCTCGTCCAGGTTGACGCCCCGGATACTGTCGGACTTGAATTGTAGGCTTTCGGTCAAGGTGCGTTGGCTGCTGATCTGCCGGTCGTTGGTGTCGGCAAGCGACGAACTGCGTGCGATGATCGACGAAGCGTACTCGGAAAAACTGACGTTCAACGACGGCAGGCCGCCGGAAACCGCGAATGAGTTGGAGTTGGACAGCATCGCGGCCAGTTCCTGAGCAACGCCGTTGCTGCCGGGCGATGTCAGGTATTCGCCGGCCTGGCCTTTCGTGGAGTCGAATTCCAGACGTCCGGACGAAACGAGGCTGGGAGCTGCGACAATGTCCTGCCGTACGGAAATCGCCGTCGACACGCGAACATCGGCTTCCTTCATACCCAGTTCGCTAAGCAACGTCGTGCCGGCGGTTGCCGGGGCGCCGCCGGGCGAGGCGGAATGCGTAACGGTGAAGGACCTGCCATCGTCATGGGCGAGGCGCAGCCGGAAGCCAGAGCCGTCGGGCACCACGGAGGCGGTGATGTTTTCGACCGCCGGAAAACTGGTCCCGATGGCGGGCGCGCCGACCGGATAGAACATCCCGGACGTGTCCGTGCCGCCGTTGTTGATCAGGTCGGCGATCTGCTGCAGCGTCGCCCCCGCGGGAATGACGACATGGCCCAGATATTCGGCACCCGATCCCGTGTCCGGTGTGTTGGCGTCGCGGAAGCTGAGGACCGCGGAGGTGCTCACGAAACTGGAGCTGAGCACGTTTGAATCGTAGATGTTTTCCGACAGGCCGTCGACGAACAGGTTGTTCAGGCCGAAGAAATTGGAGAACCCGGATACGGTTTCATCGACGGTGCCGTCGCCGTCCTTGTCGAACTGGATCGAGGCGTCTTCGAAGTCGCTACCGTCCGCAGAACCGGTTTCGTCACGGAAGCCGAAGCCGAGGGACGTGTTGTTGAGATTGATCGACAACTGGCTCTGGTCGTTCAGTGTCACCGATGCCGAGGGCGCGCCGTTGAGCTGGAAGAAATCTTCAAGTCGTGCGGCCAATTCGGTGATGGTGATGGCGCCGCTGTCGTCAGTGCCGTCGCCGAAGGTCTGGCCATTGCCGGTGCCGCTTAGGATTTCGGACAGACGGATCGAAATCGTCTGGGCGCCATCGGCATCCATCAACACGATGGCGACGTCGTCCGACCCGCCCAGCTTGATCGTTTGTTCCTGGGGCAGGGGGAAAATGCGCTGGCCGGTCAGTTCCTGATGGCCGGGGAACGGCGTGCCGCGGTTGTGGACCAGGTTGATCTGGTCGCGCAACTGGGCCGCCAGTTCGTCAAGCTGCGCCTGCAGGTTCGGCAGAACGTCGTCGCGCATGTCAAGCAGGCCGGCCAGTTGGCCGCCGCGGGCCTGGGTCGTCAGGTCGTTGATGGCAAGCCGTTCGCCCACATAGATGCCGTCGATCTGGCCGCTGGCGACCGTCGAGGTCGAACTCATGGCTGCCGCCGCTTCGTGGGTGATGGTCGGCGGAATGGTATCGACCAGCGTCAGGCCCGAGGAGGTGAATACGACGACGTCGCCGTCGTTGCGCGAGAAAAAGCGGATATCGACCAATTCGGACAGGCGGTCGATCTTGTTATCGCGCTGATCTTCAAGGTCGGTGGTGTCGTTGCCGGTCGAACCGAAGCGAATGATGTCGTCGTTGAGTTGGTCGATGTCCGCCGTCAACTGGTTCATTTCGGAGACGACGGCGGCGATCTGTTGATCTGCCTGCAGGCGCAGGTCCTGGATCGTGCGGCTCATGGCGGCGAATTTTTCGACCGCGGCCTGAGCCTGGCGGACCAGTTCGCTTTGTTCAAGGATACGGTCTGGAGACACGGTGAGCAGTTCCGCCGCTTCCTTCAACTCTTCCAGGATGTGCGCGATCGAGGTGTTGTCTCCCGGCGTGCCGAAGGTTTCCTGCAGGCGTTGGAAATAGCCTTCCTGGACCGTTACGTTGTTCAGTTCACCCAATTCCTGACGGATCGACTTGAGCAGGCCGCTGTCGACGACACGGGTAAAGTCGGCGATCGACACCCCGGCGCCCTGACCGGCCAGCACCACCGATTGCTGTTGGATGATCTTTCGTGAATACCCCGGGGTATTCACGTTGGCGACGTTCTGGGAAACGATGTTGAGCGCCGTCTGGTTCGCCAGCAGGCCGCTTTGCGCCGCTCTCAGTGCTTGTGTGATGTCGCCCATGGTCGTTCAGTTCCCGTGTGGTCGTTCGGATGACGGTTAAAGGTTCTGGTCAAGGGCCACGGCGACGGAATTGGCCGCCGCGCGGGTGCCTTCCTTGCCGGTGCGGCCGTTTTTCGAATAAGTGCCGGAATGGGGAACGGCTTTTTGTACGGCTTCGGCGAATAGATCGATAACCTGCTTGTTGGCGGTCATGCCGATCTCAAGGCGCATGGCGTTCTCGCCGACGGCGTTGGCCAGGCGGGTGCCCGCGACGGTCAGCTTCTCGTGCAGGTCGGGCGGAATTGCCTTCCAGTCCAGGTTGGCCTCATCCAGATCCTTCATGCTGTTTTCGTACAGGCGCGCGAGCGTCGCCTTGTCTTCCAACATGGCTTCCACGTCGAGGAACCGGCGTTCGATGAGCGCCAGATTCTCCGCTTCGACCAAGTCGCTCAGGTGGTCGGTCAATTCGACCATTCTTTCAAGGCGTTCCATCGATTCCATGAGTATAGGTCCTCCTGTCGGGCGCTTGTCAGCGCGCCTCCTGCATGCGGATAAGCTGGTCCAGAACGGTATCGGCGATACCGACGCCGCCGGCCTTGGAAATGGCCTTGCCGTATTCGTCGATCTGCAGATTGCGCCAGATGTCCTCGGCCGGGCCGCCGCCGAAGGGTTTTTCGGCTTCGATGTTTTCGAACATCGGGCGGATCATTTCGGAAATGAAGACGGATTCGAAATCCTGGGCGACGGCGCGCATGCGCTGCATGGACATGGCGCTGTGTGCCTTGCCGGCCAGGGCGCCGGCCTTGGCCGAAGGCGCGGTCTGCAGGCCGACGAGCGTGGTATCGATGGCGCCGTTCATCACATCACCTGAATTTCGGCCTGGAGGGCGCCGGCCGCCTTGATGGCCTGCAGGATGGTGATCAGATCTCGCGGGCCGATGCCCAATGCGTTCAGGCCGTTGACCAGGTCTTGCAGCGTGACGCCTTCGTTGAACACGGTCAGGCGCTTGTCCTGGCCTTCGTCGATCTGAATGTCCGTGCGATCGACGGTGGTCGTGGTGCCGACCTCGGCGAACGGGCCAGGCTGGGACACCTGCGGGGTTTCCGTGATGCGGATGGTCAGGCTGCCCTGGGCGATGGCGACGGTGGAGATGCGCACGTTTTCGCCCATCACGATGGTGCCCGACTGTTCGTCGATCAGCACGCGGGCCATCTGGTCCGGTTCGATGCGCAGCTGTTCGACGTCGGTCAGCAGGTTGACGACGTTGTTGCGGTAGTTGTCGGGAACGTGCAACTGCACGGTCTTGGGGTCCGACGGCCGCGCCGCGGTGGTGCCCAGGAAGGCATTGACGGCCTGGGCGATGCGGCGCGCCGTGGTGAAATCCGGGTTTTTGAGGCTCAGCTTGACCACTTCCATGTCGCCGATTTCGAACGCGACCTCGCGTTCGACGATGGCGCCGTTGGCGATACGGCCCGACGTCGGAACCCCTTTGGACACGGTTTCCGCGTTGCCTTGGGCCTTGAATCCACCGACCGCGAGTTGGCCCTGCGCTACGGCGTAAACCTCACCGTCGGCACCAAGCATCGGCGTGACCAGAAGCGTTCCGCCCAAAAGGTTGTCGGCATCGCCGAGTGAGCTGACGGTCACGTCGATGCGCGAACCCTGGCGGGAGAACGGCGGCATGTTGGCCGTCACCATCACGGCGGCGACGTTTTTGGAATCCAGACCGGAATCGGTGGTCTGCACACCCAGGCGGTTGAGCATGGACTGCAGGCTTTCCTTGGTGAAATGACCGTCGGACAGGGAGTCCCCGGTGCCGCTCAGGCCGACGACCAAGCCGTAGCCGACCAACTGGTTTTCACGAATACCTTCGAAATCCACGATGTCCTTGATGCGCGAGGCGGCGCCGGCGCCGCTGGGCAGGCCGATGCTCAAGGCCACGAAAAACGCCGTGGCGGCGGCGGCCAGGCGCAGCGCCAGGGCGAGGCGGCGGCGGCCCGAGGTCTTGTCGCTGTTCATTTTTCCCGTTCTCGTCATCATTTCATTGTCTTGATTGAGTCTCGATCGACTGATGCCGGCCCTTTGCGGGCCATGGTTGTTCCCACCTGTTATTAAGCGAAAAGCATGCCATCCAAGGAGATCAGTTAATCAATTGAAATATAATGATAAATTTCCAAGGGGTGCGGCCTTCGATCGGCTTTTCCCGGCAAGAGACGCCCCGTCATGGGCAACAATTGCCGGGGCCCCGAAACCGGAAAGGGCGGCCCGAAGGCCGCCCTGACAAACATCCGCATGACCGGAGAAATCCGGCAGGTGCGCGCCGCTAGCGTTTGAGGTTCGCCGCTTCCTGCAACATTTCATCGGCGGTCTTGAAACTGGTCGCGGCGACGTTATAGGCGGCCTGGGCGGCGATCAGGCGGCTCATTTCCGTGCCGAGATCCACGTTCGAGCCTTCCAGTGCGTTTCCGAGCAGGGTCGCGAAGCCGGACTCGTCGGCGAAGACCTGGTTCGGCTCGCCGGAGGCTTCCGTTTCCTGGAAATTCTGGCCGGTGGAGATTTCCAGACCGTTCGGGTTGGGGAAGATCGCCAACGGCACCTTATAGAGAACGCGGCGCGTGTTGTCCGTGAACTCGCCGTAAATCTCGCCGCCGGGCCCGAAGCTCAGGCTCGAGACGGCCGCCGACTGGGCACCGTTGTGTTCGTAGTTGGCGAAGGAAAAATCGCCGGCAAATTGGGTGAAGGTGCTGGCATCAAACGTGAAGCTTGCCGTTTCGCCGTCATCGAAGGTGACGTCGAACGTATACTCGGAGTCCGATGTCAATGCGCCGTTGTTGCCGAATTCAAGGCGCTGCGGGATCGATGCC
Source organism: uncultured Alphaproteobacteria bacterium (assembly GCA_963976055.1). Taxonomy (GTDB): domain Bacteria; phylum Pseudomonadota; class Alphaproteobacteria; order Rhodospirillales; family Casp-alpha2; genus UBA1479. The sequence continues at coordinate 363,857 of CAXBJB010000003.1, forward strand.
GTCGAGGAGAAAGTGATGGCGTTCGTCGTCACTTCATCGGTGTTGAGAGGCACGGCCCCATCCAGGGTGATCTCTGCCTGGTTTTCCGAAATGCTGGCGATCGTATAGGTCTGGTCGTTGCCGCCGCTTCCCGCCACGGTGATCGTGTCACCCGGCTTTAATCCGGCGAACGTACCGGCCAGTTGGCTGCCCAGTTGCGCACCCCCGCCCGGATTGTTGTTGCTGAACGCGGTAATCACGCCACCGCCGCCGACGACGGTCGAGAACCGCACGGCATGGTCATCCAACGTGGTCGAGACCGGCGTGTGGACGCCGCCGGGCGATGCGGTCACGCTGGCGATATTGTCGCCGATCAGGCGGAAATCCCACAGGTTCGTTGCGTCGAAAGCCTTGGTGAAATCGACGCGGATGCTTTGGGCATCAAAGCTCGTGTCAACGACCTTGATGCTGCCGTTAAACGTCGTGCCCGAGGCGGCGTCGGCCGGCAGGTTGACGTCAACGGACGCGGCCGTTGTCAGTTCCCCGGTATCTTCAAAGGCGAACTGGTCGACGCGCATGGGCGCCGGCGTGCCCAGCGTGAAGCTGCCGTCCGGATTGACGGAATAACCCAACAGGAAGTTGCCGAACTGGTCCGCGAGATAGCCTTGGTTGACGGTCGCCGCCGTTCCGTCCGAAAGCGTTACGGAATCCGTCAGGTCGGTGACGTTGATGTCGAAGGCGCCGCGCCGCGTGTACTGGATGTTGCCGTTCACATTGATGTCGGGTGAGACCATGAAAAAGCCGCTGCCGATGATCGCCACGTCCAGGTTGCGGTCGGTGGTGCGGACTTGGCCCTGATTCGAGATGCGTTGGAAATCAACGGGCGCGGTCCCGCCAAGGTCGGAATGGGAGGTCCCGGAAGCACCTTCCGCCGTGGTCGCGCCGACCGACGTGAACCCTTTGTTCATCAGGGTCCGAAATTCGGTATCCGTGCGCTTGTAGCCGTCGGTGTTCAGGTTGGCGACGTTTTGCGAAATGGTGTTCAGCTTGTGGGACTGACCCATCATGGCCGAGGTCGCTTGCTGAAAAATGCCCAAACTCATGTCTTGATGTCCCCGCGTCCAGGGACCCTCTTCGGTTTTTCTCGCGTTAATTACTGCAAGGTCGATGCCAAGAGGGAGGGGTCTTATTTATTTGAAAAAAAAGGATATTTTTAAATGGACCTGGGCAAAGTCTACCCTGTGAGAGCTTCAGGGCCGTGTTGGGGGGAAATTCTTGCCGCCTTGGGGGTCGTTCAGCGGGCGGGTTTGGGGAAAATCAGAAGGTGTTCCGGCGCCACCCGGGCGCTGACGCGCGATCCGACTTCCGGCAGGAACACCCCCGGCATTCGGGCGTTGAAAAGGGGCTCGGCACCGCCGTCCTCCAAGGACAGGGTCAGGTGGCTGGAGCGCCCGAGCGAGCGTGCCGAGACGACTGTCAGCAGGGGGCTGCCGTCTGCCGCGGCCGGTTGGGACAGGGTCAGGGCTTCGGGGCGGATCAGCACCTGGGCTTCGGCGCCTTCGGCAAGGCCGTTCGCGGGAAACCGCCCCAGGGCGGAGACTAGGGCGCCGTTCTCCACCCGGCAATCGAGGCGATTGACGGGGCCGAACAGTTCGGCGACGAACACCGTCTTCGGGTGGAAATAGATTTCGACCGGCGTGCCCGATTGGACGATGCGTCCGTCCTGCATGACCATGATGCGGTCGGCCATGAACATGGCTTCTTCCGGGTCATGGGTGACCATCAGGGTGGCGATGCCCGACCGTGAGAGAATCTGAAACGTATCCTGGCGGATTTGGGCGCGGCGGTTGACGTCGAGGCCGGAAAACGGTTCGTCCAGCAACAGCACCCGGGGGGCCGGGGCCAGGGCGCGCAGCAGGGCGACGCGCTGCTGCTGGCCGCCGGACAGGGTATGGGGAAAGGCATCGGCATAATCGCCGAGGCCCATGGTCGCCAGGGTGTCGCGGGCCCATTGCCGGCGCGCCCGGTCCTTTTCCGCCAGGCCGAACACGATGTTTTCGTACACGGTCAGATGGGGGAACAGGGCGAAGTCCTGAAACATCAGCCCGACATTGCGCTTTTCCGGCGGCATTTGGGGGCCGCCCTGGCCGTCGGCGACCGTGTCCTCGCCGATGGTGATGCGCCCGACCTGTAGGTCCTCAAGCCCCGCCGCAAGGCGCAGCAGGGTCGTCTTGCCGCATCCCGAAGGCCCCAGCAGGCAGACCAGTTCACCCGGATTGACGAAGACGGAGACCCCCGACACCACGGTGTGATCGCCGAATGCATGCGAGACGTTCAGCATGTGCAGGCCGTCGGCCTTGGACATGGTCGTCGGCGCGGCGGCGGGCGGGGCCATGGGCGAGGTCATGGATGGCCTCCGCCGGTGTGGCCGGGGCGGCTGCGCAGGGTCGTCAGGGCCAGGATGACCACGGGAATCAGGCCGGCGGCGACGATGGTCAGCGCGCCCAGGGCCGATTCCTCGAACAGTTCGTCCGACGCGTACTGGAACACGAAGGTCGCGAGCGTGTCATAGCCGAAGGGGCGCAGGATGATGGTAATGGGAAGCTCCTTCATGCAATCGACGAAAACCAGCAGGCCCGCCGTCAACAGGCTGGTGCGGAGCAGCGGAAAATGGACGCGGGACATGGTCTGGAACGGGTTCGCTCCAAGCGTCCGCGCGGCGCCGTCCATGTTACGCGAAACCTTGCCCAGGCCGGCCTCGACCGTGCCGAAGGACAGCGCCAGGAACCGCGCCAGATAGCCGTAGAGGATGGCGATCACGGTGCCGCTGAACAGCAGTCCCGTGGATACACCGAATACCCGTTCCGAGAAAGCGTCGATCGCATTGTCCAGGCCCGCCATGGGCACGATCACGCCGATCGCCAGCACGGCGCCCGGCACGGCGTATCCGATCGATGCAAAGCGCACGGCGGCGCGGGGCAGGGGGCCCGATCCCATGCGCAGCCCGTAGGCGAGAACAAGGCCGATGGCGACGGCGATGACGGCAGCCCCCAGGGACAGCGAAATGCTGTTCAGGGTGATCGTCAGGTAATTGGCCTTCAGCGTGACGTCGAAGAACACCACGGCGTAGGACAGCAGGACCGAGGCCGGCAGAACGAAGCCGAGCAGGATTGGCAAGGCGCAGAAAACGGCGGCCAGCGCGGCCTTGACGCCGCTCAGGCGGTAGCTGGGCAGAGCCTGAATCTTGCTTGACGTATGGTGGTAGCGTTGTCCCCGCCGGGCCATGCGCTCCAGCACGACCAGGACGACGACGAAGATCATCAGGACCGACGCCAGCTGCGCCGCGCCCGAGATGTTGTCCATGTTCAGCCAGACGTCGTAGATGCCTGCCGTGAAGGTCTTGACCCCGAAGAAATCGACGGTCCCGAAGTCGTTCAGGGCCTCCATCATGGCCAGGGTCATGCCGACCACGATGGCCGGGCGGGCCAGCGGCAGGGCGACATTCCAGAAGCTCTGCCAGGCGGTCTTGCCGAGCGTGCGGCTGACTTCGAGTACGCAGACCGACTGTTCAAGGAAGGCCGCGCGGGCCAGGAGATAGACATAGGGATAGAGTACCAGGGTCATCACGGTGATGGCGCCGCCCATGGAGCGGATTTCCGGGAACCAGTAATCCTGCCGGTCACGCCAACCGAAAATCTCGCGCAGCGTGCCTTGCACCGCGCCGGCGTACTCCAACTGGTCCGTGAACACGAAGGCGAGGATATAGGTCGGCACCGCCAGCGGCAGGACCAATGCCCAGTTGAACAGGCCGCGTCCGGGAAACCGGCACATGGTCACCAGCCAGGCCGTGCCCGTGCCGATGACGAAGGTGCCCAGGCCGATCCCGCCGATCAGCATCACCGTGCGTTCGACATAGCCGAACAGCACCGTGTTGTAGAGATGGCGCCAGATGTCCGGCGCCGGGGTCAGGGCGATGGTCGCGACGGCAATCAGGGGCGTCGCCACGAACAGGGCGACGGCCAGGGTCAGCACACCCCATCGGTCGGGCATCAGGCGGGCGGGCAGATATCGGGCGACTGGCCGGTCAGCGACGGCGGCGGGGTGCGGCAAGGTGTGAGGACTCCCAGGTTGCGGAAGGCACAAAAGCAGAAAACGCCGCGGGGGGAAACCCCGCAGCGTTTCTGCCAACTGGTTCGTTCAGGAACGACTCAGCTGCCGGGACCGTCGTCGAATCCAACCTTGTCCACCAGTCGGGAGGCGGCGGGCCGCAGCTTGGCGATTTTCTCGAGCGAGAGCGTATCGCCCTTGAACTCGCCCCAGGACTGGACGAGCTTCGAATAGGGAACGCCGGGTTTCACCGGGTATTCCTGATTGTCCTCGGCGTAGATCTTCTGCGCCGCGTCGCCGGACAGGAACTCGATCAACTTGACCGCGGCGTCCTTGTGCTTGGCGCTTTTGGTCACGGCGGCACCCGAGACGTTCATGTGATTGCCGCGGTCGCCCTGGTTCAGATAGGTCAGACGAACGGCAGCGGCCCACTTCTTCTGCTCGGGCTTCTCGTCGTTGGTCATCATCTTGCCCATGTAATAGTTGTTCGTGATGGCGATGTCGCATACGCCCTCGAACACGGCCTTGGCCTGGGCGCGGTCGTTGCCCTGGGGCTTGCGGGCCAGATTGGCCTTCACACCCTGAAGCCACTTTTCGGCACCCTCTTCGCCGTGGTGGGCGATCATCGAGGCGATCAGCGCCACGTTGTAGGCGTTCTTGCCGGAGCGCACACAGATGCGGCCCTTGAATTTGGGATCGGCCAGGTCCTCATAGGATGTCAGTTCGCCCGGTTTGACCCGTTCCTTGGACACCAGCGCCACGCGGGCACGGGATGTCAGACCGAACCACATGCCTTCCGGGTCGCGGAAGTGGGCGGGAATGTTCTTTTCAAGGGTATCCGACTTCACGGCCTGCAGCACGCCGCCTTCCTTCAGGGCGTACAGGCGGCCGATATCGACGGTCAGCACCGCGTCGGCGGGGCTGTTGTCGCCGGCGGCCTTGATCTTTTCCAGCATGCCCTTCTTGGCGAACACGACGTTCACCTTGATCCCCGTTTCCTTGGTGAAGGCGTCGAGGAGCGGTTTGATCAGGAACGGCTGACGATAGGAATAGAGGTTCACTTCCTGGTCGGCGGCCTGGGCCCAGGTGGTGGCGCCGAAGATCGTCGAGGCGGCGACAAGACCGGTCGCAAACAGGCGTTTCATATGTGGCATTTTGGTTTCCACGGGTCAGAGTCCTTCGTTGGTTCGGTTGTGAAATCCCAGAGGCTCGCAAGTGTCGAACGGTTGTCGGTAATCCCTTGCCAAATTTCAGCAAAAACTGAGATTGCGAATGATTATCAATGCGTGCGCCAGTTATAGCGGTCTGATTATGCGTTTGCAAGTCATTCTCGTTCTCGTGTCTGCTGGATGTGAAAATACCCAAACAGGGCTGTGTAGGCCGCCATGGCGGGCCGCCGGAGCAGGCTATGGGCTGGCATTTTGCCGTTTCATGGGCCAGACTGTGTGACGCGCGGGCGGATGGCTGGTGCGGGCACTCCGGAAATTCCGAAAAAATTAACCGCCCGGCAATAAAGGGTGCGCCATACTGCGGGGCCGCGGTCGGTTTCGCGGGGAAAGGTCAATCAATGAAGGTTTCCAATATCGGTCCCGCCAAGGGCATCGACAAGACGAAGCGCAAATCGGGCGCGTCGTCGTCGGATGCCTTCGCCGATGATCTGCGCGCGGCGACCGCCGACACGGCGGAGCAGGCGGCGGGCACCATATCGGGCTCGGCCGTCGCCGGCGTTGACGCCGTGCTGGCCATGCAGGCGGCCGATGACGCGACCCAAGGCCGCTCGAAAGGGCTGCTGATGGCGCGTGGCGACCGGCTGCTCGACCGCCTCGAAGACCTTCAGATGGCGCTTTTGACGGGTAATCTGCCCAAGGAAAAGGTTATTGAATTGGCCCAGGCCTTGCGCGAAAAACGCCCGGCAACCGACGATACGGGGCTGAACGCCTTGATCGACGAGATCGAACTCCGCGCCGAGGTTGAACTGGCCAAGCTGACCCGATAAACCGGCCCGTCCGGCCGCAGTCTTCTATTTCCCTGAAATCAATGGGTTTCCCGTCCCCAGGCCGGGATAAATGATGGCTTGCCCTTGGGCGCTCCGGTCCGTATATTCCGCGCCCGTCGACAAACGGCAACCTGGCAGTTAACCGGGGGAGACGACTAACAAATGACCATTACTGTTCCGCCAGATTATAATCCCAAGAAAGACAAGGATTTCATGAATCCTGTCATGCTGGAGTACTTCCGCCGGAAGCTCCTGAAATGGCGGGCTGAATTGCTCGAGGAATCCAACGAAACCCTGCAATCCCTGCAGGAAGGTGGGATCATTGAAGCGGATATCGCCGACCGTGCGTCCATCGAGACGGAACGCGCGCTTGAGCTGCGCACCCGCGACCGCGCGCGCAAGCTGATCTCCAAGATCGACGAAGCGCTGAAGCGCATCGAAGACGGCAGCTATGGCTATTGTGAGGAAACGGAAGAGCCGATCAGCGTCCAGCGCCTGGAAGCCCGGCCGATCGCGACTCTGAGCATCGAAGCCCAGGAACGCCACGAGCGCATGGAGCGCACGCACCGGGACGATTAAATTCCCGGCAAAGCTTAAAAAGCCGCACGAAAGGCCGATATGGCCAGGTTCGCGCGGCTTTTCTATGTCGTGAATTTACCGCGTGTTCCGCGTTTACCGCTTCCGCCATCAGGCGGCATCGCCGGTGCCGTTGACGCTTTCGACCGTCAACCTGTGGGGATGTCCATCACGGCCGGTCCAATCGATCGACTGCCCGGCGGACAGACCGATCAGCGCCGCGCCGATGGGCGTGAGGATCGACACCTTGCCTGCCGAAATATCCGCTTCGTTGGGAAATACCAAGGTGATGGTTCGGTCTTCGCCCGTGTCGGTGGTGAAGCGCAAGGTCGAGCCCATGCTGACGACATTTCCCTCAATTTGTTCGTCGGGAACGATTTTCGCCCGGTCGAGTTCGGCAAGAAGCTGGCTGGAAACGTCGGGGTTTCTGTCGCTCACCCCCTCGGCAAGCCCCCACAATCGGTCATGATCGGTGCGGGCGATGGTAATCGGGGGTTTGGACTGTGTCGCGTTTTCGAAGGTCATTGTTTGATTCCCTGCAAAGGAAGTCGGCGCGCGGGTGGGTGCGCCGAGTACGTTGCGTGTGATTTCTGAAAATGCCGGGTGTCGCGTCTGGATTATGTTTGCCCCTTCTGCCGGGGCAAATTGTCAGATCCCCACGGCTGGGGACGCGACGTCGCCGAGCCGGGGGCTAGCCTCCCGCGAGGGGATGCTGCCGACGAAGAATGACGCAGAAGTGCATGACCGTATTCATGTGAAAGGCCATAGGAAAACGGCGCTGGGAAGTCAAGATGGATGGCCGGTGCGGCGCCGGCCGATCAGCCGCGACAAAAAAAGAGGCCGGCGCTGGGCGCCGGCCTTTGAAGTTGATCCAGGTTCTTCATACGAACCTAGAACGGGAAACTTTTGTCCGTTCGGTGGAGATGCCGCTCCTTCTAGAACGGGAAGAGGATGTCCCAAAGTTGCATCCCCCAGCGGGGCTGCTGAAGTTCGCTCAGCGTTCCGCGCCCGCCGTAGGCGACCCGCATTTCTGCGATCTTTTCGTGGGAAATCTTGTTGTCGGAATCGATGTCGGACGGCCGCACCACGCCGGTGACCATGAGTTCGCGCAGTTCCGAGTTAACCCGGAGTTCCTGGCGCCCCATGATGACCAGGTTGCCGTTGGGCAGAACCTGGGTGACGACGGCGGCGAAGGTCAGGCTGATTTCTTCCGACCGTTCGATGGACCCGTCGCCCTCGGTCCCGTGGGTGTTGCCGAAGTTGGCGATTGATGCCGGGTTCACGCCGTCGGGCAAATAGCGGGTAATTTCGCCCTCGAAGCCCAGCAAATTGGTGACCCGTGCCGCTTCGCTGTCGATGCGGTCGCGCTCCGTCTTGTTTTCCAAGGTCGCGCTGTCGTTGAGCGTCATCTGCACGGTCATGATGTCGCCGACCTGCTTGGCGCGTAGATCCTTGAAGAAGGCCCGCGCTCCCGCCCGCCACAACGAATTGGGGTTGCGTTCGGCGATCTTCGGCGCCGGCATGGGCATGGAGACCGGCTTGTAGTCGGGCCGTCCCGTCGGGTTCTGGATCGGCGTGATCGTCGGTGCATCGCCGACCTGTGACAGGCGGGTGAGGGTGTTGCATCCGGTGACCGTGCCGGCCAGCAACGTGACCAAAGCCGTGGTCCGAAGCAGGTGACGCGAGAGGGAGATGATCGAGCCGTTCATGAGTTTTCTCCTAACTGCCCCTTAAGGGAAAGGGGCGAATTCCTTTCGTGCCGTTACTGGCCGTTCTGCGCCAATTCGCGAATGCTGGTCATCGTCACCTTGGCCCGGCTGGGACCCGTGATTTCGCCTTCGAACACGGTCTTGGAGCGCCGGTTGACGATCTGCACCACGTCGCCGAGAGCCCCCCGTTCAAGCGCCTTGCCTTGTGCCGTGAGGGACAGCGGGCCGTGGCTCAGGGTGACGGTCACCAGCGCGCCGCGCTCGACCAGGATCGGGCGTTCGACGTCGGACACGCGGATCACGTCGTCGGGCCGCAGGCCGCGCTTGACCGACATGCCGACCAGATCTTCCAGCTTGGTCACCGTGTCCGGCATGATGCGGTCGGCGCGGATGCGGATCCACTTCACGTCACGTTCCGTGAGGATGTCGTTGCGCGCCATCACCTTCGATACGACCGGGATCTTGACGACCGGATACAGGCGGCCGGTCAGGCGCAGCCGTTCGCCGGCCGGGTCGCCCTTGGGGATGGAGACGACCGCCGCGAAGCGCTGGCTGCGCGGATCGTAGGTGATGTCGTCGACGCCGATGGTGGGGGTGGCGCTGCCGGCGATATGGACACGGGTCAGCTGCGTCGAAAGGTCCAGTTCAGAGGCTGGGTCCGCACCCTTTTCAAACAGCGCCGCCATGATGGTATCGACGATTTCGGCCCGTTCGATGACCTGGCTGACGCGTTCGACGACGACCTGCTGGCGGGCCGACAGCGGCCGCCAGTTCAGGCGGTAGGCCCGCGCCACCCGGTACAGCCAGCGGGCATCGAAGATGGCACGCTCGCCGGGGGCGGGGGCATAGGCCACCGCGGCGTCGGCTTTCTCGCCGACGTTGATGAACAGGTCGCCCAGGTAGATCACCTTGTCATCGACGGTGATGGAGTCGCGGAGCAACGGCGCGGTCGCCTTTTCGCTCTGCTCCGCCGCGTCGGCGGGCGACGTTTTCTTAGTCCCGCCGGATGCGGGCAGCGCGGCGACGGGCACCAGGGCTGCGGCCAAAGCGGCGGCGATGAACAGATTGCGAACGGTCATGTCACTCTACCTTTCTGAGACCTTTCGGTCTTGTCAAAGCCTTGCGGGCTTACGAAGCCGTTCTGGCTTTACTCAACGGGCGCGCCGGTTAGCGGAGCGAGGTCAGCGTTCCCAGCATTTCGTCCGAGGTCTGGATGACCTTGGAGTTCATTTCATAGGCACGCTGGGCGGAGATCAGGTTGGAGATCTCTTCCACCGCGTTTACGTTCGAGGTTTCCAGGAAGCCCTGCAGAATGGTGCCGTAGCCTTCCGTTCCGGGGTTGCCGGTGGTCGCGTTGCCGGAGGCCGGGGTTTCCTTGTAGAGGTTGTTGCCGATGGCTTCCAAACCGGGTTCGTTCTGGAAATTCACGGTCTGGATCTGGCCGGCGTTGGAAAACTGCACCTGGCCTTCGATCTTCACCAGAACTTCGCCCGACGCGTTGATGGTCACATCGATGGCGTCGTCCTGCACCGTGATCGGCGGGTTCAGGAGATAACCGTCATGGGTCACGATCTGGCCATTCTCGTTCAACTGGAACGTGCCGTCACGGGTATAGGCGGTTTCGCCCGTGGGCAGTTGGACCTGGAAGAAGCCCTTGCCCTGAATGGCCATGTCGAAGGTGTTGTCGGTGGACGACAGGTTGCCCTGTTCGTGGATACGGTAGACGGCGGCCAACTTCACGCCGAGACCGAGCTGCACGCCCGTGGGCACGATGGCGCCGTTGTCGGCCGAGGTCGACCCGACGCGGCGCAGATCCTGGTAAATCAGGTCCTGGAATTCCGTGCGCCGGCGTTTGAAGGCCGTGGTGTTCATGTTGGCGAGGTTGTTGGAGATGACCTCGACGTTTCGCTGTTGGGCAATCATGCCCGTCGAGCCGATATCAAGCGATCTCATTTTTCCCGTCCTTTCGCTTGCCGGTTGCGGTTCCGGCACGTTGCGTTGTGCGTTCTGTCGTGTCGTCTGCGCGGCGCTTCAGCCGCACGTTTTGCTGTTCCGGCGTTCGGCCGGTGGTGGTCTTTCCGGGCCTTCGGCCCGGTCGGGCAGTTTCATGGCGGCGCCGTTAAGCGTCGCGCGCCAGGCTTCTGATCATTTCCTTCTGGCGTTCGTCCTCGCGTTCGATGAAAGACTTGGCGCTTTCATAACTGCGGTGCAGTTCGATCATCTTGGCCATCTCCAGGATGGGCTCCACGTTGGAGCCTTCCAGGGCGCCCTGGATCACGTCCGGGCTGGCGATGTCGATGGCCGGCGTGGCCGAGGAGAACAAGGCACCCGACGTCTGCGCCAGATCCTGCGGATTTTCGAAGCGCACGATCCTGACCTTTCCAAGCTGGCCGTTCTCCGTCGAAATGGTTCCGTCGCGGCCGATATTGATTTCGGCATCGTTGGGGCCGAGGGTCATCGGCTGGCCGCCGGTCGACAGCAGCGGATAGCCCTGCTGGTTGACGATCTGACCGCCCGTATCCAGGCGAAACTGGCCATTGCGCGTGTAAAGTTCGTTGCCTTGCGGGTCGCGGACCACGAAGAAGCCTTCGTTGCGGATCGCCATGTCGAGCTGGTTGCCCGTGGTTTCGATGGCGCCGTCCGTGGTGTCGAGCCGGGTCGCCAGATCGCGTGCAAAGGTGAGTTTGGGGCTGATGAGCCGTTCGCCGCCTTTGCTTTTGACGACGTGCTCAACGAACATCATCTGGCTGGATTTGTAGCCGTTGGTGCTCATGTTCGCCAAATTGTTGGCGACAACCTCGAGCTGCCGTTTGAGCGCGCCTTGACGCGAAGCGGCAATGACCGCTGTGGTTTCCATCTGATTTTTCCCGTTCTATTCATTCTCTTCCGGTGTGGCCCCTTTAGCGGGACCTTCATCCGGAAGGCAGTTCACGTATTTCCGCCAGACCTGTTGCAGTCGCCGTGCCAAGTTTAAAAATATAATTACTTCAAATGGATAGATACATTTTGAGGGTTTGGAGGCTGGGAAAATCCGGATACCTTTGGCAGCCTTTGCCGGGTATTTCTTGCCTAGAGCCGGCTGTTGCTGGCGGTGGCGGGACTTTGATACCATCGCGATCGGGGACCGCATGCGGGGGGGCGGGCGGGTGCCCGGGCCGGGCGCGCTGGGCGTAATGCCTTCTTCCCGCTTCAACGACTTGTTAACGACCTGATTTTAAAGTGCCAAGACTTGGGATCAGGACGCTAGGAAACGGTTGCCCCGGATATGGCTGACGACGACGATCTGGAAAATGAAGAGGTCGGCGGCGCCGACGAAGACGCCGACGGCGAAGAAGGCGGTTCCGACGGTGCCTCCAAGAGCAAGAAGAAGCTCATCATCATCGTTGCGGTGCTGCTGCTTGTCGTGGGGGGGGCTGCGGCGGCGTTCTTCACGGGCTTGCTTGAGCCCCTGATTTCAATGATCACGGGCAAGGACAGTTCCTCCGCGGTCGCCTCGGGCGAGGCGCCGGATGGCATCGGCCTGTTTCACGATCTGCCGGAGGTTCTGGTCAACCTGAACACGGCCGGCCGCAAGTCCCAGTTTTTGAAAATGAAGGTGTCGCTCGAAGTGGCGAGTGAACAGGACAAACTGATCATCGATGCCGTGAAGGACCGCGTGATGGACAATTTCCAGGTCTATCTGCGTGAACTCAGGATCGAGGACCTGCAGGGTTCCGCCGGCATGTACCGCCTGCGCGAGGAGCTTCTGCGCCGGGTCCGGGCGGCGACGGCGCCGGCTCAGGTCAAGGACGTCCTGTTCAAGGAAATGCTGGTTCAGTAGACTTATGGTACGCAGGGGATGTGACGGATGACGAGCCCGGCTGACGATCAAGACGCAATGGCGGCCGAATGGGAAGCCGCAATGGGCGGCGACGGCGGCGAAGGCGGCGGCGGTGGCGGCGACGAGCAGGACGAGCTGGCCGCCGAATGGGAAGCCATGATGGGCGGCGACGGCGACGGTGCGTCGACCGACGTCGGCATGGCCGCGCCCGAAGCCACCCGGGTTCTTAACCAGGACGAAATCGACAGCCTCCTGGGCTTTGACGACAGTCACGAGGAAGGCGCCGAGAAATCGGGCATCCAGGCGATCCTGTCGTCGGCCCTGGTGTCCTACGAACGTCTGCCGATGCTTGAGGTCGTGTTCGACCGTCTGGTGCGCCTGATGTCGACCAGCCTTCGTAACTTCACCTCGGACAACGTCGAAGTCTCGCTCGACAACATCGCCTCCATCCGCTTTGGCGACTATCTGAACTCGATCCCTCTGCCGGCCATGCTCAGCGTGTTCAAGGCCGAGGAATGGGACAACTTCGGCCTCATCACGGTCGATTCTTCGCTGATTTATTCCATCGTCGACGTGCTTTTGGGCGGGCGCCGCGGCACCGCCGCGATGCGCATCGAAGGCCGTCCTTACACCACGATCGAACGCTCCCTGGTCGAACGTATGATCCACGTCATGCTGACCGACCTGTCTGCGGCGTTCGAGCCCCTGAGCCCCGTGACCTTCCGCTTCGACCGTCTGGAAACCAACCCGCGCTTCGCGACGATTTCCCGGCCGTCGAACGCCGCCATCGTGACGCGCCTGCGCATCGACATGGAAGACCGCGGCGGGCGCCTGGAACTGCTGTTGCCCTACGCGACCCTGGAACCGGTCCGCGAACTGCTGCTGCAGATGTTCATGGGCGAAAAATTCGGCCGGGATTCGATCTGGGAAACCCACTTGGCGGAAGAATTGTGGATGACCGAGGTCGACCTCGAAGCGGTCATCGACCAGCAGGTCGTCAGCCTGCAGAAGGTGTTCGACCTCAAGGAAGGCTCGCAGATGATGCTCAACGCGACGCCGGACAGCCCGGTTATGCTGTCCTGCGGCAACGTGCCCCTTTATATCGGCCGCATGGGCCGCAAGGGCGGGCGCATCGCGGTGCGCATCGAAGACCGTATCGACCGCGCGCCCAAGACGTCCTGACCGCGAATTTTTACGCCCGTGGTTAGCATTTCGTTCAGAACCTCGGGCATAGACTGGCCGCAGCGAACAACCCCGGTTCCCCCGTTCGGAACGGACCGTTACCCAGGGGATGGAGAGACAAGACCGTGAACTTTTCCTTTTCCTTGACGCTTGAAATCATTCTGGCCCTCCTGCTGGTGGTCATGATCTGGTATTCGGTGATCCTGAACCGGCGGCTGACCCGCTTCCGCGGCAATCGCGAGCAGATGGAAAAGCTGGCCGCCACCTTCAACGACGCGACGACCCGCGCGACCTCCAGCATCGGCGACCTGCGCATCGCCTCGGACGCGCTGCAGGATCAACTGGCCAAGGCGGAAAGCCTGCGGGACGACCTGGTGTTTCTGGTCGATCGCGGGACCATCGCCGCCGACCGCCTGGAAGAAAATGTGCGTATTGCCCGCGACGAATACGTGGGCGGTGGCGATGCCGAGACCGCGGACCCGCTGGAGGTCGTCGAGCCGGTCCGCCAGCAGCGGGCGGCTCCCAAGGTTGCGGCGGCGCGCGGTGCGCGGAATGCCGACGCCGGAGACCCCGCGCCGTCGGTCGGCGGCAAGAAAACCACGCCCCGCTCGGAAGCGGAACGCGCCTTGTTGAAAGCCATCCGCTCGGCCAACTAAGGCCGGGCGCCGAATTGCCATCCTGAAAGGCCCCGGTTTGCGCGGGGCGGACATCGACCCGACGGACGCTTGAATGAACCCCTTTAGCAAATTCCGCTTTTTACCAGTGACGATCTTCGTGGCGTCGATGCTGTTGACCGTGAAAATCGGCGACATCTGGAACAGCGTGGACGGCCTGAAGAAGGATGCCATCCAGGTTGCTGGCGCGGCGGAAGCCCAGACGGAAACGCCGCCCGCCGCCGGCCAGCCGCCGGCTGCGGACCCGGCTCAGCCGGGGGGGGCGCCGCCGCTGAACAGGCCGCCGTGCCGGGGGCGGGTGATCCGAACGCCGCCGCGGCTCCGCCGCCGGGCGACCCGGCCGCCTCCAAGCTGATTACCGACGATCCGACGCTATTGACGCCTCAGGAAATCGACCTGCTGCAGAACCTAGCCGACCGTCGGCGCGAGATCGAGGCCCGCGAACAGGAACTTCAAGTCCGCCAGGGCATGCTCGCCGCGGCCGAAGCCCGCATCGACCGCAAGATCGCCGAATTGAAAAACCTTCAATCGGAAATCGACGGCCGCATCAAGGTGTTCGACGAGCAGCAGGAAAAGAAAATGGAAAGCCTCGTCAAAATCTACGAGAACATGAAGCCCAAGGAGGCGGCGCGCATTTTCGAGGATCTTGAGATGGACACCCTGCTGGAAGTTGCCCAGCGCATGAAGGAACGCAAGCTGGCCCCCGTGATGGCCAAGATGAATCCCGAAAAGGCCCGTGAGGTGACGGTGCAGTTACGCGACCTTCGGTCGCTGCCGCGCGAAGGCCTGGACCAGGGAAATTAGGTCATTTCCAGCCTATGACCATGGACCTATCGCCTTAAAAAGGCTTGCTCTGCCCCCAGCCTTGAATAAACTGCCCGGTACTGGGGCTATAATCATAAATTCCCATGCGCAAAGCACGGAGTAACCGATGGCTGTCGACCTGAATATGAACGTTCTGATCGTGGATGATTACCAGACCATGCTCAGGATTCTGCGCAACCTGTTGCGCCAGTTGAATTTCAAGAACATTGATGAAGCCTCCGACGGGTCGGAAGCGCTCAAGAAGCTTCGGGCGAAGTCGTTCGGCTTGATCATCTCCGACTGGAACATGGAGCCCATGACCGGGATTCAGTTGCTGCGCGAAGTCCGTGCGGATGAAAAGTTGAAGCACATCCCATTCGTCATGATCACCGCGGAAAGCAAGTCTGAAAACGTGATCGCGGCCAAGGAAGCGGGTGTTTCCAACTACATCGTCAAGCCGTTCAATGCCGAAACGCTTAAAGGCAAGCTGATCAGCGTCCTTGGCGAGTTCTAAGGAGACTTTTATGGCAACAGACTCGGTCGATCCCGAGTTGGCCACACGTCTTCAGGAACTTGGAAGGGAACCTGGCGGCTCGGTCAAGGTCGAAGAGATTGCGGAAGTGGTGGAGGCGATCCTCACCACCATGCAAGGAGACCTGTCCGCCGTCGATGTCAGGCTCTACGAGGAACTGGAAAGCCTGTCGCGCTTCATTTCCGAGGCCAAATCCGACATCGCGGCCCTGCGCCCGGACGAGGTGAAGGACGAATTCCTTCCTAAGGCCGCGGATGAACTGGACGCCATCGTCGAAGCGACGGCGGAAGCGACCAATTCGATCATGGACGCCGTCGGCGAGATCGAAGAGGTGATGTCCAAGCTCAAGGGCAAGAATTCCGAGCGTCTGATGGACGCGACCACCAAGATCTATGAAGCCTGCGGGTTTCAGGACATCACCGGGCAGCGCATCACCAAGGTGGTCGGCGCCCTGCAGCACATCGAAGAAAAGGTCGATGCGCTGCTCAACGCCTTTGGCGACGAGATCGCCAAGTACAAGGCGGCCAATCCGAAGGTCGAAGAGGCTCCGGCCGAGGAACCGCAGATAACCGACGAGGACCTTCTGCACGGCCCGCAGAAGAAAGAGGCGGCGATGTCGCAGGACGATATCGACGCCCTTCTGAACAGTTTCGACTGATCCCTTTCCCCGGCATTTACCGGGGTTTTGGTAAGGCCGTCTTTACCAGATTTCTGCTAGAATCCCGGCATGGCTGAACGTGATTTCCTTCCGCCGATACCGGATACCGCGCGCGGGCCCAATACGCCTGCACTGTTCCTGTCGCTGTTCCTTCTGGTTCTGGCGTTTTTCATCCTGTTGGTAACCATTTCCACCCTGGAAGAGGTCAAGACCAAGTCGGTAATGGACAGCCTGACATCGACCTTCACCTCGATCGTGCCGCCGTCCACGGACCCGACACGTTTCAAATCCAAGGAAGGCGACCTGATTGCCGGACAGCAATACCAGGAAACCGTCACCGACATCTTCGCCGCCGCCTTGCAGGTGGCCCAGGTCAAGGTCGTCCACCCCGGTCGCCTGATGCAGGTCCAGATACCCGCCAGCACCCTGTTCATCGAAGGCCAGACGGGTATTCAACCGTCGCAGTTCGAACTTCTCGACCGCATCGTCGCCGCCGCCAGCGGGCGTCCGCCGGGCCTGCGCTTCGATCTGGAATTCATTATCGGATCGCGCGTCCGCGCCGATGGCGGCCTGCCTCAGTCACAGACCCTGGAACTGGCGCGGGCAGGGGCTTTCGCGCGGGAAATGGCGCAGCGCGGTCTGCCGCCGGATTCCATCGCCATCGGGATCGAGCCGGGCGACCCCAATGATGTCACAATGTGGTTCTACATTCGCCGCGAAGCAGAAACCCGGCTGCGCCTCGATGGCGACGGCGGCGAGGAGTAGGAGACAGGCATGCTGTTGCCAAGACGCTCCGAACGGGATTTGGAACGCGACCACAAGGCGTCGCAGATGTGGTTGCTGACGTTCACCGACCTTGTGTCGCTGATGCTGACCTTCTTCGTCATGCTGTTCTCCATGTCCAACGTCAAGTTGGACCGCTGGGAAAACGTGATCGATTCCTTGTCGCAAAGCCTTGCCCCGGAACAGGTGAAAACGCCCATTTCCTCGACCGCCACGCACAACATCGCAACGGTGTTCCGTAAACGCGCCATTAACCTGGATTATCTAACATCCGTGCTGCGGGAAAAGATTGAGAGCGATGAACTGCTTAAGCAAACGCAGTTCATGCGGTTGGAGGACAGATTGGTCCTGGCCTTGCCTGGGGATTTGCTGTTTGAGGCAGGACGTGCGGTCATGACGGACCGCGCGCGCGCCGCCTTGTTCCGCTTGGGGGGGGCGCTCAGCACCGTCGCCAACCAGCTCGGCGTCAACGGCCATTCCGATCCGTCGCCGGTGGCCGGTGGTGACTATGCCTCCAACTGGGAACTCTCGACCGCCCGCGCCGCCGCCGTGGCCAACCAGCTACGCGCCGCCGGCTACGCCGACCCCATCGTTGCTTTCGGATACTCGGATAGCCGCTATGATCAGCTGCCGCCCATGCCGCCGGCCCAACGCCAGCTGATGGGCCGGCGCGTCGACATCGTCGTATTCCCGACTTCCGGGGGGCTGCGATGAGCGCTCGCCGCCGACGTCGCGCCGTTCTGGCGGTCCTGGCCCTGGCCTGGGGCCTGTGTTTGACGCCTTTGGGAAGTGCCGATGCCCAGGCGCCGGCGCAGGTTAACGTGCGTGCCGGCGCCCATGCCACCTTTACCCGCGTCGTGTTCGACTGGCCCGCCAAGGTGCCCTACAAGATCACCAAGGACGGTGGTCTTGTCACGGTGATCTTCGAGGCGGCGGCGCGGATCGACGACGCCGACCTCAACCGCAGTCCGCCGCTGTTTGTCGGCGGCATCCGCTCCGCTACCGAGGGCGGTCGTACGGTTTCGGTGATTGCCGTGCCGCCGCGCTCCACCGTGCGCGACTTCTATGCCGGGAACAAGATCGCCCTGGATGTCCGCGAACCCGCGCCATGGCAGGATCCGGTCGCCGTTCCGGCGCAGGTCAGCGTGCCCGGCGGCGACAAGGCCCAGGCCGCGACCCAGGCCGCCGACGCGAAACCCGCCGCCCCGGCGAAGGAGCCCCTGCCGCCGGTCGCCACCGCCCCGGCCAAGCCTGCCGTCGCCGCTCAGGCCCTGCCGCAGCCGCCCATCCAGAAACAGCCGGCGCCCGGCACGGCCACCAAGACCGCGCCCGCCGCGTCCGGTGCGGCGGCCCGAACCGCTCAGCAGCTTCCCCGGGGCGCCGTGCAGAAGTCAGCACCCACCGGCCAGCCGCTGCTATTGACCCCGCCGGCCCAGGCGACGGCCGCCGCCGCGCCCGTGCAACCGCCGCGCCCGGCGACCGCCCAGGCTTCGGGGCAGGCCGCCGGCAGCGCTGCGGCGCAGGCCCCGGCCCCCGGGCCGGCGCCGAGCGCGCAATTGTCCGTGGCCAAAGGCGACGAGGGCACGGTAACCCTGCGCTTCGACTGGGCAGAGCCCGTCGCCGCCGCGGCGTTCCGGCGCAACGGGTTCCTGTGGCTGGTGTTCGACAAGCGCACCAACGTCAACGTTCCCGCCTTGCAGGAGGCCGGGGGCGCCGTCATCTCGACCCTGCAACAGGTCTACATTCCCCAGGCCACCGTTCTGCGCATGACCACGCCCAAGGACGTCAATCCGTCCATGCGCAGGGCCGGGTTGGCCTGGCTGATCGATTTCCGGGCTCAGGAAGCGACACCCAAGATCCCGTTGGAAGTCCAGGCACAACCGGATTCCCCCATCGGGGCCCGCATCTTCATGCCGCTGCCGGAACCGGGCAAGGTGATCCCGCTGACCGATCCCATCGTCGCCGACAACATGCTGGTCGTGCCGGGCATTCCACTTGGCCATGGCGTGGCCGGGACCTATTCCTACCCTCAGTTCGAAATTCTGCCCTCCATCCAGGGGGTGGTGGTGACGCCGCGCATCGACGATGTGCGCGTGCGCTCGTTGCGCCAAGGCGTGGAAATCGCCAGCGCGGCGCCCACGTTCCCGCTCAAGTTCTCGCCGGTGTCCCAGGAAATGGCGGCAAGTGCGCGCATGTCGGCCATGCGGCCCCTGGTGCGTGTCTTGGATCTTGAGAAATGGGACACGCCCAACGACGCCGCGATTTTGCAGACCCGCGCGATCCTGGAACAGGCCCTTGCCGTGGCCCCCAAGGCCGGGCAGCGGGAAGCGCGCATGAATCTGGCCCGGTTCTATTTCGCCAACGCCTATGGGGCGGAAGCCCTGGGCGTTCTGGCCCATGCCCTGGAGGTACAGCCGTCACTGGCTCAGGACCGGGAATGGCTGTTGCTGCACGGCGGCGCCCAGTTCCTCCTGGGGCGCCTGCCGGAGGCGGAGAAGGATCTGTATAACGCGGCGCTTAACGGCAGCGACGAAGGTGAATTTTGGCGCGCGATCATCCAGGCCGCGCGCGGCGACCTGAACGGGGCTTCCATCGAGCTGCGCCGATCCGGCTCCATCGCTCGGCCCTATCCGCGCGCGTTGCGGTTCCGGTTGTCGACCATCGTCGCCGAGGCGGTGGTCGAGATCGGCGACGTGCGCACGGCGGAAACGCTGATTTCCACGTTGCTGGCCGATAGCCCCAGCCCGAGCCAGGAAGCCCAGATCAAGTTCGTGCAAGGACGTTTGGCGGAACTGGAAGGCGACTTCGACGGTGCCGTTTCGCTGTGGGAAGATGTCATGGACAGCCCCGACCGGCTGGCCCGTTTCCGCGCGGCGCGGTCGCGCGTCGAACTTCTGTTGCGTCTCGACCGCATGACCAAGCGCGAGGCGACCGAGGAGCTTGAAAAACAACGCTTCGCCTGGCGCGGCGACAATCGGGAATTCGATCTTCTGCGTCGCCTGGGTGCGCTCTACCTGGAACAGGACAAATATCGCGAGGCGCTGCAGACTCTGCGCCAGGCGGCCACCCATTTTCGCGACCATCCGGATGCCAAGGCCGTGACCAAGGAAATGTCGGATACCTTCAACGCCCTCTATCTGGAGGACAAGGCCGACACGCTGCAGCCGGTCACGGCGATCGCCATCTACGAGGAATTCAAGGAACTGACCCCCGCCGGATCGCGCGGCGACACCATGATTCAGAAACTCGCTGACCGGCTTGTCGGGGTTGATCTGCTGGATCAGGCGGCGGCCCTTCTGGAAGGCCAGATCAAGTTCCGTCTGCAAGGTGCCGACCGGGCGCGGGTCGGCGCGCGTCTTGGCCTGATCCATCTTCTGGCGCGCAAATACGCGGATGCCGAACGGGTGATCCGGGCGACCGCCGCGGACGGCCTGAACGCCGACCTTTCGCAACAGCGCAATCATCTTCTCGTCCAGGCCTTGATGGGGCAGAAGCGCTATGCCGACGGGCTTGCCCTGTTGGAACCTGACGAGTCCATGGATGGGGATCTGCTGCGCTCGGAAATCTACTGGACCATGGGCAATTGGAACGACGCGGCCCAATCCCTGCAGCGCGTCGTGACGGCAAGCGGCGCGCGCCGTGGTGAAAAGCTTAACCGTAAACAGGCGCGCTACATGCTCAATCTGGCCACGGCGATGACGCTCAGCGGCAACGAGCGTGGCCTTGCCCGGATCCGCGACAACTTCGGCGCCGCCATGGCCAAGACCGAAGTGGCGAAGGCTTTCGATCTGATTGCGGCGCGCCCGGCCCTGGGGCTGATCGCGCCGGAAAGCGTCAAGGAACGGGTCGCCGTGGCGCAGAATTTCAAGTCCTTCCTCACGGCCTACCGCGAGCGTCTGGAAAAAGACCCGCTCAGCGCCATCAACTGATTTTCCCGCATGGAAAAACGGCCCGGACCCCTTGATGGAATCCGGGCCGCTCCTGCGCTCATCCCCCCGATGAACTTGGGTGTATGAAACAGGCTCGAGCGCGCTGACGCGTCACACCGCGCCGGTGTATTCGCCGCGTGCCGGGTAATTTTTCTCGATGGCGAAGTCTAGTGCCGCCAGCAATTCGGAGAAGTGCGGACGAACGAACGGCATGGTCTGGACCGAGGCGTAATAGAGCGTCTGATCCGGCGCGACCATGAACAGGCCGGGTTCGGAAAACAGGGCCGGCTCTTCGATGCCGATGGAGGTCTTCCCCCGCGAGGTCGAGATGAACAGCCCCCATTCCCGTGCCTTGGCCAGGGACAAGCCGTAGCCGACGCGCAATTCCTTGGCGGCGATCTTTTCGGCCATGGCCTTGCCGCGCTCCGCCTCATCGCTGGAGATCGCGATGGTGCCGACGCCGCGCTTGGCGAATTCCGGCGCGAGCTTTTCCAGTTCACTCAGGTACTTGGCGCAGATCGGGCAATGCAGGCCCCGATAGAAGCAGATGACCGTCCCCCGTTCGGTCGTTTCCGAGGCAAGATCGAACGTGCCGCCGGTCACCAATTCGACGGAAAGGTCAGGGGTCTTCTGACGTGGCATGAGCATGGGGCGGTTATCTCCTTTGGAATTAAGCTGGCGTGCCGCCGGATGCAGCGGCCGGTTTTCGATGACGGTGACCCTATCAGTCGCTATAATCAAAGAAATCCAAATTAATTGATTGAAACACCTAAAATCCCATGGCCGGCCAATACGATCGACTGTCCGCTTTGATCTCCCGCTTTGACCTGAAGGTTCTGCGGGTGCCGATGGGCGAGGGCAATATGGCGGTGTTCGGCGATCCGGAAACAGGGACGCCGGGGCGTGTCGAAATCCGCACCAGGGGCGGCGTTCCCGCCGCCGGGCCCAATGAGATTCCGGTCGCCGCCTGTTCAATCGATTGGGGCGGCGCGGCAAATCCTCTGATGGCGGCCTTGCCGGCGACCGTCTCTCTGCCGATCCGTGACGTGGAGACGCGGGCACTTCTGGATGTGTTCCTGGCCGAGGCCGGGGGGCGACGCTGTGGCTCCGACAAGGTTCTGGAACGTTTGGCCGAAGTCCTGGTGATCCGCCTGATGCGTCAGCAGATCGAACAGGGGGCGGCCGAGCCGAGCGTATTGGCGGGGCTTGCCGATACGCGCCTGTCACGCGCGATATCGGCCCTGCACGAGGCCCCCGGCCGGGCGTGGTCAAATGCCGACCTGGCGGCGGTCGCGGGCATGTCGTTGTCGCGTTTCGCCGATGCGTTTCGCGCGGTTGTCGGCGAAGCCCCGCAAAGTTATCTGCGCCGTTGGCGGATGACGCTGGCGCGTCAGGACATGGACCGGGGGGCCCGCGTGCAGGCTGTCGCCCGGCGCTACGGCTATGCCAGTTCGGAGGCCCTGTCCCGGGCCTTTCACCGGCAATTCGGCGTCAATCCGACGGACCTGCGCCGCGCCGGATAGGGTCGGGGCGGGGGCGCCGGTCTAGAACGCGATGGCGGCCTGGGCTTCGGCGGCTTCTTCCACCGTCCATTGGCGCACGGGCGTCGGGGCGCGGCCGCCGGCCAGCGGCAGGAAGGTGCCTTCGCCGGGGTCGTCCAGGGTGACGTTGCCCTCAGGCGTGATGACCTCGATGGCGCCTTCCTGGATCTGAAAGCCGTAATGCGGTTGTCCCGCCGGCATGCCGACGGTCAACTCGCCGCCCACGAAGTCCGTACCGCGAATGCCGATGGTGGCGGTGGGCGTGCCGAAGTCGACCTGTGAGGGGCTGGCTTTGCCGATTTTGCCGGAGGTATAGCGAAACACGCCGACCACCATGATCAACGCTTGGCGACCGGTGCCGGCGTCTGCCGAGGTCGGGTTGAAGACCATTTCATCGACGAAAACCTCGGCCTTTTCGCCGAGCGTCAGCGACGAGCCGTCGGCGAAGCGCACCAAAAGGCGGCCCTCTGGGCCGGTCTTCAGGATATCACCGGCGAAAATCTTGGCGCCCTGGGAAAGCGGCGCGGTCGATCCTGAAAGGTTGCGCGTGGCCATGCCCTTCTGGCGTTCGACGACGCCCGCGGCCTCCTGGGCCATGGCCGGCGGGCAAATAAGAAACAATGCGACCGCAAGGGCGGCTGATCGGGCAAACCAGAAACACATAACGGCGATCATCCAATGTCTTGTGGCCGGTTTCGGCCAGGGGTCGCGCATCCCAAGGCGCATTCAGGACATGTCGTACAGGAGGCGCACATCCTTTTATGTGACTGCGATCACTCGATGGGGCGCGTGATTTCAGCCGCTCACCATACGGTTTCGGGAGCGGTGCTTTGGGAAGGAAGGGGAGGATGATCCGCTGTCTAGCCGGCGCCGAAGCTTTTGACCAGGGAGCCGACGGTCATGTACCAGCCGTCGACCAGCACGAAGAAGATGATCTTGAACGGCAGGGCGATGATGACCGGCGGCAGCATCATCATGCCCATGGACATGAGTACGGATGCGACGACCATGTCGATGATCAGGAACGGCACGAACAGAAGAAAGCCGATCTCGAAGGCGCGTTTCAGTTCGGAAATCATATAGGCCGGGATCAGCACCCGCATGGGCATGTTCGTGCGGGCTTCTTCGTCGGGAATGCGCGCAATCTGGGTGAACAACAAAAGATCGCGTTCACGGACGTGGGTCATCATGAAGTCACGGAACGGCAGGATGGCCCGGTTGAAGCCCTGAAGTTCGTCCAAATTGCCCTGAATCACCGGATTGATGCCGGTTTCCCAGGCTTTCTCGAAGGTCGGCTGCATGATGAACAGGGTCAGGAACAGAGCCAGCCCGACCAAAACCTGGTTAGGCGGCGTTTGTTGCGTGCCCAGGGCCGTGCGCAGGAACGACAGCACGACGATGATGCGCACGAAGGATGTGACCATGATGAGGATCGAGGGGGCGACGCTGAGCACCGTGATCAGCAGCAGCATCTGGATGATACGACCCGTTGTGTCGCCGCCCTGATCGCCCAGATCGAGGGAGATCGATTGCGCGAGCGCCGGCGGGCTGAGAAGGGACAGCCCCAGGTAGATCGCGCAGGCGGCGCCGATCACCGCCAGGATCATCACCAGGGGATGGGCGAGGGGATTGCGCCGCCGTCGCGTGAAGATGCGCCGCATCTGCCCGTCGTTCGTCATGACTGGGTCTCTGTATTGTCACTGGCGGCGGTCAAGGCCTGTCTGAAGTCCGTGCCGGGGCCGGCGATACCGGTTTCGATGAGCAATTCCGACGTAGGGCCGACTAGCAGCAGATGTTCCGTGTCGTCGCGGCGGACCAGGATCAGGCGACGGCGGCCGTCAAGAGGCGTTACTTCCACGATGCCCAGGCGCCGGTTGCTGGCGCGCTTGATGGCCGCAGCCGGAAAGCCCCAGCCGGCGCGCCGCGCCATGGCGGCAAGCAGCGCGATCAGGCCGATCACGAAAATCAGCGCGAGGATGAAGCGGAAATAGCCGCCCATGTCCATGTCCATGGCGCTATTCCTTGCCCGTTTCACTGTCAGCCGGGCCGAGGCCGGCACCGGCGCGGATTTGATCTTCGAGACGGTTGAGATCCGAGACCATCTTTTCCAGGCGCAGGCGGATGCTGTCCGGATCCGACGACGCGAGCGCCATGGTGCGCACGTTTTGGCAAATCCAGGCGACCCGGTCGCCCAAGGGTGTCATGTCCAGCAACTCGCCGCCCGCAAGGGCCCGGCGGGCGTTCAGGATCATGGCTTCGACCTCGGTCATGGCCGATTCCAGGGACGCGGGAGGAGCATTGCCGCCGTTTGTGTTGTCGTGGTCGCTCATGGGTGCGTATCTCCCATCCATTCGCGCACGATGTCTTCGCGGCTTTTGCCCGCCAGATCGTCGGCCCCGTTGGCGCGGTAAAGATAAATCAGAATTTCGGCCACGGCGGCGAAGGCCTCGACGGGGATTTCCTCTTCCATGTCGATCGTGGCGAGAAGCTGGGCAAGGTCGGCGTCTTCGCGAACCTTGATGCCGTTGGCGAAGGCGATCTGCAAAATCTGTTCGGCCAGACGGCCGCGCCCGCCCGCAACCACGGTGGGCGCCATGCCTGGTAGGGCCCCTTCGGCCAGGGCCACGGCCAGCGCATCCTTGGTTGCCGGAATGCGCTGGAAGTTCGCTTGCGGACCGTCGTTATCGGTCGGCTCTTTGGGGGTATCTGCGTTCACGTGCCGCTGGTCCCATTCGCGTGGCAAGGTCTGAGGATAGGCAAGAATTGCCGGATTCGTACGATCCTAACGGTCCTCGGTTTAACAAATGATTACAGCGGGGCCGGTTTTCCGTTTCGGAATCAGACGTTTAATGGCTAGCCCAGGCGATTGCGGCGGAACCGGATGTGCTTAATAGGTTGTTAAGGAACCCGGCAGATAATGCCTAGCAGGACGGTTTCCGGGGCTTGTGATGCTCACCGGGACCAGGGGACAACGGATTAATTCCGCTAGACAAGGGGCCGCGCGCAGATGGATCTGACCCTCTTCGCAGCTGTAAAGAAACGCCTTAACTGGCTTGGCCAACGCCAGGAAATCCTGGCCCAGAACATTTCCAACGCGGATACGCCTGACTACAAGGCGAAGGACCTCAAGCCATATGCCTTCCGCGATCTCCTGCGCAAGGAATCGGCGCAGTTGAACATGGTCACCACCGAACCCGGACAGTTGGGCGGCCGACGCAAGCGCATCCGCGATTTCTTTGTCGAAGAGCCGCGCCATCCCTATGAGACGGCGCCCAACGGCAACTCGGTGGTGCTCGAGGAACAGATGGGCAAGGTGGCCGAGACACAAACCACCCACCGTCTGACTACGGAACTCTACAAAAAGCACATGGAGATGCTGAAAACCGCCAGCCGCGGACGTTAGGCGGTCACGCCCGGAGGCGGGCGGACATTAAAATTCGGGCCGCAAAGGCCACAGGCGAACCTGGAACGGGAACCTCGACAGAACGTCGTCCAAACCAAAGCCGCCGGACATAGGGAGAATCCTTGCCCGGATAAAGATCAAGGAGGCGAAAGCCCCGATGGACGACATTATCAAGACCATCCGCATTTCCAGCGCCGGAATGCGCGTGCAGGGAACGCGCCTTCGCGTGATCTCGCAAAACATCGCCAACGCGGACAGCCTGCCGCAACGCCCCGGCGACGACCCCTACCGGCGCAAGCTGGTGACCTTCAAGAACGAATTGGACAAATCCGTCGGCGTCGACACGGTACACGTCAACCGCCTGCACAAGGACATGTCCGACTTCGGCAATAAGTATGACCCATCTCACCCCGCCGCCGACAAGGACGGCTATGTGAAGACACCCAACGTCAACACCATGATTGAAATGATGGACATGCGCGAAGCGCAGCGGTCCTACGAAGCCAATCTGAACCTGATCAAGTCGTCGAAAACGATGTTGAACAGCGTCATCGACGTGCTGCGCAGCAACTAGAGCCGGCGCGGAAATTCAGGTCCCAACGCGGACCGGGCCCAACGGGCCTAGAACGGGAGCATAACAATGAGCGTGAACGCCGATTTCAATATCCATCAGGCCTTGAACGCCTATCAACGGGCGGCCCGCCAACAGATTTCCGGTGCGGGAGATGTCGCCGCGCCGACCGCCAAGGCAAACGAGGAGTTCGGCGACCTTGTGCGCAGCGCCATCATGGAAGCCCGCAAGATCGGCGAGACGTCGGAAAAACTGTCCATCGACGCGATCAACGACCGCGCCGACATCACCCAGGTGGTGACCGCCGTGGCCGAGGCTGAAATGACCCTGCAGACCGTGGTCAACGTGCGCGACAAGGTTCTGGAAGCCTACAACGACATCATCCGGATGCCGGTGTAACGCCATCGGTCCGCGGCGTCGGGAGCAGCCCAGATGAACGAAGTGGATGTCATCGACGTCGGCCGCAACGCCATGTGGGTGGTCATCAAGGTGGCCGGCCCGATCATGTTCCTTGGTCTGATCAGCGGCCTTATCATCGCTCTGTTTCAGGCGCTCACGACGATCCAGGAAATGACCCTGACCTTCGTGCCGAAGATCATCGTCATCTTCATCGCCATCGTCGTTCTGCTGCCGTTTATGATCAACACGGTCACGACCTTCACAAACACCCTGTTCGACCGAATTTCGGCGCTATAGGCGGCGGAGGGCGGTAGACATGCTCGAAGAGCTCCTCAAACTCAACGTCTTCGCATTTTTGCTGGTTCTGTCTCGCGTCGGCGCCATGATGGCGATTCTGCCGGGCATCGCGGCGGCCTATGTCAGTACGCGAATCCGTGTCGTCCTGGCCGTCGCCGTCGCCGTTGTCATGACGCCCGTGCTGGCGGAGAGCCTGCCGGCGCCGCCCGAAAGCCCCTATGTCCTGTTCCTGCTGCTTACCGGTGAGGTCATCGTCGGCCTGTTTCTCGGCGGGATCGCGGTCATCCTGATCAGTGCCCTACAAACCGCGGGAACGTTGATCGCGCTGTTTGCTGCCATGGCCAATGCCCTGATTCAGGATTCGATTACCGAACAGCAAAGCTCCGTCATTTCCAACATGTTGACCATCAGCGGACTGGTGATGATCTTCGTCACGGACAGCCATCATGTATATTTCACGGTGGTTGCCGATTCCTATACCTTGTTCGTGCCCGGCGAGGGTGTGTCGACCGGCGACATGGCGCTGATGCTGGCGCGCCGGGTCGCCGACAGCTTTGCGTTGGGGTTTCAGCTGTCCATCCCGTTTCTGGTCATCGCCATGGTCTATTACATTGGGCTCGGCGTTCTTGGCCGTCTGATGCCTCAGTTGCCGGTGTTCTTCTTCGGGCTGCCGGTGCAGGTCACGGTCCAGATCGGCGCTCTCATGATCGTGTTCTCGTCGATCATGCTGGTGTTTCTCAATCATTTCCAACAGGGGTACGCCGTCTTTACGGGCTAGGGCCCGGATCGACGGCAGGGACACATGGCAGAAGAAGACGACTCACAAAAAACAGAAGAGCCGACCGGCAGGAAACTCTCCAAGGCCCGTGACGAAGGTCAGGTCGCCCAGTCTCAGGAAATCAAGAGTCTGATGATCCTGGTCGGCGGCGTGGGAATGCTGATGTTCATGGCGCCGGCGATGGCCCGTGACATCACCCTGATCGGCCGGCGCTTCGTTGAGGCTTCCTATTCGATTCCGACGGATTTCGAACATCTGCGCCTGGTGTTTTCCAAGGTCGCGATGGAGGTCGGCGTGATCCTCGCCCCCGCCATGGCGATGTTCGTGGTCCTGGCGATCGTCGCCAACGTCGGCCAGTTCGGCCTTATCTGGTCGACCAAAAAAATTCAGCCGAAAGCAAGTAAGATCAACCCCTTGAGTGGGTTCAAGCGGCTGTTTTCCAGCCAAGGCCTGATGGAATTTGCGAAGGGCATTTTGAAGTTGACCTTGGTCGCGACGGTGGCGTTCGGGCTTGCCATTCCCATGCTGCACGACCTGGAAATGATGCCCGCGATCTCAACATTCGCCGCCCTTCACCGCATCCACGAAATCTCCATCCTGATGGCGCTCGCGACCATCGGGGTGATGGGGTTCATCGCGGCGCTTGATTACATGTATCAGCGCGCGACCTTCATGAAGCAGATGCGGATGTCCAAGACCGAGATCAAGGACGAGTACAAACAGACCGACGGCGATCCGCAGATCAAGGCGCGAATCCGCCAGATACGTATGGATCGCGCCCGCAAGCGCATGATGGCGGCCGTGCCCAACGCCGATGTGGTGATCACCAACCCGACCCACTTCGCGGTCGCCCTGGAATACAAGATGGAAACCATGCCGGCCCCCAAGGTGATCGCCAAAGGACAGGACTTGGTGGCGCTCAAAATCCGCGAAATCGCCGAGGCAAACGAGATCACCATCGTTGAAAATCCGCCGTTGGCGCGGGCTCTCTACGCTTCCGTGGAGTTAGACGAGGAAATCCCGGCGGAACACTTCAAGGCGGTCGCCGAGGTCATCGGCCACGTCATGCGGCTCAAGGGTAAGTTGCCCCATTAACGGCTCCGGCGGCCTCTGGCCCTCGGGGGCCGCATCCCGGCAGCCAGCGCTGTTGACAGGGACCGTTCAGTGGTAATCCTGTGACCGGAAGCGGGCTGCCTTGGGCGGGCCCGCCGTCATCGCCGGGCCTCGACATCGAAACCATGAAGCACAGAATGCCTCACGTCCTGAACGCCGGTGCGGCCCTGTTGGGGGTCGCGGCGGGGCTGATGTTCGGGCTCGATGCCGGTTGGGCGCTGCCTGCGGGCGGCGTGCTGGCGGCGGCGGCGCTGGGGCTTCTGGCCGTGTCCTGGCGCATGGGCCGCAAGGCGCCGGCCCGGCCGGCGGGCGGGCCCATGGCGGAACTGATCCAGATGGCCGCCGGATCATCGGGCGAGGGGCTTCTGATCGCCACCTGGGACGGCGTCGGCATGTATGCCAACGGCGCCTTCCGCGACCTTTTTTTCCTGGACGGCGATCTCGGGCCGGCCGGCCTGCTGGACAAGGTCGAACGCGCGCTCGACAGCCAGGGCCGGTCCCAGGACGTGTTCCGCAAGTTGCGGGCCGCCGCGGCCGACGGCACGCCCGCCGGTGGCGAGGTCATCTGTCGCCGTCAGGACGGCAAGCCCGCGTGGCGGCGCCTGCGCATGGAACCTTTCGGCGAGGACGGCATCGGCGCCGGCGCCGGGGAGGGGGCTTCCCGCTATGTGCAATGGCGGGTCTTGGACATTACCGAGGAAAAACGCCAGACCGCGACCCGCCAATCGGCAGAGGCGCGCCGCGCCGACCTGTTGGACGGTCTGCCCGTGGGCGTGTTCTCCGTCGACGGGCGGGGGCGCATCGTCTACGCCAACTCCTGTCTGGCGGAATGGCTCGGGGTCGACCGCGTGGCCATGGGCGGCAAGCCGTTCGCCGAGTTCGTCGTCTCCGCCAGTCCGGTGAACGGCAACGGCAACGGCAATGGCAATGGCAATGGTAATGGCGAAGACGATGACGACGAGGATGCCCAGGGCGACCACGGCCTGGTCACCCTGCGCGCCGCCGACGGCACGGAATTCACGGCCTCGCTGCTGCAAAGCCACCGCGAGACCACGGACGGCACCCTGGTCTATACGCGCTCCATCCTGCTGCGCGACATGGCCTGGGCGGAAGACGGGGGGGCGGCCGGTCTGGGCCCGGCCAAGCGCCTGCGCTTCCTGTTCGACGACGCGCCCGTGGCTATCGCGCTGCTCGACGGACTGGGCAAGGTCATGGACTGCAATCGCGCGTTCCTGACCCTGGCGGGCGCCCACCGCGACCTGGTCGCCGGCCGGCCCTTCGCCGAACGCCTGCTGCCCGAAGACCGCGACGTGGTCGCCTCGGCCCTGTCCGACGTCATCATGGGCCGGGTGCGGGCGACCCAGACGGAAATCAGATTGGCCGCCCCCGGTGGCCGGCAGGCAGCGGCGACGCTCTTTGCTTCCAGGATGGAGGACGACAAGGGCAACATCACCGGCCTGGTCCTGCACTTCATCGACACGACTGAGCAGAAGAACCTGGAAATCCAGTTCGCCCAGTCGCAGAAGATGCAGGCCGTGGGCCAGCTCGCGGGTGGCGTGGCGCACGATTTCAACAACCTGCTGACGGCCATGATCGGCTTCACGGACCTGCTGCTCGAACGCCACGGGCCGGGCGATCCGTCGTTCAACGACCTGCAGCAGATCAAGCAGAACGCCCACCGCGCAACCAACCTGGTGCGCCAGTTGCTCGCCTTCTCGCGCAAGCAGAACCTGGAGCCGGACCTGCTCGATCCCGAAGACGCGCTCAACGACCTGTCCAACCTGCTGCGCCGGCTGTTGGGCGAAACGGTGAAGCTGAAGCTCGAACACGAACGCGGGGCCGGGCGCATCCTGGCCGATCGGGGGCAGTTCGATCAGGTCATCATCAACCTCGCCGTCAACGCCCGCGACGCCATGGCCGAGGGCGGGCCGCTGGTCATCCGCACCTTCCGCCGCGACCTGGAACGCCCGATGCAGCAGTCGGGCGAGGTCATCCCCGTCGGCTCCTATCTGGTGATTGAGGTCGAGGATAAGGGCACGGGCATTTCCAAGGACGTGCTCGACCGCATTTTCGAGCCGTTCTTTTCGACCAAGGAAGTGGGCCAGGGCACGGGCCTGGGCCTGTCCACCGTCTACGGCATCATCCATCAGTCGGGCGGCTATGTGACCGTGGAAAGCCATATCGGCAAGGGCACCGTGTTCCGCCTGCTGTTCCCCCGCGCCGACGAGGATGCCCGCGCCCGGCGCGCCGCCGCCGCCCTCACGGACGAAACGGCTCCCTCGGTGGCGGCCAAGGGCAAGGCCAAGGGCGACGGCACCGGCACGGGGAAAGAACCCGAACTGCCCCTGTTCGAGGCCGATCTGACGGGCTCGGAAACCATCCTGCTGGTCGAGGACGAGGACGCCGTGCGCATGTTCGGCGCGCGGGCCCTGCGCAACAAGGGCTACAAGGTGCTGGAAGCCCAGAACGGCGAGGTCGCCCTCGACGTGGTCAACGGCACGGCGCCGAAGATCGACCTCATCATCTCCGACGTCGTCATGCCGGGCATGGACGGCTACACCCTGGTCCGCCAGCTCCGCGAACAGATGCCGCAGGTCAAAGTCATCCTCATGTCCGGCTACGCCGAGGACGCCTTCCAGGACCAGATCGACAAGGACGAAACCCTCCACTTCCTGCCCAAGCCGTTCACCCTGAAGACGCTTGTGGGCAAGGTGAAGGAGATCATCGTGTCGGAGGGACCGTAGGCGCGCGGCGGGGGCCCGCGAACCTCTTCTTTCTTCTCACCGTCTCTGTGTCTCAGTGGTTATCTTTCTTTGAACCACAGAGGCACAGAGACGGTGAGGAAGAGAGAATAAGCAGTACTTAAAAAGGGGACAGTTTATTTTTAGATGTGCCTCAGAACGCACCTTGCCCTCGTTTTATGCGGTTTTAGGCCGCCCCCGCTTCCTGGGCTTGAGGTCGCGTCCCAGGACAGCCTCCAGCCGCTCGATGAACGCCTCGCCGCCCAGCGGTCTTCCCGTCCGCTCGCACTTGCGCAGCGCGTCGGCGGCGCCCTCCGTCAATCCATCCGCCAGGAACGCCGGCCAGTCCGGGGCCAGGTCCAGGAGCGGCGTCACGGCGCACAATCCGTCGTTCCGGCCCGCAAGGTGCGCCCCGGCGCTCGACCACGGCCAATCCTCGGGCTGCCTGCACAGCCGCGCCCGAACCGGGTTCAGTTCCACATAGCGGGCGGCGGCCAGAAGGTACGTCTCATCCATGGGGAAGGACGCGAACCGTCCCTGCCACAGGTGCCCGCGCCAGCCCTCGCGGAAGTTGACGCGCCGGGTATAGCGCCGATGGGCCTCGCCGACCGCGCGCCGCAGCGCGGCTTCCGTGGGCGGCACGACGATCAGGTGGACATGGTTCGGCATCAGGCAATAGGCCCAGACCTCGACGCCTTCGACGCCGCACCATTCGGCCATGAGGCCGAGATAGGCGCGGTAGTCGTCGTCCGAGAAAAAGGTCTGCTGGCGCCGGTTGCCCCGCTGGGTCAGATGATGGGGCAGACCGGGCGCCACCACGCGCGCGAGCCTTGCCATGAGTAGAGGTTAGAGGGACGGGGCGGGGGAGGGAAGGAAATTAATAAGGTGTCCCCGGACTTAGAGGAAATTTATAAGATGTCCCCGAATTTCGGGATCTCGTCGCCGATGTTTATAGGGCGATGGCAACTACGGCCGGCAGGGGCTGATTGTCTCTTTGCCCCTCCGCAATGAAAAACGCGCCATAAGCCAGATTGGACACGGCGGCGCAAAACATTGCTTTTGGCGGGTACTGCGATAGTTCAGCATCTGGGGTTATTCGTTTAGCGAACGTAACGCGCGAGGCTGCATTTGCTATCTCCGTGTCCTCGAATGAAACCGGGAACATGGTGTGCGCGAACGCATTGCGGACCTCTCTAATGACATCCAGGTCACCCCGTGTTTTCGGCCCGACGAGGCCAATCGCGTAGGCAACCTTGATCTTTGAGGAGAAGTCCCGAAGCGGCCCACCGGGTCCGAATAAATCAGAGACGGTTGCTTCATTCGAAACGACGAGTCTGGAAACCAGGAGACGCTGTATGGCACCTTCAAGAAGTGCCACGCTCGTCACCACTGCGGCTCTATCGTTGGGGTCGCTGATTGCGTCGATGAGCACTCCCAGGAACTGTTCGGTTTCTGGAAATCTTGCCGCGAAACGCTTGAGGGTTTGAATACTTTTTGGATCGGAAGTCATTTGTGATGGGCCCCACTGATTCGTCATTCCCCAAATTCAGGGGCAGTTACCTATCTCCGATCCTCTTTCCTCTGTGATCTCTGCGTCGAATAAGCCAGTCGTTCCCGGAAAGGCTCGTGCCTGGATTGCCTTGGTAATTGGACACAGAGGACACGGAGAATCCACAGAGCACACAGAGAAAAGATGGATTCCCGCGTGCGCGGGGATTCTTTCCCCCGCCCGCCGGAACCGAAGCCTCATTCTCTATGCGAACCGGGTGAAGAAGGCGCTCACTTCCGCGTCCGTGGCGTAGATCGGCGCCACCTGGCGACGGTTCACTTCCTCGACCTGCTCCGGGCTCAGGCGAAGCGCGTCATCGGCCTCCTGGGCGGCGAGGGACAACAGGATTTCCGCCGCCTCGTCCTGACGCGCGTCCGGCAGGTGGCGGGCCTGTTCGATGGCCTTGTCGAAAAGCTTTGTCATGGCGTGAGTGTACTGCGCATCAACACCCGCGTCACCCCGGCTTTCAAAAGCGGGGGCCCGCGAACCTCTTCTTCCTTCTCACTGTCTCTGTGTCTCAGTGGTTATCTTTTTTTGAACCACTGAGACACAGAGACGGTGAGGAAGTTAGAATGAGAAGGATGTCCGAAATCCAGCTTGCACGGGAATGACGCCGAGGACTCGGCGGGCGGCGGGGCTGTTAACCATATCCGTTAAGCATGCGGTCCGGAGTCCGATTCCGGCCGGAACACTCTGTGAACAAACCTCATAAAATATAATTATATCAACGTAGTACAAATTACGCTTGCCAATGAGAACAAAACACGTACATTGATCCCGATTGCAACGGCTTGCGGGCCTATGGAATAAGGGAGTGGCAAGATGGCCGATACGGCATTGCGTTTGGTGGAGAAGCAGGACGTGGATAAAAGCAAGGCCCTGGATGCCGCGCTGGGACAGATTGAGCGCGCTTTCGGCAAGGGCTCGATCATGCGCCTGGGCCAGCGCGAGGTGGTCGATACCCCGACCATTTCCACGGGCTCCATCGGCCTCGATATCGGCCTCGGCATCGGCGGCCTGCCGCGCGGGCGCATTGTCGAGATCTACGGGCCGGAAAGCTCCGGCAAGACGACCCTGGCCCTGCACGTGATCGCCGAAGCCCAGAAAATGGGTGGCACCTGCGCCTTCGTCGATGCCGAACACGCACTCGATCCCAGCTATGCCAAGAAGCTCGGTGTCAATGTCGATGAACTGCTGATCTCGCAGCCCGACGCCGGCGAACAGGCGCTGGAAATCTCCGACACCCTGGTGCGCTCCGGCGCCATCGACGTGCTGGTAGTCGATTCCGTCGCGGCCCTGGTGCCGCGCGCCGAACTGGAAGGCGAAATGGGCGACACCCATGTCGGGCTTCAAGCAAGGTTGATGAGCCAGGCGCTGCGCAAGCTGACGGCCTCGGTGTCCAAATCCAACACCATGGTCATTTTCATCAACCAGATCCGCATGAAGATCGGCGTCATGTTCGGCAACCCGGAAACCACCTCGGGCGGCAACGCGCTCAAGTTCTATGCCTCCGTGCGCATGGAAATCCGCCGTATCGGCGCCATCAAGGACCGCGACGAAGTGGTCGGCAACCAGACCCGCGTCAAGGTCGTGAAGAACAAGATGGCCCCGCCCTTCAAGATGATCGAATTCGACATCATGTACGGCGAAGGCATCTCCAAGATGGGCGAACTGCTCGACCTCGGCGTCAAGGCCAACATCGTCGAGAAATCGGGCTCCTGGTTCTCCTTCAATTCGGAGCGCATCGGCCAGGGCCGCGAGAACGCCAAGCAGTTCCTGCGCGAAAACACCGAAATGGCCAAGGCCATCGAGGACCAGATCCGCCACAACGCGGGCCTGATTTCCGAGGAAATGATGGTCGGCTCTCCCGATTCCGACGGCGACGGTACCGTCGATGACGCCCCGGACACGGCGGCCGACGAGTTCTGATCCCCGGCCGGCAGGCGTTTCTTAAAAAACCAATTCCCAGGCCCGTCACCCTCCGGGCCGACCCCAGGCCTCCCCCAGGCCGAACCGGAGGTGCGTCCCCCACGCACCCCGCAGATGCAGCCGGCGCGCCTCCGCGTCGGCTGCTTCTTTATTGGGACCACGCCCGCTGGCCGCATCCAATGTCCACCGTTGGCCGTAATATCTGGCCGGCGGGCCGATTATCCTCTCAAGGCGGCGTCCGGCGTCCGATGGTCCGGTTCCTCAACCTTTCTGGACAGGCCCCTGGCTTGCCGGTAAAACCGTCGCTTCCATCCGCGACCGCCTGATATCTTCGCTTTAACCCCCTGAACCCCGGGCTTAAATAACGACCATGCAGACCGTCAACGACATCCGCCAGGCCTTCCTGGACTATTTCGCCGCCAACGGCCATCAGATCGTCTCCTCGTCGCCCCTGGTGCCGCTGAACGACCCGACCCTGATGTTCACCAACGCGGGCATGGTCCAGTTCAAGAACGTGTTCACCGGCAACGAGACGCGGCCCTATTCGCGCGCCGTGACCTCGCAGAAATGCGTGCGCGCCGGCGGCAAGCACAACGACCTGGAAAACGTCGGCCATACGGCCCGCCACCACACCTTCTTCGAAATGCTGGGGAATTTCTCGTTCGGCGACTACTTCAAGGAACTGGCGATCGAGCTGGCCTGGAACCTGGTCACCAAGGAGTTCGGCCTGCCCGAGGACAAGCTGCTGGTCACCGTCCATACCTCGGACGAGGACGCGGCGGCCCTGTGGCGCAAGGTCGCGGGCCTGCCCGATTCCAAGATCATCCGCATCCCGACCTCCGACAACTTCTGGGCCATGGGCGACACCGGCCCCTGCGGGCCGTGCTCGGAAATCTTCTACGACCACGGCGACCACATCCCCGGCGGCCCCCCGGGCAGCCCGGACGAGGACGGCGACCGCTTCATCGAGATCTGGAACCTGGTGTTCATGCAGTTCGAGCAGTTGACCGCCGACGAGCGGGTCGAACTGCCCAAGCCCTCCATCGACACCGGCATGGGGCTGGAGCGCATCGCCGCCGTCATGCAGGGCACCCACGACAACTACAACATCGACCTGATGCGCAACCTGATCATGGCCTCGGCCGAGGCGTCCGGCGTGGCCCCCGACGGCGACCATGCGGTGTCGCACCGGGTCATCGCCGACCACCTGCGGGCGTCCTCGTTCCTGATCGCCGACGGCGTGCTGCCGTCCAACGAAGGCCGCGGCTACGTGCTGCGCCGGATCATGCGCCGCGCCATGCGCCACGCCCATCTGATGGGCTGCCAGGACCCCTTGCTCTACAAGCTGGAGCAGACCCTGGTCGACAACATGGGCAAGGCCTACCCGGAACTGGTGCGCGCCCAGCCGCTGATCACGGAAACCCTGAAGCTCGAGGAATCGCGGTTCAAGACGACCCTCGACCGCGGTCTCAAGATACTCGACGAGGCCACGGCGGACATGCCCGCCGGCGGCGTGCTCGACGGCGAGACGGCGTTCAAGCTTTACGACACCTTTGGTTTCCCCCTCGACCTGACCGAGGACGCCTTGAAGGACAAGAAGATCACCGTCGACACGGGCGGTTTCAACACGGCCATGGAGCGCCAGCGCGCCGAGGCCCGCAAGGCCTGGGCCGGGTCCGGCGACGCGGCCACGGAAACGGTCTGGTTCGGCGTTCGCGACGAGGTCGGGGCCACGGAATTCTTCGGCTACGACACGGAACAGGCCGAAGGCCAGATCCGCGCCCTGATCGTCGACGGCAAGCGCGTAGGCACGGCCAAGGCCGGCGACGTGGTGCGCGTGGTCGCCAACCAGACGCCGTTCTACGGTGAATCGGGCGGCCAGATGGGCGACCAGGGCACGATCGTCACGGCCGAGGGGGCGCGCATCATCGTGACCGATACCCAGAAGATGCTGGGTGCCCTGCATGTCCATGTCGGCAAGGTCGAGGACGGCACGGTCAACGTCGGCGACGAAGCCCAGTTCACCGTCGACGGCACCCGCCGTCGGCGGCTGCGCGCCAACCATTCGGCGACCCACCTGCTGCATGAGGCCCTGCGCCGCCACCTGGGAGAACATGTGACGCAGAAGGGCTCCCTGGTCGCCCCCGACCGCCTGCGCTTCGACATCTCCCACCCCAAGGCCGTCAGCCCGGAAGAACTGGCCCTGGTCGAGGCCGACGTGAACGCCCAGGTGCGCGCCAACAACGATGTGCTGACCCGCCTGATGGACCCGGAAAGCGCCGTCGAGGCGGGGGCCCTCGCCCTGTTCGGCGAAAAGTACGGCGACGAGGTCCGCGTGGTCTCCATGGGCACGCCCGAGGACGGCGGCCATTATTTCTCGACGGAGCTGTGCGGCGGCACCCACGTGCGGCGCACGGGTGACATCGGCGTGTTCAAGATCATCGGCGAGGGTGCTGTCGCCGCCGGTGTGCGCCGGATCGAGGCCGTGACCGCCGACGGCGCCTTGGCCTATTTCGACGCCCATGAAAAGGCCCTGGCCGAGGCGGCGGCGATGCTCAAGGTGAAGCCGGAAGACGTGGCGGCGCGGGTGGCGTCCCTGGTCGAGGACCGCAAGCGGCTGGAGCGCGAACTGTCCGACGCCCGCAAGAAGATGGCGCTCGGCGGCGGGTCTGCCAGCGGCGATGCGGCCGGCAACGGCGGCGGCGACGTGAAGGACCTGGGCGGCGTCAAGTTCGCGCCCCGGGTGCTTCAGGACGTACCCGCCAAGGAACTGAAGGGCATGGCGGACGAGCTGATGAAGACCCTGGGGTCCGGCGTGGTCGCGCTCGTCAGCGTGACCGAGGGCAAGGCCAACGTGGTCGTCGGCGTGTCCGGCGACCTGACGGAACGGATGAGCGCCGTCGATCTGGTCCGCGCCGGCTCCGCCGCCGTGGGCGGCAAGGGCGGCGGCGGGCGGCCCGACATGGCCCAGGCCGGCGGCCCCGACGGTGCCCAGGCGGGCAAGGCGATCGACGCCATCGCGGCCGCGATCCAGGCTTGAGCGGACAGATGAGCCAGAAATTCTCCGGCACCGACACCTTCGTCGCGACCGAGGACCTGCAGGTCGCGGTCAACGCCGCCATCAACCTGGAACGCCCGCTGCTGATCAAGGGCGAGCCGGGCACGGGCAAGACCGTGCTGGCGGCCGAGGTCGCCGCTGCGATCGGCGCCCCCCTGATCCAGTGGCACGTGAAGTCGACCACCCGGGCGCAGCAGGGGCTTTATGAATACGACGCCGTGGCGCGGCTGCGCGATTCCCAACTGGGCGACGCCCGCGTCCACGACATCGGCAATTACATCATTCGCGGCAAGCTGTGGGAGGCGTTCGATGCGCCCGAGCGCCCGGTGCTGCTGATCGACGAGATCGACAAGGCCGATATCGAGTTCCCCAACGACCTGCTGCTCGAACTCGACCGCATGGAATTCTTTGTCTACGAGACCAAGGAAACCGTGACCGCGACGCGCCGGCCCATCGTCATCATCACCTCGAACAACGAAAAGGAACTGCCCGACGCCTTTCTGCGCCGCTGTTTCTTCCACTACATCCGCTTTCCCGACGAAGACACCATGCGCCGGATCATCGATGTCCATCACCCGGGCATCCAAAAGCGCCTGGTCGCCGAGGCGCTCAACCTGTTCTACGATCTGCGCGAGGTGCCGGGCCTGAAGAAGAAGCCGTCGACGTCGGAACTGCTCGACTGGCTGAAGCTGCTGATGATCGAGGACATCCCGCCGGAAACCCTGAGGTCCGGCGACAAGAAGGACCTGATCCCGCCGCTTTATGGGGCTCTGCTGAAGAACGAGCAGGACGTCCACCTGCTGGAGCGGCTGGCCTTCCTCAACCGCCGCGAGGGTGGCTGAGGCGGCCATGCGCTGTCCGTCCTGCGGCACCAAGTTCAAACGTCTGTCCAGCTGGCCGCTGGCCGTCGGACGGCCTGTCGTCTGTTCCGAATGCGGCACGGCCAGCAAGCGCGCCGGGCGGTGGAAGCCGCTGTTGATCGCCATCGCCGTGCTGTTCGCGTTCCATCAGATGATCGGCATGTTCGCCCTGACCCTCACCGGCACGGTGCTGCTGCTGATCGGCCTGATCCTGCTGTCCATGACCGTGGACGAGGCGACCATTCAGCTGACCCCCGTAAGCGGCCCGGCCCCCGGCCCGGAAGACGCGCCCGAGGCCTGACGCCGTCCTCCCTGGCCCCTGGCGGGCCGGTCGGATAAGCTGACGGCACCTGAAGGGTGGCGTCATGAACCTGAACACGATTCTCGATCCTGACCGGCTGCGTCAGTGGCTCGACGCAGCACTCGCTTGGCTCGACGTCCATCTGCTGGCCGTCGACAACCTTGTGCAGCTTGGCGTGATCGCCGCGACCTTCGTCGCCGCGCGTATCCTGTCGCCGCGCCTGGAAGCGCTGCTCGACCGGCGGCCGGACCATGGCTGGTACGCAAGGTTCGGCGTTCCCGTGGCGGTGGCGCTCAAGCCCGTCGCCCGGCCGGTGCTGTGGCTGGCGGCCCTGTGGTTCGCCGTGTTCGCGGCCAAGGGGGCGGCCTGGCCCCACCACCTGATGGAGGCGGCGGTCTCGCTGCTGACGGCCTGGGCGGTGATCCGCTTGGCCTCCGGCCTGATCCGCAACCCGTTCTGGGCCCGTGCCATCGCCGTCACCGCCTGGACCATCGCCGCCCTCAACCTGCTGGGCCTGCTCGACCCGGTCATGCGCACCTTGGACGACATGGCGCTCAACCTGGGTGAATTCCGCTTGTCCGTTCTCGGCGTGATCAAGGCGGCGTTGCTGTCGGCCCTGTTCCTCTATCTCGCCTCGGTCGCGTCACGGGTCGCGGAAACCCGCATCAACGCCTCGGACAGCCTGACGCCGTCCATGCGCGTGCTGTTCGGCAAGTTCGCCCGGGTGTTTCTCTTTGCACTGGCCATCGCCCTGGCTCTGGAAAGCGTTGGCATCAATCTGGCCGCCTTTGCCGTGTTCGGCGGTGCTTTGGGCCTTGGCGTCGGCTTCGGCCTGCAGAAGGTCGTCTCGAACCTGATGTCGGGGGTGATCCTGCTGATGGACCGTTCAGTCAAACCGGGCGACGTCATTGCCGTGGGCGATACCTTCGGCTGGATCAACACGCTGGGCGCGCGTTATGTCTCGGTCATCACCCGCGACGGGACGGAACACCTGATTCCCAACGAAGAGCTGATCTCCCAGCGGGTCGAGAACTGGTCCTATTCCAATTCCATGATCCGCCAGAAGGTGCCCATCGGCATCGATTACGGTGCCGACGTACATCTGGCTCGGGAACTGGCAATGCAGGCCGCCGACGGAGTCAACCGGGTGCTGAAGGACCCCAAACCCGTGTGCCATCTGATAGAATTCGGCGACAACGCGGTGATTTTGGAGCTGCGGTTCTGGATCGACGATCCCCAGAACGGCGTCGCCAACGTGCGCAGCGAGGTCCAACTGCGCATTTGGGATCTCTACCACGAACATGGGGTGGTGTTCCCGTTCCCGCAGCGCGACCTGCACCTGCGGTCGTCCGTGCCGATCAAGGTCGAGGTTTCGAGGCCGGAAAAGGACTGATCTTCACAAGGATTGGTCGTCACAAGGATTGGACGTCAGGAGACAATTTCGCCGGCCACATTGTCGACGACCACGGGCGACTCGAAATAGGTCAGGCGCGGCGGCGAACCGTATCGCTTGGTGATCGAGGCGACCCAGGCGTCGTTCAGCAGGGCATCGGCCTCGGCCCGCGTGCCGAACACATAGGCGCCGCCGCCGATCATCTTTTCTTCGTTGTACAGGTAGAATTTGCGCAGCAGGCCGGGTGCCCCCAGGTACTTTTGCGAACTGCCCTGAAAGCGGGCGGTGGCGTCCGCCAGGGTCGTGCCGGGCGGCAGATCGAAATTGACGACGACGGTGATCATGGATGGGCTCCCGTTCGGTTTGTCCGTTATCTGGGCGCCAGCTTATCCGCTCCCCGCATTGCGTTGAAGCGGGATTGGCAGGGGCGGGGGATGGGCGTTAAGGTGTGGCCATGTTCATCAATTTCTTCCTCGAACTGCGGTCGGCCAAGGTGCCCGTGTCCTTGCGGGAATACCTGACCCTGCTGGACGCCATGGACGCCGGGCTGGCAGACTACAGCATCGAGCATTTCTACTACCTGTCCCGTGCCGCCCTGGTGAAGGACGAAAAGAACCTGGACAAGTTCGACCGGGTGTTCGGCCATGTGTTCAAGGGCCTGGAGCAGACGGAACAGGTCGATGTCCAGGACATCCCCGAGGAATGGCTGCGCAAGTTGGCGGAGCGCACCCTGACGCCGGAGGAACGGGCGCAGATCGAGGCCTTGGGCGGCTGGGACAAGCTGATGGAAACCCTGAAGAAGCGCCTGGAGGAGCAGAAGAAGCGCCACCAGGGCGGGTCGAAATGGATCGGCACCGCCGGCACCTCGCCGTTCGGCGCCTACGGCTACAACCCGGAGGGAGTACGCATCGGCCAGGACGACAACCGCAACTTCCGCGCCGTGAAGGTGTGGGACAAGCGCGAATTCAAGAACCTGGACGACACGCTGGAACTGGGCACCCGTAACATCAAGGTCGCGCTTCGCCGCCTGCGCCAATTCGCCCGGCAGGGGGCGCCGACGGAACTGGATCTGGATGGCACGATCCGCAACACGGCCAAGCGGGGATATCTCGACATCCGCATGGTGCCGGAACGCCATAACGCGGTGAAGGTTTTGCTGTTTCTCGACGTGGGCGGGTCCATGAACCCGCACGTCCGGGTGATGGAGGAGCTGTTTTCCGCCGCCCGCTCGGAATTCAAGCATCTGGAATATTTCTACTTCCACAACTGCCCCTACGAGCGCGTGTGGAAGGACAACGTCCGCCGGCGCACGGACACGATCCCGACCTGGGAAGTGCTGCATACCTATCCGGCCGATTATAAGATCATCTTTGTCGGCGACGCCTCCATGAGCCCTTACGAGATCGCCTATCCCGGCGGCAGCGTCGAGCATTGGAACGAGGAGGCGGGCAGCCTGTGGATGCAGCGCATCCTCGGCGTCTATTCTCGGGCGGTCTGGCTCAATCCCGTGAAGGAGGACTGGTGGGGCCATACCCAATCCGTCGACATGATCCGGCGGCTGATGGGCGGGCGCATGTTCCCCCTGACCCTGGACGGCCTCGACCGGGCGACCCGCGAACTGGTGCGCTAAAGTCGCCCGGCGAAATGCTGCTTATTTCTTGGATTTCTTGGGCTTGTCCGCGTCGGCGGCGACCTGCATCTTCACGATCTTGTCCGGATCGACGGGCGGCTCGCCGCGTTCGAGCATGCCGACGAACTTCATACCCTCGGTGACCTGACCCCAGACCGTGTACTGGCCGTCGAGGTGGGCGGTCCGCGCGAAGCAGATGAAGAACTGGCTGTCGGCGCTGTTGGGGTTCATGGAGCGGGCCATGCCGACGGTGCCGCGCTTGAACGGCTCGCTCGAAAATTCCGCCGGCAGGTTCTGGCCGCTGCCGCCCATGCCGGTGCCCGTGGGATCGCCGCCCTGGGCCATGAAGCCGCCGATGACGCGGTGGAACACCAGCCCGTCATAGAAGCCCTCGCGGGTCAGTTCCTTGATCCGCGCGACATGCTTGGGCGCCAGATCGGGGCGCAGTTCGATCACCACACGGCCGTGCGTGGTGTCCATGTAAAGGGTGTTTTCCGGGTCCATGGCTTCGGCGTCGTTCATCGCACCGATCCCCAGGACGAGAGCGAGCGCGGCGAAAAGGGACAGCAGACGTTGCATGGAACAGGACTCCCTTGGATTTCTCGGTTACGGATCAAATCGTTCATATCATTATCCGGACGCTGGCCCGGACACCCCTATTAATGTGATGGTTTCGGTTACAGGTCAGTCGAACAGCTTGTCGATCTCGTCCTGGGTGACGCCTTCGCCCT
Organism: uncultured Alphaproteobacteria bacterium; assembly: GCA_963976055.1. Classification (GTDB taxonomy): domain Bacteria; phylum Pseudomonadota; class Alphaproteobacteria; order Rhodospirillales; family Casp-alpha2; genus UBA1479. Next base: position 406,900 of record CAXBJB010000003.1, read on the forward strand.
GAAGCTGCGGACCCTTAAGAAGCTTTTCGTCTTCGGACTGCTCTTCGGTTTCAACCTCGACGCTTTCGATGTGTTCCTTGCCGAAGATCTGGATCAGCGCGTTGACGCGCGTTTCCACGTAAGTCACCGACCGGGCGATCTTGGTCACGCGCTGGCCGGTGATGTCCTGGAAGGTGCAGGCCTCGAAGATGTTGGAGGAGTTGTTTTCCAGCGCGTCGAGAAGGGCGAGGATTTCCGCGTTGTCGGTCTTCTCGCGAATCTTGTCGATGGTGTCGGTATTCTGTTCCACCACTTCCATGATCGAATTGGTGGCGTCTTCCGTGGCCTGGACGATGGCATCCAACTGATCCGACATGTTGTCGAACCGACCGTTGCCTTCGTCGGAACGGGTGATCGCGGCCACTTCCTTACGCACCCGCTGAATGTAATTAAAAAGGTTGAGGATTTCTGCCTGAAGCAGTTCCAGTTCTTCCTTGGTTTCCATTCGTCGAACCATCCGCCCTAGGTCTTATCGCTATGATTTATTTTGCCGCATGGTAGCGGCTGGAACGAGAAAATCCATACATTTAGGTGTTTTTGTCTGCTCGCTCACCCGTCGCCCGAAAGGCCGCCAGGATGCGCCGCGCGGCCTCGCTGGGGCCGACCGCACCCTCGGCGACGGCGGGCTCCAGGTCGGCGAGGGCCTGCTTCACGGCGGGGGCGGTGCGGAGCTCGCCCAGCAGGGTTTCGTTGACCTCGTTCCACATCCAGGTTCTGGCTTGCTCGGCGCGGCAGGCGTCGAACCGGCCGGACGATTGCGTCGCTTCGCGAAACGCTTCGACCGATTGCCAGATGTCGTCGAGCCCGTCGCCGGTCACGGCGGAGCATTTTACCACCTGGGGGGCCCAGTCGGCGTTTTCCGGGCGCAGCAGATGCAAGGCCGAGACATAATCCCGGCGCGCCCGTTCCGCCGCCGGCGCCAGGTCGCCGTCGGCCTTGTTGACGACGATCAGGTCGGCCATTTCGACAATGCCCTTCTTGATGCCCTGCAGGTCGTCGCCGCCGCCGGGGGCGAGCAGCAACAGAAACATGTCGACCAAATCCTTGACCGCCGTTTCCGACTGGCCGACGCCGACGGTTTCGATCAGCACCACGTCATAGCCGGCGGCCTCGACCGCGATGATGGCTTCCCGCGTGCGCCGGGCGACGCCGCCCAGGGTGCCGCCGGACGGCGACGGCCGGATGTAGGCGTCGCGGCACCGGGCCAACTTTTCCATGCGCGTCTTGTCGCCCAGGATCGAGCCGCCCGAACGCGGGCTGGTCGGGTCGACGGCAAGAACGGCGACCTTGTGGCCGCGGTCGACCAGGGCCAGGCCGAAGGCCTCGATGAAGGTCGATTTGCCGACGCCGGGGATGCCGGTGATGCCGATGCGGATCGACCTGCCCGCCGCCGGCAAAAGCGTGCGGATCAGGGCTTCGGCCTGCACCCGATGATCGGCGCGGCCCGATTCCAGCAGGGTGATGGCACGGGCGAGGGCGCGCAGGTCGCCGGCCGCGACCTTGGTTCCCAGGTCACGGGCCGTTGCCTCGGCGGTGGTGTCGGAGGCGGTCAACGGAGACGCGGAGGTCAACGCCCGCCCTTGGTGGGGTCGAGGCCGAAGGCTTCCAACGCCATGGCCTGAAGCTTGATCTTCTGGTCCGGGCCCAGTTCGTCGAGAATCTTGGTCTTCTGCTTGCGCACGGCCAGGGCCTGTTGGATCAGTGCCTTACGCTCGCCGGTCAATTTCGGTTTCGACGCCAGTTCCTTTTCCGCCGATTCCAGCGCCTGGCGGGCGGCGAAGCGCAGTTCCTCGGCGCTGGTGGGCAGGGCTTCGGGCGCGGCCGCAGGCGCCTTATTCGCGCGCTGCTTGGCGGCGTCCAGGGCCGAGCGGGCCTTCTTGTCCATGACCACGGACAACAGCGCTTTGGAAAAGACCTTTTTCAGCATGCCGGAACCTTAATCAAGATGTCCGCCGCACGGGCGGCGGCGCCAAGACTATCCTATGGCGGTCAGGGCTGACAAAGGGTTAACGCAGGGTCTGGAAAATCGGGCGCGCCTAAAGGCGGCTCGGCGCTTCCTGTTCCGTGAAATCGGGAATCCAGCGCAGGAAGTAGGGCAGGGCCCGGCGACGCTGTTCCGCGTTCGTGCCGTGGCTCGACGTGAAGGACTTGAACACGTTGTAGCCGAAGGCGTCCTTGGCGGTCAGGTACACCCAAAGGGCGGTCAGTTCGCCCGAACAGGGGGCGGTATCCTTGATCAGCGCGTTGAGATGGTCGCGCGCCGCCCCTTCGCGGGCCTGGTTGGAGCCGTATTCCTGCTGCAGCATCTGCTTGACCGCCTGCTGCTCCTCGTCGACCTGTTCCGGGTAGTATTCGAACAGGGACTTGAGGAAGACGAAGTCCTCGAACTTCGGTGGGCTGTAAGTGACTTCGGGTCCGGCGATGATGTTCCAGAACCCCTTGGCGTGATCCAGTTCGGTGGTGTCGGCCACGGCCTCGCGTTCGACGACCTTTTCCTCTTTCTGGAAAAAGCCCAGGAAGCCGCCGGTCTTCTTGGTCGTCACCTTGGTCTTCGCGGCTTTCTGCGGCGGCGGTTTGTCGCTGGTCAAAAAGCGTTCGATGTCGGCCAGGCCGTCTTCCCACATGCTGCGCACGGGGTTGGCTTTCTTCGGCTTGTCGAAGATTTCGCGGAACGCGCTTTCCTCGAAATTCCGGGCCTTCAATTCGTCGCCCAGCACCATGATGCGGCGGTTGGTGAAGAACCGGTGCATGAAATGTTCCTTGATCGCCGTGACCAGATTGTCGCCGAAGCGGGTCGACAGCGGAAAGGGCGTGGGCGTCAGCGTGTGCTGCGGCACGTACCACAGCATGGCGCGCTTGCGCAGGTACTTGCAGATCTGTTCCGTGAAGGCCTCGGTGAAGGGGCTGTCTTCCCAGGGCTTGCCGGGCTTGGCCGGCTTCGCGGCGGCGGCCGGTTTGGCGGCGGGCTTGCCCTTGGCGGGCTTGCCTTTCGCGGCGCCCGCGGGTTTGGCATCGGCCCCCGTCGGGCGTTTCTTGCGCCGCTTCTTGCGCCTGGGGGCGTCCGCGTCCCCGGACACCTTGCCGAAGGCTTCCAGCAGTTCCGACGCGCGGATGCGGGCGCGCTGGGTGAATTCCGGGTCCTTCAACTGGCCGCAGGCTTCGAGGAAGCTCAGGGTCGTCTGGGTCGCCTGAACCACGTCGGGCCGCACCTTGCCGCCGGCGTTGGCCTTCAGCTCCTTGACGATGCCGTCCACGGCCTTGTCGACAGCCGTCATCAGCGTCGCCTTGTCCGTATCGGGCGATAGGCCGGCCAGCGCATTGATGATGCTTTGCGTGCTCAAACGATACCCCTGGACCGCCCGGTGAAACCAACACCCACCCGGCGGACCGCTTCCCAAAAAAACACATGGCCAATCGACTGCGCCGCCTTTGGGCGCGTCCCTACGGCGCCGGTCTTCTGCCGGTCCTTCATAGGTGCCACGAAATTGGTTAATACCTACCTAATCTTGCCCCCTTTACGCAAGGCGGCCGGCCGGCCCGACGCGGATTTATTAGACTGTTTTCATTTGCGCGGCCGCATGACCGCGGAATTTCAAGAATATTTGCGTGAGTTTGCCCCCGTTTGGCCTTAAGCCTATGGGCGCAGGGACAGTGACGAAATGAAGGAGAGGGAAGGCCCCCGCCATGAAACGTGAACGCCGCGCGAAGATCGTCGCGACCCTGGGCCCTGCGACGTCCAGCCAGGAAGCCATCGAAAAGCTGTTCGAAGCCGGCGTCGATGTGTTCCGCATGAATTTCTCCCACGGCAGCCATGCCGACCATCAGAAAATCCACGGCATCGTGCGCTCGCTGGAACGCAAGTACCACCGCCCCGTGGGCATCCTGCTCGACCTGCAGGGCCCGAAGCTGCGGGTCGGCGACATCGACACGGGCAGTGCCGAACTGGAAGCTGGGCACAAGTTCCGCCTCGACCTCGACACGACCCCCGGCAACCACCGCCGCGCCCCCCTGCCGCACCCGGAAATTTTCGCGGCGCTGGAGGTGGGATCGACGCTGCTGATCGACGACGGGCGCATCCGCCTCAAGGTGCTGGAGTGTTCCAAGGAACACGCGGAATGCGAGGTCGAGATCGGCGGCACCCTGTCCAACCACAAGGGCGTCAACGTGCCCAGCGTGATCCTCGACGTGTCGCCGCTGACCAAGAAGGACCGCGACGACATGCGGTTCGGCCTCGACCTTGGCGTCGAATGGGTCGCGCTCAGCTTCGTGCAGCGGCCCGAGGATCTGGCCGAGGCGCGCAAGCTGGTCGCCGGCCGCGCCGCCATCATGTCCAAGCTGGAAAAGCCCGCCGCCCTGACCCACCTGGAAGAGATCGTCCATCTGTCCGACGCCATCATGGTGGCGCGCGGCGACCTGGGCGTGGAATGCCCGACCGAGGACGTGCCCGTGGCGCAAAAGCAGATTTTGCACCTGTGCCGGCTGGCCGGAAAACCGGTGATCGTGGCGACCCAGATGCTCGATTCCATGGTCCACGCGCCGACCCCGACGCGGGCCGAGGCCTCGGACGTGGCGACCGCCATCTACGACGGCGCCGACGCGGTCATGCTGTCGGCGGAATCGGCGGTCGGCGATTATCCCACGGAAACCGTCGCCATGATGGACCGCATCATCAAGCGCGTGGAACAGGACGTGCACTACCGCCACATGCGCGACCGCCGGCGCGGCGGCCACGACGCCACGGCGGCCGACGCCATCACCGTCGCCGCCTGTCAGGTCGCGGAAACCATCTCGGCGGCGGTCATCGTCACCTTCACGACCACGGGCTCGACGACGCTGCGCTGTGCCCGCCTGCGGCCGGCGACGCCGATCCTGGGCCTGACGCCGAAGCGCGAGACCGCGCGGCGGCTGGCGCTGTGCTGGGGCGTGCATTCGGTGCTGTCCGAGGACATCCACTCGTTCCGCGACATGGTCTCCAAATCCGTGACCGAGGCGCAGAAGGACGGCTTCGCGAAAAAGGGCGACCCCATCGTCATCACCGCCGGGGTGCCCTTCGGCACGCCGGGCGCGACCAACATCCTGCGCATCGCCTGGGTCGAATAACCGGCACGGGCGCCGCGACCCGCTTTCCTTCCACCACAGGCCTGGACGACCATCTCCATGCTCTACCAACTGTTTTCCGTCATTGCGCCGGTCCTGACCTGCGCCGTCATCGGCTATACTTGGCGCAAACAGGGGCGGCCTTACGACACCGCCCTGGTGACCGCGCTGGTGACCAACATCGGCACGCCCTGTTTGGTGTTCTTCACCCTGATCGACACCAAGATCACGACCGCGGGCTTCCTGTCCATGGGCGGGGCGACCGTTGCCACCATGGTCGTGTTCTATGCCGTCTACTTCGTGTTTCTGAAGGCCATGAAGCTCAGCCAGAAGGCCTTCCTCTCGGCGCTCGCCTACGGCAACGTCGGCAACATGGGCCTGCCGCTCTGCCTGCTTGCGTTCGGCGATCATGGCCTGGCGTTGGCCATCGCGTATTTCACCGTCAACGTGATCCTGCTGTTCACGATTGGCGTGGCCGTGCCGGCGGGGGTGACCTCGGCCCGCGACCTGCTGCGCCTGCCCATTCTCTATGGCGCCTTGGCTGCCTTCGTGTTCATGGCCACGGGGTGGACCGTGCCCGAACCGATCTTCAACACCACGCGCATCCTCTCAGGATTGACCGTGCCGTTGATGCTCATCACCCTCGGCGTCTCCCTCGCGGGCCTCGGCGTGAAGAAACTGCCGCAGGCGGCATTGCTTTCGGTCATGCGCATCGGCGTGGGTTTTTTGGTGGGCTGGGGCGCGGCGGAGGCGTTCGGGTTCACCGGGGTGGAGCGCGGCGTGCTGATCCTGCAATGCTCGATGCCCGTCGCCGTGTTCAACTTCCTGTTCGCGGAACGCTACAACAACCAACCGGAAGAGGTCGCGGGCATGGTCGTGATCTCGACGGTGCTGTCGTTCGCGACGTTGCCGTTCTTGTTGGCGTTTGTGATGTAATCAGGCGGTGCGCTTATCCTTGTCCCGCCCGGCCTTGCGCGGGCGGCCGGCGCGGCGCGGGCGGTAGTGGGCGATAAGGGCCAGGGGCTCCTGCGTCAGATGGCGGATCGACCATTGCGCCGCCGTGGGCAGGGGCTTGTGGCGGAACTCGGCGGCCCGCCAGTTCTTCACGGTCTTGAGGTCGACGCCCAGCACGTCGGCGGCTTCCTGGTTGGACAGACGGGCGCCTTCCTGCCAGGCGGCCAGATCGGTGCCGGTCACCGTGCGCTGCTCATCGGCGAGCAGCTTCAGGTTCGGCGCCGGCCAGTCGAGGCCGTTGGCCCATTCGACCGTGTAACCCCAGTCGGCCACGCCGACGTCGCGAAAGGCCGCGGGGTCGTCGGCGAACACCGCGAAGTGGCGGGAGCGCGCGACCAGACCGGAAAGATCGACCACGTCGCGGCTGCCGTCCGTCCAGACAATGGCAAGGGTCAGCGGCGCCGTGCCGGCGGCGACGGATTTGAGGCGAAGCGGCGTGTCGATCTGGTTCATGCTTTTGGCTTTCCCGTGGCGGCGCGGGCGGTCATTGGAATTCCTTCCACTTCTCCGTCAACAGGGCGCGGTTGGCGGCGACCCAGTCCGCCGCCTCGCGTTCGGCGCGGGCCGGCAAGGCGCCCCGGATGATCCGGGCATCAGCGATGGTCATCTTCGCCGCGAATTCCGGGCCGACGACATGGACGTGCGGCGGGTTGTGGTCCTCGAAATACATGCGGATGACGAAGGTCGAAAACGTCGCGAGGGCCGGCATTCATCGGTCCCGCCGGTGATGCAAAAACATAGGAAAAAAATTGCCCCCATGTCAAGAAAAACCCGGGGAAATTTTTCCGCTCCACATCGACGTCATGTCCGTGGCGGTGCTCAACTTGCCTAATCGCGGAATGCTACGGCAACCAGCCGGAAGAGGTCGCGGGCATGGTCGTGATCTCGACGGTGCTGTCCTTCGCGACGCTGCCGTTTTTGTTGGCGTTTATTCTAAATTGAACTCGATAATCATAGTCCGAGTTTTTGGTAGACAGAATCATTATAGATTCTCGCTCCACCGTTTCGATCTTCTTGGCTTAATTTCCGAAACTCCGAGGGCCAGTTATCCAGCGCATAGCGAATTATTTTCAACTTGAATGCCACATGCACAACGCACTCGTTTCTTATTATTGGCGGACACAAATCGTCATCTTTTTTCCGGAGTTCATTTAAGTTCGTAGCAATGATTGGGAGACCCAAATCTAGGGCTTGTTCAAGTTCCCATCTGACAAACTTGAATAAATTTTGGGGCTGTCCCAGATAATTACCTGAGATGACGTTTAACCCATTGTCTGAGCT